>CAYWUX010000004.1:10631-128066 GCA_964461525.1 uncultured Hyphomicrobiaceae bacterium | reverse complement strand
TATTCACAGGCCACAAGGAGAATTTTGAACCTCTATTAAAGAAGCATCCAAGGCATTAACTATTTATGAACTGATCGTTCTTTTTTTATCGTTTCGACCAATGTTTGCCAGTCATGGACGGGAGCCGAACATTTTGGACCGATGCAAACATAACCCGTTTGGTCGTCCTTCAAGTCAATCGCAGGAAATTTCAGTGCGAGGGCTGCAGGATCAACAGCGGTTTGAATGACAGCGCCGGGAACGGACACTTTCTGGAACGCCTTTTGTAATCGGTCATCTTTGCTTTTCGCGCTGGCGCGTCCGACAATCACAATGTGCGCGGGGCGAAGCGCTTCCATGGCGCAACAAAGAAGGCCCGAATGCGAGACGAGATTGCGGGCAACATCGCCCGCGAAGGCACGAAGAATTTTGTCCGCATATTGTTGATAGCTCTCTTTTTCCGTCAAAAGCCAAAGTGCCGTCAAATTGGAAATCATAACGCCGTTGGCATTAGGAACAGCGTCATCGAAGGCATCCTTGGTTCGCACTATGACGTCGGCAGTGTCATCAGCTGCAAAAAAGTAACCGTCATGAGTTTGATCCCAATAGTGGCGGTTCAGCGTCTCACACCACTTTTCAGCCTGGTCGAGATATCGGGATTTGCCCGTCACCTGGAACAAGGACAGAGAAGCGGAGATCATATTGGCATAATCGCTGGAAGTGGCAGGAGGAGTGCCGGCTTTACCTTTGCGTGCCGCATGGCGAAGACGCCCTTCGACAATCATTGTGTTAGCAACAAATTCGTATGCCCTAACGGCGGCATCCAGCCAGTCTTTGCGATCAAAAGCGCTGGCAGTTCGGGCCAGGGCGGCAATCATAAGCCCGTTCCAGTCAGCAAGGACTTTGTCGTCCCAACCCGGGCGTATCCGGCCGTCTCGAACTTCAAGAAGCTTGGCTTTCAGCGGTTCAAGACGATCTTCCTGAGACGATCCCTGGGCCTCATTGGGATATTCCAACTTATTCAATCGGTTTAAAATTACTTTGCCTTCCCAATTTCCGAAAGGCGTAGCATCATAGACTTCGCTGAAAAACTTGCCATCTTCGGGGCCAAGTACTTTTAAAATTTCTTCGTGCGACCAAACATAAAACTTGCCTTCTTCCCCTTCAGAGTCAGCGTCTAGCGATGATGCGAAACCTCCACCCTCAGCAATCATTTCGCGCAACAACCACTCAGCAGTTTCTTCGATTCGCTTGGCAAACAATGAATTACCCGTTTCTCTCCACGCCTCTGTCATCAGGTCCAGGAGTTGAGCATTGTCGTAAAGCATCTTTTCAAAGTGGGGGACCAGCCATTTCGCGTCGACGGAATACCGCGCAAACCCTCCGCCGAGATGATCATAAATGCCGCCCTGGCATATGTGAACCAGGGCATTGACCACGTCATCAAGAGCCTTTTGATCGTCAAATCTCAATCCGGACCGCCAAAGGAAAGAGAAAAACGAACCTTGGGGAAACTTCGGCGCTCCCTGAATACCTCCATTCACGGGATCCACAATTGATTGCAGGTGTTGAAAGGCTTCCTTAATGAGGACTTCGTTGATGTTGCGCGCGTCCAGATTGGGTTCAGGTGGTTGCAAATGCCTTATAATGTTTTCCGTGTTGTATTCAATCTTTTCTTTTTCTTCCTGAAAGGCTCTTTCTACCTGCCTCAAAACGGAAATAAATGGGGTTCGTCCAAAACGTGCATTCTTTGGAAAATATGTTCCACCCCAAAATGGCTTGGCGTCCGGTGTCAGGAACATGGTCAACGGCCATCCTCCCTGTTGTCCCATCATATGGAGGGCTTTCATATAAATCGTATCAATATCGGGACGCTCTTCCCGGTCCACCTTGATATTGATGAAATATTTATTCATGACATCAGCTGTCTCCTGATCTTCAAAGCTTTCGTGAGCCATGACATGACACCAGTGACAGGCCGCATATCCGATGGACAGAAGTATTGGCCGGTTGGTAATTTGAGCTTCCTCAAGCGCGTCTGTTCCCCAGGGCCACCAATGAACTGGATTGTCCTTGTGTTGCAAGAGATAGGGGCTGGTTTCTTCGGACAGGCGATTTTTGGACATACTGAATGGCTCCAGGCTTAAGGTTTCCAGGAGAGACGGGCTTTGGCGATCCAATCAACTACCGGTGTCGTTTGGTGTACATTATAGAAGAAAGATCGATATAGACGTAAGGTCCTTTTCAATAGTGGTCCTTTTCAATTGTCAATCCGGCAAGTTCATTCGAAAACGGAGTCCGATGCCTTGAATAAAGAAGCAACTATATATGCGGTGTCAACACCACCCGGAATTGGGGGTATAGCGGTCATAAGGGTTTCCGGCTCCAGAACCGGTGATGTTACCCGAAAATTAGCCGGCAGTGTTATTAAGCCGCGTGTGGCCAATCTCCATCAGCTTAAGGATCCGGCAACCGGTGAGGTAATTGATAGCGGATTGGTCCTGTGGTTTCCGGGACCCGAAAGTTATACGGGCGAGGATCTGTGCGAGTTTCATGTTCACGGAGGCCGGGCGGTGGTCGCCAGAATGTTGGAGGTTCTCTCAAACCAGGATCAATGCCGACTGGCCGAACCAGGTGAATTCTCTAGAAGAGCGTTTGATAACGGTAAGATGGATCTCACGGCAGCCGAAGGGTTGGCAGATCTCATTAATGCAGAAACTGACGCGCAACGAAGACAAGCCCTGAGACAGTCCACTGGCGAACTCGCCCAGATCTATGAAAACTGGAGGGGGAAAATAATCGAAGCCGCGGCACTGACCGAGGCGGGACTTGATTTCTCGGATGAGGAGGATGTTCCACAAGCGGTTATACGTCAAGCCAGGCCTCAGGTCGAGGCGCTGCTTTCGGCGATACGACGGCATTTGGACGACGGACATCGGGGGGAAATCCTGAGAGAGGGATTCCGGGTTGTAATCGCCGGACCTCCAAATGCCGGAAAATCTAGTCTGCTCAATGCCCTTGCCCGACGCGATGCCGCCATAGTTTCGGAAGAGGCCGGGACGACGCGTGATATAATTGAAGTTCACCTCGATCTCGATGGCTATCCTGTCATTGTCTCCGATACCGCAGGTATTCGAGACACCGGAGGCACGGTTGAATTGGAGGGTATTAGGCGTACATTGATGCGAGCTTCTGAAGCGGATCTTATTATCTGGCTCACTGAATTGTCTAAAGCACAGGAGCACCTGTTTTCGAGTGAAATTCCAAAGGATCTTCAAAATTTTGAAGGGGAGGTCCTGTATGTCTACAACAAAGTTGATAAATTCGAGGGTTCTAGAGCTTTCGGTAATGACAATTTATGTATCTCTGCTTTGACGGGAGAAGGATTGCACGATCTGATCACTGAAATTGCCCGAAATGCGGCTGAACGCCTTAATTTTGGCGAACAGCCGCTGATAACGCGTGCCCGCCACCGCCAATCTCTGGAACTATGTGCCAAAGCCCTGGATGAATATCTGAAAGGCGATTTGGAAGACCCTGAGTTGCGGGCGGAGGATTTGCGTTCCGCTGCCGTTGCAATCGGACGCATAACCGGGCGTGTGGATGTGGAGGAAATTCTGGATCAGCTATTCGGATCATTCTGCATTGGGAAGTGAGGTGGCAAGCAGAGCCATTATGGCTTGTTTCACGTGAAACATATCACATGCCCGCGCAACCGGGCGGCCGGATTAACGGTTGAGTTGTCAGTCAGCCCTATATCTACTATGAAGATGTTTTGACGTGAATCGCAAAGAGAGATAATATTTTGCAGGCTTTCCCAATAAATTCAACCTTATTCCAGTGTTGTTCCAGCCGGTGAATAAACGCCTGAACTGATACATACCATGCCAAATACAGAAACCCTAAAGTTTGACGTTATTGTAATAGGCGGCGGACATGCCGGTTGTGAAGCAGCGGCGGCGGCGGCCCGGTTGGGAGCGAAGACTGCCCTGTTTACACATAAGTTCGCCACGATCGGAGAGATGTCCTGCAATCCGGCTATTGGGGGTCTCGGAAAAGGGCACTTGGTACGTGAAATTGATGCGCTCGATGGATTGATGGGTAAAGTTGCCGACGCTTCAGGCATCCAGTTTCGCATGCTTAACAGGTCGAAAGGACCTGCTGTTCAAGGCCCGCGCGCGCAATCCGACCGAAAACTTTATCGCTTGGCTATGCAGAATGCCATTTCAGATCTGGACGGCTTGGAAGTAATCGAAGCATCTGTTGAAGATCTCATTATGGATCACAACCGGGCTGTGGGCATTGTTATTGATAGTGGCCAACACTATCGTGCGGGTTCGGTGGTATTGACGACCGGAACATTTCTGAGAGGCATAATCCATATAGGTGATAAAACAACGCCGGCCGGCCGGGTCGGAGAGGCGCCGGCTATCGCGCTGTCACAGAGGTTGTACAATCTCGGGTTGCGGATGGGCCGATTGAAAACGGGGACGCCCCCGAGACTTGACGGCAATACAATAGCCTGGGATAAACTTGAAGTTCAGCCAGGTGATAATCCGCCGGTACCATTTTCCTTTCTGACCAGGGAAATAACAGTCCCGCAGGTTGACTGCCATATCACCCACACCAATAGCAGAACTCATAAAATCATTGCTGACAATCTGGATCGGGCACCTTTATTCACTGGTCAGATTGAGGGAACGGGCCCCCGGTATTGCCCGTCCATAGAAGACAAAATCGTTCGTTTTAAAGAACGGGACAATCACCAGATATTCCTGGAACCTGAGGGCCTTGACGATACCACCGTATATCCCAATGGAATATCCACGTCCCTTCCCGAAGATGTCCAGACCAATTTTTTGAAAACTATTCCTGGCTTGGAGAAGACCGTTATCAAGCGCCCCGGTTATGCCATTGAATATGACTATGTCGACCCCCGTGAACTGTATCCGACGCTGGAATGTAAAGCAGTATCAAATCTTTTCCTCGCCGGTCAAATCAACGGGACGACGGGTTACGAAGAAGCCGCAGCTCAGGGGCTCATGGCAGGCTTGAATGCGGTTCTCTGTCTTGAGAGCACCGGGAAGTCTTTCATCATAAGCCGTGTTGATGCCTATATAGGTGTCATGATCGACGATTTGGTCACGCGCGGCGTAAGCGAACCCTATCGCATGTTTACGTCCAGGGCGGAGTATCGGTTGCGATTGCGGGCTGATAATGCGGATCAACGATTGACGTCGCTTGGCGAGGAAATTGGCTGCGTTGAAGTGGAAAGAAAGAAAGCATTTTCGGCAAAGTCCCATCAATTGAAAGAAGCGGAACGTACGCTGAAATCTCTGCGCGTCACACCCAGCGAGGTGGCGACCTTCGGATTTAAGATAAATCAGGATGGCCGACGTCGATCCGCGTTTGATTTGCTGTCTTTCCCTGGTATTGAATTGTCAGGTTTGAAAAAAATCTGGCCGGAGCTGGAATCACTGCCGGCCACAATTTGCGAGCAACTCCGCGTCGATTCAAAATATGCTGTTTATGTGGAGCGACAAAATGCTGACATTAAAGCATTTCGAAGAGATGAGAGCGTCAACATCCCAATGAATATGCCGTACAGGCACATTTCAGGCTTATCGAACGAGCTGTGTGAAAAACTCGAAGACCATAAACCGACAACCCTGGCCCAGGCCTCCCGAATTGATGGAATGACACCGGCGGCCCTGATGCTGATCCTCGCTCACGTCAAAAAATCACCAAACCGGAAATCCGCTTGAATTAAGCGTTTGTATCGATATGGCACCGGATCGATGTGGGTCAGAACTCATCAAAACCAAGCAAGATTTCGCTGAAGCCTTCCATGTTTCACGTGAAACACTGGATAAACTATGCCTTTATGAGGAACAGCTGCGGCGTTGGCAAGCTGTCAAGAACCTGGTAGCGCAGGCTTCTCTCGACGATCTTTGGTCCAGGCATTTTGCGGACAGCGCGCAACTTCTGGCACTTGCCCCTCAGGATGCCAAAATTTGGATAGATCTTGGCTCAGGTGCGGGATTTCCGGGCCTTGTTGTTGCGATTCTCATGGCTGATATGCCTAACCGTAAAGTCCATCTCGTCGAAGCCAACGCACGTAAATGTGCCTTTCTTCATGAAATCCGGAGACTCACGCGCGCCCCTGTGGAAATCCACAATCATCGAATTACAAGTCTTGCCGACTCGGATACTGTCGTCAACGCAGATGTGGTCTGTGCCCGGGCGCTGGCGCCGCTGGATAAGCTGTTGCGTTATGCCGTGCCCTTTTTCCGGACACAGACGGTCGGTCTTTTTCCAAAAGGAAAAGAGACAGACAAAGAAATTCAAACAGCGAAGAAATCCTGGCATTTCGAGTTTCGCAAAAATCAAAGCCGAATCGATTATAATGGGTGTGTTATTGAGGTCAGAAATCTGAGATCCGTTTAAGGAGAGGCTAGAATGAGCAGGATTCAAACCGGGCATGACGGTCTTCGTATTCTTGCGGTCGCTAATCAAAAAGGTGGTGTTGGTAAAACCACCACGACCATAAATCTCGGTACTGCCTTGGCGGCTGTCGAAGAGCGAATTTTAATCCTTGATCTGGATCCGCAGGGAAATGCAAGCACCGGTGTCGGAGTTGAAGACCATGAAAGAACCATATCGACATTCGATGTCCTGACTAAAACGGCAACATTGACCCAGGCTGCCATTCAGACCAACGTGCCTAATTTGTTTATTGCTCCTGCGACACGGGATTTGGCGGGACTGGAGCCTGAACTGAATAATGCGCCGAACCGGGCATTTCGCCTGAGAGATGCCATTATGGCATTGAAGGCGTCGGAGCAAACAAAACCTCTTATGGAGCGATTTTCCTATATACTCATTGATTGTCCACCTTCCCTCAATATATTGACGATCAATGCGCTGACTGCGGCGAATTCCGTACTCGTACCGGTTCAGTGCGAGTTTTTTGCTTTGGAGGGGATCACCCAACTCAAAGAATCCATTGATTTTGTCAGGGGAAACCTCAATCCGGAATTGCACATCCATGGCGTTGTGCTCACAATGCATGATCCGAGAACAAAACTTGCAGATGACGTAGCCTCGGAAGTGCGTAATTTTTTTGGCGACAAAGTTTATTCCACAGTCATTCCGCGCAATGTGCGCGTCGCGGAAGCTCCTTCATTTGGCAAACCAATTTTACTTTATGATCACAAATGTGCCGGCAGCCAGGCCTACATTATGCTGGCGACAGAAATGATTCAGAGGGAACGCATTCTCGGAGCCGCATGAACTTAAGTCTTTGTAATATCAGAATACTTTTGATGCCCAGCAAACTGGGGTAATATCGGGGAGATAACAAACTATGGCGTTAGGAGCGCATAATTCTCAGTCATCACGTCTTGGGCGTGGCTTGGCTTCACTCATAGGCGATGTTCCGGAAGGAAGATCCAACTTTCCTCCTGAAGGGGAACAAAGGGTCCTCGGAATTGATCAGGTGAAAACAAATCCGTTCAACCCGCGGAAGGAATTCATCAAAGAAGAACTCGACGAACTGGCCAGTTCCATTCGCGAGAAGGGGCTTATTCAACCGTTGATCGTTCGGCCTGTCGTCGGGTCGGAACTTGAGTTCGAAATTGTTGCCGGTGAGCGTCGTTGGCGCGCGGCACAGGAAGCCGGACTGCAAACCGTCCCCGCGATTGTTCGTGATCTCAATGAGCAGGAAGTTCTGGAGATTGCAATCATAGAGAATGTCCAGCGATCAGATCTGAATGCGATTGAGGAAGCCCAGGGATATAGGGAGCTCACAGAAAAATATAACTATACCCAGGATGATTTGTCCCGGATAATCGGTAAAAGCCGGAGCCATCTGGCCAATACAATGCGGTTGTTAAAACTTCCTGATGCCGTGCAGAATCTGGTGCGCAGCGGAAGTTTGAGTGCCGGACATGCCAGAGCGCTCGTTGGCCGCGATGACGCTGAAAGTCTGGCTCGGGAAATTGTTGAGCGCCGGCTTAATGTCCGCGACGTCGAGGCACTAATACAGAGAGTGCGCGCTGCTCCCAAGGGGAAATCGAGAATTGGCAAAAACGCAGATATCAGGGCGCTGGAACGAGAATTGTCGGAAGAGCTTGGTTTGGTGATACATATCAGTCCGCGGACGGGAGAGGCGGGAGAAGTTCGCATTCGCTACAATTCCTTGGAACAGTTTGAGGATATTCAAGAGAGATTAGCGCGTCGCGGGTAGTGGGATTGTTACTAGCCCGGTCAGGCTTTGATCTGCCCGAGGGTCATAAGCAGACGTTCCACAAAAACCGACTCAAGCTGATGGTTCTTTCGCGTTCGCGATGTCGTTTCCTGCACCAGTTTCAGGGCGGACATAATTCTGGTCCGCGACCAGTTTCGGCACTGGTTCTGAAAGACTTTTTCATGCTTGAAGTGGACTGGCGGTCGGAGTTTTTTGATTGCACTAGACAGCGATTGGCCTGCATCCATTTCAATTGCAACCATGTAAAGCCGCATTAGATAGCGGTTGAGCGCGTTGAGAACCAGGAATGCTGGCTGTCCGGACGCGATGAATCGATCAAATTGGTCAAGCGACAAAGTAAGCTTTCCTTCGAGTGCCGCGCTGGCAATGGAATCCATGGTGATCGACGATGTATCTCCAATAACCTGGTCGACATCATCTATCGTCAGTTGCGACTTTCCAACGGCGTAAAGAGACAATTTTGCAATTTCAGACCGGGACAGGGCGCGATCTGAGCCAATTAGTTCAATAATGTGCTCTCTAACTTCTGGTTTAATCTGCACCTCAGAATTTGCAAACTCTTCAGTGATAAGATGGTCTAGATTTCGGTTATCATCGGGGTAACAGGGGATACCTACGCCAAATTTAGATTTTTCGAAGAGTTTTCTGAGTTTCACGCCCCGCTTGAGCTCTCCTCCCTCCACAATCAGGGCATTGGTGAAGTTACCCTGATCCAGCAGCTCGCCAATGAGATCGACATCCAATCGGTTCGAAACCTTGATACGCACGACGTTCTTATCTCCAAACATTGAAGCGGTCTGCAATTCGACTGCGAGGCGCTCCGGATCGCCGGCTAGATCCTCGTCATCAATTCGGATTATGTCGCCTGGCGGGTCAACTCTTCCGGCAAATTTCATTGCCAGCAATTGACTTCTTTCACTGACCAGGCCGGTGTCCGGACCAAAGACTAAAGCAGCTTCAATGTTCGGAGGCGGAGCATTCAGAAATTTGTTTATTTGAGGTGTTTTTAGCTCGACCATCTTGAGAGTATTTTAACCTGGCTCACGTGTCCAACTGTTCGCACTTGGAATTCAAGCGCTCGTAGCCAGATAGGCAGCGATACGGGTTTTGATCTCATCAGCCATTGTACGGGCCGCTCTGTTCTCGGCATCCAGCCTTGCCCGTTCGTTGGCAAATATTGATGCTGACCGGTTCCCTCGCGTATCGTAAAGTGCCTGAGTGGTGCTTTGCCCCTTCATAAGGATTACTTTCCCGCTCTGGTCAAACAGCTTGAATTGAGCAGACAGCCGATAAATCCTGGCTTGCGAGTCGCCATCCTTTCTGACAAGTACGTCGTTCACCCTCTCCCTGACAGCGATAACCAGCTTATATTCCGGAGGTAAAGGATAACCTCCGTTTGTTGTTTGATAGATGAGTTCATTTCTGACTTTTTGTCCGACCCGGCCGGGAATCTTGGCGATGTCTATCCTCTTGAGGCCCTCCTGAACAGAACTGTCGAAACCGTTTGACGACACGCCGTATAGTGGCTGAAATCCGCAACCTCCAAGCACCAGTAGTACTATACCGATTGGTACAAAATAAACCGTTGTCGTATTTTTAGTCATGCCAATTAATTTCAGACCAAACTCACACAACGACATTGACTATCCTTTCAGGTACCACGATTGTTTTTTTAACCGTGCGTCCATCCAAGGCTCTTACGACATTATCAAGCTTTAATGCGGCAGCCTCAATATCTTCTTTGGCTGCATTTCGCGGAATAGTCAATTCATCACGACGTTTACCATTCACCTGTACCGCAATTGTCACAGTCTCATCGATCAACATTGACTTGTCGATCTCCGGCCAGCTTTGATTGGCCAGTAATGTCTGGTGCCCAAGTTTTTTCCAGCAGGCCTCACCGAGATGCGGCATCATTGGACCAAACATCTGCACTATAAATTCACAGGCCTCGCGGAGTGACCAGTCCAACTCTCTGTCCACATTTTTACCGATACTCTGAATGGCTGAAGAAAGTTTGTTGGAAAACTCGTAGATATGAGCGACCGCACGATTAAACCGTAACTGCTCTATATCCTCGCTTACCGAATTCAACGTTTTGTGAGCCGACCTGTGTAGGTCTTCTGCTGCTGGAGAAAGTTTTGAAGGCTTATCCAGACCCGGATCCGAAATCAGGGCCGAAATTTCAATGACCAGACGCCAGATGCGTTGAACAAAACGACCCGCGCCCTCAACACCGTCTTCCGTCCAGATAACATCTCGTTCCGGCGGAGAATCCGAGAGCATGAACCAACGTGCGGTATCAGCGCCGTAGTGCGCGAGGATATCTTCAGGATCAACTGTATTACGTTTCGATTTGGACATCTTTTCAACCGGGCCAATTCGAACTTCCTGATCATTGTCGATGCGGAATGCCCTGCGCGTATTGCCGTCACCCTCGATGCGAATTTCTGATGGGCTGAACCATTCCCTGTCATCGCTGACATAAGTCTCATGGTTCACCATCCCCTGAGTAAACAATCCCTCGAAAGGTTCACTGAGGTTAAGGTGGCCGGTTTCGGTCATGGCGCGCGCGAAAAAGCGCGAATAAAGAAGATGCAGGATCGCGTGCTCGACGCCTCCGATATACTGGTCGACCGGTAACCAGTAATCGACCGCTTTTCGATTGGTGGGAGATAGTGCCTTGGAATCACAGAATCTCGCAAAATACCACGATGAATCGACGAAGGTATCGAATGTATCCGTTTCACGTATTGCGGGTTTTTGACACGAAGGACAATTTACATGTTTCCAGGTGGGATGCCGTTCCAGTGGATTGCCCGGTTTGTCAAAAGTGACATCTTCAGGCAGCTCGACCGGTAAATCATTATCGGGTACTTTAACCACGCCACAATCGTCACAATGAATTATCGGGATCGGACAACCCCAGTAACGTTGCCGGGAGACGCCCCAATCACGCAGCCGATAATTTATGCGACGTTCCCCACGACCGCGTTCCGTCAATAAATCCGCAACCTTTTCATGCGCCTCTTCAACTGCCAGACCATTGAGAAAATCGGAATTAGCAAGTCTGCCGGGACCGGTATAGGCTTCGGCACCAATTTCAAAAGCATGGGGATCCTCATTCTCCGGTACAACAACGGGAGTTACCTCAAGCTTGTATTTAAGGGCAAAATCCAGGTCTCGCTGGTCGTGTCCCGGGCAACCGAATATGGCGCCTGTTCCATATTCCATTAGAATAAAATTGGCCACGTATACCGGCAAATTTTTTCCATCAATGAAGGGATGAATCGCCGAAACGCCGGTGTCATATCCTTTTTTTTCCGCCCTTTCGATATCTTCTTCGCTGGTTCCGACGCTCTGACACTCCGCTATGAAATCTCGAAGATTGGGGTCGGTTTCCGCAAGTTTCTGCGCTAATGGATGAGCTGGAGAAACCGCGCAGAAACTTGCACCAAATATAGTGTCCGGCCGGGTCGTGTAGACTTCGAGGAAGCCGTAATTATCTGGATAATTGTCTCCTTCCAACGCGAACTTCATAACAAGTCCGTGAGATTTGCCGATCCAGTTGCGCTGCATAATGCGCACCTTGTCGGGCCAACGCTCCAAACCATCCAGTGACTGCAGGAGATCGTCAGCAAATGCAGTAATTCTCAGGAACCATTGAGTGAGATTGCGCTGCTCTACAGGCGCTCCGGAACGCCAGCCTCTGCCGTCGATGACCTGTTCATTGGCAAGCACGGTCTGGTCGACTGGATCCCAATTTACCCGGCTCATCTTTCGATAAATTAAATCTTTGTCGAGAAAATCCAAAAACAGTTTTTGTTCATGGGCATAATAATCCTTGTCACAGGTCGCAAACTCCCGTTGCCAATCGAGAGACAGGCCCATCGACTTAAGCTGATTGCGCATGACATCAATATTCTCGTAGGTCCAATCTGCAGGATGCACATCGCGCTCCATGGCCGCATTTTCTGCAGGCATACCAAAAGCGTCCCAACCCATGGGATGCAGCACGTTGTAACCCTTGGCCCGTTTATAGCGGGCGACAACATCTCCCATGGTGTAGTTACGCACATGACCCATGTGAATGCGTCCCGATGGGTACGGAAACATTTCAAGCACATAATATTTTGGCTTGGTGTAATCGTTCTCGGCACTGAATAGATTCTGCTGTTCCCATACCGATTGCCAATAAGGTTCGGTCTGGGCTGCATTGTAGCGTTCCACGGACATTCTGGTTTTCTTGTAATCCTGTAGTTTGAAATCTTTATGTTAACGTATCGGTGTCCTGTAATATTGAAATCGTCAACAAAAAACCTTCGGGACTTTCAACCTTACTTTAATAATTAGAATTTTTAACGCCTATATTCATTTCGGTGGTTATCAGCCCTAAAATAAGGAAGGGGTCAAGACAGATCGGGCGATTTGTGACTTGGCACCCTTAATTTCTGCAAAATCATGACAATGGTGAGCTAAGCCTGGAATCATGATAAATTGACTTCGTGACCTCCTGACGGTCACATCCAAAATTGGTGAAAATCAGACAATTGCAGCCAGCTGATCACCTTAAGACGAGAATTGTGAACACATAATGAGTGTAATTTATTATGTCTGAAACCAAAGAAAACCAAAATGACGAAAATACGATATCAGCTGGCCATAGGTTGGAAGAGGTTCACAATCGAATAAATTCAGCTGCGAATTCTGTGGATCGCAAGGGGTCAACCGTGACCTTGATAGCCGTCAGCAAAACTCATCCGGCAACCTCGATCCTGCCAGTTATTCGTGCGGGACACAGAGTGTTCGGCGAAAATCGCGTCCAGGAAGCGCTGAGTAAATGGCCGGAATTACGAAATAAATTTCCGGATCTTGAACTGCATTTAATCGGGCCTCTGCAATCCAATAAAGTCAGAGATGCCGTTGATTTTTTCGACGTCATTCACACCGTTGATAGGCCCAAAATCGCTGCTGCGATTGCTAAGGAGATGACAAAATCCGGGAAACACCCACGCCTTTTCGTTCAAGTAAATACCGGTGGTGAACCTCAAAAAGCAGGAATTCGACTGCCCGATGTGGATAAGTTTCTGAACCAGTGCCGGGAGGAATTCAAACTCGAAATCGATGGACTCATGTGTATTCCTCCTATTGAAGAGGAACCGGCCCTTCACTTTGCTTTATTGCGAAAAATTGCAGAAAACAACAAAATTTCCTTTCTCAGCATGGGAATGAGCGCTGATTTTGAAACAGCCATCCAGTTCGGAGCGACTCACGTCAGGGTGGGCACGGCCGTATTTGGAGCTCGTCAGAGCTGAAATTTGGGATGCTCAATTCTAATTTGGCCAAAATAAGTTAGTCGTTCATCCACAGTCTTTGATAGAGAATCACTGGCCCGAAATTCCTTAAATGTGGCAAAATGGTTCGACTGATTCTCTAGGTTTAATGATAATCCAAACGAGCAATTCAATGGGTGGGCAATATGGCACGTTCAGCGGAGTATAGGGAGTTTACAGTAAATCTCTGGCTTACAGACATCAATAGTGTCGAAATTGGTATTTACCAGCACAGCCGCCATATGGCCAAATCCCGTCAGTTCACCAAGGATATGGATGTGATTGGCGAAGTCATCGAAGGTGGAGAGCGGGTTGGTTTGCTGGCCTATCGCAAGGGCATCTGGAAAAAGAGTTCAGGGATGGAGCGGCGGCTGGTCATTAAATTGTTTTCCGCCAGCATGAACTGGAAAGGGACGCTTGATTTAATGATGGGCCGCAGTCTGCAACTTACCCATGGTGCCGGCGGATTTCCTGTAACGGCCTTCAGCATCAATCTCGCCAATCATGAGCAGATGATTAATTTGGAAAGATCTGCGTACAAATGGGTCGGGTTTCCGGAAAAATTTTCGTTTTTCGTGCTCCGCGACGACAAACCCTGTTTTTACAGGATAAGGCATGATTGGATCAGTATAGGCGGAGATTATTCAGTGTTCGATCAAAACAACCGGAAAATAGGCTGGCTTGATGGAAAGGTAATTGATCTCGGGGGCAAATGGAAAGTCAAAATACTGGAGCAACATGCCGGCAGCCAGTTGAACGCAATCCTGCAGTTATTCTGTGCCATGCTGAAATATAATGAATCCTGCCGTGAACATATAAGCTCCCTTGCCAAAGACATGAAGAACGGCCATCTCGATCCCGCGCTTGAACGCCAGGAAAGCGATCTGTATCTGAATCCGCGACGAGTCCGGTAACCGGGATCAGGCGTTGATGCAAATCAACTGATTTTTCTGAGCGGTTGATATTATCTTCAGAAGGTCGCTTTTTGAAACCGCAATACAGCCCGCAGTGGGTGCATAGTTCTGGTGGGCGATATGCAGGAATATGGCACTGCCTCGGTATTTTATTCGCGGGCATTCATTGTGGGATAATACAACAACGATATCATATAACAAGTCGTGACGCCAAAGTGCTTCAGCGCTTGACCGGTAGGGATAGTGTACCAGTCGATTGTAGTTGTTGTCCTGGGGAGCGTCGCACCAGCCGAAACAGGGTTTCAGAGTCGAGATAGGAAGGCTGGTCGAAGGCCTGAATACCCGGTCGGCCCGATAATAGACTTTTCGCATAATCCAATCTCCCACCGGGGTAGCTCCATCTCCCTCTCGCTTGTTGATCGTCAATCCTGCACGGCCGAGCGCGCATTTCATGCGATTTTGTCCAATAGTGAGAATTCCATTTGAAATTGAACCCGGTAAACGATTAACCTTATAAATCATCAGTTCACATCCATTTGACCCAACGTGGTGAAAATGCAAAATAATTAGGCAAATATTGATTATTGCGGATCAACTGATTCGCGCCTACATCTTGTGGCAACAATTATACAAAATTGCTCAAGGAAACATGATATGAGCACTGCACGCAGAATTCTTGTTGTAGATGATGATGCGGATCTCCGGGAATCTATCACGGAGCAGCTTTCTCTTCACGAAGAGTTTGACGTCACATCTGTGGATACGGCAGCCGAGGGAATAGATTGCACAAAGACTGAGCATCTGGACCTGGTAATCATGGATGTCGGTCTGCCCGACATGGACGGGAGAGAAGCTTGCAAAATAATCCGCAAAAACGGTTTCAAAAGTCCCGTAATTATGCTGACAGCCCAGGATTCAGATGCAGACATGATTCTTGGACTGGAGTCGGGAGCCAACGATTATGTAACCAAACCTTTCCGATTCGCAGTTCTGTTAGCGCGAATCCGGGCTCAGCTGCGTCAGCATGAACAAAGCGAAGATGCGGTATTTGCAATTGGCCCCTACTCTTTCAAACCCGCTTCAAAGATATTGCTCGATGATGATGGGTCAAAGGTGCGCCTGACAGAAAAAGAAACGTCAATTCTGAAATATCTATATCGAGCCGGTGAGAAGGTGGTCACCCGCGATATTCTTTTGCACGAAGTGTGGGGTTACAATGCAGGTGTAACTACACATACGCTCGAAACTCATATTTACCGGCTTCGACAGAAAATCGAAAAAGATCCATCCAATGCCGAATTACTAATCACTGAAACTGGCGGCTATAAGCTGGTTCCCTAGAGAAGCATTAGAATTTCACAGGATGTGAACATGCCATTCACGCCTTTGATTCACAATCTGGACATTTGGTTATAAAGCTGTAGTATTTGTTCTGCGGATGACGAGTTGGCGTATATTCATTCCGCTCTGTATTTATAACAATTGCGGGGCAATTATGCGTCTTGACGATACCGTAGCGCTGCTTGACAGCGTTCCAATATTTTCAAAACTTTCCAAAGATCAGCTAAAGACACTTGCCTTGAATGGCGAGAAAGTCATTTTCCTCGGAGGGCGAACTGTAGCCGAGGCAAATGAACCAGGAGACGCGGCATATCTGATAGTATCCGGTGAGGTTGAGCGGATCTGCGGCCCCGCCGCGTTTACCCAAAGTCCCATTTTTTCGACCGGCACCTTTATCGGCGAAATTACAATGCTGATTGAAACAGATTACAGTTCTACGATTGTCTGCAGAAACGAAGTTCGGGCCCTCAAATTTCGTCGAAGTCTTATACATCATTTAATCGAGGCGGACCCATCTCTGGGTGCTGGATTTGCCGAAGTCATACATGAAAGATTCATTAGATTTGCTTCGCAGCTGAAAAATATAGCGAGAGAAATGGAACAGACGAATGATTTCTGCTCAAAACTTACGGATGCCGGAATCTCTCTTCATTGAATGGGAAATCAAAATTTAAGATCGGCGATTAACGGTACATGATCCGACGGTTTCTCCCAATCGCGGGTTTGCTCGGCGACAACAACATTCTTTACAGCACCATTTAGAGCTGGTGTGATCCAGATATGATCAAGCCGCCTTCCTCGATTTGAAGCGCGCCAGTCCTTTGCCCGGTAACTCCACCATGTAAAGAGCCTTTTTTCCGGCGGAATATGCTCCCGGATAGTATCTACCCAGCCGTGGGAGTTTTGAGCCCGGTTGAGATGATCAACCTCTATCGGAGTGTGGGATACAACTTTGAGGAGTTGTTTGTGAGACCAGACATCCGTTTCAAGTGGAGCCACATTTAAATCACCAACCAATATCATTCGAGACTTCAATTTATTTCTTTTTCCCTTGAAATGGGATTCCATGGCTCGCAGATAATCGAGCTTTTGTTTGAACTTGGGATTTTTTTCAATATCTGGTTCGTCACCCCCAGCAGGTACGTAGAAATTGTGAATAATCAGCGGGGCAAAGTTGACCGGATTCTCATTCTGTTGGTCCGCCAACGCCGTGTCAAGAACAACGGCGAGATGACGGGCCTGTCCGGTTCCATTCAAATCGTGAGTATCAAATACGGTAATAGGCAGGCGGGAGAGGGTCGCCACACCATGGTAGGCTTTTTGTCCGTTTATTTTTATGTAATTGAAGCCCATGTTGCGGAGTCTTCTGAGAGGGAACTGTTCCTCGGAACATTTAATCTCCTGAAGGCATAATATGTCTGGCTGGTAGATTTTGTTAAATTTTTCGATCAGTGACAAACGAAGGCGAATGGAATTTATGTTCCAGGTGGCGAGACGGAGCTTCATTTAAACAAGGCCGTTTTGTGGATAATTTTATCCATACCTCATTACAGAAAAGTTCACTTATAAGCCATAAAAAAAAGCCCGACTCTGAGAGCCGGGCTTAAATTAATCGCGTTAATACGCGCGGCGCCAAGAGGGATAGAGGGCGCCAACAGAAAAGCCCTCGGCTTACGGGGGGGGGCACTACCGAATATAATGGGCTTCTCCGCTTACCCATCAGATATGCATTCCGATGTAGACTTTCAATCGCAGTCAACAAAAAAGTTAACAGAATCTTAAAAAAATTCGGAATGTGAAATAAAGTTCTAAAACGCTGTTGTATTTTAAAGTTATTTACTTCTATTCGCTAATTTCGGGGAATTTTAAAGGTGTGACTCTGAATAACCTTGGATTAATTTTTTCACCTGAGACAAGGTCTGCCACCTGAATTCTGGTATCCAAGCCTTGGGCGTCGGTCACAATCCATTCTTTTAGCTGGAACTCGGGAGTTATGGTGAAAAACAATTTTATTTGGCCGCCAGCATTTCGAGATCGATCAGCAAGGGTTAGAATTACAATATTATCTCCAATTGCATGATCAAGCACGCGGGCATCTCTCAGCAGGTTCACGTCACGCCTTAAAAGCATACGGAATGGCGTTGACTTGAGCTGATACCGATCAAAGGTATTGGTGTCCGGGTCCTCGATGGCCAGCCATTTGCCATCGGCGACGATACGAAGCCGACTTGGCCGTTTGTAATCAAAACGCATTTTTCCCGGCCTTTGCACATAAAATTTGCCGGCAATTGTCTGGTTATCCGGGTTGGTTTGAACGAAAGTACCGTGCAGGCTTTCCAGTTGTTTGAAATAACTATCAACGACTTCAACGACCTTTATTCGCTCTGCATCCAGATTTTGCTGGGCGACATTTGCATTCCAGTTTTCGTTTGCGGCCGCCGCTCTGTTATTCTGTGCCGATCCATGAAACGGGCTGGAAAAAAGAATTGCTAGTGCCAGAACGCTTGTCTTCCTAAAACTACTATTGGTCTTTGATCCGATATTAAAACCGCCCATATCCGTTCTCCTGCTCTGAAGCACCCAGTCATTACTATTCGATTCACGAAAATTAGGTCAACTTAAGGGCAAATTTCTTTAAATTTGTTAATGAATTCATTTCTGAGGCGATGAATTTTATAAATTGTGGGAAACAGGCCTGTGATCAAAGTGATCCAGATCAGAAATATTTGAGATTACTTGAAGTGTTTCAGTAGTTTGAGGTTTCATCCTGAATCAGAACTTCCCGTTTTCCGGATGAATTTGCCGGACTGACATAGCCCGCATCTTCCAGCCTTTCGATAAGTGTCGCGGCACGATTATAACCGATAGAAAGGCGTCTCTGCAGGTAACTTGTTGATGCGCGCCGGTCACGCGTGATAATTTCAACGGCTTCTTTAAAAAGGGTATCCCCGCCGTTTTCGGCACAATCGCCGGTGGCCGCGGCCTCGGGATCCGGTTCGAGCGTGATAGCCTCAAGATATTCCGGAATACCCTGAGATTTCAGATGATTAACAATCTGCTCAACTTCCTGATCGGACACAAATGGACCATGTATTCGGGTTGATCGGCCGCCAGAAGCCATGTAGAGCATATCGCCGGCACCAAGCAATTGTTCCGCACCCTGTTCGCCTAAAATCGTACGACTGTCGATTTTTGTCGTTACCTGGAAACTAATTCTGGTTGGAAAATTCGCTTTGATGGTTCCGGTGATAACGTCGACGCTCGGCCGCTGGGTGGCCGTGATCAAATGAATACCCGCGGCACGGGCCATTTGAGCAAGACGTTGTACCGCACTTTCGATTTCTTTGCCCGCGACCATCATGAGATCTGCCATTTCATCGATAACCACAACGATATATGGCATGAACTTCAGATCAAGCATTTCGCGTTCATAAATTGCGTGACCGGTTTCACGATCGAATCCCGTTTGAACCGTACGGCTTAATGGCTCCCCGCTCTCTTCCGCTTCTCTTATCCTGTTATTGTAACCATCAATGTTGCGAACCCCGAGCTTTGACATGTTTTTGTAGCGCTCTTCCATTTCACGCACTGTCCACTTGAGAGCGACAACCGCTTTTTTAGGATCCGTGACCACAGGTGACAACAGGTGAGGAATCCCATCATAAACCGACAGCTCAAGCATTTTAGGATCAATCATAATAAATTTGCATTGATCCGGGGTAAGCCGGTAAAGCAGTGAAAGTATCATCGTATTGATACCCACCGATTTGCCTGAACCTGTCGTTCCCGCCATCAGAAGATGAGGCATTCGCGCCAAGTCGACAATTAGTGGTTCTCCGCTGATCGTCTGACCAAGTGCCAGGGCGAGACTTGCGTCAAAATTCGAATATGAAGGGTCTTCCAGCAATTGCCTGAGATAAACTGTTTCGCGGAAATCGTTCGGCAATTCGATGCCAATTGCATTGTGTCCAGGCACAACAGCTATGCGCGCTGAGACAGTACTCATGGATCGGGCGATATCTTCGGCCAAACCGATAACCCGGGATGATTTCGTGCCTCTGGCAGGTTCAAACTCATAAAGAGTGACCACCGGTCCGGCATGAACAGCCGTAATTTGACCGTGGACCCCAAAATCTTTGAGTGTGACTTCAAGTAATTGTGCTTTTGACTGCAAAGCGTCCGCGGACTGGAACTGGGTTCTCGATTTTCGTTGCGGTGGCTGCAACAGCTGAAGTGAGGGAAGTGAAAAAGCTCCGGATCGAGCGTCAATGGTGGTCGGGACGTGAGGGGTTCGAACCTGGCTTCCTGCATCTGATTTTGAAGTTCGACCAGGATGTGGAGGCTTTGTCCAGGTTTCTGTTTCCGGCTTCTCAGTGAATTCGGCCAGGCGACGTACCTTAAGATCATCCGTATCGATTGGTTCCATGTCGAAATAGGGCTCCAAACGTTTCCCGAAAAAACTCCCGAACCCTTTGCTGTCTTTTCGAAACCCCGGATTGTCAGGCAATATTCCCTTGGGGAGTGGTGGATATTCATCGGTTAGGGGCGGCGGCTCCTGAGGTGCCGGTTCAAAATCCTGAAAAGTGTCATAGGTCTCAAATTCAGTGGTCCCATATTCAGTCAGTTCAACATTGTTCCTCTTTGAAAATAGAAGATTCAGGATTTTGGTAATGACCGTTCGAAAAAGCAGACGAAAGCCCTGATTCTTTTTTGGAAATAGTATTTTGATGTCCTTGAAACTTATTCCCGAAGCGATCCGCAACGACCAAAGGCCAATGAGAAGGAACAACAATGAATAAGATGTAGCATTCGCATAGAATGACAGATGACCGAAAAACTGATCGAACCAGCTTAATAATTTATCTCCAATCACACCCCCCAG
This sequence comes from uncultured Hyphomicrobiaceae bacterium, assembly GCA_964461525.1. Taxonomy (GTDB): domain Bacteria; phylum Pseudomonadota; class Alphaproteobacteria; order Rhizobiales; family CAYWUX01; genus CAYWUX01. The sequence goes on along the minus strand of CAYWUX010000004.1, from coordinate 107,348 downwards.
ACCGTTGGGCAGCGGCCAGGAACCGGTCGCTGGGAGTCCAGACAAAAAACCAGAAACTGCGACGACGCACATAGGCCAGTGAATTACGAAAATTCGGCCTCGTCGCGGTCCGACGTCCGCCATCAGTTGAAGACTCCAGATTACAGGTACCAAGAAGACCAGTATGGCGCTCAATCCCACGGCCTGAAATAGTACATCAGCCAGTATGGCTCCGGAAACGCCGAGAAAATTTGTGGGTGCTTCATTGGTGGCGTGATTTAGGCTCGGGTCCTGAATTGACCACGTCAGCAAGGACAGCCAGCCGGCGACGGACAGCAAAAGAAGTCCAAAACCAAGGGTTTGGCGGACAAATTTTTTCAGACCAGCCTCGGCTTCGTCCGAAAGCAGGGGGCTTGGCCTTGTTTCGGTCTTTGATATGGACATTTATCATTGCTGTAAGCCAAGCCTGTTAATAATTCGTTTCAGTGCCGTTTTTGTAGTCGGTAAATCCTGTACCAGCGCAATGCGGACATAGTCTCCGCAGTCCCCCCAGTCATCAGGCGAACCCTGCACAATATAGGCACCCGGAATCACTTTGACCCCGCAGTCTCTCCACAGGATCTTCGTCGCTGTTTCGCTGCCGCCGAATCGGGACATATCGAGCCACAGAAAGAAACCGCCATCAGGTCGTTCATAACCGAACCTCTGCTTCAGAATCTCACCGGCGGCGTCGAATTTAGCTTTGTAAAGCTTCCGGCTTTGCTCGACGTGAGTTTCTTCTCTCCACAGTTTTTCAGAGACAGCTTGAAGTGGCAATGGAATTTGCGGACCGGCAACATTGCGGAACCTCAAATAAGCATCGATAAAAGTCGGATCACCGGCCGCAAATCCGGAGCGCAGTCCCGGCAGGTTTGATCTTTTGGACAACGAGTTAAAGGAGATTACGTTGTTGAAGTTTCCATTGCAGCGAAATGAAACCTGAAGTGCGCCTTCCGGAGGATTGCCAGAGTAAATTTCAGAATAACATTCGTCGGCGAACAGCATGAAGTCGTAGGTTCGGGCCAGCTCCATGGCCTTTTGAAGATAAGCCTGATCAGCTATTGCTCCTTGCGGGTTGGATGGTGAACAAAGAAAAAATGCAATGGTTCGTTCAAGGACGGCCGAACTTAGCATGGATAAATCCGGCAAAAATTTCGTTAACCTGGATGTAGGAAGAAATATGGGTTCGGCCCCGGCTGATACTGCGCCGGCGTGGTAGCATTGATAAAAGGGATTTGGTATTAGAACCGCAGGCCGTTCAATATCAATCCTCCGGAACCGGGCTGTAAACACCGCAGAAAATAATCCTTCACGCGAACCATTCAGTACAAGCAGATTGGTATCGGGATCGAGCTTACTTCTTAGATCCGGATAGCGCAGTCCGTGCCAATCGACAATGGCAGACCGTAGTGCATCCGTTCCCCGGATTGGCGGATACTTACCAAAGTCCCCTGCCGTTTTACGGAGAACGTCACCCACAAAATCAGGAAAAGGATGTCGAGGTTCACCAATGGAAATATCGATGACATCTTGGCCCGGTTCAATTCCTTCAAGAAGGTTTCTTGTTCGTTCGAACGGTGAGGCAACTTGGTTTGGATTTAGCGATTGCTGAGTTGGGTTCATGACAGTTCAGTATGTTTGAATGCTATGGTCTCTTGAAATTCAAATTCGCATGAAAGACTGCGGCAGTATTAGTACCAAGTCCGAAAATCGGTCTGTATGCGGTGCTGATCATGAACCTAGGTTGAAAAAGGCAGGTTTGCCAAGAAAAAACCTGGCAAAAATTAATTGCCAGGTTTCTGTCATTTAATTCTCTTTTTGAAGCTATGAGTTACTAAGCTCGGATAAATGTCAGATACGTTGACTGCCCTGGCCGAATTCCGGATAAGCTTCCAGACCGATCTCGGCTTTATCAAGACCGTCGGATTCATCCTCTTCAGTGGGCCGTAGTCCGATCGTAAACTTCAGAACGAGCCACAGAATTGAAGTTGAAATGATCATGAAAATTCCAATTGATCCTATGCCGATAAGTTGAGTAATAAAATTTCCGTCTGAATTTGTGATCGGTACAGCTATTGTGCCCCAGATACCGGCCAGAAGGTGGACGGGAATAGCACCCACCACATCATCAATACGAAGTTTGTCGAGCACCGGAACGGTGAGGACTACAATTAGTCCACCAATACCTCCAATGATAATTGCCATAATTGGCGCAGGAGTCAGAGGCTCGGCCGTGATGGCGACGAGTCCGGCGAGAGCACCGTTTAGGGCCATTGTAAGGTCTACTTTGCCGTATAGCAGCTGATTTAGTATCATTGCGCTAATGACACCGGCTGCGGCAGCGAGATTAGTGTTCATGAATATTCTGGAAACTGATGAAGCATCTGCGATCGATCCCAAGGCTAATTGCGATCCACCATTAAATCCAAACCAGCCTAGCCACAATATAAACGTTCCCAATGTGGCAAGTGGCATATTTGATCCAGGCATCGGGAAGACCTGTCCATTGGGCCCGTACTTTCCTTTGCGGGCTCCAAGGATAATTGCGCCGGTCAATGCCGCCCATCCGCCGCAGGAATGCACGATTGTAGAGCCGGCAAAATCAAGAAAGCCCAAACCGTCCAGCCAACCGGCTCCCCATTTCCAGGCACCCTGAATCGGATATAAAAAGCCGCATAAAATGGCGACGAAAATTAAGAAAGGCCAGAGTTTTACCCGTTCGGCGAGAGTACCAGAGACGATAGAAGCTGCTGTCGCACAGAACACCATTTGGAAAAACCAGTCTGAAGCGGCTGCATAGTCTCCGGTATCGCTGGACGGTGCCGGAATCGACTTGGGAAGAATTGTACCGATAAATCCTCCATCGACCCCATCATACATGACGTTGTAACCAACCGCCCAATATACTATGCCCGCAATGGCGAAGAGGGCGATATTTTTTGTACACTGCATAGAGACGTTCTTGGTCCGCACCATGCCCGCTTCAAGCATGGCAAATCCTGCCGCCATCCACATGACAAGAAATCCGGTGACGAGAAAAAGGAACGAATTCAGGATGAACTTGACATCAGCAGATACGCCTGTCGCGGCATCCTGGGCGAATGCCTGATCGGTGAATAAGACAAATCCGGATGTTAAAGCCACCCCAACAGTTAGCAAATAAAGATTTTTTTTCATTGTATATTTCCTGATTATTCGAGAGCCTGAATGTCCGTTTCTCCAGTCCGAATTCGAACTGTCTGTTCAACCGGACCCACAAAAATTTTACCGTCTCCGATTTGGCCGGTTTTTGCCGCACCAGCTATGGCTTGAACGGTTTTGTCTGTTAGGTCGGAGGGAATGACCACTTCAATTTTCACCTTGGGCAGAAAATTGACGGCATATTCGGCACCCCGATATATTTCAGTATGACCTTTTTGCCGGCCGTATCCTTTAACCTCGGTGACAGTAAGGCCCTGTATGCCTATTCCGGTTAGAGCCTCACGCACATCATCGAGTTTGAATGGCTTGATGATTGCGGTGATTACTTTCATGTTGACACCTCTGAATTTTGAACTCAGCAGCCGATTTGCTGCATTGTTCAAGCTAAGAATTCGTTTCCCGGCGCTGTGCACCAGGAAATTCTTTAACGATCAATCAAGTGATGTGCCAAAACCGCAAAATTTGATAAAGTAATTGATATTTAACAATTAATCAGTATGCCCAGGAAATTTGCAGGTGTAAAAGGCGGTGCTTTCTGATCACTTATTAGGCAATCGGTCAAAATTGCCTATTTATTAATCAAAGACCAATAGATATGAAAATTGTCAGGTTTTCGTTCTTCGCTCGCGGATCAGCCCTTCCTGAGCTACGGAAGCCACCAGGATGCCGTCACGGGTGAATATACTGCCGCGGCTGAAACCCCGGGCATTACTTGCGTTGGGACTGTCCTGACTATAGAGCAGCCATTCATCTGCACGGAATTTTCTATGAAACCAGATGGAATGATCCAGGCTTGCCATCATGAGGTTGGGATCAAACATCATTCGTCCATGGGCAATGAGCGCCGTATCGAGAAGAGTGAAATCGGAGGCATACGCCAGTACGCACTGATGCGTAGCCACGTCGTCAGGTAAGGTCGATGTGGAACGCATCCAAATATTCTGAAATGGAGTTCCTTTTTTGGGCTCCAGATATCGCGACATGTCTACCGGGCGCAAATCAATAGGTCGCTCCCGTTCCCAGTAGCGGCGTATATTATCAGGTAGATTTTTAAGGTTGATTTTCAATTCATCGTCGCTGGGAAGATCTTCGGGAAGAGGAACATCCGGCATCGGAATTTGATGGTCAAATCCCGACTCTTCCTTGTGAAATGAGACTGACATTGAAAATATGGCCTGTCCATGCTGAATTGCCACCACTCGTCTGGTATTAAAACTTTTGCCATCCCGAATCCGATCCACTTCATAAATTATCGGAACCTTGGGATCTCCCGGACGCATAAAATAGCCATGGAGCGAATGGGCATTGCGATCCGTGACCGTGCGTTCCGCCGCAACTAAAGCCTGGCCGATAACCTGACCACCAAATACACGCTGCCAACCATTTCGCGGACTGTCGCCGCGAAAAAGATTATACTCAAGTTGTTCCAAATTGAGTATCGAAACAAGATTTTCGAGAGCATTGGTCATAGTGAATTTTTTGTCTTCATGTTTTACGTCCGAGAATGCTCCTATTGATGCTTGCGCAACAGCTCGTGATGGGTCATTTTATGCTTAGCGCCAATATTCAAAACAAAATTAGCCCCAATGTAATTGAGTGTCCAAAACAATTGTCGTTTCTCAAGCACAATCTATATTGAATCCATTACCCGTGAAGTACAAATTTTAAAGGGATCATTCAAAATGTATTCCGTTCATAGTGAGTGCGGGTCGATTGACAGGGTTCTGAAGCGGGTGTTTCATGAGTCGTTTTGAAATCAATGTCTATGATGTAATCATTGCCGGAGGCAGTTTTACTGGTCTTGCGTTGGCTTCCGCGTTATCCCAAAGCAGCGATAAGACATTGAAGGTATGCGTTCTCGATCCCCGTTCCTATGATGATCTGATCGTTCACCGTTTTTCTGGTCAGGCCGTTGCACTGAATGCGGCCAGTAAGGATCTGCTTACTGTTCTCGAAATATGGCAGACCCTCGAAAACAATGTCCAGCCCATCACTGATATAGACATAACGGACAGTCCAATGGATGTCACTGTCCGACCAATATTTTTACAAATTAAAAGTGAACTGGCACCGGGAAAATCTGCTTCTTACATGATTGAAAATCATCATCTCGCCACCGCATTGGCTGCAAAGGCCTCGGTTGACCCAAATATTGATTTAATTGCCAAACAAAAAGTCAAGGGGTTTGGAAAGGAGAATCATTATGTCAGGGTTCTGCTGGAGAGTGGCGGACAATTGAAAACCAGGTTGCTGGTCGCCGCCGACGGGCGGAACTCGTCTCTTCGTAAAGTCTCCGGCATAAAAACAGTTTCCTGGTCCTATGGTCAAATGGGAATCGTGACCACTGTGGCACATGAAAGGCCACACAATGGCCGGGCAGTTCAGCATTTTCTGCCAGCAGGACCATTCGCCATTCTACCATTAAAGGGAAATCGGTCATCTTTGGTCTGGACCGAAAACACGAAGGTTGCAAAAAAACTGCTAGATGAGGATGAGGCCTTGTTTATCGAAGAACTCGAGCGGCGCTTCGGCCCCCGGTTGGGTGAACTTGAGCTGATAGGCCCACGCTTTGGCGTACCGTTGACAATGCATATCGCGAGAGAATTCATAGGACCGAGATTTGTCCTTGTTGGCGATTCCGCGCATGGCGTTCATCCGATTGCAGGTCTTGGACTGAATATAGGATTACGTGACGTGGCGGCCCTGACGGAAGTGTTGATCGACAATTCAAGACTTGGAATTGACATTGGAGATTTCACTGGTCTTGAACGTTATCAAAGGTGGCGCAGATTTGACAGTGCCTTTTCCGCATTTTTTATGGATGGACTTAATCGTCTTTTTTCGAACGACATTCTGCCGGTTCGAGCCGCAAGGGAAATTGGTCTTGGTCTGGTTAACCGTTCACCTGCAATTAAACAATTTCTAGTGAAAGGGGCATCCGGCCTTTCAGGAGACGTGCCGCGTCTTTTGAAAGGTGAAAAACTCTAGCTGAATTGAAAATTTAAAATTAAATAATTCATAAGGCCGCATTTCCTGATCTGTTGTTATTCGATCTGGAATTGAGTTTAGCATCGCAACTGCTGGATTGCCGGACAATCATGGCTGAAATTCAACTGACAGAACGAACTTATGCGCCGCATGTAGTCATACTGGTTATAATCGCTGGATGCCTGATCGGCATGCTGAGTTTTGGTCTGCGCACAACTTTTGGGTTGTTTCTCGAACCCATAACAACCGCTAACAATTGGTCGAGAGAGACATTTGCACTTGCTCTGGCAGTGCAGAATCTCGTCATAGGCATATTTGCCCCGCTGTCGGGCGCGATTACAGATCGATTCGGAGCGCGCCGCGCTCTTGGTTTAGGCGGGCTTTTATATGCTGCCGGAATCTGGGGAATTCCCCATTCACAGGGCCCCGTCGGCCTGATGATTTTCGCGGGTATTCTGGTCGGCACAGGCGTTTCATTCACAGCATTTTCCGTCTCACTTTCAACCATGGTAAAATTTGTCAGTACGGAAAAGCGGTCAATGGTCCTCGGACTCGGGACTTCGGTCGGATCTTTCGGTCAGGTCTTGTTCACGCCTCTTGGACAAGCGTTCATCGTCAATTATGGTTGGCAGGCCGCGCTATATATTCTGGCGGTGACGGCTCTTATTATCGTCCCGGTTGCGCTATCAATTCCCCGGATAGATGACAGCAGAGCCGAGGCGAATGTAAGGCGTCAGTCTCTGAGCGAGGCGCTGTCTGAAGCGTCAGGCCATAAGGGATATATTCTTCTGATCAGCGGCTTTTTTGTTTGCGGTTTTCACGTCGCATTTATATCGATACATTTTCCTGCTTATATTCATGATATCGGTCTTTCAGCTGAGACTGGGGCCTATGCGCTTTCGCTGGTTGGCCTCTTCAACATCATCGGCTCGTTCTTGTCCGGAATGGCCGGACAGCGCTGGCCGAAGAAAAGAGCTTTGAGTTTTATATATTTTAGCCGTGCCGTGGCCATTACAATATTAATTCTGGCTCCCAAAACCAATACGACCATATTTGTATTTTCAGCCGTAATGGGGCTGTTGTGGTTGTCCACGATCCCGCTGACGTCAGGGATTGTCGCACAAATATTTGGCCTGAGATATATGGCTACATTGTATGGTATCGTACAGCTCAGCCATCAGACCGGTTCGTTTATGGGCGCCTGGCTGGGCGGCCGGATATTCGATACCAGCGGATCATATGAAATGGTTTGGTGGATTGCAGTCGGTCTCGGTGTTTTTGCAGGTCTGGTCCACATACCAATCAATGAAAAACCGCTCAGTCGGCTTGCGGCCGACCAAACGAATTCATAATTGCGATTAATAATTCATCCTGTATCAGGATCGAGCTTGCGGGCTTCGTCCGGCAGCATAATTGGAATTCCATCTCTGATGGGATAGGCCAGACCCGCTGATTTACTGATCAGTTCCTGGGCTTCCCGGTCATATTCCAGAGTTGATTTGGTGATCGGGCAGACGAGAATTTCCAGCAGTTTGCGGTCAATTTCCGGTTTTTTATGGGCGTTGTCTTCGTTCTCAGGCATTTTATCCAAATTTCCAAAATTTCGCGTCAGATGTTTTTATAAGTCGTAGGTCGTTAACTATTGGAGCGTGGTATCAGATCCGTCATCTCTTGAAGCCAGTTCCATTTCGGCGAGCGCGATAAGAACTTCAGAACGATCGGAAAGGCGGGGTGCTTCAAGCAAAGCCTGTTTTTCAGCTGGTCCATACGGGGAAATCATCGACAACGTATTGACCAGAAATTCGTTGGAAGATCTGTTGATACTTTGCCAGTCCGCATTGAGCTCATTGACTTCAAGATAAGTTTTTAAAACTGAAAGCAGTCGGTCCCGATTGATATCGTCTTCACCATTTCCCGACTCCAGGTCGAAACTGAATTTGGAGTAATCAACCTCGAACGAACGGTAGGGATTATCTGTCGCCATTTCGCTTCTGATTTCGAAACGACACACTCCGAAAAGAGTTATGAGCATTCTGCCATCATTTGTTTCCTGAAAGGCTGTTAATCGTCCCGCACATCCTACCGACCTCAGATCAGTTTTAGATCTTATTGGCAACTGGTTGGTTTCATCTGCCAAATCAGGTTGAATAATGCCGATCATCCGGTCATTTCCCAATACGTCATCAACCATAGTCAGATAACGGGGTTCAAACACGTTTAACGGCAAAGTCGCACGGGGCAGAACAATTACGCCCTGCAGAGGAAATACGGGTAGCATATCGGGCAGGTCACTTGGTTTTCGGTAGCGTTCTACAATTCCGAAACCGGTCAATGTTGGCTCTCCATCAGGAAAACAGTAACGATGAAAGACGTCGTCGGCCCTGTATCGTCAAAGGATCACTTGCGCCCCAGGCGTTAAAAAATTTCACCAGTTGTTTGCGCGCAGCCTCATCGTTCCAATGTTTGTCGCGGTTTATGATTTCAAGCAGCAGATCCAGAGCACCTTCTCGATCGCCTTTGGCATTCAGGGCAATCGACAGATCGAATTTTGCTTCGATGTTATCAGGATCATTCTGTACGGATTCCTGCAGTTCTGTCAAATTGCCGGACTGACTTCCCTGTTGTGCAACTTCCAGTAGATCTTGAGCAGCGTCGATCTCGGATGTATTTTTTACATCTTGCGGAACAATTTGGAGGATTTTCTCGGCCTGCTCAAGGTCTCCCAACTGGATGTAAGACTTGGCCAGGCCCGCCAGGGCCTCAGCATTCTCATTATCTTGTTGAACAATTTGCCCATAAACTTCGATCGCGGCATTGAAATCGCCTTCCTGATAAGACTTGCCGGCGATTTCCAATGCGCCTGTCAGGCTTTGATTTTCGCCGCCGCCGACACGACGGATGAACTCTTTTATCTGACTTTCAGGAAGGGCACCCATAAATCCATCAATCGGTTTACCATCTTTGAAAGCAAATACGGCTGGGATGGACTGGATACCCATTTGCTGTGCGATTGAAGGGTGTTCGTCGATATTCATTTTGACCAAGCGAATCGATCCCCTGGCCTCCTGGACTGCTTTTTCGAGTATCGGTGTCAGCTGTTTGCACGGACCACACCAAGGTGCCCAGAAGTCAACGAGAACCGTCGAATTTTTTGAGGCCTCAACTACATCTGCGACGAAATCACGTGTTGTTGTATCCTTAATTAATTCCGCTGAATTCGCCTGCGAACCTGCGCCCGAACCCAAGGTCGGCATAACCATTATGCTTCTCCAATGATCTGTTAGAAGTTTTGCAGCATCAGGCAACCTTTACTGATGCTTGTCTTTGTATTGAAAGATGGCCTTCTCTCGACAATTTTGCAACTCCGAATAGCACATCAATTGCCGCAGATTAGGAAATTCCTCTGTAAATTAAAATATTTGCATGCCAAATCCACTTGATAGGGTTGACACTTCAAAAGATGCTGAGCTTGTCGCATTTTTAACACCATTACTGAAGAGCTTTCTTGCTGGAACTGAAATAATCCGGCGGAACAGCGATTAAGGATGAATTTACAGGATATCGAAATGGGTGATCAAAGTGGGTCAATGAGTATTCGGCGCACGTTTTCCGCAGTCACAAAGCTCACTCGGGCGTTGGATTCTTCTGTTACTCCAGAAATATGAGGCGTCAGTATTAAGTTCGGCGCGTTAACAAACCGCCCGCCCGAATTCCCATCCAATGGTTCGTCTTTAAATACATCGATTGCGGCTCCCGCTAGATGACCCGAAATCAAGGCATCGATGAGTGCCTGTTCATCGACAATTCCACCTCGCGACGTATTGATGAATATCGCTCCCTTTCGCATTTTCGAAATGGTGGCGGCATTGATCAGATTTGAAGTTTCGGAAGTAAGCGGAACATGGAGGGTGACAATATCACTTTGGGATATGACCTGATCGAAATTCACGCGCCGTACAACCTGTGCCAGGGAATCATCCTTAGGTGGCAGGGGGTCATACGTTATGACTTCCAAATGCATGGCCTTCGCCAACATCCCAACCTGTTGACCGATTGATCCGAAACCAATGATTCCCAGAGTTTTGCCGTTCAGTTCTCTACCGATCAGTTCATATCGTGGCCAAGTTCCACCGATTACCTGGTCGGTTGCAAAGTAGGCGCCGCGCAACAGGACAAGGGCGGTGGTAATAACATACTCAGCCACTGATATCGCATTCGCTCCTGTCGCCGGACAGACCGTAATCCCGCGTTCAGAGCACATATTCAAATCAATATTGTCAAGTCCGACACCTAGCCGGCCTATCACCCTGAGCTGAGGAGAAGCATTTAATATCTCGGAATCGACCTGAGTTGAATTGCGAACGATCAACGCATCTGCCGAGCCCAAATTTTCGGCAAGTCGGTTCGGGCTTTTCCAAAGTGAAGCATCAAAAATGACGTCAAATTCCTGCTCAAGACTTTCGACAGCCTCCTTGTGCATCTGTTCGGAAATAACAATCTTCGCCATGGATCGAGCCTAACATCATGTGGCATTCATTGGGAAATACGGTGTCACAGGTAAATCATAAAAAGATCAGAATAAATACGAACGCAGTTTATCGAACATTTCCAGTTTCAGTTCAATGCCGATTCCAGGAGTCTGATGGAGACTGGTATATCCTTCAATAATTGGAATATTGTCTGCAAAACCGCCAAAGGGCTGAAAAACGCCTGGATAGGATTCGGATCCTCCGAGCTGAAGACCCGCGGCAATATTAAGAGCAAACTGATGTCCGCCATGTGGAATAAGGCGGCGTCTCGACCAGTTCAGCTTATCAATGAACGATATGAATTTGAGATAATCCGTCAGTCCGTAAGCGAGAGCCGGATCAATCTGGATCCAGTCCTTTTCAGCTCTTAACCCGCCATATCGCAGAAGGTTCAGACCATCTTGATGTGAAAATAAATTTTCACCTGTGGCCAGTGGTTGCTGGTATTTCATGGCCAGTTCGCTGTTGAGTTGAAAATCCAGCGGATCACCCGGCTCTTCATACCAGAAAAGTTCATAGTCTGACATCGCTTTGCCGTATGCCAGAGCCTGCTCAAGATTGAAACGGCCGTTGGCATCAACCGCGACATTCGCACCTTCTCCCGCGATATCGATAACGGCTTCAATACGTTTCAAATCGGTGGTTAAATCAGCACCGCCAATTTTCATTTTGACCACCTTATAGCCGGCATCCCGGTAGCCGGCCATTTCAGCCCGTAAACCCTCGATTTCTTTACCCGGGTAATAGTATCCGCCACCTGGATAAACTAGAATTCTTTCATCGTAATTGTTCTCATTGAAACGTTCGGAAAGAAGTTTCCAAAGTGGTTTTTCACTAACTTTGGAAATAACATCCCAAATCGCCATATCAAGCGCACCCGCGGCATGAGCACGATCGCCATGACCCCCTGGTTTTTCATTGGCCATAAAACACTTCCAGATAGCATCGGGATCAAAGTTTTTATTTACATTGTCAATCAGGGAATTTGGATCTGCCGCCGAAAGGCGCGGAATAAACCGCTCGCGCAAAATGGAGGATTGGGCATAGCGGCCGTTGGATGTGAAACCATAACCGATGACCGGTTGTCCGTCACGGATGACATCGGTTTCAACAGCAACTACCGAGATGGTCATGTCCCTGAACGAAATGAAGGCATTTCGAATATCGGATTGGATGGACCCGACGGCGTCGCGAATGTTGGTAATTCTCATTGGTATAAAGTGTCAGGATATATTAATAATATTAAAAAGTTTTCGAACTTGAGTGTATATTTTCCACGTTTACATTAATCAACTAAATTAGTTCGTCTTTTTTATTGTCCGTCTCACCATATCGGCTGAGCGCAGGGGGCCGCAATCCCTCATATAGTTTTTCGACGCGCTTGTTCGTTTCTTCATTGTTTTTCTCGAACAGGCTATTTCCCTTAAGGTCACATTCAACAAGTAGAGGTCCAAAATTCTCGACTTCGAAAATCCACATAGCCTGGGCAACGCCAAGCTCTTCCAGCCAGTTGACGGCCTTCACCTTTTTGATCCCCCGGCCAAGTAACGCTCCGGTTCCATATCCAACTGTGGTCAGATAGACCACTCCGGCCGGCACCAGAATGTCGCGGTAATGTTCGGTTTTCATTCCACCTTTGCCAATCAGCATCCGGCATCCGGTATCGCGCAACCACTGGGGCAGCACTTTTGCGAATCGAAAACTTGCCGTTGCCGTAACTGCACCGACTTTAAAGCTGCCATCGGGCTGTTTGGCCGCGGCTGGTGAGCAATGAAAATTGACATTCGAATATTTTGTGAAGTCTATCGGAGGTCTTTCGCCCTGCTCGACAAACCGTTTGTAGACACCTTCACGACCAGTATAAATCATACCGTCCAGAAAGACGACGGTACCGATTTCGAGTTCCTTTAAATCTTCATCTGAAACCGGTGTTTTTATCCGGACATTCTTGAGTTTATCTCTGTAGATTCCCATGACACGGAATTCCTTCTCATATAGGGGGTGAACCATTTGGGATCAGTGCGATATTCAATTTTGCCATCCCGGTGGATACGCGCTGTGGCACGACGCGATGAAAGGCAGAAACAGTGAACCGACATGGGACAACCGCCAGTGTGCGTATAACCAACTTCGATCTGGCAGTCGACGACAGTCGAAGTTCCTGAAAACCCCATGGCACCAAGCCCGGTTTGGTTGCCGAGTTCGCGGAGTTCCACTTCCAATCGGGCTATTTCCGGATCAGGATGCGGTTCGCCCACGGGTCTCAGACATGCGGCCTGTTTTCCAAGGACCATGCAGGTGTCCTTGGAGCCGCCCAGACCAACACCGACTATGGCCGGCTGACAGGCCAGTCCCCGTTTGCCAAATGCCAGCAGAACATCCAGAAAGAACCGTTTTATTCCATCTACGCCATCACCGGGAAAAAGCATGCGGTAGTCGGTGCCAAAAAGCCCGCCCTTGTGAACTGTGGTCAGTTCTATCCAGTCGACGTCAGGTTCAAAGCTATATTCAATTTCCGGAGCATTCAGACCAACATTGTTATTGTTGTCGTGTCTCGAAATCGGATGCACCCGATTTGGACGCAGTGGTATGTCGTGCGTGGACCGTGCTGTCGCCCGGCGAATCCGGTGTTCGAGCTCGACAAATCCACCTTCGGGCATGGCTTCATTGCCGCATTTGACATAAAACCGGGGCACGCCCGTATCCGCACACATGGGACGGCGATCCTCTCGGGCCGCTTGCCAGTTTTCAAGCATGGCTTCCAGCACGAATGCGGAAAGGTCTCCCTTTTCCTTATCGATCATTTTCCGGATTCCATTTTCATAGTCCTCCGGAATGTCAATTGAAGCTTTAAACATGATTTGATATGCTGCTTCTTCGAGTTTATCGGCCGAAATTTTCATGGCTTTCCTCATCGCTTTCGATCACAATCGAACTTTTTCAGATAGTAATCCAACAGAACGTGTATTTATGCATACCGCTCAATTTTCAGCCGTATTGACGACTGGTGCACCGGCCTCACCTTCAATCAGTGACTGACCGGGTTTAACAATTGTAAAGACAACTGGCTTGTTCCCGATATTCGGACTTTCGTCAGTCCCAAGACGAACAGTAGTGTAGGAACTGTTTTCCAGATCCAGGGTATCGGGATAATCACTTCGATAGTGTGCGCCCCTGGAGTCCTTTCGCATCAAGGCGGAGTGTGCAATTGCCTTTGAAACCATAATCTGATTTTCAAGATTGAGCCAGTCGTGCCACGTCAGATTGAAGGAGCGCTGTTGAATCGGCAGTCCTGTACTGCCAAGTCGATTCTCAAGGTCATCGAGTTTGTCAATCGCACTCTGAAGCTGTTTTTCCGAACGAATGATGCCAACCTGTTCCCACATGACATCCATCAAATCTTCACGCAATCCGTTAAGGTCTCCAGCAGCCAGTTTAAACGGTTTCTCGCAACGGTCTACATGCCGGTTGATTTCGCTTTCATCCGGTTCGCGGAACGCCGTTGGTTTTGTTAATGCGTCTGCCATACTATCACCGGCAACTGCGCCGAATACGGTTGAATTGCCAACTCCGTTTCCGCCCAGCCGATTGGCTCCGTGAACGCCGCCGGTATCCTCTCCGGCCGCAAAAAGACCTTCGAGCTCAGTTGAGCAGTCACCGTTAAATTCTATGCCACCCATCATATAATGTGCGGTGGGCAAAACCTCGACATTTCCCGCCGCGAGATCAAATCCGCAATCGGCACAGCGTTTGACCATGCCTTTGAACTGCTTTGCAACATTTTCGGGGCCGAGATGCGCCATTCTTATATACAGGCCGCCATTTCTGGTTCCGCGGCCGGAACGCACTTCTTCATACATGGAACGGGATACAATATCCCGTGTGGCGCGTTCACCAGCGGGATCGTAATTGTGCATAAAGCGTTCACCATTCCCGTTGAGGAGGTACCCGCCGGAACCCCTCAGCCCCTCCTCCAGAATCGTCCCGGTCATACGCGTATTGTCGCCCGCCAGTAATCCCGTGGGGTGGAACTGGACCATCTCCATATCCCGGAGGGTAAGCCCAGCCCGTAAAGCCATCGCCATTCCATCGCATGACTTGTCGCCTGACGGAGTGTGATACCGGTACATGGTAGGCCCGCCGCCGGCCGCGATCAGAACGCATTTTGCCTGGACGAAGCAGTACTCTCCATTTCGCATGTTAATATTTAAAACACCGGCAATCGATTGCTTATCCCTGGTTGGAATAAACGCTATAGCCCTATACTCTTCGAGACGATTTATGCGGCGGCTCCATACCTGTTCGGCGAGCCGATTGACGATTTCAATTCCAGTGAGGTCGCCCTTATGAACGGTTCGGTCAAAACTCTGACCGGCAAAAGCTTTCTGATGAAGCGTGCCATCGGGATTTCTGTCAAAGTAGCAACCATAACGGTTTTCCAGTTCTATGATCCGGTCAATCGCTCCATTGACAAGTTTCCAGGCGAGATCCTGATTGGGCAGCCATTTGCCGCCCACAATGGTGTCCATAAAATGCCGCTCAATCGAATCCTCTTTGGCCATGGCAACGTTGTACCCGCCCTGGACCATGCGGGTACAGCCACTTTTGCCGAGCAATCCCTTTACGGCGATGGTGATATTGAGATCAGGATTGGCGTCATAGGCATGCAAAGCCGCAAAGAGTCCGGCTCCTCCAGCTCCTATTATCAATATATCTGATTGCAGCCGATTCATGACCAAATCCAATTTGTTATACTCTAGCTGAACACACTCAACAAAAACAGCAGTCCGACGACAATAGATACCGCAAAACTTAGGGAGATGAAAAAAGACTGAGCCTTGCTGAACTGCAGGAATTCAAGGGCAAGAATCCTTAATCCGCCGGCGAAATGAACAGCGAGAGCGGCAACCAGAAAAAATTCGGATATCTTTACCAGAGGGTTCGACGTCCAGGCGATGAAGTCACTGAAGGCTTCGGATTCAAAAGCCAGCCCGAGTGACAGAAAATGGAAGGGAAGAAAAACGGCGATTAGTAGACCTGAAAGGCGATGAACAACTGCGGCAACCAAACCCCAGTGCCATCGTGAGGGACTATTGCGCAGGGTCGAGTAATTCATGGCGATATCACCGCGAAAATGGCCCGGAGCCCAATAATGATCAACAGAAACCCGAATATGTGAGCAACAAGAGTGGCACTTCGTTGCCGAAGGGTTGTCCATTCTGTCAGCACTGTTTCAACACCAATTGCGGCATGCGCAGAAACAGCCAGAACAAATACACCATAAAAAACTGCCCAGCCAAATGAGCCGCGAGTCCGGCCCAGAATTTCTTCTGCCGACAATCCATTCTGAACGGCAAGAATGATCACGATCAGATGCGTCACGACAAAGGGCACCATGACAATGGCGGAAATCCTTTGAACCAAATAAGAGCGTATATTCATTACACTGCTGCTCCACTATCGATGGATTTGATCCTTCTAGTCACTTCTGGCGTCCGGCCCTAAACGACGCCTTTACAGAGGCTTTCTTCAAACCTGCGATTGATTGGGTTGGATTGAGTTCGACGGGGCAATGGGTTGCACATGACTGGTGGCTATGGCAGTTGTGACATCCGCCATTTGAGGATATCATGCGCAGCAAACCTTCGTGGTCGCCATCCCGTTCATCATTAAGCGCTGCCCAGGCCCGATTCAGGGCGGCGGGTCCAAAGTAGTCGGAACGCCAGCGAACAACGTCACAGGCGCTATAACAAACACCGCAATTTATGCATTCAATCGCAGCGTTGGCCTCCGACCGTGCGGCGCCGTCCGGCGGGATGACGTACAGGCCGTTTTCACCCCGCACCGGGAATGATTTGTTACTTGCGGCGGTTGTCGAACTGCCCAAATTGTCGCTAACCGTATCGCTATCCGATGGTTCGACAAAGCGTCCCCGCGCCTTTTGCCATTTCTCAAAAAAATCGGTCATGTCCGTTACCAGATCCCGGATTACAGGGAGATTCTTCAGGGGTCCGATCCGGAGCGTCCCGTTGCTGGAAACCCTGGAGACGTGTGTTCGGCAGGTCCAGCGGGGTATCCCGTTTACTGTCATGGCGCATGAACCACACACACCAACACGACAGGCAAATCGGTAGGCGAGGCCCGGATCCAGAAACCGCTGAATATGGGTGACGACATCCAGCACGCTCTGATTTTCGCTCATGGGAACATAAAAGGTATCGAACCGGCTGTCATCTTCTGTTCCGCGATGCACTTCAACCGCGAGCATATCCTGGTTGTCGCGGCCTTCCGGTGGTGAGTCAATGGGATCCGTTCTGCCCAATTCAACTAGTCCTCGTGAGTTTAATATCGAGCCGCACGCTGTCTCCCCGATAGTTCAAATCGCCGATGTAAATTGCGGCGCCGTCCGTGTCGGTAATAATGCGCCGGACAACGCCGATGGGCGCACCAATCGGGATTTCGAGATGTGTTGCGACATCCTGGTCTGCAGAGCCAATCGTAATGGTCTGCCACGCTTCAGCAATTTCAACATTCTTCAGCTTTTTCAGTCTTGGAATGACCATTTCCTGATCGAAATGTTTTTTATCGAGTTGATAAAGGTCCTGATCAAGATAAATATCAATCACGGCATACGGCCTGCCCCGGTATTCATGAACACGTTGCATGTGCCGATAAGACTTACAAGCAACAGCCTGAATCTGATCGAGACCTGGTACTATTGCATCATTGCTGGCTGATATGATTCGGGGATTTCGGCCTTCCAGACTGCGGACCAGATGATCCCAGTTCGATTCAATATTCAGCCAGTTGTCCTCAGTCTGCTCAGACACGAAGGTGCCGCGACCACGTTGCCGCCACACCAGTCCCTCGGATTCAAGGACCGATAAGGCCTGACGCAGTGTCACCCGGGCAACGCCAAATTCATGCTTTAAATCGTCGAGTGTCGGGAGCTGGGTACCGGGCTGCCACTGACCGGACCGGATCCGCTGCCGCAAAATTCCGGCCAACTGCACGTAAAGAGTGCCGTTTTTTTCAGAGAAACCTGCCTGTTTGGTGTAGACAGTATTGTGGGCCGGACTTTCCGGCTTTGAATTCCTGAATGCACTTTGAGTATTGGCGGCCACGCAAACAACCTCCCAAGCAATCCGGGATCAAACAGTTTATTAGTTCTATTTATAGGACTATAGGATTATTATGACAATTGCAAATAATTTTTTCATAGCTGAAAGCAATTTTGGCTAAATAACCATGCAGGTGTTTCAACTGCACTGAAAGAAATTGTTGCAATGCGCGGTCGATTGCGTAATAAATCCGCATCCGGCATCAGGCCGGGACCCTCTTCCAATAAGCGGGCGTAGCTCAGGGGTAGAGCATCACGTTGCCAACGTGAGGGTCGTGAGTTCAAATCTCATCGCCCGCTCCATTTTTTTTGCCGTATTTGCCGAGGTATCCTAACCCAGCTTCACTCCGGGTGCTCCCGGTCCGTTTGTGTGTGGGTCGCTCGGATTCACCGGGACTCAGTCGATTTGAAATTCGCTAACTTTTTCTGACCGGTGCTCACAAGGCCGGCAATGCGTTTTAAATTTTCAACATCCTCACGGCTCAGACCTTCCGGGACGAAAGTTACCGAGGCCAGCGGGGCCTCGGACAGGTAATCATAAATCATCAGTGCAGTCAGATAGATGCCATGCAGTGATGGCCGGCTGCTGATACCTTTTTCCGGATTAGGTATTGTATTGTAAAGCGGGTAATCGGGAACGTTTTCTCTGGCTTTTACCCAAGCCGAGCCGACGGGAATAAAGTCCAAGCTTTTTGCGCCAGCGACATATCGGTTGGCGTCTTCGATCTGCTGATTCATGAATTCAGGAGATTCCGGAGGGGCATAATGGGTTCCCTGTTGCCAGCCATATACGGGGTGATCTAACTGTTCCGGCCAGGTTGAAACCAGTACCAGCTTTGACTTCGTCTGTCTGGTGACTTTAGAATAATTGTCGACCGTTGAAAAAAACCGGGTGATCCCTTCGGAGTTCAGCATCTCAATGCCGTGCTCCTGGAGTAAAATATAATCCCATTTGCCTTTCGGCAGTATATTTTTGGGTTCCGTTCGCCCCATTTGTTCTGACAGCGACAGTTGCGATCCTGCATGGGCCTCGATGTGAAATCTGTTTTCTTCCTGGTCAGAAGATTTAGCGATTTTCATCACAAACTCGGAAATCTTGGCGATCTCCATGTCGCTGTTACCGATATAGACGGCTGACACATCCTTACTTGCAGTGAAGATAACTTCGACAAATAATACTGCTGCTAACAAAGCAAAGGAAAACAGTGCAATTTTGATTTGGTTTTCGTAAAATTTTTCAAACATTTAAGCAGAACGCCCCCAGCCTATCAGTTGTATATCAAACCAGGGAGATTAGCGGAAAATCATTAAGAAATGATATGCACTAACAAATGTCGATTGTTTACTGCCAGCAGTTCGGAGGAAAAATTCAACATTATTTAAAAAGAACTGGATTTATAAATAACTGGCGGATCCAAAGATGCGAGTGACAAAGCCAATGAAAGTTGCAATGCGATTAACATGGGTTGACGAATATTCTCGAATGCCCCCTCACGATGCAATAGGTAATGTTTTAATTATTTGGTACAATTGTCAAAGATGCAAATTCAGTTTGTAATTATCGTCGTGATCAGTTTGCATCAAGGGAGAATGCAATGTCTGAGATTAACGGGTTTCGAAAATATGTTCAGTGGCTTCAATGTTGTCTTTTGGGCCTGTTATTCTATTGCGCTTATGCACCAGCAGTGATTTCGGCACCGGGTCATAGCCGCTGTCTCGCTGTGGCCGATTCTCAATTTCCGGTCATCCGAATATCGCGGTCGATGGTCCAGCAAAAAGGCGATGATGTCCAGCTTACTTATGTGGGACATTCGACCTTTCTCATAGAATCTCCTGAAGGAATTAAGATTGCCACAGATTTCACCGGCTATCTGGGCTCCGAAATAATACCCGATGTCGCCACTATGAATCACGCGCACCAGTCCCACTATACCGACTATCCCGATCCGCGGATTCCCCATGTGCTGCGCGGTTGGAAACCCGGCGGAGGACAGGCCGAGCACAATCTCGAAGTCGGTGATGTTCGAATTCGGAATGTACCAACTGATATCTGGAACTGGGCCGGTGAAACGGAATTATTTGGTAATTCAATATTCATTTTCGAAGTGGCGGGTCTCTGTATTGGCCATCTCGGGCATCTGCACCACGAGCTGACGTTGCAGCATTTGGGATTAATCGGCAATCTTGACATCGTCCTGGTCCCGGTACGCATGCGCAGCATGGATCATCAGGCAATCCTTGATGTGGTCAAAAAACTGCGCCCAAGGCTGGTCATTCCGATGCACTATTTTGATCCCTGGACGCTGGGCAATTTTCTGGAGCTGGCAAAACCGGACTTCCTGATTGAGATGGATGAAAGCAATTCCATATCTGTGAATGTCGCCAATCTGCCATCAAGAATGACCATTCACGTTCTGCCCGGAAACTGAACCCTGCATCAATCGTGGCTTTCATGTGCGGTGATCAACGCAATCGGCTCATCAGTTCGGGTGTCGGATAGGAATCAGCGGGGAGCCCAAATTTCATTTGGGCTGCCTTAACGCTTGCACGGGTTTTAAGTCCCAATTTTCCGTCGATCCCGCCAACATCGTACCCCATACGTGTCAATCGCTGCTGAAGTTCCTGGATGTCCTCATATCCGAATGTTTTTACATTTTTGCTCCCTACGTGAACGGGACCTGCACCGTCATATCGAGTGGCAAGATAGGCAGCGGTTGTGGCGTAGACCAGTGAGTGGTTCCATTGCAGATAGATCTGAAAGTTATTAAAGGCGAGAAAGGCCGGCCCTTTCCGTCCCATGGGCAAGAGTAAAGATGCCGGGAGCGCATCAGATTTGAGGGGTCTCCCATTTGCTTGCTTGACACCCCACTTGGACCATTTGGAGCGGGGATGTTGGATTTCCAGATCAGCCTGATCCCATCCCATTTCAGAAGGTACACGAACCTCCTGTAACCAGGGTTCATTGGCTCGCCAACCGAGATGCTGCAAATATGCAGCCGTTGAAGCAATCATATCCGGCGCGCTTTTGAGAAGATTTCTTCGGCCGTCACCATCAAAATCGACGGCGTGACTGAAGTAATGTCTGGGAAGAAACTGGGTCTGTCCCAGCTCTCCCGCCCATGAACCGATCATTTCACTGGCGCTTAAATCACCGCGGTCGATTATTTTGAGCGCGGCCATCAGTTCGGGCCGAAACAGTTCTGGCCGACGACAGTCATAAGCCAGGGTTGCCAATGACTGAAGTGTTTTATCTTTACCCATATTGACGCCGAAATCGCTTTCGAGCGCCCAAAAAGCCGCAATAACCGGTGCCGGGACACCGAATCTTTTCTCCACACTTTCAAATACGCGCCGATATTGTTTCATGTGCTTCGATCCGGTAACTAGCCGGTGCTTGGAAATCAAGCGGCTGGACACCTCAAGAAACGACTGGGAAAAGAAGCTCTGACGTCTGTCACGATTGACAATACGCTGATCATACCTGACACCCGTCAGCGCTGCATTGATTGTTCGGGCCGAAATACCTTGTGAGCGGGCTTCGTCTTTGAAACCTTTCAACCAGACATTGAAGGATCCTGTGTTCTGGCAAGATTGTGCATTTGCTGTGGAACACACACACATGCCGATCGTTAACGCAGCGGCTCTCAAACTTCGACTGTTCATCGTTAATTTTCTTCCAAATCTGCGGTTATGCTGAAAATTTATCTTAATAATCATGATTTCTCTTGGTTCTCATGGGCCGTTGTCAAAAACTTGGTATGAGGCTTGCTTAATACACTCATGTAAAAAATTTCGATTATTTTATGATTATCTTGCGAAATGCACAGGGTTGAGCACAAGATAATCCATTGACTCCGTTAATTAACGGTCAAAAGGAGGAGTTTGATAATGAGGGCCTCAAGATATTTTACCTGTATAGTTCTGGTTTCGTGTTTGTTGATCAATTTTACGGTTCGCGAAGTCAGTGCCGAAACGGCGTCCTGTCCTGGCAATGACAAGGCTCTGGGCGTATCGCGGACCGTGGAAATCGATACGACATCCGGCCCAGGTTTCGGATTTCAACATTATAAATCATTTGACTTTTTGCAAGATGGTGAAGTTGTTCTCACGTTCGATGATGGTCCACTTCCTAACCGGACTAATAGAATTCTTGACGCGCTTGCCCATCATTGTACGAAAGCGACATTTTTTCCAGTCGGAAAACTTGCGGTTGGATATCCTGAACTCCTGAAACAGATTGCCCAAGCGGGACACACTATCGGCAGTCACACCTGGTCGCACAGGAATCTTTCCAGAAAGAAGAGAGAGGACGCCAAAAGCGAGATCGAACGGGGCTTAAGTGCGGTAACTCTGGCGGTTGGAGAGAAGCAGTCTCCCTTTTTCCGGTTTCCTTTCCTGAAGGATTCTGAGTCCCTTGTAAAATATATGGCGGAAAGAAATATCGCGATATTTTCAACCGATCTGGATTCATTCGATTTCAAGATAAAAAACCACAACCGACTCATTACCTCTATCATTAAAAAGCTCAAGAACCGGAAGAAGGGGATCGTTCTTCTCCATGATATCCAGCCCGTAACCGTCAAAGCTATGCCCGAACTGCTGGATGCGCTGAAAGAGAACGGGTTTAAGATCGTACATCTGAAATCGAAAGAGTCTGCTAAAAGTCTTCCGGAATTTGAAGCGATGGTCAAAAAGGAATTTAAAGGCCGTATTGCTAACGCCGGCGGTCGACCCATGTCCAGTGTTGTAAAAACAGTAGGCAGTGAGACCACGACAATACAATCTAACTGAAGGATCCATAGCAGAATTTTTGAAGGCCAAAACTTAAAAAGCGATAAGAAAATTATGTGATCCGTCCCCCTGGGCGGATCACGATAGGTGCGGCGCAGTTCCCATTGGTTTGTGTTACCTAAACCCATCGGTCAAATGGTATTACATCCAAGAGTATGAATTTCCAAGCTGAAGGAAGGTGCCAAGGTGATAAATTTCTGCAGTGCACCGGGGCTGGAACTAACGGATCAAATAAGTTGCTATTGCGAGCGCGCAGGCAATCCGGCTTTCTGGGCCGAGCCATTCAATGCTTTTTCGAATATTTTATTTCTAGTTGCGGCATATTTCAGTCGGGAGGCCATGAAATCCGCCGATATACAATTCGGACGGATTGCTGTCAACGGCCTGATCTTGCTGACGGTGATTGTTGGGACGGGCAGTTTTCTGTTCCATACTTTAGCAACTGTGTGGTCGGCACTGACAGACATCATACCTATAGGTATTCTGATTTTATTTTATCTCTGCCTGGCTTTTAACTGGTATTTCAGGGCGAGTATCTTTTTGTCGGTTTTGGGTGCGGCCTGCATAGTTGCAATAATGTTTTCGCTGCCTCCTCTGCTCAATGGATCACTGCTTTATGTTCCTCCAATTGTGGCTGTCAATATCATCGGTCTCTATCTGGTGTGGCAAAGGCTACCTGGAGCGTGGTACTCCCTGTCGGGAGCGTTGGTCTTTATTCCATCCATAATATTCAGAACAATTGATCGATCCCCTCAATTTTGCAACGAGACAGTAACAGGGATTCATTTTCTGTGGCACGGTTTAAATGCGCTGGGAATATTTTTGCTGATACGGGCGATGGTGGAATTCTGCCGGTATGAGGACCTTAAATAACGTCGGCCTCTCATGGTTTTCAAAGGAACAGAACTCCGCACGACTTCCTGCATTCCACTGAACTCTGAAAATTAGTGGTGATGATGTGCAATTTTGACGGTGTCTGACCGACAAGGATTGGCACTCACAGTATAATAGATGGTCCCAATGCCACCTTCTGCATCGTTAAATTTTGCCCGCGCGAACCGCCATCTCGCATAAGCATTTCCATAACGGTTACGGGTTTTTTTTCGCCATTCGCTCACGGCTTTTTGACGTGCCAAATATCGACTGACCAGAAATGGAGAACGACCGGGTAAACTTACGGTCACGCCAACGCGTTTTTTGCAGACAGTGTATTTTGGATGTGCCTGAGCTGATGCCAGATTTGCAGTACACAGAACCACTAGACCCAAAAATCCTGTCGTCACGGTTTTCAAATACGAGTTTGCAAAAATGACTGGGTTTGAATTCAAAGAATTTAACATGGCGAACTCCCGGTGTGTGATATCTGAATGATCGGGCTTGCCGACCGGACCCGATTTGACGGTAACTTAATGCAGCGGAACTGACCAAATTCTGAATTCACGGTTCATACTGTGTTCATCGGGTATCGCGGTAGAATTGAAAGGTTCAAATTTTTGCAAAGCACCCGGTAGATTCGCGGTATGGCGGCGGCGACAAAACTTAATCTATCAACATTTTTAGATGCCGATTCGCGCGACTAATTTGCCCATAATATCAGATGCTTACAGATTCCGGGCCGGATTTTATCTGATCCCGATTTTTTTTCACATTAACGAGTTATCTCACATTTTTGTACCAACTCCCGTTTATGGCTTCGTCGACACCAAATGTTGTGTTACCAATCCCGCCGACTGCTTCAAAGTGCGATAGTGATCACAAAATTAAGAACCGCAATTCATGACGGAAGACAGGGATGGTTGTTAGAACAATGACAATTTTATTTGGGCTGGCGCTGTTGGAGCCCGTTTGGGGTGCACTTAAGGCAATGGCTGCTCCACCTACTGCCGAAGAATATATCGCATCAGTGGGCGGGGACGCGAAACTCGTTCCTGCGGGCAAACTGCGAATAAGAGGGAAGCGAATGATCTGCGGAAGACGACCGACGATTCTCGATTCGTCTTTTGGCGATTATGGAGGAGCCTATCCCGGATTTCTTATTCTGAATATGAAGCGAATGGATAAGTTGCCAGTAGCTGTTCAGTGGTGGATATATGCTCATGAATGTGCCCATCAGTTCAGAGGTCCCAGTGAACAGACCGCAGACTGTTTTGCCGTTCAACGTGGACGCAGACAAGGTTGGTTGAGTGAAAAGGGTTTAAAGCAAATATGCGATTTCATCCGGCCTGCCAGGGGAGATGGCGTACATGCTTCCGGCGCGCAAAGATGTAAGTCCATGAGATTGTGTTTTGCTTCGAAAAAAATTTACTGACACTTGAATCAATGGGACTTCTGGGAGGATTTGTTGCAGCTGCGGCATTGGCCGGTGACCTCGACACGTACTTTTTCGACGTTAAATCCGATGTCTCGGGCACCCTTTGTCAGATGATCCTCGCAGTCACGAATCCTGAGTTCCGTTGTATTCTTACAGTTATTGCAAATGATGAAACCTGCGGGCTCAATATGAGGCGCACTATCACAGGCAATGAACGCGTTCAGACTTTCTATCCGATGCACCAGACCGTAGGCGACGAGTTTCTCCAGGGCACGATAGACGGTTAGTGGTGCCTTTATTCCCTTATCCCTGACATTGTTGAATTCAAGAATGTCATAAGCTGACAGCGGTTTTTCAGATCTGGTCAAGGCAGATAATACAACCTTTTGGTTTTTTGTAAGGTTTGAAACTTCCATCATGTCAATTGTTGCCTTGTGTGAATTTGAGCCGGTCAAATGGTCTCTTCAATGGTAACAGGCTGACCAAAAAGAATGCAAGCGAAGCTAAGACGATTGAAGGCCCTGAAGGTGTGTCAAATTCAAGCGAACCAAAAAGACCGGTGATAGTTGCGAGTGAGCCAAGGAGCGCTGCCACTACTGCCATTTGTTCGGGATTTGCCGACATGTGGCGGGCCGTTGCTGCAGGAATGATAAGAAGCGATACAATCAGCAGAATACCAACTATTTTCATGGCGAGAGCGATGATTGCTGCGATTAGTAACATGAGAACAAATCTGGCCTGGCGAGGTTTCAGACCCTCGGCCTCGGCGAGATCCATGTTAACGGTACCGGCCAGCAAAGGTCTCCAGATATAAACGAGGATAGCGAGAACGGTTGCGGCTCCGGCAAATATGCTGAAGATATCCGATGCTGAAACCGCGAGAATATCGCCAAAAAGGTAACCCATCAGATCAATTCTTAACCAACTCATATAAGACAGAAGGACCAGCCCAAGCGCCAGGGTACCGTGTGCAAGAATGCCGAGCATCGTATCTGACGGCAGATTCGTCCTTCTTTCAAACATAAGCAGAGCCGGTACAGTTATCGTTGCGACTATAAAAACACCAACTATTAAACTGATATCCAGCAGGAAACCTGTCGCTACACCGAGAAGTGCACTGTGTGACATGGTAGCACCGAAATAGGACATCCGTTGCCAGACGACAAAACATCCCAGAGGACCTGCGACTATTGCAATGCCTAAGCCTGCTACCAGGGCGCGAAGGAAAAAGTCGTCCACCTCAATTTTCCTCCCGGTAAATTAAAGGTTCTGCGTGATCGTGAACGACCGAACCGTCAGCGGCATGTGTATGGTCGTGATCATGCCTATAAATGGCCAAAACATCAGCTGCCCGTGGTCCAAAAAGTTTTATGTATTCTGGATTTTCTGCAACGAGTTGCGGCGTACCGGAGCAGCACACATGACCGTTAAGACAGACGACGGTATCGGTTTCTGCCATAACCATATGCAGGTCGTGGGATATCAGTATAATGCCGCATTCATATAAATCGCGAATTTTTCGAAGGAGCTTATATAGCGCAATTTCTCCTGCGAAATCGACGCCTTGAACGGGTTCGTCCAGCACGAGAAGGTCAGGTTTGCGAATTAGGGCCCGGGCGATCATGACGCGTTGAAACTCGCCCCCGGAGAGCTGAAATGTCTGATCACCAATTAAATGAGCGACACCCACCATGTCTAATGCATCTGAGATTTCCTGGGAACTGTAGTTAGAGGTCAACGTCATGAGTCGCCGAACGGTCAAGGGAAGGGTATTGTCAATTGTCAATTGTTGAGGCACATAACCAACCGTTAATCCCGGTTTGGACGACACCCGGCCTTCATCCAGTTTTAAAAGACCCAAAATGGCTTTGACTGTCGTGCTTTTACCGCTCCCATTGGGACCGATCAGTGCAATAATTTCCTGCCGCCTCACCTTTAAGAAAACATTCCGTATCAACCATCGATTGGACCGGCGTACGCCAACACTTTCAGCGTCAACCAGGACCTCATTTGCAGATTTGTCATTCGCGGTCTGAATTTGTTTCAACTTGCCACCGCCATGAGCTGCTTCCTTGTCTTTGAAGTCAGTTGTGACCATTTTGCAGAAAATTTCACGAACTAATCCTGCCGTTGACTGCAATGATATATAAATGTTATAAAGTTACATATTCTTGAGCAAGCAAGTCAATTAAAAATATATTTACTTTTCGTTATCCAATTGGTGATGGTCCGGCCAACATGCTGAGATATTGGTTATATTTCGTGTGCTTTATAGCAATCACTACCGGTCTTGATTATAGAGCTGGACGTTCACTGCATGCAAATGAAACATCTGAATTGCATGTGGCCGTCACCATCAGACCACTTCATTCACTTGTATCCGGAGTAATGGAAGGTGTCGGCAAGCCTGACCTGATTATTCGATCAGGGGTCTCGCCTCATACCTACCAACTCAAACCTTCAGATGCCAAGGCTCTTGAACGGGCTGATATCGTTTTCTGGATCGGTCCTCATTTTGAATATTTTCTAGTTAAACCAATATCATCAATGGGAAAACGAGCTGAATTGGTTACGTTAACCGATATCAGGCGGCTTCGATTATATAAAAACCGGTTACGGCCATTCTGGTCTGACGACAAAAACGATCATCCGACACACAACAGACGCCATCATTTCACTTCAGTGAAAAATGAACTGTTAAAATCTGACATGCACATCTGGCTGGATCCGCTGAATGCCAAACAAATGATTGGCGAAATTGTAAAAAGAGTTTCGGCCGCCGACCCCCAGAATAGCACCCGGTATCAGATGAACGGTGAAAAGGTGGAACAGCGCCTGGAACAGCTGAAAACAGATCTAGAAACCGGACTTGATCATGTCAGAGATCGTCCTCTCGTTGTCTTTCACGATGCTTACCAGTATTTTGAAAAACGATTCAAACTGACGAAAGTAGATACAGTTCTTGTCAGTCCGGATCGCCGACCCGGTGCCGATACAATTCGTTTGTTGCGCCGTAGGATTGCAAAGCTCCGTCCGCTGTGCGCGTTTGCGGAGCCGCAGTTCGATCCGAGGATCCTCAGGGTTCTTTTAGAAGGCAGCCAAATCCAAATTTCAACGTTAGATCCTTTAGGCGCGGATCTGGTGCCTGGACCAGATCTTTATTTCGACATGATGCGCAATAATGGAAAATCTCTTGTCGATTGTTTATCCCGGGCAAGCTGAACTGAACAGGGTCCAAAGAGGTGTTTATTGATTCACTATTGGCCCGACATTGCTGGCCAGTATCTCACGCTGCATAACATCCGTTCACGAAAAGTTTAAAATCCATCCATTTAAACATTGGAAGATGCATGAATGAGGATATTGATTTATGATATTGGCAAGGGTGCCTGCGAGCTACCAGCTTGATTTGCAGTAACGAACTGCAAATCGGCGGATAGCCCGAAATCACACTATTCATGGACAGGGCCGTTTGCTGAGTCGGAAATCGGCCCTGTCCATGAAAGGGCCATCGCGTATTTGTTGGAGGTCGCGAATGCTGCGTATAAAATTTTTTGCAGGGTCCTTGATTGCAGCGGGTCTAATTGCGGTCTTTCCGTCCAATTTTGGTTGGGCGCAGACCGTCCGGAAATCCGATCAGGCACAGTTTAGAATTGTTTCGTTGGCGAAGGATCTGTCCCATCCCTGGTCCTTGGCCTTCCTTCCAGGTGGGGACCTGTTGGTTACAGAACGATCCGGCCGTTTGCGGCTTGTCAGGCGAGGTGTTTTGGAGCCTGAGCCGATAAAAGGGCTTCCAAAAATTGATGCCGTCGGTCAGGGCGGTCTGCTGGATGTGGCGTTGCATCCAGATTTCAATAACAATAATCTTGTTTACTTTTCCTATTCAGCCAGGAATTCCGGCGGTGTGGGAACAGTTGTCGCAAGGGGACGGCTGCAGGGAAACAGCCTGCGCAATGTTCAGGTCATGTTCCAGGCCCGTCCGAAGAGTTCAGGAGGACGTCACTTCGGCTCCCGATTGTTATTCGATCCCCAGGGCTATCTTTTTATTACGCTGGGTGATCGTGGCCGTATGCAGGAGGCTCAACGAACATCTTCTCATTTGGGCAGTGTCATACGTTTGCACGATGATGGTCGCGTGCCCTCGGACAATCCGTTTGTCAATCAACAGGGCGCCCTGCCGGAAATTTACAGCTATGGCCACCGAAATGTCCAGGGTATTGCATTACACCCTTCAAACGGACAGATCTGGGTTCACGAGCATGGTCCAAAAGGAGGTGACGAGGTCAATATTTTAAGGAAGGGGGCAAATTACGGGTGGCCGGCCATTACTTACGGTATCGATTACAGCGGTTCAATAATTACGGAAAAGAAGAGTGCCCCAGGAATGGAACAGCCCGTAATATACTGGGTGCCGTCAATTGCCCCTAGTGGCATGGCCTTTTATAGTGGTGACAGGTTTCCGAACTGGAAAGGCGATATATTTGTCGGGGCGCTTGCCGGTTCCCATCTCAGGCGATTGGAAATCAGAGATGGCAAAGTCATTGAACAGGAACAGCTGCTGAAGGAACTTGGTGAGCGAATTCGCGACGTGCGTTCCGGGCCGGATGGTTTCTTGTACGTCCTGACCGACAGCAGTGACGGCCAGATTTTACGTCTTGAGCCAGTGTCATCTGATTGAGTTCATCCGATTTGAACAATAATTCAGCGATAATTACGATGCGCAGGAAAACCGTTTTGGCGATAGCCGCCGGCATCGAATTTTTGCAACGATCTAAATCAGGACTCGACTTCCGGTTTAACCAGAATGCGGCGGTCTTCCATTGAGAGCACAGTGTCCTCGAGATTGTCTCCCGGACCCGAGCGATTGATGACCACAAAATCCGAGACGCCTCCAACAGCAATAAGTGGGTGGTGCCAGATCCCTTTACGGTAGTTAACCCCCTGGGATTTTGTTGCCAGGAAACAGTGCATTCTGCCGGGACTGCCGCTGTCTTTTTGCTCCGCGACGACAACGAAATATGTCCGTCCCGAGAGCGGGATAAAAGTCTGTGACCCCAATGGATGACGTTCCAGCATCCGAATTTCGAATGGAAAGCTTCGAGGTTGGCCCCTGAAAATGCTCACAACAGCCTTGCCACCGCCATCCGACACATCGATCTCCGCGAGGTCGTCAAAACGCAGTGTCGTCCCCTCGTTGATTTCGAATCCGGTTCTGTCTTTAGTCTCGATGACATCACCAAAAGTGGAAAAAGATCCTGGTGTGAGGGGAGCCGGATTTATTTTGGCGATCATTTAATCAAAACCTGCTTATTTTGCCGAACACACGGAGTCTTGAAATTCCTCCGTCAGGAAAAATGCTGAGTTTCACATAATTGACCGGTTCGTGGTGGATTATTTCAGTGTCAAATGTTTGTTCGCAGTCGGCATCAAGTTTCTGACTGGGCAGTACCTCAGGCCAGTCCGCGCTTTGTTGTGCAATTTCTTCGGCATCCAGATTTACTTCAATATGGGAGGCCTGGATAATGCAGGAATTGGGATAATTTCCCTTGAAGTAAGATGTGTCCACCAGAATTTTTTCGATTATGCCCGTGGCCGCCAATCTAATTATGCACCAGTCGTTACCCGGACCGCGCCTGCGTGCCGTTTCCCAGCCATCGCCCATATCCTTTCCCGGGGTGGGAGCCAGTATATTTGAGGGCCTGCCGTAGTGAGCATCACTCCAGGCAATGGCTTTGGCACCATTGACCAGTGATGCCAGATCGACCTCGCGGCCAATATCTTTTTCTGACCAGTCCGTTTCGATCTCCCCGAAAACGCGCAGTCGGGCCACGCCACCGTCTGGAACAATATTGAGGCGCAAGTGACTCCACAAATTGGCGTTCTGAATTTCAAGAAAATTGTGAGTATCCCCCAGAAGGTCAGTTATAGGAGTCAAGGGCTGCCAATCATCCTCGCCGGGAATGTCCATGTTGGAATTGCAGGCATCGATCGAAGCTTGAGGAGCGTAGTTGCCGGTAAAGAAGCTCGTATCAATATCAATGAATTTTATACGCCCGGGATAGCCGAGTTTAATGATACACCAGTCATGACCGGGAGTTCGTCTACGCCGACTTTCCCAGCCGTCCATCCATTTGCCATGCTCATCATATTTATCGGGAACATATATAGGGGTATTGGGATCGATCAGCCGTTCTTTGGGCGCAAAAAAATCGTCGCTTGCCAGCAGGACCTGGGAACCCAGTCGCTGACTGGCCAGGTTCACCCATAATTCAGACAGTTTTTCCACACGCGGATTGACAGGTGCGGTGACAAAACGATCAGTCATTTATGTGAATTTCCTTGATCCTAAATGTTGTGATTATCGTGCCAGTGCCGGGCAATTTCAATACGCCGCGGGAACCAGACCTTGCTGTGCGAATTCGCATATTCAATAAATTTCTCCAGTGCAGCAATTCTGGCAGGGCGGCCGACTAAACGGCAATGCAAACCGACGGACATCATTTTGGAAAAGCCTGCCTCCCCCTCCCTGTAGAGGACATCAAAACTATCGCGGAGGAAGGCAAAAAACTGATCGCCGGAATTAAATCCCTGATTTGTTGCAAATCTCATATCATTGGT
The DNA here is from genome assembly GCA_964461525.1 of uncultured Hyphomicrobiaceae bacterium. Classification (GTDB taxonomy): domain Bacteria; phylum Pseudomonadota; class Alphaproteobacteria; order Rhizobiales; family CAYWUX01; genus CAYWUX01. Next base: position 75,772 of record CAYWUX010000004.1, on the reverse strand, counting down.
ATCAAGAGAATAAGGAATGACAAGATGAGGTTCTTTTGGGCCCTCTATCCAGTAAGGGAGGTCATCGGCATATGAGTCGGAGTCGTAAAGGAATCCGCCTTCTTCCATCACCAAATCCCTGGTATTTACAGTACAACGACCGAGATACCAACCCAGAGGGCGTTCACCGGTTACATCCGTATGTATTCTGATCGCCTCATCTAAATGCTGCTTTTCTTCTTCACGGGGCATATCCCGGTATTCGATCCAACGCAGACCGTGCGATGCGATTTCCCATTGGGCCTCTTTCATAGCTTCCACAGCCATAGGATTACGCGCCAATGCCATGGCGACACCATAAACGGTAACCGGAATCTGATATTTTTGAAACAGCCGCCACAAGCGCCAAAAACCCGCTCTGGAGCCGTATTCGTATATTGATTCCATATTCATATGCCGTTGACCGGGCCAGGGTTCAGCACCTACGATTTCAGACAGAAACGCCTCCGATGCTGCATCACCATGCAGAATGTTATTTTCTCCGCCTTCTTCATAGTTAATTACAAACTGGACAGCAACTCGAGCATGATCCGGCCATTTGGCGTCCGGTGGTGTTTTCCCGTATCCGATCAAATCGCGGGGATAATCTGAAATTGTCGAATTCATTTTAGCAATCATTCCTAATTTGCGTTCTCATGCTCATTCCATCGGCTTTTGCGAAGGCGGGCAATCTTGTGCGCCTCCGTCAACGCCTAACGAAATTCAAGATCTGCATCATTTTCAACTCTTTTTTTGAAAGTGTCCAAGATTTTTGAGTGGTTCAGACATTTCACCGCAATAATAAGCGGAAAGCCGAATTTTTCATTATAACCGGCGTTCAGAACGTTGAAGGCATGAAATTTTTGCTCCGACCAAGGCGCTCAAGCCAGCGTCGCTTTGTTCCGATTTGGAGTCTGCCGTTAATTGATCATCGACAGCCAGCTTTTAAACCCCACAAATTGCTAGATTTTAACTAGTCAATTTAATCGTTCAATTCGATTTTTTATAAAAAAAATTGGATAATTGAGTTAAATGGATACAATAATAAAATGAGCTAATGAATAAAATGAAAGATAATGAGTTCCGTAGCCGGCCCTCCAGCCTAAGCTCTTGTTAACGTCTGTTTGATTTGCAAGGGGGCCTGGCTCATTGTCGTTGATGAGATTTCAGAAGGAAAAACTATGGGTCGCTTGACAACGCATGTTCTGGATACCGCACTGGGGCGACCGGCACAAAACTTACGTATTGAATTGTTCCATAAAGAAGGTGGTAGTTTTAAAAAGATATTGGAATTCCGCACCAATGCCGATGGGCGATGTGATGCACCTTTGCTTGAGGATGAGAATTTTCAGCCCGGCATCTTTGAATTGAAATTTCATGCGGGCGAATATTTTGATGCAGGTTCCTTAGAATTGCCCTCACCAAAATTTCTTGATGAAGTGGTTATCCGCTTTGGAATATCAGACATGGAAGCCCACTACCATGTACCACTGCTGCTTTCACCTTTCGGATATTCAACGTATCGGGGCAGCTGATATTCTGGTGTTGAATTGGGCGAGTAAACCGTTATGCGCGACTATATCACATTTATGCTGAATGGTCAGATACGACGGATTGGTGATATCAAGCCAACAACGACGCTCCTGAATTATCTCAGAGAAACGGAGAGATTAACCGGCACAAAGGAGGGATGTGCTGAAGGAGACTGCGGCGCCTGTACGGTGGTCGTGGGGGAACTCAGGGACAACGACGTGCGTCATCAGGCCATAAACGCGTGTATTCAGTTTGTACCGATGCTCGAAGGCAAGTCAGTAACGACCATCGAATATGTTTCTAACGATGACGTCACCCTTCACCCATCACAGCAGGCCTTGGTGGAAACCCACGGTTCGCAGTGCGGCTTTTGTACTCCGGGATTTGTTATGTCGCTTTATGCGGCTTACTTGCATGAATCACGGCCCAGCCGGGCGCGGATAAACGATATTCTGGCCGGCAATTTATGCCGATGCACAGGCTATGGGCCGATTATTGAAGCTGCCCAAACCATGTATGACTATTTTCCGACCAATAGCCATCTCAAACGACTGGAAGATGAACGACGACTGCTGGGCACTTTGGCCCATCGTGAATCCATTTGTCTTCGGCATCAGGAGTGGAGTTTCCACTTACCTGCAAATTTGGATGAGTTTGCTGAAATCTGCGCCGATCATCCGGACGCGACCATTCTCGCCGGTGCGACAGATGTGGGGCTTTGGGTTACCAAGCAACATCGAGAATTGCGTTCAATAATCTCTGTCGCCCGGATTGCGGAGCTGCGGAAGATCACCCGAAACAGTGATAAGCTGACAATCGGTGCCAGCGTAAGTTGCACTGATGCGGAACTGGCGATTACGGAGATGTATCCTGACTTTTCCGAACTTCTGCGGCGCTTCGGTTCTGTCCAGGTTCGCAATGCCGCCACAGTTGGGGGAAACATTGCCAATGGCTCGCCAATTGGCGATGCACCACCTGCATTGATAGCTTTAAACGCTCAGTTGAAACTTCGTAAGGGGAAGGAGTTTCGTACGCAATCACTAGAAAAATTTTTCGTAGATTACGGAGTTCAAGATTTAAGTCCTGGAGAATTTCTGGAAGCAATTGAAATCCCTATCATCCGTAATCCCGAACAGCTGCGCTGTTACAAGGTATCCAAACGGTTTGACCAGGATATTTCAGCGGTTTGCGGTTGTTTTAACATTCAACTGGAGGGTGAAAAAGTTAGTGAAGCCCGTCTATGTTTTGGTGGAATGGCTCCAACGCCCAAGCGTGCCCGGGAAGCCGAAAAAGCGCTTCAGGGTGTGACGTGGAATGAAGCTGCGATTGCTGATGCCGCCCGGGCATTGGAAACGGACTTCACACCGCTATCAGATGTCCGCGGTTCGGCGGATTATCGTATGGCTGTCGCTCAAAACCTGATCTGGCGTTACTATTTTGAATCCCGGCAGACAGGAGATGAGACGCGTATTGTCGGACGTCAGTCTGCGTTCGGTTGAGGGTCGGTATGCAGGACAGAGGTAACATGCGAGACCAGAGGCTTCATATCGCAGGCGGCGTACACTCCAGCCTGGAACATGATAGTGGCCGAAAACACGTAACCGGGCAGGCTATCTATACAGATGACATCCCAACTCCGGAAAATGTACTGGACGTTTATATAGCCATGAGCACTAGGGCTCATGCGACAATCACTGAACTCAATGTTACCGATGTCCACAAACAGCCCGGAGTTGCTTGTGTTCTGACGGCTGAGGATATCCCGGGCGTAAACGATGTCAGTCCGATTGCGGGCGATGATCCTGTGTTCGCAGATGGATTGGTTCAATATTATGGGCAGTCTCTGTTTGCCGTTGCTGCCGATTCTATTGAACAGGCGAGAGCAGCTGCGAAATTTGGCAGCATCGAATATGAAGAGCTCCCTGCGATCGTGACTCTTGATCAGGCCATGGATCAGAAGCATTATCTGGAAGAGCCTTATACGATGAAAAGAGGAAACGCCGCTTCAGCAATTGACAAGGCTCCTTTGCAAAAAAAAGGACGGATTTATATCGGTGGTCAGGAACATTTTTATCTGGAAGGGCAGGCGGCGCTCGCTCTTCCAGGCGAAGATGAAGATGTAACTGTCTACTGTTCTACGCAACACCCAAGCGAAATTCAGCATAAGGTCGCCAATGTTCTGGGCGTGCCGAGCCATTCTGTAACCGTCGAAGTGAGGCGTATGGGCGGAGCGTTTGGCGGCAAGGAAAGCCAGGGCAATTTACTGGCCGCAACAGCTGCACTGGTTGCCAGGAAAACAAAGCGACCGGCAAAAGTCATCTATGACAGGGATGACGACATGATGATTACCGGGAAGAGGCATGACTTCAGGATTGATTATCGTGTGGGATATGACTGGGATGGCCGTATTCGGGGGATAGAGTTCGATCAGGCTGTTCGCTGCGGTATGTCGTGGGATCTTTCGGAACCGATATCTGACAGAGCCATGTTCCATGCCGACAACTGTTATTATCTCGACAATGTCCGGATCACGTCTTATCGCTGCAAAACCCATAGCCAGTCGAATACAGCATTCCGTGGTTTTGGCGGTCCCCAGGGTATGATAGGCATGGAGCGGGTCATGGATGTCATTGCCAGCGATCTTGGAAAAGATCCTCTGGATGTCCGTCGCATCAATTTTTATGCCCATAAGAATGTCGTCTCCGCGGAAGAGAAAAAGCGGGGTTCGTCAACAAAAAGCATTTCGCCTTACTACATGGTTGTCGAGGATTGTGTGATACAGGATATTGTTGACGAGCTCGTCGTTACATCGGACTATTTGGCACGACGACAGGAAATAAGAAACTGGAACCTGCATCAGAAGATTTTGAAACGGGGAATTGCACTCACTCCGGTAAAGTTTGGCATTTCTTTTACAAAGACATTTCTAAATCAGGCAGGTGCGCTTGTTCACGTTTACAATGATGGATCTATTCACCTTAATCATGGCGGAACGGAAATGGGGCAGGGGCTATTCACGAAGGTCGCCCAGGTTGTCGCGGAGGAATTTCAGGTCGATATTGACAGGGTGAAGATCACGCCGACCACAACGGCAAAAGTTCCCAACACTTCTGCAACGGCCGCTTCTTCCGGTTCTGATATAAATGGCATGGCCGCACAAAATGCCGCACGAAAAATAAAAAGCCGACTTATAGACTTTTTGGCCGAACGTCATCAGACCTCGGGCGACAATGTCAAATTTTTACCGGGCAGAATACGCGTCGGGGATAACGAAATGTCTTTTGACACGGTTATTCAGGAAGCGTATTTCAACCGCATTCAACTATCGGCGACAGGTTTTTATGCTACGCCGAAAATCGATTGGGACAGGAAGGAAGCCAAAGGGCGGCCATTTTTCTATTTTGCCTATGGCGCTGCGGCTTCGGAAGTCGTTATCGATACGCTGACAGGGGAAAATAGGGTGCTTAGGGTGGATATTCTGCACGATGTCGGCAAGTCTTTAAATCCTGCTATCGACCTCGGACAGATCGAAGGTGGATTTGTGCAAGGTGTCGGCTGGCTGACGACCGAGGAGCTAGTCTGGGATAATGCAGGCCGATTGTTGACCCATTCTCCTTCCACATACAAAATCCCGGCGTGCTCGGACCGGCCACTGGATATGCGTTTGAACATATGGACGCCAGGTGAGAATACCGAGGATACCATTTACCGTTCAAAGGCCGTTGGGGAGCCTCCTCTGATGTTAGGTATTTCAGTATTTATGGCATTATCGGATGCGATTGCCAGTATAGGGGGATATAATGTTTATCCGGGACTGGATGCTCCGGCAACACCTGAAAAAATATTGATGGCGGTCCGGCGCGTTCAAGCAGAAAGTAGTAAAAGCGTTTAAGCGATGGCTCTGGGTTTTATTGATAAATTATCAGATGAACTAAAAAAACACGGAGCGCTGGTGCGCGTTACGATCGTTGACAAAAGAGGATCAGCACCGCGAGAAGTGGGCGCATCAATGTTTGTGGTTATAAATCACATTTCAGGTACTGTCGGCGGAGGGTCACTGGAATATGAAGCAATTTTACAGGCACGGAAATTATTGGCTGAGACCATCAGATCCGGACAATTGTGGAGTCGTGAGTTAAAGGAGTATCCGTTAGGTCCGGCACTTGGACAATGCTGTGGCGGTTCGGTCAAGTTATTGCTAGAAGTTTTTACAAAGCTGGAATTTAAGCAGCTAAATCCAATTCTTGAAACCGTGGATGAATCTCCAAGCTTGTTTTTCCGGTCAATGATGAGTGGCACACCTTTATACTTTGTGAATCATCTCAGGGATGTCGAGAGCGGGTCATTGACCTTAAATCGGGTTATAGGAGAGATTATTGGGGGCATCCGTCCGAACAAACCTTGCTTCGTTGCGGAGCCTAAATCGGCTTCCGGCTGGTTTATCGAGCCGCAGAGGCCCTCAACGGTCCCCTTGTACCTCTATGGTGGCGGGCATGTCGGTCGAGAAATTGCACGAGTCGTTGAAGGGTTGCCATTTGATCTTCACTGGGTTGATTTCGCCAAGGAGCGTTTTCCGGAGACCACTACCGAATTTGCAAAGATCATAGTTACCAGCGAACCTCAAAAGCTAGCTGCAGACTCGAAAGATGGCGCTTTTCATCTGGTTATGACCCACTCGCATCCAGTTGATTTGGCGATTTGCCATTCCGTACTGAAAGAAAATAAATTTGGTTTTCTTGGCCTGATTGGTTCCGAAACAAAGCGGGCCCGATTTATCAAAAGATTCAGGGAAAGTGGAATTTCCGAAGAAGTCATCGAACGAATGATTTGTCCAATTGGCATTGACATAGGTGGTGGAAGGAATCCGGCGATAATCGCGGTTTCAGTTGCGGCCCAAATCATAAAAGAGCTAGAACAAAGTTTGAAAAATAACAAAACGCCAGGACAGCTGGTGGAAACGGCGCCCCATGACTGAAACTGCATTACTGGATATTCAGGGATTAACAAAAAGATTTCCTGGAGTACTGGCCAATGATCATGTCTCATTTTCCATTGGAAGAGGAGAAATTCACGCCCTTCTGGGCGAGAACGGGGCAGGCAAATCAACACTGGTCAAAATGATCTATGGTGTGATGCATCCGGATTCAGGCGCCATGTTTTTTGATGGTGAACCCTATGCACCCGGCAGGCCCTCCGAGGCGCGAGCCCGGGGTATCGGCATGGTATTTCAGCATTTTTCATTGTTTGAAGCATTGACGGTAGCCGAAAACATCGCATTGGGAATAAGTCGGGAACTGGCCGCCAATGGCCTCAGGGAGCGCATTGTCGACGTATCCAGACAGTATGGCCTTGAACTTGATCCCGACCGGCTGGTGGGGTCTTTATCCGTCGGTGTCCGCCAGCGTGTGGAAATAGTTAGGTGCCTTTTACAAGATCCGCATCTCATTATTATGGACGAACCTACGTCCGTACTGACACCCCAGGAAGTTGATGTTCTGTTCGAGACACTGAGGAGGTTACGCAACGAGGGTCGTTCAATACTTTACATTTCTCATAAACTTGAAGAAATACGGGCATTGTGTGAACACGCAACGATTTTACGTGGCGGCAGAGTTGTCGCGACCTGTAATCCGGCCGATGAAACTGCAAAGAGTCTGGCGGAAATGATGATCGGGACGACTCTGACCGAACCCAGGCGGAGCGAGGGCATAATTGGCGAAATTCGATTTTCGGTTAGAAATCTTTCAATGAAAAGCGAGGACCAGTTCGGTGTTGATCTTGAGGATATTTCCTTTGATATACGTTCTGGGGAGATTTTGGGAATAGGCGGTGTCGCGGGCAATGGTCAGAACAAGCTTATGGAAAGCCTGATTGGAGAACGGCTTTGTCAAAACGGGTCCAGCATCTCCATAGGCGGAAATGAAGTGGGAGACAAAGGACCGGCTGAGCGTCGGAGTCTTGGCGTCTGCTTTATTCCGGAAGAGCGTCTGGGCCACGGGGCAGTACCCGATATGTCCCTTTGGGAGAATACGCTGATATCCGCGAGGGAGCGCAAAAAATTAGCCAGAAGTGGGTTTTTGGATATTAGAGCTGCAAACATCTTTGCCGAAGAGGTTGTCCAAGATTTTGATGTCAGAACCGCAGGTGTCGAACATGCTGCCCGCAGCCTTTCTGGCGGCAATCTGCAGAAATTCATCGTGGGCCGGGAAGTATTGCAGGTACCGTCTGTGCTGATCGCTTCACAGCCGACATGGGGTGTTGACGCGGGGGCCGCTGCCTCAATTCATGACATGTTCTTGAAGATTGCCGCCAGCGGCACGGCAATATTGCTTATTTCTCAGGACTTGGATGAGCTGTTTGCGATCTCGGACAGGATTTCGGTCATTGCCAATGGTCGTGTTTCAAGACCAGAACTGGTGGGTAACCTGACGATTGAAACAATCGGCCTGGAGATGGGTGGAAAAAGTGCGGAGGACGCGGCCGATGTTTAGACTAGAGCCGCGTAAAGAACCTTCCCGCCTGATGCTTTATTTAACGCCGTTTTTCGCCGTGGTCATGACAATGTTGGCCGGACTCCTGTTATTCTATATTTTGGGTAAAGATCCGATACGGGCTATTACCCTGATATTCTTTACACCATTGACCACTCTTTTCAGCTTGTCGGAACTGACTGTCAAAGCGACACCTTTGATCCTGATCGCCATTGGTTTGTCTTTCGGTTTTCGAGCCGGTATATGGAATATCGGAGCCGAAGGTCAGTTTATTATGGGGGCGCTGGCAGGTGGTTCTGTGGCGCTTGCTCTGTACGAAGTCGAGGGGATCTGGGTTTTGCCGGTGATGTGCTTGGCGGGCGCGCTTGGAGGTATGATATGGGCCGCCATACCGGCAATTCTGAAAATCAGATTCAACGCCAATGAAATTCTAGTCAGTTTGATGCTGGTCTACGTGGCAACGCTGATTTTGAGTGTTCTGGTACATGGTGCGTTGAGAGATCCCGAAGGACACAATTTTCCCGAAAGCCGTTTGTTTCATGACTCCGCGATACTACCGATCTTTATAGAAAATACGCGGGCACATATCGGATTTGTCGTTGCCCTGCTGGCTGTCGCCGTGGCCTGGTTTTGCATGCAGCGTCATATCATTGGTTTCCAGATCAAAGTACTCGGCGATGCGCCACGTGCCGCCAAATTTGCCGGATTCTCTGAGCGCAATATAATTTGGATTTGCTTTTTAAGCTCCGGAGCGCTGGCCGGGCTTGCCGGAATATTCGAAGCAGCGGGACCGGTCGGTCAGTTGGTCCCTGCCCTTCCCGTAGGTTATGGTTTTACCGCGATTATTGTCGCCTTTCTTGGACGGCTCAATCCGATCGGTATCCTGCTCGGCGGACTGTTAATGGCACTGACATATATTGGTGGAGAAGGAGCCCAGGTCGCCATGAGCCTGCCAAGCGCCACGACCAGCGTGTTCCAGGGAATGCTTTTGTTCTTCCTGTTGGCAACGGATATTTTAGTTAACTATCGTTTGCGCCCGATTTCAAAACTGTCCGCTGAATCGGGCACTTCCGCGGTGAAGTTTCAGCAAGCAGAATAGAGAAAAATATGGATCTTTTCGTAAATATTATGCTCGGGATTATTATTGCTGCGACACCTCTTGTTTTTGCTGCAATCGGCGAACTTGTCGTAGAGAAATCAGGAGTGTTAAATCTCGGTGTTGAAGGATTGATGATTATTGGTGCCGTAGCCGGATTTTCCGCGACCGTAGAGACCGGGAGTTTCATTCTGGGTATTCTTGCCGCCATAGCAGCCGGAGCCATTTTGGCATTTCTGTTCGGGATACTGACTCAAACCCTGCTTTCCAACCAGGTTGCCACCGGGTTAGCCCTTACAATGTTCGGATTAGGGTTAGCCGCCCTATGGGGGCAGGGTTATTCAGGTAAATCGGTTGCCGATTTTCCGCGTCTGTATATTCCAGTGCTAAGCGATCTTCCGGTGATCGGGCCACTTCTTTTTTCCCAGGATTTTCTCGTTTATGTTTCGATCGGGCTTGTTATCGCTGTCGCCTGGTTTTTGAAAAAAACGCGCGGTGGACTAATCATCCGCGCTATCGGTGAAAATCATGATGCAGCGCACACAATCGGTTATCCGGTTGTGCGTTATCGATTTTATACTCTGCTATTTGGTGGCGCCTGTGCCGGATTGGGTGGCGCCTATCTGTCGCTTGTTCAAACGCCAATTTGGGTTGAAAACATGACAGCCGGCCGGGGGTGGATCGCCCTGGCGCTGGTGGTGTTTGCTGCCTGGCGGCCCGGGCGGGCCCTGCTCGGCGCTTATCTCTTTGGCGGCATAACAATTTTGCAATTTCACAGTCAGGGTTTCGGAATCAATATCGAACCACAATTGCTGGCAATGTTGCCCTATCTGGCAACGATACTAGTGCTGGTTCTGATATCCCGGGACAAATTGAAGGTCAGGCTCAATGCGCCGGCAAGTCTGGCAAGGCCATTTTACGCAACAACATAAAAAACAAGGTGGGGAAACTCCCTCCAACAGAAAACAAGGAGAAAAAATATGACACGATATTCATTCGTTAGTTGGTTTATGCGGACAGTCGCCGTGCTTGCAATCATATTCGGTGCAGCTGGTGCTCAGGCTCAGAAAACCAAGGTCGGGTTTGTCTATGTCGGACCTGTCGGAGATCATGGCTGGTCTTATCAGCATCACCAGGGACTTCTGGCAGTCAAAAAAGAATTTGGTGACAAGGTAGAGACAACTCATGTTGAGAATATTTCCGAGGGCCCGGATGCCGAGCGCGTAATCCAACAACTGGCCCAAAGTGGTCATGACATAATTTTTACAACGTCGTTCGGATTTATGAATCCGACTTTGAAAGTTGCCAGACGATTCCCGAATATCAAGTTTGAGCATGCCACTGGATTTAAGCGTACGAAGAATTTAGCAACTTACAATATAAGATATTATGAAGGACGATATGTAGCCGGCGTCATTGCGGGCAAAATGACCAAAACTAATACTATCGGTTATATCGCTTCATTTCCCATACCTGAGGTTGTTATGGGAATCAATGCCGCATATCTCGGGGCAAAATCGGTTAATCCGAATATAAAGTTCAAGATTATCTGGGTCAGCACCTGGTTTGATCCGGGTAAGGAAGCGGATGCCTCCAAGGCCCTGTACGATCAGGGTGCTGATGTTCTCTTCCAGCACACCGATTCTCCTGCAGCGATGAAACTTGCAGAACAGAAGGGGATTAGAGCGATAGGTCAGGCCTCAGATATGAAGGCCTTTGGTCCCAATGCACAGTTAACGGCTCTCGTCAACAACTGGGCTCCCTACTATGTCTCGCGGGTTAAATCTGTAATGGATGGAACCTGGAAATCCACGGATACGTGGGGCGGCATTGGCGCAAATATGCTTACTGTCGCACCCTGGGGCGAGAACGTACCACCCGAAGTCGCCAAAATCGCTGAAAAAGCACGCGACGATATCGCCAGCGGAAAATTTCATCCGTTTACGGGTCCGCTTAACAAGCAGGATGGAACTCAATTTCTAAAAGAGGGTGAAGTTATCTCGGATCGCGACCTTTCGGGAATGAATTTCTACGTTGAGGGGATCGAAGGTAGTCTGCCAAAATAAGCGACCGGGATAATTCCTTATGGTGCCCAAATTAGTTTTTGGAATATGGGCACCGTATTTGTGCCCGAGACAAACAGGTCTCTGAATGATGAAAGAAAATGAAACTCTGGTCGTTCGTGGCCAAACACTGTCTTTCATTGATGATCCATTTAAAGTCGGAGTTGAGCAAGCTGTCGCATTCAACAGTGGTGGAGCAGTTGTGCTCGGTGACGGCAAAATTCTGGATGCCGGACAGGCCTCCGAGATAGTTGCCAAATATCCAGATGCACGAATCGAAGATTATGGCGATAACCTCATCATGGCCGGTTTTGTCGATTGCCATACCCATTTTCCTCAAATCGAGATCATAGGATCATATGGCGAGCAGTTGCTGCAGTGGCTCAACAAATATACTTTCCCCACCGAAGCAAAATTTAGTGATGCCAATCATGGAAAAAAGATTGCCAGGCTGTTTCTAGATGAGTATTTGCGTAATGGGATCACATCGGCTTCAGTTTACTGTTCGGTGCACGCGGAAAGTGTCGAAGCCTTTTTTAATGAGGCTGCCAATCGTGGTTTGAGAATGGCCGCGGGTAAGGTCCTGATGGATTGTAATGCGCCGGACAATCTGTTGGATACTGCAGAACAGGGATACCATGAGTCCGAGGTTCTTTTAAAGAAATGGCATGGCCGTGATCGGCTGGTCTATGTTATTTCACCCCGCTTTGCACTGACATCATCTCCTGCACAGCTTGAAGCTGCAGGCCAGCTTTGGCAGACTTATCCTGACGCATTGCTGCAGACACATCTATCTGAAAATCTCGACGAGATTGAAAGGGCAAAGAGTTTATATCCCGGTACCGAGGATTATCTCGCTATCTATGAAAGATACGGATTTATCCGGCCAGGGGCAAATTTTGGTCACGCCATACATTTGGAGGATAGAGAGATTGAATTGCTTCGTCAGTCTGGAGCGGGGATTTCCCATTGTCCGACTTCGAATATGTTTATCGGATCCGGTCTGTTCGATATGGCTGCACTCAGGGATTGTGAATTGCCTGTAAAAACTGGAATCGCCACGGATATAGGCGGGGGGTCCTCATTTTCGATGTTTCAGACCATGAAGTCCTCATACGAGGTCTGTCAACTTCGAGGATACAGCCTTCATCCCGTCAAAGCCTTTTATCTGGCGACGGTGGGAAGCGCTGAAGTCATGCAAATGGGAGACAAGATAGGTAACTTGAGACCGGGCTACGAAGCGGATCTAATTGTCGTCGACCTGAAGTCGCGACCTGTTATCGCACAAAGAATGCAGTTCGCGGAAGATTTGGCGGACGTTTTGTTCGCACAAATTATTCTGGCCGATGACAGGGCCGTCCGTGCAACATACATTGGCGGGAAAAAAGTCTATGACCGTGATCAAAATTCATGACGCATCAATTCGGGAGGTTTATGTTACAATTTTTCCGGGCTTAAACGGTTCAGGGATCGAGCAGGACAACTAACATGGAAGTATTGACTAGTTGGTCGGAAATGCTGGTGAGGTGGGTCCATGTTATTGCGGGGATCGGCTGGATCGGTAGTTCATTTTATTTCGTGCATCTTGATTTGAGTCTGAAGTCCGGTTCAAACCTTCCGGAAAAGGCATCCGGCGATGCCTGGCAGGTTCACGGCGGCGGATTTTATCACATGGTAAAGTACATGGTGGCGCCGGATCATATGCCGTCTGAACTGACCTGGTTTAAATGGGAAGCATATGCCACCTGGATAACCGGAATGGGACTGTTAGTCATTGTCTTTTATCTAGAGGCAGAGTTGTTTCTAATTGACCGTTCAGTACTCGACATCTCCGCAGCAGCGGCAATTCTCATCAGCATTGGAAGTTTGATTGCGGGGTGGATAATTTACGATCTTTTGTGCCGTTCACCCCTTGGTAAAAACGAATTACTGCTGGGAGTCGTGGGTTTTGTATTTCTTACCCTTGCCTCTTACCTGTTTACGCTGATTTTCAGCAGTCGTGGGGCTTTCGTGCATATCGGAGCTTTGATTGGAACAATTATGGTAGCCAATGTCCTGATGGTTGTCATTCCCGGACAGAGAAAAGTTGTTGCTGCCCTGATCAAAGGGGAGAAGCCAGAAGCAATTCATGGGATACGTGGCAAGCAAAGATCAGTGCACAATAACTATCTTACGCTTCCCGTAATTTTTATAATGGTCTCAAACCATTATCCATTGGCATTTGCAACCAGATGGAACTGGGTCATTGTTTCTCTGACATTGTTAATCGGTGTCGTAATTCGGCATTTTTATAACACGCGGCATAAAGGGGAGGCATCACCCTGGTGGACCTGGGCTGTCGCAGCTATCTGTATGGTTGCAATAGTTTGGCTTAGTCAACTGGGGCCGGCCAATGGAGCACGGGTTCAAGCTGAGCCGTCAGCGGAAGTTGCCATGGGTGACGTTGAAGAGGTGATTATCGGGCGATGCAGCATGTGTCATGCCCGGGAACCGCTATGGGAGGGAATAATTGTGCCTCCGAAAGGCGTAATTTTGGAGGACGTCGAACATATCAGAAAGAATGCTCGCAACGTTGCCATGCAGGCGGTCTGGACGAGGGCGATGCCGCCGGGCAATATCACAGAGATGGAGCAGGAGGAGCGCCAGCTACTCGCAAACTGGTACGCGGGTTTAAAGAAATAGGCCCGTCACATTTTGTAACAAGCCTAAGGTCCAGCTTTCTTCCCCTGGTAAATTCGCGCCTGAATTATTTTCGGAAGAATAAGAATTGGCACGACTGGGAAGGCAGTTGTTCTTTGACCGTTTGTGAGTGGATTGTTAACGAGCAATAAAACCATATCGGTATAGCTGCCCAGACTCCCCGGAGCTTTATTTCATTCCGGCGCCTTAACGATTGGAGGCGCGAACTGGAGCTCCAGGTCCCAGGGGAAGTAAATCCATGTATCCTGGGAAACTTCGGTGACAAATGTGTCCACTAACGGTCTACCCAGCGGTTTTGCATAGATTGTTGCGAAATGCGCCCTGGGAAGCATTTTGCGGACACATCGCGCGGTTCTGCCGGTATCGACTAAATCATCGACTATCAGGATATCTTGCCCTTCGTCGCCTCCAATCTGGCGAACGGATTCGGAGACGTCTTTTAAAACCTCAAGATCTCCCTGATCCTGATATTCGTGATAGGAAGCAACGCAGACTGTGTCAATAATTCTGATTTCAAGCTCCCTGGCGACAATCGCAGCCGGAACAATGCCGCCTCTGGTTACGCACACCAGTGCCTTGAATCTATTTTTCTCCGGAGACAAACGCCAGGCCAGCGCCTTGCCGTCACGATGAAACTGCTCCCATGAAACGGGGAAACTTTTTTCTGATTGTCGTGTCATTTAACCGATCCCTGCTCTCCAGATCAATTTCATTTGCGATTTATCAGTTTCCGCGAAAGTTAGGTTTGCGCTTTTCCATAAAAGCCCGGCGACCTTCGACATAGTCTTCGCTGTCGAAACACGCGTTGACCATTTCATCAATTCTTTTGCGATCCGGATTTTCGGGAGACTTGAAGATTTCCTGAGCGGAAGCCTTGATCGCTGCAATTGTGAGTGGAGCGTTCTCAGAAATTAGCTGCGTATAGTTATCAACCATGGCATCCAGTAAAGACGCCGAAAGCACCCGATTGACAAGGCCCATGTCATAGGCTTCCTGAGCGGAGAACTGCCTTGCTGTAAAGAAAATTTCCATAGTATTTGGCAGGCCGACAAGGTCTGACAGCCGCTTGACCCCGGAGTAACCGTAGCCGAGGCCGAGTTTGGCGGCAGGCACGCCAAATCTCGCCTGTTCGTCGCAAAGCCGTATATCACAACCAGCGGCAACATTTACTCCGCCGCCAATGCAATAGCCTTTAATTTTGGCAATTGCTGGTTTTGGAAACCCGGTAAGAGCGGCCCGAAAAGCTTCGGAAGTCTTGTTGTACAGTGCTACCGCTTCCCGGGTGGACCGTTCAGATTCGAATTTCGAAATGTCAGCACCGGAAATAAATGCCTTTTTACCGGCACCGCTTATAACCATGACACGAATATCCTGGTCCAATGCAAATTCCAATACGGTATCCGTAGCTTTCTGCCACATTTCCAGAGAGACTGCGTTAAGTTTTTCCGGGTTGTTAAAAATGATATGCCCAACGGCACCTTCGCGTTTTGAGATAATTTTATCGTCGCTCAATTGTCTTGTTCCTTAATATCTTTTTCGTTCACAGAGGGGGAGATCACCAGTTAAACGATCCCGTTTTGTCTGAGCTCGTTTATTTCGGCTTCTGCATATCCGAGTTCAGACAATATTTCATCTGTATCCTGTCCCAGCAACGGGCTAGGTTTGAGAATGTCACTTTTGCTGCGACTCATTGCTATCGGTTGTCCTACAAGCTGGGTTTTTCCCCGCTCATGAGAAACAATATCTCTTGCCATTCCGAGATGGCGAACCTGCGGATCATTAAAAACCTGGTCGATGCTATTTATTTCACCGCATGGACAACCAGCTTCATTCATGCGTTTGACCCAGAATTCGGTCGTGTTCTTTTTCGTGTGATTGTTGATGAGTGCATTAAGCGAATTCCGATGTTCTGATCTGCCCTTGGCGGTGCTGTATTCAGGCCGGTCAAATTCAGGATCGTCCATGAGACTTTTAAACCGGTTCCACATCACATCTCCGGTACACGCAATGTTTATGAAACCATCCTCAGTTTCAAACGCACCCGTCGGAATGCTAGTCGGATGATTGTTCCCCGCTTGGCCAGGAACTTCCCGATCCATAAGCCATCGTGTCGCCTGAAAATCGAGCATGAAAATCTGGGCTTGCAGCAATGAGGTCTGTACCCATTGCCCGTGGCCCGACCGTTCCCGTTCCAGCAGTGCCAGCAGAATCGCCTGCGCACAGAACAGCCCTGCTGTGAGATCCGCGATAGGAATACCCACCCGCATGGGTCCACGGCCGGGTTCGCCGGTGATCGACATTAATCCTCCCATACCCTGGGCGATCTGATCAAAACCAGGTCGGCCGGCAAGAGGTCCGTCCTGACCAAAACCAGAAATCGACGCCAAAATAATGCCTTTGTTGATCCGTTCCAGACTTTCATAGTCGATCCCAAGGCGAATTTTTACATCAGGCCGAAAATTTTCGACAACAATATCCGACTGTTCGACTAGTTTCTGAAAAATCCGGATTCCTTCTTTCTTTTTCAAATTCAAAGTGAGGCTGCGTTTGTTGCGGTGAAGATTCTGGAAATCCGGCCCACTTCTGGGGCCTCCCATTTCTCCTTTTTCTCCGGAATCCGGTAGTTCGATTTTGATGACGTTCGCCCCCCAGTCAGCTAGTTGGCGGACGGCAGTGGGACCCGAGCGAACGCGGGTCAGATCCAGAACAGTATAAGGTGCGAGAATATCGCTGGCGGCTTCAAACGGCATTTTCTACGGCCTGTATTTAATTGCTGATCGTAATTTATTCCAGATGTCACACGTAAAGTTATGCCATCAGCGGAATTTGTTCCATCAATTTCGTAACTTGAATTTGAGAAATTGCGATGCGACCGCCAAATTCGGTTCCAGGCGACAGCTCAAGATATCATTCCTGAGAATTCAAGCGATTTCTAAGGGAATTTTAATGTTACAGACAAAAAACCACGTTATAATAGTAACAAGCATTCGACTAATAAGCAATTGTATGACAATAGTTGGCCGAATAAATTGAAAGCAGCTCAAGACAAATGGGAGAGAGTATATGGACCGTCGTTCATTCATAAAAAAAGCAGGTTTAGCAACTGGTGCCGCCGCCGCAGCAACGACATTTGCAACCCCGGCAATTACACAATCTCGAAAAGAGATGGTTGTTGTTGCCACCTGGCCCCGCGATTTTCCGGGACTTGGCACGGGTGCTCAGCGATTGGCCGCCAATATCGAAACTTTGACTGATGGCAACATCAAAGTTCAGTATTTTGCTGCCGGTGAACGTGTCGGCGCGTTTGATTCATTTGACGCTGTCGCTTCCGGCAACGCGCAGGCCTATCACGCGGCCGATTACTACTGGAAAGGTAAACATCCGGGGTGGGCATTTTTCACTTCAGTTCCCTTCGGTTTAACCTACAATGAGATGAATGCCTGGATACATTTCATGGGTGGACAGAAGCTATGGGATGAACTGGCGGGAGAATTTGGCCTCAAGTGTCTGGCTGCAGGCAGTACAGGCGTTCAGATGGGAGGTTGGTTCAACAAGGAGATTAATTCCCCCGATGACATTAAAGGGCTTAAAATGCGTATCCCGGGTCTCGGTGGTGACGTCATGGCCAAGCTTGGTGCATCACCAGTATCCCTTCCTGGCGGGCAGATTTATGAAAATCTGGTTTCGGGCTCGATTGATGCCACCGAATGGGTCGGCCCCTGGAACGACTATTTCATGAAGTTCTATGAAGCCGCAAAATTCTACTACTATCCGGGAATGCATGAGCCAGGATCAACCTTGTCCCTGGGCATGAATGCGTCCTGGTGGGGATCATTAAGCAATACCGAAAAGGAAATCATCACGGCTGCCAGTGGTCGCGAAAACGAACTCATGATGGCTGAATTCAATGCCAATAACGGTACCTACCTGACCAAACTTCTGAAGGAGCATGGCGTAAAACTGCGTAAATTCAACGATGATGTCTACGACGGCTTCGGCAGTGCAGCCGAGGAAGTTTTTGAGACCGCTCGGGGGCATAGCGATCTTGCCAAGCGGATTTATGACAGCTTTGCAGCTACAAGGACGGATGTTGGAGGCTGGATGAATCTGTCCGAAGGTCCCTATTACGAGCAGCGCAACAGAGTGCTTGGTATTTAATCTTGCGCGGTCTAAAGTTTATGGACGGGGATTCTATCCCGTCCATATTTTAAATTCGTTCTATTCGAAGGCTTTCGTAAATGACTGTCAGCGACCAGCAGTTTCCCGCCTCGATAGCAAACGGCCAATCCGCAAATGACTTAATCGTAATTCTGATCCGTATTTTCGCCTGGTTCAATATTTTGGCCATGGTGATGTATTTATTGAATAACTATCTGATTTATTGGCGTGGTTGGCCGGGATTTGCCTCTGTTCTGGGTGGTTCGGTGTCGGGTACCCCGAATCAATGGCTGGGCTGGCTTCAGGTTGCGAGTTATGTCTGCAGTTTGCTGGGTGCGGTCCTGATCGTGTTTTACCGCAGAAACTGCAGTCTGCGTCAAGACAGCCAAATCATGCAGAGTATTACCAACTATATCATCCGCGCTTCTTTCTGGATGGTTGTTTTTGTTGGCCTGGCCGACATGATTATCTCATTTTTGCGGGTCGAGGAAATTCTTGACTCTGTTGTCGGGACAGAGATTGCAAACAATCTAGGAAGGTCCCATTATCGAGGCACCTATGTTCATATTCCACTGATAATTATCTCACTCATCGTGGCGGCGCTGACCCGGACCCTAGGCTTTACCTGGCTCGCACTTCTGGTGGTTATCGCCGAACTTCAGATCGTTCTGTTGCGCTTTGTATTTTCCTACGAACAGGCTTTCATGGGGGATATCGTCCGGTTCTGGTATGCCGGGCTTTTTCTATTTGCCAGCGCATATACACTGATTGAAGAGGGGCATGTGCGTGTTGACGTACTGTATTCAGGTTTTCGAGATAGCACCAAGGGAATGGTGAACTTTATTGGTTCAATTATCTTGGGCCTGTCGCTCTGCTGGGTCATTCTTGCGGTAGGTTTTGCTGGTAAATCAAGTATCATAAACGCTCCTATTCTGAGCTTTGAAGTCACACAATCAGGCTTTGGAATGTATGTTAAATATTTGATGGCGGGATTTCTGGCCATTTTTGCTATTTCTATGTTGATCCAGTTCTGTGCTTACCTGTTGGAAGGCTATGCGGATTATCGCGAAGACCCCGGGAAGAAACAGTTGGAGTCCGATCTGCAGCATTGACGTCTGAAACGGGCTAATTCAAAAAGTTTTTATGAGCGGAAACTAAAATATGGAACTGGTTTTTCTTGCCATACTTATCCTTCTCATGGCTAGCGCTTTAGCGTCGGGATTTCCCGTGGCGTTTGCTCTTCCCGGTTCGGCGATCCTGAGTATTGGCCTTGCCGCTTTAAGTGGCTGGATATTTGCCGGTGATCCCAGCGCCTATTTTGCCCAGGGCGGCCCGGTGCAATGGCTCACGGCGGGCGTCACGAATTTTCGGGGCATTTATTGGGAGGTCGAGCGCGATACACTAATCGCGATTCCGCTGTTTGTTTTCATGGGCATTATGCTTCAGCGCTCCAAAATTGCTGAGGATTTGCTGGTCACTATGGCCCAGCTGTTTGGTCCGGTTCGTGGCGGCCTCGGAGTGTCGGTGGTATTTGTCGGGGGACTTCTTGCCGCCACCACGGGAATTGTCGGGGCGACGGTTGTAGCCATGGGCTTGATTTCGCTACCCGCAATGCTGAGGAGTAACTATTCCAAATCGCTGGCGACAGGTACCATCGCGGCTTCCGGCACTCTGGGGCAGATTATTCCGCCATCAATCGTTCTTATAATCCTGGCCGATCAGCTGGCCAGCGCAGTTGACCAGGCCGGCACAGCTCGGAAAACCCTTTATAGAGAGACCACAGGCTCATTCTCCATGCCGTCGGAATTTGGTGTCACCTCTACCAGCGCTGGCGACATGTTCCTCGGCGCCTTGATCCCCGGCCTGATTCTTGTCGGTCTTTATATGGTTTTTATCCTTGCGCTCGCCATAGTCAGGCGCAAGGTTGCCCCCGCGGTTGCCTTGGAAGGTGAACTGGACCGCAGATTTATGATGCGAGTTTTTGTCATCCTTATCCCGCCATTAACTCTGATATTTATCGTTTTGGGTTCGATAATCCTGGGAATTGCAACCGTCAATCAGGCCGGCGCAATAGGGGCGGTCGGCGCCATGATTATGGCTGGTTACCGCCTCAAGGAAGGACAGAAGGACGCATTCTACCCGGCCCTCCTGGCTATTTTATGCGTTGTGGCCCTGTTTTTCATTTCGCACACTTTCTCAACAAATATCAGAAACATAAAAACCGCCGAAGACGCGATGGGTGTAAGTCTTGCCGCTCTAGCATCCATTGGTCTGATCATCGCCACAGTGTGGAGTGGGTGGAGAACTTTTAAGATCGATAACACCCTTCGCGGGGTCATCTTGGAAACAGCCAAAACGACGTCCCTCGTTTTCATAATATTGCTCGGTGCAGCGATGCTCACCGCAGCATTCCGGAGTTTTGGTGGCGAAGAGCTTGTCAAGAACTTTCTAACTTCCCTGCCGGGTGGTTTCTGGATGCAGTTTGTTATTGTTATGGCGGTGATATTCGTTCTGGGTTTCTTCCTTGATTTTATCGAGATTGCGGTGGTTGTCGTTCCGATCGTGGCTCCTATTTTATTGATGGACCCCTCGGCGAATATTACAGCCGTGTGGTTAGGCGTGATGATCGGTTTGAACATCCAGACATCTTTCCTGACCCCGCCCTTTGGGTTTGCGCTATTCTATTTACGCGGTGTTGCTCCTCCCTCCGTCAGAACCGTCGATATGTATAAGGGGGTTGTGCCCTTTATCTCGCTTCAACTTCTTGCTCTTGTCATTGTCGGGTCCTGGCCGCCTCTTGTGAATTATTTACCTAATCGAATTTCACTACTCTCCGATACCGCACCCCCTCCACTCAATCCGAGACTGCAGTCCTGTATCGAACAAGACCTTTTCCAACAGTATGCGGCAAATGAACAGTCGCTGCGCAATTCTATTAATGAGGTGCGGTCGCTGAATACAGGATTCCTGCCAAAGAAATTTCAATCTGATTTGAGAGATGGTCTGGATAAGGCCAAATCAATTTTTGAACTTATTGACAAAGTTAAGTCGACGGGACGAATCATGGATGCCGCCGCTGTCGAGTATCGGCCTGTTCATCAGGAAGTGCGCCGCATACAAAGAGATATTGGCCGCCTGAAATCCGAAATAAACGAGAGCCGGAATCAGATCAATCGCATCAAACGTACGCCTGATGCCGATCAATCTCAGATTGAAATTCTTGGATCTCAGTTGGCCGCTCTTCAGGCAGAGCAAAAAGTTCTGGAAGCGTCAATCCCATCGGATTGGGGTGAGGTCAGTAAAAAATTCAAGAGTTTGCAGAATACCCATAAAATTGTACGTCGGCAATATCAGCAAGCTGCCGACAGCGCGTATGAACCCGTCCGGGAACTTATAGAGGTGATCGAAGCATTTCCGGCTCTTCAGGAGGTTGAAGCCGAACTGAAGCAGATTACTCAGGCGATTTCTTCTAACAATCTTGATGATATATCAGTGAAAATTAACGATGCTACAAAGCTTGTGCGAAGGATTCCCGGTACGAGCACACTGAGTTCCAAATTGTCGTCGGCCCGGCGATTTACTCGGGGCCGTAGAAGTGATCCGGAACAAGTGAAAGAAAACATGGAGCAGGGGCTTAAACTCGTGGCCGATGATCTGGCCTGGCGAAAGCAGGCAAGTGAAGAAATTCTCGATGGATTAAGGGCTTACGAACTGACTATACGAAACAATATCGGGTTGCGTCAGCAGGCTCGGTTACCGCGTGACAAGGCCATCGCCGTTGCTTCATGTAGCTCGGTTCATCAAGATCTGTCCTTGAGCTTCTAGACGTCCTTTTTCAATCGACCTGGCCGTTGAACAGGGGTCTGTCTGGCGGGTGCCGTCGGCCAAGTTATCCAATTCCTGTCCATATATATCGATGTCTGAATTGCAGTACGGACCGGTTTCTGTAAACTATGCGAATCACTATCCAACAGAAATGATGAGGATGTCGGAGGGGGATTATGTCAACATCTGAGTCTATGATCCACCGAAGTGGTTCAGGCGGGGAACTTCGAGGTTTGATGCGGGACGTTTCCCGGGAAGCCAAAAAAAGCAAAACGCCAATATTCATCGCCGTTCTCGCTGCTTTTCTCGCTCTGGTGTCCATGGCCGACGGTGACGCCGATAGGCGGGCGCTGGTTGCCCATATTGAATCGGCCAATCAGTTTGCTTTTTACCAGGCCAAAACAGTTCGGGCCACCGATGCAAAAATTGCCAGCAACACCTTTGAGGCAATGCAGAGACCGGAACTTGCTAAAGAGTGGGAGACAACGTCACTTAGATACGATCATGAAAAAAGTGAAATATTGGCGAGAGCACGATCCGAACAGGCCAAAAGAAAAACTGCTATTCGCCAGGCAGACTATTTCAGTGTCGCCATCGCAACATTGCAGATTGCAATTGTTCTGGCATCAGCTTCGCTTATTATGAGTGGCGGGTTTCTGCTCTTGGTCAGCAGCGTTTTGACCGGGGTGGCGATATTCTTCACGTTAAATGGATATGGGTTATATTTTGATGTGCCGACGGATCCAACTCTGATTTTGAATGCGGCATACGGCCAGATAGTGAGTCTAAAATAAAAGTTTGTCGGTAAAGTCCAGATCAGTAAAATGGTTCGGATTGAACATTAAGAATGCCCTCTACCAATTTTTGTGGTGAGGGCATTTTTTTCCGATTATAGATTTTTTTGTCTGAGACTATCTTTTGCTTAAAACGCCTTTTTCGCAAGGTTCTGGCAACGGGGTTTGCCAGCTTTTGAGGTACCTTCTTCATGGACCTGTTCCTTCATCTGATGTCGTTTTCTGATCATTAATTTTAATTCCGTTCTGATTTAACCGGCCAGTCCGACCTGAAATCCTTGTGCTCTATACTCTTAATCTATATATGTACCAGATAGGTATTAATCTACACCGAACGATTAATACCTTCTGATCGAGCGCGGAAAGATAGCGCATGAAATCAGATTTCCTGTATCTTTCAACTAGAACTTCATCAGTTGAAGTTTCAAGAGGGGAGGTTTTGCAAATCCCAGAGACTTTAAAATTTTTGCGAACACTGTCATTATAGTCCATTGCGGCATCTATAAATCATTCGCGTTGTCGCGATTTGATTAAATAAGCGCTGATAAAGTTATGTGGCTGACAAGATAATCCGGGAGTGACGATATGGTCGAACATAAACTTAAAACAGATGGAGCACATAAAGCGGATGCGAATCATACCCATTTCGATATGAAATCCCTGACTAAGATTAACGCGGCTGAGGGCTATGGTCAGACGCTCGGACCGGTAATCGAGGGAGAACTTACCACGGTTGGATTAATGACGATAGCAAGTGGTGGCGAGGCAAAACCTCACTCTCATCCGAACGAACAATGGATTTACATCATAGAAGGACGTGTCAAAACGACGATCGATGGTCGGACAATTGAAGCCGGTCCTGGAGAGTTAATTTATTTGCCACCTAATTCTGTGCATGGTACTCGGGTCATTTCCGAACAGGATTGCACATTTTTTACATGCAAAGACCTGAGATCCGGTATCAGGGGGACCCCTGCAAATCAATAGTCTCGTTGATTGCAGCGCAGAGCTGATAAATTTCTGTCAGATTGTTCCGGATGTCTTGAGTGTCGCCGTACCCGCTATCGGGCATGCTGGTCCTCTGCAGGACAGAAATAGGTCTGGAAACGGTTTATCTCTACCAGGTTAAAGACGGCTGAGCGTTACTGCATGCGAAGAAAGAAGTCGCTGACGGTGTTGACTTTCATTAACAACATAATCCGGTGATCAAGCTTGCAGAGAAGGCAGCCTATTTGATGAAACTGCCGTCGTGCAATTCTTTTATCGCCTGTTGTAGTTCTGACTGGCTGTTCATGACGATAGGACCATGCCAGGCAACCGGCTCTCGAATCGGTTTGCCCGATACCAACAGGAATCGAAGCCCCTCATCGCCCGCCTGCACAACGACTTCATCACCACGGTCAAATAAAACCAGGGATCGATTGCCAACAGGTTCGCGCGCATAATATTCGCGACCGTCAGAACTTTCCTTTTCCGTGAGGACGCCAAAGGGATCGGAAGAATCGCGAAAATTTCCCGAGCCTTCAAAGATATAGGCAAAAGCGCTACGTTCAATCTCTACGGCCAGAACCTTCCGTTTTCCAGGTGGTATCCACACGTCCAGATAGCGGGGGTCTGCGGCGATACCGTCTACAGGTCCTTTTTGACCCCAAAACTCGCCGCATATGATGCGGACACGTGTACCGTCGTCTTCAGTGATTTCGGGTATGTCCTTCGCTTCCACATCCTGGTAACGCGGAGCTGTCATTTTCAGGGACCGAGGCAGGTTCGCCCAAAGCTGAAAGCCGTGCATACGGCCCTCAGCATCTCCTTCAGGCATTTCCTGATGTAAAATTCCGCTGCCGGCCGTCATCCACTGTACATCTCCAGCTCCAAGAGTTCCGCTATTTCCGAGGCTGTCGCCATGCGATACCGTTCCGGAGAGCACATATGAGATAGTTTCTATTCCGCGGTGCGGATGCCACGGAAATCCCCGGATATAATCATCTGGTCGGTCATTGCGAAAATCATCAAGCAATAGAAAAGGATCTGTTGAATCCGTATCACCAAATCCAAAGGCGCGGTGAAGTTTGACACCCGCGCCTTCAATGGCAGGTTGTGATTTCAGAATTCTTTTTACTGGTCGAATTGACACTTACAAGTTTCTCCAGCTGCGTCATATTCTAATTGACAACTGTTGCATATATATGGTCCGAACTCATCGCAGTCCAGAGTGACCCAATAAAATGCCGATAACCGGGCCATCAGGAGTTGTTCGTGTGTGGGTCAATAAAATTTTGGATTAATTAATAAATTCGATGACCGCTCTATTAAGACGGTGTTAGACTCCAAGCAAAAGATATTGGGGGTAAATTTTGTCAAATATCTGTAAATTCATATCTAGAACTCTGATTTTTCTGTCATTTTTGGCAGCCACCACTGCCTGTACGCCTGTTGCCGATCAAGATAGTGCCGGGATGGGCGGCAGTCCAAAATCATTGAATTCTAGTTGCAAGGATCAAAAACGCCGATTGGATCAGATGGTTGCCAGGGGACAGGCCAACTCAAAGGCGTACCATAAGCTGCTTGACAGCTATTGGGGCAATTGCGCCTGAAACTATCTGCTAATTTTGGTTTTTGTTGCACTGTCCTGGATGGACGCAGCTGAATTCGGAACTGAGTCATAATCAGTGCCGTGCAGACGGAGGCTACCGAACCTTAAATACAAGCTTTCCCCGAAGATGTCGCGCTTCGCTTATTCTGTGTGCTTCTGCAGCTTCAGACAATGCGAACAGTTTCGTCTCAGGCAATTGGATTGCTCCGGAGTTTATCAGTTCAACTATACGAACAATGTGATCTCGATCTCGGTTCACTGCGGGTCGTAATGAAGTTACGTCGGGTCTCGGCGATTCTGGAGCGTTTACACCCGATGCAATAAATGCGGCACGACCTCCTGATTTTAGAACTTCAAAAGATTTAAGTGCCACATCTCCGCCAACAGTATCAAGAACAGCGTCACAGTCGGAGACTAACCGGGTAAAATCCTGTTTGTTGTAGTCAATAATTTCATCGGCACCGAGTTTTGCAAGATACTCATGATTTTGAACACTTGCAGTGGTCACAACATAGGCACCGATATGCTTGGCGAGTTGGACGGCGAAACTTGCTACTCCGCCAGCCCCGCCTTGGATGAGAATTTTTTCTCCAGACTTCAGCATGAGCGTTTCTTCAATAGACTTTAGGGCAGTCAAACCGATAAGGGCGACAGATGCCGCATCTATATGAGAAAGGGTCGCAGGTTTATGGGCGATAATTTCTTCCTTCATTGATATCTTTTCGGCATAGCTGCCTTCCTGCCCTACGTCGCAAACGCCAAAGACCTCATCGCCCACCTCAAACTCATCGGCTCCCGGGCCAAGTGCGCTAACGGTGCCGGAGAAATCTCTACCCAGAATATAAGGAAAGGTAAGTTTCTGACCGTACCTGTTTGATCGGACTTTCCAGTCAGCTCCATTTACTGATGCTGCGTGAATGTCGAGGACCACTTCCCCCTCGCGGGCAATCGGATCGGGTAATTCTCCAAATTTCAGGACTTCGGGTCCTCCAAATTCCTCTATATAGGCTGCTTTCATGGTTATCACACCTTTTGAGGTTATTAACATTTATGGGAAAAGCAGTTAAACTTGTCCAATCAACGACTTTTAGTCAATCATATTTTACTTGATCAAGTTCGGGAATATAATTTTTTGAGGAGTGTCCCCGGTGCAATCTGACAAATTTGAAAAGGCAGGATCCGGCGATGGCCGGGACGATCCCGAAATTCGCAAACAGGCTGATCGGGACAAATATGATGAGTATCTTGCTGAGCTGAAGTTTCTTGAACGGAGGCCCTGCTGGCGAGGCAGCCACGGCCAGAACAATCAGAAATAAAACTCCATAACGAAGAATCAAGTTACAGCGATGCAGAATCAAGAATGTAAGATATTGTGTGGGTTAAGTCGTAGCTGAAGCAAAATTGCCGGCACTGAATGTGCCGGCAATTATTGTTTCTAGATTTAAACAATGCCATCAGGATAAGGCTATGATTGGAGGCGATAGTCAGGCGGCCTGTTCTTCTTCCTCGTTGGCGCTTTCCAATTCGGCTTTTTGACTTTCCGTAGTGCTTTTTGACAATATATCTGTAATCGACTGAACAGCGATACCTTCTTCAACTTTTTGCACGGCCGCAATTTCCCGTGACATACGGTCGAGCGCTGATTCATAGAGTTGCCGTTCAGAATAGGACTGTTCCGGTTGGGTGTCGGATCGATAAAGATCACGAACAACCTCAGCAATGGACACCAAATCACCGGAATTGATTTTGGCTTCATACTCTTGGGCTCGACGGCTCCACATTGTGCGTTTTATTCGGGCTTTTCCCTTCAGGGTCGACATTGCTTTTTTCACAACGGACTCATCTGACAGCTTTCTCATCCCGACATCAGCACATTTTGAAGTTGGGACACGCAAAGTCATTTTGTCATGCTGGAAGTTTATAACAAATAATTCAAGAGCCGCACCGGCAATCTCTTCCTCTTCAATGTTCAATATCTGTCCGACACCGTGCGATGGGTAAACTATAAACTCATTTCGACGAAATCCATGCCGTTGTTGTGGGGGGGTCTTTTTAGTATTCTTTGCAGCCATTATTACATCCCGGTCTGTTAATTGTTCAGCCAAAGGCGTAACGCGCCATTAAGCGAAACGTTTATTATCAGCGGCTCAATTGAGTGAGCAGACTAAGGTTTGCGGTGAGAAACTTTGTACCGCTGCTACGTTGTTGATCGGTGGAAACTGCCAACATCCCAATCAATGTATCTCATCCACCATACTTATTTGGTCTCGTAGCCGGTTGTTCTCAAGCTCTTTGATAGGCAGGTTCATGGATGAAATGCCTGCAAATATGCGGGCTTCAGCAAAAACTAACAAAATTCGGGAGATTTGAATGTTCAAGATCCCAATAGAGCAAAACTTAATAATCCAGCAACGAACGCCAATTATTAGAAATCATAACACAAAATTGGGATAAATTAAAGCGCAGCTCTCTAATTTACGTTAGAAATTCTCAAATTTTATGGTTTTATCACTCACAATTAAGCTAAATTCAGCAATATATTAACGATAATTATTAACAAGTCCTCCCATTAATCTCCTTCACCGGGTTCTGGTGAAAAGTATTTCTCAAATTTTTCCGTTTCTTTTTCATATTTCTCCGCATCCGGAAGATTTTCTCTTTTTGTAGTTATATTGGGCCACTTTTCGGAATATTCGAGATTAATCTCCAGCCATTTCTCCAACCCGGGTTCGGTATCGGGTTTTATGGCTTCGACAGGGCATTCAGGCTCGCACACCCCACAATCGATACATTCGTCAGGCTGTATTACAAGCATGTTTTCACCTTCGTAAAAGCAGTCGACCGGGCAGACCTCGACGCAGTCTGTATATTTGCATTTAATGCATGCATCGATGACAACGTAAGTCATAAATATCTCCATTCGCCCAAGCGTCGCTGCATCTTTGAAAATACTGAAAATACTATATTTTATCGGTATTTGATCATTTCACTTTGAAATTCGGCAAATCCCTAACTGAATTGTGGAAAAAGCACAAGTGTAACTTGATAATCAATTGGACATTTGGATGGGAAATCTAAAATTTCGACTCCATCAGCAGTAAATTTTCTGCCAGCGGGCAAATTTGAGGCAGCTTATTTGTCATTAATTGTCGCTGAAATGCGCCTTATCCCGAAAATGATCCAATTTCCTCCGGTCTCTTTTGGTCGGTCTCCCCATCCCCTTGTCCCGGGAGGGGGCCTTAACAGGAAAATCATTCTTGCTTGGGGAGGCAGAATTTTGAACCGGAGTCAAATCTTCATAAAGCAGGCTTGCTTCCATAGGGGGGCCTCGCCGTCGCCCCAGCTCCATTATCTTTGCCACTCTGACTCTTCCATTGATTACAGCGGTCACAACATCACCGACATGAAGATTAGCTGCCGGTTTCTGGACGCGTGTCCGATTCACCCGGACTTTACCAGCAGCAATCAACCGGCTCGCCTGAGTGCGAGTTTTAATCAGTCTTGAGTACCAAAGCCATTTGTCAATACGCTGGAACTTTAATGGCATCGTGTCACCGCTGGTCTGAGTTTTGACTTTCAAGATCATCTCTCAGTTGTTTGAGTGCCGCGAATGGAGAATCAGGGTCAATCCGCGCCTGTTTTTGCGTGGTTTTCTTTGAAGATTTGTCAGCGCTTCCGGGTTTGTGACCGCGTGACAATTTCTTCTTACCTCCCTTAGAATGGCGCGACGAGTATTTTTCAGTTTTCTCCTGATGTGGTCGGGTTCGGGTGTTATTGCGTCGCTGAACCGACTTCCGCCGAACAGGACGCCAGACAAGCTCCTGCCGATTCAGTCTGGACAATTCTTTTTCATCATTGGTTTCGGAGTCGGATGGTTGATTAGGCTCAGTATATTTGATGCCCGACTCCTGGGAAGTTGACCGCGACTCGGTCCCCGAGGCTGTTTGCGTTGCCGCGTCTTGGCTTTCACCGGCCTCCTGCGTCGGGGTGTAGAGCTGTGCCGCCACCTCAGCCTTATCAATTTTCATGGTGGTATTGCGAGCGTCGTCCAATGTTGACCGTGTGGGGGTATCGGGGCTTTGGTCGGAATTAACTGAAAAGGTATCGCCGTGTTTGCCGGCCTGATCGGTCCGTCCTTTGGTGTTCATGTCACAAGCAGACCGGCCCTCACTTCGGAAATTCAAAAACCTTAAAATGTCTCCAAGTTCTTCGGGTGAGCAACCCAATATGGACATCATCGCAGGCTGAATTACAAATCCTCCGTCTCCGGTCGCCCCTTCGGGTGGCCTGTCCTGACCACCATCTTTTTGACGCCATGAGGTTAAGATTCTAATCATATCGGAAAGACGCTCAATCATGTCTATGCGTACGGCTCTAGTTCCGCAGGGTTTGAATCCAGCAGCGACGTAAAAGGATTCAGGAATATCTGGCATCATGTTAACCGAAGTCAGACCGGCTTTAGGAGGGGCTGGATATTCTGACAAGCTGAAGCCGTACTGCTTGCCGTATCGCAGAATCCACAATATCAATGTCAGTTCATTTGCTGCGGGCTTCAGCAAGCTCGGGAAGTAGATATTGAATGCGCCGAAACGAATGCCGTATTTGCGTAACTGACTACGTGCGGTCTGATCCAGAGATCGTAGCTCTTCCGAGACATCTTCTCTTCTCAGTATGCCAAAATTTTCTTGAAGTCTGAATGCAATGCCGCGGGCCAGACCGGAAAACTCTTTGGCGTTGGCTAACGCCACAAGAGGTCGGAGTTTTTCCTGGACTTGCTCTTCGATCCACTCCTGCAAACGCGATATTATTTTGTCACGATTACCCGTAGACAGATGCTCATCTGCCAGTATCGAAATTCCAGGTTTGAGATGATCATCCGAAGCTTCGAGGAACGCAATTTCTTCGTCGCGCCATTGAATTGCGCCATTCCGGCTTAGCTGAAAAGCATTGCTTTTTGCGGCGCAGACTTTTCGGGTGCGCAAATCAAGCTCTTTGGAAAGAACCTTGGCTGCTGCGTTTCTGGCTGCCTTGCCGTGTATGCCGTCGGCACTATTATCCGGTGTAAATCTGAAGCCAAGCAGTTTCCCAACAAAATGCTTCTCGACGAATATTTTCCCATCCGACGAAATCTCTGCAAACATTTCGTCCTGGTCCTGCAACCGCTTCATCAGTACAGATGTCCGCTGATCCACAAATCGTTTCATCAGCTGTTCATGCAGGGCATCAGACAACCGGTCCTCTATGTTTTTTGTAAGTTCCTGCCAGTGGGTCGGGTCATCCAGTAAATCTGGCCGGTTTGAAACAAAGGTCCAGGTTCTAATATGTGAGATGCGGTTGGAAAGTGTGTCGATATCGCCATCTGTCCGATTGGCAAATTCAACCTGTTTGGCCATCCAATCTTCAGGAATCTGACCAGTCTCACTCATGGCAAATCTATAGAGTTCCAATATTATTTCGGCGTGATTGGCGGTTGAAATTTTTCGATAGTCCGGGATCTGACAGAGGTCCCATAACTTTCTCACGGCCGCCGGTGCGATCGCCGTCGATTTGACTTTCGGGTTAAGACTGACATTTTCAAGTGCTACCATGTCATCTGACATTCTTGCCCTTGCCAAGTTGGGCTGGGCCGGGTTTTCTGCTAGACTATCTTTTAAAGCGTCAAGGGATGAAAACTCCAAATCCGAATTTCGCCACTGCAAGACCTTTGTCGGCGCGAATTCGTGAGATTCCAGCTGGTTAATAATATCCGTTTCGAATGGTTCCACATTGCCAGTTACGCCAAAAGTACCATCGTTCATGTAACGACCTGCTCTTCCCGCTATCTGGGAGAGTTCTGCTGGAATAAGTTCCCGATGATACCGACCGTCAAACTTCCGAGTTGCAGCAAAAGCCACATGACTGACGTTCAAATTTAAACCCATTCCGATAGCATCGGTAGCTATCAGAAAATCAACATCGCCGTTTTGATAAAGTTCCACTTGTGCATTTCTCGTTCGCGGGCTTAACGCGCCAAGAACAACGGCCGCGCCGCCGCGTTGCCGCCGGATCAGTTCCGCGATTTCATAAACTTCGTTGGCGGAGAACGCGACGATTGCCGTGCGTCGCGGCAGTCGGGTTAATTTTTTCTGACCGGAATAGGTGAGTTTCGAAAGGCGGGGTCGGGTTATAAGATTGGAACCTGGAAGGAGTTTCGCGATGACATCACGCATTGTCAGTGAGCCAAGAAGGAGAGTCTCCGATTGACCGCGCGCCGACAGGAGCCTGTTAGTGAAAACATGACCGCGTTCAAGGTCCGCTGCGAGCTGAATTTCATCAACAGCCAAGAAATCCACCTCTATGTCGCGGGGCATGGCTTCGACAGTACAAACATAATACCTGGGATTAGCGGGTTTGATGCGCTCTTCACCGGTAATCAGGGCCACATCTGAGGGATTTATCTTGGATGTTATGCGATCATAAACTTCTCGGGCGAGCAGTCGCAATGGAAGACCGATCAGACCGGATTGATGTCCGACCATACGTTCAATTGCCAAATGGGTTTTTCCCGTATTTGTTGGACCCAAAACAGCCGTGACAGATCGCCCGATTGTTCCTCTCTCGGATGGAGATAGATAATCACTGCTCATCCTAAGCCTCCTGCGGCTAAAAGGGTCTGAAAAATTGTTTCGATGAGGTCTTATACTTAATGCACTCGCTTGGCTATCGGGTTTTTCGGGCTCGTATCAAATTACGGAAAATTATATTGTGTGATTGTGATCCGTTCGATGCGGTCCAGATATTGAGGTCCCTTCGAGATGTGCAGTTATCCGCCGTAAACAAGCACATTTTTATCAAATATGTTCTGAATAATGCAAGAACGTCTTTTTGATTAATTGATCTGTGATGCCATTCAGCTTGACGGCACGATATTTTATCGGAGTATCAAGCTGACAAACAGGGTAATTCAAATGACGGTGTCCGGGAAGTCTTGTCGTGTTTTCGGATCTTCGCCAACGGGAACACGTTCATTTAGTTTTTAGCATATTTTGCGATGTTTGAAGTTCCGACCTATTCCTTAGGAATTAGAGTCGATGGCAGGTCTCTGAGGTATTGGATAATAGTCCTAGTCCCACTTAGAGGAGGGCTTTAGCGGGCGAACGCCAATCGACCTCGATCAGAATGATCAACTAAAAAGGACTTTGCGGTAAGCGTTGCAAATCCAAATGGTGTTGGTATGGAAATATGATAGGGAAAGTACATATTCGCTTTTTCCGCAGGGAGCATCCAAATTTCAATATCATCCGATTTAGAAAGGTAACTGGCGAGCTGATTGGTTTTGCTATGCCCCGAAATCGGTATGTATTTTACACGACAGACAAAGGCAGATAGTGGCGATCCCAGGGTCCCGAAATCGCTGACAGGGAGTGTTTGCCGATAGGACAGCACAAGGTTGAAGCGTTCTTTACCGTCAAATACGGGTATTTTTCGATCACAAATTGTGCGTGAGGGGATGGAGCCCTTGGGAGTCGTCAACAGCACGAGTGCCGACATGGGATCCACGACATTCTCAAGGTGCTTGGCCGTTACGGGAACTCGCATGGCACTTGGAATCACCGGCGGTTGAGAGACGACGCTTTTTACGGAATTTCTGCCGAACTGCATCTGCAATTGCTCAGATTTCTTGCTTGAGCGGAAATCAAAGGAGAAAGCCTTGGGCTGCGGTCCTGCTTTTGTCAGCGTTCCGACGCTTGACGTGGTACCCTGCCATTCAAACAAAAGACCCTCGAGTATCGAAAGTTTCGTTGAACCAATCATCGAATAGGCTTTGCGCGATAAATTAGACTGGAGTTCAAAGTTCCCCAACGGGAAACCATTGAATTTAATGTCATATTTGGCGTTGATTTTGGAATAGGAGCTGTCGGCCCGGACTTGGGCTGTGGAATATAACAACTGTGCTGAACTGAAAATAATCCCAATCGAGAGGTAAGACACAATTCGGACTATATACTTACTAACTATTACTTGCATATTTGGCCCGTACCAGGGTTACACAACTGACGCAACACAACTTTAACATTAGCTCAACATTGAGACCTGAATCGGTCGATTCTATGTCCCATTGCAATCAAGGTTTATTCATCGCGAACAAGTGCCGTCCAATAACTCTATAAGACAGCCAGATGAAAATGAGGGAAAAGCCTTAACAATAGTTAAACACCGGTTATAAAATGAGTTTTATAAATGGTCTTGACGAATTGAGCCGGCCAAGAGTATACCCTCATATTCAGATCGATCGGCGAGGTGCTGCGATCTTAAAATCTCTGCAAATCACTGACCTGGTAACGTTTTTTATGCCGTACGGCCTGTTTATGTTTCTGGGCAAGATCATAAGGATGAATACGATGTCTCGGCGATGTGAGCTTACTGGAAAAACGGTGCAAACAGGAAACAATGTAAGCCATGCGAAAAACCGCACCCGACGTCGGTTTCTACCAAATCTTTGTAACGTGAATCTTCTCAGCGAAACGCTCGGTGAGAGTTTTCGTCTAAAGATTAGCGCCTATGCTTTGCGTACCATCGAACATCGCGGTGGGCTCGATTCATATCTTGCCAAAGCCAAGGATCAAGAACTTTCCCTCAAGGCTCGCAGACTTAAACGAAAGATTATGAAATCAAAAGCTGGGGACGATACGGCATCCGATTCTGCTGCAGCTTGATCAAATTCCCAGGCATCTCATACGCCTTACTTTGCAATTTCCTAAATGACTGAAAATCGTGATTTGGGAGCAAGTTTATTGCCCTGCCGAATTCGGCACCATAAATTGCATAAGAAGCGTGCGTTGAAACAAATTGAAATTATCATCTGAAATCAAAGTAATAATAGCTTCTTTGCGCTTATTCAGATGTACGGTAATGCCTTCCATATTATCGATATTATAACTATCATCAGCTTCGAACAGCACTTCCCCATCAAGACGTTCCTTATTTTTCAGGGCATCTGGATAAAGACGTCTTATACGTACCTTAATTCCTTCAGAATAACGAAATCGCCTTTCCAAAATCAGGATGCCTCCATCGGGAAAGGGTGCAACATCGGTTATATCATATCCGCCAACACTGCGCAGTCGGAGTCTGCGTGTCCCGTGTTTGCTCAGAAGCCAGCCATTCAAAAAATCGTCTGGTTCCTTAAATCGCTCAGCAAATATCACCAAGTCACCTTTGTTCGGACCATGTCGAATTCTGGCTAGTCCCTCAAGGCCTTTGTTGTTCCTGTGCTTCATGGCTGATTTGGGCAGAGGAATCAGCCCTTTTTGGGGTTCGATGCGTCCATCACGTATGGGAAATATGGCAATCCTGTTATTATTTTCAAACGATATATATAAGATGCCGCGGCGAAAATCACCACTTGCCAGAGTCGAGCCTTCAGCATCTCTATCAGATTTTTTTTCAAACGGCCGTTTGTTCGGTGCCAGAAGCGGTCCGATCTCTACATTATTAATACCGGCTATTCTGCCATCGGATCCGAAATAAAGATTTGCAGAGATCCAGCTTCCGGAATCCGAAATGCCTACAATCTTAGTTCCGGAAGCATCCATTACCAGACCGGAATATCCGCCAAAATAAACCGATGCGGAGGAAAGAGAAACGCCACCGAGCCAGATGAGTTTTCCAAATCTGCGTCTATTTTTATTCTTCCGATCCAGATCAATGGGAGTGGCGGAGACATCAATATTTTTAAGCTGAAGATATCGCGTATCGGGCTTTGCATAAACCGGGTTCAAGCCGTTTAATAGCAAAATTAAAGCAGTCACGAAATGGATTGACAGAGACCGCCAATTCGTAAGGAATCGAACAAGACAGTGTACCAATTTTTGAATACACAAACGCGAATCTTGCCTAGTGACGGCGTTCATGGTGCCGCCGGGAATGCCTAACTGGAGACTGTAACGAAGGTTTGCGATCGAAAGAAACTTTTTCATCGAATAATTCAGCAAGTTGGTCTGTCAGAGCCCCGGCCAGTTCTTCAGCATCTGTAATGGTCACGGCGCGTCTGTAGTATCGGGTTACATCATGCCCAATGCCAATGGCGATTAATTCAACCGGAGATCTTAATTCTATCTCTTCAATGACTTGGCGCAAATGTTGTTCGAGATAGCTACCGGAATTGACGGAATGCGTTGAATCGTCAACTGGGGCCCCATCTGATATCATCATCAGAATGCGGCGTTGTTCGGGACGTCCTATCAATCGCTTATGGGCCCAGGCCAAAGCTTCGCCGTCAATGTTTTCTTTCAGAAGGCCTTCCCTCATCATCAAACCGAGGTTGCGCCGGGCGCGTCGCCAGGGACAGTCAGCCGGTTTATATATGACATGCCGCAAATCATTCAGACGACCTGGAGATTGAGGCTTTCCGGCCGCCAGCCAATCTTCGCGGGAAAGCCCGCCCTTCCAGGCGCGGGTCGTGAATCCCAGTATCTCAACCTTCACACCACACCTTTCAAGTGTTCGAGCGAGAATATCGGCGCAACAAGCGGCCACCATGATTGGACGCCCGCGCATCGAACCGGAATTGTCGAGTAACAATGTTACGACCGTATCCCGAAATTCCGTATCTGTTTCGTGTTTGAACGATAACGGATGAAGTGGATCGGTTACCACCCGGGAAAGACGCCCTGCATCCAGCAACCCTTCTTCAAGGTCAAACTCCCATGCTCTATTTTGCTGGGCCAGGAGTTTCCGCTGAAGCCTGTTCGCGAGGCGGGCAACGGCTCCATGAAGTGGTTGAAGCTGCTTATCCAGGGAATTTCTGAGGCGCTCAAGTTCTTCAATATCGCAGAGATCTTCCGCTGAGACGGTTTCATCGAATTTGGTGGTGAATATTTTATAGCCGAAAGATTCCGGGTCATTCAGGACAGACAGATTTGGCCGCCAGGGTTCTTGTACATCCGGAACCTCAGTACCGTCAGAATCAGTATCCAGAAGATCCGTATTGGCGGCATCAGAATTTTCTGCATCATCACCCCCGTCTCCATCAAAAAGACTCTCTTCAGACGACACGTCGCTCGCGTCCGTTATGTCATTTTCATCGGAGTTTTCAGGTGCGCCATCCTGCTCCTGATCATCAGTTTCGCCTGAAGACTCCTGCTGCCCCTCTACGAGATCCTCTTCAATTTCCAGAGCATTCAGAATGTCTCGCAAACATTGCCCGAAGGATTCCTGATCGTCCACAATTTCGCTGAGTGACGACAGCACATGTCCCGCATGGCTTTCTATCCAAGGACGCCATATATCGACAAGTTTCTGTGCATGTGCGGGTGGAGGCCGCCCGGTTAGATATTCGCGAACCATCAGCGACAGGGCATCTTCCAGAGGTGCATCAGACTTATCCGAAATCTCCAGGAAGCGGCTCTCGCGATATCGATCATCGGTTTTGGCAGCGAGATTTTCCGCCATTCCAGCCATTCTGATAGAGCCCAAGGCTTCCACCCGGGCGCTCTCAACTGCTTCAAAAACGGTGCGGGCTTGACCTCCCGCCGGGCAAACAGCATTGTGAATATCCGGATCATGACAGGCGGACTGCAGTGCGAGAGCATCCGCGTGTCCACGAATAATGGCAATTTCGTCCATGGTGGGTATGCGGGAAGGTTCAGGCAACTTGACAACCTTTCCCTCCATGCCAGGGGAGTCGGCTGTAAATATAACCTGCATCTCGTCATCCCGTGCGATCGCACGGGTCGCTGTTTCCACTGCGCGTTTGAACGGTTCTGCCAGTCCTTCCTTTTTGTTTAACGCATTTGCCATCGGATCACAATCAGCTAGCTCAGTACAATATTCGCTGTAGACTGCGGCAGTTCCTCACTAAAACACCTCTGATAAAATTCCGCTACCAGACCGCGCTCCAACTCATCACATTTGTTGAGAAAAGTCAGCTGAAACGCGAAGCCAATATCGTTGAATATTTCCGTATTTTCCGCCCAGGTAATTACAGTGCGCGGGCTCATGACTGTTGATAAATCCCCGTTCATAAAGGCATTTCTGGTCAAATCGGCAACCCTAACCATCTTCTCAACTGTTTCCCGGCCATCACCTTCACGGTAGGATTGAGCTTTGGCCAGGATGATATTGACTTCGTCATCATGTGGCAGATAATTCAGTGTTGCCACGATTGACCAGCGATCCATTTGCCCCTGGTTAATCTGTTGCGTACCGTGATAGAGACCGCTTGTATCACCAAGTCCTATGGTATTCGTTGTAGAAAACAGTCGAAATGCCGGATGAGGACGGATAACTTTGCTTTGGTCCAGCAGAGTCAATTTTCCCGAAACTTCAAGGATTCGTTGAATCACAAACATGACATCGGGGCGTCCGGCGTCATACTCATCAAAAACCAGTGCCGTGTTGGACTGTATGGCGTAAGGAAGAATCCCTTCCCTGAATTCCGTTACTTGCTTGCCGTCACGCAGAACAATCGCATCCTTTCCAACCAGGTCTATCCGGCTCACGTGGCTGTCCAGATTAATCCGTATGCAGGGCCAGTTCAAACGAGCGGCGACCTGTTCGATATGAGTTGATTTCCCGGTTCCGTGATAGCCCTGAATCATAACCCGGCGGTTGTGTGCAAATCCGGCCAGGATCGCGAGGGTTGTATCCGGATTGAAGAGGTAGTCCGGGTCAAGATCGGGCACATGATCATCGGTTTGGGAATAAGCCGGCACCTCCATGTCACTATCGACACCAAAGAGCTGACGAACTGAAACAGTCATGTCTGGGAGAGGAGCTTCACTCCCATTAGTTTGTTGTTGCATTAAAATGAATCCAGATTATTGGCTATTGTACTCGGTCAAAAGATGAAAGACTTACACGGCTCAACACAATCCCGCTTTTTTAAGATAATTATAGGCTTGTATCACTTCGCGCAACTTATCTTCGGATCTTTTATCACCACTGTTAAGATCTGGATGGTGGCGTTTTACCAGATCTTTGAACCGAGTTTTTATTTCTTCCTTAGTTGCCGTGACATCAAGGTTAAGCTGTGTGAGGCATTTTCTCTCCATATTCCGTATCGGCCGTCTTGGTTCTGTTTCGGTTGATGTTCCTGTTTCGCTATCCCCGCCGAACAAACCATAATAATCATTAGCATCGAAATTGTGGGTAAACCCGTTGGGATTGGTCGAGGAACTAAATTGATTCTTGGTCGGAGGATTTGTTCCTACCGACCAAGTCGGCCGATGCCCTGTGATCGATGACTTCTGATATTTCGCCACGTCATCGTCGCTCATACCCTGAAAATAATTGTAAGATTTATTATATTCTCTAACGTGTTGAAGGCAAAATTTAAAGTATAATCCGTCTCTTCCCCGCCCTTGGGGCGCGGGATATTTTCCAGTGTTGGTGCAACCGGCCCAATCGCATTTAGGGAGGTTCTGACTCGCTGAGCGGTCTTCTGAAGGTTTGACCCGAATGGAATCAAAATATTTTGAATTCTGGTTCATAGATCAATTATGATTGCTTCGCGCGTCTCAAACAAGTAATCCGTCAAAAAAACAAGAGAACTTTGTAACCTATTTATCCCAAAATCGTAAGCAGTTTGCCGTATTTCAAACAGGTTTGTTTATTCTTGATTTAACTGAACAGTCAGGTGACGTATAGATTTGTTATCAGTAAGCATCCGTCATTATCATGACACACATAATATTCAAATGCGTTAATTGCAATTTTTTCGTAAATTCATTTCATAGTGGTGAATTATGACGATAGAAAATATAATCCGAGAGAAGCTTACCGACAAATTTGCACCCCTGCATTTGCAGATTGTAAATGAATCTCACTTGCATCACGGACATTCCGGATCTCCGGACAGTGGTGAAAGCCACTTTCGAATAATAATAACTTCCGCCTGTTTCGCCGGCAAAACACGTATCGAAAGACATCGCATGATAAACAGTGTGTTATCAGATGAACTATCTGGTCCAATACATGCGTTGACGATCTCGGCAAACGCCCCATAGAGTGGTTCGGACGTCCTAATTATGCTTTTTTGAATATTCGGTCTGCTATAGGGGCGTAATACGCAATGCCTCTAATTTATTGCGTTGCCGTCGTAAAACTTCGAACTTGAATCCATAAAATGTGAAAGCCTGACCGGGATCCGGAATGGTCTGGGCTTCATGGATGACCAGACCAGCAATTGTAGTGGCTTCATCATCCGGTAAACTCCAGTCCATATGACGATTGAGGTCTCGTATGGGTACGGAACCGTCAACATTTATGGTACCGTCCGGTTGCGGCCTGACCCCTGTAACAACAATGTCGTGTTCATCGGCGATCTCACCAACAATCTCTTCGAGAATATCCTCCAGGGTGACCAGTCCCATGCTTTCCCCATATTCATCGACGACCAGCGCAAAATGACCTTTTCGTTTCAAAAATGCGTTCAGTTGATCCTGAAGCGAGGTCGTATCTGGCACAAACCAGGGCTTTGAACTGATCGAGAGTACATCCAGCTGGTCCAAGTCTCCCATAATGTTTTTTAAGGTTCGAAGTAGATCCTTGGCATGCAGCACTCCAATTATGTTGTCGGGTTCATCACGCCATATGGGCAGTCTTGTGTAGGGACTCTTGAGGACATCATCGACAATTTTTTCCGGTGGATCATCGGCATTTATGCTTTGCATGTTTGTGCGATGGACCATCACATCCGATACCTCCAGATCTCTGAGATCAAGAATCGCGCCAATCATATCGCGATCATTCTTGATGACCGCGCCTTCCTGATGATGAAGATCAATCGCACCACGCAATTCTTCATGAACTGAAACCATACTGGTGTCGAACTCAGTTCGGCTCCCCAGACCCACCAGTATTTTTCGCACAAACGATTTTATCAAACCTGAAAACGGAGCGAAAAGAAATATAATCGGCCGCAGTATTGGTGCGACGGTGAGGGCCGTGCGGTCAGGTTCCGTTATTGCATAGGTCTTTGGCAGGACTTCAGCGAAAATTACAACTAGGACAGTCATCAACAGCGTTGCAACCAGAACTCCGGATCGACCGAAGATTCCTAGAAATACACTGGTGGCCAGGGCTGATGCAAGGATATTCACCAGATTGTTGCCAATGAGTATGGTCCCAATTAACTGTTCCCGGTCTTGTGTCAATCGATTGACAAGAATGGCCCTGCTGTTGCCATCCTTTTCAAGCGAGTGCATGCGGGCCCTGGAAGCAGCAGTCAGCGCCGTCTCGGAGCCGGAGAAAAATGCCGACAATAACAGCAGGAGAATAATTGTGAAAATGGCAAATGCCAGCCCTATCGTCATGAGCTCTCTTTACATTGTTCGGTTAGAAATGCAGCGAGTTTGTCGCGCGGGACATCGCGCGTTATAAATGCCTCGCCGATACCCTTTGTCAGGATAAATGCTGGTACGCCACCAACAATTTTTTTGTCTTGAGACATCAGTTTTAAAAGTTCCAAAGCCTGAGGCCGATGCTGTCCAGGCACGTTGGATATTTCGGTCGGCAGTCCAACATCCCGGAAGTGGGATGTTACGCGGGAAGCCGTGCCGGACGGGCATAATCCAAGTGACTCGGAAAATCGGAATGCCAATATTGCGCCTATTGCAATCGCTTCGCCGTGAAGTAGTCTGTCACCATAGCCAGCCCACGCCTCCAAGGCATGGCCAAAGGTGTGGCCTAAATTCAATAACGCACGCCTGCCGGTCTCCCGCTCATCCTCTGAAACGATCACCGCTTTAGCCCTGCACGCGACTTCAATGGCGCGTGCCCGTTCATCACCGTTGCTGTTTAAAATGGCTTTCCAATTTTTTTCAAGCCAGCTGAAGAACTGTTTGTCCTGAATCAGGCCGATTTTAGCCAACTCCGCATATCCGGCTTTGAACTGCCGTTTGGGAAGGGTTTCCAGAACAGACGTATCGGCAAGAACGAGATCCGGCTGATGAAAGGCTCCAATCAGATTCTTACCCTGTGGCGAGTTTATTCCGGTTTTTCCACCAACGGATGAATCGACCTGAGACAAAAGCGTGGTCGGAATCTGAACAAAGTGAATGCCGCGCCTGACGATGCTCGCTGCAAAGCCCGCGAGGTCACCAACCACGCCGCCGCCGAAGGCTATCAATATATCCCGACGTTCCGTTTCCAGTGCAAGCAGTTCCTCTGACAGGGCAAACAGTTGATCATAGCTTTTACTTGTTTCGCCCTCAGGAACGATAATGGATCCCAGATGACTCCCCTGCTCTTTCAATTGCATTTCCAACTGCGGCAGATGAAGTTCTGCAACCTTTGAGTCGGTTACGACCGCAAACCGGCTACCGGGCGACAGTTTGCGAACTCTTTCACCCGCAGTTGCAATCAGACCCTTGCCAATGTGAATATCATAACTTCGATCTCCCAGATCAACACGTAATATTCGCTCATTTTCAGTATTTGATAAATCGGATTGCCGGTCTGCGGCATCAAACTGCATTGCTTGGATCCTTTTTATTTTCTTTTGCGTCCTCTTGACCCGATCAACCTTTTGGCCGGGACAACGCCAAGTTTTTTTTGGACGGCCCTGATGATTTCGTTCAAGATGTCCTCATGAGGAATGTTTCGACTGTTAACTGTTATATCGGCTTGTCCGTAAACGGGATAGCGAATTTCCATTAGAGATTTCAGGACGTCTTTTGGACTATCAGTTTGTAGCAGTGGCCGATTGTCGCGTCTCGATACCCGTTCGAGGAGCGTGTTCAGATTTGCTTTCAACCAGATTGATATTCCCATTTTCTGAATTTCACGCCTGGTATCAGCGTCCATATATGCGCCGCCTCCCGTAGCCAAAATCGTTGATCCATCTTTAAGCAGCCGAGCGATAACCCGTTTCTCTCCGTCACGAAAATACTGCTCCCCATTTTCTTCAAATATTTCACTTATAGTCTTTCCCGCCGCCAGTTCGATTTCATCATCCGCATCTTTAAATGGCAAATTTAGTTGATCCGCAAGGCGCCGTCCAATCGCTGTTTTACCGGCACCCATCAGGCCAACCAATACAATGGAGCGGTTTTTCAAAGCTTCGCGAATGACTCGGGCTTCTTCTTGAGTGCAGGTTGACGATCGCTTGTTATGTCTTTTTAATCCAAACCGCATGTTTTAATAGCCAATTGGACGAATTCCAGCCCCTCTCATAGTGCTGATATCAGATATGATCATTGAGCACCATTTGATTGCTGCAAACCTCTTTTGTTTCCAAAAAAGGGTGAGTCTGTAGAAATTCATTTAATATTTCAATATATTCCAGTCATAATGAAGACAGATTCGCGAACAAACATAAATTCCCTAATTTTTAGATATTGAATACAAATGCCAAGCTTATTTCGATTTCTAGCTGTGTGTGGGATCATCGTCGGACTTGTTTGGGGAACGCTCTTTGTGCTTGCGGTTTATTTTGAGCCAGAGCCCAGAGAGATTACAAAACCCATACGCAACGTCAAACCTCAGGGTTAACTGGAGGAATTCATTGCCCTTTACAATTCCAGGTGTTCACTACGTTTTCCTTTTGTTCGCATTTATGACAATTGTCGCGGAAGCCGATGCACAATCGCCGTTCAACAACCAACCGGGAGCTTATGGTTCTGACAGATCCCAAATTGGCAATCAAAATCCCGGGCGGATCGAGCGCCGATCGCTACCCCCCCTTAGCCAGTCACCAGCAATTTACGCTCGACCTCAAGGAAAGTTCAAAACGACCGGATTGCCAGCTAATTTATGGAAGGGCCTGTCATACCCCGAAATCAGAGACTGGTCATCAAAGGTTCTGTTGCCTGTCAGGTCGGATGCGCTGCATCAACTTTTGCTGCAGTTATATTTAACAGATTTCAGTCATCCCCTTAGTCATCCCCTCAGTCAATCCCAGTCCGAATCAACGGCTTTCAATGACCTTCGACTGGGCACCCTGTATCATGCCGGGCGGTTTCAAGACATAATAGATCTTGCGCAAAATGGAAAGGTTTATCGTCAAGATCCGCTGTTGCAGACGTTCTACGCGTGGTCTTTGCTGGCGCTGGGGCAGAACGGGAAATCGTGCGAGCTGGCGCGTCTGACCCCTGTTTCATCCTCGACAATGTCCACGAACAGGCGAGCGTCAGCTCTGATGTTAAATTCTTATTGTTCAGCTTCCAACAACGAACTTGAAGCCGCGATGCTCGCTTCGGATCTGGCTCGTGAACAGGGTGCAGATGTACAAATTCCAAATTCCATTCTATACCGGCTTTCGACAGGTGAAAAAAATACACTCAAGGTTCCGAAGAAATTCACCTTGTTGGACTATGTTTTCCTTCGGCTCACCCAATGGCAGCCCCATCCGGCACTTTTTCCATTGTCGGAAACGCCGATGTTGATTGCAATATCCCATGATAGTGGCGTCTCGGAGATAACAAGGCTGCAGGCGCTAGAATCTGCAGCAAAAAGAAAAGCCGCATTACCGCAAGAACTTTCAAAACTGTATTTGGCTCAGGTCATTTCAGACCGGGAACTGGATCGCCTACTAACAAATCCTTCAGAAACTTCAGGTGGCGGATCAATTGCGGATAGCCGGCAACGGGCTTTGCTCTTTCAGGCAATCGACCGGGCTAAAGAAGTTCGTATAAAAGCCCAACTAATTTCAGCAATGCTTGAAAACGGACGCAAAGCCGGAATCTTTGAAACTGTTGCGCGAATTCTCTCACCAGAAATTCAGGCTTTACCTCAGACCCCGCAATTGGTCCTTTGGGCCGAACCTTTTGTTGAAGCTTTAACCGTCAGCCACCAATTCAAACATGCGGCAGATTGGGTGATCTTTGCAAGCGCATCGCGACAAAATCCAATCGATGGCCTGTTGCATTGGTTAATTTTGATTGACATTGCCGAAATTGACCATTCGATTTCGTCAGACCGGGCCTTGCAGATCGCGACAGAACAGGCCCGAGGCGGAAGATTCACCAAACCCGTTTTGCATCGACTTGTATCGGTGTTGGACGCACTCAACTACAAAATTTCCATACCGCTTTGGGACATCGCAAGCCGCGACCCTCAACCTTCTGGCGGGTTTCTGCCGGAAACTGGCCATTTAAGCCATTTGATGGGCGCAGCCAATCGTGGTGAAACCGGAAAAACGATTTTTTTGGCCGTGCAGGCTTTGGGTCCGGAAGGACCAGCTGAGGCACATATTATAGCTTTATCCGACACAATTCGGGCTTTGATGATAGCGGGACTTGAAGTGGAAGCGCGCCGGGTTGGATTTGAAGCCTTGTTTGAAATCTGGCCGCGCCGCCGCCCAAGCTGACAAATT
This sequence comes from uncultured Hyphomicrobiaceae bacterium, assembly GCA_964461525.1. Taxonomy (GTDB): domain Bacteria; phylum Pseudomonadota; class Alphaproteobacteria; order Rhizobiales; family CAYWUX01; genus CAYWUX01. Next base: position 31,204 of record CAYWUX010000004.1, on the reverse strand, counting down.
TTAGTAATATTTTTGGAACACGTCGGGAATTGCGTTACGTGGTGGCAATCGAAGAAGTGTAAGATAATCTTTTGTAATCGCTTATTAAGTGGTAATGAGTATATCTGATAGTGGGATCTGCAAAATGCCAGGCCAGGCTGGTGATTAAAATTATCTTTAAGAAGTACTCTCGGTTCAGTTCAGGTGGGTTCGCCAGTAATTAAAAGCGCAAGCAAAAATCGACGATGTCCGGGGAGAAAATCTCGGTGATGTTCAGCAAGCCGAAAAGAACTGGATCGCCACCCAAAAAAGTTGAATTTGTTGGCGAAATTGAAACCTTTCTCAGGATGCTGAGAGCTGAACGCGGCGTATCGACAAACACACTCTCAGCCTATCGCCACGATCTCGATGATTTCTTTTCGTTTATCGCCAAGTCCAGATACGGTGATGTGGAAATCACTTCGGGTCAGATTCGGCAATATCTCAGCGATCTGGTTGAACGGGGGCTCTCTTCATCATCGAGAGCACGAAGGCTCTCTGCTCTTAAGCAGTATTTCCAGTTTCTGTGTGCTGAAGGGCTTGTTGGCCATGATCCCGCTGCTTCGATCTCCGGCCCCAAAAGGACCAGGCCATTGCCGAAAGTTCTTTCAGTTGCCGAAGTTGATCATTTACTGGAACACGCGCAGGCACGAATTTCGAAGTCAAAGGGAAAACAACGGCTTCGGTCACTTCGGCTGCATTGTCTTTTAGAGTGCCTGTATGCGACGGGCATGAGAGTATCCGAGTTAGTGACTTTACCCCGATCGGTTTTACATGGGGATAAAATGGTCTTGAATATTAAGGGCAAAGGGGGAAGGGAAAGGTTGGTTCCGCTTAACGAACCAGCCCGCTTGGCAATTTCCAGTTATTTGGAAGCCTTGGAATCTAAAAGTAAATTCCAAAATGGGCTGCGATGGCTGTTTCCTTCAAATGGTCGATCCGGCCATCTGACCCGTCAACGTCTGGCGCAGGAACTGAAGGAATTGGCGAGAGAGGCGGGTATTGATCCCAATCGCGTTTCACCCCATATATTGCGGCACGCATTTGCAAGTCATCTGCTGGATCGGGGCGCTGATTTAAGATCAGTTCAACAACTTCTCGGGCATTCGGATATATCTACGACCCAAATTTATACCCACATTCTAGAGGAACGGTTAAAAAAAATGGTTCGGGCGCATCATCCGTTAGCCCAAAAACAATTAATTGGTTCACAAAATTAAGCCGGCGGATTGGTGGATGAGCTGTTATTTAATGGGTAAAGTACTTATGACACGCCTTGACTCAAATGTGTCATAAAGCGAAGTTTATTTTAATTCGATTGAAACCTGAAGTTTCTAGATACTTACGGTTTCGCAGCCTTTCAGGAGGATTTCTATGGTAAGCGCTGGTGAATTGAATCACATGCGCACCTATCTCGACTTTGAAAAGCCAATTGCTGAACTTGAAAGCAAGGTTGCGGAGCTGCGTTCGCTTACAGAAGATGATGATACGGTGTCGATCTCAGATGAGATCGCCAAGCTTGAAGTTAAGGCGCATACCGCTTTGAAATCAATATATTCCAAGCTTTCTCCCTGGCAAAGAACACAAGTCGCCCGTCATCCGGACCGCCCTCATTTTTCTGATTATGTTGCCCAGCTTATTGAGGATTTCACACCCCTTTCTGGTGACAGGAATTTTGCCGAGGACTTCGCGATCGTTGGTGGGCCGGGCCGGTTTGAGGGGCGCTCTGTTATGGTAATCGGGCATGAAAAGGGTTCTGATACCGACAGCCGACTCAAGCACAATTTTGGTATGGCGCGCCCTGAGGGATATCGCAAAGCCGTCCGCCTGATGGAAATGGCCGATAAATTTTCCTTACCATTAATTACGTTTATCGATACCGCAGGTGCCTATCCCGGTATCGGGGCCGAGGAGAGAGGTCAGGCGGAGGCCATCGCCAGATCAACGGATTGCTGTTTATCGCTCTGTGTTCCGGTCATTTCCGCTATAATCGGCGAAGGAGGGTCGGGTGGCGCCGTTGCCATTGCCACCGCCAACAAAGTCCTGATGCTGGAACATGCAATTTACACCGTGGCTTCTCCTGAAGCGGCGGCATCGATTTTGTGGCGGGATTCGAGCCGAGCCAGGGATGCTGCGACCAATATGAAAATTACAGCTGAAGACCTCGAGAGATTGGGAGTCATCGATCACATTATTCCCGAACCTCTCGGCGGAGCTCACCGCGAAAGGATCCAGGCCATATTCGAAACCGGCCTCGCCATCAATTCAGCTCTAGGAGAATTCGACGGCATGAGTCCTTCCGAAATCCGCAAACACCGGCACAAAAAGTTCTTGGACATTGGAAATTCCCTATAATTTTCAAAGCTTTTTGCCGCAAAAAAACCTAAATACACCGCCATGGTATAACTCTGTTAACTCGAGCGAAATATGTTAACAGAGGACTATTTGATCAAGATATGATTTAACGTCGGATTAACAATGAGTTATTGATTGATTCGATAATGTGGTCCACGTGCACAAGGGGCACAGTGTATGATTGGCAGAACCACAACCAGGGTTATCATTGCGGTCGGTTTGATCTTGGGTCTGGCGGGTTGCGGTGTTGAATCGGCTTTGCCTCATCTTAAGCCTTTACCGGCTGATGCGCTGGCGCGTCTTGCTGAGAAAGGCATGGGCGAGCAGGCTCCCATATTTATACGGGTCTTCAAAAAAGAGTCTGAGGTCGAGGTCTGGAAACTGAAAGACGACGGGCGATTTTATCATTTCAAGACTTATCCCATATGCAACTGGTCTGGAAAGCTCGGGCCGAAACTCTCCAAAGGGGACAAACAGTCTCCGGAAGGATTTTATCATGTTGCCAAATATCAGATGAATCCTAAAAGCAAGTTTCATCTCGCTTTTAATCTTGGTTATCCCAATGCCTATGATCGTGCCCATGACCGCACCGGTGCTCATTTGATGATCCATGGAAACTGTAAATCGGCCGGCTGTTATGCCATGACGAATGCCCTGATAGAGGAAATTTACAATTTGGCGCGTGAGGCGTTTAAAGGGGGACAAGAAACATTTCCAGTGTACGCCTACCCCTTCAGAATGACCGATGAAAATATGAAACTACATAGAAATTCCAAATGGTACGGGTTTTGGAAAAACTTGAAGCAAGCTTATGATTCTTTTGAATTGACACGGCGTCCCGCAAAAGTCTATGTCTGCGACAAACGCTATCTGATCAACGTGAGATTTGTTCACGGAATTCCTGGCGGTAAACTGGATCCCGAAGCGGCTTGTCCGGTATATCAAAAAATACCACCTGAACTGTTTCTTGGCGAGCCGACAGTTGAAATGGTAAACGCGTCTGAGAAACCATATTCAAATCCGTATCAGAGTGATTCTTATGGTTTGATGTCTCAGCCCGGGTCTCTTCGAGGAATGGCGGTACGTGAGTCTATGCGTATCAGCCGATAAGGTAACATCAACGAACCATGTGATTTTACAACCTTTGATATTTTTTTGTGTATTGGTTATCCTGTCAATGTAGACTTGCAATGGTAAAATACCTGCAAATAGAAGGTGCTTGAATAACAGATCCTGAACCGAAATGCGGAAGTTCATTCTCTTACTATTGCTGATTTCAGTTCTTATTGGTTTTGCTTCTAATTGGCCCCCGACGCGAATTTACCTCCTGCTAGCATTGGACAAAGCGGAGTATATTGACCGCAAGTTGCGATGGCGGCTGGGGCTGCCCTTGCGTGGTACCCCCGATCTCGAAAAGCTTAACCAGCGTCTTGCTCAAAAGGGACTAAATCTTGGTGATCCGATATTCATGCGAATCTTCAAACGAGAGCATGAACTCGAACTGTGGGTAAAAAAGGGGGACAAATTTTCTCTGTTCGAGAAGTATCCTATTTGCCGATGGTCGGGAAAACTTGGCCCCAAGCTCAAGCGTGGTGATCGTCAGGCACCTGAAGGATTTTATACGGTATCCCGCCAGCAGCTTAATCCGAACAGCCGGTGGTATCGGTCTTTCAATCTTGGCTATCCCAATCTTCTGGATAAGTCATTCGGACGCACCGGAGATTATCTGATGGTTCATGGTGGTTGCTCTTCAATCGGGTGCTATGCAATGACCAATGCGGTAATAAGCGAGTTGTGGGAATTCGTGACCAAGGCCCTCGATGGCGGGCAGGCGAGATTCCATGTCCATGTTTTGCCCTTCCGTTTGAACGAATTGAACCTGACCACACACAAGCACAGTCCGTGGTACAGTTTTTGGTCAGATTTGCAGAAAGGGTCCGATATTTTCGAATCTACTTCGATTCCCCCGAACGTTTCAGTTTGCGACAGGCGTTACCAGGTGACCCCGGGAAAATCAGGAAGTCAGGGAAACTCAGCCATTACCACGCGGTGCAATGCACATCAGTCTCCTCAGGCCAAATTAAATTTTAGAGGGGCCAGACCCAGATGAGCATTGGGACGGACACGGCAATGACCAGAATTTCCAGTGGTAGTCCCATACGCCAGTAGTCTCCAAACTGGTAACCGCCCGGCCCCATTATGAGTGTGTTGTTTTTGTGTCCGATGGGAGTCAGGAAGGCGCAGGAGGCCGCGACGGCTACGGCCATTAGAAAGGAATCCGGATTGACGTTGAGTTTGTCGGCGACATCGATTGCAATAGGCGCCGCGATAACAGTCGTTGCGGTATTGTTCAGGACATCTGACAGTGTCATCGTTACCACCATCAGAAGCGTAAGTACAAACACTGGCGACGTCCCTTCTGAGACTGATACAATTGACTGAGCAATTAACTGGGTGCCTCCAGATTCCTCAAGGGCAACACCGATTGGAATCATCGAACCAAGCAGCACTATTACGGGCCATTCGACAGAATCATAAAGTTCCCTGATCGGTATTATATTCAGGCTCACCATCAACAGCCCTGCTATCGCCAGCGCAATCGGTAAATACAGAATACCGAGACTTGCAAGGGCGATTGCAGCGGTAAAAATACCCACCGCAATTCCGGCAGTGCGCCGATTGGTAATCTTTAGACCGCGTTCAGCCAGGGGAAGACAGCCGAGCCAATCAACGACGTCCAGTAAACGGTCATTTCGTCCGAGCAAAAGCAGAACATCGCCAGGCCGGATTTTTAGCTCCCTGACACGCTGCCGAAATCGTTTGCCCTGTCGGGATATGCCAAGAAGGGTTACTCCCCGCCGCCATAGCAGTCCTATGGATTTTGCGGATCTGCCATCGATTCTGGCGCCTTGAGGGACCACCACTTCAATAACATTGAGTTCGCTGCCTTCCAGCAGTTCATCCTGGGCTTCCTGACCGATATATTTCAGCTTGAGCTCGCCAACAAACTTTTCGAGGGCCTTGGGATCGGCTTCGATTACCATGATATCTCCCTCGCGGATGGTTCTGAGGCGGGCTTGCCCAGGAAATCTTTGACCGCGGCGAATAATTCCCGCAATAACGACATCCAGTTCTTCCGAGACGTCGTCAAGATCCCTCACTCGCTTGCCAACGGCAGGAGATTCCTCGGCCACTTCAACCTCTGCCACATAGCCTTCAAGCTGGAATAGTTCTGAACCCGCATCATGACTGATGCGCTCTCTGGGGATCAATCTCCAGCCTACCAGCGCAATGAAAGTTACGCCGGTGATGGCAGCGACGGCGCCAACCGGTGCAAAATCAAACATTTGAAACGATTCACCGAGAGACTTTTCCCGGTAGGCCGCAATTATGATATTGGGAGGTGTGCCGATAAGTGTTATCAGGCCGCCGAGAATGGTTGCGAATGAAAGTGGCATCAATGTCGATGCCGGACTCCGGTTCGCTTTTTTTGCGGCTTCAATATCAACCGGCATTAAAAGGGCAAGCGCACCTACATTATTCATAATCGCCGAAAGGGCGGCCCCAATCCCGGCAATTATTGAAATATGCACAGGTAAAGAGCGGGCTCCGTCTATTACATATTTTGCAATCAGTTCTATGGCGCCGGAATTGTACAGGCCGCGAGAAACGATAAGTACCAATGCAATAATTACTGTCGCCGGATGGCCAAAGCCAACGAAGGCCTGATCGGTCGGAACCAGCCCGGCGACCACTGCAAAGATTAAGGCACCAAAAGTGATCAGATCATATCGCCAGCGTCCCCAAATCAACAAGGTAAAGACAACGATTAACAGGCCGAACAATAAAATTTGATCGGTGCTCATAGTACCCCTGTGTTGAACATCATGATCCTCGGCAGAGTAATGGGATCAATCAATTAGTTCCAATCCTATATTTTCGGATAACCGTGGTTACAATCTGGAAGCTAGTTCAGCCTGCCATGACAATGTTTATATTTTTTGCCCGAACCGCAGGGACAGGGCACATTACGACCGATCTTACCCCAGGTCGATGGATCTTGTGGATCGAGTTCAATGCCTTTGGGTTTGTTCCGGACCGGGGTTCGGAGAATTTCATGCCCTTCGTCACTTTGGTAAAATTCGTCATCACCCGTAAACGGATCAAGATGGTGGGCTTCCATTTCGGGCAATTGCGCAAGTTCCAGAGAAGGTAATTCTTCTTCCGGTGCCAGTTCCACGTGAAACAGCTTAGCAGTGGTTGCTTCCCTGAGGCTTGCCAGCATCCCTTCAAATAGTGTGAAACTCTCGGTTTTGTATTCGTTTAAAGGATCGCGTTGACCATATCCTCTAAGACCTATGACCTGACGCAAGTGTTCAAGTGTTAACAGATGCTCCCGCCAGAGCTGATCCAAAGATTCGAGCAGAACAGCCTTTTCAATATGCCGCATGATCTCGGGTGTAATTTCTGCGGCCTTGCGGGCGGCTTGTGCATCAACGGCCTGTATCAGTCGCCCATGAATTGCATCATCAGCTATGCCCTCCTCGGATGCCCAGTCTGAAATGGGCAGCTGCATATCAAAAATTTCTGAAATCGACTTGGTCAGACTCTCGGTTTCCCATTGTTCCGCAAAAGCTTTTTCTGGAATGTTGGTAGTGACCAGCTCATCGACAACTTCGTGACGCATGTCTGTAACAGTTGAACCAACGTCTTCACTGCTCATGAGTTCGATTCTCTGTTCAAATATGACCTTTCGCTGATCATTCATGACATCATCGAATTTCAAGAGGTTTTTTCGGATATCGAAATTTCGGGCTTCGACCTTTTGCTGGGCTTTTTCAAGAGCTTTATTGATCCAGGGGTGCATAATGGCTTCCCCTTCCTCCAGGCCAAGTTTCTGCAGCACCGAGTCCATCCGGTCGGATCCGAATATTCTCATTAAATCGTCTTCAAGGGAAAGGAAAAACTTGGACTGTCCGGGATCGCCCTGTCGTCCCGACCGGCCTCGCAACTGATTGTCAATGCGCCGGCTTTCGTGGCGTTCCGTACCCATGACATAAAGGCCGCCAGCTGCAATTGCCTGTTGTTTCTTTTGTTCGATTTCTTCACTGATCTGAGCAATTGCGTTGTCGCGTTCCGCTCCTTCTGGTAATTCTCCGACTTCGTCGTGTATACGCATTTCCAGGTTGCCACCAAGCTGTATGTCAGTACCTCGCCCGGCCATATTGGTGGCGATTGTTACGGCGCCGGGAACGCCGGCCTGTGCAATAATAGTAGCTTCCTGGGCGTGATAACGGGCATTCAGCACCTGATGAGGAATCTTTTGTTTTTTGAGAATGTCAGATAGTTTCTCTGATTTCTCAATGGAGGTTGTGCCTACCAGTATTGGCTGACCGCGATTTGCGCACTCGCGAATGAGATTGACTATAGCATCATATTTTTCCCCTTCGGTGCGATAGACTTCATCATCCTCATCAATTCTTGCGACAGGTTCGTTGGTGGGAATTTCTAGGACGTCCAATCCATAGATATCCATAAATTCGTCGGCTTCAGTCGCGGCCGTTCCCGTCATTCCGGCGAGTTTGTTGTAAAGCCGGAAATAATTCTGGAATGTAATCGATGCAAGTGTTTGGTTCTCGGGCTGGATCGTGACCCGTTCCTTGGCTTCCAGTGCCTGATGCAATCCTTCGGAATAACGCCGCCCCTCCATCATTCGGCCCGTAAATTCATCTATTATGACAATTTGATCATTGTGAACGATATAGTCGCGGTCCCGGAAAAAAATTTTATGCGCTTTCAGGGCCTGATTTATGTGATGAACTATACTTACGTTTTCGATGTCATACATCGACGCACCTTTGAGAAGGCCAGTGCCGGTAAGGTTCTGCTCCAGAAATTCGTTTCCCGCCTCAGTCAAAGTTACGGTTCGTGTCTTCTCATCAATCTCGTAATGCTCTTCGACAAGATTGGGTATCACATCGTCTACCTGAATATAGAGTTCGGATTTGTCTTCTATGGGGCCAGAAATTATCAGCGGCGTCCGGGCTTCGTCGACGAGGATTGAATCGACCTCATCAACAATTGCGTAAAAATGTTCACGTTGGACCATTTCCTCAATACTATACTTCATATTGTCACGGAGATAGTCGAACCCGAACTCATTATTCGTGCCATAAGTTACATCGCAGGCATACTGAACTTTACGTTCATTGTCGTCCAGTTCATGGACAATGCAACCAACGGTCAGTCCTAAAAATTTGTAGATCTCTCCCATCCATTCTGCGTCACGTTTCGCCAGATAATCATTGACAGTAACAACATGGACACCCCGGCCGGCGATAGCATTCAGGTATACAGGAAGGGTGGCGACCAGAGTTTTTCCCTCGCCGGTTTTCATTTCTGCTATCTGGCCCTCATGAAGCACCATGCCACCAATTAGTTGGACATCGAAATGGCGTTGGTGGAGTGTCCGCCACGCGGCCTCCCTGACGGTCGCAAAGGCTGGCACGAGCAGGTCGTCAAGGGTTGCTCCTTCCGCATACTGTTTCTTAAACTGATCGGTCCGAGCACGAATTTGTTCATCCGAAAGCGCCTGGATCTCTGGCTCAAGAGCGTTAATCGCCGCAACGTTTGCGTCAAAACTCCTTAACTTGCGATCGTTCGAAGAGCCAAATATCTTGCTGGCGACAGTTCCGAAGGAAATCATTTTGCTTTAGGCCTCATCTGACTTTGATATTGGACGATACATCGTTCTGTTTTTAGTTGCGGTCCCGCGCGTGAAAAACGGCAGTAAACTGTGGTATTCGGACCGCCAGATGTTAAATATTACAAAATTATTCTAGTTGAGCGGATAAAATACCGTAGCTCGGCTTCAGGAAACAGATAAGTGGGCCTTCCGTGCTTGTCAACGAACCGATTTAAAGGTAAGTCGCGGTATTGGGCTCAATCATTAAATGTTTAGGCCATTACACTTTTTTAGCTTGTTTAAATAATCGTTACTTGGCAACATCCCGCGAATGAATGTATGTAATCATGGCGTTGCCTAACAAACCTCCTTTTCGCCAGATATTGATCAAATTGCCGGTCTTTGGAATCTGGAGACATCGGATTGGATCAAAATTCAAAGGAATATTCCGTGAAATCATTTATCAGACTGCTTGCAGCTGTTTCGGTGTTTTATATCGCGACCGTGCAAGCCCAGGACAGAATTATAGCAAAAGTTAATGGCGTAACAATTACTGAATCTCAACTAAATCTAGCCGAGGAAGAGCTTGGAGCACAGCTTCAGCAGTTGCCACCGGAACAAAGAAAGGTATTGCTTCTCGAATATCTGATTGAAAATCAGATTCTGGCTAAGGCTGCTAACGAGGAAAAATTGACTGAATCAGAAAATTTCAAGGCCCGAATGGCTTATTATCGGCTTCGGGCGCTTCGCGATACCTTTTATGAAACAAACGTTCGGACCAAGGTTTCCGACACTGATGTTAAAAAGTTTTACGACGCTCAAATTGCCAATGTTAAGCCAGAAACAGAAGTACGGGCCCGACATATTCTAGTTGAAAAAGAAGATGATGCCAAAGAGCTGATAAAACAACTCGAAAAAGGTGCAGATTTTGAAAAGCTGGCCAAGGAAAACTCCAAGGGACCAAGCGCTGCGCAAGGGGGCGATCTCGGCTATTTTACCCGCGGACGAATGGTTCCGGAATTCGATGCGGTTGTGTTCGATCTCAAGACCGGAGGGATATCAGCGCCTGTAAAAACCCAGTTTGGATGGCATGTCATTAAAGTTGAGGATGTTAGATCCAAGGCGGCTCCCCCATTGGACGCATTGAAAGACAGAATAATGGGCATGCTCGTTCAGCAGAAAGCTCAGGAGGTGGTTGGAGATATGCGCAAGAAAGCAGAGGTCGAAGTGCTTGACGAGGAGCTTAAGAAATTGCACGAAGAGCTTCGAGGGAGCTTCGGCGGTTAAAATTGCCAGTCGATTTGATTTTGGGGAGACAATTCGGGAGAGGCTTTAGGTGAAAATTTCTCCTTTCGCGCCGCGAGCATTGCCGGATCTTCCGGCTATTAAGGGGGTTCAACTTGCGGCTTGTGAAGCGGGAATCCGGTATCAGGGGCGAAAAGACCTGGCACTGGTAATGTTCGATAGCGATACTACCGTTGCTGGAACGTTGACGCAGTCCAAAACGGCATCGGCGGCAGTCTGCTGGTGCCGTGAAAATCTACCCAAGGGGTGCGCCAGGGCATTGGTTGTAAATTCGGGAAATGCCAATGCCTTTACCGGAAAAAGCGGAGATCAGGCTGTCAAGAGCACTGCCGAATTCGCGGCAAAAGTAACGGGATGCCGCCCGGATCAGGTGTTTCTCGCATCAACCGGCGTGATCGGTGAGGCTCTATCAACAACTGCGTTCCTTAATCATCTTGAACAACTGGCAGCACAGGCCGAAGTCGGTGCATGGCTTGATGCGGCAGAGGCCATTATGACAACGGATACCTACCCGAAACTTGCAAGCCGACAAACACAGATTGACAACAGGACTGTCCTGATAAACGGAATCGCCAAGGGATCGGGAATGATTGCGCCTGACATGGCAACCATGTTGTCCTTCATTTTTACCGATGCCAGTTTCACACCTTCAGTTCTTCAGAAAATCTGCACCAGGATTGTCAATGAAAGCTTTAATTCAATTACAGTAGATGGAGATACTTCAACATCCGATACGGTCCTTATTTTTGCTACCGGAAAGTCGGAAGCCCCGCTTATTGATTGCGTCGATGATCCGAGGGGTTCCCAATTTGTTTCAGACTTGACTCGACTGTCGGTCGACCTCGCCCAGCAGATTGTCAAGGACGGTGAGGGGGCGTCAAAATTTGTTACCATTCGGGTTGAAGGTGCAGAGCATGATAGAGCTGCAAAATCTATCGCTCTTTCGATAGCGAATTCGCCACTGGTAAAAACGGCAATTGCGGGAGAGGACCCCAATTGGGGTCGTATAGTTATGGCCGTAGGTAAGGCAGGGGAAGCTGCAGACCGGGATCTTTTATCGATCTGGTTCGGGGACATCCTGGTGGCCGATAAAGGGGAAGTTGCCGCTGAATATGAGGAACAAAAGACTGCTGCTTATATGAAAAAGGCGAATATTGACATCCGCGTCGATGTCGGTATCGGAAAGGGGGCGGCTACAGTTTGGACCTGCGATCTGACGCCTGATTATATTTCTATAAATGCGGATTACCGAAGCTAAGTGTTTGTTCACCCAGATGTTGGAGCGGCAACAATCCCATCTCTGAAATTAAAAATTAACATCTCGATGCTAAATTTGAGGGGAGCTGCATGAGTGCAAATCTTGTAATTGTTGTCGCCTGTGCGCTGACCGATGAGGATGGTCGAGTCTTAATTGCCAAACGTCCTGAAGGTCGCGCAATGGCGGGTCTGTGGGAATTTCCAGGTGGAAAAATAGAAGCTGGTGAACTTCCGGAAACAGCCCTGATAAGAGAGTTGCGGGAAGAATTGGGAATAAACATAAGCGAAAGCTGTCTGGCTCCACTGACATTTGCAAGTCACGGCTACCAGGATTTTCATTTACTGATGCCACTTTATGTTTGCAGAAAGTGGGAAGGAGAGATCGTCGCCCAAGAGAATCAGGAATTGGCGTGGGTCAGACCTAATCGCTTGAGCACCTATCCAATGCCGCCAGCCGATGAACCACTCATTGCAATTGTACGAGATCTTCTTTGATCTCTTTTGCAAATTTTGGATCGGATGATTGGATTATGATTAAACAGGTATGGATTGAATGTTATTCGGGACTGAACCGGGTCTGTCGCGATCAGAGCGGAGCAACTTCGATCGAATATGCTATAATCGCGGCAGGTATTTCGTTAGTTATTCTTGGCGCTGTTTATTCAATTGGCTCGACAGTAAATGGTAGTTTTGAGGATGTTCAAAATAACTACAGACAAATTCCCTAACCATAGGTCATCGGTTAATCAGATTTACTAGGGGACGCTTTTTCACCCCCACTTATTTCCCGTGTATCCAGGGCGTCGGCCAGCCTACGGCTCGCTGAACCGGGTTGTAGCGGCTTGGGTTGTGAGGCATGGGGAGACCAGCCGGTCAATGTAATCAGTTCAAAGGTTGCTTCAACCTTTCCCTCCTGATCCGAAAATAGTTCCTCATACAATTCAATCATTCTAAAAATCGTTTTCCTTTTTAGTGGTGATTTATGACGTTCACGTAAGATGTTGGTCATGCCCATACCCCGCAAATCTTCGAATAACGACCATGGTGTAGAATATTTTACTGTTACCAGATCGCTATCGGCTACGGGTAGGGCAAATCCCGCCCTTTGCAATAATGTGCCACAGTCGCGAACATCGATCATCGGTATGGTATGCGGACTAATCCCTCCCACTGTTTCCTCTTCGGCCTGATAGAATGACTGGCGGAGTTCGTCCAGGGTGCGTGTTCCGAACACAGTTCCCAAAAACAGGCCATCCGGTTTTAAGGCGCGTCGGATCTGGACGAGAACACCGGGCAGATCATTGACGAAAGATAGCACGAGCGCCGACAGCACGAGATCAACACTTTCATTTCTGAGTGGCAGAGCCTCAATATCTGAACGAACTTTGAGACCCGAGCACTTATTCAGAAGTTTCAGGTTGGATTCGAGTTGGACAATTGTTTGAATTCGCGGATGTTTTCTGCATAATTCCCCGATTGGTCCATGGAGTGCTCCCAAATCGATAGTGAATGGAAATTCGCGGAGAATAGATGACAGTCTTTCTCCATAACTCGTGGCCACTCTTTTTAGAAGAAAATCGTGATCGGCCAGATGACCGGCGATTCTGCTCAGCCGAACGTCAAGTAGCTTCCGATCAAATAGTAAATTTGACATACTCCTGAACTCATTGGAATGTTCGCAAACTCGTTTGAGACAAATTCCGAATTCCTGCAGTGAGGAACGAAAATAACGCTTAAATCATATTTGACATTTCAGTTAGCAAAGTTTGAAATCAGTGCCATTTCTGCGTAAACCATTTCTGCGTAAATATGGCCAAAAAATTCACCAGCCAAATAAATTTCTCAGGTTAGAGGATCAACTACAAACAGATGATCAGGCTCAATAAAAATAAAATCAATCCAATCAAAGCTGGACAGTTTATTCTAGAACATATTCTTGCACCAATTTGTCTTTCCTGTCGAACTATGATTGATCATCACGGGGCACTTTGTGGCTGTTGCTGGTCACAGATAAAGTTTATTGACGAACCAGTATGCAGCAGACTCGGGACCCCGTTACCATTTACAATCGAGCCTGCGACGATATCGGCTGCCGCAGCGGTTTCACCTCCCATTTATTGCAGTGCCAGGGTTACGGGATATTATGAAGGTTTAATGCGTGATTTGATTCACCGGTTCAAGTTCAGTGACTGTCTGGAACTGAAGAAACTTTTTTCCATGTGGCTTATACATGCCGGGCGCGATTTGTTAAATGATACCGACATGATTGTTCCTGTACCATTGAATCGGTGGCGTTATTGGTCACGGCGATACAATCAGTCGGCTGTTTTGGCGCATGAGATATCAAGAAAGACCAAGTTGCCGTACAGTGGTGGAGTCTTAAAACGCATTCGAAACACCAGGAAACAGATCGGGCTGACGGCAAAACAGCGCCAGTTGAATGTTGCTGGCGCATTCCGGGCTCCGAATCGGCATCAAAAGCAAATACGGAACAAAAGGATTTTATTGATTGACGATGTGATTACAACAGGTGCAACTGTCGAAGCCTGTACTCGCGCCCTTCTGCTTGGAGGTGCAGACAAAGTAAACGTTTTGGCGTTAGCAAGGGTCGTTCATCCACAACAGCTGTCGTACTAAATTGTGCAATATTTAAAACATTCTTCATAAACTAAAAAATTTTCGCTTTTCCATTTTCGGATAAGCTATAATTCGACATCGAATCAAATATTTAGGGGCAAGCGGTTACTAAAAATGGCAGCAATAACTATATATACGACCATGTTATGTCCATATTGCGCCCATGCAAAAGATTTGTTGAACAGCAAAGGCGTTGCCTATACGGAAATAGACGTGACCTTCGATCCTCCTAGACGCCAGGAAATGATAGAACTTTCGAACGGGCGCACTTCAGTGCCGCAGATTTTTATAGATCAGCGGCCCATCGGCGGTTGCGATGACTTATTCGAACTTGACAAATCTGGTAAGCTGGATGCAGTCCTGGAGGAGCAGTCGGATCAACTATCGGTTCAGGAATCTTAAGCTGTTTTGTAGCAAGGAAAATGGAACACAATCGGAAATTTCGCGCAGCCATGGTTCAGTTAAGGTCAAGGCGCGACGTCGAACCCAGTATTGAAAGCGCGGTTGAATTGATAACTGAATCGTCTAAAAATGGCGCCCAGTATGTGCTGACACCTGAAAATACAAATTTAATGGAGTTGCGTTCCAAACGACTATTCGAGAAAATAGAGTCAGAGCAGGATGACCGTGGTCTCTCAAGATTTCTTGACCTTGCGCAGGCGTTGGGAATTTGGCTGCATATTGGCGGAATGGCTAGAAAGCTGAGCGATACCAGGATTGCGAATCGATCCTATCTAATTGATCCGGATGGAAAGATCGTCGCGAGTTATGACAAAATACATATGTTTGATGTTGATTTGCCCGGCGGAGAATCCTATCGAGAATCCAAAAATTATGAGGCGGGTGAATATTCTCCCGTGGTGCAACTGCCATGGGGATTTATCGGTCTTACGATCTGTTATGATCTAAGATTTCCTCATCTCTATCGACAACTGGCAAAAGCCGGCGCTGACATAATCGCCATACCATCCGCATTTACCCGGCAAACGGGAGAGGCCCATTGGCATGTCTTACTGAGGGCGAGGGCGATTGAAACCGGATCCTTTATCTTTGCTGCGGCCCAGTGCGGCCTCCATGAATCCGGCCGGGAGACTTATGGACACAGTCTGATCATCAATCCGTGGGGGCAGATAGTTGCCGAAGCCGGTATTGAACCAGGCATAATCTATGGCGATATAGATCTGACCGAAGTCGACCAGGCTCGGAAAAAAATTCCGTCGCTATCGCATGATCGCGCCTTTAAAATAAAGCATTTCAGTTATCTTAAAGAAATCAGGGATGTCTCATGATTCGGTTTAATTTACGCTGTCAGAAGAGTCATGAGTTTGAGGCCTGGTTTAAGAATTCCGAAGCCTTTGAGCAACAATCTGTGAGCCGGAAAGTTGTTTGCCCTCAATGCGGGTCGAAAAAGGTCACCAAAGCGCTCATGGCACCTAGCATTTCGACATCTAGATTTAAACAAAAAAAGGACGATAAGGTTGAATCCAGGCCAATGGCCAAGATGCTTGAATCAGACTATAGAAATGCCGTTCGGAAGATCCGCCAACATATCGTAGAAAATTCAGAATATGTCGGTGATCGATTTACTGAAGAGGCGCGAAAAATTCATTATGAGGAAGCTGAGAAACGGGGCATTTATGGTGAGGCGAACAGCGACGATGTTGCGGAACTCATCGACGAAGGCATCGATGTTATGCCAATCCCGGATAATCCAGATGATAACAACTAGTGGCGGCCGGGCCCAATCGCTAGCAACATTCAAGACAGTGCGGCCGTTGCAAAATAATTGACATCCGTGTCATCAGAGAGCGCCCAATTATCCAACACGGGATTGTAGACAAGTCCTGTAATATTCTTCGTCGTGAGTTCGGCTTTAACAAGTGCAGCCGACAATTCATCGGGTTTGATAAACCTGTTCCAATTGTGTGTCCCGGCTGGTAACCAGCGAAGAATATACTCCGCCCCGACAATCGCCAGAGCATACGATTTTAATGTTCGGTTTATAGTTGATAAAATTATTATGCCATTTTCATTTATAAGGGATCTACATTCCTTAAGAAAACATTCGACGTCCGGTACATGTTCCAGTACTTCGAGGCAAACAGCGACATCAAATCTTTCTCCGAGTTCCACCAGCTCGCGGACTGTGATGTCATAATATTGGATTTCGAGACCCTGATCCGCACAGTGGTGCCGAGCGGCTTTTATATTCTCCCCGGCAGGATCTATACCTGTAACATTGGCTCCGAGCCGGGCCAAGGGCTCGCAGATTAATCCACCCCCGCATCCAATATCGACGATTTTCAAACTATCAAGTGAATTCGGACCAGTTTTGTCCAGAGTGAATTGATTACCAATCCGATCGAGGGTATAAGCTAAACGAATCCGGCCAAGTTGGTGAAGCGGGCGGAATTTACCATTTGGATCCCACCATTCGGATGCAATGCGAGAAAATTTCTCAATTTCGCTGGCGTCAATATTAAGTTCGGCTGAATCTTTTTTGGAAATGTTCATTAGTGATATAGGTTACACGTAAATATTATTGTCAAGACTCGAGTCGCCATATTGCAGTTTGGAAAGCTTGTAACTATGAATGGTGGCGGACAGGCTTTCGTGGTTCCGACAGGTACCGGGATCTCAAAAATCTGAAATGCTGGATAAACCGGGAGAGAAAGTATTGTCAAATGGCCCTACTGGTTATGAAATTCGGTGGAACCTCGGTCGCTGATGTCGATTTAATCAAAAATGTTGCGCGGCATGTAAAACGGGAAACCGACGCCGGTAACCAATGCGCTGTCGTGGTGTCGGCCATGGCTGGCCATACCAACCAGCTAGTAGAATGGACACGAGAAACTGCAGCCATCCACGATGCCAGGGAATACGATTCGATTGTCGCATCCGGAGAGCAGATCACGTCTGGTCTGCTAGCTGTTGCATTACAGAATATTGGCGTTTCGGCAAGATCCTGGCTTGGTTGGCAAGTTCCAATAAATACCAACGCCCAACATGGTGCAGCTCGAATTTTGGGAGTACCTAGCGGACAGTTCTCCGAGCGTGTGAAGAGCGGTGAAGTTGCTGTTGTCGCTGGTTTTCAGGGAATTGGTCCGGATAACCGGATTACAACCTTGGGCCGGGGAGGATCAGACACCAGTGCTGTAGCTTTGGCGGCGGGTTTGTCCGCTGATCGGTGTGATATTTATACGGACGTCGACGGTGTGTACACTTCGGACCCAAGAATTGTTCAAAAAGCTCGGCGGCTTGACAGAATATCATACGAAGAAATGCTGGAAATGGCATCATTAGGCGCAAAGGTCCTGCAGACCCGTTCGGTAGAACTGGCAATGATTCATAATGTCCGTGTTCAAGTCCGTTCAAGTTTTGCTAAACCCGAGGATTGTGAACCGGCCCGGGATGGCCATTGGGTTGGGCCAGGAACTCTTGTATGTGATGAGGATGAGATTGTGGAACAGCAGATCGTAAGTGGAATTGCCTACACCAAGGATGAGGCCAAAGTAACTCTTCTGAAAGTTTCGGACAAACCGGGCGTAGCAGCCAGCGTATTCGGGCCACTTTCCGACGCCAATATCAATGTTGACATGATCGTTCAAAATGTCTCGCACGATGGGAAATTTACTGATCTCACCTTTACAGTCATGTCGACGGATCTGGAGCGGGCGCTGAAAGTTATTGAAGGAGCGAAATCGAAGATCGCATACTCGGATTTGCAAGGGTCCACTGACATTGTTAAAGTTTCAGTGATCGGTGTTGGAATGAGAAGTCATGCTGGCGTTGCCGCAAAAATGTTCCAGGCCCTCGCAGATAAAGGCATTAATATCCAGGCTATTACAACTTCTGAGATTAAAATTAGTATTCTAATTGATTCCGTTTATACGGAATTGGCAGTTCGAACATTACATTCGCTCTATGGTTTAGACGCAGATTAAACCAAGCGGTAATATATTTGGGTTTGGTTAAGTTGCTCAAATTTCGCTTTCCATTCAAAATGGATTTTGCGGAGGATTAATCTGATGGCGGTATCTATCGGAGCGCCAAGGGTGTTGCTCCGACGACTTAGAGAAATTATGGCACAGTCTGACAATCCTCAGGCTGTACTTGATCAAATAGTTTCTCAAATCGCTTCAAATATGGTTGCGGAAGTTTCATCAATTTATCTGAAGCGGCAAAGCGGCGACCTGGAATTATTTGCTACCGAGGGCCTGAATACTGATGCCGTGCACAATACCACATTATCAGAAAACGAAGGTTTGGTTGGTTTAATCGCTCAAACTGCTGAATATATAAATTTGTCTGATGCACAATCCCATCCGTCTTTTTCCTTCCGTCCGGAAACAGGGGAAGAACCGTTCCACTCTTTCCTTGGAGTTCCAATTCTTCGCGGGGGCCATTCACTGGGTGTTCTGACCGTCCAGAATAAGGTCTATCGTAATTACAGTGAAGAAGAAGTCGAAGCGCTTCAGACAACGGCGATGGTGCTTGCCGAGATGATCGCTCGTGGCGATTTCAATCTTGACAGCGACGTAGATCGACAGTTTGTCCTGAAAAAATCAGCATATTTTGACGGTAGAATTTTATCTGAGGGGGTTGCTTACGGTCATGCCGTTCTTCACGAGCCGAGGGTTGTCGTTACCAACCTGATTGCCGAAGAAACTGATGTCGAGCACAACAGAATGGAACAGGCTATCAGTGCCTTACGCTTCACTGTCGATGAAATGCTCACACGAGGTGACGTCGCCCCTGCTGGGGAGCATCGCGACGTTCTTGAAGCCTATCGCATGTTCGCCTACGATCGGGGATGGTTCGACCGACTTCAGGAAGCAGTTTCCACGGGATTAACGGCAGAAGCAGCTGTGGAACGTGTGCAGAATGATACCCGCGCACGTATGCTCCGTCAGACCGATCCATATCTCAGAGAACGGTTGCATGATCTCGATGACTTATCCAATCGTTTGCTGCGAATTTTAGCGGGGCGGACCTCTACAGCGGCGGCTGAGGATATCTACGATGATACGATTTTGGTTGCCCGCTATATGGGGCCGGGCGAACTGCTTGACTACGACCAGGATAAATTGAGAGGTCTGGTTCTCGAAGAGGGAAGCGCCAACAGTCACGTCGCGATTGTTGCTCGCGCTCTCGGGATTGCCGCAGTAAGCGTGGAGTCGGATTTTCTTGAACATGTGGATACCGGCGATCCCATCGTTGTCGATGCGGATTCAGCCGAGGTTCATGTCAGGCCTTCACAGGATTTAGTTGATGCGTATTTTGATAAGATTAGATTTCGGGAAAAGCGTCAGGAAAAATATGCCGCCCTACGTGATGTGCCAACCGTCACCAAAGACGGTCAGTCCGTAAAACTGAATATAAACGCCGGACTGCTTGTGGATTTGCCGCATCTTGAGGAATCAGGGGCCGACGGTGTCGGACTATTTCGTACTGAACTTCAGTTTATGGTCTCGGCAACCTTTCCACGCTTGAAACAGCAAACCGAAATTTACAGGACAATTATTGAGAAGGCAGGAGACAAACCGGTAATTTTCCGTTCATTGGATATAGGGGGCGATAAAGTCTTACCTTATTTCCGCCATGCACAGGAAGAGAATCCGGCGCTGGGTTGGCGGGCTATTCGCATGGCGCTTGATAGGCCGGGATTGTTCCGATCGCAGATGCGGGCTTTGCTTCGGGCAAGTGCGGGGGGGGTTCTCCATGTCATGCTACCTATGATTTCCGAGGTTAAGGAGTATGAGACGGCCAGTGCACTAATTCAGCGGGAGCAGAATCATCTGGAACTACATGGCAGACCGGGGCCAACGCAAGTTAAATTGGGTGCGATGATAGAAGTACCGGCTGTTCTATGGCAATTTGACCAGCTTTTTCCGATGGTTGATTTCGTGTCCGTCGGCAGCAATGATTTGATGCAGTTTTTGTTTGCTGCTGATCGTTCAAATTTGAGAGTAACAAATCGCTTCGATTCGCTCAGTCCGGCATTCCTGCGGGTCCTGGCAGAAATAAACGAAAAAGCCAGTGACTACAATGTACCATTGGCACTGTGCGGTGAAATGGCCAGCCGGCCAATTGAAGCCATGGCTCTCATTGGCCTAGGATATCGCTCGATATCCATGGAACCCGCGGCAATCGGTCCGGTTAAAGAAATGCTTCTTTCACTGGATGCCAGTGATTTGCATTTAAAGCTTCGTGATTTGATCATTCGTGGGGACAGAAATATACGGCAGAAACTTGAGGAGTACGCTCGGTCGAATGGTATTGCGATATAGGGTACGACTAATAATTCACGAAAACA
>CAYWUX010000004.1:0-10531 GCA_964461525.1 uncultured Hyphomicrobiaceae bacterium | reverse complement strand
TACCAGAACTCCGGACCTGAGAGCGGGTATCCCAGATCATTTTAGCTGGACAAAAATTATTGGGGATATATTCGTTGAACCAGGGAATGTCGGTTCAGTGAATCTGGAATGCAGGTGAAAAGACATTTAGCCAATGAACGCGATTAAAATTCGTGCTCGCTATGACAGATAAATGGAACAGACAGCATCATGTCAATTCTCCCAACTGAAAAACTTGACCAATTGTTGGCGCGCTGGGAAATTGTTCAGAACGAACTTTCTGCAGCTCCGGAGCAGGATGTGTTTGTGAGCCTTTCCAGAGAATTTGCCGAACTTGATCCTGTCGTAGCAGCAATCCGCAAACTGAGAGAGCTGGAACACGAACGGGATAGTCTGAAAGAACTGATAAGCGAAGAGGGTGGTGACAACGAAATGGCCGATCTCGCGACAGAGGAACTCAGTGAGATTGAAGCCAAACTCGTCGACCAGATTCATCAGGTCCAATTGCTGCTTTTGCCAAAAGATGCAGCTGATGAAAAAAATGCCATTTTAGAGGTGCGGGCAGGCACAGGTGGCGAGGAAGCAGCTTTATTTGCCGGGGATCTATTCCGAATGTACCAACGATATGCTGATTTAAAAGGCTGGAAAGTCCAAATACTTTCGGCGAGCGAATCTGCTGTCGGCGGATATAAGGAAATTGTTGCTGATGTAACGGGAAAAGGTGTTTTTGCACGACTGAAGTTTGAATCGGGTGTGCATCGTGTTCAACGGGTACCGGAAACGGAATCAAGCGGCAGAATTCATACTTCGGCTGCGACAGTCGCAGTTTTACCGGAAGCACAGGAAGTCGACATTGAAATCGACGCAAAGGATCTTAGGATAGACGTATTTCGGGCCAGTGGTCCGGGAGGCCAATCCGTGAATACAACAGATAGCGCGGTACGGATCACTCATCTGCCATCAGGGCTTGTCGTAATTCAGCAAGATGAAAAGTCACAGCATAAAAACCGGGCAAAGGCAATGAAGGTATTGCGCTCGCGATTGTATGATCTTGAACGGCAGCGCCGCGATCAAGAGAGAGATGCTGATCGCCGTAGCCAGGTCGGATCGGGAGACCGGTCACAACGTATCAGGACCTATAATTTTCCCCAGGGCCGTGTTACCGACCATCGAATAAATTTAACGCTACATAAACTGGATCAGATCCTGTCAGGCGAGGGATTGGATGAAGTTGTGGATGCGTTAATAACGGAAGACCAGGCTAATCAACTTGCACAAATGAGTATGGACAATGCTTCCTAATAAGAGTTTGTCATATTTCTGGCACCGAAAGCATATGGATTGGTGATTTTACTCAAGCTGCCGTACTAATTAATTTGGAAAATTTTTTGTCCCCCGACATGATCAGTGAGCCTAATATCAATCTGCTAGTGAAGCCGTCGATGAATGCAGGCGAAGTTTATCGTGAGCTTGCAACTGTATTCAAGGGGTGTGGCATCGAAACAGCCAAACTCGATGCAAGGCTTCTCGTTTGCGATGCCATTCAGATGTCTCATGAGGATTTCGTTAATTTTCCCGAAAGGCTAGTTTCGGAGATTGAACTAAATGTGCTCCGGGAAAATGGTCGAAGACGGGTTGAACGGGAACCCGTTTCCCGGATCTTGGGGCAACGTGACTTTTGGAGCCACACCTACCGAATCAACGAGTCGACACTCGATCCCAGGCCTGATACCGAAACGGTAATTATGTACTTGCTGGAAATAATATCAGCTCGCGGAAGACAGTCGGAAGATCTAAGAATTGTGGATCTCGGTACAGGTAGCGGTTGCATTTTATTAAGTCTACTTTCGGAACTCCCTTGCGCTTTCGGTTTGGGAACCGATATAATCGATGACGCATTGGATGTTGCAAAAGTAAATTGTTTAAGTTTAGGTCTTGAAAATCGGACCAAATTTATCAAATCTGATTGGTGGGCGAACGTCGGTGGAGAATTTGATATTATTGTTTCCAACCCGCCTTATATTAAACAAGAAGAAATTGAAAATTTAGAGAGAGAAGTCTCGGTTCACGACCCATTAATTGCACTTGATGGAGGGAAAGACGGGCTTCGGGCGTATAAAGAAATTATTAGTCCAATTAAGGATTATTTGACATCAGAAGGCATTGTGGTCGTCGAAATCGGAATGGACCAAAAAGAGCAGGTTGAAAGTCTATTCAGGCGATCTGACCTTGAAATTATCGGTGCAAAACGCGATCTAATTGGAAACAACCGTTGTGTTGCTGCAAAGATGCGCTAAAAATTGTTATGATGACCCTGAGAAAAAAAGCCTTGGAAATCATTTCTTTTCAGGCTAGGTTGGTATAGTGTTAAATCATGGGGCGCATGAGATTACGAAAAGTCTGAACATCCTGATTGATATATGTTTTACTAGGAGATCATGACGTCGCTCCGAATTCTCGGCAAGTTTGCTTTAGTTCATGATGTTTCTTCGTTGCGTTATGTAGCGGTCACGAAGAAATGCGTGGAAATTGAGCTAGTTTAAGCAAAAACTTGGTTGGTCTTGGCATATTCGGCAATTCATATAGTGCTGTTTACGTCTGAAGCCATCGTGAAATTTAACCTATTTCGCCAAGAAAGAGAGACAGTTCGCAGGCGCAATAACAATATGAAACTGGGGTTCGGGGTAGTTTGAACGATTTGCCATGAATTCTGAATTCATGCGGTCTGATAGCGGCCAGAGCAAAATTTTTCTCAAAACCAAAATGGAAGCCTATGAGGCAAGGACAACAAAATCGCAGAGGTCGTGGACGAGGTCGTAAAAACCAGAATCCATTGTCTCGTAATTACGAATCTAACGGACCTGATGTAAAAATTCGGGGAACTGCTTCTCACGTCGCCGAGAAATATAGTGCGTTAGCCAGAGACGCCCTATCTTCGGGAGATCCGATCACGGCTGAGAACTATTTTCAACACGCTGAGCATTACAATCGCATAATTATGGCAGCGCAGGCCCAGAATTCGTCTAACAGCCAACAACAACCGGCGACCGAAGCGATCAATGGCTCAGGTGCACCCCAGCCGGATTTGGCAGACGCTTCGCAACCAGAACACGTCAAATCCTCATCGGCGGCGGAGGAGGCCCCAAAAAGGCGTCGCCGTCGACCCACAGGTACAGGTAACGGGACATCCAAACCTCCTGCGAATTCAAATGTTGAGGCGTCGTCATCGAAGGGTAATTTGGAAAAGTCAGGAAAAGCTAATGGATTAGAAGTTTCTGATGATACTGAATCCCCGAGCGGGGAAATCCCGCCTGATGGAATTGTGGTTTAGATAATAAATTTATGGAGGTGGGTCTCCTGTTGGATCATTGATTATCATCGATCGATTGTTCAATTCGCCCAATTCGGCAAAAAGTTTCTGTTAAATGAACCGGAAACTGGCCTAATTGCCCGGTCTGTTAGCAATATTCCTCGCCAAATTTGCTGTCGAAGGCTCTTTTTGTTGTCTTTCGGCACTACTATATTACCTAGGCAGGATGCCTTTAGGGGTCTCGCAAAGGGATGTAAATGATTTAAGTTGGGTATGGAGTCCGGGTCGGATTTGAACGGGCTGCATGTGCTGACAGAGAGGACGAAATGAATTTTGACAATTACACGGACCGGTCAAAGGGATTTATACAATCAGCTCAATCTTTAGCTCTAAGGGAAGGCCATCAACAGTTTACTTCTGAGCATTTACTGAAGGTTTTGTTAGATGATGAAGAAGGGCTTGCGGCAGGCCTGATCTCCAGTGCCGGAGGGCAACCAGCTATTGCTCTCCAGAAAACCGAAGAAGCGCTTTCCAAACTGTCAAAGGTTAGCGGAGAAGGAGCCGGTCAAATTTACCTGACACCACCACTTGCGAAGGTCTTTGATCAGGCGGAGAAACTAGCGAAAAAGGCTGGTGACAATTTTGTTACGGTCGAGAGGCTTTTGACCGCTTTGGCAATTGAACCCAGCGCAGGGTCATCAAAAATCCTGAAGGAATCCGGTGTTACACCAAATAGTCTAAACGCCGCGATAAACGATATTCGCAAGGGCAGGACGGCGGATTCGGCTTCGGCGGAACAATCTTATGATGCTCTGAAAAGATACGCCCAGGATCTTACAGAAGCGGCCGCACAGGGGAAACTCGATCCTGTAATTGGTCGAGACGAAGAAATCCGGCGAACCGTGCAGGTCCTGTCCCGAAGAACGAAAAACAATCCGGTTTTAATTGGTGAACCCGGCGTTGGAAAAACAGCGATTGCTGAAGGTCTTGCCTTGCGTATTGTAAATGGTGATGTTCCGGAGAGTTTGAAAGACAAACGACTTCTGGCACTCGATCTCGGTGCAATGATAGCCGGGGCGAAATACCGCGGCGAGTTTGAAGAACGGCTTAAGGCGGTGCTACAGGAAATTTCGGCTGCGGACGGCGGAATAATACTGTTTATCGATGAAATGCACACCATCGTGGGCGCTGGTAAAGCTGATGGCGCAATGGATGCATCAAATTTGTTGAAACCCGCCTTGGCCAGAGGTGAACTCCATTGCGTTGGAGCGACTACTTTGGATGAGTACAGGAAACATGTTGAAAAAGATGCAGCGCTGGCACGGCGATTCCAGCCTGTATTCGTGTCCGAACCGTCAGTAGAAGATACCATCTCAATTCTACGAGGTCTGAAAGAGAAATACGAACTGCATCACGGCGTTCGTATCACAGACAACGCTCTGGTGGCGGCAGCAACCCTTTCTGATCGCTATATTTCTGATCGGTTCTTACCAGACAAAGCTATTGATTTGATGGATGAAGCGGCCAGCCGGTTAAGAATGCAGGTGGACTCGAAACCTGAGGAACTTGATGAACTTGACCGCAAGATTATTCAGCTGAAAATTGAGCGGGAAGCATTAAAAAAAGAGGCGGACGATGCATCAAAAGATCGGCTGCATAAACTTGAAAAAGAAATCGCCGATCTTGAAGAAAAGTCAAACAATCTGACACGCAGGTGGGAAGAAGAAAAAGACAAACTTTCTAGCGCTCAGAAGTTAAAGGAAGAACTTGAAACACTTCGGTTTGAGCTTGAACAGGCGCAGCGGCGCGGCGATCTCGAACGCGCGAGTGAGTTGACCTACGGCGTCATTCCGGAATTGGAGAACCGAATCAAGGAGGCAGAAGCAAACAGTGATTCCCTTAATTCCATGGTCGAGGAAGAGGTGACTTCAAACCATATCGCGCAGGTGGTTTCACGCTGGACCGGGATTCCTGTTGATAAGATGCTGGAAGGCGAACGCGAGAAACTACTTCATATGGAGGAGGCACTGACTCGACGCGTGGTTGGTCAGGAAGAGGCTGTCGAGGCTGTTTCTACGGCCGTAAGACGGGCTCGCGCCGGACTTCAGGATCGAAGCCGTCCCATCGGATCGTTTATATTCCTGGGCCCGACCGGGGTGGGAAAAACAGAATTGACCAAGGCTCTTGCTGAATTTCTATTTGATGATGAACAGGCGATGGTGCGGATCGACATGTCAGAGTATATGGAGAAGCACTCGGTTGCCAGACTGGTTGGCGCACCTCCTGGTTATGTCGGATATGAGGAGGGCGGGAATTTGACCGAGGCCGTACGCCGGCGCCCGTACCAGGTTGTTCTGTTTGATGAGATTGAAAAAGCGCATCCGGATGTGTTTAATATATTACTGCAGGTGCTTGACGATGGCCGATTAACTGACGGTCAGGGACGGACAGTGGATTTCCGAAATACGCTGATTATTATGACCTCTAATTTGGGTTCCGAGTTCCTGGTCAATCGCAGTGCGCTCGATGACGATGAGCTTGCCAAAGCTCAGGTAATGGAAGCAGTTCGTGCAGCGTTCAGACCGGAATTTTTAAACAGAATTGATGAAATCATCATCTTCCATCGTCTGAAACCTGAGCAAATGACTGCAATTGTCGAAATTCAGCTGAAACATCTGCAGGATCTGCTGAGCGACCGTCATGTTGTCATTGAACTTGATGATCTGGCAAAGGATTGGCTGGCTCATAAAGGGTATGACCCGGCCTATGGTGCACGTCCTCTCAAACGGGTGATACAGAAAAATGTTCAGGATTCTCTCGCTGACCTTATACTTGAAGGCGCTATCAGTGACGGAGAAACTGTTCAGATTTCAGCTAATCAGGATGGTCTTATAATCAATGGTAGGGCGGCAAGTAAGGCTGCGTGATCAATGGATTGCAGGTCAACTGTTTAATTGATGCACTTACCTATACTTGTACATTAGGAGCGCGGGCAAATCAATAATACGGGCCTGCTGCGTTTCGAATTATTTACTGAATGATATTTTCTCATACCCGGGATACAAATTATTTTTGCCTCGGGAGAGGTAAGCATTTAGTTTTCTGTGTAAAGTAACTTGGGTGCTGACATCGTTTCTCAGGTGGCAAACACATGAAACTTTCTTATTTCATACAGCCGGTTCATCCATTGGATCGGGAGTACAGAAAGACACTTCAGGAGGATATCGAATCAATTATACTTGCCGACCAGCTCGGCTATGAAGAAGCCTTTATCGGTGAGCACTTCACGGATTCCGCGGAGCCGATCACCTCCTGTCTCATGTTCATCGCCCGCGTCATTTCGGAAACAAAAAATATTAGACTGGGCACCGGAGTTGTTAATCTTCCGGTCTATCACCCGGTCATGATAGCTGGGCACGTAGCTATGATGGATCAGCTTCTTGATGGTCGTTTTATCTGGGGAATCGGACCCGGTGGACTGCAGTCGGATATTGAAGCCTTCGGAAATATGGAGATTGACCGGAATTTAAAGATGATCGAGGTTTTCGATCAAATTCTGGAAATTTGGTGGGGGGATGAACCATTAAAAATTGAGGGGCAGTTCAATAATTTCAGTACAGAGCGGACTTTTAAACCTGAAATTGGTCAGGGTATCGCGCCCAAACCTCTTAGTCGTCCTCATCCTCCGGTTGTTATTACGGCGCTGGCGCCCCATTCCCATGGAATTACGTTGGCTGCGGAACGCGACTGGCACCCAATATCCTGTCAATATGTTCAGGCCCACTGGGTTGCAACCCACTTACCCAAATATCTGGAGGGGCTGAACAACGTGGGCAAATCTCCGGATCCAAGAGGGTGGAGAGTGGCCAAATGCGTATTTGTAGCCGACGAGGAAACGACAGCCGCAGCTTATGCCAGATCTGAAAACGGCCCCTATGGCCACTACTTTTCCAATCTGATGCAAAAACTTGGCGGCGGCGGAAGGCTGGGTTTATTCGGCATTTATCCTAATCAGCCGGAATCTGAAATTACGCTGGAACAGTCCCTCGCGACCCAGGTAATTGCCGGAACTGTGGACAGTGTCGTCGAGCAGATTCTGAGGTTGCGGGAACAGGTTGGAGAATTTGGGACGCTTGTCTACACAGGTATTGACTGGTCCGATGCTGATTTGGGTAAGCGTTCAATGGTATTGATGGCCGAAGAGGTCATGCCCCGGGTAAACGACGCTCTCAGTGAGAGGGAACGGGAAATGAACGAAATTTTCAAGAATTAAAATAAACTGTTGACCATACATTAGACATCCGCAGCACAGTCATTGCCCGTACGAAAGTCAGGATTCTGGCAAAAACTTAGTTGTCTTGCACCGCAGCAACCCGAGTTTTAACCGGAGCTCTCCGCATAAGATCATTAATGCGGATTCTTTCCTTTTGGAACTCTGCGAGCAAGCGCCCTTCAAGATTCCGCCCTCTGGGAACTTCAATTTCCATTGGATTGACATGGCGATTGTTGACCATGACTTCATAGTGAAGGTGGTTGCCCGTCGAAAAGCCGGTAGATCCCACTGCACCGATGACCTGCCCTTGACGCACTTTTACGCCGGGCTGGATACCTGCGGCAATGCTGTACATATGCCCATAGGCCGTTTTGTAGCTGTTGGCATGACGAATGCGTACATAGTTTCCGAAACCGCGTCTCCGCTCGGCCATTTCTATTACGCCATCGCCAGCGGCGAGAATTGGCGTCCCTCTTTTTGCTGCCCAGTCGACACCGTTGTGCATCCGTCTAATACGTTTAATGGGATGGACCCTGTATCCGAAACCGGAAGTCAGACGCGCGCCTCTTGCCGGTTTGCGCATGAGAAATTTCTTCGAGCTAGAACCATTCTCATCATAATAGTCGACGGCACCGTCAGGCGTTCTAAACCTGTAAAACTGACGACTGTCTCCGGAGATATTTACGGACGCATACAACAACTCGCCCAGCGCGCCATCCTGATCTTCATGTTCCCTACTGATATCAAAGAAAGCTTCTACTTGATCTCCGACCTGCACTCGTTTTTTGAAATCCACATCGTAGGCGAATATCCTCAAAATTCTCATGATTTGATCTGCGTGAAGATCCTGCGCTAGACCAGCGTGATAGATACTTTTATAAACGGAAGCATTTTGGGGGAAATGTTTTTGATTTAGGATTTCGGTTGTTACCGTTAGATTCACAGGTTCGCGGTGAACGACGTACTCGCCATTATCATTGCGGGAAACCGTGGCAATGTGTTCAGGCCCTTGATAGAAGCTCACGGCTATGGGATCTTGTTTTTCTGATTCCAATGGTGAAGGGCTCAGTACAAACCGCAATTCCTGGCCGACTTTTAAATTTATAAGTTCTGAATCCTCCGAAACAGTGTCGACGATCGCCTTGGCTTGCTGTGTTTCTGCGTCAACTAGGTTCATTATCCCCTGAAGTGTATCGCCCCTTCTGATCGTGATGATCTTGACATCATGCTGCTCGAGAAGCTCAGCAGGGCTCGCTGTTTTGAAAATTACGGTCGTGTTGGGAGGAAGTGCATCTTCCTGAGATTTTTCTTCCTTACCCTGTACTAAATCTTCTCCTTCGTCGAATACTGCCGGACGTACAGATGACAGCACATTGTCTTCATCGGCTTCAGCGACAATCTGGGCGACCTCGGATTGGGCGAGTTCCTGTCCGTCCTCATTAGGCAGTATTCCACCCAAGAGTTCCATAACCTTTACCGTAACATCTCTTGCCAGACCGGGATCAGCAGCAGATGAGTTGTCCAGCGGAGACGTATTTGCGTAGAGCTTAAAAGGATTGAAAGCCGGAATATCGTCCGCATTCTGGGACTGCTCCGTCGACAGGCTGGCTACGATACGGGCGTATGGCTGAATTGTAATAAACTCCCGTTCACCCCGTTTCTGAACTACGGTATCATGAATAATATGCTTCGTTGAGAGACCTCTTGACGAAGCTTGGATCAGATCTGTTTTACGTCGTGCAACGCGTAGAATGTTATTTTTAACTTTTGCCCTTTCAAAAGGTTTTATTGCCGCCAGGCTGGCGCGTTTGAAGGATGTGACGACTCCGCTACCGTCTTCCAGATTCATGGAGGTGTACATTACAGAACCTATAGCACACACTCCCACGACTCCGGCTATACAGGTACTCACAATCCATTTAAAACGCATGCCATGATTGGGGGCCCCAGTTTCAGAAAGAAAAATTTCAGGCTTGGCTTTACCAACAGCAGCTAACCGAACCTGCGGCAGAGTCTGCTTCTGACCTGTGAGAACGAGTGCTTGCTTCGATCGACGATTGCTTGAATACCGGTATCGGTTCATACGGTAGGAATCCCCCATGACAAACGATATTGGCTATTTGTTTTTTCACATTTGGTCAGCCATTCGGCTGAATACCTATGCACCAAATTATCGTTTTTGCTGCCCAACTCTGTGTAACCCATAATACATTTGAAAACCAGACAAGATTTATCTTTATCCGAATTTGCCTGTCTCAGAGTACGTCTCGATTTTCTTTCATATTCGTTAATGATTTGTTCAATATTTCGCCAGGAAATGCCGATTTCCCGGAAGTTTCCGTGCACGATCAATAAATACGATTCTTTCGGGCAGTAATAAGGCCGACGGAGGGTAAAAATAATGCCGAAAAATCGAAACTTTTTTTAAATCTTTGTTGACAAGTGCACTCGAATCTAACTATACAACGAACCTCGCTTGCTACTTTGTCTGTCGGCGAAGTAACGCTCGCGTGTGGGTCTGGAAAACATAGCGGGGTTTATCAAGCAAAGTTTGGCTTGAGCCTTGTTTGCGCATTTCAGAACTATTGGAGTGAGTCGCTCCTGAATTAGGTGGCCATAGCCTGCTGGGCTGTGGTTGCGTTGCTCTTTGACATTGTGGTTAGAAGAAAGGGAAACGTAGACGGCGGATTTCTGGCGCGTCTGTTCATCAGAACAGACGGATAGAACTCTGGCCAGTCCTGCGTTTCTAGAAACTACACCTGTGTAGTGCAAATTCATCTAGAAAGGACGTATGGCCCTAAAGCCTTGTCTTTTTTGGGAATTTGCCTAACGCAAGTGTGGACTCGTCGATATGCAGCGACTCCTTGGATGAGATTCCACCAAGGAAATCCAGAATCAAATTCATCAAACCTACGAGTTTGATCCTGGCTCAGAACGAACGCTGGCGGCAGGCTTAACACATGCAAGTC
>CAYWUX010000003.1:204740-280702 GCA_964461525.1 uncultured Hyphomicrobiaceae bacterium | reverse complement strand
GTCAAAAGGAGACTTGGTATTTGATTTGACTAATCGTCGGAAGCATTGGGAAGCTGCACGGGATCACGCCGGCAAGCCCGAATTTCGCTGGCACGACCTCAGGCATGTCTCTGGCACGTGGCTAAGACAATATGGCAAGCTCGATCTCAAAGCAGTGGGCAGGGGGTTAGGGCATTCTAACATTACGACCACTGACAGATATGCACATGTTGCTGACAATGAGTTGCTAACAGCGTTCAACGCATTGCCAGACATAATCAGCGAAGTGCAAACCCTGCAACATATGTAGGGGGACGAAGTAGGGGGACGCATTAAAACCGGGATTTTGTGATCTAGAATAAGTCTTTGATATTTGGAAGTATAAATGGTCGGAGCGAGTGGATTTGAACCACCGACCCCCGGTCCCCCAGACCGGTGCGCTAACCGGGCTGCGCCACGCTCCGACACTATGAAGTTCTGTTTTTACCCAATGTTGGTTCAAAACTAAAGCGCCAATTTACGGTTTTCTTCCTTTTATCAAAACTTCTGCCAGCCAATCCGGGGCCGCGATTTCAGAAGTCAGTTATTTATGATTGAGGATCAGTGGCGAGTCCCAGGCTTGATTTTTTGTATTCCCAAATATTGGAAATGGATTATCCCATACCTTGGAAACATAGATCCCGGATATACACCGGCAGGATCACCCGGAGGATTTCAACAAGTGTCCTTCAGGTTCCCCTCCCGCAAGGTTGCCCTGAATACTGTGCGTGAGATCCTTCACGACGAAGAAATACACATCCTCATCGGGCTCCGCGACCGTGCAATGGATGACGTTTGGAGGAAAATACAAAAGAGTTCCCGGTCCAACGACCTGCTCCTCGCCGTCAATGGTGACCCGAAGTCTGCCTTTCACGACATAGTTCCATTGTTCGTTGGGGTGGGAGTGCGGCCGTGCACCGGTTCCTTTTTCCTTCCGCATCAGTCCGACCTGGGTTCGCAGTCCTTCAACAACCGGTCCAAAAGCAGTTGAATATTTCTTTCCGGTCAGCATGCCATCCAGGTCACCAAGTTCAAAAATGTACTGACCGTCACCGGCTTTGTAGGCGCCTTCGTTGAGGGTGCGCGTTTGTTTTTCTGTCATAGTCTGTCAACTCCTGACGAATAACGGCATATACTGCGATTTAAGCCTATTGGCACAGTTCAAAAAGTTCTTTGAGCATAATGCCGTTTTGATGGAAATCCGGTTTCCAAGGTCCACTATCTCTTCACAACATTGATCATGGCCTCCAACTGGCCTTTGATGAAATGGTCCAGATTTGGTTCAATGATGGTCAGAACCTTTTCCGCGTAGATATCACTGCGCCCCCCAATGAACGGCGTAATAAACACGTTCTCCATATCCCAAAGACGGCTTTCATCAGGCAGGGGAGTTACATCGAATACATCCAGGCCCGCTGCGGCAATTGTACCCTGGTCCAAAGCCTTGATAAGGGCCGTTTCATCGACAACACCACCGCGGGCGACATTGATCAGACAGGCCGATGGTTTCATGGCATTGAGGACATCGGAATTTACAATCTTGGCTGTATCCGGGCCATAGGGAACCAGTACGACCAGAAAATCCACGTCAGCAACTGCCTCAAAAATTTCCTCGCGGAGAAAGATCCTGTCGATACCTTCGAACTGGCGCTTGGTTCGGGAAATTCCAGTGACCGTCATTCCCAATGCGCTGAAAACCCGGGCCATATGTTCAGCTATCGCGCCCATGCCAAGAATTGCGACTTTTCTCGTTTCTAAAACTTTTGGCAAAAAGCGGTCGTAAATATGCCGTTCCTGGTTTTTTGTCAGGCGGCGGACCTGCCTGTAAAGCGCCATCATGTGCAGGAGTGTGATTTCCGTCATTTGGGGTCCGTGAATTCCCCGGCCATTGGTCAGAATTATATCGGGGCGGACGCTAAGGGCGGCGGTTAAATGGTCGGTGCCGGTAATGATGCACTGCATCCATCTGAGTTTCGTGGCGAATTCGACGATTTCCGGGGTCAACCACCGCCCAAGGGAAATGAGCACCTCGGCATCCGGGATCAGTGGAACAGCGGCATCCCCATTCTCGGCACAGGAGAACCAGACGTCAGGAAAACGGGGCTCCAGATAAGCTATATACTTTTCAAATTCGTGATCGACGATTAGAACATTGGTCATGACGAATAGTTTATTACTTTATCCTGCCAGTGTAATAAGAGATTATTGACGTACGCGGTCGTTTGACTGCTATCCAATGGCTTGCTCATAATTGATTCCATTTCTTTTAACAGAAATGTTGTCCGGCAGACTCTGAATTGAATTGGCGACGAAGCAGGATAACCAATCAATGACCCGGAAGGAAACATTTTAAAGTAATCTATCACTATGTAAAAACAGAATAGAAATAGAAAATTTGTCCAGAGTTTATCGATAGCTGGACATTGAACTCAAAAGGCCTGTTGTTTATTGCGAAATCCATGCGGTATACCCCAGTGGAGACTTGTTTAATTTGCCACAACACAACTGAGTGGAGAGAGCCCTGTGATTTATGACGCCAGTATAAATGACCACGGATTAAAGCGCGATCCTTTTAAGGCTCTTGTTGTGCCCCGTCCCATTGGCTGGATTTCCTCCATAAGCAAAGCGGGAATCGTCAATCTGGCACCCTACAGTTTTTTCAACGCCATAGGCACGGACCCGCACTATGTCATGTTTTCCTCTGTGGGGAGAAAACACAGCCAGAGTAATATCGAACTCACCAAGGAATTTGTCTGTTCCCTCGCAACCTATGACTTAAGGGAAAAAATGAACCAGACCTCTTCACCTGTTGCGGATACGGTTGACGAATTTCAGATTGCAGGACTAACCCCGGCGCCTTCAAGATTTGTTCGCCCTCCCCGTGTGGCGGAATCTCCTGTGGCTCTCGAATGTGTTTATCATCGCACCATTCTTCTCCCCGGTAATAATGAGACTGCCGGGGAATATTCCATGGTCATTGGCCGGGTCGTCGGCATCTATATTGATGATGACGTGATAAAAGACGGAAAAGTACAAACATCTGCACTCAGACCCATCGCCAGGTTGGGCTATATGGATTACTCGGTGGTAAATGAGACATTCGAATTAATGCGCCCGGTCAAACCGGTGGAAGCTGAAACGCAATAATGTTTCTTGGAAATTGTAAGTTTGCAAAGAAGATTTCATGAGCGAATCTGATCTGAACGTCGTCACCTTTTGCATGGTCTGGCTATACCCGCCTTCCTCATAATTTATAACACCGTGCGGCAGATCCGGAAAACAGAATTTTGGTATTCATAATGGTTGCTACAAATCCGGCAAAACACCAATCCTTGATCGATAGCGGATATGCATATTGGCGCATGGTTCTGTCGCTTATGCTGAGTACCATTGGCGGAATCGGGTTGTGGTCGGTTGTTGTAGTCTTACCAGTTATTGAAACCGAATTTGGAGTTGACCGGGGGAGTGCGTCACTGCCTTATACGGCAACCATGGTTGGGTTTGCTGCCGGCAGTCTGTTCATGGGGAGGTTATCCGACCGCTTTGGAATCACGGTCCCCCTGACCCTGAGTGCCGTTATGCTCGCTGTGGGTTATGTTTCAATAGCCGCTTCAAACAGTCTGTGGCAATTTATATTAATTCAGGCTGTCATGATCGGATTTTTGGGCAGTTCTGTTACATTTGGCCCCTTGATTGCCGACATCTCACTCTGGTTTAAACGCCGCCGGGGTGTTGCCGTTGCAATCGTAGCCAGTGGAAATTATTTGGCCGGCACGATCTGGCCCCCAATTCTGCAGTTGGCTGTCGAGAACGTGGGCTGGCGTCTTGCTCACATTGCGATTGGCGTGACCTGTCTGGTGACAATGCTGCCGCTAATCCTGATACTGCGTCGACGGAAGACAGGAAATGATGTCGAAATACCGGCATTTGATTTGCTGGCACTTCGTAGCTTGAATATTTCTGCTCAGAAATTACAGGTTCTTCTTATTATCGCCGGACTGGCCTGTTGCGTGGCCATGTCAATGCCTCAGGTTCATATAGTTGCATTCTGCGGAGACCTCGGATTTGACTCCTCGCATGGCGCTCAAATGTTGTCCCTCATGTTGGGGTGCGGCGTCTTAAGCCGACTGGCATCGGGTTTTATAGCAGACTATATCGGTGGCGTCGGCACCTTAATTCTTGGCTCAACGCTACAATGTCTGGCCCTAATACTTTATCTGCCCTTTGATGGTTTAATGCCACTTTATATTGTATCCGCCCTGTTCGGTTTGTCACAGGGTGGGATCGTGCCGAGTTACGCACTGATTGTAAGGGAATATTTTCCTGCAAGCGAAGCGGGCACACGGGTTAGCCTCGTACTGATGTCAACCGTATTTGGAATGGCACTGGGAGGGTGGATGTCCGGCGAAATTTATGATCTCACAGGCTCCTATCAGGCGGCGTTCGTGAATGGAATCCTGTTTAATCTGCTGAATATGTCCATTGCATTCTGGCTTTTGATTGGCCGTTGGAGTAGGGGGCAGAGAACGGCGTCTGTATGACCGGTCAGCATTGACAGACTAGTAAGTTTGATATTCCGTGATCTTCATGAGAAAAGGAAACCGGCCACTTCCAAATAAATCTTAGGGGCAAGTCCTTAGCACTAAATTAGAGTCATTCCAGGACCTACGTGTCCTGGAATGAAGTTTCTCATCAGAATTGTGTGACCCGACCGGAAATCAGTGACGGCTCCCCGACACTAGAGATTATTATTAGGATTCAAGCTGACTCTCTAAGGCAATGAAGGAATGATAATCCTTTTGCTGCTTGTCAAGGTGCTCAAAAACGCGACCAAATCTTGTCTTTCTTCGTCGGTCAGTGAATAGGGTTCCATGGCCGGAGAAAGGCTCGGTCGTCTTATAAATCCATTCTCGTAATGGCGAATGACATCTTCCAGCGTATTCAGACTCCCGTCATGCATGTAAGGAGCGCGTTGGCTAATACTTCTGAGAGTCGGTGTTTTAAATGCATGCTTTAGCGCAGGTTCATCCTTGACAACGTTAAACCGTCCGGGATCGGAAGATTTCAGTCCGATATCATGGAAGGCGTCGTCCGTAAACCTCCAGCCCTGGTGACAGATTGCACACCTGGCTTTACCATTGAACAGGACAAATCCGCGTTTGGCTTCGTCGCTGATGGCGGTTTCCTTGCCTGCAATCCATTTGTCAAAGGGCGCACGAGGCGACACAATTGTGCGTTCGTAAGTTGCAATGGCTTTGGATACCGTATCGATGGTCATACCTTCCCCCGGAAACGCCGATTCAAAATAGGCTTTGTATCCGGAAATTGCTTGCAGACGGTCTAAAAGCAATTGAGGCGACATACCCATTTCGGCATCGGCCATGATGGGACCACTTGCCTGTTGTTCCAAACCCTTGGCCCGACCATCCCAAAACAGTGAGGGCGCCCACGCGAGATTGAGAATTGTAGGTGTGTGCCGACCCAAGCGATTACCCTGATGACCGAGCCCTGTGGACATGCCGTCCTCCCAGCCAAGGCTCGGGTTATGGCAGGTCGCACATGACATGTTTGCATTTTTGGATATGCGGGGATCAAAAAAAAGTTTTTTACCTAACCTGATTTTGGCCTTTGTCAGGGGATTCTCCGCGGGTTGGGGAATCTTGTCGTCACGCCTGTAGGACTCTTTCAGAGTTTCCATTTCGGATGGGGATTGTGCATTCGAAGTGATGCCAGAAAAACCGAGGTATAGAGAGGTAAAAATTAGAAAAAAAATATATATAAATTTCATAATATGAGTATCCATTTTTTATCTCATCAATTATTCACAATTAAAATTAAATATAATCATTAACAATGTTGTCTTAATTATGAATTTTACTTAAAGGAATAAAATGATGGGCTTTGGATGTGCCGTTTATACTGGTTTCCTGAAGCCCTCTGAAAACAAAAAATAATTTTTTGTTTCGCCTGAATGCCTGGTTAGTCGTCGGCGGAAAATACCGCCGGATGGAATTCCGCAGCAACTGGGTTTTGACTTTGATGCACTCCAGCGCTAATTCAACATTGTTGACCTTGTCACATGTCCGAGGTAATTGAACGACAACGACTTGGAGCAGACATCTTCTGAAGTTTGTGCAGGTAAAATTCATCGGCAGGTCTGAACAATTATAACCAAAGACGGGCATCAGTTGGCAGAGACTCACCGGACACAACAAGCAATCAGTTTGACTGGACTAATTTTGACTGTGCTTCTGCCGTTTTCACTGGGTTATCTGCTCTCTTATCTTTTTCGCGCGGTTAATGCGATAATCGCTCCCAATCTGGTCACGGATATCGGCCTGAGTGCAGGCCAGCTTGGATTTCTCACATCTGTATATCTGCTGGCTTTTGCAGCATTTCAACTGCCGCTCGGTGTTCTGCTTGACCGCTATGGCCCCCGCAGGGTTCAGGTCGCCCTGTTTTGTTGTGCAGCTAGCGGTTCGCTGATTTTTGCTTTAGCCAATTCGATGGGGTTACTCACTCTTGGCAGAGCGTTAATTGGTCTCGGATTTGCCGGGGGGTTGATGGCCGGATTCAAAGCCGTTGTGCTCTGGGTTCCGGAACCCCGGCGTGCACTGGCTAATTCGTGCATTCTGACATTTGGTGGGATTGGAATTATCATCTCCACTCTTCCCGCCGAACTGGCCGTACAATGGGCAGGTTGGCGTAGCGTGTTTATTGGCCTGACGGGAGCGACCGCCGCTGTCGCCCTGCTGATTTTGCTAATTGTGCCGGAACGATCCATTAAATTCGAACAAAGTAATCTGCGACAGCAGCTTTCGGGATTAAGAACAATTTTAGGCGATCGCGTATTCTGGAAAATAGCGCCACTGGTAACAACTGTTCAAGGTAGCTATATCGGGATTCAGACTTTGTGGGCGGGGCCATGGTTCCGGAATGTAGCTCAATTGGATCGGGAGGACGCAGCTTTTCATCTGATGATAATGGCTGTAGCTTTTCTCGTGGGGACAATAACCACCGGCGTCATTGCAGATTGGCTAACTCGGAGGGGATTTGATCTGCTTACGGTTATGAATTGTTTTATTCTTTTATTTTTTATGTCTCAGATTGCAATAATCAGCGAACTGACATCGCTAAAGATGTTGATCTGGTTTGTGTTTGGGGCAACCGGTGTCGGCGCCATAATTGCATATCCGTGGATGTCGGGCTATTTTGGTATGGAACTTTCGGGCAGGTCAAACACGGCTATGAACCTGCTGCTTTTCCTTTTTGCGTTTCTCGTGCAGTATCTGATCGGTGAGATTATCGATTTGTTTCCTCTGAGCGCAAGCGGTAGTTATGCTCCCCGTGGGTTTCAGGTGTCCTTTGGTGTATTTCTAATCATACAGATGACTGCCTTTACCTGGTATTTGATTGACCGGCCGAGCTATAAATCCAAAGACTTTGCGTAATCAGTTCTGGCCACGGCCCCTTTGAGTCCAGCGCATGCCATGTTGGCTGCTAGCAAGTGCCTCGAGGCTGCTGCCATAGTATGTCACCCCAGCGGTTTACGCCTAACAGCAATGTCTTACCGTTTTTACAGGCTTTAACCGCCAATCCCGGCAGCTTTCCATCATGTACACTCAGTCCATAGTATCCCTGTCGTTCCAACCTCTCCAAAATCAAATTCATGGACGGTCCGTGGGCGTTATTCTCCGCCAGAGCGATATGTGGCTCGGACGTCCTTTGAATTGCATTTTCCCGGTTTGCATCGGCGTCAACCGCGTACAATGGGCCATTGAAGGTAAAAAAAATCGAAATTAACAGAAGAATCTTGAATGGTATGAGGTTGTTCATATTTGGCCCTGGGATTGGTAAAATATTGTGAATGGCGGTCTCGTTTGCTTAAAGCGGCAATCTGTGCGCAAGACAGTAAAAGCAATTTAGTTAGATAACATGGAGGAATTGAACGGTCTTGCAACGACATGTTAATTCCGGGTTCATAAATGACATGTTCGGGTTCAGGGGGTGTTTTCAGAAAGAATTATCAACTGGAGGCGCCTGTAGTTCAGAATTCATGCGGAAACTTATTGTTGTGCACCGCCGTGATGACGACGCTTTTCCACCCGTCCTCACGCCATCGTGCCTGGTGGTGAGTGTATTCCTGATGCAGCATTGATGCAGCATGGCCATTTTCCGGTCCTCTATTGAAGCCTGTTCCCCCAGCAACCGGACGTTTAGTTCGTGTATCAAGGACGGGGTATGTATAGGACGGCAATACTATGCGCGCATACGAGACCGGGGACTTTGATCGACAGCTTCCATCATGCTTTGTATAAGGGCTTCGACTAACGATGCCCGGACATGGGCATATTTGGCGTCATCCCAAAGATTGTAGGATTCAAAGGGATCCTCCTCAAGATTGTAAAGTTCGCCCCAGTCCTGATCCTTGTACATGCTGAGCCGCCATTCCTTCGAGATGAATGACCGAACCATGGCAGGATAGGCAAAGCCCATCCGTGGTCCCGAATCCTGAAATTCAACCATGACGGAGTCTCTCACAATTTCTCCGTTCGAAAAGGCTTTAACCTGAGACTCTCCCTGAATTCCCCAATAGGGATTGAGGCCCGCGCGCTCGATTATGGTCGGGGCGATATCTATGGTCGAACCCAGACTTTGAGTGAGTTGAGTTGTTCTGTCATCTGGATCCGACCAGATAAACGGGACCTGGTTAATGCTGCGCAAGGGCAATGCACCCTTGAGCAACAAGTTGTAATCTCCAAGATAATCGCCATGATCAGAATTGAATATGATTACTGTGTTGTCGTACTGGCCGCTTTCTTTCAACACCTCAAGAACCTCACCTACCGCATCGTCAATCATCGCGATCATTCCGCAGGTAAGTGCCATGGCTTCCTTCAGCTCTTGGTCATGGGCCATGAAACCGACCATACCATTGGCGTCGCGGGTATTATCTGTAAACTGAGAGTGGGCAAATTTTAGCGGCGGTGGCGGATTTTTATGCGAACTGTAGGGACGTTTTAATTCAAAGTCGTTTGGAGAGTACATATCCCAGTATTTGCCTGGGGGATTGAATGGGTGGTGAGGATCAGGAAAGGAAACAAATGCAAAGAAAGGCTGATCCTTGTTCGACTGACTCTTAAGATATTCAATGGCCTTATCACGAATAAAGAATGTCGAGTAAAGCTCCTCCGGTATTGGGGTCCTGTAAGCCTGGGGACAGGAATAGTTGTGGGGCAACTGATTGGCAGGATCATGGAGTTCCTCCCAGTTTTCCGCATTTTCCCGAAACCACTGTCCGTAGTGCCCGCCGCATCTGTCGCCATGTTTGGTCACCATATCCACATGAGTGTAACCGTAGTAGGGCTTCTTGATTTCAAACCGGCCAGGCCCCTTATAATTTTCAGGCTGTTCCTGATCATAAGTCTCGCCATCGTCTTTCCAGGCTTCATCAATCAGTCCGAGGGCCGCAGGATCCACGCGCTGATATGCCGGAAATTCCATCATCGGCTGGACGTGAGACTTTCCAATATGAGCTGTATGATAACCCCCCTCACGCAATACCTCGACAAATGTATTGGCACGCCGGGGCAAATGGTTACCATTGTATCTTAGACCATTGACTGCGGGATACCGCCCTGTCAGAAGAGCTGCGCGATTTGGCATGCACACCGGGCTTGCGACATAAAACGTCTCAAAGCGCACGCCCGTATTGGCTATGGAATCAATATTTGGCGTCTTTAAAACAGGGTGTCCGGAGCATCCGAGATAATCGGCACGATGTTGATCGGTTATGAAGTACAAAAAGTTTGGTCGGGTGGTCATGTTGGTGTTCCGATTAATTGATATTGTGACTCCTGGCCGGTTCATTATCAGCTGTTGTGCAGCCATCTCTTCAGCAGCAAAGAAGCATGTTTGAGCGGGATCAGAGTAAGTTTACCCATGGCCAGTTCAGAAAGTGATCGCGTCCCGGGGGGTAATGGCTTCGAGTACGGTTATTACAGTTCCTAAATGCGCCAGCTACTATCAAACAAGTAGATTGCATGCATTTATCAAAATTGCAAATTTGACAGAAAAAAGAGATGAAATTTCTAACAGGTTTGCATGTCTTCAATTTAACCGACAAACGATTTTGGCGTGCTCCAATACGGTGTTAATTTTGAATGACCAGCAGGTATTGGCAGAAGGAAGTCAGGGAATAAGAATATTTCCGGTCTAGTGCTTGAAAGCGATATTGAATTTGGGCGGGGTCCGAGGGCGAATTGTCATTAGCCCGCCGAAAATATTATTCCCTATGTACCCGTGGGTGTTTTATCAAAAAACTCCGGTTGATCACCGCAGTCTTCACCGGGTCCAATAATTTGCGCCCGCGTTAATTGCGTGGTTGCGACACTGATAATTGTGCTGGCAAACAGAACCAACAGCAGGGTCGTTAGTATGATAATTGTTTTAGTCATCGGATTGTCCTTTTTTACCGTTCCTAAGATAAGTATTTAGGATGGTATTGAATGCGACTGTGTGATTTTAATCACATCATGTCAAAATAACTTACTCCCCTCAACTCGGACATAATTGGTTGATAGAACAGGAAATTCAGATTCGGTGGCGGTTCGAATCTGGGATGTGAACCGTCAGGGTGCATAGGGGGAAACGGGGCATTATGACAGCTCAAACGGTGAATTTTGCGCTCTCTGATTTCATCAGAGAGCATCGAATTGTAAAATTTCTGAGAGCGTTAAAAAAACTTCCGGAACTTGTCGAGGTATTGGAAACCCAACAGGCGAAGCTGGTGAATGAAGCCAAGTTAGAACTTTGTACCCGACATTATCCTCCGGTTGAGATGACTAAAGACCGAATTGACCTGGAGACGTGCGACACGGTGTGGAAGTGTCCTGAATGCGACACTGAATACCCTTCTTCTGAATATCTGATGACAAAGAAAAGAGTTTTGCGCCTGCGTTCATAAAGGCGAACTCGAATGTCACCAGACCGCAGCCGGGATTTGGAAAAATTTCCGGAACTGTGATTGCGAAGACCATCAGGTCATTCAGTGTTCTGAAGCCTGGGCCAGTGAAACATCAGGTTTTTGTAGCATGTTAACTAAATAATTTAATAATTATAACAAATAAATAGCATTCCTCATTGATCCATAGGTTTCATTCACTAGAGTAGCTATATTGCTGCCGGATAGCTCGCTGAAGTTTTGTCCGCATATCAATCAGTTTATGAGTTTGTTTGATGTTGTGCCGTACCTGTAACCAGGAGCTTTATATCTGTTGCTGCGACTATAGTGAAACCGTCTCAGAGATTGAATCCGATCATCTCCCGGATGTTTTTCCATACCAAAAAAGGTTGTCCAAAGTGCCGGATCAATCATCAGACTCCAAGAAGACTGCTATAAGCTTGATGCTCAAAAAAATGATCAAATAAATGAAACAGGAAATGCACGCCATCCGCCATGGCATTAATCCCAGCGCAGCCGTTTCTTTTGAAGATTGAATGAGAAGCTTCCGTTTAAGGTGCCATTTTGTTGCATTATAATTACAATTGCCGAGGATATTTGTTCCGGATTTCCACTTTCCTTAGGAGGCATTAAGCTGTCTTTAAGGATTGCCCGTAAAGCTGCTATTTTTACACTTTGATCGGGCCATGCCATGAGCGCTCATGCAAAACTAAATGAGGATTCCTGTCCGGTACCTGAAGATCTACTGGGCAAACTGCATCAACATCCACTTGCCCAAGCGGCAGAGATTGTAAGAGACATTCCGGAAGCTCAACGAGCACGTCTTGCTGCTTTCTGTTACAACAGGAGGCATTTGCACAAGCTTGGTTTGATTGTGGCTTCAACATGCTCCGCAACAGTTCTCGAAGCTGAGGCCGGATCCGTCGGCGGTGTCATCTATCATCAATCCCGCTGTATAGATATGGATGGAGAATTAGGGCAAAGCGGTTTGAGAACGGGTTCCAAACCAGTCTCCCTGGCCCACCGTCTGGATTTTGATTATTCCGACTAAAATTGGCAGATTGTGTTTGATCAGCCGGTTCACCAAATAATATTCTTAATGCGTTCCCTTTGAAGCAGTGATTGTTGCTAGCTTTTCTCTTCGCGGGATTCTGCACTACGTTTCAGAATCTCAGAAAGGGACTGGATAACGGTTGCGACATCGTCATCGCGGACAGCGGCAATTTCTTCTGCCAGCCGATCCATGGCATTGTCGTAAAGTTCTTTTCTTGCATATGATCGTTCCAGCTGATGATCCGGGAAATAAAGGTCCCTGACCACTTCGGCAATGGAAACCAGTTTGCCGGAATGAAGTTTTTCCTCGAAAGCCTGAACCTGGCGGTTCCATTGAATCCTCATGGACCGAGGGGAGGATTTTAGAATTTCAATAGCTTTGTTTATGGTTTCATTGCTGGAAAGGTGTCTCAGACCTGCTGAAATCGCTTTGGCACGGGGAATACTAAGTTTCAATTTTTCTTTTTCCAGATGAATCACGATCAGTTCGATTTCCAGACCGCTCACGTGCTGTTTTTCAATAGTTTGAATTTCGCCGACCCCGTGGGTCGGGTAAACGACAATATCTCCCGCTTTAAAGTTCTGCTCTGAATTTTGATCCATGCTTTCAGCCAATATTATTTGTTACAGCCCGATCCAACTGAAGAAACCAAAGCACTGCCGCCGCTGCCTCCCAATGATTTACGGGCGTACATATGTGACAAAATTCTAGCCAAGCTACCCGAATCTAAATATATCAACAATAAAGCTGCATTGATACGTTAGCCATATCAACTTATTTTGGCAAAACCCTGATTACACATATTAAGACTACATTAATGATTTGAATGTCCAATAGGCCATCT
Organism: uncultured Hyphomicrobiaceae bacterium; assembly: GCA_964461525.1. Taxonomy (GTDB): domain Bacteria; phylum Pseudomonadota; class Alphaproteobacteria; order Rhizobiales; family CAYWUX01; genus CAYWUX01. The sequence continues at coordinate 267,823 of CAYWUX010000003.1, read as the reverse complement.
TTCTAAATGTGGAATCGATTCTGGTGGACTTACTATGAAGCAACAAATCTCCCACGCTATTGATCTAGTACCAGTCCGTTCAAACTCCAGTGAAGTCTATGAAATGCCGCCGTCCGATGCAATCGGTGTTTCCGGTCTGGATAAGGATGTTGCGTTAGGATGTGCATTATTGGCGGGTGTTATCCTGTTTTTACTGTTTATATAGTGATAACTAAGTGACATCTTACGCTGCCCTGTAGAACCTCTGCAGTCACAATTTGATCTGTGTCCTCGGACGTTTTAGTTGTTGTCCGTCTTCAATGATATCGACGATTTCATTGTAAAAACATATACGTCCCTTGATTTTTGCACATTCTGGTAAGGGATCGGCGTAACACCACGCACCGTCTTTTATGAGTCGGCGGCTGCCTGTTTTTATATTGAAATAATTCGCGAAACCTTTGTACGGACAGCAGGTAACCGTATCAGAGGGCTCCAGAACATCTAGGTTTATGTCCTTACGGTTGACATAGTATCTTATCGGTAATCCGGTTTCGAAGAGGACCATCGGAGAACTGGTTTGAGCCAGTTGCAGGTTGCTGACAGATATATTGAGATTTCGTTCGCTGGCCAGGATATCTATCCTGTGGTAGGGGTTCTTCGGATGCCCGAATACCTGTTCCCGTTCTTCATACCAGGAGTCCATGACATTCCAGTCAAATGTGATGTAGGAACCAAGATCCGCATGAGCTGGGGCAGGTGGATTGGTATAAGTACTCGCGGCGTTCCGGGCAGTCGTTGAGCCCACGGTCAAATGCCAGAAAACTCTATCTCCGCGCCCCGAATCAGATTCTTTTCTTGAACTGGCGACCAGGTGCTGCATCTCAACGTCAGATTGAGGGAAGTAATAGATCGGATAGGGCCGGTCCAGATACAAAACACCATGGCGGCTGCTGCCGATAAGCACGCCACCGAAGTAGGTTCTGATGTGGCGGTGGCAATTCTCGATGGTATATGGTTGCAAATGAAACATGTTGCTGCGGAAAGTCTTGTTAAAAATTGATTTCGCTTATACGCCAGTTGGGTAATCCTTAAAGCCAATGTGACAGAAATTTCATTATACCAACATTTTTTTCCCGGAAAAAATGATATAATCAATGAAATAAACTCTGGCCATGGGGACAATGATGCCCACAGGAAAAAATATTTTGAGGGAGAGTGGCAAACCTCTCTTTTTTGAGGTTCCAAAGCCAGAATTGACTGGGTTAAAGATTCCCCGGCTTCGAGATGGCCGGGAACAGGCCGTACGTGTTGCTGTGCGCTCTCTTTCGGGAATGCAGAAGGAAGCACTGGTATATTCGGCGCGGTCTGGACGGTTATGGCGGTTATCCTCGGATGAAGGCAAATATCTGAATGGTCACAATGAAGGCCCGTGTCCGCTATTTTTTCTTTCAACGGGCATGATTTCATCCTACATGAACGAAATTACAGCTCTCGCAAGGATTCGAGATATCGAACTTAGGTCAATCCGGCTGGTGCAGGATAATTTCTATACGATGGAAGGGTCGATGCCCAGCGGTACCATGACGGGAGGGGCGCGAAATATTGAACTTGAAGCTGAAATCCTGTCCCCATCTAATAAATCTGCATTGACCAGCTTGGTAAATGATGGCGTTGCGGCTTCGCCGTTGAACGGTCTGATGCGCGGAGTGAATGAAAGTCTGTTCACGCTGACACATAATGGCAGGGAAATTCCATTGGGTAAGGCGAAGTCACTGCAGTTGCCGGCGGAAGCAGATATTGGCGCCGGATTCGACAATATTGAAGTTGAAGCCGGAGGCTGGAGTGGCCTGGTGGTCCGCGGGGACATGACCCCGGTGAACGAACATACCAAAACCATGGAAGGAGGCAGCCTTGCTGCTGAGCAAAGCCGGATATTGCACATTCGAAGTTTTTGTACGCTGGAGGCGAACGGTTTAAAGAGGATTACCCATCATCATTATAATCCACACGGAAATATTTTTACGATGTATTCCGACGAATCCCCCGAAGCTGGCGGCAAGGGGCTGGCGCCGGATGCAGTCAGCTATATTTCTGCGGGTTTTGGATTTTGCTTTATGACTCAGTTCGGCCGTTTTGCCAAAATTATGAAGGTGGCAATCAATGACTACCGGATAATTCAGGACACCTACTTTTCTCTCGGCGGGGCTTCAGGGGAAACGGGGCAGCCCGGAGAAGCCGATAGTATAGAAACTCACGTTTATCTCGAAACCGGCGAAGATGATGATTTGGCGCGTAAATGCCTTGATATGGCTGAGCAGACCTGTTTCCTTCATGCATTTTGTCGAACTGATCTGAAAGCCCGTGTCAAAGTTAAAGAACCGGCCACCCAATGAACCCTCGAGCATGAAACTGGATTTTCTCAATCAGTAACGGGTTTGGACCCTTGAAGACGGGCACGTTTTTTACCGAAGCCAGGTACTTTCACAACTTGGAACCCGGCCCTTTCCAGATTACGGCGAACCCAGCCTGCTGAAGTGAATGTGGAAAATGTTCCGCCCTCCCGGGTTTTTTCAAAGACGCTCTCCAGTAATTCTGCCTCCCAGAGCTCAGGGTTTTTTGCCGGACTGAAACCGTCTAAAAACCAACTGTCAATTTTTGAATCAAGATCCCGGATCCTGTGACGGGCATCTCCGACGTAAAGGACTAAAGTTATGTCTTGGTGATCGATTTGAAAGCGACCTGGTCCAGGTGGCCAGTTCACCAGGAAGGGCTCCATTAATTTTACAAGATCAGGCCAGCGGGCTAACGCTCGTTCGATTTGCGTTAAGCTCAGGGGGTATTTTTCAAATGAGACAAAAGTCAGCACGGCTGATTTTGGTGTCTCTTGCCGCCAATTTTGCAAGGTTTCGGCAAAGTTCAATCCGGTGCCAAAACCGAGTTCTCCAATCGCATAGCTGTTGCGGTCGACCCAGGCGTCAGGGAACTGATTGCCGGCAATAAAAACCGTTCGGGTTTCCTCACGGCCATTAATTTTGGAATAATAACAATCGTCAAACCGAATTGAGACTGGTGTATCGTTCGCAGACCATGTTAAGTCTGACGGCTCGTTGATACCTTGGGAATATAACCCTTGATTTCGGATTGAATGAATTGTCGTGTCGTCTTTCACCATGCTATGACCGTCGATGTAAACGCATCAATATTTCTTTTTAATCGTGAATAACTATGAAAAACAAGGTCTGTGACATACTCATTGTTGGTGGAGGCATCGTTGGGCTGTGGGTTGCCAAGTATGCTGTTGATGCCGGATTGAAAGTCATCCTTGTTGAACGCGATATTTGTGGCGCAGGTGCCAGCGGCGGTTTTCTAGGAGCGCTCTTGCCACACCTGCCTAATTCCATGAACGCAAAAAAGAAGTTTCAGTTCGATGCTTTGGCTGAACTTTCAGAATTAATAGGCGAGCTGGAGGAGTGCTGCGGCTATTATACCGGTTATCAACGCTGCGGCCGGATAATGCCAATAAGATTGGAAAGTTTCGGGTTGCTGACCGAAACGTGCGCGGTTAAAAGCCAGGTGAACTGGGTTCATCGGTTGCACCGCTTTGAGCTTAAACGCATTGCCGAAACCGATTTCAGCGGGTGGATTAACCCGGATGCGGCCCCCTTGGGACTTATGTGGGAAAATTTAACCGCGAAAATTGAGCCCAAAGCTCTGATAACTGTTTTAAAAATGTACCTTTCTGCGACTGCGGAGATCATCGAAGGATTCACATTTCTGAGTTATGATCACAACTCCGGCCGGGTCCGGTCCAAGGAAAATCGCATTTCGATAGCCACGGGTTCAGTCGTTCTGACGGCGGGCTACAAAACATATGATCTTCTTGAAGAAATGGGGTTAGGTTCCCTGGGAACTGGGATAAAAGGGCAGGCCGCACTGTTTTGCTTGAATCATACCACCACCAATAACAATTGTCGAAGGTACCGCAGTGAGACTGATTTTGCCAATTTTCCCATTATTTATGATGATGGTCTTTATATTGTAAGCCATTCCAAGGGGTACTGCGCAGTTGGCAGTACAACCGAAGCGGAATGGAAAGGCGAAAAACAAGTGGTCCCCGAAGCGCTCACCTCACTGATCGAGCGGGCTCAAAAGCTCTGTCCCAGTCTTCAGCAAGCCAGACCAGTCGTTTTATGGGCGGGAGTGCGCCCGCGCAGTCATGGTAAAGACCCCATGGCAGGTGCGGTTCTGAAAGATAAAGGAATTTATGTCGCAACTGGCGGGTTTAAAATTAGCTTTGGGATTGCACATCGCCTGGCAAGAGCCGTGGTTGAAGAGATTTGTAATGAGACCGTATCAAGTCTGCTGCCACCCACTTACCGAACATCTCATCATCTAGGAGTTTAGGCAGACCTCTTATCCTCAGAATCTTCAGAACATTCAAAATTAAAACCGTTGCTGGCGCGTAATTTTAATATCCTGCTGGTATTTGTTTCATTCTGCAGGGTCATGGTGAGTTCATCAACAGCGGATTGATCACCCCTCTGTAAAATCACGATTTGGACCCGCATACCCAGATTGGGTCGCCGCGCGATGGACTTGATGTGTTCCTGTGAAGAGTTTTCGGCAATTAGGATGAGGTCGTTTTCATCCAGCACCTGGCTGTATTCCAGCAAGTGCCGGGCAATGTGATAGTCGCTGTGAGCTAGTTGTAATACTAGGTTACGGGGCGCGTTGCGTGCTGGGGCCAGTTTTATGGCTACCTGTTCCTGAATATCTGGTGGACAAGATGACAATAGCAAGAAGACAATATCTCCAAAAGTATCAATTTGAGCCTGAGTAAGTGTATAGTTTCTAGACAGAAATTCTGAAATGATATTGTCCAGCAAAAGCCGCCGATCTTCAAAGGACGGGCTTTTCGCAATTGCTATCAAATCCTGCAAAGATGAACTGTCTGTTTTCATTTCTCAGCTGTGGTCTACGTTTTATGCCTATTTCTTTATCTTAGAAGAATAGGGGTTAATGATCCGATAAAGGGCAAACCGGAGGGCGCATTTTCTGGACATCAGCGTGGCTGTTTAACCTTCGAGAAGTAGAATACTTGAAACTTTACTTCTGAAATTCATATGCAATTTCAATAATTTCAATTGTAACCCTATTTAAATGCCGAATTACCTTGATTCTTATGGTTCATTTAATATGTATAGGCGTCCAATTTAATTTCCCAAGTTCAGCAATCTTACCTGCCCGGTATGCAGCGAGTGAGAGGAAAAATTCGATGGAACTTACTTTTCCCGACGGCACTTCACGTCAATTCAATTCCAATATCACGGGCGCCGAAATCGCGACCTCCATTTCAAAATCATTAGCCAAGAAAGCTGTCGCTATGAAACTGGAGGGCAAGCTTTTGGATCTCGCCGATACGATTGATCATGACGGCGTTATTGAAATTGTAACGAGAGAAGATCCAGCAGCCCTTGAACTCGTCCGACATGATGCAGCTCATGTAATGGCTGAGGCTGTACAGTCGCTTTGGCCTGAGACGCAGGTCACCATAGGCCCGGTCATTGACAATGGTTTTTATTATGATTTTGCCCGTGACGAACCTTTTCATCCGGAAGATCTGGAGAAAATTGAAAAGGAAATGGCACGCATCATCGAACGCAACGAGCCATTTAAAAAGGAGATCTGGCGCCGTGAGGACGCAATTGCTTATTTCAGGGAAAAAGGAGAAAAATATAAGATTGAACTTATCAATGCCATTGGCGAGGATCAAGAAATAAGGATTTATCGTCAGGGGCAGTGGTTGGATCTTTGCCGCGGTCCGCATATGACATCGACCGGCAAGGTTGGCAAGGCTTTCAAGTTACTCAGTATTGCGGGGGCTTATTGGAGGGGAGATTCCAACAATCCCATGTTGCAGCGTATCTACGGTACAGCCTGGGCTACGGAGAAAGATCTAAAGGCCTATCTTCACAGGCTCGAAGAGGCCGAAAAACGCGATCATCGGCGATTGGCCAGAGAAATGGATCTCTTCCATTTTCAGGAAGAGGCTCCCGGATCCGTGTTCTGGCATGCCAAAGGCTGGACGCTGTTTCAGGAACTCATCAACTATATGCGCCGTCGCCAGGTCGCGGCCGGTTACATAGAAGTAAATTCTCCTGATATGATGGAACGTTCCCTGTGGGAAAAATCAGGACACTGGGAAAAATTCGGCGAAAACATGTTTGTGACGGAAACACCGGATGAACGTGTGTTCTGTTGCAAGCCGATGAATTGTCCGGGACATGTTCAGATCTTTAAACATGGCCTGAAAAGTTACCGGGAACTTCCGTTGAAGATCGCTGAATTCGGTAAGGTTCACCGTTATGAGCCATCCGGTGCGCTTCACGGCATCTTGCGCGTCCGCCATTTCACCCAGGACGATGCGCATATTTTCTGCACTGAGGAGCAGATTACCGAGGAGTGTGTGAAGTGCAATGAACTAATTCTCTCTATTTATCGTGATTTTGGTTTTGAAGATGTCATGATCAAATTTTCGGATCGACCCGTCAAGCGTGTCGGTAGTGATGAAGTCTGGGATAAATCGGAAGCCGCACTAAAAGAAGCGGTTGAAGCCGCCGGGATGGAATATGAACTGAATCCGGGTGAGGGAGCTTTCTATGGTCCAAAACTGGAGTACGTGTTGCGCGACGCCATTGGCCGGGATTGGCAGTGTGGTACAGTGCAGGTTGACCTGAATCTGCCGGGAAGGCTGGGTGCGTTCTTTGTTGGCCGTGACGGTGAAAAACATGTGCCCGTTATGATTCATCGCGCCATGTTCGGTTCCCTTGAAAGGTTCACAGGTGTTTTAATCGAGCATCATGCCGGCCGCTTGCCCCTATGGTTGTCACCTACTCAGATTGTTGTGGCAACAATAGTTTCAGATGCCGATGCCTACGGCCAGGAAGTCTGTGACCTCCTTATCAAGGCCGGTTTGCGGACAGAAGTTGACTTTCGCAACGAGAAGATCAATTACAAAGTCCGAGAGCATTCCGTGGCCAAAATTCCCGTAATTTTCGTTTGTGGTAACCGTGAAGCTCTAGAACGAACGGTATCCATTCGGCGGCTTGGTTCGAAGGAACAGACCGTTATGCCTGTGGAACAAGCAATCACCCTGATCGCTTCGGAGGCTGTCCCGCCGGATCTGCGCTGATGGCGTTCGCTAGACTGGTGCTTCTGATAAATTCCTGATAATTTGAAGAGTGTTCAGAAAAATATCAGGGTAAACCACTAGCTGTAAGTCTTGTACATGCTCAATCAAAGGAGTCTTCAATGTCCTGGCTGCCTTCGAAAGATCCAATTCCCGGAGATGCGTTTTCCTGCGATGCGATTGAAACAGTCATAATTCCCCGGGTTCGCGATGTCGGTGGTTTCAGTGTGCGCCGCGCCTTGCCGTCGTCAAAACGGAAAATGGTAGGGCCCTTCATATTTTTTGATCAGGTAGGGCCTGTTGAATTTATTACCGGGCAGGGAATTGATGTCAGGCCCCATCCTCACATTGGACTGTCAACGGTGACGTATCTGTTCGATGGTGAAATCCTGCATCGGGACAGCCTGGGATATAAGCAGCCAATCCAGCCCGGTGATGTCAACTGGATGACCGCGGGACGGGGCATAGCCCATTCGGAGAGAACGGATCAGGAGCTTAGAAAAAATCCCTCCCGACTGTTTGGAATTCAGTCCTGGGTTGCTCTGCCCAAGGACCGCGAAGAAGACGAACCGGGGTTTTACCATCATGGTAAATCGGAACTCCCGATTTTAAATGACGAAGGTAAAACTGTGCGAATAATTGCGGGAGATCTGTTCGGCACAAGCTCGCCTGTAAAAACGTCATCTGACATGTTCTATGCCGATGTTTCGCTGACTGCGGAAGCGACAATTCCGCTTCCGGCGGAACACGAAGAGCGCGCCATATTCGTCTGTGAAGGCGCGATCGCAGTTGCTGATGATGAATTTAAACCGGGACAGCTTCTCGTCTTCAATCCGGGTGATGAGATAACAATCATTGCCAAAGAAAATTCGCGCATGCTTTTCTTCGGTGGCGAGCCCATGGATGGTCCACGCTATATCTGGTGGAATTTCGTATCGAGCTCAAAGGAGAGGATAGAGCAGGCCAAAGCGGATTGGAAATCCGGTCGTTTTGATGAAGTCCCGGGTGATACAGAGTTTATACCGCTGCCGGATATTTAGATGAACTCATGCTGCCACCAATGGTATGCGGCAAGCGGATCTGAACGGTGCCTGTCTTAACAAGATTAATTGCCGATGATCCGCAAGGGAAAACTATTGGATCACCACCTCAACATTTTCAGTGTCACCCGGTACAACAGTGAATTCCCGCTTATAGTTTTGGCCGCCATGCCTGGCCAGTACATGATAGATCCCTGCGGCGAGAATATGGGTTGGTAGTGCGCCTGCACTTTCTTTGATAATATCGCCCTGGGGTGTCATGATGCTCCACTGAGTATTGGCAATAGCTTCCCCGCCGGGTCTGAATACGAGTTTGAACGTTACTTTGGAGGCCGTGTGGTTGACGGTTGCTTCGGTCAATTTACCTGGTTCTATTGTCACATCGGAACCGATGATCGCGTTCGCATCTCCATAGCGGCTCTCGATGTGATAAATACCCGCATTAAGCCGAATGATAAGATTTGGTTTGGCGCCCCCAATTATCTCGCGGCGTTTTCCGAATTGGTCTCTTTCATCGGAATAGATTGTATAGGTTACGCTGTTAGGGGATATGGGTTTGCCGTTGGCAAGTACCGAATTCAGACGCAGTCCTCCGGAATTCAGGACAAATACATTGCTGCTCGGCAGTCCTTCGACAACGGTAATTTTTTTGGTAAGGTATGAACGACCGTAAGTTACATTGACCAAATATATCCCAGGCATCAAAGTTACAAGGGGCCTGGCTTCGCGATAAGCGTTTATCAAGGGATACCTGCCGCCAACATCGGGTTTGTCCTTGAATATCCGCCAGATCAGCCCGGATTTAATTGGTCGCCCTCCCTCGGTTACAAGCGCTTTCAGCTCTATTTCAGTCGCCAAAGGTTTTTTCTTATTTGACGGCTTATTCGTAATTTCACCCCCTTTAGCGTTTACCTTGGTGTTGGTGGTGAAACCAGAGATTTCTGGTTCGCCAGCGTCAACCGGTTGCCAGCCCTGTTCCCGTTCATCCGAACTCCCTTGCGGGGCAGCATCGGCTTTTTCGTTAACCACAGCGGAGTTCAGAACAAACTGGGCATCGAGTGCGTGTTTGACGGCTGTTTTCAGCTCACTTTCATTGACCGCTGACTGGAAAGTGCCACCGGTTGCTTTCGCCACGCAACTCAGGCTTTCAAGTTTTTCCGGGGCCTGCCGATCGAATGCGATGACATTGATGGTCAGTTTAGGATATTTTTTCTTCAGCGCCTGAGCCGTTTCGCATGGATTGCCGCGACAGTTATCGAGACCATCGCTGATTAAAATCAAGCTTGCTGGGGATTTCCCGGTAATAGCAACCGACCCACCGATATCTAACGCGGCTGCAATTGGCGTGGCACCGCGGGGTTTGATGGACTTTACCAGCTTATTGAACTTGGAGGCATCGAGAAGGTTTAGAGGACTAAGCGTTTCAATATCTTGGCATCCGGAGGACTTGCGATGACCATAGGCTATCAAGCCAAGATTGAGGCGTCCATCGAATGTCCGCGTAATATCATCAAGAGAATTATGTACGCTTACGATCTTGTTCACATTGTCAATTTGCCCCCACATGCTTCTTGAAGCATCAACAATTATGACAGCATTGGGACGCTCTGAGGAAAATGCCGGTGCGACCAGAACCAATAAAGGAAAAATCGATGTAAGAGCAACTGTCAGCACCAATAGCCAGTTAGTGATCCGGTCGTATGTAGTCCTAGTTGGTCTGCACTTCATAAATCTGCAATCCATTGGATGTCATGTGGTCCCAAAGACAATGTTTTAATAGCTCTACTGAATTTTGAATTTAATAGCTCAACTGAAGTTGTCTGCATCGGCGTCACCATGGCCGAAGCCATGGGCAGATATTGACATTCAACTCAAAATCCGCTGCCGAATTCGTGCAGGACATTTTACAATACCAAACCTGTAAATCTGTTCAGCAGAACCAGTGCAGACGAGGAAAATAACGAGCTAATCCAGAAACTGGGCAACATCACGTCAAAAAGCAGTTTTCGAACGCTTTTAATTGTGTAATGCGAATCAAATTTTATTTCGCATTTAACATAACAACTTTTTTATCACCTGTAGTGACAGAAAATTTCCTTTCAAATCTTCTTCCCCCACTTTCCGCGATAATTGTATAAGTTCCCGATTTCAAGATAAACTCGGGCCTGGGCCGGCTGGTCCTCCACAATTCACGACCGAAACGGTCCCGCAATGTCCAGAATATGGCTTCCAGGGCCACCGTTCCGTTCTGATGTTCAAGTTCAGCACTAATCAGACCAACCCGGTGCAACATTTTGATATTCGTTCTTTTTCCCGCTTCCAGAAATGCAGTGGTTTCTGCCAAACCGTTCACATAGCCAAGCTTGGAAACAATTCTGTAGGCCCCACTTTTCAGATGAAAAATCGGGGCAGGCCGGCTTGTTCTGGCGATCTCTATTCCGCCGGTTTCCGCGGACTGGCTCAGGCTGTAAATTTTATAGGATAGCTGATCTTCCACATCGGAGTTATTGCCGACAATTTCGCTGGAAAGAGCCAATTCCGCCGAATCCATGACAATTGACTTTCGGGTTATTTTTCCCGGGTGGACTGTAATTCTTTTCTGGGTTGTCGCATATCCGTGCTCGACCCGCACAATGTAGTTTCCTGCAGGAAGGTCAAAAGCAGGTGTCGAAGCCCCGGTTCGAATAACCTCTCGGCCCTCTCTCAATGTGTCCGGATCGGTTTCATGAACGAAATAAAAGACCTTTTTCAATGGTCGCCCATTTTGAGAATCGGTTGCTGAAAGAGCCATGGTCCCCACATTGAGTACCAGAGAAAGATCCAGAAGCTGTCCAGGCCGGATGGTTATGGCACGCTCCACCCGAGCCAGATCCTTTTCCGCAATTATTCGGTAGGTTCCAACAGGGACTTGAAAACTGGCCGAAGTTCCTGTTGTCCGCGCAATTGGTTTGATTTTTCGACCGGTATCCAATTCCAGAGAATATATTCTATAGGAAACGTTGGATAAAAGTTCGCCTCCTTCGTGAGCAACCGTCTGAATTCGAAGGGATCCTGCGCGTATTGGAATTGTTTCGTTAGTAGAGTCGTCCCGTTTGACCGTTACAGCACGACCAACTGTCACAAGTCCATATTTTGCAATGACAAAATAAGGGCCGGGCTTAAGTTCGAAAATGGGTTGAGCCTCGTCGCTCCGGGCAATCACATTAGCTTTACGTTCGGCCGATGGCTCTTTGTCCAGAATAACCCATTGCATTCCGTCCCGGATTTCTTTTCCTGCACCAGCGAAAATGGCTTTTAGCCGGAGTCCTGGCTTTACTTTCTCAGCAGGCTTGTCGACAATTTGGGGCTCAGGAATGACTGGTTGTCCAATGCGGATGAAAAGTCTTTTCAAAGCAACCGTCAGTTCGGTTTGGCTGACAGTGTTTTCAATAGTCCCCCCGGTCTTATCCGCGATGCATTTTAGAGAATTGAGATCTCTGGGGTTAAGACCCAGCCCCAATACATGAACTTTAAGCTCGGGCCGTTCATTTTTGAGTATGCCTGCAACGGCACATGGATCGCGATTGCAGTTCTCAAGACCATCGCTCAGAAGAATTATTGTCCCGGGTCTGTTTTTTTGGCCCAATGCCTTGTCGGCGCGTTCCAGCGCGGTGGATATCGGAGTTCGTCCGCGGGGCGTCAAATTTTTTAATATATTGCGAAAACCTGCGACATCGTATGAACTTGCGGGCATCAGAAGTTCCACATCCTGACAGTTCCGTTTGTAACGATGCCCGTATGAAACCAATCCGAAATTTAAGGGGGTTTTCAGTTTGTCCAATGCATCAGTAAGGGCAGAACGCACGATTATATACTTCGGTTGTCCGCCAACCCGCCCCCACATCGAACCGGAAGCGTCTATCGTCAATATCACTTCAGAGGAGGATTGAGAGTCGGAAGGTTTTGATTGCGCGAACAGAATTTGCGCTGGCAGAATTGCCGTGTTCATCACCACAGCCAGTATAACCGGCGCCAAATAGTGGATTAACGATGGTTTTAGATAAAACCTCACAGTTCGCAACCTCCTGACTAAAGACTATGCACGTCAAAAAGTCATTGTCTATGCTTGAAACTTCATATAGCCAATTGCAATTGTATAAAACTGATCTTTGTTAACGAGTTCAGAAATATTGCCTTTTGCAAGGCAAAATATTGAGCAGGAATTAACATTGGACAATGAGACTTTAAAGATCGAAAGCCCGAATAAGGATAAATGGCCGGATGACGCCAACTGTGCAAAATTTTTTGAAATCCCGCCGTTCTGTCTTGGCCAATAATTTAGGTGAACCCGGACCCGATGAGCGGGAACTCCAGGAGATATTAAAAATTGCCGCTCGAGTTCCGGATCATAAAAAACTCGTCCCCTGGCGATTTATCCTGTTTCGTGGTCAGGCGCGTGCCAGATTTGGCGAGGTTTTGACAACCGCTATCTTGCGGGCGGAGCCAGATGCGAGTGAAGTGCGCCAGGAGACGGAATTCGGACGATTTCTGCGGGCTCCGGTGGTCGTTGGTGTTATATCGTGTTTGTCGCAACGCGGATCCGTTCCGGAATGGGAGCAAATACTTTCGGCGGGCGCCGTTTGCCAGAATTTGCTAAACGCTGCGGGTGCTTTTGGCTACTCGGCTCAATGGTTGACGGAATGGTATGCCTATGATGACCACGTTATCTCTGCTCTAAACCTCGAAAACAACGAACGCATCGCCGGTTTTGTCTATATTGGTACGGCGAAGGAGGCGCCAAAAGAACGACAGCGTCCGGAAATATCCGAAATTGTCACGGATTGGGCACCTTGAAGTCGGCTCAGCGACTAATAAGCGAATATTGGGCCAGCAAAGGAGTAAGCCGGTAATTTCAATTTATAAATTGTTTGGCCCGTTCCAGAATTCGTCTGGCCTGAATGAGATGTGGACGGTCCAACATCTGGCCGTCAACAGCCGTAACGCCGGTCGGCCCACCATCTTTTTGGTTTTTAGAGAAAGCTTCAATGATGGCTTTTGCCCGGGCAATTTCCTCGGGACCGGGTGTAAATTCCTCGTTGATTATGTCAATCTGGTCAGGATGAATAGCAAATTTAGCCGTGAAACCGTCGCGTGCCGCCTCGCGGCATTCGGTCCTGAGCCCCTCACGGTCCTTGAAGTCAGTATAAACCGTATCAACCGGCTCGCATCCGGCAGCCCGGGCCGTCAACAGGGTCAGCGTTCGCGCTAACTCAAAAGGTCCGGTATAGTTTCCGAATTCATCTCTGTTGGTCTTGGCGCCGAGTTCAGAGCTCAGATCTTCCGCTCCCCAAGTCACTGCTTTCAAGCGTGAGTCGCAGCCGATAAAGGAGGACATGTTCAACATAGCTTCTGGCGTTTCCGTTATCAGCGCCATAAGGTCAATCCTCGCAGATGGCAGCGTGTGTCGGGCCTCAAGTTCCGTGATGCACCGGCATAGCTCATTGATATCCTGCCCTGAGCGGGCTTTAGGAAGCAGAATACCATCCGGGTTAGCCTCGATTATCGTATCAAGATCTAGACGCCAATAGGGGCTCAGCAGATCGTTTATGCGGACAAAATATCTGAATTTTCCGGCTTGACCTGAAACGTCTTTTAATAAATCCCGGGCGGTTTCGCGGGCCACGGCTTTTCGCTCCGGAGCCACTGAATCTTCCAGGTCAAGAACGATTATATCCGCGTTTGTAGAAATTGCTTTCAAACTCTTTCTCTTATCATCGGCTGGCACAAAGAGGAGCGAGCGCATAGAATTAGACCTTTGGTTTTCGGCGCATAAATGCATTCCGTTTGCATTCAGCAACCAGTTGATTGTTCTGGTTGAAGGCTTGGTGATGAAACGTCACTATTCCGGCGTCGGGACGTGAGCGGCTCTCGCGCTTGGCAATAACCCGGGTTTGAACCTGCACGGTATCACCATGAAATAGCGGATGCGGAAAGTTTACATCCGTCATACCCAAATTTGCAATCGTGGTCCGGAGCGTTGTTTCATAGACAGAAATCCCTATCATTAGGCCCAATGTAAAAAGACTGTTTACTAGCGGTCGACCAAATTCCGTCTCGGTTGCAGCAAAATGGTGATCGATATGAAGCGGCTGCGGATTATGCGTCAAGGTGGAAAACAGCGTATTATCCATCTCCGTAACGGTACGTGTGACTGCATGTCTAATCAATTGATCAACTTCAAATTCCTCGTAGAATAGACCGGTCATGAATATTTCGTTTCCCTAATATTATTTTCGACGGAACATCGGGGGCTTTATTGGTCGCAGCCGTTTTTTCTGCGCGCCCGGTCGTTTGCCCGGATTTCAACCTTTCATTTACCATAGCTGCCCAGCTTGGCCAGTGCAAAAGTCCTTTTTTGCAGCATTTATCAGGATTCAGGAAGAAAGGCGTTCAGTAGTTGAATTGCTCTGAAAGAATACGTTCATCGAGTGCATGACCGGGGTCAAACATTAGGCGGATGTTTATCGTACTGTCTTCTTCGATTTCGACCTTTAGTGCGGATCTGATTTCATCAGTTTCAGTACCAACGCTTACAGGTCTTTTTGCCGCTTCCAGTATTTCTATGACCACCCGGGCCTCGTTACGTAATATCGCCCCACGCCAACGCCTTGGCCGAAAGGGGCTGATGGGTGTCAATGCAAGAAGTGGAGAATTAATTGGAATGATGGGGCCATGGACTGACAAGTTGTAAGCCGTACTTCCCGCAGGCGTGGCCAGCAGAACGCCATCGCAGATAAGTTCTTCGAGCCTAACCTTGTCATCTACAGAAATTCGGAGTTTGGCGGCCTGATAAGACTGGCGAAACAGGGCAACTTCATTGATTGCCAGGGCTTCTCTGGTTCCTGACTCGGAACTGTGGACAATACTTCGCAGAGGGTGGATAATATTGATTTCCGCAGCATTCAGCCGTTCTAGAAGATTTTCCTCATTGTATTCATTCATCAGAAATCCGACCGATCCAAAATTCATTCCATAAATAGGCTGGTTACGGATTCCATTGGAATGAAGCGTCTGGAGCATGAGGCCATCGCCGCCCAAAGCAACAATCGCGTCAGCTTCATCGACAGGTACATTTCCATAGCGTACTGAAAGTCTTTCGATGGCAGCCTTTGCTTCCTTGGCCCTGCTGGCAATGAAGGCAATATTTTTAAACTTCGTCATTTTTCCTGCTGGATTCATGTTTTCTGATGTTCACGCTTCACTTAACCTTTTTTCATTGCCTTGCCGGATTCGTCTGGATGTAGATAGACAATAAAACTTGTAACAGAAATGCCGATTGACAGTCTACAACTGCGGTCTATCCTTGAGAGGTTTAGATGCTGGACGTTGATTCTTCTGATTCAGTACAATTTAACCGCAACGAACCTCATAGGAAATCATTAAAATGACAAGTGATGAAAATCTTCCTCTCATCATTTACGCGACTTTTCCCTCTACAGAAGATGCCGAAATCATTGGTAGCAAGTTGATTGAGGAGAGATTGGCAGCCTGCATCAATATCATTCCTCAAATTGTATCTATTTACGAATGGGACGGGCAGCGGCAGCGGGATACTGAGTGTGGTATGCTGATTAAGTCACGAAAGGGTTTAAAGAGTGATATAATTGCTCGTGTACATCAACTGCACCCCTATGACACGCCGGCTTTACTCGCCCTGGACATCGATGGTGGAAGCGAAAATTTTATAGCTTGGCTCAATTCGCAAACGATGTTGGCTTCGGAACCCGCAGATGGTTAATTGATTTGAACAGACGGCAATTGAGATCCGCCGTCAGGCAGAAGTGGTTATGATGCTGAAAGGTTTTGTATTACCTCGTCGGCAACTTCTTCCGTTAAGGCCTGGCCGCCGAGATCGCGGGTCATTATCCGGTTGTGGGCGCAAACCCTTTCAATCGCACCCATTAGCTTCGCCGCGGCAGCATCTTCGTGAAGATGTTCAAGCATCATCACTGCCGACCAGATGGCGCCCAGCGGATTGGCGATGCCGCGCCCCATAATATCGAAAGCGGAACCATGGATCGGTTCGAACATGGAAGGCGTTTGCCGTTCAGGATTGATGTTCGCTGTCGGCGCTAGACCAAGACTTCCGGTTAAAGCAGCGGTCAAATCCGAGAGAATGTCCGCATGGAGATTGGAGGCGACAATAACATCTACGGACGAAGGATCGGTCACCAGCCTGGCGGCCATGGCATCAACCAGGACCCTTTCGGTCCGGATATCGGGATAGTCGGATTTGATTGATTCAAATACTTCATCCCAAAGTACCATGCCATGTCGCTGCGCATTAGATTTTGTTACCAGGGTGAGTTTTTTACGCGGACGTGATTGAGCCAGATTGAAAGCGAAGCGCTGTATTCTATCGCATCCTTTAGCCGTGAAAATAGAAACTTCAGTGCCGACTTCGAGGTCGAGACCGGTGTGCACACGCCCGCCCGCACCGGAATACTCCCCTTCAGAATTCTCGCGTACGATGACACAGTCGATATCCGGACGATTGGCAAGAGGGGAGCTAATCCCCGGCAATAAACGCGCTGGGCGGACATTTGCGTATTGGTCAAGTCCCTGACATATGGCAAGCCGGAGCTGCCAAAGAGTGATATGGTCAGGTACGCGGGGATCACCGGCTGATCCGAAATAAATGGCATCGAACTCTTTCAAGGATGCAATGCCGTCACCCGGCATCATGGACCCTTGGTTCAAATAGCGTTCCGAACCCCAGTCAAGAAATTCAAAACTAAATGACAGGTTATCGGTTTCATCCCCCAGAGCTTTCAACACTTTTACACCAGCGTTGATAACTTCTGTTCCGATGCCATCTCCCGGTATAACGACAATATTGTGATCTGCCATATTTGGTCGTCCAAGTCCGAAGTTTCAAAATTGTTTTTATGCTGTCAGTTGGCGCACGAAGTCAAACAAATTGGTTTGGATGCAAAGCGTTTTTATCTATGTTGCCTGTTCCGAGGTATTTCCTGTGGTCAGCAAGCCTCATCGAAAAATTAACATTCACGTGCTTTAAGGGCTGCCTAAAGTGGAAGCCGGGTTTATATTTGAGGTCAAGCGGACAGGTTTGGTACCATTGGGACCGATTTGTCAGACCATTAGGCTCAATAGTATTTGTTTCGAGATCCGGTTTTGTTGGTTTGGTCCTACAAGTTTCGTATAACTCTGAATTCAAGATGATCTTTTGGAAATTTGAACGAACAGGTTTCCTGGAAAGATGAAGAAAATCAAGGACTTTTACCTTAAAGGCAGGTAGTATAAAATATGAGTGAACCTTTAAATATCTGTATGATCGGTGCGGGATATGTCGGATTGGTGTCGGCGGCCTGTTTTTCTGAGTTTGGCTGGAATGTTCATTGTGTTGACAAGGACAGGGCGCGCGTTGAGCAGTTGAACAAGGGCGAAATACCGATCTTTGAACCCGGTCTCGACGATTTGCTGGAGCGTAATCTTACTGGCGGACGGTTGATTTTTTCGACGGATCTTGAGGGAGCGGTTTCACAATCCCAGCTGATATTCCTCGCAGTGGGAACGCCGATGCGACGGGGAGATGGTCATGCTGATCTTAGTTATGTCTACACGGCAATCGATGAACTGGCGCCCCATCTTCGGGACTTCACGGTAATTACCACAAAGTCAACGGTTCCGGTTGGCACCAGCCGGGAAATTGAACAAAGACTTAAAGCACTTCGTCCAGATGCGGAATTTGCTGTCTGCTCCAATCCGGAATTTTTGCGGGAAGGTTCGGCTATTTACGATTTCACTCATCCCGATCGGGTGTTGATCGGGTGTGACGATGACCGGGCGAGGAAAATAATGGAACAAATTTATGAGCCGCTCACCCTCAGAAATTCTCCAATTTTGATTGTCGGGCGGGAAACGGCCGAGCTCGCCAAATACGCGGCCAATGCTTTTCTTGCCATGAAAATCAGTTTTATAAATGAAATCGCCGATCTTTGTGAGCAGGTCGATGCCAATGTACAGCATGTTGCGACCGCCATCGGGGCGGACCAGAGAATCGGGAGCAAATTTCTCCACCCCGGTCCAGGTTACGGGGGATCATGTTTCCCCAAGGACGTCGCTGCATTAATCCGTATCGGCAGGGAATATCATCGGCCATTGTCGCTGGTTGAACAAGTCAAACAGGTAAACGACGAACGTAAGATTGCAATGACCAACCGCATTGTGCACGCGGCCGGCGGCGATGTTAAAGATAGAACAATTGCCGTTCTTGGGATTACGTTTAAACCAAATACAGACGATATACGGGAGGCACCAAGCCTGACAATCGTTCCTATGCTGATAGAGAAGGGGGCCAAACTTAAAATATATGATCCTCAGGGACGTGCTCAAGCCGGACCAGAATTTGAAGGCGTTGAGTGGTGTAACAGCGCGCTGGAAGCTGCATCCGGGGCCGACCTGGTGGCGTTGCTGACGGAATGGAATGAGTTCAGGGCTATCAATCTCGATTCTTTGAAATCAAGAATGAATGGTAATATTATGGTAGATCTGAGAAATCTTTACAGCGTGGAGAATGCCAGACAGGCTGGATTTGATTATTACAGTGTCGGCCGCAAGTAGCCGTCAATGCAACTGAATCTTGTCTGCGAAGTTTAAATTTGAATCCTGAAACCTTTGATCGCCCCGAACAAATGGTTTGCTTAAATCGCCGGCACTAGACCCCTTAAGGCTTCGGCCCTATCATGAAGCGGCGCAATCCAGATGAAGCCCTGAAGTCGTCGTTGAATTCGGGCACGGAGAACAGACATTTAACAAAGTTCACTAACAAAGTTCACTAACAAAGTTCACCGATTAATAAACTGGACATGTCCTGCCATCATTTATACACTCAACAAAGGTATTTATATACTCAGGAGAGGTATTTATACACTCAGTGACGGTTTATCTATGTCAGAAATTGCTGCTATCTTGGAAGCTCTGTCTGATTTGTTTGCCGTTGTAAATTCCAAAAAATGTTGTGAGGGACAAAAGCAAACTGCGACTAATGGATAATTGGTTCTTCCGGACCAAATCTGTTCTAAATTGGTTGTGCTAATTATAATAAAAAAAAACAATGAAAATATCTCATGTTTCATGTTTTAATTGATTGGCAGATACAGCTTCACTTTACCTGCTTGAATTAGGGAGGAAAATTTGAAATACATTCAAAGATTGACAACGGGCGTTGTTGGCCTGGTCGTTGGAATAGCAATCGGTGGACAAGCATTTGCCGATGGTTGCGCCACAGACAAATTACCAGCAAAACTTGAAAAACCGGACGGGTTTCCGGCTCGCGCTCTTACTATGATTGTGCCTTATGGCCCTGGTGGCGGTTCCGGTCAGGTCGCCCGCGCCATGGCACAGGCTGTAACGGAACTCACAGGCGTCGCCATTAACCGCGATCACAAACCCGGTGGAAGTGGTGCCGTGGGCATGACATCCTATTTGGCTGCCCCTGCAGATGGATATACCGTCCTTGAGCATATCGACGACGCTGCAAGTGCTCATGCTCTTGATCCAAGCAAACCAAATCCTGCGACAGATCTAATTCCGCTGGTTACTTCGCAAATAACCTTTTCACAGGTTTACATTCGCACGAACGAAAATCGTTTCAGTGATTGGAAAGGATTTGTTGACTTTGTAAAGAAGGCCGGGGGCAAGGCGACCATCGCGAATGTTTCCAAGGAAGGGTCAATGGAACGCATAAACATGCGTTACATCACCGATCACTACGGATTAAAAATTCAACAGATATCGTTTGACAAAGGCGCGCCCAGGTATGGCGCTCTGGCCGGTGGTCAGGTTGACGCTCTGTTTGAGCAACCCGGAGATGTGAGGGGTTTCTTGGATGCAAAAAAATTCAAGCCCATACTGACATTATTGAAAGCCAGGCCCGCAGCATTTTCGAACGTTCCCAGTATTGCAGATGAAGGGATGAATTTTGAACCACTATTGCGTTTCCGCGGATTTTATGTCGCCAAGGGAACGCCTCCTGATAGGGTTAAATGGCTGCAATGGGCTTTCCAAAAGGCCTTCTGTCAGGATAGTTACCAGAAATACAATGAGAAGAAATTTATGAATCTCATTGAAAGCTTCCGTGATACCGAAGGAAGTAAGGAGTTAATAACTAATACTGTTACGCAATATCGCGATGTTTATAAGGCTATTGGTATCAAGCAATAGTATTTCTAGTGTTTGTTGACTTCTGGTCCCCGGGAAGCAAAACTTCCCGGGGAACTGACATTGGCTCTAATCATCAATTTTGTAGCGAAATGCGGGTCATGTGACTTCATGAAGGCGACATTTATCGGAATGGAACATTGGAACTTGTAAACCGTCCCAGTTTAAATTCGTTGACGTGATTTGATAGGCAGTGGGCGATGATAATTGGCAAGACTGCAGCATTGGAACAGTGAACGGAAATGGGCAAAGCAAATCGCGGACATATTATTGAAACAGTTCTGTGGCTTTTGTTTGCGGGATTTCTTTATTATTTTTCGTTTGAGTTTGACCGTCCCATTGAAATCTATAAATTTGGCGCGACATTCTGGCCTCGGGCGATAATTCTGCTTATCGTACTGGCGGCAATTGGTAACTTTTACTGGTATTGGCGTTACGGCGATGAAGTGCAGGGCCATTCCATCGGAGCCGCTGCTGCTGCCAGCGAAGCTCCATCCCAAGATGCTGATCAGGACGAAGAATCAAAGGGGCTCGCTTACGGAGCCCGGATCGTCGGCATTCTTATCTTACCGTTTATTTATGCCTACTTTCTTGAGCGGATCGGATTTTATACCCTTACACCGTTTTTTATTGCCGGCGTTATTTACCTGATGGGTGAGCGGCGATGGCGTTGGATCATAGGCGTCTCAGTGATTTCCTACATTATCATCCTGCTGCTATTCGCCAAAATTTTGTATGTCGGATTGCCCGTCGGCACCGTTCATCCGTTTTACGATTATTCAAACTGGCTGCTGTCAGTTCTTCAGAACAATTAGAGTAAAGCAAAAGCATGATAGAGCATTTTATCACCGGTTCGGTCACATTGTTCTCCAGTCTCGTCAGTGTGTCAATTTTCGTCGGTGGTCTACTCGGAGGAATGCTGTTCGGTGCCATTCCCGGTGTGAGCATGCTGACACTGGCGGCAATCCTGCTGCCATTCACCGGCCATCTGACGGCTGCCGATGGGATTATGTTGTTTTCTGTCATCTACTGTTCGGGCGTTTTCGGCGGGGCGATTACTGCAATCCTATTCAACATTCCGGGCGCACCGGAAAATGCGCCAACCGCCTTTGACGGATATCCGATGACGCAAAAAGGGCAGGCAGGCAAGGCAGTGGGAGCCGCAGTCCTGTGTTCCGCTTTTGGAGGCACGATGTCGGCGCTGCTCATGATGTTTGCGACAGAACCTATTGCGAACTGGGCCATCTCTAATTTTGGTCCTCCGGAGATATTCGCGCTGGTTTTTTTTGGATTGGCAGTTGCTTCTTCGGTTGGCGCCTCGACTCTTTGGAAGGGTTGGCTGTCGGTTATGATCGGGCTTGTTATGGCACTTGTTGGACTTGATCCGGTTGGTGGGATTGAACGATATGATTTCGGTTTCCCCTATCTTCTGGCCGGAATCCACTTCATACCCACAATTTTGGGATTTTTTGCGGTTTCAGAAGTTTTCATTCAGGCAGAGAAAAAAGCAAAGGGCAGCTATCAGGCGCCAAAGGTATCCCTGGATTTTCCGACCTTCCTGGAGTTCTGGAACCTGAAATTTGCAGTTGCGCGGTCTGTTCTCATTGGTTTTTTCTGCGGGATCCTGCCGGGGATCGGGGCAACACTTGCGGCCTTCATGGGTTACAATGAAGCTGTCCGGTGGGCACGGAATAAATCCGAGTTTGGTAAGGGGAAACTGGAAGGCGTCGTCTCATCTGAAACCTCGAACAATGCGGCAACGGGAGCTGCCATGATCCCGTTGCTTGCCCTTGGGCTTCCGGGAGGAGCACTGACAGCGATGATGGTCGGTGTCTTTCAGATGCACGATATGGAGCCTGGTCCATTGGTCTTTATTAATTCAGCGGATTTGGTTTGGGTCGTTTTCGCTGCCATGTTCTGGGCCAATATTTCAATCTTTTTCCTTGGCTGGCTGCAGACCAAAACCGTTGTCCACCTGTTAAGAGTTCCGTTCCATTTCCTGGCACCGGTCATTCTGTTGATGGCGACGGTCGGAGCTTATGCCGTCCGAGGATTGACCATTGATATTATTGTTATGTTCACAGCGGGAATTGCAGGCTTTTTCCTGCGTCGATCCGGATATTCTGTTCCGGGTATTGTGCTCGGTCTGATCTTAGGCAAAATCGGAGAGCAGACCTTTGCTCAGGCCATGCAGATGCTGCATTATGATTTTACGGCCTATTTGGGACGGCCTATAAGCCTGATACTGCTTGTCTCAGGTGCGGCTACCCTGTTAGGCAGCATTTACCGGACAATCGTTCCCGGGGATATGAGTCCTGACAAGTCTCATCATGCGACCGAATGAGATTATCGCAGCCGTGCAATATTCTGGTTGCGTCCGAACAAGTCCCAGTTTGTGACCGACACACAAAACCGGAGGCTTAATCGACTATAGCCGGAACGTGATAGATGAAACTGAACGAGATCGAACAGGCAATGCTGGCCGGAAAACAGGGAGTGGCTCGTCAGTATGCTATGGAACAGATTGTGAGGGTTGGGGAATTTTTTGACGCGGAAGACTGTGTTGAAGTTTCGCAGGTTCACATAATGGCTGATCCGGAAGCAGTTGGCGAGCAGGGCATACACTTCCTCGAAGAACTGGCCCTATTACCGGAACATGAACGCGATGTCCAGGTGCCGACCATTACGGATCCCCGAGGTGTCGACTTCGCCGCCTATGAGCGTCTCGGCCAATCCGAAATTCACCGTGACCTCGAAAAACGGCTTATCTCGGCTTTCGAGACGTTCGGAATAATGATGACCAACACCTGCATTAATTATCAGACCATTATGCCCCCGGTATTGGGCCAACATCTGGCTTTCGGAGATACCGGATCATCTATCTATGCAAATTCGGTGCAGGGTGCGCGCACAAATTTTGAAGGTGGCCCTTCAGCTCTGGCCGCAGCGATGACAGGCAGGACAGCGCGCTATGGCTTGCATCTTGACCGGCATCGACGGGGGACGCGCGCGTTTGGTTTTAGTTTTCAGGCGCGTGACTTGAGTGATTGGGGGGCCATGGGGGCGCTCATAGGACAGGAAATGACTTCTTATTGGGACGTACCCGTCATCAGCGGTATCGAAGGGGCGCCCACTTCCGATGAACTCAAGCAGTTTGGAGCGGCATTGGCAAGCTTCGGCTCAACGCCCTTGTTTCATATGGTCGATGTCACTCCTGAAGCGCCGGACCCGACATCGGCTTTCGACGGAGCGCCGCCAGACCCTCATATTTTTTCCCGAGAGGATATGATCTCATTCCTTAAATGTTTTTGGCCCTCCGACGATCGGCTTGATGTGGTTGCTTTCGCAGGCCCCCAGCTATCACTTTGGGAGTTGAGAGACCTTAGCGGACTATTAAGCGGACAAAAAATCGATCCTTCCGTGACCCTCCTGGCAGCAACTTCGCCGGAGATTAAAAGCGCTGCCGACCGTATGGGATTTACGGAGACCATCGAAGGTGCCGGAGGAATTGTTCTGGAAGGCGTTTGTTTTTATCAGATGTACGCCCGTGAAATTGGCGAAGCAAATGGCTGGAAACGATTGATGAGTAATTCGGCCAAACTTGTCAATATCCTTGGAGGATATGGGTATGAACCGGTACTGGCGCCGATGGAAGTCTGTGTTGAAAGCGCCATAGCAGGCCGTGTACTTGGAGATCCCAAATGAATCGGAAGCGTCGGATTTTTCAGGGTCACAGGGGAATTGGAGCAGAGGTTTCCGGCCCGGCATTGGTGGCCAAGGACAATTTCAGTGCAAGATATGACCTAGATCGAAACGCAGGTGTTTTTTGCCGGCCCCAGCACAAGCTTTTCGGTCAGAGCTATGTGGGAAAGGTTTTAGTTCTGGATTTGTCGAAAGGCGGGGTCGCAACGGCCTGGATGCTGCAGGAAATGGTCAGCCGAAATAAAGCCCCCTTGGCGCTGATATTAAATACGGCAAATCCAATCATGGCTCAGGGTGCGGCCTTTGCTGATCTGCCGCTTATCGACCGCTTCGAGACGGATATAACTCTTGAAATCAATACTGGTGACGAAGTACTGATCCAACCTCGGTTGGGAAGAATAGTGGTGTTTAGCTGATCAGTTTTGAGGTTGTCCTACCGGTACTCGGAGTTGCGCTATGGGATTATAAACGATCGTCCCCGGCGGTTGCCGTGTCTTTGGTTACATTAATTCAACATGTCGAATTCGAAAAAAATTGGTGATTCGATTGTGGTTTAGAATTGACATAGTTTTCAGCCAAAATCTCATTGACAACGCATTCATTAGAACTGTGACTATTAAGATTTCTTATTGTTATCAGTAATATACGGCCCGAATCGACAATTAGGCTTTCACCAAGTTTTTGGATCCTTAACTTTTTGTTAAATAATTCCCCCGCACTAAGGTTATTATCTTTGAAATTATCGAAATTTTCGGATTGTAATCAATTGTGTGATTGCGGAGTTTAAATTAAGCCAGAGGAAACGCTGAACGGTTTCATAACAATGACAATGAGGGGCGAATGTGGACCAGGCGACAATTCTGAGAGGTTAGGAGGAAGAACTCATCAATTCGGGTTTGTCTAACGATGAACTCGGTGAATCCATAATTATTTTAATCATTTTCTTCACAACGTTTTTTCGCCAGGGG
Source organism: uncultured Hyphomicrobiaceae bacterium (assembly GCA_964461525.1). Classification (GTDB taxonomy): domain Bacteria; phylum Pseudomonadota; class Alphaproteobacteria; order Rhizobiales; family CAYWUX01; genus CAYWUX01. Next base: position 242,720 of record CAYWUX010000003.1, on the reverse strand, counting down.
GCGAGTGCTAAATGCTTTATGAATTATATGAACTAAATCACGCAGCCATTAAACCTGCGCGGGCAGCGGCAGATATGGGCAGGATATTTTGGCAGACGCCCATCAACCCTTTGGCAAGGACACAGATTGCCCGGAACTGCCTTGCCCGACTTCACCTATTCGAGCGGGTGACGCGACGCTATGAGCGCCCTGAATTCGGAATAACAACCACCAAAGTGGACGGCAGGGAGGTTTGCATAGAAGAAGAATGTATTTGGCAGGCGCCTTTCTGCAACCTGCTGCATTTTAGAAAACAGTCTGATCACGTTGTGCCGGAGCAGCCTCCACTGCTTATCGTTACTCCGATGTCAGGACATTACTCCACGCTGCTGCGAGGGACCGTTGAAGTGATGTTGCCGGATCATGATGTTTACGTTACTGACTGGGTAGATGCGCGTCAGGTTCCAGTTGTTTTCGGTGATTTTGATCTTGATACTTACATTGACTATCTTGTCGAAATATTCGGTTTTATGGGCCCTGAGCTTCATGTCATGGCGGTTTGTCAGCCCTCTGTACCTGTTCTGGCCGCTATATCGTTAATATCTGCTGACAGGCCCGACAATGTTCCCGCATCAATGACGCTAATGGGTGGCCCCATAGATACCCGCAAAAATCCGACCGACGTCAACAAAGTGGCGGTCGCAAAAGGAGTAAACTGGTTTCGAAGAAATGTCATCGCCAAGGTGCCTTTGCCTTACAGCGGCTTTATGAGACGTGTCTATCCCGGTTTCTTGCAGCTTACGGGATTTATGTCCATGAACATGGATCGCCATATAAGGGCTCACAAAGAACTGTTCTTGCATTTGGTTGAAGGTGACGGAGATTCGGCGCAGAAGCATATGGATTTTTATGACGAGTATATGTCAGTCATGGATTTGACGGCTGAGTTTTATTTGCAGACTGTGGAAACGGTCTTTGTCGAACATTTGCTTCCCAGGGGGCTTATGAAGCACCGCGACCGGCACGTCGATCTGTCGGCGATCAGGAAAACAGCCTTGCTGACGGTCGAAGGTGAGAATGACGATATTTCCGGTGTCGGTCAAACCAGAGCTGCGCATGATCTTTGTCTGAATATTCCTGATGAAAATAAAATGCACTATGTGCAAAATGGTGTCGGCCACTACGGTGTGTTTAACGGCCGGCGTTTTCAGAATGAAATTGCGCCCGTCATTCGCCGTTTTATTCAGAACAGCAGTTCTAGGTTCGGATATAAACCGTTCAACGCGGTTTCAGGTCTGAATGACAATCGACAGGTTGAAATAAAGAGTATAAAAGAAGCCATGCAAGGCAAAAGTCAGAAAAACGTGCCAAATAAAAAGGTCGAAACGCGATCCCCGCCGTGTATAAAACAGGAAAAAATATAGCAGGCCTACTAATTCCGGATACTGATTACAGAGATGTGACAGAGATTGATTATTTGTGATGCATATTAAACACTAAATGAACAATTGGTTGCACCCTCGTTCAGAATTGTTCAGTCATAGTTTCAGTCTGGAGTTTTTGAAATCTGAAAACCAGTTCGTTCAGTTTAATTCGTCGGCGTCGGCGGCCCGTCTGACCGTTTGTCAGTATCGAGAGCGAACAACCTTCAGCAGAAATTGGCTGAAAGCAACATTATAATCTTATGGGGTGAATAGCAAATGGCAGAAATTCTGTATTTCCCAAGGAAAAAGTCATATGGTGTGCCGACTGTAAATCACCGGTCGTCATTGAAAACTGGCAGGTCTGCCATGGTCATTCCATTTCCCGTCATATACTGCCTGGAAAGCAAATCAGGCGAAGACGGGGTGCCGGACAACGCGGGGGATCATCAAACATCCGGTCAAAATGATCCGGATTGCGTATTGCCTAAACAGAGCGGACCCTGTTGGACATTGGACAACCGGACCAAATCCCAATAGGTAATGCAACGCAACATTTGCAGACATTGCTAATGTGGTGGATGACCGGAATTGAGAACCGTTTTCTCAGCTTCTGAATAGTCCGGTGATTCAGACAGTGTTTTGTTTATGTCGGTCCGGAGCCTGTCAATCTGATAAAGCATTGACTCAATTTCATAATTCCGTCGATCCCTGATTTGCCGTCTATAACGGACAAACCACAGGATACATTCCCACCCGACACAAACCAAAAATAAAAACACAACTAAAATCGTTACGCCTAGCCACGTCATTCCAAAAACCCAACACCTCAGCGGATATATTGCTCTGCGCAATCCGTACTTTATACCAAACCCTGACCTGATGGCTGATATACAAACCCTCAATCAACCTCAAGTCAGCCTTTAACTAGCTTACTCACATATTACCAATTGATAATAGCACAAAATTGCGCCGGTTGATTTTATTTATCTGGACGGTAAATTCATGCTTTAAGTACAGCCTCAATCTTTTTTACGGCTTCCCTTGCCCGGCCGTCTATCTCGGCGTCTGTGAGCGTAGATAGGGGGTGCCTGATGACAACCGGCTGAAGGTCATCCATTCCCAGTGCCTGTTTCTGTACTTCCGCCTCATGAACAAATTCCGTCGTAATGATTACCGCAGTCGGTATTCCCTGGTCTTCAAGCCTGATCGCGTCCTGCATACAGCACGACGTGCAAGAGCCTCAGTCTCCGATCGCGGTTATAACAATATCATTATTATTAACGATCTCAGAGATCAGTTCATCGGCGGCCGTCATTGAAAAGCTTTCTTTCCGGTAATAATTTACCGCCTCAAACTGATAAGCGGCTTCCAGTTCTGCCACGATTTTTCGCAACAGCTTATTGCCGTTCCATTTCGTATTGTCCAGTATTCCGAGCTTAATCCCCGAAAAGCCGATGACACGCCCGGACAGAGGTTTAGGTACAGCATTTACAGTTCCCCGCGGATCATAGACGGTGTGGTATGGCATTGGTTTCCGTTCTCCATTTAGCTGTCGCCCCTGTAATATTAGAGAATGATTGGAATGCATTCAGTGGGGCCTTAGAGTTTATAGTAAACACATTCCGTCAACACATATCTGATCACCGCTCTTTGGCGGTGATCCGTCAAGGGCCCTGAGGATCGGCGAAGTCATATGCCCCCAGCCCGGCAGAAACAGGGAAAAACGCCCGGATTCACCACCGGCGCAGAACAGATGGATATGATCGATGCTGGGAACGACGGGTATCTCGCTGTCCAACTCCCGGCTATACCATTTTGGCAGATTCCGGTTGTAAACTTTTCCATAACGATGCTGGAAGGCGATATCTCCAAAAGTATTGCGGGCCTGATACCACAGATATGATTTTACATCGTGGCGGGTCCAGTTGTGTTTTGAAATGGTTGCGGCATGCTCCGGGCCGATAATTACAGCACAATGTCCGCCACTGACGGCATTGTTGTGGGCAAACGTACTCATGCAGGAAACAATGCTGTCCAATATGCCCTGCGGGTCATCGGCGACGTGATTGGTGATACTGTGGGGCGCTTCGGCGGCTATCGCCATTATTGTCGAGTCGCCGCCGTCATATCCCTTTTCAACATGATAGGGCGCCCAGGGACTGGCTTCCTCGTTTTCGGCGATGCAATAGGTGTATTTTCCAGGATGGCCAAACGTGCTCTTGTCCAGATCGCCGGGCCAGGCGCCGCCGACGTTGAGCAGGACCAGTCGAATAGCCCGTCCTATGGTGGCATTGGCGCGATTTCCCGATCCGAAAAGATTGTGCCCGGCATTCATTCCAATTTCACGTCTGACCGGTCCGTTGACAATAACGAGCGGACAGGCCACATGGGTCGTGGCCTGGACGCCATTGAGATTGAAATGGGGGTCGGACAGAGCGAGCAGAGACGCCCGCACGACGGGCGCATAGGCTGGAAGGCAGCCGGCCATGACCATATTGATGGCCAGCACCTGCCGGCTCAGATTGCCCCATCTCGGCGGGATGCGGCATTCAACCAGTTCAGGACTGCCTCCGAGTGCCGCTACCATATCGTCTATTTTCTGAGGTGTAGGCGGCACCACCGGCAGACCATCCGTAAACCCCTTTTCAAAATAGTACTCGATCAGATCTCTGTCCGGATCCAGTCGGGAAGGCAACTGGTTGCCGGTGTCTGTGGATGCGGTGGTCTCAGCGGTTTCAGTCGTCTCAATACGGGTCATCGTCTATTGTCCTGACGGCGTGTGAAAATTACATTCATTGTCGGTACGGGGCAGATTCCGAAAGGGCATATATTCGAAAAAAGGAAACATATCAGAATGCCAGATGCCAAGGTGCTTTAGCTTTTCCCGCTTCTGAACTGTTGAATATGGGTTACAACCAGTCACTTTCTCGCGAACTATCAAATGTGTTGAACATGAAAACAAAGAATTCGTTAACAACTATAACAACTTGTTCAGGCATGACAATATCCGGTAATGATTGGTGATATCCAGCAGAATATGCGTCGCCCAATGTGGCGGAAAGGCAAAAGAGCACATATATTTGAATTACCCCAAAACCGGACGATCAGATACATAATTAGATACAGAAACGCAAAAACGCCTGGATATTTCTATGATTTGCTTGAAATCGCAATGGACTGACGACGTACAACCATGTAGCCGTCTACTCCCCGTGTCTGGGCAGCCAATGTTCCGGCAAATGTTTCGGATCGCTCTTAAACTGGCTGTAACGAACAACCGGCCATCAAATTTCCTGATTGCCGGTGGCGTTGCACTGCTGCTCCACACATTCATTGCCGCCAGCGGTTTCGCCGTCACGAGCGTCCGCGCCAGTGAAATCACGGGCGATAGAACCTCGCCGGCTGACGATAACCACGCCGTGCAGCGCCAGATGTCATTAATCGATCATAATATCGATGCCTCGCCATTGCCGGAAATCCGGGGGGATTATGTCTCGCTGGGGTATCGCGGCGACTGGCACAGGGCTCAGACCCCGGTCGTTTTCGTGCGCGCCGGAGTGGCGGCAGAGCAGGCGGCGGAGGCGGACTGTTCCCCGTCGTCGATCGTATATTATGCAGAGCGCGCGCCGGAAAACTTTGACGCGTCGCGAAATGGAACGCTTTATGGTGTCCGCACCCACACCTCTGCGACCCGTGTTGGCACCACGGAAGGCTATAATGCCTGCGCGCTCGTTGTTCATGCGATCCTGAAAAAGGCCGGGTGCAGATGGGCCCGTTACACAGCCAACGCCAAGGCCATCTACGACATGGCCTGGAAGCGGGGATGGCGTCCATCAGAGGTCCAGAAAGCCGCATGTATTGTCGCGTGGAATTCCCGCACACCGGGGCCAAAGGCCCGGATCGGGCGGGGAGCGCACAGGGACAAGACCAAAAAAAAGGGCGTGCTCTACCGGCATGTTGGAGTTACCGTCGGGAACTGGATGTCGATGGACAACACGTCTTACTCTGGCAGGCCCTCTGCCGGCATAACCATTCGTCCGATCCGCTATGATGCGCCGATGTTTCTCTGTCCTCCGGAAAACAGAAGCGCCCAGCGAAAATCGAAGAAATCGTCGCGGAAATAATTCAACGCCGCCACCCCCGGATTGACCAAACGGGCGTTACCGTCTCTGTCCACGCGCTTGTCAATCAATCTCCGCTCACAAGGATCGGCAAACCGAACCCCTGTGCCGCAACTGCAATATTTAATTCCAAACATTCCAAAAGTCACTTGTATAAGTCGCCAAACTGTTCGACAACAGACGGGAACAAAATAAATCGTCGCCGGATCACTTTGACGGATGGGCGAGAACGGTAAAAACAGGGAGTGAGAATAATGAATGCAAAGGCCGACAGCTATATCGTATCGCTGGAGGAACATTATATGGATGCGGAACTCGCCGCGACATATGAGGGGCATGACGCCCGCCGTCCGGAGATCATGAAACAGAGGCTCAGCGATTTCGATGAGATCCGGATTCAGCAGATGGACGAGGCGGGGATCGATCTGCAGGTCCTCTCCCACTGCGCACCCGCGACCCAGAAACTGAAGGGGGACGGGGCTCTACCGCTCACCCGGGCGGTAAACGATCGCCTGTATCAGGAGATCCAGAAGCATCCGGACCGGCTTGCGGGTTTTGCCGCTCTGCCGACCGCCGATCCCGAAGCGTCGGCCCGGGAGCTTGAGCGTGCGGTTCGCGAGCTCGGTTTCAAGGGCACCATGCTGCACGGGCTCGCCAATGGCGAATTTCTTGACAAGAAAAAATACTGGCCGATTTTCGCCGCCGCGGAAAGCCTAGATGTTCCCGTTTATATTCACCCCGGCATCCCCCATTCCGCGGTGATCGAGGCTTACTACAGCGACTATGTCGAGGAATTTCCCGTGATCCTTCAGGCCGGCTGGGGCTACACGGTCGAGGCCGCCACCCAGGCCGTCCGGCTCGTCCTCAGCGGCGTTTTCGATGCCCATCCCAATCTGAAAATCATCCTCGGCCATCTGGGTGAGGGACTGCCGTTTCTGCTGTGGCGGCTCGACATGGCCTTTTCCCGGGTCGAAAACCGCATAAAATCTTTCCGGGATGTCTTCAGCCGCCATTTCTACGTCACCACCAGCGGAAATTTCTCTAATCCGGCGCTCTTGTGCTCCGCGATGGAACTTGGTGTGGACCGGATCCTGTTTTCCGTTGACTGGCCCTTTGTCCCGAACCAGCCGGCGACCGACTGGATCGACACCATGCCGCTTTGCGAGGAGGACCGCCGGAAAATACTGGGGGAAAACGCCCGCCGTCTCCTGCATCTCTAACCGAAGCGACGGGAAGGCGGGCGATGTCAAAGCTTCTGACGTCCGCCTTCGACAAAATTCTGTATGGAATGTCCTCGCCCACGACCTTGCGGATATACCTATCGGCGTCAAAATCGGTGAGATCTGTCGGCAGTTCTTCACAGCCCACCAGATACAGAAGACAGCCGGATGGCGGAGCCAGTATGACCAGAAATTGCAGTCATTCAATTGCAAGCAGCCGGGGCAGTATCAGCGTGATTATCGGCAGCACAATGATCAGGGCGACCCGAACCGCGTCGGAGATCAGAAACGGAATAACGCCTTTGAAGGTTTCGATCATCGGAATATCCCGTGCCAGTGAGTTAATCACAAAAACATTCAGACCAACGGGCGGCGTGATCAGTCCGACTTCCACCACAATCAGGCTGATAATTCCGAACCAGAGTTTTTGTTCTTCGGGATCCATCGCAAAGTCAAGCCCGGCAACAATCGGCCAGAAAATCGGGACTGTAAGCAGGATCATGGACAGAGAGTCCATGACAAAACCGAGTAAGATGTAAAGCAGTATCATACCGAGAAGGACGACATAGGGAGATAGGTTCGCGTTCTGGAAGTAATCGGCGGCAAGAATAGGAAGTTGTGAGAAACCGAGGAAGGCGTTAAAAATGGCCGCTCCCAGCAGTATCAGAAATATCATGGCCGTTGTTTTTGCCGTCGCGAGCAGGGCATCGGCAAATCCGCTGAGTCTCATTCCGCCGTTGGTGATCGCGATCAGAAATGTGCCGACCGCGCCAACACTGGCACCTTCAGTAGGTGTGAAAAATCCGGCATATATTCCCCCCATCACCAGGATAAAGATGACGAGAACCGGCCAGATTTCGTAAAGAGCCCGCATTCGGACCCCAAAGCCTTGCCGCTCACCGGCCGGTCCTGCCTTGGGGTTAATTCGGACCACGACAGCGATCGCAAGGATATATCCGACAGCTGCCAGGATACCGGGCAGAAATGCGGCTTGAAACAGGGTTGCAACATTAGCCTCGACCATGACGGCGTAGATGATGAGAACAACGGAAGGAGGAATAAGAATACCTAATGTCCCGCCTGCTGCCAATGCACCCGTAGCAAGTGAACCGGAATAATTGTATCGCCTGAGTTCCGGCAGTGCGACCTGTCCCATCGTGGCAGCGGTCGCCAGAGAAGATCCGGTAATCGCTCCGAAGCCGGCGCATCCGCCCACCGCGGCCATGGCGATGCCTCCACGGTGGTGGCCAAGCCATACATTGGCCGCTCGGAAAAGTGCCTGGCTGAGCCCGGCTTTGGCCGCGAACTGCCCCATAAGAATAAACAAAGGAATCACCGACAAGTCAAAAGCGGAAAAGCGCCAATAAGTTTCGGTCTTCAAGTAGCTGAGGAGAGCGGTCGGACCCGCGATGGACACATAACCGACGAGTCCCACTGCGAGCATGGCCACGCCGATCGGTATCCGCACGGCTAACAGGCCCAGAAGAACGAGAAACCCCACCAGACCTATTTCCAGACCCGTCATAATTTTAGCTCAACTGTTTTCGTCGTCAATTTGCCCTCTAAGCATTTCGCCGAAGCTGCGCCCGACTGTGTAAATGGTAACGATCACCAGGAAACCCAAAAGCAGGACCGAGATGGGGAAGGTTGTCCAGCGCGGAAAATTTATGGTCATGGATTTTTCTGAATACTGATACATTTCAATACCGCCATATACCATCCTCCATGTCAGCAGGGCAGCAATGGCGGTGAACATGATATTGCCGATCATATCAAAGAAGGCTTTTGCTCGATCAGGCGCCCGTGTCATAAAGAAATCCACGATGACATTGCCCCGAATGAACTGGCAGTAAGGGAGAATTGCAAATATGGCGACCCCCGTTCCTATACCTACCAGTTCAAAATCTCCAGGAATGGGATGATCGAAGAAGGACCGTCCGATGACACTGACGGTGGTCAATGTGGCGACCAGACACAGAAGCCCGCCACCGAACAGCGCCAGTATTCTCGATACCGAATACAAAGCACGGCCCACAGTTCCGGCGGGCCGTGAATAGTCAGACCGAGGTTCCGACATTGACAATCCTTAAATCCTGTTTGTCAGGCCAAGAATCCTCTTGGTCTATTGCGTCTGGGTTGAATATTTCGCGACGAGCGCCCGCGCGTCCTTCAACAGGGCCGCTCCGTCAATGTTGTTGTCCTTCATTTCCTCTATCCAGCGATCAAATACCGGCTGAGCCGCGTCCTTGATTTTTTGAGTTTCCTCTGGCGAGATAGTTATAAACACGTTTTTCTTCTTGGATTCCACAACCTTACGCCCGGGTTCCTCGATATCGACCCAGTTTTGACCGGCCCACTCGGCAATGTTCCGTCCTGAATTATTGTCGATTACTTTTTTCAGGTCATCAGGTAATTTGGCGTAAGAGTCCTTGTTCATCAGGAAGGTAAAAATATTTGTACCAAGTCTCGGACGGTCGCCTGATAATTCTGAAAAATATTTAACAAGATCCGGAGTTTTGACTGCAGGTGCTATCTCATAAGGCAATGTCACCCCATCGATGACGCCTTTGGAAAGCGCCTGTGGAATTTGCGGCAATGGCAGCCCTATACCTGTCGCTCCAAGCGCTTCGAGAAGCCAGACACCGCCGCGGGATGCCGCACGCAGCTTTTGCCCCTTGATGTCCTCCATTGTGCGAATGGGTTTGCGAGACTGGAACAGAAATCCCTGGTGAACGTGTATAAGGAGCGGGTGATAGTCCTTAAGATCCGGGCCCAAGTGTTTTTCCTGGTAATCCTGTAATGCCAGTGTTGTTGACAGTGCATCCTTGTGAACAAATGGGAGTTCAAATGGCTCGACCCTTGGCATCCGGCCTGGCGTGAACCCCGGGAGAGCCCAAACAATATCCACGACTCCATCCCGAGCCTGATCGAGAAGCTGAGGAGCTTTACCGCCTAGTTGCATAGCCCAGAAGTGCTGAATTTTAATGCGGCCGTTGGATTCCTTTTCAACCTTCTGAGCCCAGGGAATAAGAAAGGTCTTCGCTGGATTCGCCACCGGGGGTATGAAAGTATGCATGCGGAGCGTCACCGCCTGAGCAGCCACAGGTTTTATTGCTGACACAAAAGGTGCGATCATCACTGCAATTGCAAGCAGCGTAAGGCAGAAGGATTTACCCCCGCGGAATAGCGATGCCGCTTGCAATTGAACTAGTGTTATTTTTTGATTTTTCATTTAAATTTCCTCCAACTCCATTCTTTCATATTCGTTGTGCCATATTGTGTAATAAAATGTAAGTGATCGTACTATCAAATTTTACATTTTAGTTATAACGCAGCAGTCATCCTGTTCGTCTTCAGTTTGACCTGAATTAGGTTTAAAATTAAGCAACACATTTTCGATAATTCAATCATTGTCATTGCGTTCAGAAAGGTTGCTTGACGGTAGATCAAGTGCCCTTTCAACGGCCTCGACACCCTTGATTAGTGCTTTTCGATCATCCGGGGACAATTTCGCAATAATGGAAGTCTCAAATTCAAGCATTCTGGGACAAAGATTTTTGAGGACGTCTTCTCCAGCCGATGTTAATGTCAGAATTTCTATGCGTCTGTCGAGAGGATCATTCTGTCGCTGCAGCCAGTGTTTTTGTTCGAGTGATCTGACAGCACGGCTGACTTTTGTCTTGTCCATCGCGGTATCCTGACTGATCTGTTTGGCGCTGGCCTGTCCAAATTCACCAACGGTGACAAGGGTCCTCCATTCCGGAACTGTCAGATTAAAATTATCGCAATAAATTAGAGATCCGAGTTCGCTCAGCCTGCTCGAAATCCGGTTCAGTCTGTAGGGCAAAAATTTGGTCAGTTGCAGTGCTTGCATCTCGAAAGGGAATTAGTTACAAATAAGAAGGTTACAACTGTAACAAAATTTGTGCATCTTGGCAAAGATATTTGTTTGAAGACCAGATTTTTCTGTCGGAGGAAAATTATGCACTCTGAATATATGCCCGGTTTTGGTAATGATTTTGAGACAGAGGCCCTTGAAGGAGCCCTGCCTGTTGGACAGAATTCACCTCAGCGATGTTCCTATGGCCTTTACGCCGAGCAGCTTTCCGGTTCGCCATTTACGGCTCCCCGGGGTACCAATGAGAGATCCTGGCTGTATCGAATTCAGCCTTCGGTTCGCCATGTCGGACACTTTGAAAAGTTTTCTCTCCCGCACTGGAAAACCGCACCTAATCTGAGACAGCATGATCTTCCACTGGGGCCGCTCAGATGGGATCCGGCGCCAATTCCTCAGGACAGTCTGACCTTTGTAACCGGGATGCGCACCATGACGACGGCGGGAGACGTCAACACTCAGGTTGGCCTGGGTGTTCATGTCTACAACATTACCAGATCCATGACCGATCAATATTTTTATAATGCAGACGGTGAATTGCTGTTGGTACCGGAAGTCGGTGATATAAAGATCGCTACCGAATTTGGAATTATCGATCTCTCACCCGGTGAAATAGCCGTTCTTCCGAGGGGTATGTGCTTTAAGGTAGTATTGCTGGGACCTCCCGCAAGGGGTTACTTGTGCGAGAACTATGGTGCGAAATTTACGTTGCCTGATCGGGGCCCCATCGGCGCCAACTGTCTGGCCAATCCCCGGGATTTTAGGACCCCGGTTGCCGCGTTCGAAGACAAACAGACGTCATGTGAAGTCACGGTTAAGTGGTGTGGTGAATTTCACCGCACGGTAATCGACCATTCACCGCTGGACGTCGTGGCGTGGCATGGAAACTATGCGCCCTATAAATATGATCTCCGGCACTATGCTCCTGTAGGGGCTATTTTGTTTGATCATCCAGATCCCTCGATCTACTCCGTTCTAACAGCTCCATCGGCGACGGCAGGAACAGCAAATATTGATTTTATAATCTTTCCGGAGCGATGGCAGGTCGCTGAGCATAGTTTCAGACCGCCGTGGTACCATAAAAATATTATGTCGGAATTCATGGGGCTTATATATGGGGTCTACGATGCAAAACCTGAGGGATTTGTTCCCGGTGGAATGAGCCTGCATAATTGCATGTTGCCTCATGGTCCTGATGCCGACGCATTTTACGGTGCGTCCAATTCAGATTTGTTGCCGGAAAAATTATCCAACACCCTGGCTTTTATGTTCGAGACGAGATTTCCCCAGCACCTGACGGCATATGCTGCCGGATTGCCAACTCTGCAAAAGGATTATCCGGATGTCTGGAATGGTCTCGGCCGACATTTTGATCCGGGCAAAAAAGATTGGGATGGTGCGTGAAATTCATGCACAAAAAAATTAGGAAGTCCTATGAAATTTTACACCTACTGGCGGAGCACTGCAGCCTATCGTGTGCGTATTGCTTTGAAACTTAAAGGGCTGGAGACGGCAGAACACTTCATTCACCTGTCGCGTAACGGTGGTGAACAATTCAGCGACGACTACAAAAACATCAATCCCCAAGCACTTGTACCTTCGCTTGTTCTTGACGATGGCCGGGTCCTCACCCAGTCGATGGCCATACTGGAGTATTTGGAAGAGTCCTACCCTGATCCTCCCATTCTACCCTCAGACCGATATGAAAGGGCTGAGGTGCGCGCGGCATCCCAGTTAATTACGAGCGATATTCATCCGATCAACAATCTGCGGGTTGGTCAATATCTGAAATCAACTTTTGGTCATGATCAGGATGACGTTATCATCTGGATGCGTCACTGGATGAATCTCGGATTTTCCGCCTTTCAGGAAATGATCAGGGGTGATACTGAATTCTGTTTTTCTTCAAGGCCGGGCATGGCCGATATCTGCTTGGTTGCACAGCTTTACAATGGGCATCGCTGGGGTGCCAGCCTGGACCGATTTCCTCGTCTACTGGACATTGAAAATGCCTGTCTGGCAACGGATGCGTTTGCGCAATCGGTACCAGAGAATCAGCCGGACAGTGAATAGAGAGAGAATTAGGCAATGAGGTTCGAACCGCCCTTTCGCGCTGACCATGTCGGCAGCTACCTGAGACCGGAGAGGCTGAAAAACGCAAGGCAGGATTTTCAGGCCGATCGAATAGGAGCTGACGACTTGAGAGAGATAGAAGATTTATGCATTCTGGATATTATCCAACGTCAGCAGGATGTCGGCCTCAAAGGAATTACCGATGGGGAATTCAGAAGGATGTTTTTTCATCTCGACTTTCTGGAGAAACTCAAAGGCGTTCAGGTACATCACGGAACATTCAGTACAAAATTCAGGCGAGACGACGGTACAGAGCTGGAATTTGAACCACCGACAATGCACATAGTAGATCGGCTTGAACATGTTGGACCTATTCAGGGACCTGATTTTGATTTTCTTGCAGCTCACGTGTCTGAAACTCCCAAAGTCTGCATTCCCTCTCCCTCTATGTTGCATTTTCGAGGCGGGCGTGACGCCATCTCAAGGGAATTCTATGAAGACCTCGATAAGTTCTTCGAGGATCTTGCCGAGGCTTACCGAGCGGAAATAAAGGATCTCGAGAGCCGTGGCTGCCGGTATCTTCAAATGGATGATACCAATCTGGCTTTCCTGTGCGATCCGGACATCCGGCAATCCGTTTCCGATAGGGGCGACAATCCGGACGAGCTTGCAAAGATTTATTGTGATCTCATCAACTTGTCTCTAGGGGACAAGTCAGATGAATTGGTTACCACCATTCATTTGTGTCGCGGAAACTTTAAAAGTGCTTGGGTCGCCCAGGGGGGGTACGAGCCCGTGGCGGAAATCCTGTTTAATGAATTGAATGTTGATGGATATTTTCTGGAATTTGATAACGAACGATCGGGAGATTTCGGACCTCTCAGATTTGTGCCGGGTGACAAATCGATAATTCTTGGGCTCATGAGTTCGAAGAAGCCTGAGATTGAAGATGCGGATGGTTTGAAAAGACGGATAGAACATGCCGGGGACTTTATCAGTCTGGATCAGTGTGGGCTTAGCCATCAGTGCGGATTCTCATCGACCGAGCATGGCAATTCAATTTCAGAAGATGATCAATGGAGGAAGCTTGAACGATGTGTTGCAGTCGCCGAGCAGGTCTGGGGCTGATTTGTTACGGTCTAGGCACAGGCAGAGAGCATAGGATGTCCAACCTTTGGGGCCGGCATTGAATTTTATTCTATGTAAAATTCGATTCCATACCCGGTGGCGATTGTAATTTATAGACCAACCCAGCTTTTTAGTGAATTCCAATAGTCCAGAATCGTGTGCCAGATGGTCCATTCCTGCGCTGGACCAAATAGCTGACCCAATACGGCTGTTGCAGCAATTATTAGAGAGAGATACGCTACAAACGTGGTGCGCCCGTGTCTGACGCCTATATCAAATATTATTCGGTTCTGTTCATCAATTTTGGACGCGATCTTTGCCGCGATGAGTTCGGCTGACTTGTTGTCTGCCTCGATGGCGGTTTGGTTCAAACCTTTTTCATGCTGTTGTCTGTCAAGCTCCTGATGGTGCTGTTGAGCCATATTCGTTACTTCGGGGGGCATAAATAAATTCGCTCCGGATTATGCGGTTGAAAGCTTTGAAGCAAAAAGCAGAATTTCCAGAATTGCGGTCATCCAAAGAGTTCCTTTAATCCACGACAGGCGGCGTTTATTTATACGCCGATAAATCCACCAAAATATCATCAACGGAAATCCAAAATACCACGGGGCCAATCCAAATAACAGGGATCTAAAGGGATTTATGGTTTCTGCAAACTGAATTGACGCCAAAACGATTGATCCGAAAATCAATGTCAGTAAAAGAAACACCCGCATCCCGATCGCTCCCCATGATTTATCTAAAATCAGCCAAACAGACACTACGAATCAGATATATATTTGGACAGGCATTATGAGGCATGAGTGTGTCATTGTATGGGCTGATGAAATGTATAAGGTACATATATACAGTCCAATTCGACTTAGGTTTTCGCGGGCTGATCAGTGGAATACCATATTTTTCAATGTTGGATTGCAATCAATCTCTTGAATTTTTGAATTTTGATATGTATCCCCGGAAATTGTTATGCCATGCTTTGATGAAACTTTCTTGCAACCTGAGTTGAACCTGCAAACATTCCGTCGTGCGTTCGATAGCCTGATTTTGGGAGGCCGTTGGTTTGACCATACTATTGATTGTCGGTGGCCTGCTGATGCTGGTGATTGGGGGTGAGGCATTACTCAGGGGATCTGTATCTATCGGTCAGTATCTCAATGTTTCTCCAATAGTTCTGGGTATAGTGATTGTTGGGGTCGGCACATCAATGCCGGAACTTTTTATCGGTGTTCAGGCGACACTGGACGGCGCCCCCGAGATTGCAGTCGGAAATGTGATCGGCAGCAATATAGCTAATGTTTTGCTTATTTTGGGTGTTGCTGCTCTGATCAATCCCATTACCAGACCGGGGCGAGCCGTCCATCCTGACGGTACGATACTCTTGATTGTATCAATTGGTCTGACCGCGCTTGGTGCTCAGGGTCTGATCAGTTGGTGGCAAGGCAGTATTCTGGTTTTGATCATGGCTGGATTGATATTCTGGGAAATGCTTGATGCTTGGCGTCTGAACACAGGCGCCGCGGAAGCGGATACAAATTCCGCAATCTCAGATGATGAGTTAATCCCATCCGACTATAAATCCTGCAGTTTTCCGATGGCCGTCGCGCTCGCTTTGAGTGGTTTGGTTATGCTCCCCTTTGGCGCTGATCTGCTGATTGACGGTGCCTCGCAGATGGCTGCGGCATTCGGTGTTTCGGCCGGACTCATCGGATTGACGATCGTGGCGATTGGGACCTCTCTTCCTGAACTGGCTAGCGTAATGGTCGCTTCAATCCGCGGCCATTCTGACCTGGCTTATGGCAACGTTGTTGGGAGCAATCTCTTCAATTCGCTCGGCATTGTCGGAGCATCGGCGATGGCTGGTCCTCTTTATTTTCCAGAATCCATGGTTGTGTTTGACGGACCGATAATGGTTCTCGCCACATTTGTAATGATTCTTCTTATTTGGATTGGCAATAAATTAAGTCGTACAGATGGATTGTTCATGCTTCTATTGTATGCAGCTTATCTCACATTCAGGGTTATTGCACTTTAACTCCGGCAGTCACTATTTATTGGAACACCGGACTTTCGCATTCGCTGGGTTCAGAAAAAATATTGAGATCAGGCTTAGTAAAAGACTCCAGAGTGGTAGACCACGAATGGATATTTCAAAATTCAATTTGGAATTAGTGGACTGAATTGGGCAAAATTATATTTCAATTTACCTGATTATTCAGTAAAAGCATAGTTCATGGAAGGCATAAGTCTACCAGATTATAAAACGTGAGAAGTAACTGTATTCAGTTTTGCGAGGAGAATTGTAGATGTCATTTTCACAATGGAAGTTTCTTAAATATGCGTTCTTGTCCTGTTTTTTGTCACTTCTGATCATGGGGTCAGGGACACTGTTGACAACTTCACCGGTAATGGCTCAGGAGTTTGTATTCACGGCGATTCCTGATGAAGATGAGACAAGACTGAGGAAAAGATTCGACAAGGTTGCAAAATATCTGTCCGACGAGCTGGGCGTACCAGTCAAATATATTCCCGTAAAATCCTATGCGGCAGCTGTCACATCATTCCGCAATGGTCAGGTGCATCTCGCCTGGTTTGGCGGTCTTTCAGGCGTGCGGGCGCGGGAACTGGTGAAGGGGTCTGAAGCCATAGCGCAGGGATTTGAAGATCAGAGTTTTGTGACTTACTTCATTGCCCACCATAGTACCGGATTAAAGCCAACAGATGAGTTTCCGAAAAATATAGCGGCAAAAACTTTTACATTTGGGTCGAAAGGTTCGACCTCAGGCCGGCTTATGCCGGAGTTTTATATCCGTCAGAATTTTAACCAGGATCCCGAGCAGGTTTTCAAGAAAGTCGGATTCAGCGGTAATCATTCCAAAACGATTGCCCTTGTGCAGTCCGGTGCCTATCAGGTTGGCGCCGTAAACTTCAAGGTCTGGGAGAACGAAATAAAATCAGGAAAAATCGATACCAGTAAAATTTCAATTATCTGGAAGACACCACCTTATCCCGACTATCAATGGACCATTCGAGGTGATGTGGATGAAAAATGGAATGCCGGTTTCAAAGAGCGTGTAAAAAAAGCTCTGCTGGACATGAAGGACGAGGATCTGTTGGCATCCTTTCCCCGAAAAAGTTTTGTTCCTGCAAGCAATGAGGATTATCAGCCAATCAAAGATGTGGCCAAAAAGATAAAGTTAATCGATTAGCCCGGTGGGTTAACGAAGTAATGTTTCATCTCAAAAATGAAAATTTGGGATATAAGGGAGATATTGTCCTCCGCAACATCTCCCTTTCTATTTCGAACGGAGAAAGAGTAGCGCTGGTCGGGAAAAGTGGTGCGGGAAAGACGACTTTAATTTCCGCACTTCAAACCCGGTTTCAATTAAAGGCAGCGTTGATTCCGCAGGACATGGGATTGGTGCGTAACTTGAGTGTCTTTCACAATGTGTACATGGGCAGGCTTAACAGGAATCCAACATGGTATAACATTCTTAACCTTTTTATACCTCAGAAAAAGGAAGTTAAGCCTATCCGAGCCCTGACTCAGCAGTTCAACCTTGGTGGTAAACTGTATCAACGTGTGGGAGAACTTTCGGGGGGGCAGCAACAACGCACGGCCGTTTGCAGAGCTCTGTTTCAGGGCGGCAATGCCGTCCTCGGCGACGAACCTGTTTCCGCTGTTGACAACCTCCAGGCCCAGGCAATCCTGGAAGCATTCTGCAAAAACTTCGAAACCGTTGTCCTGGCAATGCATGATGTTGAACTCGCGCTAAAATATTCAACGCGGATTATCGGTTTAAGAGAAGGAGAAATTGTGCTGGACTGGCCTGTCAAGGATCTGAAATCTGACGATCTCGTTTTTCTATATGCCAACTGAGAATTTATTCAGATGTTCTGAGTGCTTCGAATACTGGATGACAGGACCTGTGCCAATACTTATTTGAAATGGATCTTTTCATAACAAAACGGATGCAAGCAAAGCATTAAATGCCGACCGCAATAACTGGTTGCCAAGAAGAGAAATACCGGTTCTCTGCCGCGATGCGCACAAGCCTGGGCTTCTTTGCCTTGGCTGTTGTTTGCCTATTTTTTTCCGATATTTCTATAAGCACGCAGGAGCCCTGGGTTGAATTAGAGCGAATGCTTATAGGTGCGGTAACGCCCGATTTTTCCCCATTCAGCGCCATTGCCCATGCACTGATTCAGACCATTGCATTTGCACTGATTGGCGTTGCCCTGAGTGCAGGGGTTGGATTTCTGCTTGCACAAATATTTCATGTAGCTGCGGTCAGAATCGTTTCTGCCTTTGTCAGATCTATTCATGAATTGTTCTGGGCACTGATATTTCTTCAGATGCTGGGACTGACGCCCCTTACCGGCATTCTGGCAATTGCCGTTCCCTATTCCGGGATCTTTGCGAAGGTCTATGCCGAGACCCTTGAAGAGGCGGATACAGATGCATTGAAATCGTTGCCGGCCGGAGTTGGAATCATCACGACTTTTCTCTATGTCCGCTTGCCAGATGTCTGGGTGCATATAGTCAACTATACCAGCTACCGGTTTGAGTGCGGACTTCGCTCTAGCGCCGTCCTGGGATTCATCGGTATGCCGACACTGGGGTTTCACCTGGACTCAGCTTTTAATGAGGGCAACTATTCCGATGCGTCCGCATTATTGATCTGCTTCTATATTCTGATTATTACGTTGCGCCTCTGGATGCGTCGGCGGCTGATTGGTTTCTATCTGCTGCTTTCACCATTCGTGATCGATACCGGAGCATCAGTAAACTTCGCCAACGTTGCACGGTTTTTCACACAAGATATTGTTCCAGCGCCTCTCAGGGATGGGACCATCTCAGGATTGTTTGAATGGCTCTCCCTGCTTATAAATGACCAGGTTTTGCCGGGTCTTTTGGCGACGGTTTTGCTGACGCAGATCGCGCTTGTGGCGACGGCCATACTGGCGCTCGCCTTTTTTCCGTTGATTTCGGAGAAATTTCTTGGCCGTTTCGGGCGGCTGTTGGGGCACGTCTTTCTGGTTGTCATTCGCTCGACACCGGAATTCATTCTGGCCTATATTTTTCTGCAGCTTTGGGGGCCGTCCATGCTTCCGGCAATTGTTGCTCTTTCCCTGCATAATGGAGCCATAATTGGCCATCTTGTGGGGCGTTACAGTAATGAAATCAGGCTGCGTCCGGACCATTCGTCAGGTGTGAACTTGTATGGATATGAAATTGTACCCAGGCTCTATGGTCAGTTTCTTGCTTTTGTATTTTACCGGTGGGAAGTTATTATGCGTGAGACGGCTATCCTCGGACTGCTTGGGATCGCCACTCTCGGCTTTTATGTTG
Organism: uncultured Hyphomicrobiaceae bacterium; assembly: GCA_964461525.1. Taxonomy (GTDB): domain Bacteria; phylum Pseudomonadota; class Alphaproteobacteria; order Rhizobiales; family CAYWUX01; genus CAYWUX01. The sequence continues at coordinate 223,530 of CAYWUX010000003.1, read as the reverse complement.
ATAACGCGATTGCCGACATCCGACTGGACCGTGCCATGTTTCTAATTTTTGTCACAGCCTTGCTGAATATCGCAATTGACAGCCTGTCGCGCAGGATCAGGAAAAACCTGCGGCTCAACCAGAAGGTGGAACAAACATGAAGACCGGTGGCCATCCGATACTAAAAGATCTGGTTTTGATCGGCGGCGGGCACAGTCACGTCGCCGTTCTTAAAAGTTTCGGTATGAACCCAATACCTGGCGTGCGTCTGACCGTTATTGCCCGGGATGTACACACGCCTTATTCGGGAATGTTGCCGGGGTTTATAGCCGGACATTATGATTTCGATGAGGTCCATGTAGATCTCAGACCTCTGAGCCAGTTTGCCGGTGCACGTCTATATCATTCGGAAGCTGTTAATTTAGATTTAACGGCGAAAATGGTGATCTGCAATAATCGCCCGCCGGTTCCCTATGATGTTCTCTCCATAAATATCGGATCCACACCCCGTGTTGATGAAGTTCCCGGAGCAGACCAGTTTACCACACCGGTTAAACCCATTAACAATTTTGTGAATCGTTGGGAAAAGCTTTCCCAACGCATTATGGAAAAACCGGGAAAGCACCGGATCGGAGTCGTTGGAGCCGGCGCTGCGGGTGTTGAAGTGCTGCTCGCCATGCAATACCGCGTCAAACAGATGCTGGATCAGCGCGCGCGATCTGGTGAAAAACTTGAATTTCACCTGATTTGCAAATCAGATGATATCATGCCGGCATTTCCGCCATCAGTGGCCGCCCGATTTGGCCGGGTCCTGAAGGAACGCGGTATTTCCGTAAGTCGCGGTACAGCGGCAAGCGCAGTAGAATATGGTCTACTCAAACTGGATAATGGATCGAGCTTAAAGCTGGATGAAATTTTGTTTGTAACCGAGGCGGGGGCTGCTGAATGGCTTGGCCGGACTGGACTCAAGCTAGATGAGAACGGGTTTATTGCAGTTCACGATAGTTTGCAGTCGGTCTCTCATCCCGATGTATTTGCCGCCGGTGATATCGCTGCCGTTGTCAATCATCCCCGGCCCAAGGCCGGTGTTTTTGCCGTGCGGCAGGGTAAACCCCTTGCCCGAAATTTAAAACGCGTACTGCGAAACAGGCCGCCACGACCATTCAATCCCCAGAAGTCCATCTTGGCTCTGGTCAGCACCGGCGACCGCTATGCGGTTGCCTCAAAATATGGTTTATCCGTCGAAGGCAGCCTGGTCTGGAAATGGAAAGACTGGATAGACCGGCGCTGGATGGCCAAATATACAGATCTGCCGGAAATGGCTGAAGAGGAAAAGTCGTCGGTTGATCCGGCTTTGGGAAGCCGCGATACGCTGAAGGAAATATCCGCAATTGCCATGCGGTGCGGAGGATGTGGCGCGAAAGTCGGGGCCAATGTTTTAACCCGTGCGCTTTCAGAGCTGAAACCACCTGAACGTGATGACATTCTGGTCGGATTACATGATCCGGATGATGCTGCAGTTGTAGAAGTGCCGGCCGGGAAGGTTGCAGTTCACTCGGTTGACTACTTCCGATCATTTGTAGACGATCCATATTTATTCGGACAGGTTGCGGCGAATCACAGCCTGAGTGATCTGTTTGCCATGGGAGCCACACCGCAATCCGCGTTAGCCATAGCAACGATCCCCTATGGTATTGAGAGCAAGGTTGAGGAAACAATCAGGCAATTGATGGCAGGGGCCATGGCGGTCCTGAACGATGCCGGTGCGGTACTGGTAGGAGGTCATACCAGTGAAGGGGCTGAGCTCGCGTTGGGCTTTTCTGTCAATGGCTTTGCAACAAGGGATCAGGTCCTCCGAAAGGGTGGAATGCGGCCGGGAGACCAGCTTATTCTGACCAAACCGCTGGGTACCGGGACCCTGTTTGCAGCGGATATGAAACGAAAGGCCAAGGGACGCTGGATCGACGGCGCTCTTGAATCCATGATTCAATCAAATCAATTGGCGGGCAGGTCTGTTCATCAGCACCATGCAACGGCCTGTACCGATATCACCGGGTTCGGATTGCTTGGCCATCTGGTCGAAATGATCCGCCCTTCCAAGGTTGACGTTCATATCAGCCTGTCGTCTTTACCAGTTCTCGATGGGGCCTTGGAAACCGTTAAAATGGGAATATTGAGCACGTTGCAACCTGCCAATGTCAGATTGCGCCGCGCTATCCGCAATATGGAGGAAACGACCAGCAGTGATCTCTATCCCTTACTGTTTGATCCACAGACATCGGGCGGACTGTTGGCGAGTATTCCCGACCAGCATGCGGAACATTGTTTGAAAGCACTTCATGACGAAGGATATGAGAAGGCGGCAATAATCGGAAAGGTTGAACCAGAGAGTAATCAGCTTGAGCCCATAACCTTTGTTCACTAAGCGCGGGGCATTTTCCCTCTGTGCGGCAGTCGGGGGAGTTGTCGTTTTGTAATCGGTTCGAAACCAACTGGGCACCGATCATTCAGACAGTGTTGATTTTTTGGTAAGGGAGCTGAGCAGGTCTGCCCACGACCGGCGTTCGATTTCAGGTCTGAACAGTGGCGCCAGCTTCAGGCAGTGACGCTCCAGACTTCCATAAAATTCCGCATCATTTTCTGCCATTACAAGCCGTTTGGCAAGGCCGACCTCATCACCGACGGAAAAGTAGCCACCATAGTCAGACCCGAGTAATCCGATGTTGCCTTCGATATCTGACGCAATAATGGGAACCGCGGCAACCAGGGCCTCCGATACGACGTTCGCCCCTCCTTCCTCCAGCGAACTGATAACCATGAGACGCGTTCGGGCATATTCTTCGCGAACACGTTCGTGTCTAACCCCCCCTTTCCAATGATACCGGGGATACAGACTCTCCAGTCTCCGTGCTTCTGTTTTCCAGCTTTCATCTGATTCCTGACCGAAGTGAAAGATGCGGATTCGTGAGCTGTCAGGCAGATGGCCCGATGCAAAAGCAGCGCGAAACGGATCTTTCACCGGCCTCAAATTGCCGATAACGCAGACATCAAAATACCCCGGCCGGGGCCGGGGTATCCGTTTTTCTGTGAGAGGGATGGCGGATTGGAAAATAACGTTCAGCTTATTATGCAAAGATACCGGGAGTCGTTTATAAATAAGGTTGTGCAGGCAGACCAGGGCGTCCGCTTTTTCCATGGAAGTCAGGGTGATATCGGGTTCAGATTTTAAGAACAGATTGACGTCTGTTCCACCCAGTGCAACCACCAGTGGCAAATCCGGGTGCAATTTTTTAAAGCCGACTATCGCCTTTGCACTGCGGTAGGCGTGCAGTGCGATCATCAGGTCGGCGGGTTGCTGATTATATTCGACCGTTATCGAGACATCATGACCGAGTTGCCGCAACAGTCCGGCCCATCGCTCGGCAGAAATCCGATTGCCGTCGATTGTATGTTTTTTTGCTGGAGTGACTATGATAATTCTCATGATCTCGGTATCAAGGAGTGGCTAATGACCCAATGTGTTTCTACATCATATTTAACAGAAATTCTTCACGATTCGAGAAGACGCACTCTGGAGCTTATGGACGGGCTGCGCGAAGATCAACTGATCGGTCCAAGACTTGAAACCCTGAACCCTCTGCGATGGGAAATCGGCCACGTTGCATATTTTCACGAGTATTTCATTTTGAGGCGTCTCTATGGCAGGGAGAGCCTGTTAGGACCGAAGGCCGATGCACTTTATGATTCAATTGCAGTTGCTCACGATACCAGATGGGACCTTCCTCTTCTCGATACCGAGGAAACCCTCGAATATATGCAGCAGGTTCAAGACCATCTGATTGAAAGGCTTCCGGAAGGCATGGCCAGTGAACAGGACAGTTTCATCTACCAGTTCGCCGCGTTTCACGAAGACATGCACACTGAGGCCTTTACATGGGCTCGACAGACTCTGGCATACCCCAAGCCAAATTTTTCTTTGGCTCGTGATGTTTCAACGGAAAGATTGGCGGGTCCCTGTCCCGGTTTCGTCGATATTCCGGGTGGGCAGTTCCGTCTGGGTGCCGCACCGGACGCACCATTCCTGTTTGACAATGAGAAGTGGAGTCACGTTGTTAAGGTCGAACCTTTTTCAATTGCCAGGGCTCCAGTAACCAACGGGGAATTTTCACAGTTTGTCGATGATGGTGGGTATGAAAATGACGAGTTCTGGTCGGAGCAAGGCTGGCAGCTGCTTAAGTCCGAGAACAGAAATCATCCGGGTTATTGGCAAAGGGAAGCCGCGGGTATTTGGACTATGAGAAGATTTGAGGACATAATTCCGCTTCCTGTCAATGAGCCGGTCATCCATATCAGCTGGCATGAAGCAGTGGCCTACTGTCAATGGGCCGGCCTCAGATTGCCAAGCGAAGTGGAATGGGAAGTGGCGGCGCTGGGTGAGGCGACAGGTGATGGAACCTTATCCGGGACAAAACGCCGTTATCCCTGGGGAGAACGGCCGCCGACACCACAGCGGGCCAATTTGGATGGCCGGGCCCTGGGGTGTGTCGATGTCGGTGCGCTGGCGGATGGAGACAGCGCCTTTGGATGCCGCCAAATGCTAGGAAATGTCTGGGAATGGACATCTGATGTGTTCAACCCGTTTCCTGGATTTGAACCCGACGCTTACGAGGAATACTCAACATGGCTATTCGGAAAAACGCGGGTTCTGAAGGGGGGTGCCTGGCCAACCAGGTCCCGAATGATGCATGGCACCTACCGAAATTATTTTGAGCCGCATCGCTGGAATATATTCAGCGGGTTCCGGACCTGCCGTAACTAGAGCTGCAGGAAAATAGGGATGGCAGAATTTTCATCTGCAGAATTAATGGCCTTTCTGCCCGACAACAGGCCATGGCGGCACCGATATCGGGAATCACCGTCGCGTTTGCCATTCAGGCCGATGCAAGATTAAGAAGAGAGCGGGCTTCCTGAACGGTTGCCGGCCGTCGGTTATATTCCGGACACAAGTCGACGACACGCCGGACCAGGGCGGCATTTGACGGGGCCAAGGTATTCCGGTCCATCCGCACATTGTCTTCCAGGCCGGTTCGACAATGACCTCCCAGTTCCAGCGACCACTTATTCAGGGTAATCTGACCCTTGCCAATTCCAGCGCCTGTCCAGGTGGCATCCGGACTCAGTCTTTTTAATGTACGGACATAAAACTCGAAGGTTTCCCGATCTACAGGCATGGCATTTTTAACACCCATCACAAACTGCACATGAATTGGTGCTTTTAACGTGCCGTTTTGTTCCATTTCGGCTGCTTTGAAAATCATTGAGAGGTCAAATGCTTCAACCTCCGGCTTTACATTGTTCTCGATCATCTCAGCGGCCAGCCAATCAACGAGATCGGGACTATTTTCATAAACACGGGTTGGAAAATTGCAGGATCCAGTCGAAAGTGAAGCCATATCCGGTTTGAGGCAGAGCATGCCTCCGCGCTCACGACCGGTTCCCGACCGGCCACCGGTGGATAATTGAATTATCATCCCCGGGCAGTGTTTTCTTAAACCCTCAAGTAAAGCAGCAAATTTATCCGGGTCAGAAGTCGGCGCCTGGTCGCTGTTGCGGACATGACAATGGGCAACGGTTGCGCCAGCTTCGAATGCCTGTTGGGTCGATTCAATTTGTTCTTCCACGGTTATGGGAACAGCAGGATTATCTTTTTTTGTGGGTAGGGAACCAGTTATGGCGACGGTAATAACACAGGGTTGCATGACCGAACTTTCAAAATTATTGACTCCTGGGACAAATCGAAGATCAGGAATTCAGGACACTTCCGGTTAACCAATGGAGTTTACGCGTTTTGGATAAATTGTTAAACCAAATTGACTGAATTGGCTTTGCAATTTTGATATTCCATGGTGACTTTTTACCTACCCGCATGTGATTGTCCCTTGTCGTGGGAACAAATTAAGGTTTAATCGGCATTTGAATGCCGGAGGAATTTGACATGCAAAATTTGTGGTCCGAGACCAGGGCAATTGAATTGGTTGAAACCTATGCAGGCAGGGGTGTCACCGAAGACGTCGCTTTGCGCGTTTATACCACACGGCTGCTCGGTTCCGTTCCAAGTCTGGTTCGTCATGGTGGAGGAAATACATCTGTAAAAACTGTGATGACTGATATTGTCGGTGATCAATGGGACGTGTTATGTGTGAAGGGAAGCGGCTGGGACATGGCAGTGATTGAACCTGCAGGTCTGCCGGCGGTGAAACTGCCGCCACTTCTGAAGGCCCGTAAACTAAGCAAACTAAGTGATGAAGAGATGGTTGCGCTGCAAAGGTCCAGCCTGATCGATCCGGCTTCCCCAAACCCGTCGGTGGAAACACTGCTCCATGCATTCTTGCCTCACAAATTTGTCGATCACACCCATTCTACGGCTATTCTGAGTTTGGTTGACCAGGAAAACAGCGAGGAAATCTGCGCGAAGGTTTTTGGAAATAGCCTGGGGTTCGTACCCTATGTCAAGCCCGGATTTGATCTGGCAAAGGCTGCCGCAGTAATTTTTGAAGCGCGGCCTGATGTCGAAGGACTTATTCTTGACAAGCATGGTATTTTCACATTCGCCGAGACTGCGGCACTTTCTTATGGCCGCATGATTGATGCCGTCAGGCGGGCCGAGTCCCATATCTCTGAAACAGGCCGTACAGTTTTTCCTGCCCGCGCATTTTCGTCAAATCCAGTTAAAGCTGAATATATTTTGCCGACTTTGAGGGGGGCCGTGTCACGGCCGTTTAATGGAAACGAAAACATCCGTTTCATTTCAAGTTGCCGTCAATCGCCTGAAATTATGAATTTTGTCAATGGCCGTGAATTGACAAGCTATGCCAGCCGGGGGGTTTCGACACCTGATCTCGTCATTCGAATGAAGAACAGACCTCTTATTTTACCGGCACCCGGTTACGGCGAACTCAGGAAATTTTCCGACTGCGTCAAAGATGCAGTTTCTTCATATATTACAGATTACGAACATTATTTTGGGAGATGTAACGCATTCGATGATATCGAGCGTAAGCAATTGGACCCTCTACCTCGTCTGGTGCTTGTTCCTGAAGTCGGAATTGTGGGCTTGGGCCAATCAAAAAGGGACGCTGAAATTTGTGCTGATATTGGTGAAATATTTATAGAAGCGGTTACAGGTGCGGAAATGATCGGCACGTTTGCCCCGCTTTCCGAAGAAGAAATTTTCAAGCTTGAATACTGGTCTCTGGAGCAGGCTAAACTGAAATCTCAGTCTTTCAAACCTCTATCAGGGAATGTTGTTTTGATAACAGGTGGCGCCGGTGCGATTGGGCGGGCGACGTCAAGAAGGTTTGCTGAGGAAGGGGCTGAGGTCGTCATTTTTGATTTGGATGAGAAGAATGCACAGGAAGTCGCCCACGAGTTGGGTAATTACGCCCTGGCCATTGGCGGCGATGTCACAAAAGTCGAGGATGTTGACAGAGCTTTCATATCAACAATTCGCGAATTTGGAGGGTTGGACATCGTCGTTTCAAACGCCGGGGCAGCCTGTCAGGGAGAAATAGGTGAGCTGGAGGACAGGGAACTTCGAAAGAGTTTCGAGCTCAATTTTTTTGCGCATCAGAGTATTGCTCAACATGCGGTAGAAATCTTCAAACAACAGGGCATCGGGGGAGCCCTGCTGTTCAATACATCCAAACAGGCTATCAATCCGGGACCCGGCCTTGGGGCTTACGGTGCACCCAAAGCTGCGACCTTGTTTCTTTGCCGCCAATATGCCCTCGAGTATGGTCATATTGGGGTGCGGGCAAACGCCGTTAATGCGGACAGAATTCGGTCAGGTCTTTTGACTGACGAGATGATTGCCAGTCGTGCCAAAGCGAGGAAAGTTACAGAGCGCGAGTATATGTCGGGAAACCTCCTCGGCCGTGAAGTCACGGCTGACGACGTGGCCCAAGCCTTTATAAATCATGCGCTGGCGTTAAGCACCACAGGCGATGTCACCACAGTTGATGGTGGAAATATCGCCGCGGTTCTGCGTTAAGATAAGCCGATTGTTCTGTTGGGTATGCCCGGTCAACCGGTTCACGGAACAGCTGCAAATAAATGTAAATTGGATAATCATGGATTAAGGCTTTTGACAGGACGCCTTAAGTCTGTGTTAACTATTAAAAGTAAAGCGTGTTTGTCGAAGCGTCTTATTGACTTGGCAAACTGATGATCCAAAATGTACAAAAGCGGCCCAATCAAATAGTTGATTGACCGCCCTTTGGCTGCAGGCTTCGATTCAGCGCACTTAACTGATCGCTGCAGATAGATATTTACACTTACAAAAACCGTGATTGCAATCGAATCACTTTGCTCACATATACGAGTACATGAGAAGATTTGTAACAGAATTTGGTTTATAGAATATTGCCAAGTCGGCTAAATTACAAAGTTAGTTTAATTTAGGTTGAACGGGTAGCGCAATATAGGTTGAACAGGTGACGTCAGAGAGCGCTGTTTTTCAGCAGTCTTCCCCCATGATCGATAGTGATTTAACAAAAAGTGAACTGCAGGCTTTCATCAATGTGCTTGTGGAACCGGTCATGATTATTGATGTCAACCGGCAGATCGTTCTTGCCAATAATGTTGCTGAAGATCTGTTTGGCGGAAAGCTTGTTGGACGGGATATGACCCATGCCGTACGCCACCCTAATGCGCTGGATTGTGTGGAAGAGACACTCAATGGCGAGGCTTATAGCGATACCACCATAACTTTGAACCTTCCGGCAAGAACAACCTTTAAGGTGACATCGGTTCGGCTTACAGGCGGTCAGGAGCAGGATGTTGTGGCCGTGATCCGGTTTCATGATATCACGCAGATTCTGGAAGCGGAGCAGATTCGCAGTGATTTTGTGGTCAATGTCAGCCATGAACTTCGCTCACCCCTGACCGCGTTGAGTGGAGGTATTGAAACGCTTAAAAAAGTCTGGGAGAAGGATCCAGGTGCCGCTGGCCGGTTTCTGGAAATCATGGGACAGGAAGCCGCGCGCATGACCCGGTTGATCGACGATCTCCTTTCCCTGTCAAAAATTGAATTCAGAGAGCATGTCCAGCCCACAAATATTGTCGACATCGTGGGAATAGTGGAAAATGCCATCAATACGCTTAAGATCCATTCGAAGCGGGAAAGCGTCCGGATCAAACTAACGAAGCCTGAATCGCCAGGTTTGATTGCCGGCGATGCCGACGAACTCGTACAGGTATTCCACAACTTAATAGAGAATGCGCTAAAATATGGCGGGAGCCAAAACAATGTTCAGGTGTCAATTTCACCGGTAGACTATGCCGTTGGAATAAATGGACCGGCATTGGAAATAAAGGTCACAGATCAGGGCGACGGCATTGCTCAAGAACATATACCCCGATTAACCGAAAGATTTTACCGTGTTGACCAGAACAGATCCCGCAAAATCGGCGGTACCGGATTAGGTCTTTCAATCGTGAAACACATTCTCAAACGTCACCGTGGACGTATGACAATTCAAAGCGAATTGGGCGTCGGCAGCACGTTCACGGTCAGGCTGCCCAGAAAAACTCCTTAACCAGAATTCCAATAAACTGGAAGTTTGTCACAAAACTGTAATCTAAACGTCATAAAATAACAATGTCTGAACACTAGGGGTTGTGCACCGGCGTTAAGATTTTGTTGACACACGCCCAGTTCGGAACAAGGAGAATATCATTATGAGAGGTGCCAAGACTGCACTCGCCACTGCGACATTTGCAGGAGTAGCGTTTGCATTGGTTGCAACCCCGGTCATGGCTGGGAGAGACCACATTAAGATTGTTGGTTCTTCAACAGTTTATCCCTACACCCAGGCAGTAGCGGAAGAATTTGCGAAGACATCGGGCCAGAAGTCACCCGTTCTGGAGTCCACAGGTACAGGCGGCGGAATGAAGATTTTCTGCAAAGGTGTTGGTGAAAAGCATCCCGATATTACGGGCGCATCCCGCGCGATGAAAAAATCTGAATGGGAACTTTGTCAGAAAAACGGCGTTAAAAACATTACCGAAGTGCAGATCGGTTATGATGGCCTTTCCGTTGCGGATTCCCGAAAGGGACCGGATTTTGATCTGACCAAGGCGCAGCTATTTCAGGCGCTTGCCTCTGAAGTCCCAGTTGATGGTAAATTGGTCCCAAATCCTTATAAAATGTGGAGTGACATCGATAAATCTTTTCCCAATATCAAAATTGTCGTCTACGGACCGCCGCCAACTTCAGGAACCCGCGACGCATTTGTAGAACTTGCAATGCACGAAGGTTGCGAAAGTCTGGCTTATTATAAGGATCAGAAGAAGAAACTGGACAAAGCAGCCTACGGAAAACTTATCAAAGACAAATGTACGCCAATGCGCCAGGATGGACCGTTTATCGAAGCCGGCGAGAATGATAATCTGATCGTGCAACGGCTTGAGGCAGATCCCCATGCGCTCGGAATTTTCGGATATTCCTTCCTCTATGAGAATGGAGACAAGCTGAAGGCTGTTAAAGTGGAAGGCGTTGAACCTTCGTTCGAAACAATAGCGAGCGGTAAATACGGAATTTCAAGACCTTTGTTCTTCTATATAAAGAACGATCACCGCTCAGTGATTCCCGGCATGAATGACTTTATTGAGGCCTATGTCAGTGATGATGCTATGGGTCCTGATGGATATTTGAAAGAACGCGGTCTTGTGGCACTTGGAGACAAACAGCGTAAAATGATTCAAGATGCTGCAATGAAAAGCAAGGGCCTGACCCGTTACACCAACTAAATCGATAAACCTTCTCCGGTCGCCAGGAAGTTTGCGACCGGGGAAGGCCTTTTTCGTTTTTAGAGTTCTAAGCGCATCAACCGTAACCGGTGGGAGCGTCCTGCGATGCTTAACTATATAGCTGCAGCCTTGTTAGCGCTCATCGCTGCTGGATATTTTATAGGACGCAGTCGCGCCTCAAGGGCAGTAGACGGCTCTCTTAGCGAACTGCACTCCCGGCCCATCTATCATGGCTTTTATGTTGCCTCGTGGATCGGTTTGCCATCCTTTCTGCTTGTCATTATATGGCTTGCGCTTCAAGGCCCCGTCATTGATGCGCTTCTGCTAAAAAGCCTACCTCCATCCAAGGTAGAGAATTTAGGCGGCGCACAACTGGATTTATTGCTTAGCCAGATCAAGTCGCTGGCTGCTGGCAACGTTTTCGGTCAACCCGATGCCGCGATAAAGGAAGCGGCCAACAGGTATAACTCCTGGAACCAGATCGCCCGATGGGCCATGTTTGCCGCAGCGATGAGCCTTGGGATGATTGGGTTGGCGTTGACGCAACGTCGAATTGCAAGAGGCTTTCGTGCCCGTCATGGTGTGGAACGGGTAATGAACCTGATCATGATTGCATGTTCACTTATCGCTATTCTTACCACACTGGGAATAATAATATCGCTTTTGATCGAAGCCATGAGGTTTTTCGATCGGGTTTCCCCAACCGAGTTTTTCTTCGGTCTCAACTGGGAACCGCAAATCCCCATTCGGGAGGGGCAGGTAACTGCAGGCGGTTCATTCGGCGCCATCCCGGTTTTCACCGGTACGCTTTTAATCGCCGCGATTGCTTTGCTGGTTGCCGTTCCAACCGGTCTGCTTTCGGCAATTTATCTTACCGAATATTCCAATCCGCGATTTCGCGCGATGATCAAACCTATATTAGAGATACTGGCGGGAATACCAACAGTGGTTTATGGATTTTTTGCAGTTCTGACCGTTGCGCCTGCCCTGCGTAATTTTGGTGAGTCCCTCGGTATGGAGATCGCACCGAACAGCGCTGTCGCCGCCGGAGTCGTTATGGGTATAATGATTATCCCCTTCATATCATCGTTTTCAGACGATGCTCTGAACGCGGTTCCAAATTCCATGAGAGAAGGATCTTATGGGCTCGGGGCGACTAAGGGTGAAACCATAACAAATGTCCTGCTTCCAGCCGCACTGCCTGGAATTATGGGCGGCATTTTGCTGGCAGCCAGCCGGGCTATCGGCGAGACTATGATTGTGGTCATGGCTGCGGGATTGATTGCCAACTTGACCGCAAATCCTTTTGAAGCAGTAACGACCGTGACTGTCCAGATCGTGACTCTGCTCATCGGCGATACTGAATTTGATAATCCAAAAACGCTGTCGGCGTTTGCGCTGGGACTGATGTTGTTTGTGGTAACACTTGTGCTGAATGTGATTGCTCTGCGAATTGTACATAAGTACCGGGAAAAATATGACTGACATTCCATTAACAGAAGAAATTAGGTCTGATTGGCTTTCCCCAGGTCAGCAAAAAAATATCCGTCGCCGATACAGAGCCGACAGGCGTCTGCAGATCTACGGTCTGCTTGCTATTGCAATGGCAATCCTTCTATTGGGGATTTTGGTCTTTTCGCTGGTTCGGACGGGGTACAAGTCGTTCGTTCAAACAAAAGTAACTTTTCCAATCACATTGGACTCACAACGCATCAAGGCCTCCGACCCCGGCAGGGGCAATTACAGGGTCATCGTGCGCAACGCGTTCCGGGCGTTGTTTCCTGACGTCAAAGGCCGGCGTCCGCTCAATGACCTCGACAAAATTTTAAGCTCCGAGGCGCGGTTTATTGTCAGGGATCGGGTTGTTTCCAATCCCGACTTGATTGGAAAAACGGTGGATTTCACACTGCCTCTGTCAGATCCCTTTGATCAGCTCTTTAAAAATGTCATTCCGGCGGAATTACTGGCACTGACTCGGCAGGAAGTAGGAAATTTTAATTCACTTAAAAACCGAAATGTCATCAGCTTGGTCGACGGTAGTACTGTTTTACAGATTAGTGTTTATATTGATCCGTCAAAAGTCAATTCCGACGATATCTCAGCAGGTAATTTTGAGGCCCTCCTTAAAGAGGGATTAAATGTTTATTTCAAAGGACGGATAGGCAGCAGCATTGAATCAATTTTGGCCCCGGACGCTGCATCTGTAATTCAGAAGGTGGTCGAAGCAGACCCAACAGTCATTGGAAAGGTCCTGCAGGTTAAAGTGCCCGTTTCGGAGTATTACGATACGCTCAACAAAGGCAAAATTCCGGTTACAACGAATCCCCGATTTTCTTCGCCCGAGCAGATCAAACATTTCAATTCCCTGGTTGAACGCGGTATGTTGAGCACGCCATTTAACTGGGAGCTGTTTTTCAATTCCGATAGCCGTTTTCCGGAGCAGGCGGGACTCGCAGGAGCGATCGTAGGTTCATTTTATACGTTGCTTGTCTGCTTTCTGATAAGTTTCCCTGTTGGCATTTCGGCTGCCGTGTATTTGGAGGAATTTGCCCCAAAAAACCGGTTCACCCATCTCATCGAGGTAAATATCAACAACCTTGCCGCCGTTCCGTCAGTTGTTTTTGGTCTCCTAGGATTGGCCGTATTTCTCGGGTTTTTCGAACTTCCCCGGTCGGCTCCCCTGGTTGGTGGAATGGTGTTGTCTCTAATGACACTGCCAACAATCATTATTGCCACGCGGGCGGCGCTGAAGGCCGTCCCCCCATCAATCCGTGAAGCTGCACTCGGTATTGGAGCTTCGCGCCATCAGGTCGTCCTGCATCATGTACTGCCACTGGCAATGCCCGGTATTCTAACGGGCACGATTATCGGTCTGGCGCAGGCTCTGGGCGAAACAGCGCCCCTCCTCCTGATCGGAATGAATGCATTCATAACGTCAGCTCCCGGGGGCATTCTTGAGCCTTCAACGTCGCTTCCGACTCAGATATTCAGCTGGGCCGATAGTCCCGAGAGAGGTTTTGTTTCACGAACTTCAGCAGCAATCCTTGTATTGCTGGGATTTCTCGTTCTAATGAATATAATCGCAATATTCTTTCGTCAGCGATTTGAGCGCACCTGGTAGGTTAAGGAACGGAATTTTAAATACATACTTCGAGGATCGCATTTCATGGATACCAGCACGCAGCTAAATACGGAACTCAATCAGCAACACCTCAGACCTCAGATCGATAAACAACTTGAGGGGGTCGGGGATGCGGCGCTGAAGGCCAAGATAGAGGCTTCTGAAGTCAATGTTTTCTATGGGGAAAATCAGGCACTTTATGACGTGAATTTGAAAATCGGGGAACGTTCTGTCACGGCGTTGATCGGTCCTTCAGGTTGTGGTAAATCAACATTTATTCGCACTCTGAATCGCATGAATGATATAATTGAAGGCTGCAGGGTTACCGGACGGATCACTCTGGACGGTCAAAACATATACGATCCCGGCGTGGACCCCGTGCAGTTGAGAGCAAGGGTAGGGATGGTCTTTCAGAAACCCAACCCTTTTCCCAAGTCCATATTTGACAATATCGCCTATGGACCGAAGATTCACGGTTTGGCTTCATCCAAATCTGAACTGGAGGAGATTGTCGTTACGAGTCTTCGGAAGGCAGGGATATTTGATGAAGTGAAAGACCGTCTCAGTGAGCCGGGAACGGGTCTTTCAGGGGGACAGCAACAACGTTTGTGCATTGCCCGGGCGATCGCCGTGAGCCCCGACGTTATCCTGATGGACGAGCCCTGTTCGGCCCTTGACCCAATTGCTACCGCTCGCATAGAAGAGTTGATGGATGAGCTGAAGGAAAATTATACAATTGTCATTGTTACCCATTCAATGCAGCAGGCCGCTCGGGTTTCACAAAGAACCGCATTTTTCCACTTGGGGAAACTGGTTGAAGAAGGTGAGACGGAGACCATTTTTACCACCCCGAAGGACGAAAGAACTGAAAGTTATATTACAGGCCGCATAGGTTGATTATCTGGAGATACATCCCATGAGCAACGACCATATTGTTAAGTCCTTTGACGAAGATTTAAATCATATTGAAAGTCTCGTCATGGAAATGGGTGGGTTGGTTGAGGTGCAGATTTCAAACGCTGCCTCTGCCCTATCTCAACGGAATGTTGAACTTAGTGAAAATGTTATAAGCAACGACAAAAAAATAGATGCGCTGGAGCGGGAAGTCGATTCTGCCGTGGTACGTATCCTGGCATTGCGCCATCCAAAGGCCCAGGACCTGCGCGCCGTTGTTGTCGCACCAAAAATAGCATCAAATCTGGAACGGATCGGCGATTATTCGAAGAATATCGCCAAGCGGTCCATCGTACTGGCACGAACTCAGAAAATCGGTTCAGCGGACGAAACAATAAAACGTATGAGCGGACTGGTCCAGGACATGATAAAAGACGTTCTCGATGCTTATATCAAAAGGGATGCCATTACAGCAGATGATGTTCGCCTTCGAGATGAAGCCGTGGATCAAATGCACAATACTCTTTTCCGTGAACTGCTTACCTATATGATGGAAGACCCGAGAGCAATTTCATCGTGCATGCATCTCCTTTTTACGGCCAAGAATATTGAGCGCATGGGTGATCATACAACCAGTATAGCCGAACAGGTTTACTATATGGTCAATGGTGAAAATCTTGATGATGATCGTCCAAAAAGCGATAAAACCAGCTCGACGATGATAGAACCGACATCGACTAACTAATCAACTGAGGAAGGGATGAGATGTCTGCAAAAAGGACAGACATCTTTAAGGCTGAAAGTGAATGACGAATAATTCCAACCCGATCATACTGATTGTAGAAGACGAGCCGGCGCAAGTCGAACTTCTCACCTATAATCTGGGCACAGAGGGCTTTCAACTCGTTCAGGCGGCTGACGGCGAAGAGGGCTTGTTGATGGCCGATGAAACACAACCCGACCTTATACTTCTGGATTGGATGTTACCTAAAATTTCTGGGATTGAAGTTTGCCGGCGTTTGAAGACAAGGGCCCAGACCAAACATATCCCGATTATAATGTTGACCGCTCGGGGTGAGGAGACGGATAAGGTTCGCGGACTCGAAACAGGTTGTGATGATTATATCGTCAAACCTTATTCCGTGGTTGAACTCGTCGCCAGAGTTCGCGCCATGTTACGCCGAATTCGGCCCAGCGGTGTGGGCGAAGTACTGGAATTTGAGGACATACGTCTGGATCCTGAACAGTATAAAGTTACGCGGGATGGAAAGGCTATAAAAATTGGTCCTATCGAATATCGCCTGCTGCTGACATTCATGGAGAAACCAGGAAGAGTCTGGAGCCGTGAACAGTTGCTTGACCGGGTGTGGGGTAGAGACGCTTATGTCGACCTGAGAACAGTGGATGTCCATGTGGGGCGATTGCGGAAATCATTGAATTGCAATGATAGCCTTGATCTTATTCGTACTGTACGTGGCGCGGGCTATTCATTGGACCAACATTCATAAGTGAACGGGTTTTCCCGCCAGAACGGTTGCATAAATTCAACGCCACCAATCAGCCCTGTCCGAGTTTAGTTCTGCACCGAACAATTTGATTGCTGACCGTGACAACCAGCATCAAAGCTATCCAAACAACCAGTTGATTAACCGGTTAAAAACGGATTTTCGAGGCTCGGCGTCAAGGGGTTCATAGCATTTGCCAACATTTTCCGACGGTGCCGGAATTTTGTTGGGCTTGGGTTTGGCCGTGTCCCAATTTTCAATTTGTTCGCGATCCAGCATCAATGTCTCCAACCTCATTTGTCAGCCAATTCGGCCATTCACAATTTAATTAAGCAAGGGAAAAGAGTAAACAAGGGCAAAACTGGTTCTCAAGCAGGAAAGATAAATATAACAAACATTCCAATTCTAATACAGCTTGGGGATTGTTTAGCGTGTTTCTTGAAAAATGGTGTTGAATCAGATCAGATGGGCCGGGACAGGGGCTGAACGGCTTGCTGAATTGCTTCATTGCTTCATGTGCCCTGCGTATCCGACAAAATTGGCGAAATATCAGAAGACTCGAGAGCAACAGAATGAAAATGGTTGAGGACCTGCTTGAGGAACTAGAGGTAAAGGCACGGGCAGCATCTGATCTGGGGGAGCGTATAGAGATGGATCCCGATGACTTGTTGTCCCTGATAAAAGCGGCACGGGCTAAGAAGGAATGTCTCGATTTAATAAAGACTGGAGACTTAAAGCCCGGTTATTATGAATTTAATCATACGCTGTACATGGTCGACCATGACTACAGATTTAAAGGGCCTTTTCAATCCGTGGAAGAGGCCAAGGAGACTCTTGGAATATCCCAGGTTGAGATTGATCAGGCCTTTTTCAGATCACGTGGGAGGGAACCGGAACTATTCTGTGGGGATCTCGATAATCATACGAATGCGGTTGTTGAGCAAGATCCCGCCGAACAGGCTCCGTCCATCGAAGTTAGGGAATCCGTTGATTTACTCCAAACTCAGGATGAACTCGAGGCCGAAACTCCCACGGATATTGAGAGTCGGGCCGAACTTTCCGATTTACCTGAACATATCAGGTAGTGAAAAGTCAAAATCGGTAAAAGGTGGCGCAGATCACAAAAAATTAAAGAATGATCGGTGCAAAAAACAATCATCGGCATCATATGCAAATGGAAGATGGTGATCAGCAGGTTTGTTCACGGACCCTTCCGATTGCAAAGATGAAGGATATAAAACCTGTCCCTGAACCACCTAAAACAGATTAGGCCATTTGGAAATTCTCGACGACTGACCGTCGTTCAATGAGGACAGGGTTCAATGAGGACTGAAAGTTTTTGTTTCCAATTCAGCTTTGTCCATGAATAAACTGTTTGTCCACGAGTTTTGATAACAGCATTAAGGAAAAAGAGGAAGATTGTCATGGCCGATACGGACAACAGGACCTCCCCTTGGGATAAAACAATTAAGGGAATGCCTGAATTGGGAGCCACTGCAAGCCGTACCCGAACGACATCCATGCGGGATGTGGAAATTTTTACTGAAATGACAGGTGATAGAAATCCAATTCATTATGATCAGAAAAAGGCGAAGGCATCACCATTCGGGGGGTTGATTGTACAGGGTGGTGTAACCAGCGGACTGTTGAACGCTGTGGTCGCAGAAGATCTCCCAGGACCAGGCACTGTATTTCTCGGTATGGAATGGAAATTCGTAAAAGCAGTCAAAGTCGGCGAGACTATTACCGCCCGTGTAGAAGTCCTGTCGGTACGGGAAGATAAGCCCATCTGCAAACTTTCAACCGTCATAACAGGTGAAAACGGCAAGGAATGCCTTACCGGGACCGCAACAACTTATACGGTAGCTTTGAAATGATAAAAATTTTCGGGTTTTGAACAAAAAAACAAGGCGGGAGAGTAGGCCGTCATTAAATGGCCGCGGCTGAAATCTAGAATTGAGCTAAAAATTGCAAAGAGATCAAAATTGTTAAGAATTTTCGAAGTGCAGGCTGGTTGTTCCCCGCTACGAACCAGCCTGCCAACGTCCATCGCCCCTCTGTTTTCGATAAACGTATTTTTAACATAGGAATATTGGAACACAGCTGTAAACGGCTAATTCAGTAACATATGGAAAAGTGAAATTTGTTTCTTCATATATACAAAAAACTCACAAACAAAATGGGTGACGTGTGAATTTTCCGCCTTGTTTCAAAGCCTTAAAAGATTATTTTACAAATAATTCAGTGTTTGTTTATACTTGCATCTGGCAGTGTTCAGCTTCCCCGCACCGGGCACTGCTTGACACGCTCTAAGTGGCCCTCTGCGAAGAGCGTGAACATTGCGCCAAAGTGCGAACGCACTTTGGCGCTTAGCGCGGGAAGACCAGTTAGAATTTCATTTTCTTCGAACAGACCGAATTCGGTTTTGCAATTACCGTTTCAGCTTTTGATAAGACCTGTCATTTTGCAACGGTCCGTATTT
>CAYWUX010000003.1:151756-204640 GCA_964461525.1 uncultured Hyphomicrobiaceae bacterium | reverse complement strand
TTTCGTCTGCTGTAAAATTTGAAAACGTTTCCCTTCGTCGCTTATCAGACACCGCAACAAGATGAGATTTGCCCATTCGAGCCCCATCATCCTGTGTTTGTAGGTTTGGAGCACCAGGGCTCTAACCGATATTACAATTATTCGTTGTGAAATTAGTCAATAAACAGCCGCCGCTGTCAAAAAGTCTGATCACGCAGAATTGAGAGACCGAGACTGACCGGGGTCTGGAGCTTTGCCTGGCCTTTTGACAATCTTCTGGGAACGAGAGTAGTGCAAACATATGCTTCAGTTCAGGCAGAATTCCGTGGCGAGCCGCAAGATCTGAAGTGGAACTTAAGGCCCGAGCGCGACGGAAAATTGCGATGGATGCTATTGAGAATGCAGCTTTTATCTCGGTTGGCAGAGCCTGCGGCTTTTTTGGTTTAGGTGTCTTCTGCCTCATGTTCGGTTTAAGTTTTGAGCCGGTTTTGGCCGCCCGCTCGGGGGCTATTTTATGCTTGTTTTTTGCTCTTATATTGTGCGCCTATGCGATACGAGCCCGTACCCGTCCTTATCGGCGTACGGAATTGTGGTTAATTCTCGCCAAAGATTGTCGCCCACCTGCTGGTATCGCTCAACGTGTGATTGGGGAAACGTTGCGGGAAACATACTTTTGGTTTGCCCGGCAAGCCGTTCTAATCTCCATTCTGTTGTGGACCGTCGTAATCTTTCTGCGCTTTCTGGAACAGTTATCTGGCTGAACCGTGTGTGAGGCATTCCGGTTGCACAAGGTGGGCCATCAGTTCGCGCTATTTAACCTGTGTTCGGAATAACAATAAGGCCGGAGCAAAGGAACTGGCGACGCGAAACTGGTACGTAAATGAGATTTTTTACAACGAACCTTTCGGAGATATGCATAATCGAATGAAGGAGGCGCTGGTCATTCTCGGGCAACTTGATGAGGCTGTCGTTCGGCCACCGCTGCTAAAACTGAATACGGATGAATTAGAGCGGATTAGGCATGGATTGAAAAAGGCTGGAATAGAACGGGAG
Source organism: uncultured Hyphomicrobiaceae bacterium (assembly GCA_964461525.1). GTDB lineage: Bacteria > Pseudomonadota > Alphaproteobacteria > Rhizobiales > CAYWUX01 > CAYWUX01. The sequence continues at coordinate 203,608 of CAYWUX010000003.1, read as the reverse complement.
GGCGCCGGTTTGATGAAGGGTGCCAAGGCTGCCGCCGAGTGGCAAAACCGGGGTGGCTTGCAGCAAACATTGCTGTTTCATCACCTGATGACTGTAATGCTTTCCTGGTCTTCCACTGCCTTGCACTTGCCATTGTTGTGTCTGGCGAGGATGCCTCCCCAATGATTGACTTCCAGAATATAGCGCTGTTCGTCGAGGCAGGCCTTAATTTGAAATCCGGTCAATCCCACGCCTTTCACATTTAATCCGGTGTAGCCCTGTTTCTCCAGTTTTGTCATGATAGCTCGCATGGGAAGGGCCGGCTGATTGATCCGGCATTCCCCAAGATTGGATTTATTCTTAATTCTGCGCTTTTTATTGAAGGTAAAACTGAATTTATTAAATTTATGGCAGGCTTCGACGACATATGGATAGGTTCTGCTGATCCAGACAAGCTGGTAATGCCCTGATTTTCTCAACTCCTCTTCAATTTTGTCGACTGTGGACTGAGCTAAAGTCGTCACCGTTCCGGCTAACACCAAGAGAAAGCCAATTCCGTAAATGAGTGGTTTTTTGAAATCGAACATTGCCTTAATCACTGGTCGGGCTGTACAAAATGTTCCAGCATATACAGAGCGGTCAAAGTATTTACATTGGATTATCGTTATTATCTTGTCTTTCTGATTGCAAGTCCATTCACGGAAGTGGATGCTGGGTTCTGGCTTGAAACAGTCTCGCCAGGTAAATTTAGCATTTTAATCAGCAAACGGGCAGAATTCATCCAGGAAGATTGCAATTGTGATGCAAATCGAATCGCGCTAAAGGCCTGAATGACCTTGATCATTGCTATTTGAAATAACTGATTTATCAGGTTTCTTTGCAAAGCAAATGTGGACTCCCTGATGTCAATCTCGCTACTGGCTAAAGTGGAAGGCATTGGTTTGAAGTTGGTGATGAATGATTGGTCCGGCTCCAGTAAATTAACAGATTGAATTTGACGATGCGCCTGATTTTGATGAATTTTATTATGTTTTTAGCTTTGGCGATAAACTTTTTCCAGGTGGGCAAGGTTATTGCGCAATCGGATCAGATTTCGCAGCAGGAACTCAAATCGGGAAAATTGATTGCGGAAAAGTATTGTTCCAGGTGTCATGCCATTGGACCCAATGACATCAGTCCGCACAAATCCGCACCTTCTTTTCGTTATATTTCCAGGAAATGGCCATTGTCATATTTAGAGGAAGCTTTGGCAGAAGGGATAACAGTCGGGCACCCCGATATGCCGGAATTTAAGTTTGAACCGGAACAGATTTCATCGTTACTTTCATTTTTACAGTGGCTGGGTGATCAGCCAGATTCAGGCGGAAAGACCAAAGATATACTTCCGCAGAACTCGTTTCAGAATTAAGGCTTGGACCTGACTTCATTGCCATCCAGATTATGTCCCACAAATAAGCAGCGGGCGGGTTGACGGGGAACAAATTCAAATTCCCGAGGTGCGCTCTTTTCATTAGAGTCAAATTGCGGCCGAGATATCATGCCGAGATATCATTACGCACAACCGGCAATAATCGGACCGCCATCCCTCCTCATATCTTGGATAGGCATCTGTTCTCTCGCGCGGAACAATGTCAAATCTAATATATTCAGTATCTTCTAAATGTTTAATTGATCCAACATTAAACGGCGTTATTACCTATCTCTTCCTTAAGTTTCCGCTCCAGCTTGGACAGTGTTTGTTTGATGGGACCTTCGGTATTCACAACCGACCAGTTATTCGGGTCCGTAACGGTCTCGAACTGGCTGTCAACAACCGCTGAATCAGCATCTGAAGCGTCATTTTTTCTCGAAATCACACGATTAGTCAGCACCCCATGGGGGGCTTCAAGCCATAATCCATGGAAATGGGCATCGGCACGGGAAGCCAGATCTTCAAATTTCAGTCGATGTTCCGGGTTGAGAAAAGATGCATCTACCATGACCGGTTTGCCCGCTTGGAGAATTTCACTGCTGCGTTGGAGCAGGGATTCATACAGACGATCCCTATTCTCTGGTGTGTATGCGTCTGCGCCAAGTCTTTCCAATGGAGAAATACCATGGAGTAATTTTCGATAAACATCGCTTCTCAACAGGATGGATCCCGGAGGCGGGCCTAACATTGGCGCAAGCTCTTTGGCTAGAGTGGATTTTCCACTTCCGGAACGCCCGCCGATGGCTATAATCCCCGGTTTAGCCGGACACAGAAATTCATTGGCGAGCTTCAAATATTTTTTAACTTCATCATAAAGTAGTTGCTCATTGGCGGGATCTATAACGGATAGCCTGTCGAGTGCAACCATTGCTCGAACTCCGGCGCGACAGCCAAGGAAAATGGGCAAAACTCGCAAAAATTGATTTATGGAATGCAAGTCAGAAGATTGGAAAAATTGATTCAGGGCGTAGTTGGACAGTTTGCGGCAGTCACGGTGCCAGAGATCCATAATAAAAAAAGCGGCATCATATAAAACATCTATACAGGCAATATTTTCGTCAAATTCAATGGCGTCAAACAATCTCGGACGGCCATTGATCAGCACGATATTTGCCAAATGCAGATCTCCATGACATCGGCGGATAAATCCGTTTGAACCGCGCTGGCGCAAATATTCGGCATTGAGGGCCAGCTGTTGCGAAGTAGTACGAGTGAACTCCCGCACCTCGGGTCTATCGGAGACGGAGGGATGCCTTTCCAATGTCTCAATAATGGAAGTCAGGATTCCAGAAATAATCTTTGCGCCATCCCGGCTACAGTCCGTTGACGAACGGTTTTGAAAGGCGATGATCTCACGAATGGCTTCGTCGACTATATCTTCAGTTAATTTCTGCTGATCCGCCAAATTGGCTAATAAATCATTTTGATCAAAGCGCCTCATCTTCAGAACCCATTCGACAATTTCACCATCGGTTCCGAATCTAATATGTCCGGTATCTGTTTTAACGAGGGGTATGACATCCAGATAAATTTCTGGTGCAGAGACTTTATTTATCCGGATTTCATTCAGACAGGCAATATGCCTCAGCTCAAGCGTTGAAAAGTCGAGATAGGGCAGTGTTAGCTCTCGCTTTATTTTGTAGGCGTAAAGTCCCGCTAAAAATATTATGGCCGCATGGGTATCGATGCGTATTACTTCTTCAACATCTGCCTCATGGGAAGCCGGACAGCTCAAAAATTCAATGACCTTATCTTGGTCATTGCAGCGTTCACCGGATACTTTTTTTTGGCTAATCGAGTTCTTTGTATTCATTATGCTGACGGACTGTTTATCGGGCCTTCAGAGAAATGATCTGCATTCACACCGATAGAACGGTAACTTCCAAAATTGCATCTGCACCGACATTTATCAAACCGGGCCAATCCTGGGGACCAAAGATGAACGCCGGTTTTAGTGGTCTTCAAGGGCCGTTTTTCACCAATAGGCATCTTAGTGAAGAATTATCAATGGTTGTCAAGCGATTGACGGGACTTCAATGTCTGATTAGATTGAAGAAGTACGGCAATCAACTGGATAAGTGGACTATAACGAACAAATTCAGAGTTTTGAGAATTCTCCCGTGCACGTTGTTGATTTGTCCGGTATCCATGACCTCTAAATTAAGATTGGGCCGAAGTATTAAACCAACAGCATGGAAATATGAACCGGTCTTCGGATTGAGAACTGAACAAAAAGGCTCGTTGAACAAACGGAACTGTTGCCGGAGATTACCATGGATTTGAAACCCATGCGGTGCGAGAGCTGCGCCATCAGAAACAGGGCTGTCTGCGGAGTATTGTCGGAATCCGAGATTACAAAAATGAACGCCATATCGCGGCCCAAATTCGTAGCAGCCGGTCAAACCATTATGGCTGATCACGAGCCTACAGAATTCTTTGCCAATATCATAAACGGTGTCATAAAACTGACAAAAATGCTGTCCGACGGGCGCCAGCAGATAGTTGGTCTGCTGTTTGCTCCGGATTTCGTAGGACGGGCTTATTCGGCGGAAAGCAAATATTTCGCAGAAGCAGCAAGTGACGTAGAGCTGTGCACTTTCCCCCGCTATGAATTTGAAAAGTTGATGGCCGCTCACCCGGGACTGGAGCACCGAATGTTTGAGAAAACTCTTGATGAGTTGGATGCCTGCCGCGAATGGATGCTGTTGCTGGGTCGTAAAAGCGCCGAAGAAAAGGTCTCCAGTTTTTTGTTGATGATCGCTGAAAGAACGCAGAATATTGGTTGCGCGCATTCTGATGAAGTAAATTTTGTTCAATTTGATCTGCCTCTGACCCGGGCGGATATCGCCGACTATCTCGGGCTCACGATCGAGACCGTTAGCCGTCAGATCACCCGGCTGAAAACCAGGGGTATTATCACCATGAAGGGGAATCGGGAAATCGCGATCCCGGATGTCAATCTTCTAAGGCAGGTGGCGGACCAGGAATTATTTTAATCCGCGCTGGATGGGTTGATATACTGCTGTTGTCATTTGCTGACTTTGATTCCCAATGGTTTGAGCACTGGGTCCGATTCTTTATATCAAACTGCGAACAGGTCCAGTATACTTCGGTAGTTCAGTGCTGTTGTGATAGTTCAAATCTTGGAGACTGCTATCCTGGTGTATGATTGACTAAAATCAAACCGATACGGATCATCCGACACTTAAACTCTTTGTTAAAACTATGCTTATGGAGTAATTCAGATGTCTATGAAGTCAATACTCGCATACCTGCCCAACAAAAAAACTGCGGCACGACTGACGAGAACTGCCGGTAATTTAGGTCTTGAGATTAATGGGCACCTGATCGGATTTCACGCCATTCCTCCCTTCCCGATTTATGGAGCCATGGCTGCAGAAGTTTCCGCTGAAATCATTGAAACGCAGAACAGGATACTTAAAGAGGAAGCGGAGGAGACCAGGGCCGAATTTGAAAGAGTAATGAACTCTCTAGGAGTTCAGGCGGAATGGCGGTGTATGGAATCTTGGGACGGTGACAAAGGATCGTCCGTGACGGCACTCGCGCGCAACGTGGATCTGGTCGTCATCGATCAGGGAGCCGACGAAGATTACTTGGACAGTAAGGATTTACCCGCAAGGCTGGTTCTCGAGTCCGGCCGGCCAGTACTGGTTATTCCAAGTTTTGGAGAATATTCAGAGATTGGGAGGAACATTCTCCTCGCATGGAATAATTCCCGCGAGTCGGCCCGCGCCTGTTTCGATGCGCTTCCATTTATGAAAAGGGCTGACGAAGTAAAAATACTCACCATCAATCAGGAATCTGATTTCGAATCAAAGTCATTTTCTCCAGTTGATGATCTGGCTTTGAGTCTGTCGCGGCATGATATTAAGGTCGAGACGCATAATGTTGCCCATACAACGATTTCCGTTTCAAACGAGATTTTGTCGCGAGCCGCCGATTTTGGTTCGGACCTACTTGTCATGGGATGTTATGGACACTCGCGGTTGCGAGAGACGGTTTTTGGCGGGGTGACGCGGGATATTCTGAAATCAATGAGTTTACCGGTACTGATGTCGCATTAGCACCCGAATGAAGTTCAGCTCTGAATATCATAATGGTGGTTGGTTCGGGCTATCCAAAATTTGGCTGGCTAAATTGCTGCAAATATGTAAAGCGTGTCGGACGGCGGTATATTTTCCGCGGCCATTTTAAAGGAACTGGTCACCCCAGACGACTAATAATGGCGGATTTTATGGATTGTTGGAAAATTCCGGAACAAAATTTCCGGCTACTCATACTTGGAGGTGCAAGATCCGGGAAATCGCGGTATGGGGAGCAAATAGTACGTTCCTGCCCGGCCCCCTGGATATATGTTGCTACCGCTGAGGCCCGGGATGATGAAATGAAACAAAAAATTGAAATTCATCGGAACAGGCGTTCACGACAGTGGACGACCATTGAAGAGCCTGTTGATCTGAGCGGCGTCCTAGAGTCCCGACTGGAGACCCGGCAGACATTGTTGATCGACTGTCTAACACTTTGGGTCAGCAATTTGATTATCAGCGGCGATGAAATTACGCCGGTATTGGATCGGTTCTGTCACGCCATCCGTTCTTACCGTGGATGTCTGATAATGGTGTCCAATGAAGTGGGACTTGGAATTGTGCCGGATACAAAACTTGGCAGACAGTTTAGAGAGATCGCCGGAGCCTTAAATCAGCAGATAGCTGAAATCGTTGACTCCGTTCATTTCATAGTATCCGGATTGCCAATTATTTTGAAAGATAATTTTGAAAGACAATAATGAACAGCACAGAATATTTCACTGATTTTGACTCTCTGGTTGAATCGTTGAACACTTTCCCTTCGGCCTCTCAACATTTTCACGACAGGGCTGTGGAACGCCAGCGGCAGCTTACCAAGCCCGAAGGATCGCTTGGCAAGCTGGAAACTCTCGCGATCTGGCTGGCTTCCTGGCAACGGCAGGACAGTCCGAGACTGGGTAATGTTCGGACCTTAATATTTGCCGGGAATCATGGTGTGACCGCACAGGGCGTATCAATGTTTCCAGTCTCGGTGACTTCGCAAATGGTAAAAAATTTTGAAGTTGGCGGGGCTGCCATTAATCAACTTTGCAAGGCTTATGGTTCGCAATTATCTGTCGTTGCCCTGGACCTGGACCAACCAACGCATGACATCACCAAACAGTGCGCAATGAACGATCAGGAATGTCTGGAGGCTGTTAATCGCGGGTGGGCCGCAATTCCCGATGAGGTGGATCTTTTACTTCTTGGCGAAATGGGCATTGGTAATACCACAATTTCAGCCGCCCTTTGCCAGGGACTGTTTGGTGAGGAGCCGGATTGCTGGGTCGGGCCCGGGACGGGGTTGGATGAGCCGGGCCTTTTAAGAAAAAAATCTGTTGTTGCAGAAGCGCTTGAATTGCACAGGCATGTTGTGGGAAAGCCGCTTGAAGTGTTGTGTGCCCTGGGGGGCAGGGAACAGGCGGCGATCGTCGGGGCAGTTCTTCGTGCTCGTCAGCGCTCGATTCCGGTCATACTTGATGGCTATATCTGCTGTGCGGCCGCATCGGTCCTGGGTGCGATTGACCGCACACTTCTGGATCATTGTCAGTTTGCTCATTGTTCGCGCGAACCGGGACACAGGAAGCTGCTCGAGAAACTTGGCCGTGAGGCTATTCTGGATCTGGATCTAAGACTGGGGGAAGGCAGTGGTGCTGCCCTGGCGCTGGGTATATTAAGGGGGGCAGTTGCCTGTCACAATGGCATGGCAAGTTTCAAAGAGGCAGGCGTCGACAAGAAAATACGGTGCGAATGAATTTCAAAAACCTGATTCTGGAAACTCAGTTAGCCTTTTCACTTCTGACAGCTATTCCAATGCCTGGGTTTAAGGCGGAGGACAGAGGATTTGATCTCGCATCATGCGTTTGGGCATTTCCTCTTGTCGGCATTGTACTGGGCTTTCTGACAGGCGCTATTTATTATCTCTGTTCGGTTTTGGGTTTGTCTGCGTTTCTGTCAGCTTTAATCTGTATATCGGCGATGGTTCTGATCACCGGAGCGTTACATGAAGATGGTCTGGCCGATGTCGCCGATGGATTTGGTGGCGGTCAAGAAAGATCCCATGTGTTGGATATTATGAGTGACAGCTCGCTTGGGACCTATGGCACGCTCGCACTCATATTGACCTTGGGCGGCCGTGTAGGGGCCGTCTCCCAGATCGGGAAGCCGGAGATTGTCATAATGGCTTTAGTGTCCGCGGCCTGTTTAAGCCGGACAAGTTGCCTTTTCATAATTGCGGGGTTGCCGCCGGCGCGGAACATTGGTTTGGGTTATTCCATAAAAAATCCCGGTAATTCAAAAATTATAACAGCCAGTATTCTGTGTTTGGGTTGTATCCTGTTGCTGCTGGACTTTAAATTCGTCCCGTTGATTGTGGGAACAGCAATGATCGTAACTCTCATTATGTGGAGACTTGCTCGGAACATAATTGGCGGATTTACCGGAGATGTGATTGGAGCATCATTGCTTCTCACTGAACTTTCTGTTCTTCTTGTTCTTGCTGTGTTGTTTAACCGTTAGGAGCAAACTTACGTTTTATAGGTAGACTAAAATCAGGGCAGCGGCCAAAAGGCTTACAATCAAGTTAAGTACGATATCGTAAAGCTGCAGACTGTTCGTGATATCGTCGACAGTAAAATTGGATTTTCCGGATCCCATATAAGCCAGATTTGCAGTTTCACCCCGATATTTGCGCGGTCCACCGAGTTGGTAATCCAATGCACCGGCGAGGGCGGCCTCGGTCCAGCCGGCATTTGGAGATACATGTTTGGTTGCGTCGCGGCACATGCTTCCGAGCGCGCGTTTAAATCGTGCATTGCTGTGGAAACAAGATGCACACGCGAAGAGTGCACCCGCCAGGCGTGATGCCGGAAGATTTACCAGGTCGTCCACTCGCGCACTAAACCAGCCGAATTCCTTATACCTGGCAGTTTTATAGGCGATCATACTGTCCGCAGTATTAATCGCTTTATAAATTGCGATGCCCGGGAGACCCGCAACAATAAGCCAGAAAAGAGGAGCGACAACACCATCGGACGTATTTTCCGCGATACTTTCTATGGTTCCCTTGCACACATCTGATTGATCAAGTTCGCTGGTATCGCGTCCTACAATTTTGCTGACAGCCTTCCGGCCCTCCGGGAGGTTTTGCTCCAGCCCGTCAATGACGGCCTGCGCGTGCTGGCGCAGGCTTTTCTGGGCTAGAAAAGATGAGGCCAAAAGGCCAAGGCCGCATGTGCCGATAAAGCTTAAACCTAGAATTTCGTGCAGTGGAACCGTGATGACAAGTACCAGGATGAGAAGAACCGATAATGCAAAAATACCTCGAATTCTGGTCTGAAGCGGCGTCAGACCGGGATGATTCAACCAGCGGTCGAGTTTGTCAATGATGCTGCCCATCCAGACCACGGGGTGAGCAATGGTCCGGTACAAAACATCGGGATAGCCAACAAATCGATCCAGAAGTACCGCAATAAGACCAATCACAACATTCGACGGATCAAAAACCATTACCTGCTATTTCTGAAAGTGCTGAGGCCGTTTTCCAACCGAGAGAATTGACTGGCAAGATGGGGAACACCTAATCTCAGCCAGGTTGGGAACCGATTAAACCGCCTGGTATAGATTTTATGCTGTAATAAATGGAGAAATAACTTTTCGGCCCGATCCGTTTCTATCAGTCGAAACAGATTGGTTCCACCTGCAATATTGAGATCGTAATCACGCAACAGCCGGTCCAGCAGATGTGAGCAATTTATCAGTGTCTTTCTCATCGCGTCCTGCCAGCTTCTGTCACCGAGAGCGATTGCACTAATTTTCAGTGCCGGACCATTTACCGGCCAAGGGCCAGTCAGAGATAATAATTTATTGATGATTGGAGGCGGGCCTATGACAAATCCCAGTCGGAGACCTGCGAGTCCGAAAAATTTTCCAAAGGACTTGAGTACAATACTGTTCGATTCCGCTGTCAGATCCACTGCGGACCATTCAGGCTTCAGGTCCATAAATGCTTCATCGATGATGAGCCAATCGTTCTGAGGGTGTGAATTGGAAAGGAAATTTTCTAGCTCTGGGTGCGATATCAGGCGTCCGTCAGGGTTATTGGGATTTACCAGGACGCAAATACTGGAGATTAGTTCGCTATCGTCCTGTCGATTGACGGTAGAAATTGCGGGGGGCAGGCTGTCATGCCGAATGACGTGATGACCGGCACGATTCCAGCTCGCAAAGTGTTCACTGTATGTCGGTCCTACAATTGTAACGTCTGTCCGGGTAAAAAGATGAGGTAACAGCTGGATAGCCATTTGAGAGCCACCGACAACTGCTATAGCGGCAGTGGACGGCACGCTGTAGTAATCGCGGGCCTGTTCCAGGCATTTTGACAAAAGATGTTGATCGGGAAGCGACTGCCAGAGTCCTTGATCAATGTTAGGGACCGGGTATGCCTGAAGGTTTATTCCCGTGGACAGGTCGAGCCAATCGCCCTCTGCGGTCGGCTCGCCCAAAAGCTCGGCTGCCTTGGATAGATCCCCACCATGAAAAACCTGGCGATAGTCTGGTTTTTTTTCCGGATTTATATTCAATGGTTCATTCCGAATAATGACCTCCAGAGCGCATCGTACTGACGAGAAACGGCTGCCTCTGAAGTGTAAACAAAGTTAGGTCGGGGAAACAAGCGGCATTGACGGCGCGTGCCGGGCCAGTTTCAGCAAAAAATCTAGGTCGCAATATTCATCCAAATGCTCCGCCAGAGCATCGAGCACCTGTTCGGTTTGCGATTGGTAACTCAGAGGATTTAAGGCGATGTGTTTCAAGCGACTTAAAAAAACACGCCTGAAAGCATCATTGGAGAAACAACCATGAATATAGGTTCCCATCACTAATCCGTTTTCTGAAACAGCCCCTTCAAATTTCCCGTTGACCTGTGCGAAGGGCCTTATGCAGTCCGGTCCCCTGGTGATACCAAGATGGATTTGATATCCGTTTATTGCCATCTGGCTTTGGCAGTGAATGGCTCTGACTTCGGAAATCTTTTTATCGGAACTAAGGACGGTATGCACATTCAGCAGTCCAAGTCCATCATATTCACCGGTTGTGCCTTCGACCGCTCCGGGGTCCGAGACCGTTTTTCCAAGTATCTGGTAGCCGCCACAGAGCCCAATAATGGGTTTGCCTTGTCGAACATGGGCGACGATGTCAATGTCCCAACCCTGGGATCTGACATATTCCAGTTCTCTAATTGTCGATTTCGTACCGGGAACAAGAATAAGATCCATATTGTTCGGGATCGGTTGCCCCAATTGAACCAAAGTTACTCCGACATTCGGTTCGTGCATCAGCGGGTCAAGATCATCGAAATTGGCTATTCGGTTCAACCGGGGGACTGCAATATTCAGCTGATTGTTTTCATCTGAGGGGCAATCGAACTTCCTGCCAGTCTCTTCCAGATCTACGACGTCCTCACTCGGGAGGAGATGAGCTCTGCTAAAATGAGGAATAATTCCCAGACATCTCAATCCAGTCCGGTCTCCAATGAAGGATGCACCTTCACTGAAGATAGCACGGTCTCCATGAAAATTATTAACCAGGAATCCTTTTACTAAAGCACGATCATCGGCTTTTAATACCTCCATGGTACCAACAAGGCTTGCAATAACCCCTCCCCGATGTATGTCGCCCACCAGAATTACCGGTAATCTGGCCGCCTGAGCGAAACCCATGTTGGCGATATCTCCCTCGCGCAGGTTGATTTCTGCGGGAGATCCGGCTCCTTCCACCAGAATGAGATCAGCCTGTTCGGACAGTTGCGCATAACTTTCCAACGTTTGCTTTAAAAGACTTTTCCGGTAATCAAGATAGTCCCGGGCGTCCATCGTTGCCTGCCGCTGTCCCCGTACAATGATCTGAGCGCCTTTATCTGTTTCAGGCTTAAGGAGTACAGGGTTCATATGGACAGAGGGTTTAACCCTGCAGGCCTGAGCCTGTAGGGCTTGTGCTCTCCCAATCTCCCCACCATCTACTGCAACCGCGGCATTATTCGACATGTTCTGAGGTTTGAAGGGCCGTACATTGACACCACGGTTGGTATAGGCACGGGCCAGTCCTGCCACAATAAGAGACTTTCCCACATTTGACCCGGTTCCCTGAATCATAACTGCGCTGGTCATGGCCCCGGATCTCCCTGCTTAAGTTTGAATTGGCGTTGCCCGCTCAGAACCGAACGATCCGGACTGCGGGATTGGCCTGATGCGTTGCCACCATCATCATGTTCCTGATCTATGATGTGCGCGAATGATCCCATAACCCGGCCCCGGCGATGTCCCAGTTTTCCGAGGGATTGGCCTTCGACATCCTCGGCCTCAAACAGGCCAGTCGTTTTATCCTGACAGGGATCGGCGCTTTTATCAATGATACTGGCGTAATGAAACTCGTGCCCCCTGAGGTGGCGCCCCCATGGTAAGGGGGAGTCATGGCTGAGGCGGCGGTAGCCGAGTTGCCGCCGGGGAGGGGAAAGGGACGTTGATACGGGGAGCAGACCAGCCATTCGAAATTTCTCACCACGTCCATCGACCAGATAATCGCCAAGCACCATATATCCTCCGCATTCACCATAAATCAGACAGTCGTTCTCCGCGGCCTGGCTTAAACCGTTCAGAAAATTTGAACTTGAGGACAGTTGAGCGGCATAAAGTTCCGGATACCCGCCTGGAAGATAGACAGCGTCGGCGTGAGGTGAAGGGGGATTATCGGCCAAGGGAGAAAATGGAATGATCTCAGCTCCGGCGGCCTGCCATTTGCGCAGAATGTGGGGGTAGTAAAATTCAAAGGCCGCATCCTGGGCAACGGCAATCACCTGACCGAGGGGACGCAGTCCGAAAGTATCCGGTTCGGGTTGCCCGGGACAAAGTGATTGTGTCAGTGGCATGGCGAGATCGGATAATGTATTAAGATCAATTTTCTCGGTTATAAAGGCTCCCGCCGCATTGCCAAAAGTTTCGAAATCTTCGTGCTCACTCGCCTGAACTAATCCCAAATGACGAGACGGCAGGCCAAGTTCCGATCGATATCTTAATGCGCCCAAAACCGGTATTGCTAGTGGCTCAATGGCCTGTCTCAGCAAATATTCATGGCGGTCGCTGGCAATACCGTTGAGTATGACACCTGTTATCGGGCATTCCGGATCATAGGTCGAAAATCCCTTGAGAATGGCGGCGGCTGACTGGGCCTGTCTTCTGACATCTATGATGAGTATGATGGGAAGTCCCAGTTGCTTGGCCAACTCCGCGGTCGATCCCCTGCCATTGGCGGCCCCGTCAAACAACCCCATAACTCCCTCGACAACGCAGAGGTCGGAGTCCGAACTAAGTTCGATCACCAGACTGTCGAGCACTTCCGGACGCATTGCCCAGCTGTCAAGCGTCAGGCAACTGCGTCTGCAAATTCCTTCATGAAACCTGGGGTCAATAAAGTCAGGTCCCGCCTTGGCCGAGGAAAGCCGATAACCGAGTTCCCTGAATGCTTTAAGCAGTCCCAGGGTAACTGTCGTTTTACCGGCACCGGATGCGGTGGCAGCCACAATAAATCCGCGACATTCAGCCAATCTTGTTCTCCCGCATCATATTAACATACCAATCCAGCGAGTTGCGGAACCCGACAACCTTTCCAATGACAATTATGGCCGGGGTTGCAATCTGTAATTTTTCAAGGACATTCGGAGTTGTCTCCAGGGTCATTTCATACACCTGTTGATCCTGGAGCGTGGCATTGGAAATTATAACCAATTTTTCATTCGGGTTCCGCCCGTGCGCAAGCAGCCTGTCAATGATTACGGGCAGATTTTTCAGGGCCATATAGAGGACAATAACCGGAGAAGCCAGAGCTACCGCCCGCCAGTCGACCGAGTGCGGCATACGGCCATCTGCTTCATGTCCGGTCAGGAACAGGACGCTATGGTTGATTTCCCGATGGGTTACCGGGATGCCTGCATAAGCGAGGCCGCCAATTCCGGTAGAGATGCCCGGTACGATTCTGAAAGGAATACCTGCGTCAGCCAGTTTCTGGCATTCCTCACCGCCCCGGCCAAAAACAAAGGGGTCCCCACCTTTCAGCCGGAGCACCCGCAACCCCTGTTTTGCTAATTCTATCAGTCTGGATGAAATGTCTTCCTGCCTGGGAGAAGGTTTGCCACCTCTTTTGCCCGCAAATATGACCTCTGCCCGATTGTTGGCCCAGCTAATTATTTCCTTGTTAACCAGGGCATCGTGAATAACCACTTCGGCTTTTTGTAAAGCATAGTATCCGAGAAGAGTTAAAAGGCCGGGTGCTCCGGGTCCTGCACCGACCAGCCAAACCTGACCGCGGTCAAACGCTGGAAAACAGGTCGCATCCAGGTTCGAAAAAACACCTGGCCCTTGCTGCGAAGAGGTACCTTCACTCTGTCTCGAATTGTGGGAATTCAATGGCGGCATGACAACTCTAAAACTGCAAATGCAAAAGACCAATAACTATCTTCAATCATTTTTCTAAGCTACTATTTTAACATTAGCCATAGATGATTTTCACTGATGCGAGCCATTCTCGCGGACGCCGCCGTGTTTAATTAATTTTTTTCGGCAGACGGAAAATTTTGGCGAGTAAAGTCAAAAACTTATGAACTGTAAACGTTTAACAAATTTTGTTGCGGATTGAAATGTTCCCTCGTAATTTCAGTGTCAATCCGGACTTTCCACATTATTTCAATCCATGTATAGAACGATCTCATGTCATCCGAAACTGAAGATCCCCCTTCTCAAATGAGAAGAGGGTGGACAACAGGCGCCTGCGCGACGGCCGCCACCCGCGCGGCCTATTTAAAGCTCTTGACCGGCAGGTTTGAGGATCCTGTCACAATCACGCTTCCCAAAGGAGAAACTCCGTCTTTTGCCTTGGCAATTCAGGACCATGGACCTAACTGGGCCGAGGCCGGAATTGTCAAGGACGCCGGAGATGATCCTGACGTTACCCATAGCGCGTTAATTCAGGTTAAGGTCATTTTACAACCTGATGGACGTGGTGTTTGTTTCAGGGCCGGCACCGGTGTGGGTACTGTAACCAAGGAAGGTCTGCCGATACCGCCCGGTGAGCCTGCCATAAACCCTGTACCACGGCAAATGATGGCGGAGGTAATCAGGGGCCTTGCTCAAGATCATGGCGTTCCGGGTAATGTCCTGATAGAAATTTCAGTTCCAGAAGGAGAAAAATTAGCTGAGAAAACCTGGAATCCGCGACTTGGCATCGTCGGTGGAATTTCAATACTAGGGACGACAGGTATTGTTAATCCCTATTCGTGTTCGGCATGGATCCATGCGATCCACCGAGGAATAGATGTCGCTCGGGCGGCGGGTATTAACCATATTGCCGGTGCAACCGGATCGGTATCCGAAGCGGCTGTGCAGACCTATTACAATCTGCCGGAATCTGCTTTAATTGATATGGGCGATTTCGTCGGGGGCATGTTAAAATATCTGCGCCGGCATCCGGTGGCACGGGTCACAATTGCCGGTGGATTCGCAAAGCTTACAAAGCTCGGACAGGGAAAACTGGATCTCCATTCCGGCCGAAGCCAAGTTGATTTCGAATGGCTCGCCAAGGGTATCGAACTGGCCGGCGGATCCAGAACACTGATTTCGGAAACACTGACAGCAAACACCGCTTCCCAGGTGCTTGCACTTTCGACCCGAGAGGACATTGCAATCGCGGACTATGTTGCGGCGGCTGCCCGCGATGCGGCCGCCAAGGTCATTGGTGATACCGGAATCTCACTCGACGTCATAATTGTTGACAGGAAAGGTCGGATTGTTGCCAAGACCTGATAAAAATCTTCTTATTCTTGGTGGAACCGGCGAAGGTGTAGAACTTTCCACACAACTGCTGGAAATTGGGAAGTGGAGGATTACCTATTCTCTGGCGGGTGCAACACGAAAACCCCGCCTGCCAGATGCAGATATTCGGACAGGAGGTTTTGGCGGGCCAGACGGATTAAGGGCCTACCTTATTTCTTCCAAAATCGATGCCGTCGTGGACTTAACACATCCTTACGCGACAGAGATTTCAGCTTCCGCTTACCAGGCTTCAAAAGTTTGCGGGATTACCTGCATCAGATATGACCGGCCGCCTTGGGTTCAAATGCCGGGGGATCAATGGCACGTGGTTCAGAACTCAGATCAGGCTGTATCGGCCATACCACACGGTACCCGCGTATTGTTGACCATAGGTTCCAAGAATTATGACCGGTTCTTGTCGCGCGGGGATGTCATCTATTTTATCCGTGTAATTGAAGCGCCACAAAAGTCCATCTACAGTTCACGCAAGGACTATGGCGTGTTGCTTCAGGCGCAATCAGACTATAGCCGGATGTCTGAGAAAGTGCGATTTATCATTGCCCGCCCGCCGTTTTCAGTGGAACAGGAAATGACATTGTTGAAAGATCACAATATCCAGTATGTCGTGACAAAAAACTCAGGAGGTCGTGTTGCTTACAGCAAATTGGACGCGGCCCGGCGAATTGGAATTCCGGTTATATTGATAGATCGCCCCAAAACGGTTCCAAAAAGCACTGGTCAGGCTGAGCACAAACATTTTTATTGCTTCGATAATCTTCCCGATGTTGTCAATCAACTTACTAAATCTGACTAAGCCGGCTCGGATGTCCCAGGCTCTGTTACAGTGTTTTTAACTTCAGTTTTCCGGTTTCTCATAAGGTGTTGATGAGATTTGTCATAGAGGGCTGAATCGGAAAAATTGGTCGCATTCAGGGCGGGCCCCACCAGTATTAATGCCGTTCTCGTTATTTTTGCAGCGCGGACCCTGGTCCGGATGTCTCCCAGTGTTCCGAAGATAAACTGCTGATCCGGCCAGGTAACACGATAGGCGATAATGACGGGACAGTCTTCACCGAAGTAGGGGATGAGCTTTTCCTGAACTTTTCTGAGGTTCCTCACGGACAGGTGAATAGCCATGGTTGCCCCGGTACGGGCAAAATTGTCGAGTGTCTCACCGGGCGGCATTGCCGAAGATTTCATGCTTGTCCGGGTAAGAACGATGGATTGGGTGACGTCTGGTAGAGTGAGTTCAAGCTTAAGTTCCGCAGCAGCTGCAGCGAATGCCGGTACTCCGGGTGTGATATCAAAGGGAATACCAAGTTTCTCCAGACGCCGTATTTGTTCGGATATCGCGCCATATATAGATGGATCGCCCGAATGAATTCTGGCAACATCCTGATTGTGCCGGTGAGCAGATTGGATTTCATCGATAATCTGATCAAGATTCAGAGATGCCGTATCAACAATCCTGGCACCAGCAGGGGCGTACTGCAAAATTTCCATCGGCACAAGAGAGCCGGCATAGAGACAGACATGACAGTTGCGGATCATGTTGAGTCCCCTGATTGTGATGAGATCAGCCGCACCAGGACCCGCGCCGATAAAATGCACAGTCATGAATCGGCTCCCTGCTTATTGTTATAACCGCGAGGGGTGTAAACCCACTTCTTTCCATCCGGGGTTTCGGCAATTCGTGACATTCCGGATCCGACAATCACCAGAGTTTGCATATCTATATGATCGCATCTGAAATTTTCGATCGTGAACAGAGACAGGTTTTCGTTGTCCCGGCCCAGTCTGGAAGCGGTAATGACTGGCGTATCGGGAGGGCGGTAGCCGGCCAGAATTTCCATAGCTCGTTTCAAATGCTGAGTGCGGTTACGTGATCTGGGATTATAGAAGGCAATCACAAAGTCTGCCTCAGCCGCAGCCATTATGCGATTTTCGATTGCAACCCAAGGTGTGAGCAGATCGGATAGCGATATAGTACAGAAATCATGCCCCATGGGGGCACCGGCGCGGGCAGCTGCAGCCTGAAAAGCCGATATACCGGGTATGACGTTAAGTTCAACCCGCCTTGCGCTAGGGCTGAGTTTGCGCGGTCCGCTTTGATCAACAAGTTCAAAAGCAAGGCTGGCCATGGCATAAATCCCTGCGTCTCCCGATGAGACCAGGGCGACATTGCGGCCTTCTCCGGCGAGTTCCAGGGCAAATCGAACTCGTTCTTCCTCCGAACCCAATGGAAAGGGCCGTACATCCTTGTCTCCGATCAGATCCACTATAAGATCGAGATAAAGCTCATAGCCAACAATATTGGCCGCAGCTTCCAGCGTGGCTACAGCTTCAATCGTTCGCCATTCATGTTTTCCGGGTCCTATCCCCACGATTGACAGCCTACCTCTGGGACGGCCAAGGGTTTGGCAATCAATCGGGCCTGGAGCTTTGGCAATTGCACACGTCGCGCGTTTTGATTTCAGTTTTTCCACGATAAGATGTCCCATCGGGCCAGCCGCAGCCAGGCATGATCCTTCGGCAACGCCGGGGGTCCCGACTTCCCTCATTACAACATCCGATGGATTGGCAAGGCGATGACGTTGTTCATTTAGTATGGTTGCTGAAAAAAAGCGAACCGGAACCCCCAAATTCCGCGCGGTTTCATGGATCGCGGGCTCATCGGATTTAACATCGATGGAGCATAAAAGAGCAACGGCATGTGGTGAAAGATCATGAGTTTGAAGTGTGGTTTGCACCAGTACCGTCAGCTCCTCTGAGTTGCAATTGCGTTCACAACCGACGCCGATGGCAAGACATTTGGGGTGGTAGATCAGTTTTCCGGGTTCGGAATGTTCATTTCTTTCGCTGATGAGAATTTCAATAGCTTTGTGCTGAATCTCTCTATTACTGAAATGGGATGATGGTTCAGTCACAACAGGCAGACCGCTGTTTGTAAGCCAATCAGCCTCTCCGTTTATTCGCACGGGGTGATTGTTGAGCGCGGCAGAAGCAACAGACTTAACGTTTTTAGGATTGGCGAGGTAATATCCCTCGGGAGGTTGATCCAGTGCCAAACCGAAGGTCGTTTCGCTGGCCGTGGTAATGGCGGCTCTTGTACCAAGTACCTCTGCAATTTTTTCGGCCAGTTCATTGGCTCCGTGATGTCCGCCGAGCAACGGGACGACGCTTGCACCATTGATGGAAATGGCCAGGACAGGCGGTTCATTTGTTTTGTCCCGCAGGCATTCAGCGAGACACCGAATAACGATACCCGCGGATGCGATGGCAACAATCGGTTGTTTTTTCAAAAACAGGTTACGGATGTGACCTGCAAAATCATCAAAAATAATGTCACAGTCTTGAGCGAGAGCCCGGGTCCCATGAAGTTTCGACCAGGGCAGCCCGGATTTGATGCGGTACGCCGTTGTCAATGACGATTTATGAAGTAAAAGGATTACAGGCGCAGTCACCATGCTTCCGCTCCACGGTAAACAAGAATTGTGGAAAAATAGGGCAGCGTTCCCCTGTGCCCGTCTGAGACCCTGTATATGTGCTGGTTTTCCGTTGTTGCAGACTCGATCACCATGGCCTGATTCTGAAGGCCAAATTCTTGCAGTAGTGATTTTATCTTTTCGAAGTGGCGGCCGATTTTGATGATCGCCAGGGAACAGTTCTGGTGCAATGCCTGTTTGATCTTTTCGTGGCTGGCTGTGGCGGGGACGATTTGAAAAATGTCATTCCTTGCCGCAAGTGGTAACCCGCTTACGGCTGAACAGGCCATGACAGAAGAAATACCGGGAACGATTTCAATTTTATATTCTAATCTTAATCTGGCGTAGACATAGGCAAAACTGCCGTAGAAAAATGGATCCCCTTCGCAAATGTATGCGACACTCCGCTCGTTCTGTAGATGCCGGCCAATATTTTGACATGCGATGTCATAAGCCTCGAGTGCGCGGATTCTGCCTTCTCTCATAGGAACATATACTGGGAGACGGATTGAATTCGCAGACATGACGGGCTGTGCAATTTTCAAAGCAAGACTGCCGCCATCCGCATTTGCAGGATAGGCAACCACATCGCAACACCCAAGCAGTCGCACCGCCTTGACGGTCATAAGCTCGGGGTCTCCAGGCCCCACTCCAATTCCATAAAAACACGCTTTTGTCATGATTTGCGCACCCGCCATTGCGTTACCGGTCTTTGAGGTCGGTATGAACGCCATGCTCCGATTTGATCGCTATGGGAAATTTCAAGGCGTATTAATTCGCCACCGTATTTACTGTGCCGTTTTATCAGTGCTGCGTCACCCTCCAGCGTTACGGCATTTGCGACAAAATTTCCGCCCGGTTTCAAACTTGTCCAGCATTGATCGAAAATTTCATCGGAATAGACGGCGCCGCCATGAAAAACCGCGTCGGGTGCCGCTTGATTTTCGAGCGTTGTGGGTAGCAGACCCGGTACAATTTTCATGCCGGGGGTGCCCAGCCTTTCGGAATTGCGCCGAATGGTTTCAATTCTCCGGCTATTTTTCTCAAATGCAATTGCATCCATATTTCGCCCGCAACGCATCCATTCTATGCCAACAGACCCGCTTCCCGCTCCTACATCCCAAAGAAGACGGCCCGGCGCTGGCATCAGAGATGCAATTGTAATACAGCGGATTTCCCGTCTGGTCAGTAATCCGTCATTTTCAAAATTATCATCTGCTAGTCCTGGGATTGGAGGTTGATGGTTATGCCCGGGATCAATTCTGCATTCGACAGCGACAAGATTGAAATCTGAATAGGTCTGGTTATTTATTTCGGTTGCCGAGGTCTCGGTAATTCTCTCCGAGGCTCCCTCAAGGCATTCCAAAACAACGAACCGGCTTTTGCTGTATTTATGCTCGACAAGCCATTCAGCTAACTGATGAACAGTAGGCGCCCCGCCGGTTAAAATCAAAAGCCTGGCACCTGGCTGCAGGTAGGTGGTCAGCCCGCTGACTGGTCGCCCGTGAGCTGAAAGCATTTCGACATCCTGGAGAGGCCAGCCCAGTTTTGCCGCAGCCAATGAGAATGCGGAAGGGGAGGGGATGATACGAATGTCATCTTCCGGGAACTCCCGTGCGAGGGTTGCACCAATACCATAGTGCATGGGATCGCCGGTAGCCAGGACAACCACCCGCCGGTCACGCCAGCTATCAATATCTGAAATCAAATCCGACAGGGGTGATGTCCATTTAACGGTTTGACAGGCAATGTCCGAAAGGCCAGAAAGAAGTCTTTCCGATCCGACAACAATATCCGCCGTATGAATTTGGTCCCGGATATTCTCAGTGAGGCCATCGATACCCTGGGCACCAACACCTATAACGGTAAGCCAGGGTGTCACAGCACATCCCCTTCCGTTAAGTCCGATGCATTCTGCGGATTTGTGGTTGATGATAAAGATCCGGTCAGTGCATTAACCGCTGCTCCGGCCATGGCACTGCCGCCCCGGCGGCCAAGGAGGGTCATGAACGGAACCCCTCTCGGATTTTGATTTAGCGCCTGCTTGGATTCACTTGCTCCGACAAAGCCAACTGGGAAAGCAAAAATTGCGTGGGGACGGGCAACGATCTTGTCCAATAACTCAAGCAGGGAGAACAGGGCTGTGGGAGCATTTCCAATAACAACGACGCTGTTGGAGATGTAATCTTCCCAGAGTTCTACCGCCGCCGCGGAGCGGGTGGTTTTATTCCGTGTGGCCAGCTCCTGAACAACGGGTGAATTGATTTTGCAGATGATCCGATTGTTCGCTGGTAATGTGCGTCTAATTATTGCGGACGCCGTCATTTCACTGTCCGTCAGAATTTTCGCCCCTTGGTTGAGGGCGGCTTGGGTAACCGGAGCGATCCTTTCGTCAAACCTGACGAAGGCAGCAAGGTCTGTCATGCCGGAGGCATGCATCAGTCTGATCACGACGTCCTGGAGATCCTCCGGAATGTGGTCGAGGCAGGCTTCTGAACGAACAATGGAGAATGATTTCGCGTAAATATCTGCCGGATTTTTCAAATACTGCATCAGTCTATTTCTTAAATTTTGGATGATCCCGGTCGGCTGGTTTAAATGTGCTCGTTGTTTCCGATGTGATTTGCCCGATATCCCAACTGTTCAATCGGGCAGAACCGTCAAGGGTAATTGGTCCCAGCGGATGATCTGCATGTGGGTAGGGATGATGATGGTGTGTCTCCCTGTCGTTATTGCTGTCATGACTGCTTAACCGATTGTGGGAATGGTTATGGGCGGGGCTGTCGGGATGGCTGTGGCCATATTCATCGGTCTTTTGCTTGAGATCTAGCGACTGACAGGCTCCGGTGCACTCATCGTCGCATAATTCGCATCCCGTGCTTACGCCTTCTACGTGATGGTGGTGGCTGTGCTGCGGCTCGCCCGCCTGATCCTCGAAACCCAGAACCTGTGTACGATACTTGCACATCTGACAGTTCATGAGATTGTCGCCTTGAAGAATCTGCTCCACTCTCTCCTTGAATGTTTCAATGACCAGGGGATGATTGTTGAGATAGGGCACTTTCAAAAATTCAATGTCCGGAAATTCCGCGGCTACGGTATCCGTGGACAGATAAATTCTGTTGACCAGCACTCCTGTAAACAAAAAATATGGGAATACAACAATCCTTTTGTAGCCAAGTTTTGCCGCATGCCTGAGACCGGGTTCGACAAGTGGGAATGTCACACCGGAATAGGCGGTTTCTCCCCATCCAAAACCAAAACCTTCCCATAACAGGCGCATGACCTTGGCAATATTCGCATTTGCGTCAGGATCGGACGCTCCACGGCCTACAACCATCAGAAGCGTATCGTGCGGGCCTAAATGAGAGCCGGCTTGATCCAGAGATTGCCGGATGCGGTCGCCGGATGCCTGCAACATTTTGGGATCTATACCGAGCTCTTTACCGTACGATATCTCAATATCTTTATTCTGAGCCTCATAGGTCCTCAGAACCGAAGGAATATCATTTTTGGCATGTCCGGCTGCAAACAGCATACCCGGCACCGCCAGAATTTTTGTGCATCCGCAGGCCTTTAGTTTATCCAGACCGGTACGAATTACCGGACTGGCAAATTCAAGATAACCATATTCAACGGGAAGCTCGGGAAACTTTTCTTTCAGTCCATGGGCAACCTGGGCAAACTGCGCCACAGCCTTGTTATTGCGACTGCCATGACCGCAGACCATGACTCCGAGTTTTTCGGCCATTCAATTTCTCTCCGACAATCGATAATGGCAGAATTCCGGAGGTCGGAAAGTAGATATAACGTAAGTGAGGAATCGGGCCCCAGCTACGCAGCTCAGGACTTGATTCCCGGGTTGGGTCAATCTCACCTGAATCACTTTCAGTTCCTTGATGGAACGCTGCATTAAGGTTCAAAGCGTCTTAACTAGCTTATAATGCTCCTAAAGTCTTGTTTAATTTACCACCACATCACAGAATGCAATATTTTCAAGATGATTTGAAAATAAGCAATTATTTCATATTCATAAAATTCAAATCCCCAAAACAATTTAAAATTCGATGCCTATCTGAGCCTTTACGCCTGACCTGAAGGGATGCTTGACCTGGGTCATATCTGTAACCAGATCAGCGATTTCAATGAGTTCATTTTTGGCGTTGCGGCCTGTGACGATAACATGCTTTTGTTCAGGTCTGGATTGCAATGTCTCCAGAATTTCCTCCAGAGGGAGATAATCGTAACGCAGCACAATATTCAGCTCGTCGAGTAGTACCAGTTTGATCTCGGGGTCCTCAATTAAGGTTTTCGCAAAGTCCCACGCCGAACGCGCCGCGGCGATATCCCGTTGCCGGTCCTGCGTATCCCAGGTAAATCCATCTCCCATGGCGCGCATGGTGACCAGGCCCTCACCATGCTTTTCCAAAAAGGACCGTTCACCTGTTCCCCATGCCCCTTTTACGAACTGCACAATACCAACCTTGTAACCGTGTCCAAGACATCTCATGACGATACCAAAAGCGGCTGTCGATTTTCCCTTACCCTTTCCCGTGTGAACTATGATCAGTCCTTTTTCTATGGTCTTTGTTGCGAGTATCTTATCGCGGGCTTCCTTTTTCCGCCGCATTTTTTCCGTATGCCGCTGATCGAGTTCGGCTTCAGTCATCTGATCAAGCTTTTTATTTGCCAATATAATGCTCCCTGGATTTAAAAGGCCTCATCATCAACAAGGTCAGAGGTGGTTGCACACTCTGACAAAACGCTCAGATCGTGATAGGCCGAATTTGACTTCGGTTGCCACAAACCGCGATTGATGGCTTCGAGAAATCTTTGAGCCATTTCCCGGCATCCGGCCGGGTTTGCACCCTGAATGAACTCGCGAACTTCGCCATCGCCCAGAAAGGCGTCATAAGTCAACTGAAAATGGTGATCCCTGACGGCTCCGGTTGTGGCGGAAAATGCAAACAGGTAATCGACGGTCGCAACCATCTCAAAAGCACCTTTATAGCCATGACGCATGGCCCCGGCGATCCATTTTGGGTTTGTAACTCTGGACCGCACCACGCGTCCGATTTCATACTCAAGCGT
Organism: uncultured Hyphomicrobiaceae bacterium; assembly: GCA_964461525.1. GTDB lineage: Bacteria > Pseudomonadota > Alphaproteobacteria > Rhizobiales > CAYWUX01 > CAYWUX01. The sequence goes on along the minus strand of CAYWUX010000003.1, from coordinate 179,637 downwards.
ATTTATGCGAGGGCGCTCGGGCCGGGAATGATCATTGTGATAGACCACGGGACGCAAACCCGACAGATGTGACACGGCCGCCGTCATCCCGCCCTCGAATTGATAGTAGTCATCTGAGTCCAAAATATCATGCTCACGATTGTCCTGATTATGGATCACAGCTTGAAGCGAGGCCAACTGTTTTTCAAACTGCCGTTCATTACGCAGACCCGATACACCGGAACCATAGGCGTAACTGCTCCAGTTAACGTAACTCCGGGCCAAATCGGACTGCTGATCCCAGATACTCTCATCGATCAGCGCCTGCAGTCCTGCACCATATGTGCCGGGCATGGAGCCGTAAATTCTGAAGGTTGACAGACGGTCTGCCTCGCTTTCGGGAAAACCCTGCGCGATCAGTTCCCGATGTTCGGTACTGGCGGCGGACATAATTGGATTATCTGCATCATCTTCGTCAAGGTGTGACACGGCTCGAATTGCGGAATCCAGCAGTTCGATCTGGTATGGAAAGGCATCCCGGAAAAAACCGGATATTCTCATCGTCACATCCACGCGAGGGCGTCCAAGTCTGGCAAGGGGAATTATTTCGAAACCGGTAACCCTCCAATTGGTTTCGTTCCAGACAGGTTTTGCCCCAATAAGAGCAAGCGCCTGCGCGATATCGTCCCCGCCGGTTCGCATATTGGATGTTCCCCAGGCGGAAATTCCGACGGATATAGGCCAGGATCCGTTATCCTGAAGATATCTCTGTACGATTAATTCCGCCGATTTTTCACCCAGAGACCAGGCCGTTGGTGTAGGCACAGTGCGATTGTCGACAGAAAAAAAGTTGCGCCCGGTCGGCAGCACATCCAATCGACCTCGGGTCGGCGCACCGGACGGGCCGGGCGGTACAAAACGTCCGGCCAGCGCGCCGAGAGTTGATGAGATTTCATTCACACCGCTTTGTTTCAATCGGGGTATGATATTTTCCGAAATCTCCTGCAGAACTGCACTTGTCCGGGGCATAGAATCGGAACTCATCCGGCCTTCTATCAGTTGTTTGGCCAGGATTTCCAACCTTTCTACGGTATCTCCTTCGGTACGCCAGTGACCGCATTTTATCTGGTCCAGCAACAGGGGACGGGAACCCGTCCACGGCTGGGCAAAATTGCAATCAAGGGGATCAAAATCTTTTAGTTCAAAATCCCGAGCGAGAGCCCTTAAGATTGACTCTTGCCTGTCCTGCTCATAACCACGGGGCAGGCGTGTAAGAGAGATGAGCAGGTCGGTCTGCAGATCCCCGGCAGGTGGCTTCCCCAGAATATGCAGACCATTTCGAATTTGGGATTCCTTAAGTTCGCAGAGATAGGTATCCAGCGCGACCAAAGCACCTTCTCTGGACTGGCAGTCCGTCATTCCGCTGTCAGCATCGAGGCCATTGGCAGCACAGCCGTCAAAAATCTTTTCACGCAGATATTCTGAACGCCGGGGGTCCAGACCGGCCGCCAGATAATATTCATCAACCAGTGCCTCGAGATCCTGGTGCTTCCCATAATTTTCCGCTCTGGTCATCGGCGGTGTCAGATGATCAATGATTACGGCGGACGACCTGCGTTTGGCCTGTGTTCCTTCGCCGGGATCATTGACAATGAAAGGGTAAATGAGAGGAATATCGCCAAGAACAATTTCGGGATAGCAGTGGGAGGAAAGCGCCGTCGCCTTGCCCGGCAGCCATTCCTGGTTTCCGTGTTTGCCGTTTTGAATTATGGCATCCACTTTAAAAACATGTCTGAGCCACATATAAAAAGCCAGATAACCGTGTGGAGGCACCAGTGCTGGATCATGATAACTCTCTTTGGGATCGATATTGTAGCCCCTGGCGGGCTGGATTGCGACAGCCGCATTTCCAAACAGCTGAGTTGCAATCTGAAAGGCTCCCTCGTACATAAACGGGTCTGATTCCGGAGCACCCCAACGATCGAGCATTTCATTTCTTACCTTTGGTGGCAGCGTCTGGAAACAGGATCTATAGTCTTCAAGGAAAAGTCTGCAAGCCGAGGTTCTGCGACCCTTGCTGTGTTCATTGGTGCGACCAGAAGTCAGACCTTTCAGAAGTTGTTCTCCGTTCTCTGGAATTTCACTGACCTGAAACCCTGCTTCTCTCATAGCTCCAAGCAGGGCCAGCGTGCTGGCTGGTGTGTCGTAACCGACACCGTTTCCTATTCGTCCGTCCCGGTTAGGATAGTTCGCCAGGATTATCGCAATTTTCTTTTGATCCGCAGGCCTTTGTGAAAGGCGGGCCCAGCTTTTGGCGAGATTTATGGTAAATTCAAGCCGGTCGGGTTCATGTCGATAGCTGACAAGTTCATGCTGAACGTCATTAAGGCGATTTGACCAGTTCTTAAATGATACAGCACGAGTTATAATGCGGCCGTCCAGTTCCGGTAAAACCACGTTCATGGCCAGGTCACGGGCATTCAACCCTTGAATTTGATTTTCCCATTGTTCTTTTGATGAGCCGGAAAAGACAAGCTGAAGAACCGGGCACCTGGAATTCAGGAGCGGGTGAGGCGACTGCTGAGGTTCAAAACCCGCCACTGCAAAACCGGTCGTATTCAAAATTATAGAAGGTGGTGCCTGAGCAAAGAGTTCCGTAAGGATCGCGCAGGAAAGCTCGTCTTTGAGGCTGGAAACGAAAATCGGCAGAGGATTTAGTTCGCGGCCATTGAGCCTTGCAATTAACGCATCAACCGGTTCCAGATTTCCGCCCGTCACCAGGGCTCTGTAAAACAGAATAGGGGCGACGGGGGCATCCTCATTGATCCAATTCTGTCTGATATCCTCAAGAGATGTATTTTTTAAGCCTGGCCAATAGAGTCCTGATTTCAAAACCCTGGTGGGCCCCGGTGTTTCACTCTGGCGATGAAGTATATATTCGCAATAGCGAAGAAAGTTTTCATAATTATCCGGTCCGCCTTCAATCAGATAAGCCCATAGTTTCTGGCAGTGTTCCATGCTGGCGGTCGACCGGTTCTGAAGTTCAGGATCGGGATTTGCGTCACCAGGCAGTAAGACCAGCGGAATATTTTTCTCCTGAGTTAACATCTGTAGTTGTTCCAGACCATATGGCCAATATGAAACACCCCCCAGCAATCGCACGATAACAAGTTTGGCCCTACTAACTGTTTTATTGATGTAAAGGTCGACGGAGAGATTGTGCGCGAGCTCCATAATATTCGCCAGACGAAGGGTAGAGGCCGTTTTACCCATATTCCGGTGTGCGAGGGCAATTGCTGTAAGTTCTGAATCCGCTGCCGTCAGCAAAACAATGTCTCCAGGATCCTGCTCGAGATCAATGGCCGCTGAACCATCTTCTATAACACCTGTCACGCTGGTGAGAATATGCATATTGATTAAGGATCCAATGTCTGGCTAATGGTATCTCTGTTGAGACCGCTGCGGCCAATCAGGACAAGTTCCGATTTCCTGGCTTCGCCTTGCATCCATGGCCTGTCATAGTAGCTGTTCAGCCTCTGCCCGGCAGCCTGCACAACAAGTCTCATCTCTTTGTCCGGTTCCCAGATGAAACCTTTGACGCGCAATATGCCATGCTCGAGAATTATCCGCTCGAGCCTTGCAAGCAGTGTCTGCCGATCTTGCCGGCCGTTAAGTATCAGGTGCATATTTTCAAAGTCATCATGCGTGTGATCGTCCTGGTGGTGTGCATTGTCGCCGCCGAACTGATCCGATCCATGACTATTGCTGTCCGAATTTCGATCCGCTTTGACACCCAGTAAAATATCAGTATCTATGCGCCCAAACGCGCAAGGTACTATCGGAACCGCAGCCGCTTTGTCGGTCAGAACAGCGTGAACATCATCCTTCTGGCTGGTCGTCATAAGGTCGGTTTTAGCAAGGACAATCAAATCCGCCGATGACATCTGAATTTCGAACAGATCCTGAATGGGGTCTTCATGCTCGATTGAGGGATCCGTCTGCTGTTGCCGTTTGATCGCGGAAATATCCGCTGCAAACCGGCCTTCAGAGAGTGCCGCACCGTCAACAACCGCAATTACACCGTCAAGAGTAATACGAGAGCGAACCTCCGGCCAGTTAAAGGCTTTAATGAGAGGATCCGGGAGAGCCAGCCCGGATGTCTCAATCAAGATGTGATCGGGTCGCGGGGACTGTTCAAGAAGACGGGTCATCGTCGGAATAAAATCATCTGCAACGGTACAGCAAATGCAGCCATTGGCCAGTTCAATAATGTCTTCGTCCCGGCACATTTCATTTCCACAACCTCTGAGCAGATCGCCGTCAATCCCAATGTCTCCGAATTCATTGATAATGAGGGCAACACGTCGATCCGTGATCCGGTTGAGAAGGTTGCGAATGATCGTGGATTTACCGGCCCCAAGGAAGCCCGTAATAACAGTGGCAGGAATTGGGGTTGTGGTTGAAGTCATGTTGGCTATTCTTTCCTATAAAATAAATTTGAATTGAGACCAGTGAGTGGTACAGGCCAGCGCACAGTCCAGCCTGCCCGATCGCAACACGTATTATCCAGAATCCAGCGGAACTGTTAGGGAAATAGATCTAATTTTGGACGAAATCGATTGCAGGGACCAGCCCATGCGCAAAGGCGGGCAGCGGGAAGGACCTTTCAGCAAGTGGTGTATTGGTCTGCAGGAATAGGTTGGAAGAAGCGAGCCGCCAATGGCTCCAGTTCGGACACGGACATCCATTGATATCTCCTCACTGTCCACCCGACAGTCATTATGCTCAAAATGAGCAAACAGGTTCATTACAGCGGCAGGTTTCCTGGCTTACGGATCAACGGACGATGCCTGCCTTCCCAGTTTCCCAAAATATCGAATTGTAATGGTTCCCGTCCGGAATCCTCTGCAATCCGTTATCCTGCAAACCAGTGGACTGTGTTGGCATTGTCCTAGCCGTCTACAGTTGCGGGGGCAGCCCCGGAATTGGATTTTCCGCACCGGGTTCCCTCTGGAACCTCTCTCACAGTTTGAAAGAAGTCACCGCTAGATGCAGTGTTGCCATCCTCTTGGCCATTCGTCAACTTTTATATGCAGCAATTTTTTTCTGGGAATCCGTTATTTGCAGAGATGGACACGATGCGCCATCTGGTAGTCTTTCCACCCCTTAGTCGAACGCATATGGCTAATTCGGGCAGGTTTAGGATGGATCGGTTAATTGGTTCAAGATATCCACTGCCCGAACACATTGAGAACGGTTTACATCCAGATGGGTCACAGCACGCAGGGTTCTTGGACCCATGGCATTCAGAAGAACACCATGTTTTTCGGCTTGCTGACTAATGATTTCTGCTGTCGGAGCAGGATCAACGACATCAAAATAGACGATGTTGGTCTGGACTGACGATAAATCAAGCCTGACATTGGGAGACCGTTCCAGACCAGTTGCAATTATTCGTGCGTTTTCATGGTCTTCACCAAGCCGGTCCAGATTGTTGTCCAGAGCATGCAGGGCTGCCGCCGCAAAAAAACCGACCTGGCGCATTGCGCCACCCAACATACGCCGATATCTTACCGCCTCCCCTATAAGTTGCTCTGACCCTGCAAGCATCGATCCGCCGGGGGCGCCAAGACCCTTGGAAAGCGCAACCATGGCCAGTTCAAAAGGACGCGCGAGCACATCTAGGGGCAGACCGGTTGCCGCATGTACATTCCATAATCTCGCACCATCCAGATATGTCGATATGTTCCGGGATCTGGCAAGCGCACAGATCTTCTCAATTTCGTGCTGCGGTTGAATAGTGCCCCCAGCCCGATTATGGGTATTTTCAATCTGGATCAGCGTGGTTGGTGGATAGACATCATGGCTTCGCGGGTTGATCGCTGAATCAAGTTCTTCAGCAGTATACCCGCGTTTACCGCCTATCAGAGTGAACTGCACTCCAGCATTTTTTGCACTGCCTCCAGCCTCGTAATTAACTGTATGGGCTCCGTAACTTGCTATAACGTCATCGCCAGGACGCGTCAGTAGCAACAGTGCAACCTGATTGGCCTGAGTTCCGCTCGGCAGCCACAGGGCAGATTCCTTACCCATGAGTTTGGCAATTCGTATCTGCAGATGATTAACGGTGGGATCGTCACCATACTGAATATCTCCAACTTCGGCAGTTGCCATTGCAGCACGCATGGCATCTGACGGTCGCGTCACTGTATCCGAGCGAAGGTCAATTATCATATGATCTCATCCGCGTGTTCTCACAGAAGATTATTTGTTCGATGTTAATATGATTGTCACGAAAAATGAACCGCCGGTTTCCATTGAGCGAATTGACTTCGTCCGCAGGATCGGTTGTATATCGACAAGGGTAAGGTGGCTGTATTATTCATGGTTTTAATATCAATTCTATTTAGAATTCTTTTCATTTTGATGGGGGATCCGTTAATCATCATAACGGGCCTGATCACCGGCGCGATGTGTTCCCACGTGAAAGGACTGGTTTTGGCCGCGATACCTGCCGCAGGAGTTATCGTGTCGGTTATTCTCACCTTGTTTTTTCAGGACCGATCAATCAATCAACAAATACCCGGGGGACAGGAACTGGTAATTTTGAGGTTCGTGGCTTTTGCCATATATGCCGGCATAGGATTCGGACTTCGCTTTATGATCACTGCCCTGAGGCAACAAACCAAAGGCAAATAAATATTCCAGGGATCGGCCAAAAAGTGAGCCCCGAAACCGTTGCCGGTATCCGGGGCTTTATGCTTCTTGACAAGTACTCGATACATTCATGTCTAAGAAGCATTGGTTAAAACGTTAAAGTTGATTTGTCACCATTTCAAGGCTTTTTTATGATTTAATTCTGAACGGGTTTTTGGTTGAGAGATTCTCAATAAACCAACACCTTTATAAACCCCGCGTTTCACCTGCCATTTCAGCAAGTCATTGTAGTCCAGAATTTTTTCCGAGTGTCGAAATGAGGCTATTTCACGGGAACACTCAATGGTTTACCTTTGTCAACAATATGAATCGTCAATGCTTTGAGTGTCTCCGTGCCGATAACCTTAAAGCCTGCATGAGGGACGTCACGGGGAAAATGAAATGAACCTCCGGTCTTAAATTCGATCTCTTTTTTGTCCGGGGTTTCAACCTTTCCACCGCTGATGATATATAAATATTCATCCCCATTATGGGTGTGCCGGGGAATAACTGCGCCCGGTTTTAGCTCCAGAGAAGCCATAATCACCTGCATATCACCGTTGGAGGTCAGATCGCCTTGCTTTAGGACCTCACGGTTGACAAGGTCTTGAGCCAGAACCGCATTCGAATTTAAGGATAAAAAAAACAGGGATAAAGAAAGAATTATTATAGTGAAAAATGAAATGGCAGGCCTAAAGTTCATTAACTCAGATTGAACTGTTTCGGGAATAATAAATTGATTTTGTCTTAAATCCATTCAAGTAAGTCTCCAATTTATTCATTTTAAATATTCATTTTAATTCTTAGTCTGGTCTATTCAGAACCACTTCACTCCGGGTAAATGTTTGACGGCCTCGTTTGAAACCCATTACCGGATGTGCAATCGTCTGAATGGCCTGGATCCGAGAATCGCAGTTCCAGACGACGATATCTGCCATATTTCCGACTGAAAGGCCATAGTCTTCGCGTCCCATGAGTCTGGCGGGTCGATGGGTCAACATTTCGAAGCATTCAAGCATTTCAGCATCCGTCCCGCGCTGAACAATGTTGGCGTAGAGACCTGCGATACGAACCAGGGATCCGTCGCCAAATGGCGTGATCGGGTTTAGTATGTTGTTGGTTGAAAGACAGCAGTTAACCCCGCACTCTATCAGTGCGTGGGCATCGGTTACACCTCTTACGACATTGTGGTCCCGCTCCCGGCCCATAATAAATAAATCAGTCGCTGGCAATACAGTCACAGTGATTCCGGTATCGGATAATCTTTTGCCCAGGTCCGAGAGTTGACCGGGCTGCATTGACGCATATTTGGTGGCGTGACCGACCGCCACGCGGCCGCCCCAATTAATTTCATCTGTTAGTTCGCAGACAAGGAGTACGTCCAGCTCGTCAGCGTCAGGTCCGACGTCCAGGTGCAGATCTATGTCCACATCATATTCCCGGGCCAGGGAAAACACTCGTCTTATCTGGCCATGGCGGTCGGAGTCATAGCGGGGAGCGCCACCTATGACCCGCGCTCCGCGCTTAAGCCCCTCGACAACATTGGCGTCAGTAACCGGATTATCCGTCATGCCTTCCTGGGCGAATACACAGAGATCTATATCGATGGCCCAGCGATAATCTTTGGCAATTTGTTCGATTGCCTCAAAGCCGAGCATTGAACTGGTGGCGTCAACTTCCACATGAGTCCGCATTGATGTTGTTCCATGAGAAATACAGGTTTCGAGACTTTGTTTCGCCCGCCGATAAATATCTTCCACTGTGAAACCTGGCTTTACCGCGATTATGCGGGCCATCATGTCGGTTTTTCGCGGTGGAGGAGGGGAGCATCTGTCTAACAGACGGGATTTGTCCAAATGAATGTGTGTTTCAATAAGTCCGGGAGTTACGAGACATCCCTTGAGATCGATGATTTGCGAATTATCATCTCTGTCAGTTGCAAGATCCGGTTCAACGGCGGCGATAAATCCTTCGCTTATCCCGATATCATATGTCTGGCGGGAAAGAGACGACCCGTCAATCCTGGCATTCTTCAGAATTAAATCCAAACCCATAAAACATTCCTTAATTACAATTCAAGACCGCAATTCTTACCAGAATTTCCATCAATTTAAACCTAGGCAATAGATGCACCTGATGCTCCTGAGAATTTATTCAGAGATTTATTCGGACAAGGGGCGGTTCTGCATCGAATAATGAACCTCAGATGAACAAGCGTTTCAGACATTATCCACCTGAGTTCTGTTAGATTCCTAAGTGGCGGAAAATGCCGGTAAATTGGCACAGCATACAGGTATATTGATGTCTAAAACGTCTATTGAACCGCGAACAGATCACCTGTTGATTCAGAGGCAGGTCCTTGACGGCGCTGCGCGGGACCAGACCGTTCGTCAAAACGCCCCCGATAATATTCTAGTCGGGCATGGCGGACACTTTACCAGAATGTTGGTTGCTGCCGTATTATTAAGTGTCATGACGGTTTTGACGCCGGAAAAGGCTCACGCCGGATTCAATGTTAAGCGTATCGAGGCTCGGTTACTTTCTGCCGGACATACTCACATCAAGTGGGTCTCCCACAGCTACCCTTATGTCGTTGACGCGTGTCACCGGCAAGTTCGGTATCGGCTGACTTTCAACAGGAAGCGCCGCCTGAAAGGGCGAAACAAACTCGGATATTGTCGGTATGAACGATTGAAAAATGAGGTCTACGGACTGGCTGAAAGGAATTCTGATTTATCCACCAAGGGCGCGTCAACCCGTCAGCGAGACTTCCACGACAGTTATTGGGATGGAGCAAACCGGCTCAGAAATTTTAATGATAACGATGATTCTCGATATGGAGATCGGGATGGAGCATCAAAGCTGAATTCCTACAATCCTGGCGATGATGTCGAAAAAAAAACCGAATCTCTCGAGGACTTTGAAAATGGGCGATATCTCGACAATTTACCCAGACATGCAACAATGCCCTTGCCGTTAATCCTGAAAACGTTGCGTGATCAGGGTTATCATAATTTTCGCGTTCGCAATAGCAATCTGCCTGTCTACGCTGTTGGAGCCTGCCGCGGGCGCGCGCGATATCTTTTGAATGTTAACGGCTGGGGAGAAATCGTCCGGGTAAAATACAGGGGCAGATGCCTGCGTCTCGGGATTTTTACGAAATCTTACCAGTTTCAATAGGATTTCAGATTCAATAGGTCTTCAGATGGGTTCGCCTCCGCGATAAGTTCTGGAATGCTCAACGGCACGGTCGACGATATCGGCCGCAGATCCCGTATAGGTCGAGGGGTCAAGAAGCGAGTCAATGGCAGACCTAATATCAGGCTCACCTTGATTATCTTTATCAGGAACTTTCTTTGACTCAAAGCGATCTCCACGGATGAATCCTTTTTCTAAAGCGAGCTTACTGAAGATTGTCATGAATTCAGGCATCTCGGCCAAAACATCGGCGAAGGCTCTGTTGTTGTCTTGAGCCATGGCACAAGCCCGATCAACAATGTTACGGGCTTCGAATTTACTCACTACTGCAGCAAGACATAAAGTGACTTTCTCCGAAAGCGCCATACCCCGGGTTACATCAACATTGTCTCTCATTTTTTGTTTGTCTATTTCAAGACGCGTGAAAAGGTCGATGTGCCAGGCCAGAGCTGCGGAAGCAAGGAGAAATACTTCGGGAACCAGCATCCATTCGGCGATGTAAGTTCCCCCGGAACGTTCATGTTCCTGACCCATGATTTCGGTTATTCCCATGGCTCTCTGGCTGGCGAGCCGGGCCACTCCCTCGGCAAATTCCGATGCTCTGGGATTTCTTTTGTGGGGCATTCCGCTGCTGCGGCCGCGACCCGGCATCCCGGTTTCTCTTACCTCTCCGATATCGGTACTGCTTAAACTGGCTACATCCCGTGCAATCCTTGCCAACGAGGCGCACATAAGTCCCAGATTAAGAACCAGAGAGGCCAGGCCGTCTCTGCAATTGTGCCAGTTTGCAATGGGTTCCTCTATTTGCAGTTCCTTGGCGACGCCGTGCCTGAGCAGAAGACCTTTCGGGTAGACGGATGCCAGGGATCCCACCATGGATCCGAGCTGTACAACGCAGGCTTCCCGGGATGATAGGTTAATACGTTTATGGTGCCGAACGAATTCCTCCAACCAGTTCGCGAGGCGGGCACCGAAGGTTGTGGGCTGGGCGTGTTGACCGTTGGTGCGCCCGATCATCAGTGTATTGCGATGCTGAACCGCCAGGTCTTCCCAGATTTCACGCAGTCGGTGAAGTTGCCGGTCCAATATCGGGCGGGCCTGTTTGACCTGAAGGACGGTTCCTGTATCCAAAATGTCGTAAGTTGTTATGCCGTAGTGCACCCAGACATTGTGAGGAGCCCCAACCTGTTCCGATAGCTGCCGCACCAAACCGACAATTGGCCGCCCTACTTCTTCAACATCACGCCGCAGAATTTCGAAGTCAATTTTGTTTGCGGACAGTTTTTCATCAATGATCTGTCCGGCATCTGCGGGAATGATACCGAGGCGTCCCTGTATCCGCGAAACCGTTCGCTCAACTTCGACCCATTTCTCAATGGTGCCGGTTTCACAGAAAACAGAACGCATCTGTTCTGTTGAATAAAAGTCCTTGTAGATTGTCCAGTCGAAGAGAGAGGTGGCGTTCATATCGGCTCCCGGATTTTTGTCTTTGCAGAATTAATAGGATAACAAGCCTCCATCCAAAGCCAGTGTATGACCGGTAATGGAGCCGGCGGCGTCACTCACCAGGTAACAAGCTGCGGCGGCGACTTCGTCTTCTTCAACAAACTTCTGGTTGGGTATTCGCTTGCGCATTGTTTCACGGGTAGCTTCGTCGCTCAATATTTTGAGACGCGAGGGAGTGAGAACTGTTGCCGGTGCAATCGCATTTACCCTGATATTGGAGGTTGCCCATTCAATGGCCATCATCCTGGTCATCTGGATCATTCCTGCTTTTGAGATTCCATACACCGAGCGACCCGATAGCCCGGTCAGTCCATGAGTGGACGCGATATTGACGATAGCACCTGCTTGATTGTTTTTCAGACAGTGCTCGGCAAACTTCGCCGACAAAAAATAAGCTCCTCTGAGATTTGTATTTATAACCCGGTCCCAGTCATCCCATGTCACATCCAAGATCTGCTTATGCAAAGTCGTTCCAGCGTTATTGATCAACACATCCAGGTGTCCGAGGCCGGCGAGGGCGGAATTGAATGCATTTTCAACACTGCTTTTATCACGGAGATCAAGACGGATGGGTACTGCCTCAACGGACTCTAGATCCTGATGTTCAAGGAGTGCATTAAGCCTGGGAATTTGACCTGTGACACCGACATTGTACCGTTTGCGCGCTAAAGCGCGTGCTATTGCCATCCCAATTCCGGTTGTTGCTCCGGTAATTAGTGCCGTCCGTTTCTTTTCCAATTTATTTTCCTCGCTTAGTGTCTGTTCTGCCATATTGTCTGTTCTTCCATATTGTCTAGGCTTTCCCGGATAGTTTTGGAATCTAGTGATCTGGGTATTCAAATTAATTTGTTGCTGATGCGCCCGATATTATAGGACACCAGCCAGCATTATGACTATAAGACGATGGAAATGGGGAAGTTTTGTTAGCCGCCATTAGAATTTGACGCATACGCTAAAGGAGCGTTTGGAGTCATGTTACAAATCTTTAAACCAAACTTCACTAATACCTCTGGGAAATCGATGTTCAGGGTTCGCGTGCTATCGATATTCCCAACCGTGCTATTGGCGCTTCTGGTTTTTTCCGGGTATTCTGCAGCCAGTCCGGAAATTGGCAAAAAGTCACCGGATTTTACAGCGGTTGACAGTCATGGAAATGAAATCCGGTTGTCACAGTTTCTCGGTAAAGTTGTCGTACTGGAATGGACTAATCATGAATGTCCATACGTCAGGAAACATTATCGCACGGGCAATATGCAGTCATTGCAGAAGGAAGCCACAGACCAGGATGTTGTCTGGTTGTCCATTATTTCTTCCGCCCCGGGGCGTCAGGGTTATCTCACCGGTCAACAGGCTAATGCATTAACCACGAAACGCAAGGCATTCCCATCCGCTGTACTCCTTGATGCCAAAGGAGACATCGGACATGCCTATGGAGCAACGGCCACTCCGAATATGTTTGTCATCGATAAAGTGGGAAATCTGGTCTATAAAGGTGCGATTGACAATAAACCGTCAGCCAGTACTTCCGACGTTAAAACGGCTAAAAATTATGTTCGGGCTGCTCTGCAGGCGATTGCAGCAGGTAAATCTCTCCAAAAATCCGTTTCCAGACCCTATGGCTGCACGATCAAATATGCTTATTAAATTAGCGGAGCAGTTCAACCGCTACCGATGATTCATCAATTGAGGGATTGCAAACCTAGATGTTTGGAAACCTGCAGAATTCTGCATCTGGACATCCGGACTTATAAGAGGTGCTTCTGAGCGGAATACCCCATGTCCCCAGAAGCACCCACGCCCACTTATCCGCCGAGGAATAAGTGGGGGGCTAAACCAGTATGCCAAAATCTGGACAAAATGCAAAACAACACTCCGATTTTGGTAAAAGAAGAGTATATAACATGAACGGGTTTGGCATTTTGGGAGCCCTCCGGTAACACTAATCGTACAAGCAGCAATCGAGGAATGTCATGGCGGATCCAATAAAGATAAGAATGGGGGGCTACGGACCCGCGACAACTTCCTTTTCCAGAGCCCTTAAATTCATTGGAGATCGTCTGGAAAAGTCGTTCGGCGACAAAATCGATGTTAAATATGTATGGAACATCATGGATCTTGGTTATCGGTCGGAGGATATTATCTGGCTGGTTGAGGATGGAATTCTTTCATTGGGTTATCAATCCAGCAGTTATCTAACCGAACTGGTGCCTGAACTAGGATTTCCTGATCTTCCCTTTTTATTTCGCAATGAGAAGCAGGCCCGCGCAGCAATGGATGGGCAGCTTGGCGAAATTCTGAGACGGGCAATCGAAGCTCATACGGGATTGCGTGTACTCGGCTGGTTTGAAAATGGTTTCAGGCACATATCTAACCGGAAGCGTCCCATCTCAAAGCCTGAGGATTTGGAAGGCCTGACAATTCGTGTCCTTCCAAGCAAAGTTCACGAACAGACATTTTCCGTTTTGGGCGCCAAGCCATGGCGGTGCGATCTGACCGAGGCCATCGCGGCCATAAAATCCGGAGAAATTGATGCTCAGGAAAACCCTCTTTCCAATACGGTAACATACGGCGTGCACAAATTTCATCCATATGTCACTCTGACCGGCCACTTTTATGTTTCCCGCCCCATATTCCTGAATAAATCAGCATTCGACGGCTGGCCTGACGAATTGCAGGCGGCAATGAAAGAAGCCGTGCAGAAGGCTGTACAATTTCAACGGGGGGAAACTGCCGAAGAAGCAAGACAGGCCCGCAATACTCTGGAGCAGTCTGGATGCGAAATCAGGGAACTGAATGACGAAGAGTATGAAGCGTTCGTCACCGCTGTGCAGCCGCAAATCTCGCAGGCTAAACAGCAATACAGTTCTGAAATTTTTCAAAGTATAACAGCTTGAACAATACCTGTCGGGAACCAACTGCGTTGTACCGCCAGATTGCGTTGTACCGCCAGATCGCGTTGTACCGCCAGATCGCGTTGTACCGCAGGTATCATTATTTGAAATGGTGGGGGAGTAGATCATGCATGTGTGATCAGCCAAGAGGCGACTGAGGAATACTGTTTCCCTCAACGATGACACAGTGAAGACAAGTTACGTCTCCTGATTGGACCTCACGACTTGGTGAGAAACGGTCTCCTTCCGGTTGTTGTCTATGCGGTCAAGAAGCTCCTGCGCGACGGCTCTCAGACTATGACCGATCTTGCCGGGATACTTCGCGAAATAAGATCTTTTTTCAGGGTAGAATTGTGCCGCTTTCTGGAACACAGGTAATCTGGGAATAGCGTTTTTAAAGCAGGCGTTTTCCGGCTGACTGAGGAGTTGCCGCTGAAAATGTTCATCGATTTCTGCGTTCTCTTCCTTCATGTTTATCAGCACGCCCAAATTCTCGGCAAAACCCAGGTCTTTATAAACGGTCTGAAATTGTCTTAATACTTCCAGCCCGCAAACTCCCAGATAGTCCGGTTTGGTCGGTGAGAGAAGATAATTGCATTCGCGAAGCCAAGATTCTGTCAAAACCGAAAGGCCTGGAGGACAGTCGACAAAAACAAAATCAACATAGCGGCTTACTTCATTTAACAGATGGCGGATAGCCTGCCTCAGTTCCCCATGTTTTTGCAGCTCTGAAATTTTTCTCTCAAGAAGCGTAAGCTGCATATCGCTCGGAATGATATAGATTTCATTCGCATCATCGACATCCGAAGCCTCGGCGGTTACAAAATGCCGCCAGTCGAGATTTTTATTTTCTATTACGACCTCGGTGAGATAACCAACAGTGGTATAGCCATTCTGCTGAATTTGCACCAGACTGTTGTTGGCCATCATCATATTACTTGTGCTCGATTGTGCGTCTGAATCGATGACCAGAATACTCTTGTTGTAATAAACACTTAAAGTGTCGGCCAGGGCTACAAGAATAGTAGATTTCCCCACACCTCCCTTGGTGTTCATGACAGCAATTGATTGCCCCATAATTAAACCCCTCAGGCAGGCCGCTCAGGTTTCGAATATTCAGACAGTTTTCGCGGTGGACTCAGCAGTTGTTCTATTTCAGGTATCCCTGACACGCAAATCAATACTTTGTATCAATTGCTTGATTTCATAACAAACTCTCAATTCAATAAAAAGATAAAATTTAATTGCTGGACCAAGGTTTGTGCTCGAACTTTCACTCAAATATTGTCAGATAATACATCGGGCCACAATAGGAACGATAATCAGTGAAATATGGAATTCATACGACCGACGGATTTTCTAGGATATTGGCAATATGGGCCATTGCTTCGGCAGACAATTTACCGGAGGGTCTTTGGCAGTTTTATTTTGACCGGAATATTTCGGTTCATGCCTTTTTTGAGTTTTGGCCATTCCCGAGCAATTGGATTTCAGAGATGACAAGGCCGTTATTTGAATAATTCAAAAGTTGAGTTTTTACCCAACTTTTTCCGATTCTCGGAAAACCAGAGTTCGGTTTCTTCCCGGCCGGATTGATGGAGCTTCAGAAACATTTCGAGATCAATTGTAGTATTGCTTCCCGGTGCTAGATTTCCTGTATGCTGGCCAGACTGAATAGCATGGAAGTGGTGGTCCAACAATTTTTTCCGGTACCGCCGTGAAAAAAATGATCGTCTCGCCAATTCACGATAAACCCCGATATAGTCACATTCTGACAAAAAGGGCTGGTTGAACGTAATACGATTAACGCTATCGGATATTTCCGCTGCTGTTTTTGGAAAGCGGCCATCCGTCAATGGATTGAGCAATACAATAATTGTATCCCTTGCACCGCTTTCATTGATCAGGGTTTTAAGGTCCGGATTCGCTGAATAGCCGCCGTCCCAGTAATGCTCCCCGTCGATATTTATCGCTTTGAATAGAGTCGGCAAGCATGTACTGGCCAGTACTGTATCAACCGTTAAATCTTGATTTCTGAATATCCGCCGGGTGCCCGTTGAAACTGCCGTTGCCGCAATAAAAAGTTTAATTTCTGTCTGTTTTCTAAGTTTGTCAAAATCAATCAGAGACTCCAGCACATCGCTAAGTGGATTTATGTCAAGTGGATTTAGCTCGTAAGGAGACATCACCTGGCTCAAACGTTCAAAGGCCAATCGTGCAGATTTGTGAATTGATTGCTGAACAGCCTCAAATCCGGGTGTGGATTGAACAAACGAAAACTGCATACTGCTGTCAGCAATTGCATGCCAGATGTCATGCAGTTTCTGGCGCGCGCCTTCGGGGCCATTGTCCAGCAAGCCTGCTGCCATGGCGACCGCATTGACGGATCCGGCACTTGTACCACTTATAGAGTCAAAGCTTAACGTCGGATCTTCCAATAACCGGTCGATTACACCCCACGTAAAAGCTCCGAACGCTCCTCCCCCCTGCAATGCAAGATTTACACTCAGCCTGCGGCTTCTGAATTTCATCATTCGCTCTTCACGTTTGCATCGATATGTGGTTGGTTTGGTTACGATCTGCCGGTAGAGGCCCGGGTCCGTTGAATGTATTTTACTGGTATCAGGAATCAAGATCCGAGTCAGAATAATAACAGAAGATGTGTAGGGTATTGTTTGCAGATCGCTGATGCCGGAAGCGGGCGGCCAATAACATCTGGTCGTGGTGAAAGTTTGGCAAATGAGCGTCAAAGCAGCTTGAGCGGCCAGGTACCGTGTTCTCAATAAACAATTGCATATGACGGCTTTTGAGGGTTAGCTTGCCGAGATAAATCAGAAAATTATCGGACTAAGGAGGAATAGATATGACAAATGGGCAAAAACTTAGGCTGAAATATTTCACAACCACGGCTGTTTCAGCCGGCATATTGGGTATACTTACAGTCTTTGCTGGTCATGGCATTGAGGATATAACATTTAAGATCTCCTCATTTTTCTCCGAAGCAGTCGATCCGGCATCATATCTGTCTCTGAAAATGGCGTCCGCCGCCATGCTCGGTGTGTACAGGCCGCAGCTCTATCGTTTCAAACATGGGAACTTCGAGGTCACAACAATTCTTGATGGAGTAGCGCAAATGGATGGTCCCCACCCGTTTTTTGGGGTTAACCAATCGGCTGAAACGGTTCAAAACTACGCTCGCGAACATCATTTGCCTGCCGACTGGTTTGAGAACGGCTTTGTTCCAGTTCTCGTTAATACCGGACAGCAACTGGTTTTGTTTGATACGGGGTTTGGAGCCGCCCGGAGGGGCAGTGGCGCCGGCAACCTCCGGGACCTTCTGAACACTGCGGGCTACAGTCCGGACCAGATAGATATTGTGGTCATCACCCACGGTCATCCTGATCATATTCTGGGGCTGATGGAAGAGGGCCAGCCGGCATATGAAAATGCGCGTTATGTATTCGGTGAAACTGAATTTGAATTCTGGAATAAGGGTGAAAATATTCCCGAAGGACGGCAGGAAAACAGGGAATTATATGTCAAGGTTGTCACGCCTCTTGCGGAGAAGGCGACTTTTATCAAAGGTGGTGACGAAGTTGTAACAGGGATCGAAGCTATTGATGCTTTCGGACATTCCGCCGGACATATGGTATTTCATGTTCAAAGTGAGGGACAAAAATTATTGCTGATGGCCGATACCGCCAATCATAATATCCTGGCCCTGCAAAAACCGGACTGGCAGATGCGAGTTGACGACGATCGGGAAATGGCGGTCGCGACCAGAAAACGGGTTCTAGACATGGTCTCCAACGACAAAATCCCGGTGGTAGGTCACCATATGCCGTTTCCATCGGTCGGGTTTGTCGGAAAAACCGGTGAAGGTTATCATTGGGAGCCGGTTTCATATCATTTTCATCGTTGACGCCGCCTTGGAGCTGATCATTCAGCCCGTTAATTTGATACCTCTAAGCCAAGTAAATCGAGAAGGAAATCATAAATGTCAGCACCGGACATCAAATGGGACGACCTCGTTCAAAAATGCGAACGGATGGGGCTTCTTGCAAAACAGCTTTATGTCGTTTTTACCTCGCCTGTAAACGGCTTGGGTCCGGTGCTGAAAAATTTGGAAGCGCATCTGAAGTTTCAGAGTGAACTCGAGGGGAAAGGCATCATGTTTGGCGCCGGCCCCTTCCCGGACGACCGGGAAGAAAAATGGGAAGGCGAAGGCATGGTCATCATTCGGGCCAATTCGATGGAAGAAGCCAGGTCCATTGCCGACCAGGATCCCATGCACAAGAGTGGCGCTCGCAGCTATCGTATTCGGAAATGGTTGCTCAATGAAGGGAGAATGACATTGGAGCTGACATTTTCAAAAAAGTCACACACTATGCTTTGAAATTTGTGCGCTGACCTCCCGAATATTCATGAAGTCGCGATCATATTAACGAATTATTAAGAATTTAAGCGTCATAATTTATGCTTGTCATTGGTTCTGAAGAACCAAACATATTGGTAAGTGTGCACACCTTATTACCCCCCGGATCCAATGCCCTGAGTCCGGGGGGTTGTTTTTTACCCGGCAATTGTGTTCGGACACACTTCCATCTCATTTGAGAATTGAACCCCAGGCATGATTGGGGATAAGCAGGGTGTGGATCCATGTCCCGAATTTTTCATAATGGTGCCGGGAAGAGTTGAATTTGGCCTAGATACATGAAAATAATTTATAAATTGAACACTTTATACATCACGGCAGTATAGATAGGTGATATTTGTTGATTTGAAGAATTTTTGATAAACGGCATATATTGGTCTTGATTTCTTGCAATGATCTCCCTCAATAGGAGACCAAAAGTTTTGGGGGCAAGTATGTGTCTGAAAATCTGGGACCACGCTGTTCGTATCAGCATATTGAACTTCAAATTCATCGCATCCCTGATGTTTATCTGTGCTGCGGTAGTGGTATTTGTAAATCCTGTTAATTCTCAGTCAAATATACCTTTCGCGGGCTTTGCCGGGCGCTGGGTGGGTGAAGGCCAGCTTGGTTACAGCAACGGTGAAAATGAAAAAATCAAATGTCGGCTGACTTATTTTATTTCGCAGAAAGGGCACAGTCTCGAACAAAACATCAGATGTGGGACTTCAGGTGCAAAAATCGAAATCAATTCGAAGATTGATCACCAGGACGGCGAACTGTCAGGCACCTGGTTGGAGAGAACTTATAATATTGGAGGCAATGTTACCGGTCGCATAACAAACCAGGGCATTAAGATTTTTGTAAAGAGCGACAATTTTGAGGGTGTAATGCAGATATCCCAGCGCAACAATCGGCAAACCGTCGAAATCCAGTTGCAGGATAGCGAAATAATGGGTTTAACTCTCGATCTCCGCCGGGGATAATGTTCTGAACCGTTCATTTATCAACTTTTTCAAAAAGTCAGATTGCCGGGCCGACAGTGATTCAACATTTACGTTGAATTCTGGCGCCCAGGCATCGACTGCAATCCGCCAACAGAATTTTAACTGAAGTCTTGATTTCACTGCCGGAATGTTTCAACAAAGACTGTACGGAAATTCCGGGAAAAATACAGGACGGCAACAGACAGTTTCGAAAGACCAAAATGGTGGACAACATGCAGGTACGTCAAGAAGATCATCGCCTGGTTACGGGGCGTGGGCACTTTGTCAGCGATTTGACCCGGGATGGCTTGATTTATGGCTACGTGGTACGGTCAACGTTTGCACATGCCAAAATAATTGCGGTCAATGACAGCGATGTCAGATCATTGCCCGGAATAGTTGACATACTGACGGCAAGACACCTTAAAGAGGATGGGATTCCAAATCTACCTTGTGGAGTGGAGCTTCTTCGCCCCAACGGAGAGACTGCCTTTCAGGCCCAGCGCCGGATACTCGCGGATGATCGCGTCAGATTCGTCGGGGAACCCGTAGCATTTATCCTTGCTGAAACCCAGGCTGCGGCAATTGAGGCCGCAGACCAGCTTGTTGTGGAGTATGAAGAATTACCCGCGGTGGTCCATCTGGACGGCGCGTTCAATCCAGTGAATTCTACTGAGGCGGGACCGCGGGTCTGGGACGAGGTGCCGGACAATATCGCCTTCTTGTGGAACCGCGGTGACGCCGGTAAGACCCGGAAACAATTTGAAAAAGCCCAACATGTGACGGAATTGCGGTCACACATTTCGAGAGTAACGGCAAGCTCGATCGAACCTAGAGGTTCACTGGGATATGTTGAAGATGACGGAAAACTAATCCTGCATATTTCTAATCAAAGCCCCTTTGCTCTGCGCAATGGCATGGCGAATATGTTCGGTATCTCTCCGGATGAACTGAGGGTTCTGGTAGGAGATGTTGGTGGTTCATTCGGGATGAAAGGCGGGATTTATCCGGAGGACGTTTTGGTTTTATGGTCTGCCCGTCGACTTAAGCGGCCAGTGAAATGGATAGCAGAGCGAACAGAGGACTTTCTGGCAGACGATCATGCTCGCGATATCTGGTTTAATGCACGCCTGGCCCTGGATTCTGATCACCGGTTTTTGGGATTGGAAGTAAAATGCGATATTAATATCGGCTGCTACCTGTCCGGCCGCTCAATAGCGTGCCTCGGCAATATGGGGGGCATTAGCGGCGTATATGTCATACCCGAAGTCAGCGCCGAAATTCGCGGTTTATTTACAAATACCCATATGACCGCACCTTATCGTGGCGCGGGACGTCCAGAAGCGACCTACATTATTGAACGCACTATCGATGTTGCAGCCAGAGAATTAGGCATTGATGCGTTCGATCTGCGCAAGAAAAATCTGATCCCCAGTGAAGCAATGCCCTATGATACGGGCTTTATGTTCAGGTACGACTGCGGGAAGTTCGAGAACAACATGACTGAAGCGGATCACCTGAGTGATCGGGCAGGTTTTGCCTCACGGGAGAAGCAGTCATCGAGTTCCGGCCTGCTTCGAGGCCTAGGTATCTCCAATCCTATTGAGGTCGCTGGCGGGCCGTTCGTCAAACCAGGCAAAGACCATTGCAGTATCAAGATCGATCCGGATGGTTCGGTCGAAGTTAGATCCGGGGTCATGTCCACTGGCCAGGGGCTTGAAACGTCGTTAGCCGGTCTAGTTTCTGACAGGCTTCAAATCAGCTCCGATCGGGTTAGGTATGTGCAGGGAGATACCGGTCTGCTTCCGGGAGGGCGGGGCAGCGGAGGCTCCAGCAGTACCGCCGTCGGGGGCTCCGCGATTGCCACCGCAGTGGAACAGGTCGTAGCAACCGGACGCCGATACGCTGCCGAACTGCTGGATGCTGAAATACAGGACATTGAGTTCGATGAAGGTTTGTTTAAACTTAAAGATACCAACCAGTCCGTCAGCCTGTCCGATGTTGCGCAGTTTATCGAAAAAAACAATGTAGACGATTTTACAGAAGAAGCTGAATTTCAGCCACCTGCGGTCACGTTTCCAAACGGCTGTCATATATGTGAGGTGGAAATTGATCCGGAGACGGGCGAAACGGATATTGTCAGATACACGGTTGTCGAGGATGTCGGAAATATTTTGAATGAAACACTCGTATACGGTCAGATCCACGGCGGTGTGGCGCAGGGAATCGGCCAGGCTTTGGGTGAACAGCTGGTCCATGACAGCACAAGCGGCCAACTTTTAAGCGCTACTTATATGGATTATATGATGCCACGTGCGGCTGATCTGACCACAATTGCAATTGCCACCCAATCGGTTCCAACGGAAGTAAATCCACTTGGGGCCAAGGGTGTTGGTGAAGCTGGAACAGTGGGATCACTCGCCGCGGCCATGAATGCGGTGTGCAATGCCTTGGCACCCCTGGGAATTACTGATCTAGAAATGCCGGCAAGCCCGTATCGCATCTGGAAAGCGATACAGGACGCAAAGAATCAAGGTCATTCTCGTGCTGCGGAATAAATTTTAAAGAGTTCACCAGTAAATTCGGGCCGCTGCCTGGTGGGGGCTGGCTTGGACTGCAACAGATAGTCCGGACCTAATTCCGGCCAAATCTACTGGTGGTTTCATTCCACTTATGCAGAGTTGGATAAGGAATATTTCTGTTGATATCCGGCTTTTCTGTTTGTTGCCATACCAATCGTTTAACCAGATCATCAGGTGTGCAACAGCGCAGCTGAACCAATACCTTGTGAAGTTCATCCTGAAGCAGTTCGATAGTGTGACGGCCGCCCTCCGGTCCGAGGGCGCCGACACCGTACATGAAAGCGCGGCCGGCGAAGACATACTTCGCGCCTTTCGCGATCAATCTGGCGATATCCGGCCCGGACTGGACCCCGCTATCGGCCATAATCGTCAAGCGGCCGTTAATCGCTGAACTAATATCCATCAATGTGTCTACTGGAGCCAATGCCATGTCCAGAACCCTGCCTCCATGGTTGGAGACTATGATGCCATCGGCGCCAATCTTCAAACTCATCAGGGCGTCATCGACCGTCATAATGCCTTTGATGACGAGTTTGCCTGGCCATTTTTCGCGTATTATCTTCAATCCCTCCAAATCCCCGCTGCCTGTCAGGGTTTTATTAACCAAGGTGCTGGTATCGAGTTTGCGGTCTTCAGAAGACAGATAAGGTTCCATAATCTCAAATTTTGCGAAACCCGACTTGACCGTATGATATGACCATTTCGGTCGAAGGGCACATTGCAACAGCGTTCTTGCATCGAATTTAAAGGGAGCTGAAAGCTCGTTCCGGATGGCCTGGGGCCGGTGAGAGGGTACCGGTACATCCACGGTGACCACCAGGACTTCACAACCTACCGAAATGGCTCTTCTAATGATATCATCACGAATGTGAGGCCTGTTGGGAGGATATAACTGCATCCATAAACAATCCTCCGCCAATTCTCCTGCGCGCTCGATAGAGGTAGTGGAAAGCGTACTTAGAACGAATGGAATATTCGAAGCCTTTGCTGCTTCAGCCAGTATCTCCGCGGATTTAGGCCAGATCATACAACTGATCGCTATCGGGGCAATGCCAAACGGGAGATTGTAGGTTTTTTGATACAGCCTTGTTTGCAAATCGATTGCGCCAGCAGGCTCCAGATACTGGGACTGCAGACGAACGGCTTCCAGTGCATCGCGATTGTGTCGTATGGCCAATCCATCGTTACAGCCTTCTTCAAGATATTCGAATGCGAACTTGGGAATTCGCTTTTGGGCCAACGTTCTTAGCTGTGATACCGACGGGGCAACCCGGTTCAAAGTTCCTGGCATAGAATTCCTCATCCAAGAAAGCCAATGATATCCCGATTGGCTTAATGATTGCGGTCTCGGCATTAAGTCAGGGAACCTAAGACCATCGTTCGCAAGTGAATTCTGACACTAACTTTTCAGCACGTGGCCGGCAAACCCGAATAACTCTTGCGTCAGTATATAGCATTTACAGGGATAGTTGGAGGGGCACATAAAATTTTATTCTGAAGGGTTTTGGCAGATAGCATTCTTCGGCCGGTTCACCCACGGTGCCAATCATGATTAACGATACAACCTCTGTTACAGTCTTGAGATGACTTGCGTTTAATGCCAATTCATAACATAGTTCGCGTTTTCTGCGAATTCTTAAAAAAGAAAGACGTCTTGCCGGTCACAGATAAGAGGTGTGCAGACAAATGACGGATCAGAACTTGTTATTTATCATTTCAGATGAACATCAGGCTCGGGCGCTATCGTCAGCCGGCCACCCGATCGTTCAGACACCTCATATCGATGGTTTGGCTTCTCGTGGAGTTAGATTTGAAAACTGTTATACTTCGTGTCCCATTTGCGTCCCTGCCCGGGCAAGTCTGGCGACAGGACAGTATACGCACAGCATCGGTTATTGGGACAATGCCATGGCCTACGATGGAAAACTAAGGAGCTGGGCGCATATTCTTGCAGAAAACGGCATTCGGGTGGATTCGGTGGGAAAACTGCATTTCCGCAATAATACCGATCCCACCGGCTTCAATGAGCAGATTATCCCGATGCACATAATGGATGGTATTGGCGCAGTATGGGGAGCGGTCAGAGATCCACTTCCTGAGACACCCCGAAAAACAGAAATGTTTATGCAAATCGGAGCAGGATTGTCCAAATATAACGAGTATGATCTGGCAGTTACACAAAATTCGATAAACTGGCTCAGCGAGTCCGAGCGAAAAGATGCGCCATGGATGCTCTATGCCGGCTATGTTGCACCGCATTTTCCGTTGGTTGTCCCGGAAGAGTTTTTAAATATGTATGATCCTGCCGATATGCCATTGCCTAAACTGCATCCCAAAACGGATTATCAGTGCCACCCCTGGCTGGCACGCATGAACGAATACACGCACTATGATGGCGAGCTCATTTCGGATGACAACAGGCGACTGGCGATTGCTTGTTATTACGGTTTATGCAGTTTCCTAGACCATCAGATCGGGCGGTTGCTCGAAGCCATTGACATTGCAGGCTTTGGTGGTAACACGACGATCATATACACTTCGGATCATGGTGAGATGCTGGGAATGCGGGGGCGATGGGGAAAGTCGGTGCTCTACCGGGAGTCCACGGAAATTCCCCTTATTATTGCAGGTAACGGCATTCAAAAAGGGGGCGTACACAGGGGAGCGACAAGCCTGTTGGACCTTCCGCCAACTTTCCTTGAATTTTTTGGAGTGGATATCCCCTATGACTGGCCGGGCATTTCGTTGCAGCAAACCCTGACGGGTAATGAAGATCTGGATCGGATGGTATTTTCAGAGTATCACGCTGCATCTTCTCCTTCAGGCGCCTTTATGGTCGCCAATGCGCGCTGGAAATATCACTATTACTGCGGCTATCCGCCTGAATTATTTGATCTGCTGAATGATCCCGATGAAGTCGTCAATCTTGCAGACGATCCGGATCACGCCGCGATTTTGACTAAAATGCATCAGAAGTTGCTGGATATTTGTGATCCGGACGAAGTAGACCGGCAGGCCAAGGCCGACCAGGCTTTCCTCATTGAACGCCATGGCGGTCGCCAAAAAGCACTTGGGAAAGGACCTCCGGGTGCAACGCCCGCACCGGTCTGAGGCCGTCGGTAATCCTGCTTAGCTGTTTTTGTCGGTAGATTTTACCCCAAAACGGTCCCTTTTCCTTCGCCGCCAGCCGGATCTTCGACCATTACTGTCTTGTGTTTGAGTAACAATGCCTTTGTGTATTCCGGGTTTCGAAGTTGCTCTTTAGTGAGACTGTCGATTTCGGTGAACATGGCCTGAATTCCACCGGGCGAATAAATCTGTAACATTTTCACACCTTTGTCCGATGATATCTGATGAATGACGTTGGGTGGAATATGAACACAGGCTCCCGCCGACACATCATGTCTCAAACCATCCAGCAGAAAACTTGCCTCGCCCTCGACAATATAGAAGATCTGGTGATTTTCGGAATGATAATGGGTTCTTGACTGGAATCCCGGGCGGCAATTTTCCTCGAATACCTCTAATGCCCCCCCGGTTTGTCCGGAAGGGACCTTGACACGGACTTCATTGAATTCATGTACATAAGCTGTTCCCTGATCCGGGTACGATACATGATTATCAGGGCTCTCATCATTGCCCTGAGCTTCAGACGGATCTTGTTTTCCCGACATTGATTTATTTACCCTAACTAACCCTTAGTTTCTTGATGCGCCAATTTTGTCAAGAAATTGCGCCAGATTTTCAAAGGATTGCGCCCCTACCACACCATATCCCTGTGAAATGTAGGTCGGAACACCGGTGACACCATATTCATGAGATTTTGCCCAGTCCGCGTCGACGGCGTCTTTGAACAAACGCTCGGACAGAACTTTTCTCGTTTCAGCTTCGGGAAGGCCGACCGAATTCGCCACATCTATCAGAACATTTTCATCTGAGATATTCCTGGCATCCACAAAGTATGCCCTGAACACGGCATCGTGAAAGTCGTCAAATCCTTCCAGTGTCGCAACCCATGCGCCGAGTTCCTGAGCCAGCCGGCTGTTGTATGTGTGTGTGCGGTTGCCATAGGGCAGCCCTTCTTCGGCCATCAGTTTCTTCATGCGAAGCTGAGCAGCGTCGGCATCGACGCCATGGCGGGAATAAATATCCTGCATTGGCCTTCCTTCCGCTGGTGTATCCGGGTGAAGGGGAAAATGAACCCACTTGGCCTTGATGTCGAAAGTCTGTTTGAGTTTTTCAATACGCCCGGTACTGAGATAACACCAAGGTCAGACGTAGTCGGAGAAAATTTCCAACAAAACCAATTCACTCATTTCAAATCACCCCGTTCTAAGAGATCGCCATATCAAACTTGCAGCAGTTTAGTTCTTATAATGTTTTGGGAGATGACCCAAAGCGGTACCTGTCAGGCTGCCGCAAAACTATTGAATCTATTGATATCGGATTTTTACAATGACATGTCGGCCTTTAACCGACAACCCATTTTTGCCGGCCAAATTTTAGGGTAAAACTCGCTCTGGAGACACAAGATAGTCTCAAGTGATAGAAAAACGGGTGGCAAACTGCAACTTTTGTCTGACAAGTGAGACAACATCTCCTGGCATATCCAATGTTCTGCGGGCCAGAATACTGACGCCTATTGCCCAGCTTAGATCGGAAACTACAACGCCAACAGCTAAGCCTTCGGCACCAAAAGTCATTGACAAAAAGCCCGCACTTACTAACAGCACAACCACCGATACTGCGCACGCAACTCCGGTTTGTGCCTGTTTGCCCTCGAAGCTTAGCAGATAAACATTGATCCCAAATGAGGATCTAATCAGCGGACTAAAAAGAAGTATGAGCAGGATAGGGTATCCACTGGTATATTCTGCGCCAAAAACACCCAAGATCTGGTGACCAAAAAATACCGCCAGTATAAGTATAGTTACCGGCGCTGCAATACTGAGAATATTGGCTCTGAACAGAATACGCAGTCGCGAAGAGTTGTCGCCTGCTGCCATGGCGCTCGTTAAATCCGGAATAACCAATTGATGGCAAATCTGGCCAGCAAATCCTACAAATACGGCAATCCTGATACATACGCCGATAATGGCGACATGTTCTGTCTCAACAAAAATACCGGCAATTAAAATGACCAGATCTGAAAATGTCTGAGTTACCAGGGTTACGATTGTAAGGGCTGCGGCACGGGAGCGCCACGCCGCAAGTCTCTTTTTACTGGTTCTTAAAGGGAGTTTAAAACAGTTGATTTTTCCGCCGCCCGTTATGAAATTCCGGCATAGACAACAGGTCTGGGCCAACAAAGTGGCGTACGCAATGAAGGCATAGAGCATCAAAACGATACTCAGTTTTGGCTGTGCGGAATATAAAGGTAAGGCCAGAACTGCTATCAGTAAGGCCGAGGGACGGAAAAAATAGCTGGGAGCAAAGGCCAGAAAGTACCGTCGCGATGCGTTGGCGACAGTACTTTGCAAATACATGATGGCTGCTGCGGGCGCGACGATCAGACCTGTATAAACAGCCAGCCTGGTCTCTTCACTGAAATTAAAGCCGGATATAACGACCATGGTGATTATGGTCATCAGTATGGCATTGGTACTTAGGTCCCTCACTGCAGCTGCAA
>CAYWUX010000003.1:107376-151656 GCA_964461525.1 uncultured Hyphomicrobiaceae bacterium | reverse complement strand
AAAATATTTCCAAAATTATTTACTTTGGTAAACGAAGTTTATATTCCAAAAATAATGAAATATAGAATATGAACAAATGCATAATTCCGTTATACATTCGCAATTCTGTAGAATTGTCGATGACTTGTGTCATAAAACACAGAATATGCGTGTGGCGGCGAACGGTCACGACGCCAACAGGTGCGGTTTATCAAAAGGCGAATTGATTGCCAGCATTATCAGGCACGGACGGCTTATAAGTTAGTGTTTTCGAGATTAATTCAATCCGATATAGTATGGAACAAATTAGAATAGAAAGTTGAGTTCACCTTGAGATTCATTGAATTTGTCTTCACCCTGGTCACCTGCCTGAATCCGTCCTGATCTCAGTTACAAAACTCTCTTCCCGCATCTGGTTCTCGGTCAGACGGACAAATCGGATAACGCCAACATGCTTAAGTCAAGGTCAGAATATTTCAATGGTACGCCTCGCGCCCTGATGATCATCATGATTGCTGGATGCCTTATTTCAGCTATCGGAATTGGAGTGCGTTCGATTTACGGGTTGTTTCTCGAACCGATGTCGTCCGCAAAGGGCTGGAACCGGGAAATCTTCTCGCTGGCGATGGCTTTGCAATATCTCTTCTGGGGACTGGGACTTCCCATCGCCGGAGCATTTGCTGATCGATTTGGGCCGACATGGGTTCTGGTTTTTGGCGGCATCCTCTATGCCGGCGGAACCTGGGGAATGGCGTTTAGTACGGATCCACAAATATTTCACCTGATCGGAGGTGTCATGGTCGGACTCGGTGTTGCATTTTCGGCATTTACGATCGCACTCGCTACCATGGCTAAGGCCGTCCCGCCTGAAAAGCGGTCCCTTGTCCTCGGGATTGGAGCGGCAGCAGGTTCATTTGGGATGTTTGTGTTTCCGCCAATCAGCCAGTTCTTCATTTCTGTGTTTGGCTGGTACAACGCTCTAATCTATCTCGCCTTAATAGTATCGCTGATAATTCCGATGGCTTTTGCCATGCCGAACAATCGTGGTGCCGGCAAGGAGATTAGGCTAGATCAGAACATAGGGGCCGCTCTGTCCGAGGCCTTGCAACACCGGGGTTTCGTACTGCTTACTCTCGGATTTTTTGTTTGTGGTTTTCATGTTGCCTTCATTGCGGTCCACTTTCCGGCTTTCATCACCGATATCGGTCTGAGTGCTCGGGTGGGGGCGACAGCGCTTGCGCTTATCGGATTGTTTAACATCGGCGGATCTTTCCTGTCGGGTGTAGTCGGACAGCATTGGAGCAAAAAATACAGTTTGAGTTTCATTTATTTTGCCCGGGCGCTTTTGATAACAATTTTCGTTCTGGCTCCCAAAACCGAAATCAATGTTTATATATTCTCTTGTGTCATGGGAATTCTGTGGTTGTCAACGGTCCCGTTAACCTCTGGCATTGTCGCTCAGGTGTTTGGCCCGACTTATATGACGATGTTGTTTGGCATTGTGTTCGTCAGTCACCAAATCGGAAGCTTCTTGGGCATCTGGCTGGGCGGAGTGTTGTATGATCTGACTGGTTCCTATGATACCATGTGGTGGGCCGGAGTAGTATTTGGTCTTGCAGCCGCTATCATCCACCTGCCAATAAATGAAAAACCTGTTGGGAGACTTGCAACTCAAACTGTGTAATAGGGCGGTGATTGTGGGAAAATAAAAATACTATCCCCGCATCTCGGTTTCGCCGTAATTATCCCTATGGTCTGGCACTCAATGCTGTTGCATGAGTTTTATTGTTGAAAATTCGAAGAAACCATTTTGTTGCAGTGGGTATGACATTTGCAAATTTAAATTGCAAAGCTCGAATTGTCTGAGTTAAAAATTCGAATTCAATGAGGTGCTCACGGACATGTTGTCAGCGGTTTCGTCCGATCGGGTCTCCTCACTAAGAATATCCTTGTTTCAATCTCCATCTGTATCAAACTGTCATTACGTTTCCAAATGCTATGCATAAAAAAATCAAAGCGAGTATGAAAACGGAAATCAAGGACGAGGCTCCTGTTTTGCAGGAGGTAAGCGACTGGCTCGTGGAGCAGGGGCTTGCAGGCAGTTCCCTCGAAAATCTTTTTTCCGGCTATTGTGAAAGATTGAATCAAATCGGCATTCCGCTCTGGCGGGGGCATATAGGCATGCGTACCTTGCATCCTATTTATGGATCTCAGGCCCTGACCTGGCTTGACGACGGCTCCATAACCCGTGACGAATTTCTCTACAGCCCATCCAACACCAAGGACTGGATGGAAAGTCCTTATTATTGGATGCTGAACAACGACTTGAACTTCGCACAATGGACAATTGATCGGACCTCGGATCAACAGCCCTTTCCCATGTTTAATAAATTCGCGGAACAGGGAGGCACGGACTACGTCGCCCGTATTGTGGGTTACGGTGAAGATGGTATTTTGGAAGGCAAGACCGGCCTGCTGTCTTCTTATATGACCCAAAGGCCGGAAGGCTTTCTGCAAAATGAGATTGCCGCACTCGATCGGTTGAACAGAAGATTGGCTCTGTCGGTAAAAACACTTCTCAATATCGAAATCTCTAAGAATTTAGTTGATACATACATTGGCCGGGAAGCAGGCCACCGGGTGCTGAGCGGGGAAATTCACAGAGGGTTCCATTCGGTTATTTCTGCGGCAATTTATTTTGCGGACCTGAGGAATTTTACCTCACTTACCGATCAGTTGTCTCGCGATCAGGTGATACCGATGCTGGACAGTTATTTTGAATGCATGGTTAAGCCGGTAATCGCCGGCGGTGGCGATGTTCTGAAATTTACCGGCGACGGAATTCTCGCTACCTTCAATTTGATCAAGGGCGATGCGGCTGAGATTTGTGATCGGGCGATGAATGCCGCCATAGAGTCGCTAAGATTGATGAACGATCTGAATATGAAAAGGCGGCAGGACAACGCCGTTATAACAACGTTCGATATCGTGCTCCACAAGGGTAATGTTTCGTATGGAAATGTTGGAGCTCTTGACCGTCTGGATTTTACCGCCATCGGTCCGGCCGTCAATGAAGCCGCCCGTATCGAGCAATTGTGTGATGATTTGAACTGTAACCTGCTTGTATCAGACCGGTTTGCCCACGCTGTCAAGTCCACTCAAGCCCTCTGTTCGCTCGGTGTTCACGCTTTTCGTGGATTGCGGCGGTCCTATGAACTTTATACGGTTCAGAATATTTCTTAGCGTGAATTTAATATTTAATCGGAATTATTGGTTATGTCGGACCAGAAGCTTTTTGTTCCACCAACCGTTCGCCCGCCGACCGAGGTGCTTTCCCTGCCAAGGATACTTTTTCATCTCATTCGGAATCCACTTGAAACCTGGAGACAGGATTTTTATGAAGAACCCTCAATAGAGATTCAAAAAGCGGGCCGTCAGACTTTGTTCGTCATGTCCAGCAATCTAATAAAACGGGTTCTGATTTCACAGGCAGACGATTTCAAAAAAAGCCGTGCGGACAGGAAAATACTGGGACAGGCCCTCGGAGACGGAATTCTGATTGCCGAGCAGAACAAATGGAAATGGCAACGGCGGATTGTCGCCCCGCTGTTCCGTCACGAAGTCATATTATCAGCAATTCCCAACATGGTTGAAGCCGCGGAGAACTTGCTTGCGTCATGGAATCAAAAAGTTTCCGATTCAGACTATGCTAAGAGTTCCGGTGGTCTGGTGCGCTGGATAGACCGCGACATGGCCGCAACAACTTTCGGTGTCATACAGAATACTATGCTCCTGGGCCACAAAGCTTTTGACAGTTTGGGTGTAGCCAACAACATGACGAAATATTTAAAGCATGTCAGTTGGATCGTCGCTTATGATCTTATTGATGCGCCTGAATGGTTGCCATTTCCGGGGAAGCTGCAGATGAGAAGGTCAGCAATGTTCATGCGGCAACAGGTTGCAGATCTGGTAAAAGACCGGCGGAGCCGTCACTCCGGGTCAGATAATCCTGCCGCCAATGATTTGCTGGGTAAACTTCTGGATGCCCGGGATCCGGATACGGGAGATTCGATGTCTGATGAACTTATCGTCGATAATCTACTGACATTCTTAACAGCAGGACATGAAACAACGGCGCTTGCCCTCACTTGGTCTTTGTATCTAATTGCCAAAGTACCCGAATGGCAATCGAGAATTCTTAACGAAGTTGAACGAGTTGCGGGGAGTGTTCGTATTTCGTCCGAACATGTAAAGCATCTGGTTATTACCGAGCAGGTCATAAAGGAAGCAATGAGACTTTACCCTCCCGCATCTGTCGTTTCGCGCCGGTCGGTGAAGGCCACCAGACTTCATAATTTGCAAATCCAGTCCGATGCTGTGATCATGATGCCGATATTCGTAATTCACAGGCATCGATTAAATTGGAATAACCCCAACGCATTTGACCCGGAAAGATTTGCACCCGGTCAAGATCGTGAGCGCCCGCGTCACGCTTTCATGCCGTTTGGTGCAGGACGACGTTCTTGTATTGGAGCATCTTTCGCATTGCTTGAAGCCACCGTAATACTGGCAACACTGGTGCGCCGTGTACATTTTGAGTGTTTAGATGGAACAAACCCCATGCCTCTTCTCAGAGTTACCCTTAGACCGCGAGGAGGTATGCCACTTAAAATAAAATTCCGCTGACACAACTTTTTCCGGCTAACTGAAATAGGGTCCCGATTGTTATTTTTGTGCCCTGATACGATAATTGGATTGTTGCGCTGGAAAAAATTCAACGTAATCAGCCTGAAAAACAGAAAAAAATCAAATAAATTATCAAATTATTGCGATTAAGCATTGCATCCTTCTGAAAAAGCCGATTGAATCCCAACGAACTGCAGATTTGAATAGATATAACGCATGAATTGACTGATCCTGTTAAAATTTTGACCAGTTAAGATGGTGGTTTAACTTATCCTTTTAGACAAGGTTAACTATGGTGCAGCAGATGTTTGTTGCCGGAGATTAGTTAACTTATAATAATAACATAATGTTTTAAAGTGGGGCCGACCTTTAACTTTGAAAATTGATCTGCAGAACCAGTATGAGTGTTTGCAAATGAAACTTGGTACCATTGGCGCAATTGTGGGCGTTTTCGCCGCTATGATTAGCGCGGCCCTGGCCTTTCGTTACCTCGTTCTGGAACCCTCGACCGAGACAACTCAAGGAGCGATTACTGAGAGTCTTAATGCTGATAGATCCGGAAATCGAAACTCCCCGCATACCGACCCGCACGACGGCAGGCAGGATGCATCCCCCTCCGGCAGCAAACTTGCCGGAGAAAATCGTGGGTCGAATCAGCAATCTGTTTCTGGCTCCGACGCTCAAAATGAATCCTTGCAGTCAGACCCGAAGAAGAAAATGGCAGGAATTGACATTGGAACAGGGCACCGTCTGTCAGAAGACATATCCAATTTTTCCGGAATAAAGAGTGGTGAAGAGATCACAAAAGTCCCGATGCGACGTCCCAATTTTGACGTGATCCGCGTTGCCCCGGATGGAGTGTCTGTGTTTGCAGGGCATGCCGAACCGGGAGCCAAGGTGATCGTAATTGTCAATGGAAAAATTGTTGGAGAAGCCATCGCCGACCCCGAAGGCGCTTGGACAGTTGTAACGGTTCTCACAGAACATCACAAAGAAATGGAACTGACGCTTCGGGCTCAAATGGGGTCAAACAGGGTTGCAGAGATTACTCAGCCAGTACACGTCGAAAAAATTGTTTCGGCGGAAATAGATCGGCCTCAGGCCGAATCTTTGTTGTCCCGTTCAAGAACAGCTTCGGCCGGTGGGGAAGACCAACTTGGAAAGTCGCAGCCTAAGGTTGCCAGAAGACGTCTTCTTGACGACAAAACCGTTATCAAGACTGTGGAGGAATCGGCAAACCGTAAAATGGCGTTAGGTCCCAAGATTGCTGCGCCAAAAAAAACGGTGGAAGGAAAACCGATTATTGTCGAAACAGAACAAGAGGGCGTTGTCATCGCCAGTCCCGTACCAATAAATTTTGTATACAAGGAAGCAGTATTTACGGATGAGGGTAAGAAGGCCGTAGCCGCATTGCTCGAATTTATACTGAGGAAAAAGTTGAACAAAATTGTATTGAGCGGGCATACGGACGAGCGGGGTACCGAAGAATTTAATATGACTCTTTCTGAAGCCCGGTTGGTTGCTGTTTCGACCTTTTTAAGATCAAATGGCTTTACCGGGAATATTGAACTCAGGCCAATGGGGGAAATCCGGCCAATTCAAATTCGCAATCCTGAAGAATATTCTCAGGAAGAAATATGGCAGTTTAATCGCCGAGTTGAGCTGGAAGGGTCAGAATAGCGATTACTCCTTGCAAATAACCTGCTATGCAAACCCTCACTCTCACGCGGGTTCGATTCTCAGTAGATAAATCCTGTTGCCGCACCGTCGAACAACCTCGCCTCGAGGCAGCATCATTTATTTAGTGGGTTTTCCGTGAATTAAAAGGTGAGTTCGCCGTGCCAGTAGGCCCTGACGCGGGACTGAACGGCCCACTCCGCCTTGGTCCGCGGCGTAATCCGGAGAATATTCGCTGTCAGCTCCGCTATTGCGTCCTGAACCTCGTTTAGTCGATCCAAAATCTCATAATCCAAGCCCAGGGATTGCTCATCGAACTGATAGGCCAGGACTTCCTTGATAACCAGTTCATCAAACCGACGTCCTAAGTCACACAAAACTGAGTCAGGCTGATATTTCTCTGGACTGACATCATGATAAACCTCAGATGCATTATCCATGGCCCCACCTCTCATTTTGTCGATAGCATTTATGGTCGGATTATTTTGTAAGAACAGGGTTAACAAGTCGCTAATGGCAGAAATATAACTTTAATTGGCAGCTCTCAATTTCCGTCCCAGGTCCGTGCACTGTGAAATAAACCGAATGGCAACGTCAGAATTATGGAAATTCGTCCGGGAATGTTAGAGAGTGTGGAAGTCGTATTTAAAGAATGTGTTTAGAAGGGAATATGGAAATGACAGTGTTAGTAAATCAGACCAGACAACGATTAAGCGAGGGGCGGATTGCCGCCAGTTTCAACGTCAGCCGCATCCAGTCTGTGGAAGTGGCAGGGATAGCCAGATCCTGCGGATTTCACTGGTTGTTTATTGACCTCGAACATTCCGCTATGGATCTGACGCGGGCGTCGGAAATCTCGCTAGCTTGTTTGCATGCGGGGATCACACCCATTGTCCGTGTTCCAGAAAATGATGTGTCACGGGCGCAACGTATGCTGGATAACGGTGCTCAGGGCGTCATTTTTCCCCATGTTGAAACGGTTGAGCAGGCCCGAGAGCTGGTCCGAGCCTGTCGCTATCCCCCTGACGGAAACAGATCACTGGCAGCAGGCGGCCCGCAACATGGCTACGCAAAAATACCCGCCTCTGAACTTATGCCGATTCTCAATGCAGAAACCCTTTTAGTCGTGATGCTTGAAACACCTGAAGCGGCAAATAGGGCGGGCGAGATTGCTTCAATTCCTGGCATAGATATCGTCATGGTCGGCTCGAACGATTTGTCGGCGGCCATGGGTAAGACAGGTGAGTTCACCAATCCGATTTTCTCTGATTTGGTTGGTCAGGTCATCGATGATGTCAAAGCGGGGGGCAAGGTTACCGGACTAGGTGGGATCTACGATGAGACTTTGCTAACGCCTTACTTAAAACGAGGTGTCAGATTTGTTCTTGGCGGCACCGATCTGAGCTTTATGCTTCCGGGCGCCCGCGCGAGGGCTTCTTTCTTCAATAATTTTGAAGTGGACAGGGTGTAAGTCAGTCGCCGGCAGATTGCCAGCATTTCCAGAACGAGTTGAAAGTTGACCGGTAGAGTTGGGATAGCGCAAGTGATGTAGAGTAGTGATTACAGATCAAGTCGCCTGCAATGCCTTGTCACCAAATAGAAACGCCCCTGTTCCGTTCCTGATTTTGGTGGCAGGTTCTGTTTGGCCAGTGCCAACATGCGGTTGACTTTGTTGAGCTGCGCGCCCCAGGCTTTGATCAATCCAAGACTTTGAGTAACAGCCAATTTCAACATTTCAGAACTCCTTTAAGTCAGGTTTGTACGGTTTAACGGATAAGTTTGAAGCGAGGCTGGGATTTCCGGAGTTTTTGATGTGTCAACAGCAAATCCATAGGTCCCATCCCGTTCAGCATCACCAATCTTCGATGATGACCGATCAAAAGATTTTCGCCGATGGCAACTTATCTATTGGTTGTTTAGAATTGAGGCAGTGACAAATAACACAGATCTGTCTGTTTATTTGTGCGGATTGGCTTTTAGCGGTCGGAAATTCAGGGCGGAGTTTAAGGAAACAGGCTATCCACGGCAGTTTTTTGCGTGCCAACTACATTTATTGTCATTGGTACAATGCCAGTTCCAGTCACAGTTTTTTGTTCTTTTGAGAACCGCAGTAAGAGTCTTTTCCGGCTCTCCATTTATGACTCTCTTGAATTCAACCTGGATTGTATTATCAATGAGACGGCGTTTGTAAATATGCATTTCATATCCGCCATTTGCATGAATGAACAGGGTATGTACTGTTAAAGTATCGCCTTTCAGGCCAGCCCAGTAAAAAGGCTCTCCTTCCAATGGATCAAGCGGGATAAAATTTCCGAACAGGTCCTGTGCCATTTCAGAAGCATAAATGCCGGGCCGTTTCAGTTCTGCAAATTTTGCATGCAAATTTTTGATTTTATCTGTGCCGTTATCAAGGTGTATGATCGTCGTCCATTTTAAGGAAAAGCCGTTTTTTTTGTGAGGTTGAATAACCAGTTTGAGATCTCGCTCAAGCGTACCGCCTGATGAGTCACTGACTAATTTTCCCAGAAAAATTCCGAAGAAATCCTGAATATTCTTTGCTTGAGCTTGGGCAGATATCGGAGTCGTCAACACCATCAGGCCAAAATAGATGATCATACGTGATGCTGTTAAAAGTCGGCCAAATAGTAGGTTCACTATGTTCTCCTTCATAATGCTGCAACACCAGTCTGCGGTCCATAATTAAAACTGGCATATACTCCGAACAGGCACTCGTGGTTGAAAACGATATAACAGACAATCTGACACTGGGTTGATTAGCCGATAGTATGTATAATAATTCAAAATCTATTTTTCTAATACAGAATATGCGATCTGCCATAATGAATTCAACAATTTTGAGACACATCCTGAATAAGATCGTTATATGTCGATAAAAAGCATTTTAAACGTTGCTTATTTGACGGTATTTCCGGATTTAAGAGAGGGAATTGGAAAACAAGGGGGGAGGGGACAGAGGTTACATTTTCCAGTGTGTTCAATCAGTACCCTGACGGTTACTGATCAGCTAAACGAGTTTAGTTAATTGTTACTTTGAGAGGCCTGCTTTGCCCGTGAGGTTCCGGACAGTTAGGACCGGGCAGACCACTCAAGACCACTTAATTGTGATACATTGTGAGATTTTTTACCTTTGAAACGCCGACCTGACCTGCATAGATAATAGATGCTTGTCTGGATAGTAATCTCAGCTTACCTGATTGTAGGAACTGAATTATTCTGTGTTCGCTTTGGTTCGACCGCTGAAATATTACAAAGGTGATTGCAATGCGTCTGCTGAAAATGTTTGGGCTTTTTTTGTTTTTCTATTTCTCCATTATCTTATTGGTCACTGTAATTTTGACAAACCCGTTTTCATCGCGGATATCGAAGTTCCAAGTTGAATCCTTGCATCATCCGAACTCAATGATTTTCGGCCCGCGCAAGGACTATGGGCGGTGGACATCAAGTGACAGGTTGAGCAATCCCAAACTGTCCCAAGAAACTGATGAGAGCCTTGAAATGGTTGAGGAGTCTGATGAAAGGCTGGAAGCCCTCTATCATCATAGCGAACAAGCCCGGGAAATGATCAATGTTGAAACATCGCAGCAATCAAATGCAGCATCGGAACGAGCGGTCTGCCAATTGGGTACAGAAAGCCCCGGCGTGCTATTCTAGTCAAAATCTTCTATAGCTGGCGCAAAAAAGAGGTATCCAGATTTCCATTAATCAGTTGGTGGCAGCGATCCATGCCCTGCATATCATTACGGGTTTGTCGAGAACAGCCTGGCAGACCAGGTCGGCCCCAAGTCTTCATTCGATTTATCAATCCTCTGTGTCGCAGTCCGGTTTAGCGGCCTTAAATTATCCCACTACCAATAGAGGGGAGGCATGCTCATTGAAAAATCCGACATTAATGCACTGAGCAGAATGTAAAGCCCTGCAAACGTGATAGTTGTCATGAACGGTTTTAAAAACTGAGACTCCACGGGAATGAAGTTTGAAATATTAGATGATATAAATGCTATCACTAGAAGCACGTAGAAATTTCCATCATCCATTTGGTGTGACTCCTCGATAAAACACAACATTATTCTGATTATTTTTTTATAGTAAAAATTTAAAAATTAGGTTTATCGGAATCTGGAGCCAAGCAAAATTTCATTAACTATAACCTTCGGACGCACCTGAAATTCTTGAGATTTTTGATTGTATGGGATCATGGACGGATCGGTCATTTAACAACAATTTACCTTAAGTCCAGATTTAATTTTAATAAGCTCGTTTAACGACCGGGCTTTGAATGAACGTGCCTCCAATGACTTTGGTTAAATCCATAATCCAGACGACATTCAAACCGATTGCCGGAAGTGATTGTGACTTGATGTTGGCAAACGGTTTAGCCGGTGAGGCTGCCGGAATTCAAGTTGCCCAAATTCGATAAAAGCGATAGTACAATAGTAATCTGAGTTTGATTGCTGACCAAAGTATTTTGGTCTTTTAAAAATTGACGGCTGATCAAATACTCAGGATTAGAAAAATATAAGTTTGAACTCTTCAAATCTAACAGGAACAGTCGTGTCTGAAGAATTTTCCTTTTACCTGAATGGTCGGCCTGTAACGGTAACAGCGGATCGCAATACCCCTTTCCTGTATATCCTGCGCAACAGTTTGGATCATTATGGCGCCCGCTTTGGATGCGGCGATGGTTTGTGCGGGGCGTGCATGATCATTGTAGACGGTCATGCAGTTTTTTCATGTGACACACCGATTTGGTCCATCGTTGGAAAGAATGTTGAAACTGTTGAAGGCCTCGCCTCGGATAAAGGACTTCATCCTCTTCAAGAATACATTCTTCAAGAACAGGCCGGTCAGTGTGGGTATTGTTTGTCCGGTATCATAATGCGTGCAAAAGCCTTGCTGGATGAGAACCCAAATCCCACCCGTGCAGAGATTGCGGCGGCGTTGGAGAAAAATTTATGCAGGTGCGGGTCTCACGCGAGAATTTTAAGGGCCATAGAACTGGCGGCGCGCGCGCTTAAAGAAAATGGGAGGGCTTCGGTATGACAGATTCCCGCTCCGCCACAGTGAAATTACCTCCGGCAATTGAAGATCATCCCGCGATCGGTCAATGGATTTCAATGGACAAAGAGGGACGGATCAGCCTCTACACGGGACGGGTTGAACTCGGACAGGGTGTTTTGACCGCGCTGGCTCAAATAGCCGCCGATGAACTCGATGTGGCCTTCGAACGCATCGACATTTACTCAGGAGATACCCGACAAACTCCGGACGAAGGAACAACCGCGGGCAGCCGTTCTATGGAAGTCGGAGGAAGTTCCGTTCGCCTGGCGGCATCAGCGGCCCGCCATCTCGCCCTTGAAGAGGCGGCAAAACTTTTACAATCAGATCCGGTAAAATTATCCATTGAGGACGGACTGATACATGTTGAAGGTAGAGCCAGTGATCTGACGTACTGGACATTGGCGGCAAAACTGGATCTCACGCGGGAAGTCAAAGACTATTGCGGTCCAAAACCCATAGAGGCCCGCAGGCAGGTTGATAAATCGCAATCGCGAATTGACTTGCCGGACAAAATTACGGGACAGGTCAGTTTCATTCATGATTTAAAACTTTCCGGTATGCTGCACGGGCGGGTGCTGCATCCGCCTTCACTGAATGCCCGATGCCAAGATTTTAACGGCGGCGAATTGGAAGATCTGCCCGGCGTTATTAAGTTTGTTCGTGACGGCTCTTTTATCGGAGTTATCGCCGAAGAAGAAATTGATGCCCTCAGAGCAATTCAGAAAGCTGAAATCCTAACTCAGTGGTCGGCTCCGTTACCGGATGTTGGAGATCCGATTTCTGCCCTCGAAAAGGCTGAGACGCAATCTGAGATAAGTTTTAGTGAGGGTGATCCTTTTTCGTTGTCCGGAAAAAAAATTGGGACCCGTGTTACCAGGCCCTATATCGCTCACGGGTCAATCGGTCCATGTTGTGCGATTGCGCTATGGGAGGGCGACCAGCTTACGGTGAGATCGCATAGCCAGGGTGTATTTCCACTGCGCCAAGCACTGGCTGACGTATTCAGAATAGAGGCGGAGAAAGTCGATGTGATGCACTTTCAGGGAGCGGGTTGTTATGGCCATAATGGAGCTGATGATGTCGCTTTGGATGCCGCTTTGCTGGCGAAAGCCGTACCTGGCCGGCCGGTCAAAGTCGTGTGGAGCCGTGCTGATGAACTGACAAGTGCGCCGTTTGGCCCCGGTATGATAACCCTGGCGGAGGCCATTCTGAATGAAAGCAACACCATCGAGGGAATGATTGTGGACGTAACGAGTCCACCGCATGTACGAAGGCCCGGAAGAAACGGCACTCCGAATTTACTGGCGGCGGAATACATCGAAAAAGCGGTGCCGGCTGCCCCCGGGACCGATGTACCGTTGTCGGGCGGCGGCGGCGCCGACCGCAATGCCGTGCCATGGTATGATATTCCTCATATTTCAGCTACCAAACATATAGCGTTGGATCTTCCATTTCGTTATTCGTCGATGCGAGGTCTCGGAGGGTTTTTAAATGTTTTTGCCCTTGAAACCCTGATGGATGATATTGCTCATGAAATAGCAATTGATCCCATTCAACTGCGACTGGATCATCTCAAGGACCCGCGGGCCCGGGCCGTCATTACACAGGTTGCTGAAGCCGCGCAATGGCCGGGCGACCTAAGTGATAATCAGGGGCTTGGCATTGGGTTCGCCCGATATAAGAATCATGCCGCGTATTGTGCAGTTGTGGTTTTGGTGGAGCTTGAAGAAAATGTGCGGATCAAGAACGCCTGGGCCAGTGTAGATGCCGGAGAATGTATAAATCCAGATGGTATTCGCAATCAGATTGAAG
The DNA here is from genome assembly GCA_964461525.1 of uncultured Hyphomicrobiaceae bacterium. Taxonomy (GTDB): domain Bacteria; phylum Pseudomonadota; class Alphaproteobacteria; order Rhizobiales; family CAYWUX01; genus CAYWUX01. The sequence goes on along the minus strand of CAYWUX010000003.1, from coordinate 138,423 downwards.
GTGGCATCATTCAGTCCATAAGTTGGACAACAAAAGAAGCCGTAACATTTGAACAAGACGTTCCTGTTTCGAGAGACTGGGAATCGTATCCAATTCTGACTTTTCCTGAGGTTCCGGAAATTGAAGTTGCGATAATAAAACATTCAGATAAACCGCTTTTGGGAGTTGGAGAGGCCTCACAGGGCCCAACGGCTGCGGCGATTGGAAATGCAATTCGTCAGGCTCTCGGCGTGAGGGTCCGGAATCTTCCTTTAAATCGCGACGCGATTGCCGCCGCCATTGGATAGTCTGCACCGAAGTTTGGCCTGGAATGGGGCGTGCCGCCCAAACCGTTACCGGGTCGATGGTGCGAGACGGAGATCTATGTTCTGTTGAATGATTCACTAATGCAAATTTTGTGAGAAATCCAACCGGTCTGCATTTCAGCAGGTATCCGTGATCTCCGTCGCATCCCCCGCCGGTATTTTATTGCTTGAGTCGAAACGGACTGTCTATTTAGGCCGTAATAGAGCGCTGGGAACAAGTCACAATAGTACCTCTGTGGGAAAGCTGGGGACATAAACACATATATTAATTCCATGATAGGTTTAGCGAATTCGAAAACCGTTTACATCGCACCTCAGGCTGTGGAGAAGCATTATACGATTGGGGGGAAACTCAACAGCAACACAATAATTGAATCTATTATTAAATTTTCTAACATCAATATAAGTGGTATTATCAATAGTCGGAGATGTTGCTGACAACTTGACCGTTTATCTGCGGCGGATTAAATCGGTCACGGCAACATCTCCGGGTGCCACAATGCTCCAGGTGCTGAACTCGCAGGCATCTGTATAATCTGGCCTTATATCACATGACATAGGTATTTTTATCAGTTTACACTCCAGCCAGCCTCCGGTACAAAATGGCAGCATCCGAGTTAATCGGTTTTATCGCCGATCGAACGAATTTCTCGGTTAAAACGGATGACGGCTAACAAACAGCGAATAATAAGTTTCTGGAGCTATTCGATAGTTTTGCCAACGATGATCCGGGTTTAGTTTCGGACGTCATATTTTCGAACTCGTTTCGTCGACGTTAAATAATACTGGACAACGAACCCGGAGCGATTAGAAATCAGTTTCACGTAGTCGCAAATTACAGATACAAAAAATACAGAAAGACATTTCGGTTTGCAAACGGTAACATATAGAATTGCCCAGAATTCTGGATGACAGTGCAAGAGGGATCGAATCTATGAATCACAGACAGCTGATCACTGGGGTGCCAATATTTGTAACGGCAGCTCTATTACCGGTGTCCGCAATGGCCCATCATTTTATGGGTGGAAATACACCAAGCTCATTTTATGAGGGTATTTTATCCGGTATTGCCCATCCTGTGATAGGCGTCGATCATCTGGCGTTTATAATTTGTGCTGGACTTTTGGCAACCATAATCGGCCGAAGATTCACGCTTCCCCTGGTCTTTGTGATTGGAACCCTTGCCGGAACCGCTTTACACCTTGCAAGTTTTGATTTTCCCTATGTGGAGCCGATAATTCTGGCTAGTGTTGCAATTGCAGGGCTACTGATTTTTATCCGCGCCGACGTCAGCGTTGTTTGGCTGTGCCTAATATTTTCGGGGGTCGGGCTTGCTCATGGTTATGCCTATGCAGAAACGATAATTGGTGCTGAAACAACACCGTTCGCGGCTTATCTTCTCGGCTTTTCAATAATACAATATGTTATTGCACTCGTTGCCGGTTCAGTATTTACGTATTTCAGTGCAGGAGATATCGGCAGGGAACGAAAATATGCCCGTATTACCGGTTCACTGGTCTTGGTCCTGTCAGTTTATCTGGCAGCCACGTCTGTTTTCATTTCATAACCACTCATTTGCTGCAGCTTGTTCGAAGCGAATTAATCAATCAACAAAAAATTCGGAATGTCTCGCAAGATGGCTAAATTGTTTGATGTGTTTTTTGGGTCATTTGAAATGATTTGGTTTATACCGGTTCCAGCCAATGCTCGAAAATTTCGAGTTCCAATAAATCATCCTTATTGCCTTTATAATCGGCCCAGACCTGCGATTGCAGGAATTTGGCGCGATAAAGAACTTTTTTAGGCAACCCATCAAATCCGTAGGCGAGTTCTTCAGGATTGGGGAATTTCCCGCAGATACGCTCGATGGTACCAGTTTTGCCTCTTATATACCAAGGTGTCCGCCGGTGGCCCGGTGGGGTTGAGTTTTTCACGCGAATTCGGTCACCCACTTTAAATCTCGCATTGGGCGCCGGCGTGTAGGTGGAGCTGGTTTGATCTTTTGTGGTGTTCACGATCCTGACCCCTTGCTCGGTGGAAAAATACCAGAACAGCGATAAATTCCGCCTGCAAATGATTGTAGCAGTAAATTCGTCCTCTAGAAAAGCCTTTGCACCAAACTGCAACCGAAGTCATGGATTTTGACTGCACGAGTGATCAGACAAAAATCAATCAAAATCGTATTATGTGAACAGCGATTTGGATAACATCCCGTGCACGCCTTTGGATCGATTGACCAGCTGGGTAATATGGAGGTCACCGGCCATTGAAAACAGTGAATAAGCATCTTCAGTTGACATTCCGTGGCGTTTTTCAAGCAAACAAATCATGTTCCAAAGAGCAGATTTCGCGGCGTCGTCCAAATCCGGATCTAAACCAACGGTGATATAGTGGCTTTCGGATTCAGCAAATGGCCCATCAAGTTCCATGTCTCTTCGTAACGTAAACTGAAAAACTCCTTTGAGCGCAGTTTCGACCGCCGTTAAACACACTTCGCCATCCCCTTGTATTGCATGGCCGTCACCAATCGAGAATAAGGCTCCAGGCCGAAAGACAGGGAGGTAAAGCGTTGCGCCTGGAACGAGGTGTCTGAGATCGAGGTTGCCACCGAACGCCCGCGGTTCAATGGATGACTGCACGCCCCATTCCAGCGGAGGTGCGACCCCCATCACACCAAAAAAGGGGCGGGCATTGAGCTCCATGCCCCAGGGCAGGCTGAGGCGACCGGACTCCTGATCTATTCCGACATGAATAAGCCTTGCAGACGGAAATTTCTCGGGCAAGGTTCCCAGTGTCGGCCGAATAATATTCCAGCCCCAATCAGCGGCAAGCGCAATATCCAAAATCTTTATTTCCAGCACATCGCCGGGTTCAGCGCCTTCTATGGCGATTGGACCTGTAAGAATATGTCCCGGTAACATGCGTCGGGTAACTTCGTTTAGGATGTCGCGGTGATGATCGGACACCGTATAGTCCGTCAGCGGCAGCACTTCGGGGCCACCTGAGACGGTACCTATTTCAACGATTTCTCCGTCTTTGATTTCAAGTACAGGTTCAAGTTCAGGGTCAAAATAACCCCAATGTGTGGAACTAGATGAGGCACTTAATCTGTGAGATGGTTGCCTGTAACGGGTATCTGAGTTGCTGTTTGTCGACATTTTACCGTTCCTGCCAATAATACGGACCGAAACCCAATTCAAAAATCTTTTGCGTTAACCGTTGACTTTATTCCAGGCATGCAGGGCCCGATCCAGATCCAGGATCAGATCGTCTGCATCGTCAAGTCCCACATGCAATCGGAATGCCTTACCTTCTGCCTGCCAGGGCACGGCACTTCGGTAAGATGAGGGATCAAAAGGGATCGCAAGGCTTTCAAAGCCTCCCCAAGAAAATCCCATCGCAAATAGCTCGAGACTATTTAACAAAGCTCCGGCTGACGATTCACTGCCACCTTTCATAATAATGGAAAACAGCCCTGAAGCACCAAGAAAATCACGATTCCATATGTCAAATCCGGGGTTGGACTCCAGTGCAGGATGCAGTACACGGGAAATTTCCGGGCGCTGATCAAGCCATTTTGCAATTTTCAGACCGGATTTCCAGTGGCGTTCCAGTCTGACTGCAAGCGTCTTCATGCCCCTTAAACCGAGATAGGCGTCTTCCGGCCCTGGACAAAGCCCGAAATTCAGAAAATTTCTGTCAATATGATTCCGAGCACGACTGTTTGCGGTAATTGCACCGAGCATGGCATCGGAATGTCCCACGATATATTTGGTGGCGGCTTGGATAGAGACGTCGACACCATGCTCGAAAGGCTTGAAATACAGCGGGGACGCCCATGTATTGTCCATCAGTATCCATAATCCATGATCATGGGCCACCGAGGCAATGGCCGGGATATCCTGCATTTCGAAAGTCTGAGAACCCGGTGTTTCGGTAAAAACCAGCTTGGTATTATCGCGGATAAGTGTTGAAATATCTGAGCCAATGGTTGGAATGTAATAGGTCGTCTCGACATTGAGACGCGAGAGAACTTCATCGCAAAATCGTCGTGTAGGCCGGTAAACACTGTCGGTTACAAGTATGTGATCTCCGGCTTCGACAAATGCGGTGAGAGCGCATGTGATGGCAGATAGTCCTGATGGCGGAAGAACGGTATTTGCGCCTCCTTCGATGTCAGCGATGACTTTTTCCAGAGCCCGGGTTGTCGGCGTACCCTGGCGTCCATATGAGTATTCTCCTTCCCGGGCGCTCAAGGCAGCAAAATCCGGATAAACGACAGTTGATCCACGGACGATTGGTGTATTGACAAAGCCATACTGCTGGGCGGGATCGCGGCCTGTATGAAGAAGCCGAGTATTCTCTTTGAATTGAAACTGTGGTTTTTCGTTATTTTCACTCATGTCAATTCCACTTCTTAACCTGTTGGAATTTTATATATCAAAAATATTTTTACCGAGGTCCCAAAAGCTGAACATATATCTAACGATATGCCACTATACGCCATTATAGGTCAAACCCGCTGGATGATGTCGAAATTATTTATCCCAGAATCTACGACAAGACTTGACCCAACTGGCAATTGCTGGACATATAAACGACGAACAAGAATCAAAAACTCAGACTAGGTTGCACCAAAATCGTTTAACGATGAAGGTGAGAAAATAGTCAGTAAATAACAGGCTGGAGGGAATGGGTGCGACAAGTGAAGGAACGAATTGATAATGTTCCAGTTATCCTTTCCTATTGGATAAAATCTTGTCAAATGCTCCTGATCTCATAGCATAATTGTTGCATATACCGTGATGCCAGTTTGGACAAGGCGCATGATATGACGGCTTCATTTATAGGTGCAAATCAATAGTGGTGGGAGCGCGTCAATTGAGAAACTCTGGACAATGTTACTCTTGGGTCGTGGGGAATCCGTTTAACGTGCTGTTCCGCATCTCTAAATCAAATCGGTTGTGTGAGTTGGAAATTAAAACGGTGCTGGTGGGTGTACTGGCTCTGGTTTTTATGTTCGGTTTTCACTTCGAACTCCAAGCTTCAACCCTATCACACATTAAAAAGAGGGGGTACTTGAACTGCGGCATATCCAAGCATTTGCCGGGCTTTGCGACCGCCGACAAAAATAACAACTGGACCGGGCTGGACGTCGATTTCTGTCGATCTGTTGCAGCAGCAATATTTAACGATCCCGAAAAAGTAAAATATCATCCGTTGAGCCGTAAGGACAGCATCTCGGCATTACAATCCGGTGACATTGACCTTTTAAATGATAGTTCAAGCTGGTCACTCGCGAAAGATGCGGGGCTTGGTCTAAATTTTGTTGGTGTTCTGTATTATGACGGCCAGGCTTTTATGGTCCGCAAAAAACTGGGTGTGTCGAGTGCGCTCGAACTTTCCGGAGCGTCAATCTGTGTTAACAAAACGCCGATGCACGAATTAAAAGCCAAAAGCTATTTCGAAGCAAAAAATATGCCCATCAAGATCATCACCGATCAAGAACCAGGGAAAGTGGCGGCGGCTTACGAAGCCGGTCGCTGTAATGTTTTGACCGATAATCAGTCGCGCCTGGCGGCTGTTCGATTGATGCTGAAAACGCCCAACGATCATTTAATTTTGCCTGACATTATATCAAAGGAACCGAGGGGTCCAATTGTAAGACAAGGTGATGACCAGTGGTTTAATCTGATTAAATGGGTTTTATTCGCAATTATTAATGCCGAAGAGTTGGGTATCACGAAAGCCAATATTTCTGATATGGTTTTATCGAACAATCTTGAAGTCAGAAATCTCCTTGGAAGCCACGGGAAATTTGGAATCCTCCTCGGTGTTGAAAAAGACTGGGTACAGAACATTATACGGGCCGTGGGCAATATTGGGGAAATGTATAACGCCAACATTGGTGCGCGTTCCAGCTTGAAGATTGAGCGCGGTTTAAACGAGCTTTGGAATAATGGCGGTATTCTCTATGCGCCACCTGTCAAATAGTTTTTCCGGTGCCAGCCTCACCGGTTTCTATGGGCAGTGAATGATTTTTACCCCACTCGCTCCAGGAACCATCATAGACAGCAACATTTTCCCGGCCGATAGTCGCCAGTGCCAGCGCGAGGACGGAGGCTGTAATTCCAGATCCACAGCTCGTAACAATAGGTTCGTCTAATAAAATACCTGTTTCAGAAAACAATTCACGGATTTGGTCTGAAGACTTTAAGGTGCCGTCAGCATTTATCAGATTGTCGTACGGTAAATTTTTTGCGCCCGGAATGTGGCCACTGCGCAGCTCCGGTCTGAATTCCGGAGCGACGCCGGTAAATCTCCCTGTGGCTCTGGCATCTACTATTTGAGCGGAATTGTTCTCCAGAATTTCGCGAATGTCATCGAGTTCCTTTAGGAGTTCCCTGTTTAGCCGGGATGTGAAGTGACGGCTGGTTCGCGGCGAGGGTTCCAGCGATTCCAGAGGTTTGCCTTCGGCTTTCCATTTCCTGAGGCCACCATTCAGCACGCGAATATCATTATTGCCCATCACCCGGAAAGTCCACCAGACCCTGGCAGCGCTGTACAAACCCTTACTGTCGTAAACTACGAGACGACATCCATCCCCAATTCCCATTTTTCTCATCTGGGAAGAAAATTGCACAGGAGTAGGAAGCATATGGGGAAGTTCGGAACCGGTATCGGCAATTCTGTCGATGTCAAAAAAGAGCGCCCCCGGAATATGTTCGTCAAGATACTCCTGGTAAGCGTCGCGCCCTTCCGGGGGCAGATGCCATGACCCATCAATGACGATAATATCCGGTGCATTTAAATGCTCCAGCAGCCAGTCTGTTTCGATGAGCCAACCGGGGGTTTCGGTCATTTTACAATTACTCCTTTTCGAGATGACATTATCTGAATCCACAATTCATTCAACATCCACAAAGGGTTGGGGCAAGTCTTTCGGCGCTCGATCCAGCCAGTCGGGTACTGGTAAATGCTTTGATCTTAGAAAATCCGGATTAAAGAGTTTGCTCTGGTAGCGCGTACCATAGTCACATAACACAGTTACAATGGTATGACCCGGACCCAAATCCCGGGCCATACGGATGGCGCCGGCAAGATTTATGCCGCTCGAACTCCCCATGCACAGGCCTTCATTTTTCAACAGGGAGAATACGATCGTCAGCGCTTCAGCATCAGGAATTTGGTAGGGCAGGTTAACTTCAACATTTTCCAGATTCGCGGTGATCCGGCCCTGTCCGATTCCTTCAGTTATGGATTCACCTTCTGCTCGGAGTTCTCCATTTTTGTAATAGTTATAGAGAGCTGCTCCTAAAGGATCGGCCAGACCTATTTTGATATCTGGATTGCGGCTCTTCAGTCCCATCGAAACGCCACCCAGTGTACCGCCGGTACCCACCGCACAAATGAATCCGTCAATGTCGCCGTTTGTCTGTTGCCAGATTTCAGCCGCCGTAGTCTCTATATGACCCTGCCGATTGGCGATATTGTCAAACTGGTTTGCCCATATTGCGCCATTCGGTTCCTGCTGGTTGAGAACTTCTGCAAGTCTGCCTGAATATTTCACATAGTTATTTGGATTCTTATAAGGCACGGCGGGAACTTCAACTAAGTGGGCACCTGCCAGTCGAAGCATGTCTTTTTTCTCTTCGGTTTGCGTGTCCGGAATTACGATTACTGTTTTATAGCCCAGAGCATTACCGAGAAGTGTAAGGCCAATACCTGTATTACCTGCAGTCCCCTCGACAATTGTTCCTCCAGGTCGCAAATGACCGGATTTTTCGGCATCGCGGATAATGAAGAGCGCAGCGCGATCCTTGACTGACTGACCCGGATTTAAAAATTCCGCCTTGCCCAGAATAGTGCAACCCGTTTGTTCAGAGGCTTCTTTCATTCGGATTAGCGGAGTATTGCCGACAGCGTCGACAATTCCGTCCGTATAATTCGCAGACATGGATATTCCCTTGCAGTTATTTTCTTGATTTCCTGCCTAAATGTTGGTCCGTCGAACATGATCGAACAGATACTTTATTATTCCAGACAATTTGAACAACCCGTAGAAAATTGATTGTTACGTAAAATTTCACTTAATATTAAAAACTACAGAGACGAAAAACGTCAATCAAGTCTCATCAATATATTCGTATGTCACAAATCTGGTGGAGATTCGTGAATATTTTCGGAAAACAACACTCTGACGGCTTTGTGACTGTGGATAGATAAGTCGAACATTGTTTACAATTGGGACCAAGCAATACTGAATGGATCATTTTTGTCTGAAGGAATATGTCGGAAATTTTTTTAGCCGTAAATGCCGTTGTGAATTTGGGGTTGCAGATCAATACTCTACCACCGATATAGGTTAAGATATTGATCAGTAGGGAGAGCAGAATGAAACTTTATTCGCCAATGTCTCGAAGGGATGTACTGCGGACCGGAGGAGCGGTTTCCCTAGTGGCGGCGGGACAAATGGTATTTCCCTACGACGGTGCGTTCGGGGCGGCAAATATGCAGATGGCTCAGGTCGCCGGCTTTTACAGATTTATGGTCGGAAAATTCGAAATAACGGTTATTTCAGATGGCAATCTGGTATTCCCTACGAATATTTTCGGAACTAATGTTCCGGAAGCCGAAGTAAAAGCATTTCTCAGATCAAATCTGCAGCCTGTTAATGATTATTACGCACATACCAACCTGTGTGTAATCAACACGGGAAAACAACTGTTTCTGGTTGATGCGGGTTCAGGCGCAAATTTTCAACCGCCTGCTGGAAAAGTGCTCTCGAATCTGAAGGCTGCCGGTTACAAACCCGAGGAAGTGGATGGCGTCATAATTACCCACGCACATCCCGATCATGTCTGGGGAATTATAGACGATTTCGAGAACCAGCCAAGATTTCCTAAAGCGGAGTATTATATTGAAAGTAAAGAATGGGATTTCTGGACGGCCGATGATGTAACTTCGAAATTGCCATCCTCGCTCTCCAATATGGCCGCGGGTACGAAAAGGAATCTGGTGCCGGTATCGGCCAGGACCAAAAGGATTGATGTGGGCAAGGACATTACAACTGGCATTCAAACCCTGGATACATCAGGTCATACTGTCGGGCATATGTCACTTCTTATCTCGTCAGAAAATGACCGACTTTTAATCCTTGGAGATGTCGTGCATCATGCATATATTTCATTCGAGCGGCCGGATTGGCATATGGCATACGATCAGGATCCTGCCAAAGGTGCCGAATCCCGTAAAAAATTGTTGGAAATGGCCGTTTCCGAAAGCCTTCCCACAGTCGGATTCCATCTTCCTTTTCCGGGTAAGGGAATGGTAGCGCGCAAAGGGCCGACGTTCCGTTGGATGCCGGTAAATTGGCAATGGACGCCGTGAATAGCTGAAAATACTATTGTTTCCGGAGAAAAGGAGCATAAAAGGTTTCAAAGTCAGGAAGAAAGATAAAACGATCAGAATCGCGCGTTATTGAGTTTTCGTCAGTTCAGGGCTAGCGAGCGGGAAGAATTCCGGCAATATTGGAATTAAGCTGGGAATGCGATATTCCCCTAGATTTATTTCGTTTTGATGTGTAAATCATTGGCCATTGTTATACAGGTTGATTTTTTGACTGGCGGTTCCGCAGCCGCCGACAAGCGGGTGTGGCGGAATTGGTAGACGCGCTGGTTTTAGGTACCAGTTTCTTCGGAAGTGGAGGTTCAAGTCCTCTCACCCGCACCACGCCTTTGTCATAAACCGTGCAATTTGTTCGCAAACGGGGCTGCTGGTCAGAACAAACTGGACCAATATATTTTGTTTCTGTGTGCCGATCGCCGGTTCGCAGATTTCCGGAAGCCCTGGATGTAATCTTTTTCAAATTCGGGTATGTCAAAATTAGTAATGAAATTGTCGGTGAACATTTTTGAGAGCATCAGGAAATTCGCAGGCCCTACAATCTGGATTCAAATTTAATGCAAGTCACAGAAACTCAGTCAGAAGGCTTTAAGCGGGAGCTTAAGGTTGTCATTAAGGCAAAAGAAATCGAAGATAAAGTTGCAGCCCGCCTGGAGCAACTCAAAGGACAGATAAATCTCAAGGGATTTAGACCGGGAAAAGTTCCCGTTGCCCACATTCGTAAATTGTACGGCAAATCTGTGGCCGCTGAAATCGTCCAGCAAACTGTTGCTGAATCAAGCCAGAAAGCTCTGACTGAACGTGAGCTGAAACCAGCTCATGAACCCGAGGTGGGGCTGACGGAGGACAAGGAAGAAATTGACAGGATTATTAGCGGGCAAGCCGATCTCGCCTATACGCTTTCATTTGAAGTTCTGCCGGAATTTGATGTTGCAAATCTGTCGACTATCGAACTTGACAGATACATTGCCGAAGTCACCGGCGAAGCTATCGACAGAGGCGTAGAGCGTTTGCTTGAGAATGGCATTAGCTATCAGCCCAAGGATGGTCCGGCAGAAACAGGAGATCGTGTCACAATAGATTTTGTCGGTACTATTGGCGGCGAAGAATTTGAAGGCGGCAGTAGTGAGGATGCCCCGGTTGTTCTCGGGCAGAACGCCTTCATTCCTGGTTTCGAAGAAGGTCTGGTTGGTGCCGTGAAAGATGAGGACCGAACTATAAAAACAAATTTTCCTGAAGATTACCCGGTTGAAAAGCTTGCTGGCAAAGCGGCAGAGTTTGCGGTGAAAATTAAAGAGGTCGCATTACCCGTCAAGCCTGAACTTGACGAACAATTTGCCAAGAATATGGGGCTAGATAACGTTGACGCTTTACGAGACGCCATTCAGGAGCGGATCAAGCAGGAATATGACGGTGTAACGAAAAATCGCTTGAAAAGACAGTTGCTTGATCGACTCGACGATGTCCACAAGTTTGATTTACCCCCCAAGCTGTTGGAAATGGAGTTTGACGCGATCTGGAAACGTGTCACCGGTGAGCTTGAACGGGCGGGCAAATCCTTTGAGGATGAAGGTACTACCGAGGAAGAAGCGCGCGAGACCTATCAGAAGGTTTGTGAACGCCGCGTTCGCCTTGGGCTTGTACTTTCTCAGATCGGGGATGCCAATAATATCGAAGTAAGTGAGGAAGATATCAGGCGGGCCTTGTTTCAAAGAGCGCAAGAGTTCCCGGGCCAGGAAAAGCAGGTTATCGAGTTTTACCAGAAGAATCCTCAAGCGATGGCTGAATTGCGGGCGCCAATTTTCGAGGAACGTGTTGTCGATTTCATCATTGAATTGGCACAGGTAACGGAAAAGGTGGTCTCCCCTGAAGAATTGTTTGAAGCCCCCGATGGAGATAATGAAGAGGATGAAATGGGGAGTGGCGAAGTTGCGGCATCTGAAGTCGCAGAGGACAATCGGAAATCTGACGACTAGGTTCGATCTGCAAACTGAATTAGGTATCTGATGGAGAACTGGGCGAAGATACTGGGGTATGGCTTAATATATCTCCAAAAATCGTTGGAAGGGCGGAGACCTTAATGTGAACAATTTACCGATGTTCTCTGATGGATTCTGCATAGCCACGGCGGTCGGGAATTGCCACTAGAAGCTTCGATTTAGTCTATGAAAGCTGTTGCGGAGCAGTGGGTACAGTGCCCACCCGCCACAGGGAGCACTAGAGGTGTCAAGGTATGAAGTTGAAATCATTACTGCGGGTTACTGAGATATTCGTTAGGAAGGAATGAGCGGATGAAGGATCCTTACGAGACTTATATGAATACACTTGTTCCCATGGTGGTGGAGCAGACCAACCGGGGGGAGCGGGCCTATGATATTTATTCAAGGCTGTTAAAGGAGCGCATCGTATTTCTTACCGGTCCGGTTGAAGATTACGTTGCTTCTCTGATCACCGCCCAGTTGTTGTTTCTCGAAGCGGAAAATCCCAAAAAAGAAATATCAATGTATATAAATTCACCGGGTGGTGTCGTGACATCGGGAATGGCCGTTTACGATACCATGCAGTTCATTCGACCCGCTGTTGCCACTTTGTGTATTGGTCAGGCAGCCTCAATGGGATCATTGCTTCTGGCGGCGGGTGAGCCGGGAATGCGTTACGCGCTTCCCAGTTCGCGAATAATGGTTCACCAGCCGTCCGGAGGTTTCCAGGGGCAGGCGAGCGACATCGAACGGCATGCGCGGGAAATTCTCAGCCTCAGGGAAAGATTGAACGTTGTTTATTCCAAACATACCGGGCAAACGGTAGATGTGATTTCCGAAGCACTCGAACGCGACAATTTCATGACTGCTGAAGGGGCCTTGGAATTTGGGCTGATTGACAAGGTTATAGCGAAAAGAGAGATTATCGAAGATGAGTCTTCAGGCGATAAAGCAAAAGACTAGAAATCTCTTGTTATGCAGTTTGGAAGTTTTACACTATTTATATGCTCAAAAATGTTCTTGCTTCATTCTTGGGCTGTTGCCAAAAGTTAGTGTCGGAGATCGCTAAATCCGCGAACGAATGCCGCAGTTCGGGCCAAGTTTTCGTTCAAGTTCAGTAATTTATATTGAATTTTCAACGGTTCGAACGGCAAGTTCAGAAATCGGGAACGAATCGAGAGGATTGGAGGCAACTGAGCTGTGTTGCAAATGGGCCGCTTGGACAGAGTTCGTTGAAACTCCGATTAAACATTTATTGATCTGTTACGGTGTAACATGTTCTGATTGTTCGGATAACATCTCGGGACACTGTAAACAAACAGAGTTTTCGTGCGAATTCTAGGCGTCATGATTGAGTATGTATATTTAAATGAATATCTAATTGAGGCGTGTCTGCATAAAGCAGGGCCGGTTGAAACAATTGATCCATTGAGTTGTTCCATCGTTCAGTCAGGTATTGTCAGAATTTCATAATGTCAGAATTAATGGATTAAATTGCCTGCAGGATTGCAACCAAGCCCAAATGTTTTAAAAATGGCACTAATCGTGTTCACACTGACAAGGAAGACGAACAAGACCTTTGAATAGATTGGCAAGAGCGGAATGAGGGGATAGAATGGGGATAGAATGGGTGGTGAGACGTAGCGGGAGTTGCGCGGCGCCAGTTGTTGTGGCGCAGCCATCATTATACAACAAATCGTGACCAGCTATTAACGTCGCTTGATAGTCATCATATGATAATGGTCATAAAAAACACATTAGCCATGGAAGCATGGCCCTAAAATTTGGATGAGCAACGTGAGCGGAAACGATTCAAAAAATACGCTATATTGTTCTTTTTGTGGCAAGAGTCAGCACGAAGTTCGAAAACTGATAGCGGGTCCGACTGTATTTATCTGCGACGAATGCGTCGAACTTTGCATGGATATCATAAGAGAAGAGAACAAGAGTTCCCTTGTTAAATCTCGAGATGGCGTTCCTACACCACAGGAAATTTATAACGTATTGAATGACTATGTCATTGGTCAGGAACATGCCAAGCGAGTGCTTGCAGTTGCCGTTCACAATCACTACAAGCGCCTCAATCATGCCACCAAAAATAATGACGTTGAACTTGCAAAATCAAACATATTGCTGATTGGGCCTACAGGGTGTGGCAAAACATTGTTGGCCCAAACCTTGGCCAGAATTCTCGACGTCCCCTTTACAATGGCCGACGCGACCACTCTTACTGAGGCCGGTTACGTTGGAGAGGATGTCGAAAATATTATTTTAAAACTGCTGCAATCCGCGGATTACAATGTGGAGCGGGCGCAGCGGGGAATTGTCTATATTGACGAAGTGGATAAGATATCCAGGAAGTCTGACAACCCATCGATAACCCGTGATGTCTCGGGCGAGGGTGTTCAGCAGGCTCTCCTGAAAATCATGGAAGGTACCGTCGCCAGTGTCCCACCCCAGGGTGGCAGAAAGCATCCCCAGCAGGAGTTTTTACAAGTTGATACGACCAATATTCTGTTTTTGTGCGGCGGGGCTTTTGCAGGACTTGAAAAAATTATTGCCAAAAGAGGCAAGACAACTTCGATCGGATTTGGAGCTCATGTGGAGTCCGACGACGAACGGCAGGCTGGTGAACTGCTGAAGAATGTCGAACCGGAAGATTTGCTGAGTTTTGGCTTGATCCCGGAATTTATTGGTCGAGTTCCCGTTCTTGCCACGCTCGAAGATCTCGACGAAGATGCTTTGGTAAAAATTCTTACTGAACCCAAGAATGCTCTGGTGAAACAGTATCAGCGTCTGTTCGAGATGGAAGATGTTGTACTGACATTTTCCGAGGAATCATTAAGGGGGATAGCCCGGCGCGCAATTGAGCGTAAAACCGGGGCCCGGGGCCTGCGGTCGATAATGGAAGGCATTCTTCTGGACACTATGTTCGACTTGCCGGCACTAAAAGGTGTTGAGGAGGTCGTGATAAGTCCCGAGGTTGTTGAGGGAAGTGCCAAGCCTCTCCGAATTTATTCAGAGCGTGCCGAAGAAATTGAATCGAGCGCTTGATGTTGTTTGCTGAATTAAAATAATACCCATTGAATTTGTACTGTCAGTAAACTGCTTAAGTATATGTGCAATTAGACCTTGCTAAACAGTTGACTATCAATCGAATCTGGACAGGCGACTATCGTAGCTTGGATGAGATTTTGGCGTAAACATTAATTCCTGGACTGGAAAATTATCAGGAATTGGACAGCTGACTGGCCATTGGCTTGTGGATGATTGTTGCAATAATTAAATATTCGGAAGGCGATGCTTGTATTATTGTTTTTAACAATTATTTCAGGGAGTCTGTACTTTCAATTCGTATGGCTAAAATCTTGGGTTATAATGAGCGGGCGTGGCTGCGCCAGTTCATTTTTGCGAGGGTAAATTGAGGGTGGCACGGAGAGCGTGAATTTGGTTGGATCTCCCTACTTTGACAGGAAACTCACATGACTGACGACAAAATAACAGAAAATACAGGAAAAGGCGGGGAGTTGTTCCCTGTTCTACCCCTCCGTGATATCGTTGTGTTTCCCCACATGATTGTCCCTCTGTTTGTCGGGCGCGAAAAATCAATTAATGCTCTTGAAGATGTCATGAGCAATGACAAACAGATTTTACTTGCCGCTCAGAAAAATGCGAGTGATGACGAACCTAAGTTCGACGGTATTTACGACGTCGGAACGCTTGCCTCTGTCCTCCAGCTGTTAAAACTTCCTGACGGTACGGTAAAGGTTCTGGTTGAAGGCACGGCACGTGCCCGAATACTGAAATATACCGATCGGGAGGATTTTTTTGAGGCCGAAGTTACTTCCATCGAGGAAGAGCTGGGAGCCGCCGAAGAAATTGAAGCTCTGGCGCGGTCGGCAATCGCTCAATTTGAGAATTACGTCAAGTTGAACAAGAAAATTTCACCCGAAGTTATGGGGTCCATTAATCAGATAGAGGATTATTCAAAACTCGCGGACACCATCGCCTCGCACTTGGCAATTAAAATATCAGAACGCCAGGACGTTCTTGAAATTTTCTCGATATCCGAGCGCATGGAACGCGTATTCACCCTGATGGAAAGTGAAATTTCCGTACTTCAGGTGGAGAAAAAGATCCGCTCTCGGGTCAAGCGTCAGATGGAGAAGACCCAGCGCGAATATTATCTGAATGAACAGATGAAAGCGATCCAGAAGGAACTGGGCGATGCGGATGATGGTCGCGATGACATCGCTGAGATAGAGGAGAAAATCGAGAATACCCGATTATCCAAGGAAGCGCGGGATAAAGCCAGGGCCGAACTGAAAAAACTCAAACAAATGAGTCCGATGTCTGCGGAAGCAACCGTAGTTCGAAACTATCTGGACTGGCTGCTTTCAATCCCTTGGGGTGTTAAAGGTAAAGTCAAAAAGGATCTAGATGAAGCGCAAAAAGTGCTTGATGAAGAACATTATGGTCTCGAAAAGGTCAAGGAACGGATAGTCGAATATTTGGCGGTTCAGAATCGTACAAACAAGCTTAAGGGACCAATCCTTTGCCTTGTCGGCCCTCCTGGTGTGGGGAAGACCTCTCTTGGCAAATCAATAGCGAATGCCACTGGAAGGGAATTCATTCGAATGTCTCTAGGGGGCGTGCGTGATGAAGCCGAAATTCGCGGTCACCGTCGGACCTATATTGGATCAATGCCCGGTAAGGTCATCCAATCGATGAAAAAGGCAAAAAAGACCAATCCTTTATTTTTGTTCGATGAGATCGACAAGATGGGTGCGGATTTTCGGGGAGATCCGGCTTCGGCTTTGCTGGAGGTCCTGGATCCTGAACAGAACCACACCTTTAACGATCACTATCTGGAAGTTGACTACGATCTTTCGAATGTGATGTTCGTAACGACGGCGAACACGTTGAATATTGCGCCGGCGCTAATGGATCGTATGGAGGTTATACGCATTGCAGGTTACACAGAGGATGAGAAAATTGAGATTTCCCGCCGCCACCTCATCCCAAATCAGCTAACGGCGCATGGTCTGGAACCAAGCGAGTGGGAACTTGACGACGATGCCCTGAAAGAAATCATACGCCGCTATACCCGGGAAGCTGGCGTTAGAAATCTTGAACGCGAAATTGCCAAACTGGCACGGAAATGTGTTACGGAAATCTTAAGAGATGGAAAAAAACAGGTTCGTGTCAGCAAGGAAAACCTGGAGCACTATCTTGGTGTTCCAAGATTCCGGTATGGTGAAGTCGAGGGTGAAGACCTGGTCGGTGTTGTCACCGGGCTCGCATGGACGGAGACCGGCGGAGAGCTTCTGACCATAGAAGGCGTGTTAATGCCCGGGAAGGGCAAGATGACGGTTACGGGCAATCTGCGGGACGTTATGAAGGAGTCCATCCAAGCGGCCAATGCCTATGTACGGTCCCGTTCTGTTGATTACGGAATTAAACCATCACAATTTGAAAAAGCTGATATTCACGTTCACGTGCCCGAGGGCGCCACGCCTAAAGACGGACCATCGGCCGGGGTCGCAATGGCGACGGCTATTATATCGGTAATGACCGGCGTGGCGGTCCGGAGAGATGTCGCGATGACCGGTGAGATTACGCTTCGTGGCCGTGTGTTGCCAATTGGTGGTCTAAAGGAGAAGCTGTTGGCGGCCTTGAGAGGCGGTATCAAAACGGTCATGATACCCGAAGAAAATGCCAAGGATCTCGCTGATATACCAGACAATGTAAAAAACGCGCTGGAGATTCACCCGGTATCGCGTATGGATGAAGTGCTTGGAATTGCCCTGGTGGGACCTCTCGCGGCGATAGAATGGCCCGAGGAAAATAGCGCTGATACGTCAGCAATTACTGAAGAATCCAAGGAATCTTTGGGCGTAATCACGCATTAATGGCGGAATTCCGTCATTTTTGTCTGATCCGAATATGATCAGAACTGTGGATTTTAACCCGGGCCCGGTTGCTCTTGCGCCGGGCCCGGCGCATTGTGAACCCACGGAATGGCGGAATTCCGCCAATTGGTGTAGTATATAAGGGCTGTTATCCCCATAGTTGTGTATTGAAGTCGGCAATTATTTCTTCAGTTTTAACGTCGCCAAATTTTCGACTTCATAACAAAGGTTCAGGAAAATGAATAAAAAAGAGCTTATCGATCGTGTCGCAAGTGAAACAGAAATGTCAAAAGACGAGGCCACGGCAGCAGTGGACGCAACATTTGACAGTATTATCTCGACTCTTAAAGGGGGAGGAAGTGTAAGGATTGTTGGCTTTGGAAACTTTGAGGTTTCCCGCCGCAAAGCCAGTACGGGACGCAATCCCAGAACTGGCGAACCTATGAATATTCCGGCCTCTAACGTACCGAAATTCAAGGCTGGAAAAGCGCTCAAGGAAGCCGTGAACAGTAGTTAGCAGGCAATCGGACTGCATAATTCTTTTGCCGTGGAACAATATTTCAGTCCGATCGCGCTCAGTTCATTTCATTTTGACAACGTGCCTCTTGCCGGTCCACTGCGAATGATGTAAATCGGCAGGTCACCGGAACTCCTGGAAGCCCGTTAATTTCTGTTAGCCCTTCAAATGGGCGGATTTCTGGTATATAAACATCAGAGACCGAAACGAAAATGAGGTCTGTGACCGCAGTTGGTTTCAAGGGCGATTAGCTCAGTTGGGAGAGCGCCACGTTTACACCGTGGATGTCGGCAGTTCGAGCCTGTCATCGCCCACCATCATTTCGATATCGCCCCTGGATTTCTCGCTAACCATTGAGACAGTCGCTGGAAGGCACTTGGCTGAAAGGAAAAAGCGGTTTACAGGTTCGCTGATAAGCGGGAAGTCGATGCTTGACTTCAGTGAAACACTGTCTTAAACCCAATCAGCCTGGACTAATAGCAAGTCTCCGGAAAGCGGTTTTGCCGAAACTCCTTGATCTTTTTTTGAGGAATACGGTTTTCAATCCAGAATTACTGGCCAGAATTACTGGCCAGAATTAGAAAACAGTTATAGCCAGGGGCTGTCAGTCGGCTAAGAAATGTCAGTCGGCTAAGAAATGTCAGTCGGTTAAGGAATGTTAGTCGGTTAAGGAATGTTAGTCGGCCAGGGCATAGAAGAAGGGTCGATGATACAGAAGCATTGATGGTTTTAAGGGGGTGTAGCTCAGTCGGTTAGAGCGCTGGCCTGTCACGCCAGAGGCCGCGGGTTCGAGTCCCGTCACTCCCGCCAGGATTTCAATGACTTGGCTGACATCTTAAACATGTATTACGACTGGGTGTTTTATAAAGCCTTTTTTATCTAAAGGAGGCTGGACGTGATTCGACTCATCGTCATCTCCCTGATGTTCTTTGTAAGTGGCGCGTATGGCGAAGATCGTCACGGTCATATGAAATATCACCATCAGTTCTACCAGAAATTGAAACAGCCGGGTTCAAACTTGAGCTGTTGCAACGACAAGGACTGCCGGCCGGCCAGGCATCGCGTGACCCAGTTTGGGCGGCATGAGTTTTTTGTCGCCGGTCGCTGGCTCCGCGTGGCGAAAACGAAACTGATTGAGGACATCGTTACGCCTGATGGCGGCGGACACTGGTGCGGTGTCAACGAAAACACGCCGCGTGCGCTCACCTTCTGCGGTATTGTGCCATTTCAGGCATTTTGAGACTCGTCCATCTCGAGGTCATAACGTTCGACCTCAAGATGTACCGCTCTAATGTTTTCTTTTCATTATAGCTCGCCCGGCCGGCTAGTTAGAAATTGGGGAAGGCTGAAGGCATTGAGCGTGCATCCAAAATTGTAATTTAGCGCCATTCGCGACTCGCGACCTCTGAGTCAAATAACGCCAATGGGTCTTATCGTTGCGAATCGCAAAATCTACGAAAATCTTCAGCTTCCGACATTTCTACGTCCCCAAGTAGAGCAGGGAAAAGTATTGGAAGTAAATAATGTTTCAATGAATTTCGGAGGCATTCGGGCCGTTTCAAATGCAAGCCTTACGGTAAATGCGGGAGAAATCCACGCCCTCATCGGTCCCAATGGAGCAGGTAAAACCACATTGTTCAACTTGGTGTCTGGCGTGTTCATACCAACAAGCGGAACCATTCGTCTTCATGGAACAGAAATTCAGGGATTATCACCGAACAAGATCTGCCAGTTAGGTCTCGCCCGGTCGTTCCAGATCACCAATTTGTTTCAGGATCTCACCATCTTCGAAAATCTGCGTCTATCTATGCAGGCGTGCTATTCGTCTCGATTCAATCCCTGGTCTTATGTAGATAGCTACGAAGAGATAAATGATCAAACCAGAGAATTGGTGAAGTTTCTCGGGCTTGAAGGGATTGATGAAAGCCTGGGCGGAGATCTGTCTTACGGGGGACAACGATTAGTGGACTTGGGCATAGCGCTGGCGTCGAAACCGCAGATTATCTTGATGGACGAACCGTTGGCGGGCCTTTCAGCTGCTGAGCGCGAACGGGTGTCCAATATAGTTTCCAAGATCGCTTCAAGTATCCCAGTATTGATCATCGAGCACGATATTGACCGGGTATTAGGGTTCTCTCATCAGGTCACGGTAATGAACCAGGGTGAAGTTCTGATGTCTGCCGGGCCAGAAAAAGTACGAGCCGACAAGCGAGTCCAGGAGGTATACACTGGAACTGGCACTCCGATAGTTTCGAGCCGGGCCACTGGCGAAGTTCTGGAGTCCCGTGCTCTCCTGAAATTTCAAGATGTGAACAGTTTTTACGGAAAAAGCCATATTCTAAACAACGCAACTCTGGATGTGAAGAAGGGAGAAATCGTGGCTTTACTCGGGCGCAACGGAGCCGGGAAAACCACTTTATTGAAGACCTTGACGGGGTTGGTGCCAGCTTCATCGGGCAGCATCCGGTTCAAGGAGCACGAAATTATTGGAATGCCGGCTTTCCTAATCGCGCGTATGGGTGTTGGTTATGTGCCGCAAGGGCGCGGACTGTTTGCCGGCATGACTGTGGCAGATAACCTGGAACTCGGGCGTTTGGCTCGTGCCTCCGAAAACACCAGCGGCGTGGTTTGGAGCGAGGAGCGAATATTCGATTTCTTTCCGGTTCTTAAAGAACGCCGGGATACAGCGGCAGATTATCTGTCCGGTGGTGAGCAACAAATGCTGGCGGTCGCCCGCGCTTTATCCGGAAATGTTCAGCTGTTGCTATTGGATGAACCCTTCGAAGGACTGGCACCGGTAGTGACGAAAGAGCTGTTCGGTGTATTCGATCGACTGCGCAATGAATTGCCGATCTTGATCGTCGAACACAATCTCGATCTGGTATTGGCGTTGGCGGATCGGGTTTTTGTTCTCGAACGCGGAACCGTTTTCCATCAAGGTACAGCTGATGAACTGTTGAATGATTTGGATTATCGCAAGGAAATTCTATGGCTTTGAGGAACCGAGAAAGGGCATGATAAGTAATCGATGATTTTGATAATTGCAACAAAATAAACGGGTACAGGTTTCTATGAATGGTTGTGGTATTCGTTTTTGTCTGGAGAAAATTTAATGAAAAACAATTTAGCATTGGTATTCGGGGGGTCTCGCGGCATTGGTGCTGCAACCGTCGACGCGCTTGCCCACGACGGATTTGATATTGGGTTAACTTATGTAAACAATTTGCCAGATGATAAACGCCGCGGTCATCATGTGAAAGCGTACAAGGTTGAGATCACAAATCCTGACGAAGTTTTGCAGGTTTTTATAGATGTGTCTCGCGATTTTGGTAGATCGCCCAGTTGTGTAGTTGCCAATGCTGGCATCAATGTACCGCCAGCTCCAATAGCTCAGTTCAATCCTGATAATTTTCGTCGGTTGGTTGAAGTAAATATCGTTGGGGCCTTCAATATCCTACAGAACGCAGCCCAAAAGGTAGTCGATGGAGGTACCATTATCGCGGTGACCACGTCGCTGGTACGGTTTGCCGTTCCTGGTATAGGTCCTTATAGTGCCTCTAAAGGAGCGGTCGAATGTTTGGTTCGTTCTATGTCAAAGGAACTCGCCGGGCGTGGCATTCGTGTCAACGCAGTTGCGCCGGGTCCGATCGATACGGATTTGTTCCGTTCAGGCAAAGATGAGGCAGCCCTGCATCGCTCCGCCGCCATGAGTCCACTAAATCGGGTTGGTCAGCCGGAAGAAGTTGCAAATGTAGTGAGCTTCCTTTCGTCTGAAAGGGCGTCCTGGATTACCGGGCAAATCGTACAACCAAATGGCGGCTTGGTTTAACAAAATCCAGGGATTACCGCCTTTGCGATTTATAAGCTCTTGCAAAGTAAGCCAAACATGAGCAACTTCTGAAATGAAACCATAAGCTCCCATAATCACTGTCCCGGGACATAGCGTTCGCCAATGGCAGGATTGTTGACGCCGATTCCCGGTAATTCCCAAACTCCTGCGCCAGGTGGATTAAGGTCTCCTCCGATATTGGCGTCAATCACATATGGTTTACCGCTGGCTATGCCCGCCAATATCGCGTCACCGAGATCTCCAGGCCGGTCGACGCTTACTCCTTCAATTCCCGCGGACCGCGCCATCGCCGCGAAATCAGGATTGTATGGCATGCCTGTTTCGGGATGATGGAAGTCCGTAGCGAGTTCACGACCTTCCAAATATCCACGCTGCAGACCCCTTATCGAAGCATAGGCATAATTATTCCAAACAACCCATACAACCGGAATATCATACTCTACAGCCGTACCCAGTACATTGGCATGCATGAAGAAAGCACCATCTCCGCAAACGGAAACGGCAGGTCGATCAGGTGCAGCTAATTTTGCTCCAAGGACACCCGCGACACCAAACCCCATCGGTCCAAACCCCATTGAGCTAATCAATGAGTCCGGCCGCGAAGGTTTACAGAACTGTAGCAGCCAATTATGATGTACGCCGATGTCACTGACAAGCACCGCATCTTCTGGCATCGCCTTATCGATTTCAACTGCAGCTCGTTGAGGATTAATCGGCGTGGAATCGTCTTTCATCCCAGGTGCAACGAATTCATCCCATTTCGCACGATATGTCTCTATTTCCATGAGCCATTTCTGTTTAGCTTCCGATGATCCTGATTTCTGATTACATTTGTCTAATTCGGCAATGACCTGGCGTAAAAATGTGCGCACATCGGCCATTAAGCCTAGCGCGACTGGGTAATTCCGGCCAATTTCCTCTGGATCGATATCGACATGAATGAGTTTTGTCGGTGGAATAGTGAAAGAGTAGCCGGGAATCCATGAACTTGCCGTGCGGTCATCAAAACGCACTCCCAGCGCCAATAAGACGTCCGCCTGCCTGCAGGAATGGTTGGCTTGATAAGTCCCTCCGCGTTGAACAAGACCAAGTGACAAAGGATGTTCCAGGGGAATAGCGCCCAGCCCGCTGGCTGATGACGCTACTGGAATCTGCAGCCGTTCGGCAATTTGAAGCAATTCTTCGGTAGCACCGCCATAGCGAACTCCCTGTCCGACAACTATCACCGGGCGTTCAGCGGCAAGCAACATTCCCACAGCTTTTACAACGCCATCGGGGTCTGCTCCGCATCGTGATGAAATATTCGCACTCCATTCCTCCGGTTTAGGCGCTTCTTCGGCAGCGGCTTCTTTGAATATATCGAATGGAACGTCCAGTACGACCGGCCCGGGTCTACCCGTAACCATTGTTTTCCACGCTTGCCGCACCATTAGTGGTACTTGCTCACCACGGGTTGGCTGATAGACACGCTTGCAGTAAGCCCGAACGGTCGAAGGAAAATCTGCCTGGTAATGGCGGTATAATTCCTGAAAGGCACCACGACCAAACTGGTTGGTCGGGACATTGCCGGTAATTGCTAGAAAGGGAACGGAATCCAGGTAGGCATTGCCCAGGCTGATTGGCATGTTTGCAGAACCAGGGCCACAGGAAGTAAATGTTGCAGTTGGTTGGCCAGAAACGCGATAAAAAACATCGGCCATAAAACCGGCAACACTTTCGTGATGAACTGAGATCGTTTCAATGTCGTCGGATCTCTCGAACATCGCGTCAATAATACTGATATTTCCGTGCCCACATAGCCCAAAAATATAAGGTACTTTTTCACGAATCAAATAATCGATAATTACCTGACCGCCATTGAGCAGGTTATTGCTGGACATCGGAACTTACCCCGCAGACTGACCAGGAACTGGAATACGGAAAACTCATTGTAGAAATATTCCTTCTCTTGAATTTTGACATTTGACTAAATATGCCTACATGATTGGACGGTCTGTCAGGCATCGCTTACGGGACTGGTGGCGACAATAAATGTCAAGTCTCCGAGGCCAGTATTCTCAATCGAATGCTCGCAACCCGGGGGAAGGAATATGACATCATGCTGTCGCACTACAGTGCGTTTTCCATCAATTTCCATTACGCCTTCGCCATCGAGCACATGATACACCTGCTCCTGTAATTTGTGTGCATGCAATTTTACATAGGCCATTGGCTGATAGGCAGAAATTCGATAATCGATTTGACGTGATCCTACTGTATCAGGATGGACAAGTGCTTTTGACAGCGCACCACCGAAATGGTCAGGGAATTGTTGCCATGGTTCTTCGGCGATATTTCGAATAGAAGACGTATAGCTTTGTGTCATATTTTCCTCCGCTTTTTAGTCAGACTTAATGCCTCTGTAAATATCCCCTGGAATCCCTGGCTAAACCGCGCCGGAACCATCAACTACCCGGCCCGGCTTGAATTACTGAGAGCGGCGTGACGCGCAGCGATCCAGGCGAAGGTCATAGCCTGGCCCAATTGCGCGCCGGCGCCGGGATATTCACCTCCAAAAGCTGATTGCATATCGTTGCCACAGACGTATAAGCCCGCTATTGGCTCCCCATCAGCTGTACAGGCCTGGGCATTCTTGTCCGTTTTCAACCCTCTGCTCGTACCCAGCGGTGTCGGATAAACTGGCATTGCATAAAATGGCGCCTTAGTAATTGGACCAAGACAAGGGTTGGGAGTAACGTGAGGATCTCCGTTGCTGCGGTCATAAATATTGTCGCCCTTTCCGAAATCTTTATCTATACCGGATTTGCTGAAAGCGTTAGATCTTGAGACTGTAGCCTCCAATACATCACTCGCCAACCCAAGTTTGGCCGCCAAACCAGCTATAGTTGCATCAGAATGAAGGTAGCCCATCGCAATAAATTTACGAAGGTTTAAAGTGCGAGGTCTGATGAGACCGAGACCGTAGCGGCGGATGAACTGGCGGTCACAAATCAGCCACGCGGGAATTGAAGGTGTTTTTCGATGAGACCTGTACATTGCCCGTACAAATTCATGATACGACGCAGCTTCGTTGGTAAACCGTCGTCCCAGACTGTTGACCGATATCAGTCCGGGTTTGGCACGGTCAAGGACAATATGTGGATAAACTGCCAGGCTGCCATCGCCACGCATTGCAACAGAACTGGGAAACCACAACGCGTTGTCGATACCCGAAGGACCGAGCACGGCTCCAACAGACTGACCAAGTCTGAGGGTCGTGGCATCGCAACCGGACGACGCGGGAGTATGCTCAGCTGTAGGCTTTGGGAGATGCAGCGTACGCCATTCAGCATCAGCTGGGAAGCCTCCTCCGGCCAGGATAACACACCTGTTTAAACTGATGTGTGTCGTCTTTCCTTTGAATTCCACTGCTGCTCCTGAAACTCTATTGTCAGTTTTAATGAGTTGATGGCATTGGGCTTCTGTAAATACTGGAACCTCCCGGTCAATCAGAATTTTTAGTAACCGAGCAACCAAAGCATTTCCCAGTACTAAACGCGTCCCCCGTCGATAAGCTGCGCGGTCATGCATATATCGGAAAATCAACCGCAGGCCCAACCACATAGCGCGAGGCGAACGATCAGCTCTCAGCAACTCGGCGGCTTCGCTGCGAGTGATCATCATCTTTCCAAACAACATCAACTCTGGTAACGGCCAGGCAAGCCTGGAAAATTCATCTCCCAATTCCCGCCCATCGAATGGCAGCGGTTCAAGGGCCCGTCCACCAGCCGCTGCTCCGGGACAGTCCTGGCGATAATCCGGCGCGGTCAAATAGGGTCGAAATTCGATACCTGTTCTGTCATTTAATTCAGCTAACATCTGAGGTGCAGCCTCGAGAAATGTTTGCCACATGGCAGAATTTTCATGATTGGAAACCAGCGATCTGAGATATCGATTTGCTTCATGCCCGTCATTTTTCTTTCCCAGCGCGCGGATGTAGTGATTGTTTGGAATCCAAACGGTACCCGACGATCGCGCGCTTGTACCCCCGATTTCTCTGGTGTGCTCAAGTACTATTGTTTTCAATCCCATGAAGGAACCTGTGACGGCAGCCGTCAAACCCGCGACACCACTGCCCAGCACCATCAAGTCAACTTCCTCCGGTAATGATTGTTTTCCATCCACGTCTCGAACTACTCCTCCAGAGTTCGCCCCTGACTTTCTGTTTATACATAAAGGATATCTGGGAAGACCCAGTTTTGTAACACTCTTTTAACCACGTTTTTTTCCGAATTATTTATGCCTTTCCTATAATACTCGAAACGAGTTGATCGTTGAGTAAAAGTCATGTTCTGTGAAAATTGCGGGTTTAGTCACTATAGCTGTATTTGTCCGACCCCTGTGACGATGACACCGCCTCCGCCGCTTCCCCTCAGATATCGGCTTGCAAACTATAAACCGGCGGCATTCATCATGTTTTCCGCCCTTTTTGTGGCGTTTCTGTTCGCCTACAAATTGGTCTGACCCGGCGATCGGGACAGGGTCTTCAGATACAGTTGACGTCCCAATGGGTACCGTACTGTTTGCCAGTGGCGATTTCATTTTTGATAGTACGGTTTTCCGCCTGCGGCCAATATTGCCCGGTCTGAAGTGAACATGTCGGCGTAATGCAAAATAAAATCCTCGAATTGGACACCATGAAACGGGCTGTTACCGGAATGGGTGGCGACGGTATTCACAACCTTCTGCTCAAATCCGAGATCATGGACGATCATTGAACCGACGACACCATGGGGCAATGTCGAGGCGAGGGGGGAAGGTTGGACCCCGTTTTCGGTCCTGACATACATCAAAGGCTTGTCCACATCATGCAGTAGTAATATTGGCACAAGTGTATCAGCTCCGCACGTCTGGTTCCATTTCTCGGCCGCCTCGCTAGCCAGAACCAGCCCGAATTGCAAAACTTCGCGCACATGATCCATCAACGGATAGTCAGGAGCCAGAGGGCCATAAGGGGCTTCCGACAGGTCCGAGTAGGGACTGTTCAACCATGAAGTGACCCAGGCAGTCACAACCCGTTCACCTGTAGCAGCATCGACTTCTTCCAGACCTGACAACAGATTTTCCACTCTTCTTCTTTGTTCCGGGCTTCCTGGTTGTATTTCGTAATGGTTTTCCAATTTTCGAGCACTCCCCCGAGACTGGTTGCAACACTTTCTCCTAGCCCAATCTATACCACCTTTACCCTGATTATCCACATTTTCAGCAACAGAATTGTATCGACAATCAATGATTGAACAGATTTAAGTTATAGTCGCGAATCCCTTGAGTATAATTGTCAACAGTGATTCCTGACGAAAGCTAATATTATATCTATAATTTATGAATTGTTACGGAGACGATGGCGACATGAGATATCGTATTTTAGTTCGAACCCTGCTGATTTTTCTGATCGCAATTGCTGCTCAACAGACGTGGGCTGCAGAGAAGATTTCCTGGGAAAATCTGATGCCGCCAATAGACAGTTTGTTGAACCCCTTAGCCAATCTCAGTAGCGAACAGAAGATGGATTTTGAGGATGTTTTCTGGACTGAAAACCTGAAACAACAAGGCCGCCCGGCCAGCCGCTCCATTGAAGAACAGACGGCAGAATCCCGTAAGAGACTGCAGGATCAGGGCCTCGACGTTGATCAGCTCATCAAGAAGACTATTGAATATCAGGATCTGATCATCCGACAACAAAGCGTGACGGTTCCTTCATTAAACGGAAAGACGGTTCAGCTTCCGGGATATGTTCTTCCGCTGGAAAGCGAAGGAAACAAAGTGACCGAATTTTTACTGGTTCCCTATGTGGGCGCCTGCATACATACACCTCCGCCACCTGCCAATCAGATTGTTCATGTCAGAAGCCTCGAGGGGATAGAAATCGATGGTCTGTTCACGGCAGTTTGGGTAACGGGTCAGATTTCCATTGAGAAGAAACTGCAATCCATCGACTTATCGGATGGCCAGTCGAAGTTTGAAGTAGGATATGCACTTCAGGCGATCGCTGTTGAACCCATCGAACAATAATTTTAACGCCATCATCTGTAAGCCAGTCCGGTTCAATGGAACAACAGGCCAGGATTCGACGAAACGGATTTTCTTTCTTTTAATCCAAGTTGGATGTTAGCGACCACCCATCTCTAGTTTCTGATCATCATGCCATCAGACAGTGACATCCGGTAAGCCCGCAATGCCGGCAACAGTCCGGCAACAAAACCGGTTACAATGATGCCGGCCAAAATTGCGAGTTCGCGGAAGGCTGGCGGATCTATTTCGATGAACAGACCATATTTCGCATCTATCGTGGACTGAACGGCAAACAGACCAGCATAAAGCAGGATACAGCCGACCAGGACGGCAATGGTGGTCAGAATTCCGGCTTCAGTCATCAAGAGGCTGAAAATCGTGCGGGGTCCGGCACCCACCGACCTTAATATAGCCATCTCCCGGCGCCGCTCATTCAAGTTGGTCAAAATCATGGTTATCATTCCAAGCAAGGCTGTCACCACCACCATGGCTGAAACTGCAGTCAGTGCAATCTCCGCCGTTCCCATCAACTGCCACAACTCCTGCAGCGCGACACCGGGCAGAATAGCCGTAAGGGGTTCTTCCCTGTAGGTGTTGACAAACCGTTGCAGGGAAAAAATCCTCAACTTCGATTTGGTGCCAATAAGGGCTGCTGTAATTGACCTGGGTTGAAGTTTCAAACGGCGAACCTGCCCGGCACTGATCGAACGGCCAGGGATGCGTGCACCGCCTTGCCAGTCTAGATGGATTGCCTCGATAGCTTCCAGGCTGACATGGACAGTCCGATCAAGGGGCGTTCCCGTCTTGTTTAGAATTCCCGCGACCCGAAACGGTTTGTCGTCATGCTTCGACAAGCCCAAAGTACCAAGCCCATGCGAAACAATGATCGGGTCGCCAAGCTGATATCCAAGGGTGTCAGCGACATCGGATCCAAGGACGGCATCAAAAATATCCTCAAACGGATGTCCTGACTGGAACGTCAGTTTTTTATGGCGACGATACTGATAAAACTCGAAATAGTCTCCAGTCGTTCCCATCACCCGGAATCCGCGATGGCTGTCGCCGAGAGAAATGGGAATTGTCCACGCTACCTCAGGGCGGGACTTGATGTCCTCAAAGCTTTCCCATGTGATATTCGCTGTCGCATTTCCGATACGGAAGACGGAATAGAGAAGCAGCTGTATACTGCCGGCGCGGCTTCCCACAATGAGATCGGTTCCGGAAATCGTGTTCGAAAAACTGGACCTGGCCCCGTCGCGGACTTTTTCCACACCCAGGAAGAGCATAACACTAAAACTGATGGCAGCGACGGTCAGGATTGCCGTCAGCCAGCGGCTCCAAAGGGACTGTAGGGCAAGCCGTGCAACAATCATCAGCCCATTTTTTCCATTCTCATTTCTTCATTATCAGGACAGAGCACTTCATCGATCCGAATAACCCGGTCAAATTCGGATGACAGGGTATCATCGTGGCTAACCATGATTAATGTCGCATTCGATGTCGAAATCTGTTCAAAGAGAAACCCCAGAAACAGTCGCTGATGGTCTCGGTCAAGGGCTGATGTGGGCTCATCCGCGACAATGATTTCCGGAGATCCGATCAGTGCGCGGGCGACGGCGACACGCTGCTGCTGGCCGACGCTCAATTGATTGGCCCGGCTGGCACCAATTTCTTCCGGTTCCAGTCCGAGCCGGTCTAAAATAGTCCTCGCGTCATTCTCCATGCCGGCGTTTTGTGACGAGCGCATGCGGCGCTGGTGGGCGAAACTCAACGGCAGCAGCACATTGTCCATGACCGAGCCGTAGGGAAGAAGATTAAACATCTGGAATATTATGCCAAAATGCTCCGCACGAAAGCGGTCGCGGGCCGAACTCGAAAGGGTCGTCAGGCTTGTCTCCAATACGGTGATTCGCCCGCGATCCGGCAAGACGATTGCGCACAACAGGCTCAGCAATGTTGATTTTCCACTGCCGGATGGACCGAGAAGGAGAACCTTTTCTCCCTTGAACAGGGAAAACGCTGCAACCTTAATTACAAATGATTTCTTTCCAGGCCACCCAAACCCAACATTTTCAAATTCAACGACGGGTGAGGGGACGGATATTGAGCCAGTCTCACCGTCCATTGAGGGGAGATTTGTCTTGGCGGGAGTGAAAATCATTGGTGCGCACCACCTGTTACGAGTGACGGACTTTGTGATCTACATAACGCCGCCTAGGCCAATTATCGGGCTATCTCGCGTTACTTCAAATTTGGTCTGGCTGCTTTCAGTGACAACACTTACATCCAGCTCTTGCGCGCGTTCAAATTCATCGAAATATTTAAACTGGATTGATGTTAGCCGAGACGGTGACTGGCAGCTTATCTCATAAAAGAGCCTGAACTCGTTGTGCGTTTCTTCTTCGTCCGCATTTTTGCCTTGTTGTCCTTCATCGTGATGATGTTTGTCTTTTTCGTCGTGGATGTCTTGTTCAACCGTTTCCAGCTTTGCAGATATCAGGTGACAACCCGCCTCCGCCGAAAACACGAATAGTCCAAGTGGATCCTTTAACTTCTCGGTCGCTGTCGCCAACTGTTTTTCCTGGCTATCGGTTCGGGTTTCGTGTTCAAAACCGGTAATGTCCGAACCGGGGACCATGAGTTCCATGGCAACCTTTTTCGCTTCAATAGCAATATTCAAGGTGCCGTGGCCGTGTTCATGAGCCTCCAGCTGGCGTTGTTCTTCCGCCTCAACACCCTGGGAAATAAAATTAATCAATAGTCCGCAGAAAATTATGTGAATTATATTTGAATACATTTGCATCTCCATCAGCCCTAGAGTTCATGCCTGCGGTCCGTCAATTGACTGCCGAATATGCCTCGACGGAGGTTTCAAATCATGGGCGAAACTGAAATGTTATATTATTACATAACGGTTGACATATCGGACGGGCTTTCGCAACAGTTTTTTCAGCGCTTCCTCAGGTAATTGGGTGGCCACCGTGCAATCTTATCCCCTGGTCCAATGCCCAGTCACAGCCCAGTCACA
>CAYWUX010000003.1:93587-107276 GCA_964461525.1 uncultured Hyphomicrobiaceae bacterium | reverse complement strand
TGGCCACCGTGCAATCTTATCCCCTGGTCCAATGCCCAGTCACAGCCCAGTCACAGCCCGGTCACAAAAATCTAACAAATTCAATTATTTCAGGCACCGACCGAGCGCCTATGATGATGGGCGGAATGGGCTGCCTTTAAAATTAAATATGGTGGGATAATTCTGACTGTTTTCTTTAAATCTGAAGAAATTCGGCAAAATTGAATTCAATAGAATTCAGTTCTGACAATAAGCCAGCCGTCGTTTCCGATGGCGGAAGTGACTATTGTACAGAAGAATATTGTTTGTTGAGGCGCCTGCAGGGACGGGCTTCAACACTGCAGGTCCAGGTTTTGCCGGTTTTATCGCAAAGTTGACCCCGGCTTTGGGCCCGGCTGAATTTGGCCCAATCCGAACCATATTCCCAGTCCGTAAATTCTTCCCAGCTTTTAATCGCCGCTTTTCTGGCCGCTCGTTTGGTCTTTTGATCCGCGCTCGTGCCGGAATGAAAGTGGCTGACCATGCAAATCTTGCCTCGTTCCCTGGTCAGATCGTGCAGGGCACTTGCAAGACCTGAATCATCTGCTTGTGCGGGACCCCCTCCCGCCGACGAGATCGAAGCCGCAGCCCACACAATAGCGAATATCATTCGCTTCAAGCATGTTTCGAAAATCATTGATTGCTCCCCAACAAAATATCCGTTCCACACTAAACAAACTTAGTACTATTTTACAATTGATGTAGGTCAATTTGCCCAAAATCATTCGGGTTTTTTGCGCCGCATGCGGCATAAAAACAACAATGAAAACAAAGGTTAATAATAGGTTAACGATCGGACATTTTTGTCAAGGCGGTGTTTGGGTGTGACTCGAAATGCCGATGCTAAGAGTGCTGAATCAAGACATCATAGGCCAATCGGGAAATCTAAAATCGACGAAAATCCGTATCGTCGTCACCGATGCTGCCGCATACACTTCTGACTTGCGGATCATGCCGAAGAAAACGGCAGATTTCGTCCTTGGTACCGGGATTGTTCCTTATGGCATCAAAGGAAACCTTAACGCCATATCGCCGGACATAGGCCGCAAGCCATTTATCCTCACAATACGGGGTCGCCAGCAGACCGTGTCCCTTTATCACTTGTAACATCCCGCGACATTTGATTGCGGCGTTTGCGGGATCTGGGAAACAGGTAGAGATTATCAGGACAACGATTAGGCACCACGCAAGGGACCTTGATCCTCCTGGTCGCAACACATATCCATTGAGATCATGAACTTTTTGACTAAACGTTTCTGTCATTGTCTCAGTTTCTTGAAAGACATGGAGTAAAATGTTCCTTTAAACGTTCTCGTAGTCAGTTTCGACTTAGATGGGACAGCGCTAGGAATTCATGAATTCACAGATAATTTGGTTATATGCCTCACCGTTTTCAAGGTAGGGCGCATGTCCGGCCCCCCTGATGGTTGCCCGTTCCGCCTGCGGCATGATGGCTTCCAGGGCAGATGTCCGTTCTGGGGAAATTACCGGGTCGAGTTCAGCGTCGATAATCAGGACTGGACAGTCAAGCCCGGCGAGCAGAGATCTGTTATCGGCATAATTGATGACCCTTATCGCGGCTTCGAGCCCTTGTGGCCGAACTTCCGATGCGATCTCTGCAACTTCATTGAAAATATCGGGCGCAATAAACCCGGGAAGCATTCTACCGGCCCCGAACTTGCCAAATTCATTATCTGATAGATTTTTGCGATTTTCGATACAGTCGACGTAGGACTGACCAAGACTTTCGCTGGCAGCGAGCCCCATACCCGGTTGCGAACAGGACAGAACCAGCCGGTTGATCCTTCTTGGGTGTCGGGCGGCGAGACGGCCTGCAATCACGCCCCCCATGGAATGTCCGACCACCGCGTACGTTGCAATGCCGAGACCTTCCATAAGATCCGCCGCAATATCCGAATAGACATCAATATCTGGTTCAGCCGGTGAAGAGTCTCCGTATCCCGGCGCATCCCAGGCGATCAGCCTGAATTGGTCGGCCAATCCTTCGAACTGTCTCCTCCAGCTTTTTGAATTTCCATTCAGACCGTGTAAAAAGAGCAGGGCAGGGCCTTCCCCGGCTTCTCGGAAACTGACTTGCCCGCTGTCGTAACGGAATGAACTGATTTTCGGAAGCATTGGCCCACCGCAGGGTTGGATGCGCACGGGAATTGTTAATTACAACGGGCATCCAAACGTTTACTACTGAAATTAAATGCAGGAACTTATTTCTGATCCTGATAACCTGGCTAATTAGGATGCCTTGAGTCTACACGGTAAAGAGCGGCGCTGCGATGATTTTTTTTATTTCCGGCACGGATACAGAGGTTGGCAAAACAGTCGTTTCATGTTGGCTGGCCCTAAATCTGGATGCCGATTACTGGAAACCCATTCAGAGCGGCACGGAGCAGGAGACCGACAGTCAGACCGTGTTGAGGCTTACAGGCTTCGACAGAAGCCGCGTGCACGCTTCGACTTATGTTTTCCCAGATCCTCTTTCTCCTCACGAAGCCGCTCGAAGAGCAGGACAGAAGATAGACCTGTCTCAGTTCAAGATGCCGAACACCACCCGACCACTTATTGTTGAAGGGGCCGGAGGTTTGCTGGTTCCTCTGAATGAGAAATACCTGATGATTGATCTGATATCCCATCTAGGCCTGCCGGTCATTCTGGTATGCCGGTCGACGCTTGGAACGATCAATCACACATTGCTCTCTATTGAAGCTTTAAGAACGCGAGGTATTTCCATTGCGGGGGTTGTACTTGTTGGTCCAAAAGTTGGCCATAATCGGCAGGCAATTATTGATTTTGGAAAAATAAATATCCTTGGAGAATTGCCCTTTTTTGAAAATCTCTCACGGCAGCACCTGATTGATTGCGCTGTGAACTGGAATAGCAGCGTTGAATCGACCCGTTAAAAATTATGATATTCGGCTGTATATTAATTGATTGGCCGAGACCTCCTGTGGAAAATGACAGTTGGTCATACCTATGGCCATGAACCTGAATTGAATTCAAACAAAGCGAGGCACGATTGACCCGGGCCAGGAAACACAGCTCTCCCATTCTCCAGAATGACCGTCGCCACGTCTGGCACCCGTTCACGCAGGCAGCCGCCGAAATCGATCCGGTCGTCATAACTAGTGCGAAAGGGGCCTCTTTGTTCGATGACCACGGTCGTGAGATTCTTGACCTTATTTCGTCCTGGTGGACCTGCATTCACGGTCACAGTCATCCGGAAATCAATACAGCCCTTTCATCTCAGGCTGAAATACTGGAACATGTCATGTTTGCCGGTTTCACACACCCCCGGGCGGTCTCGCTGGCGACGAAATTGTCGGGATTGTTGGCGGAAGATCTAAACCGTGTCTTTTATTCTGATAACGGGTCTACTGCGGTCGAAGTGGCGCTTAAAATTGCCTATCAATACTGGCGTAATCGGGGAGACCGCGAACGGTCAATATTCCTGGCCATGGGAGGGGGCTATCACGGGGATACTCTGGGAGCGATGTCGGTCGGTCGGGGGAGCGGCTTTTTTTCGCTTTATGAAGATTTGATGTGCGAGGTACAGCCCATTCCCTTTGCTGCTGACTGGCTGGGCCGTTCGGATATAGAAGAGGCTGAAAATAGCGCCACTCACGTCCTTGAGAGGGTTCTCGAACAAAAACATCATAGAATTGCCGCTGTTATACTGGAGCCGCTGCTGCAGGGCGCCAGCGGGATGAGGATCTGCAGGCCGGTATTCGTGGATCGAATTTGTAACCTGGTCCGGGAAGCTTCCATCCCGGTTATTTTTGATGAAATTGCAACTGGCTTCGGGCGTACCGGCAGGATGTTTGCCTATGAGCACACCGATACCATTCCTGACATTATCTGCCTGTCGAAGGGGTTGACCGCCGGTTACATGCCGCTTTCCGTCACTGTTGTCCGTGACCGGATTTATGATCAGTTTCTCGGCCCCGATTTCACGACTGCCCTTGCCCATGGCCATTCCTTTACGGCCAATCCACTGGCGACGGCGGTTGCGGTTCGCTCACTCGAACTGTTTCAGGAAGAACATACGCTGGACAGAATTGCCCGAATTGAAACCTCTCATCGCAATTTTTTGGAACGGTTGCGAGTGCGGCCCTCTGTCCATCGATGCCGCCTTCTTGGATCCGTTCTCGCCGCCGACCTCAGGATCGATACGGGATATAAATCGCCGGCAAGTGTTTTTCTCCGTGATTGGTATCTAGAACGAGGACTGAATATTCGGCCGATCGGCGCAACACTTTATCTGATGCCGCCCTACTGCATTCATGAAAACCAACTGGACCGCGCTTATGATGGATTGCTGGAAGGATTACGGCATGTTGAAGAGAAATTCTTATAAATCAATACAGCCATAGACGATGTGCCAGGTGATCTGCCCGCGATAAATCTCGTCAAACAGGGTCAGGGCTCTTTTTAGTTCGCCGGTACTGATGGGCTGATAGCCCAGAGACGGTGTGCGGGCTCCGATCGCTTTCAAATGCTGCAGGAAATTCCATCCCGAACCGAAGTTCTTGGAGATCGTCTCCTGAGCCAGTATTCCCGGAAGCGTGCCGACCCTGATTGTGCCCGCAGGCAGATTCAGGGATGTTAAAATTTTACGCCATTCGTGAAAACTTTCATTTCCGAGGGTAGCGAAATAGATTCTGCCATTTTTGTTGAGATAATCCATCTGACGCCTAAGGGCTTCGCCAGGGTCTTCAAACCATTGCATCACCATGCTCGACAGGATTAAATCAAAGGTCGATGGCATTTTAATTTGTGCATCAACATAACAGAGGGGTTGTAGATATTCGCCATCCAGCTGGGCAAATCTGACAAATGGATTGTCAGAATATTTTGCTTGGCAGTACTGCACCATGGTTTTGGCAATATCCGTGATCCACAGATTGGATCCGGGATATTTTTTTAACAGGTGGCCGGTAAGAAACCCGGTTCCACAGCCGAGTTCCAGAATGGTGGTTGGCATTTCAGGAATGGACTTCGGCCGCGGCAGAAAATCGGCGAGCCTGCGGGCGATCTGATACTGTAGACCGGCAATTTCATTGTAGACAGACGCGCGGCGGTTAAACCGTTCAGCAATCAGTGTTTTGCGTTCGATTTTCATTGTTCAGAAATTCTGACCCGAATTTACGTCTGTTAAGCAAAGTCGTCTGAACTGCCCTGGCAAACGGAAGCGAATTGTCTAGACGGCAATGTCAATAAAATCAACCCGGTTCAACCTTCGGATAATTCCGCAATAAATAGATTGATCTGATCGACGCACCAGTCTACCTGCGAGATGGGCAGGCCGTGCCCTCCGGAATTGGCCCATCGCAGCTGATTTTCAGTCCACTGGCTCCGAGTCATGGTTTCTGGGACAATTTTATCATCACGGCTGGCCAGCGCCCGGACCGGGCACGACAAACATTCCAGGGTAGAACTTTCATCGCCTTCAGACAGATAATCGAGCCCAGCATTCAATTTGTCTAGATCGAGAATATGCTCAATTTCGGATGATGGCCCTTGATTGATTCCAGCTAGCAGATCAAGTCGAATATTGGCAGATTTCCAGAAAGATTTCATTTGAACGGCAGGGTTTTTCGTCAGTCCCTTTTTCATCTTTTCCAGACCGGGAATAGTCCGGGGATTTGCAAAACTCGAAAAGCCGGCGATGCTAATCAGTCCGGTGAGTGAGTTCGACGCATATCTCAGCAGCCAGGCTACGCCCAAAGAGTGGCCAATTCCAAGATACGGCCCGGGAACGGGAATCCGGTGGTTGGTGCCAAATGGCTGATTAATCCAGTGCCGGCTTGCATCATTGCCGACTTCCAAAGGCATGTGTTTGACTGGGCCGACGCTCCCCTGCGATTGACGGCGCAGAAAACCAAGGTCAAGAATATATATTTGCTGCTCGGAGAGACTTTCGCAAACCGGATGCCAAATTCCGGGATCTGTACCCCACCCATGGACGAACAGAATTTTCATGAATGTGTTCCGGATTTCCGGCACCACTCATCAATGCTGTCGAGACATCGATCGATATCATCGTTATTTTGGCCGAAATTCAAAGCGAATCGTAGTCTGGACGTACCTTTGGCGACAGTAGGTGGACGGATGGCGGTCACCCAGAAACCGCGATCACGCAGGTGACGGGAAAGATCGAGAGCACTCTGCTCGGTTCCGGTAATCAGGGGAACGATCTGTGTTTGAGAATGGTGAGTGTCAAAACCAAGTTTTTGTGCGCCATTACGGAAACGGTCTGATAGCCGGGCCACATGACTACGTCTATCGTCGAGGATGGGTAAAAGGTCGAGAGCGGCATCGATTGCCCCAAGGACCGCCGGAGGCAGCGCTGTCGAATAGATGAGACCGCTGCATCGGTTTATGAGATATGATCGCACCGTTTCAGAACAGGCTACAAACGCGCCGAAACTGCCAAGCGCTTTTGAAAAAGTACCGATCACACAATCAGCCCCGTATGATAAACCGCTGCCCCTTTCGCCCAGAATTCCGGTTGCATGCGCATCGTCACAGATCAGGAAACAGCCGTAGTCTTTTGCCAATGCGGCAATTTCGTCGATGGGGGCAATATCGCCATCCATGCTGAAAACGCTTTCCGTGATGATGAATTTCGGCTGATCGTGGTAATTTCCGTGACGGGAAAGCAATGATTGTAGATGATCAAGGTCCAGGTGGCGATAGCGAATCTGTCGAACGTTGGCGGCCTGGCAGCCAAAATGCATGCTGGCATGGTTCAGGCGATCGGCAAAAACCAGGGGTTCTCGCCCATTGTGCGCACTTCTGTCGAGCAGGGCCTGTAAAACCGTTGCATTGGTCTGAAACCCAGAGGCCATGATGAGTCCGGCAGGCTTGGATTTGAGGGCGGCAACCTTGGATTCAAGTTGTGCAAACAAATCAAGATTGCCCGTTACCAAACGAGAGGCCCCACTGCCGGCACCGAAACTTTCCAACCACAATTGTGACCGTTTCAATATCTCGGGATGGTATGTGAGGCCCAGATAGTCATTGCCAGACATATTTAACAACACCTCGTTATCCACAACGATGTCACGGATATTGGGACGTTTCATGGATATCAGTTTGCGCTTTAAACCTTTGGTTTCAAGCTCTGCAATATAATTGGAAAAGTTACTTTCTATGGCTGTCATAATCCTGTATGAAGAAAAATATCTGTTTGCCTTTTAAATCAAACCGACCGAATTGATAATGCCAGAATCCCGACAAATAAAAAGCTCAAATCGTCTGTCGGCTTCGGATACGAGCACTAGCCAGCCGAAACAGTTCGGGAACCACAAAGCCACCAGTCACGCCGCCAGCGCGGATTCGTCGGTATGGGTGGCAGCCGAGATTGTAAAGCTTCTTGAACTGCCTCTCATGGACCTTCTTTACCGCGCTCAGACAATTCACAAAGCTAATCATAAGGATAATACGGTTCAGCTTGCAAGCTTGATGAGCATTAAAACCGGCGGATGCCCGGAAGACTGTAAATACTGTCCGCAATCGGCCCATTTCAGCCGTGAGACCGGTTTGAACAAAGAACGCTTATGTTCTGTTGATGATGTGCTGGGTCAGGCAAAACTGGCTCAGGATGCGGGTGCGAGCCGGTTCTGCATGGGCGCAGCCTGGCGGCAGGTCCGGGATGGTGAGGAATTCGATCGGGTTCTGGACATGGTCAGAGGCGTTCGCAATCTCGGAATGGAGGCTTGTGTCACCCTTGGCATGCTCAGCCAGGACCAGGCAAACCGTCTCGCCGAGGCGGGGTTGACCGCCTACAATCATAATCTCGATACATCTCCCGAATTTTATCGGGAAATAATCACCACCCGAACTTACGAGGATCGCCTGAACACCCTTTCTCATGCAAGAAATGCCGGACTGACTCTGTGTACGGGCGGCATAATCGGAATGGGGGAAAGCCTCTTAGACCGGGCCCGTATGCTTGAAATCCTGGCGAGCCTTGATCCGCAACCCGAAAGTGTGCCGATAAATGCGCTGGTTCCGGTTGACGGCACCCCTCTTGCTGATAGGGAACCAATAGACGCCCTTGAGATGGTGCGCATGATCGGGGCGACGCGTATTGTGCTTCCCAAAGCTCGTGTCCGCCTGTCAGCAGGGCGGCGAAATTTATCACGGGAAGCCCAGATCCTGTGCTTTATGGCGGGGGCCAATTCTATTTTCTATGGCGACAAACTGCTCACCACGGACAATAATGACGCTGCCGACGATATCGCACTGATCCGGGAGGCCGGATTTAATATTCTCGAAAATCCGTGTGAATGAAAGAGTTCTAGATCCCTCCCGCTATGATGCCATCTTTAAATGGCTGACGTTCGTTTAGCAACGCATAGTAGGATTTCACGTTTTGATAGTCTGGCCTGTCAATATCCAGTGACAGCCATCGATGGGTGAACATTCCGATGGGAAAATCTGCACAGGTTAGGGTTGATCCCGCCACATAAGCCGTTGTCCTGCCGAGTTGTGAATCGAGAATTCCCATTAAATTATTGGCATCCTTAGCGGCTTCAGCCTGAACATCGGGCGAAGCGAATTTCTGGCTGCCGACGACCTGATATTGAAATATTGGAGATATTCTGGGGCCTAAAGTCGCAAGCTGCCAGTCCATCCACTGCTCCACGAGGGCACGAGATTGCAGATCCGCTCCAAGCAGATCTTCACGGCCATGTTTACCTGCGAGATACCGCACGATACTGTTGGATTCCCAGAGGACGAACTCATCGTCCACGATAGTCGGCACATATCCGTTGGGATTGAGCGCCAAGTGTTCAGGCGACTTGCCATCCTTGAATCCACGGCCGTAGTCCAGCCGATCATAGTTCAGATCTATTTCATGACAGAGCCAGAGAACTTTCCGGACATTTGATGAATTCGCGCGACCATATATCGTGAGCATAACGGATCCTTACTGTTTTTACATCCAGGCATCACGGACATATTGTCCTTTGTTGGCTGAATGATTTAGAAATCTAGTTTTGGCAGAACTGCAAAGCAATTCTGAACAGGTTGTCGTTGCAAGAAGCTGGTTCGAATTATTTACTCAATGTGGAGCGATGTCCACGGCAAAAATGTCTGCAAACGAAGCTGGCGACATACAACGAAATACACGCGAAAAAATCCGCTGCGTCAAACAGAGTAGCGATTTTCGGAGTTCCACTTGACTTGAGTTTGTTATGTTGTGAGGGAACGCAGGGTTCTGGAGACCCCGTCAGGAGTGGGATGTACGCTGGCTCCGGCCGCTGTCAGGGCCTTTTCCTTCGATGCAAAAGAGCCGCGCTCGCCCGTGACGATGGCGCCGGCATGCCCCATTTTTTTACCTGGCGGGGATGCGGCGCCTGCAATGAAACAGGCAATCGGCTTTTTCATGGTACGGGCATATTCCGCGGCTTCCTCCTCCATGGTGCCGCCAATTTCTCCAACCAGGGCGATGGCTCTGGTCTTAGGGTCGTTATCAAGCGCGATCAGGGCGTCCTTAGTCGTCGTGCCGATAACAGGGTCGCCTCCAATGCCGATGAAATGAGAAATGCCCAGTCCTTCCCGGACCAGATTGAGGCAGATCAGTGTTCCCAGGCTGCCGGACCTGGAAATAACGCCAACTGATCCGGGCCTGAAAATTCTTTGATTGAAGGCAGGCATGAAGCCAACCATGCTTTCGCCGGGTGAGACAAGCCCCGCGGTATTGGGTCCGACGACCCGAACACCCGCATCAGCTGCTTCGGACAGGAAATACATGACGTCCTGAACCGGAATATGTTCGGTGAGAACGACAATTTTCTTTATGTCCGCAGATATTGCATCCAACACTGCCGCCTTAACTCCCAAGGGTGGAATAAAAAGAATTGACGCATCAATAGGCACTGAGGCCGCGGCGGCAACAGCTGACTCCCATACCGGAAGACCTAAATGTTCCGTCCCTGCTTTCCTGGGATTGACCCCGCCGATTACGTTGGTTCCATAATCCAGCATATGTTTGGTCCAGAACGTTCCCTGTTGACCCGTTATACCCTGGACCAGAACACTTTCCTTTCCGCTGATGATCATTTAGCCGCCTCGACTGCTGCTTTGACGGCGTCATCCATGACTTCAAAACACTCCAGACCGAGACGGTTCCTGACCATCTCGGCAGCCTCGTCTTCACCGGTACCGTGAATTGTGAAAAACACGGGTATGTCCGGTTTGAGTTTCTGCCACGCTTCGATGACGCCTTCCGCCATCACATCGGTTCGGGCGAAAGCGCCGCAGAAGTTAATGAGTAAGGATTTTACGCGCGGATTGGCGAGGACCAGTTCCAGGGCTTCTTTGCCATAGCGATAGGACTCACCGCCAATTTCCAAAAAATTCGCGGGCTCGCCACCATAGTGCCGGATCGCATCCATGCTGGTCATGGTGAGCCCCGCCCCGTTGGCGAGAACGCCGACAGTCCCCTCGAGTTCGATGAATTTGAGATTGAGTTCGGCCGCCCGTTGTTCCAACTCGGTCAGTTTTTCGGGAGAGCCGGATTTGATAAGCTCCGGTTGCCGCTTAACTGCGGAATCATCCAGGATAAATTTACAGTCCAGCGCCACTAATTCGATGGCTGGGTTGTCGTTACCGGACTGAACAGGTGTTAAGGCCAAGGGATTGATTTCCAGCAATTCAGCGTCACTGGTCCGATAAATTTGATACAATTTTTCGGCAAATTGCGCGAGCTGTTCGGACCGGACACCGTCAATAATGGGTAGGTTTTCAGCAATCTGTTCAACGTTCATGTCCCGCCGGATATCGAGGGGATATCTGACTAACTTATCCGGATGATTAGCGGCAATTTCCTCGATATCCATGCCACCTTCAGAGGAGAATAATAATATGGGTCCGCGATTTTCCGCATTATTGACAATCGCCATATAGAGTTCGCCTGCAATTGGGATTTGCTCTTCCACGAGTACCTTCTCGACGCTGTGTTCACCTATATGCATACTCAGAATACGCCGAGCTTGTTCGAGGGCCTGATCGGGATTGTCAACCAATGCGATCCCGCCGGCCTTACCCCGTTTGCCTGTTGGAACCTGTGCCTTGATAACCGCCGGGCCAAGCTGCGCGGCAATCTGTTTTGCTGATTCTGCCGAAGCTGCTACTGCGCCATTCGGGACCCGTATGCCAGCATTACGCAGCAGCAATTTTGCGGCGTGTTCCTCAAAATTCATTGATTACACTCCGTATTTATTCCAATGCGGTCGAAATAGTTCTTCCTCGGAGGGCTTATCTTCTTCAATGGTCTCCACGAGATGGGTAATGTTCAAAAAATGGGTGTAGTTCAAATTATCGGAAATTGAATTTCCCTGCCATGATCCACATCCCATGGACAGGGTAAAGGCCAGCCCGTTATCAAAAC
Organism: uncultured Hyphomicrobiaceae bacterium; assembly: GCA_964461525.1. GTDB lineage: Bacteria > Pseudomonadota > Alphaproteobacteria > Rhizobiales > CAYWUX01 > CAYWUX01. The sequence continues at coordinate 95,842 of CAYWUX010000003.1, read as the reverse complement.
TGCCACCATTTGCAAAGGTATGAGACTGATTGACTATGACACGGACCACATCCATTTCTTCAGCTAATTCATGAGTCCGGTCCTTGTTAGAGGTGTAAATGCCGACGGAGTGGCCTTTGCCCTGATAGTCGTAGATGTCTTTTACAATACGCTTGGCGTCATCGAAATCCTTAGCGCGATAGACTGTAAGCACAAGCGATAGTTTTTCACCGGAAAGAGGATATTTGCCCCCGGCGCCGGTTTCTTCGACCATTATAAACTTGGCGGATGAGGCACCCGCATCCAGGCTGAAGGAACTGATTAACTTCTCCGCATCTCTTGCAATCAGATTGCGGTTGAGTTTGCCGTTCTGCCATAACTGCCCAACAATGATCTTCTTCTCATCTTCCGTGGCCAGATAGCCGCCCTGGCGTTCCAGGGCCCGGATTGCGTCATCATAAATTTCGTTCACTATGACAACGGAGTTTTCCGAAGAACAGGATGTGGCATTGTCAAATATTTTGGAAGCGCAGATTTTTTGTGCTGCGTCATTGAGTTCGGCGGTTTCATCGATAATGACAGCCACGTTGCCGGCGCCGACACCAATGGCGGGTGTGCCGCTTGAATAGGCGCCGCGGACATTATTCTGGCTCCCCGTACAGACCACCAGATCCGACTGTTTCATCAGCTCGTTTGTTATGTCCCGATTTATCGGCTGTGGGAGAATTTGAACCAGGTCCACCGGCGCGCCGATCTTGCGCAATTCTGAGCGCATTTTCTCAACTGTTTCGTTCGTGGCCTGCCACGCGGAAGGGGAGGGGGCAATGATAATGGGATTGCCGCACTTGACGGCCATCATGGCTTTATTCACGGGCGTGGCCGAAGGATTGGTGGAAGGCGTAATAGCTGCCACCACACCGATGGGTTTTCCATATTTGGTTATTCCGAGTTCCGGAAGTTGTGCGATCAGGCCCGTGGTTCTGACGCGCAACAGATCGCGGAGAGTTCCAAATGTTTTGCGCTGGTTTTTGATAACTTTACTGTCAACGGATCCCAGCCCCGTGGTTTTAACAGCCAGTTCCGCGAGTTCGCGGGCATGCTGCGGTTTATAGACTGACCAAGCCAGCGCCCGCACAGCTTCGTCCAAACGTTCCTGGGAATGTATTTCAAACGCCGCCTGGGCTGTCCTCGCCTTGTCAACTAATATCCGGACTCTCTCCCAAGTATCCACGTCGGTTCCGGATTGTTGACGGTGTTCTGTCGGGTCTTGAAGGTTCGATTGCGATTTGGCCACTGGTCTATCCTTGATACCTGCCGGTAAACATATCCCATTCCAATTGCCTAAATTTCGAATATAGTGCAACAAAATGTAATTTAATCACAAAATGGGAGGTTTAATGCCACTTTCCAATAGTGACCGCAGGTTGTCAACTGTAAGCGAATGTGGAGCTGACCGGCGCCCTCATGAATGTTCAGTGAAATGGATTTCTCTCGATTGAAGGGATCGCCTGCAAACCGTCCAGTTGGGCAAATGCCTGACAAGGCGCATAGTATTTTGTAATACGAGATCCTGCGTAACGTGGCATCGGGTCTCATCAATTAATTGAAGAATATTTTTTAGAGGCAGACCAAAAAAGACTGAGGGCAATTCCAATTAAATATAATGCTGAAATGCCATCCAAGACATTCCTGTAGCCGTTCTCATGTATTTTTCGTGCAAATTTACTTGCTAAAGAAGCATACCCGGTCAGGACGGGAAGTTCGATTAAAACAGACACAACACAAAGCGCCAGGAACTGGAAAAAGGTATTTTGACCAGGATCTATAAACTGGGGAATTATTGCATAAAGGGCGATGTTTTTAGGGCTGGAAGCCTGTATCAAAATACCTGACAAGAAACTTTTTCCGGCATGAGATGAAGAAATCCCATCCTCTAAATCATTAATTCGGGCTCCTTCAACAACGGAAGCCTTAATGAGTTCATAAATAAGTTTCCCTCCCATCCAGGCCAGATATGCCGCACCTGCATATTTAACTACGATGAAGGCGGCCGGCGATGCAACAAGAACTGCACCTATGCCCAAGGCAGACAATATGAAGTACAAAATGAAGTACAAAACGTTTAAAAAAACAACTCCCGATGCCGCTGCTGCCCCCTCCGTGGTTCAGGGATTGAGAAACGACCAGGAAAACAGCCAGACCCGGAGACAGGCTGAAAAAATGTTCCGAAAAATTGATGGATTAAAAAATGTAAGATAAATTTCGCTTCTGACAAA
>CAYWUX010000003.1:0-93487 GCA_964461525.1 uncultured Hyphomicrobiaceae bacterium | reverse complement strand
TGTTCCGAAAAATTGATGGATTAAAAAATGTAAGATAAATTTCGCTTCTGACAAATTGGCTCTATCAAACCTCGCATAGCACCAAATTCTGGTGATGGCGAGGGGAAATGTTTATGAGTGGCGAGGGGCCTTGAAGCTCTGTTACTTTCCTCTCAAAACGCGCATTTCCTCTATCGCGGGGTGTAGCCGGGTGTCAACTTCAACAATGAACTTCTTGTATTTGTCGGCATCTCGCCGGGATATTCTGAGATAAACGGACCCGTTTGCTGTAAACGCCTTTGTGATATCCTCGTCAATACAGTCTTGCAATTGCGGCATGGACAGGATCCAGCGTTCGCCGCCAGAGCGATCGACCCCTATAACCCAGCGAACACCGCCAATATGATCTTTTTTTAATCGTTGAAGCTGATGCAACCCTGGTTCCGTAATGTCCAGTTCAAGCAGATAATTCGTCTCTTCCGCCACCACCGTAAACCCTTGAAATTCTCTGTTGTGCACCGGTACCGATGTCTGCGATAGCGCGAATTCGGGCCTATGACCATTAATTTTCCCCGAAATGGTCTGCATTTTGTCGGTCTTTCGTTGGAATTTCAGCCTTAAATCTTTGATATATTAACGAAATCCCAACTTTCAGGTGAACTAATATTCAAAATTAGAGAGTCGCGTTCAGGGGTATGTGGTGTTTTTGGTTTGTTGCGTGCGTTTATTGCGCAAAGTAGCGGGTTTCGGAATCGCATTTGTTTTCCGAAGCGGGATGGCGCGCCGGGTGTCGAATCTTGTCGCCCCGGCGCGATTTTTTCTGAGATCCTGGTTGTCGGAGCCAGCGGCCTGCAGGCTTTCAGATATGGTCGCTCGCCGCTCTGAAAAAGAAGTAAAAAGCTACTCTGAGTTACATAGCCGGTATCACGCCCGGAGGGTGATTTTGTGCCGGAAACCTGTGTTTTTTATTGTTCTCGTTATTGCCTTTGGCGGACTGCTGGTGGCCTGTTCCTGGCCCGGTGGACAAAAAATTTCCAATTACAGCCCCAGACTTATTACTCCGGGAATGCCCGTACCCAAGGGAGGAGGCGTTTACAAAATTGGTAATCCATATCAAATAGGAAGCAAATGGTATCGGCCTCGGGTTGATACCTCTTATGACCGCACCGGAATTGCTTCATGGTATGGTGACGACTTTCATGGCCGCCAGACAGCGAATGGCGAGATATATGACATGAACGCGCTAACAGCGGCTCATCCTACGCTGCCAATGCCTGTCTATGCCCACGTTACCAATCTCAGTAATGGCAGATCCATCATTGTTCGCGTCAATGATCGCGGGCCATATGCCCAAAACCGGGAAATTGATCTTTCAAAAAAATCTGCGGAATTACTGGGATTTAAAAAACAGGGAACAGCCCCTGTAAGGGTCCGGTATGTTGGGCAGGCCCCCATGACTGGCAGTGACGCCTACGAAATAAACTATCTAAATCAGCAAACCTGGTATCGACGGTTAATTGGTGGATCTTACCGGTATTCTCAAATTCGAGCATCTTCAGACAAGAGAAACTCAGAAAAAACCCTGGAACAAACCGGAAAAGAAAGGGTTGTCGGATATTTGCCGTGGAAGGAAGTTACGTCGGCGGACATACAAAACGATTTTCAACCAGTATTCCAGATAGAGGCCGGAGTCTATTTCAATGCAAAGGCTGCCGAACGCACTTCCGGATCTTTAATCGGTATAGAAACGCTGAGGACGGAACTTAGGCATAACAACGGTAAAACGATGTTTACGGTCCTGCTCGGACCTTACAGGACACGATTTGAGGCTGAAAGAGTCCTGCGGGAGGTTCATGCATCAGGACTACCGGATGCCCGCATTATGGAACTGCCCTAATCTCTAAATTTGACAGATATATTTGACCGCCGCAGTTCAAAGTTGATTTGTTTCGGGTATCTGAACAAAATTCAGGCAGATGATGCAGGAAAACAATGTTTAATTCTATTGTAATGCTGTTATTATAGAAAAATAGAGGTTTTTTGATTTTTGTTGCAGGAAATCTTATGGGAATTCGACAGAGGGGTGGTGTTCGTTATTTCTGTTTAGGGACTGTTTTACTTGGTCTATACAGCTTCCTAATCCCTTTTGGCCATGTCCAGGCGCAGTTAGCCACTAAAGCTGAATACGCGATTTTAATGGATGTTGAATCCAATTCAGTTTTGCTGGAGAAGAATGCCGACGATCTGATGGCTCCGGCCAGTATGAGTAAACTGGTCACCTTATGCATAATTTTCAAAGCTGTGCGTGACGGCAGGGTCACTCTTGATGATGAGATTTTTATATCAGAAAACGCCTGGCGAAATGGCGGCGGGCCGTCGGGAACGTCAGCAATTTTTGCCAAGCTGAACTCCAAGGTGAAATTGCACGATCTAGTCCGCGGTATTGTCGTACAATCCGGTAATGATGCCGCGATTGCCGTTGCCGAAGGCCTGTCGGGATCGGAAGACGCTTTTGTCGCTGAAATGCGTGCTTATGCTAGGCGTATAGGGCTCAAAAAATCAACTTTTGGCAACCCAACCGGTTTGCCGAATCCCGATCAACTCATGACGGCAAGGGAACTCGCGGCCTTAGCGAAGCATATCATTGAGGAATATCCCGAATACTATCCTTTATTCAGCGAAAGATTGTTCAAATTTCGCCGGTTTAAATTTTACAACCGAAATCCGCTTTTGACACTTGATTTGGGTGTGGATGGTTTGAAGACCGGTTTTACTAAAGAATCCGGTTACGGTCTGGTCGTCTCGGCAGTGCGGGAAGGGCGGCGATTCATTCTTGTATTGAACGGGCTGCGAACCAAAAGGGAACGGCTTAGCGAAGCCCAGCGTTTGTTGAACTGGGGACTACGAAACTTCAAACCCTATAAATTGTTTGAATCCGGCGAAACCGTTGGCTCGGCAAGGGTTTGGGGAGGCAGTCAAAACTCTGTGAAACTTGGGGGCAATGGCAGTGGCATCGATATTCTGCTGCCTCGTAGCGGTAATCGAAAACTCAAAGCCGCTATTGAATATATGGGACCCTTAAAACCGCCGATTAAAAAAGGTGATCAGGTCGCCTATCTCAAAGTCACCGTTGAGCATAGCGGAGTGAGCAAAATTCCTCTCTATGCTCAAGAGGATATAGAACCTGGCGGCCTTCTCTCCAAGGGACTGGGTTCGCTATTCGATCTCACATTTGGTTGGCTTCTGTAACAAAACGTGGCATCGTCCGGGTCGGTCAACTGCTGCGCGCAGAGACGACATCTAGTAATGCAATTCATATATTGAAATTTTGAAACAATGATGCCCGCGAAATTTATTACTCTTGAAGGTGGTGAGGGAACCGGTAAATCTACTCAGGCGGACCTTCTGGCGGATCGCTTGCGCAACGTATCTGAAGATTTCGAGGTTATCGTAACCCGTGAGCCCGGGGGGTCGGAACGGGCTGAAAGAATTCGAACTCTCCTTCTGGACAGCCAATTGCCGCCGCCCACCCCACTGACCGAAACGCTGTTATTTTATGCCGCGCGCGATGATCACCTTCATCATATCATCAATCCTGCGCTGGATGCGGGAAAATGGGTGATTTGCGACAGATTTTCGGACTCAACACGGGCCTACCAGGGTGCCGCAGGCGGCTTGACAGGTCAAATTATCGACCGGCTGGACAAATGGGTCGTCAGCGATCACCAACCTGGACTGACCATAATTCTGGATCTGCCGGCCTCGCTTGGTTTGGAAAGAGCGGCCAGCCGGAGAACGGAAAGATCCGATGATTTTACGGATCGGTTTGAGGGACTCAATTTGAAATTTCATCAGAATTTGAGACATGCGTTTGTTCAGATTGCGGCATCATATCCTTCGAGATGTGTTTTGGTTGATGCTGCCGGCGAAATATCGGTCGTAGCCAGCCGGATATGGGACATTGTCGCTGACCGTTGGTCACTACCCGTTTCTTAATTCTTGGCCGGATTCGCTTGTAATTTAAGCTGTTGGGAGAAATCAGGTAAATAAACAGGTTTTTCCAGCCGGGCCAAATCGTTTAAAAGGGACCTACCCTGCGAAGGCAATAAAGGCCACCATCACCGGCAGGAATGAAACAAAGTTATGAGGGATTATCGTTAATGGCAGCAGTGAGATTAAAGACTATAGAGACAGTCCAGCACCTGCCCGAAATTGATCGCCTCGAAGGTTTTCCTCATCCCAGGGAAAATCCAATATTAGTGGGGCACAAGCAGGCCGAACGCATGCTACTCCGGGCTTTGAATATGCAGAAATTACCTCATGCATGGTTGCTGTCGGGACCCGAGGGAGTTGGAAAAGCGACGCTGGCCTATCGGTTTGCGCGTTATATTTTCTCTGATCCTGCAAGCCGGATTGCGCTGGATGAAAGTCTTGAAGTCGCGCCCGAAACGCGAGAATTTAGACAGGTGGCGGCTCTTTCTCACCCCAACCTCCTGGTTATCCGCCGGGCCTGGAACAGTAAAACAAAAAGATTTCCAACAACAATTCAGGTCGATGAAGTCCGCCGGCTTCGGGCTTTTTTATCGACGACAAGCGGGAAGGGGAGCTGGCGTATTATCATTGTCGACCGAGCCGATGAATTGAACGCGAATTCCGCAAATGCTCTACTCAAATCTCTGGAAGAACCGCCGAAAAATTGCATTTTTTTTCTCATTGCATCTATGCCGGGAAGACTTCCGGCAACAATCCGGTCACGATGCCGCCGAATGGAGCTATATGCACTTGGGCGTGAGGATCTGATGAAGGCCGTTCGAAGGCTGTCGCAGACCAGCGAATTGGATACAGCGGTTCCGCAAATTCACGCGCCGACTGCGGAAGATCTGGAACTTATTTACGAATTATCCGGGGGCAGCGTCGGTCGGGCGGTTCAGTTCATGGACAGCGAGGCGCTGGGGCTTTACCGAACTATTATCCGCTTGCTCGAGCAATGGCCGGCACTGAATAAGCAGGAAGTTAATAAAATATCCGACCAGTTCGCGGCGGCAGGGGCGAGCAGACAGTTTGAATTGTTCTTCACGCTGCTCAGTGATGTGGTGCACAGATCCATCCGTTATAAAGCAGGATTGCCAATAGCGCTTATAGAAGAACAAAGGATCTCGCAAAAATTATTCCAAGCTGGTACTCTTGATGTGTGGGCCGAGCTGTGGGAAACACTATCACGCCGAAAAGCCGAAGTTATCGCTTTAAACCTTGACCGTAAAAATTTTGTTCTGGAGACGTTTTACCGAATTGAGAAAATGGCAAAGGTTTGATTTGCAAACGTAATTGGTCTGCAGAGCAAGTCCTCAATCAGTTGTCTGCATAGATATTTTTTACAAATATTTATTCAAGTCATCGTCAAATTAAACTATATCACCGAACTTTACTGTTTACTGCTCATCCGCAGTCTTCAGTCAGATCTGACAATTCATTCAATTCTACAGGTTTGGGTTATGTCCCGAGACAGGAATTTCTACATAACTACCGCAATCTTCTATCCAAACGGCCAACCACATATCGGCCATGCCTACGAAGCGATCGCTACGGACGCACTGGCGCGATTTAAGCGTCTGGATGGTTTCGACGTCTTTTTTCTTACCGGAACAGATGAACATGGTATAAAAATGCTGCAGACCGCGCGCGACCAGAATATGACTCCTCGCGAGCTCGCCGATACGAATACCCCCCATTTTCAACGTATGGTGAATGCCCTAGGCTGTTCGAATGATGACTTCATTCGCACCAGCGAAGCCAGGCACCATGCAGCTTCCAAGGAGATCTGGCGAAGAATGGAAGCCAGCGGTGATATTTATCTTGATAAATATTCAGGCTGGTATTCCGTCCGGGATGAAGCCTATTACGATGAATCAGAGCTTGTCACAGGAGGGGAGGGGAAAAAATTGTCTCCCCAGGGCACCCCTGTGGAATGGGTGGAAGAAGAAAGTTATTTTTTTCGGCTTTCCAAATTTCAGGATCGGTTGCTGGATCACTATGAAGCCCATCCGGAGTTCATAGGGCCGGATGTGCGGCGTAATGAAGTCATCAGCTTTGTAAAGGCTGGCCTGCGGGACCTGTCCATATCGCGATCGACATTTGACTGGGGCGTGTCGGTGCCCGTTCATCCTGAACATGTCATGTATGTCTGGGTAGATGCTCTTACTAATTATATCACAGGTGTCGGTTTTCCCGATGAAAGCGATCCGAACTGGTCTAAATTCTGGCCGGCGGACATTCACATTATTGGCAAAGATATTATCCGCTTTCATACGGTCTATTGGCCGGCCTTCCTGATGTCCGCTGGTATTGCGTTGCCGAAACGCGTCTTCGCCCATGGATTTTTGTTCAACAAAGGGGAAAAAATGTCAAAATCCGTGGGAAACGTCATCGATCCTTTCTCACTGGCCGGTCATTACGGCGTTGATCAGATGCGTTATTTCTTTTTGCGGGAAGTCCCTTTTGGTCAGGATGGAAATTATAGCCATGAAGCTATCGTAAACCGCATCAATGCAGATCTTGCCAATGATCTGGGCAATCTGGTCCAGCGTTCCTTATCCATGATCGCAAAAAATAGCCAAGGCCGGATCCCGGAGCCAGGAGACTTCACAGCTGAAGATTCCCAAATATTGAAAAGTGCAGATGATCTTCTGCCGGCAATTCGGGAATTAATCGACAGCCAGGCCATACATCGTGCACTTGAAGCTTTGTGGGCTGTAGTCAGCGATGCCAACCGGTATTTTGCTGCCGAAGCACCGTGGGCACTGAAAAGCTCCGATCCCGCCAGAATGGGGACGATACTTTATGTCACTGCTGAGCTTGTCCGCCAGTTCGCTATACTTACCGGTCCGTTTATGCCGTCATCCTCCGGCACAATGCTGGATCTCCTCGAAATACCCGTGGACAAACGCGAATTTGACAGTTTAGGTCCTAAGGGCCGCTTGCGGCCCGGTGTGAAATTGGGCAAACCGACGCCGGTGTTTCCACGTTACATTGAAAACGGGTCGGATTAATGATTATCGATAGTCATTGCCATCTTGATGATCCCAGTCTTGAGGGTGAAATTGACGATGTTATAAGTCGCGCTGGGCACTGTGGTGTTGACTTTATGCTGACAATATCCACCGAGGTTCGCCGTTTCGAGCGGGTACGTACGCTCGCGGAAAAATACGATAATATTTATTGCACTGTTGGAACCCATCCCCATCATGCGGCAAAAGAACCGGATGTTTCTGCCGATGAACTGGTAGAACTGACTGCCCATCCAAAGGTTGTTGGCATTGGAGAAACGGGTCTGGATTATCACTACGATAATTCGCCGCGCGATGTTCAGGTGAATAGTTTCAAAGTGCATATTGATGCAGCCATTCGAACCGGTCTGCCATTGGTAATACACAGCCGTGAAGCTGAGGAGGATACCGCAGATATCATTGAAGAAGGACTGCATAAGGGGCCGTTTACGCCACTTCTTCACTGTTTTTCCTCGGATCGGTCTTTGGCCACGAGGGGACTGGCTGCCGGGGCATATATTTCCTTTTCCGGCATATTAACGTTCAACGCAGCGGAAGAAATCCGGAAGGTGGCGGCAGAAGTTCCGCTCGACAGAATTCTGGTAGAAACGGATGCCCCCTATCTGGCTCCGGTTCCTCATCGCGGAAAAAGAAATGAACCGGCCTATGTGGTCCACACCGCAAGGCGGCTCGCAGAATTACGGGGCCTGCCTGAGCAGGAAATCAATGATGCAACGAGTCATAATTTCTTTACGTTGTTCAGCAAAATTCAACGTCCGAGGAATTTCGAACGCCGAAAGGGATCATGGCTAAGCAACTGACAATACTGGGTTGCGGTTCCTCTGGCGGTGTGCCGCGGATCGGCGATAACTGGGGAGCGTGCGATCCTCGAAATCCGAATAATCGCCGACTGCGATGTTCGGTTGCCGTTGAACAAATTACCGGGGGCGGCAAAACCTCAATCCTGGTTGATACGTCAACCGATCTGCGGGAACAAATGCTGAAGCATGGCCTGAATTGGCTTGATGGTGTTCTGTTCACCCATGATCATGCGGATCACACCCATGGGATCGATGAGCTTCGCGTGGTCGCGATCAATCATCGCCGACGGCTTCATGCATATTTCGATTCGGCTACGGCAAGAACCTTGAATGAGAGATTTCGATATTGTTTTGAAACCCCCGAGGGCAGTTTTTACCGGCCATTTCTGGAGGCCCATAATATTGTGCCTCTCGAACCTTTTACCATCGAAGGTGATGGCGGCCCGGTTGAAGTCTTGAGTTTTGAACAGCGCCATGGCCAGGGTATGTCACTCGGATTCAGATTTGGAAACATAGCCTATTCACCGGATATCAGTGGATTGCCGGAGGACTCGGTATCGGCCCTGAAAAATCTTGATGTCTGGATTTTAAACTCCTTGCGCTATGCTCCGCATCCCTCCCATCTCAGTGTTGGACAGGCACTTGAACTCATCGAGCACATAGGGCCTAACCGGGCTGTTCTTACCCATTTGCATATTGATCTGGATTATCAGAAACTCCGGCAAAAACTGCCAGCGAATGTTGAGCCGGCATATGATGGAATGATAATTGAATTCGAATGAATTGATTTATACCCTAAAAGTCTGGGTCTGCACATATCGGCTGATACAGTTGGACTTTTGCGCTATCATACTGCTACCTTATTTGTTTCTAGGATATTGCTGGAAGGATCTAAGTGAGGACTGAGATATCTGATGGAGGAAAAGACATTCGATTTCCCAGATGAAACCAGTTTTGTTTCAGCGCTGAAAAACCGGGTTGACGACGTTCTGGAATCCTGTGTGAGCTGTGGCAAATGCGTTGAAGTCTGCCCAATGACAGACGCCGCCGGCGTGAACAAAAATGATGGAGTTCAGATCACATCAGGGGTGCTTGAAATTTTAAGAACGGGCAGGGGCCCCGATTCCGCCCAGCGCTGGGCGGGCGCCTGCTCGTTAAGCGGTCACTGCATTAATGCCTGTGATTATGGCGTTAATCCCCGTTTTATGCTTTCCATGGCGCGAATAGCAATGGCAGAGAATTTGCTGACGGAGCGCGAGCGCCGGAAAAACGGCGTTGGCGCCTTTGCCTCTCTCGGCAAAAACCTGAAAATTCTCACACAATTGCAGTTATCGGACGCAGATTTGCTGCGTTTAGGTCAAAAACCGACTGTCGTTGAACATCGCAGTGATGAAACACGGGCCCCGCCGGATATTCTGTTCTATACAGGCTGCAATGTTTTGAAGACCCCACACATAGCTCTGCTTTGCCTCGATATACTGGATGCCCTTGACATAAGTTTTGTCGTGCGAGGTGGTTCCAGCCATTGTTGCGGTGTGCTTCAGCACCGGGCTGGAGATATGGCGGTATCCGGTCGCATGGGTATGTCCACCATAGAAAAGTTCATGGGTGTGGACGCCAATGAAGTGGTGAGCTGGTGCCCGTCTTGTCAGAGGCAGTTCGGTGAAATCACTTTACCCACAATCGAGAGGGCCACGGGGCAACGTCCATTTGATATGACGCCCTATCTGATTTTTCTGAAACGACATGCTGAACAGCTGAAACCGTTGATGAAAAAACCAGTCAGTAAAAAAGTCGCGATTCTACGGCACACCGGCGTGCCAGGAAATTTAGAGGCGGCAGAAGCCATTTTGAAACTCGTTCCCGGACTTGAGGTAGTAAATATTGATCTGCCGGAAGCCGGGTTGATGAGTATCTTCCTCGGAGCTTTGCCAGATAATCAACGCGCGCATATCAGGGCGGAACTCCAGACTGCTGCAACTGCCGGACTGGATGCACTTGTAACAATTTACCACGCAGACCACCGGCAGATCTGTGCTCATGAAAAGGACTGGCCATTTGAGATCATCAACGTACTGGAGATCATTGCTGACAGTATGGGGATCTCGCGAAAGGACCGATACAAGGAACTCAAAAAAATGCAGGACGTTGAAGCCATTTTTGCTGATTGTGCTGACTTGCTGGGGCAGAGATCTCTTGACCCGGAACTGGTACGTTCTGAAATTGAAAATATGATCAATGATCAGCCCTTGCCTTTGGAATATTAAAGTTACCGTCGGGGATCTGGTGCGATCCGTCGTCAAAATTGGGGATGTTCAACGAATTGCGCGGAGATGGCGTATAGGCCGCCCGGGTGAAAGTTCGGATGCCGCCGCAACAATGGAATCCGCATCTATTCCAAAGTGGTGATAAAGGTCTTTCAGCGCACCGGTCTGTCCAAAATGCTCGACACCAAGGGCAATGGTGCGATGTCCGCACACGCCGCCCATCCAGGCCAGCGTCGCCGGATGACCGTCAATTATCGTAATAAGCGTGCAGTGAGGCGGCAGTTCCGCCAGCAGGGTTTCGATGTGACAACGGGCATTCATACCGCGTCTTCGCGCACCAATTGCCGCATGCCAGCCGGCATTCAGCCGGTCTGCCGAGGTCACGGACAATATACCGACATCTCGCCGATCTTCGCCAATTCTACCGGCAGCCTCGATTGCTTCCGGGGCAATGCATCCCTGATAAACAAGAACGACCTCCGAATTGGCTCCGGGAGTTCTAAGCCAGTAAGCGCCATTGATGATATTCTGCTCAAATTCTGAATTTACTTTGCGGATTATCTGATCAATTGGTCTGGTGGAAAGGCGCAGATAAACAGAACCGCCGGTATGATCCCGCAGCCAGGATTGCTGATCCGGTTCATCCATTGCATCGAGATCGGAATCCATCCTTGGATCTCCCCCCCGTTGCATATAGCGGAACGCCCAATCCATAATAATGGCCAACTCATCGCCATAGGCCGGCTCAAATGCAGCGAGCCCATCCTGTGACATACCAATCAAAGGCGCGGCAATGGACTGGTGGGCACCACCTTCGTGCGATAACGATACGCCGGATGGCGTGCCCACAAGCAGAAATCTTGCATCCTGATAGCAGGCATAATTCAGGGCATCCAATCCACGCGAAATAAAAGGATCATAAACGGTGCCGACTGGTAAAAGCCGGGTGGCGAACAAAGAATGGCTGAGGCCGGCGGCGGCCAGGAACAGAAATAGATTCATCTCTGCAATGCCCAGTTCGAGATGTTGTCCTTCCGGAGAAAATCGCCATTTCTGAAGGGAGGCAATACGTTCATCGCGAAACGTATCGGCGATATTTTGAGCAGAAAAGAGTCCGCGCCGATTGACCCAGGATCCAAGATTGGTAGACACAGTGACATCGGGTGAAGTTGTCACAATTCGATCAGCAAGCGGGCCTCCACGGCTCGCCAACTGATCCATGATTTTACCAAAGGCCGTCTGGGTGGCATACCTGTTCTCATTCAGAAACAGGGGGCCCGGTGTTGTGATAACGTCATCGGTATAACGCCGCGTACCCTTTCGAAAAAAAGGAACATTGGAGAGGTATCCATCCAAGTCATTACGGTCGATCTTCAGACCTTCATAGCGGTCCCATTCGGCACCCTCGGCAACGCACATTTCCCGGCGGAATTTGTCCATCTGCTCACGCGTCATGAGCCCCGCATGATTGTCCTTGTGGCCGGCCAGAGGCGTCCCCCAGCCCTTGATGGTATAGGCAATAAAGGCGACCGGGCGGTCGTGGTCAATTTTGGAAAATGTGCTGTTCAAGGTTGGCAGACAATGCCCCCCGAGATTGTTCATCAGTATGTGAAGTTCTTCATCACTGCGCCGGTCCAGAAGCTTCATCAATTCTTCCTGGTTGCCCAGATCATTGGTCAGTCGTTTGCGCCAGGCTGATCCGCCCTGGAAGGTCAGCGCCGAATAAAGGGAATTGGGGCATTTATCAATCCATTGGCGAAGATACTCGCCACCGGGTTCATTGAATGCCTTTTTCTGGAGTTCACCATACTTGATCCTGATGACATCCCAGCCAAAAGCGTTAAATATTTCCTCCAGACGCTCGGACAGTCCTTCATGGACAACACCATCGAGGCTCTGGCGGTTATAGTCAATAATCCACCAGGTATTTCTCAGACCGTGTTTCCAGCCTTCCTGGAGGCACTCATATATATTTCCTTCATCGAGCTCAGCATCTCCGACAAGAGCGATCATGCGCCCCTGTTGTTCACCACTGATCCATCCCTTGGCTTTTACATAGTCCTGAACCAATGCCGCAAAAGCCGTGATACTGACACCCAGCCCGACTGACCCCGTTGAAAAATCGACATCATCAATGTCCTTGGTGCGACTTGGATAGGCTTGGGCGCCGCCGAATCCCCGAAAATTTTTCAGATTTTCAAGTGTCTGATGGCCCATGAGATATTGAATGGCGTGAAATACGGGCGACGCATGAGGTTTTACCGCAATCCGATCCCGGGGTCGCAGAACCGAAAAGTAAAGCGCCGTCATAATGGAGACGATCGATGCGCATGATGCCTGATGCCCGCCGATCTTGAGGTCATCATCAGATTTTCTGACATGATTTGCGTTATGGATCGTCCACGTGGAAAGCCACAATATTTTTCGTTCCAGGGCTTTCAGAATTTCCAAGGACTTTGCTGTTGGATCTGAGTCCGGCCTGGTGTTGATATTTCCCATCCTGTGACCTATTTGAGGATAACGTTAAACTGTGACCAACTGACTGCATGAAGTTAGCGGTCGTCTGGTTAGCAATCCTAAAGGCAAATTATGCCACGATAGGGAAAGCGAAAAACCAAATCGGCCAATTCTCCCGCCTATTGATGGCTCGGCAGAGATTGTCACGGAGTCAGAAATTTTCCACCCACGGTCTGAGTTCGATCTCCCACGTCCAGGCGCTTCGCGGTTGACGTATAATATGCAGATAGGTTTCCGCAATGGCATCTGGGTCCAGCAGACTGTCAGGCCGGTCTGGAGGATCCGCCCTCCGGTCTGAGCGAATGCCGCCATCGATGACAAAATGCGCTATGTGGATACCTTGAGGATGAAATTCACGGGCCAATGACTGCGCCAGGCCACGCAATGCAAATTTCCCCATGGCAAAAGACGCGGACTGTGGGTAGCCCTTTACGCCAGCCGATGCGCCTGTAAACAGCAGATTGCCCTTGCCGCGCTGGCTCAGCCGTTTTAATGCCGCTTGTGCCACGAGGAAAGCGCCGTAGGCAGTGATCTGTATGGCGTTCTGTACTTCATCAGGATCCAGTTCGATAAACGGGCCGCGAACCCGGGCGCTCGGGTTATAGACAACGGTATCCAGTTCGCCAAAATCGGAATCCAGGTTTTGAAAAAGCTGTTCCACATCATCCCGTTTTGAGGAATCACACTGGTAAGCCTTGCCATCAACATCCTCACAAAGCGCTCCGAGCTTGTCGATTTGCCTCGCCGCCAGGGCAACACGCATTCCTTGTTTGGCAAAAAGACGGGCAAGCGATGCGGATAATCCGCTACCGGCCCCGACAATGAGAGCATTTTCTGACATCCATAAATCCTTTTTTCAAGCAGGACAACTAAGTGGTTATCCGACCAGGTTCTGAGTCTCACTTATAGTGTCGGTAAAATTTATCATCTGTCCACTTTTTTGGAAACTTGGATGGGCCATTTCGACGACTATGTCTCCGAGATCATCAGGTTTTGTAATGAGACTTTGATCTTCCCCCGGATAGGCCTGAGCCCGCATACTGGTTGCAACAGCGCCTGGATTTAAAAGATTTACATTGACGGGTGTGTTTTCAGTTTCACTGGCATAGGTTTTAACCAGGGCTTCAAGCGCGGCTTTTGAAACAGAATAGGGGCCCCAGTAGGCTTTACATCTGCGGGGTGCATTTGAGGTAAGAAATATGGCTCTGGCTGACGGGGATTTGCGAAGACAGGGGTCGAGTGTTCGGATCAATCGCCAGTTGGCGTTTAAATTAATTTCAATAACCTGTTCCCAGTCGCTGTCCTTAATATGACCAAGTGGTGAAAGGGGACCGAGTATCCCTGCATTTGCAACCAGAATATCAAGCCGTCCCCAGCGCGCATAAATTGACGGGCCCAACTGATCGATTTTCTTTCCATGCCTCAAATTCATTGGAATGAGGGTTGCAGCGCCGTCAAAAGATCGGATTTCATCATCCAGCTCTTCAAGGCCACCCTTTGTCCTGGCGAGCAGAATAACATGAGCTCCCTGTCTGGCCAAAGACAGGGCCGCAGACCGGCCAATTCCCCGGGAAGCCCCGGTGATCAGCGCAATGCGATCCTGAAGTCTGTTGCTCTCTGAACTCATGTAGACTAGCCATCAACTGAAAAATGATTTCTCCAACTGAATACCATCAGAAGTCGTCTGACTTAAAGACATTATAAGTTTGCAATTGATAAGTTTGCAATTGCCGATAGAAGCCCCAAAATGGCAAATTTTCGAAGCCGCACTAATATAAACGGCTACCTTCTAAATCATATAAATCACAAATTAAAAACACATAACATCCTGGTTTTTCATTGCAATACCCGGTTTTTCTGCCACGTTTCATCTACGGTTTCAAATATTGAAAAGTCTACCTGTTAATCAATTCCTTAGCTGACTCCGTTGCACGTTTGGTCATTTCACTGGCCTGGTTCAAAGTATCCCTTCCGAATTGCTCCAGTTTTTCTATCATCGGCTTTGCGGATTCCTTCGCTTTGCGTCCGGCTTCAGAGGCACTTTCTATTACCGGTTTGGCAGCGTCTCTGGCCTTGTTGATGACAGGCTCAGCAGCGGTTTTAGCCTTTTCGGTTGCTTCGACCATCGCTTCCACGCTGGTCGCGGAAAGAGATTTGGTCTGTTTCACAAGCGTGGAGACAAGCCCTGACTGCCTTCTCAATTTTTCAGCCGGGACCGCCCGAACCGTTCGGATGAGATCAATCTGATCGTCCCGGTCCCTGCCGAAAGCGAGCCGGTCCGGAGCACCAGTAAACAACACTATCGGCGTGCATGCGGTGACGACTTTCTTACCGGAAGTTCCCCAACTGGGATTCGAAATCAGGGTTTCCTCGGCAAAATAGACTTTTTTACCTGAAATTTCCTGTCTCAGAAGTTTCCGATCGATGACCGGGATGAAATGTCCTCCTTTTTCCGCGATCAGCTGGAACCGGGCATTATCCGGATCTGGAAGCTGAACAAACAATGTCAGGGTGTCGGTCTCGTCCGAGTCCAGGATCATGTTGAGAGCTTCATCCGTAGAGTTCGCATAAGAAATATTGGTGATTTTGCCAAGACCATCGGGATCGATCTGCTGCAGAAATTCAAACGTCCTGGCATTGCCGCTGGTCCTTGGAGGCAATATAAATTTTAACTGTTCCGGAACTCCAAGCACCTGTCCGTAGTTCGTCAGATTCTTGTTCTTCGACACGACGAACAGGCATTCTTTGCCTAAATCCGTCCGGATGATTTCAAGCTTATCATTGTTGCCCCGGGTCAGGGTCTCATAAGCAAACACATCAAGCTGCGCAAACCCCACCTCGGTCGGGTTACTGATGGCACGTCGAATGTTCTCGCCTGCGCCATCCGAAGTAACACAGCCATAGTCAAAGCGGGATTTCTCCAGTTCGGATGCCAGGGGTTCACAAAACTGGCTGTGATACGACCCATTTTCTCCGCCCGTATTGATCTGCGAGGCATAGAGGGAAGTGGATAGTCCGACACTGGTAACAATGGCGAACAGGAGCAAAAGAGGTTGGGATGGCTTCAAAATATACTCTCCGCGTTTCTGAGAACAAATATTAACCCCTGGATCGTCCCGAACATCGAATTCATCATCAATCGGGCATTCAGGTTTGGCCTTTTATCTGAACTGGCGAGTTCCTGCCAGGATTATCTGGCCCCAGGGAATTGGCCATTTTACCGAACACATAAGAATTGATTCAGGAAATTTCAGCCCCTGCAGACGGGAAATACCTCAAATATTGGCCGAACTAGATAGTCCAATATTGTGAGTTGTGCGGGGATGTCAACGAGATAACTCGACAGGATTCGGAACCGGCGAACACAGGATCACCTGCATTATCGGGCTTCAGCCAGCAGGGACAACTGCTTGGCGGAAGGCGGGCCTTCGTGATCCCTTAGAGGTGTCGGATAGTCGCCAGTGAAGCAATGATCCGTAAATTGGGGTTGCTCGTTGTTACGGCCATCAAAACCCATGGCCTTATAAATTCCGTCAATTGAAATAAAGGACAGGGATTTCGCATTCATGTATGCCCGCATACCCTCGAGATCATATTGAGCAGCTAACAGTTTGTGCTGGTCCGGCGTATCGATCCCATAAAAATCAGGGTGTGTTATTGGTGGACTTGCAATTCTTGCATGGACCTCCTTGGCGCCGGCATCGTACATCATCTGCACGATCTTGGATGAGGTCGTTCCGCGCACGATGCTATCGTCAATGAGAACAATGCGCTTGTTTTCTACTATGCCGCGATTGGCGCTGTGTTTGAGTTTGACGCCTAATTGCCGGATTTGCTGCTCAGGCTCGATGAAGGTCCGACCGACATAATGGTTGCGAATTATTCCGAGTTCAAAATTAATTCCTGATTCCTGCGCATAGCCAATTGCGGCCGGTACCCCGGAGTCCGGGACCGGTATCACAACATCGGCATCGACGGGCGCTTCGCGGGCCAACTGCCGGCCCATTTCCTTACGAACATCATAAACATACTTTCCGCCGACAACGGAATCCGGCCGGGCGAAATATATGTATTCAAAAATACAGGGCCTTGCCGGTCTCTTGGGAAACGGGCGATGAGATTCGATACCCTCATTACTGATGACGACGACTTCCCCATTTTCGATCTCACGCACGAAACTTGCACCGATGATATCAAGAGCGCAGGTTTCGGAAGCCAGAACCGGAGCTCCAGCCAGGTCACCTAGCACCAGAGGGCGAATACCCAGAGGATCCCGCGCCCCCACAATTTTCTTGTTGGTCATTCCGACAAAAGCATAAGCGCCTTCAACCTGGAGCAGGGCATCAATAAATCTCTCAATAAAACGGCTCTTCGGGCTCTGAGCCACAAGGTGCAGAATGACCTCCGTGTCCGAAGTGGACTGACAAATAGCTCCTTCACGCACAAGCTCCTTGCGTATGGTCAGTGCATTGGTCAGATTACCATTGTGGCATATCGCAAACCCTCCGGTATCGAGTTCGGCAAATAAGGGTTGCACATTACGAAGCACCGTTTCACCTGTTGTGGAATAGCGATTGTGACCAATTGCCATGGGTCCGGCCAGACGATCGATGACCGGTTGTTGGGTGAAATGATCCCCGACCAGGCCAAGACGGCGTTCAGAATTAAACCGCGAACCGTCAAAGGTAACGATACCTGCGGCTTCCTGACCGCGGTGTTGAAGTGCGTGCAGGCCGAGCGCCGTCAAAGCCGCAGCATCCGGATGATTGAATATCCCAAAAACACCACATTCTTCATGGAGACGATCGTCATCCAGCGAGGTCTGAGTGTGGCGCACAAGCCTGGTCTTTTCCAAGTTCCGTTTTAATTCGGGATGTTTGACACTAACGAGTTTCGACATCTGAAAATCTCCCGCTGACAGTAATTCATTCCAGCTCAGTTGCGCGCAGCTGTCGAGCTTTCAAGTAACTGTTCTAATCCACGGCGTTCGCGGGTTTGATAACCTTCACTGCCGTTCTGGGCCAGCCCCGATCCCAAACGACCGATGCCGGATTGCTTGTTCGGATCGTCATTGGTATCGGGAATGACGGAGTCGAGGTTGCCCGAAAACATTGTGACAATGGATTCTCCGATTTCTTTTATGAACTCGCCGGTCTGTTCAATTAGAGGTAATGAACGGGCCTGCTGCACCCATACCGGTTGGGTTTCCTTTGGAACTACCATATTCAGAAACAGATAGAGAATAACCACGAGTATCAATCCGCGTGCCAGTCCAAACACAACACCCAAAGTGCGGTCAAGAGCGCCAATGCGACTGTCCAGAACTTTATCCGCAATATAAACCGTTATCAGGCTGACGACTATCAATACGAGAATAAAGATACCTGCAGCCAGCACAATATCTGCTAGTATATCCGGTGAAATATAGCTTCGAACGACATCGCGATATTGTGGCCAAAGAAGCATGGTGGCAAATGCTGCCACCCCCCAGGACAGTATGGCCAGCACTTCCCGCGTCAGGCCCCTCAACATTGCAAGATACCCAGAAATGAGCATGACTACCGCCAAGCCTATATCAAGCCATGACAAAACCATGTATCTCAATCCTTTATTTTTATCTGCATCTATCACACTTTTGACGGAAGCGGCAGATGATGACAGCTATTATTATATAATAATTTGGGCAAAACAGTCTGAATTATTAAAAAAGGTGAATTTAATGACTAAAGCGGGCTGTTTTCTAGCTTAAAATCGGATGCGAGACCATTTTTATTTTGAGATAATTGGACTGTGAGATCAATCAGATGTGCAATCCCGCAACAGCTGATTCCTGAACTTGCAAATTTTTTCTCATCCTTCAGCGGAACGACAGCCGAATTAAAGCCCAGCTTTTGCGCCTCTTTTAAGCGAAGCGGCATATGACCAACCGCCCTTACACCACCGGACAGACCGACTTCGCCGAAATAGACGCAATCGGTTGGCAGCGCAATACCCGAACGGGATGAAACCAGAGCCGCTGCGGCAGCTAGATCTGCCGCCGGTTCTGAGATTTTATAACCGCCTGCCACGCTGAGATATACATCATGCTCCCCGAAGACCAAGCCACACCGGGCCTCCAGAACAGCGAGAAGCATAGACAACCGATTGCTGTCCCAGCCCACGACGGCACGCCGCGGCGTTCCCAGCGAAGAAGGAGCTACCAAAGCCTGTATTTCCACGAGAACCGGCCGGGTTCCCTCAATACCCGCAAATACTGCCGATCCCGGACTGTCAACGTCCCGTTCACCAAGAAACAGTGCAGATGGATTTTTGACTTCAGCCAGGCCTTCGCCAAGCATTTCAAACACACCGATCTCATCAGTCGGTCCAAAACGATTCTTGACAGCCCGTAATATTCGAAACTGGTGTCCTTTATCTCCTTCGAAATAAAGGACTGTGTCCACCATATGCTCAACAACTTTGGGACCGGCGATCTGACCATCCTTGGTTACATGTCCAACGAGAATCAGTGCCGCATCAGTCTGTTTTGCAAAGCGAATCAGGCTTTGTACTGTCGCTCTGACCTGAGACACGGTTCCGGGTGTGGATTCGAGGCTATCCGACCACAAGGTTTGAATGGAATCGATAATCAGTAGATTAAGATTTTTTTCCCTTTTTAGTGTAGCCAGAATATTCGACAGGCTCGTTTCTGCTGCCAGGCTAACTGGAGCTGAAGTTAGACCGAGCCGGTCTGCTCGCAAACGGACCTGCGCTGTTGCTTCCTCACCAGAGAAATAAATGGCCCTTAGTCCGGCGTTCGCAATAGAGGCGGAAACCTGAAGCAGCAGTGTTGATTTTCCTATTCCCGGCTCTCCTCCCACCAGAATGGCGGAACCTGGAACCACACCCCCCCCGGTTACGCGATCCACTTCTTCAATGCCGGTCTTGAATCGTGGCGCTTCGTCGGTCTGTCCTTCAAGCGTTTCAAGTGTCACCGCGCGACCCTTTGAGGTATTGCGTCCCGGGCCAGCAGCAACACCACCGCCGGTTACTTCTTCAGTAATAGAATTCCATTCCCCACAGGCTGCGCATTTACCGGACCAGCGAGCCGTTACATTTCCGCAACTCTGACAAACATAGCTGGAAGTATTCTTTGCCATTTAACCTCTTCCGTCAGCACAAAACCTTCAGATGTAATGGCGTTCGATGCGACGCCCCAGACGCGTTAAAATTTCATATGATATAGTTTCTGCTCTTTCACCGAGATGGTCGATATTTACATGTGGGCCGATAAGTTCCACGAATTCACCGCGGCAAGCCGTTTCTTCAGGAATATCCGTGACGTCAATGGTAATGAGATCCATGGAAATCCGGCCTATGACGGGAACAGATTGACCTCCTATATAAACCTCTGCCCCTTTGCGATTATCCGCCCCTCCCAGCTTGCGCAGATATCCATCTGCGTAGCCCACCGATACTGTCGCGACCCGTGATCGCCGTTTTAACCGGTATGTTGCGCCATAGCCGATGCTCTGGCCGCTTCTCACTTCACGCACCTGAATGATACGACCGCAAAGGCGAACGACGCATTTCAATTGCTGTCGCCCGCTGGCGACCGTTGGACCGTCAGATAGGGGCCAGGACCCATAAAGCGCAATACCGGGCCGGACGAGGTCAAAATGATAACTCGGTCCTAGCAAAATACCGGCAGAATTTGCCAAACTTGCGGGCGTTTCAGGGAGCAGCGATTTCAGCCTTACAAAATCCTTCAACTGTTGCTGATTTTTATTATGGGCCGGTTCATCGGCACAAGATAAATGACTCATAACCAGGCTTAGCTTGAAATTCGTCAACAAATCCCGGCGCTCTTTCTGTATCTCCAGCAGGCTGTTGAGTTCAGGTTCACCCAGTCCCAGTCGATTCATGCCTGTATCGATGTGAATGGCTGCCGGCAATTGCATTCCTTTACTGCTGCAGTAGTCCGACCAGTCCAATATTTCACTGGTATGGCCCAGAACCGGCCTAAGATTCAGCTCTGAAAAATCTTGTTCAACTCCGGGAAACAATCCGTCCAGAACATAAATTGCAGCCTCTTGATTGTGTTGCCGAAGTTGCCGGCCTTCCCGGAGGGTGGCCACGAAAAAAGTCTGACAACCAGCTTCTGCCAGTGCTTGGGCGACGGGGATAAGACCAAGACCGTAGGCGTCCGCTTTTACCACCGCTGCGCAATCGGAGTTGGGCGATGTTTTTCTTAGAAAATTGTAGTTGTCTTGGAGAGCGTTCCTGTCGATGGTCAGGTAGCCTGCTTCACCTCGATCTATTTCCATGATATCCGCCTTGGCGTAAGTTAATATTTAAAATGCTACCTCTGATTAATGTGCGAAATTATTGTTTTAGAACGACAGCACTTAAACGAAAAGGCAAAGGCCAACACGCGGGAAGTATGTTCGTCGGTATTATCGCAAGATCACGATCTTTTCGACCCATTCAACGGGATTCCGGTCATTGATTTTTAGATTGTGGTCATTTTCTATTCATTGCGTTCCGGCAGATAGTCACCAGGTTGTAAATTCCGGAAGCGGGTAACATCGCCACTGAACTGAAGTTTTACCGTACCGGTTGGTCCATGTCTCTGTTTTCCGATAATGACTTCCGCCAAACCATGAACCCGACTCATTTCATCCTGCCATCTCTGATGGTCTTCTACCTTGGTTACCGGCGGTTCGCTCCGCTGTACGTAATATTCCTCACGATAGACAAACAAGACCACATCCGCATCCTGTTCTATCGACCCGGATTCCCGCAGATCCGAGAGCTGAGGACGTTTGTCATCCCGGTTCTCCACCTGGCGCGACAGTTGAGAGAGGGCAATTATCGGCATGTTTAATTCCTTTGCCAGTGCTTTTAAGCCGGTCGTAATCTCTGTGATCTCCTGAACCCGGCCCTCGCTGGCCTTGCGTGAAGATCCGGCCAGCAATTGGAGGTAATCGACCACCAGCAGGCCCAACCCATTCTGTCGCTTCAGTCTGCGCGCACGCGCCGCTAGCTGTGCCACTGTAATTCCACCAGTAGGATCGATATACAAAGGAAGCTTTTGGAGGTCCTGCGAAACCTGAATCAGACGCGAAAATTCATTTTCGTCAATCATACCCCGGCGAATTTTTTCCGACGGTATTCCGGCTTGCTCGGACATAATCCGTGTTGCCAGCTGTTCCGAAGACATTTCCAAAGAGAAAAATCCGACAACCGCGCCATCCACGGACTGCTCCAAACCTTTGCTGTCGCGCTCTGTGCGGTAGGATTTCGCGATATTAAAGGCAATATTTGTGGCGAGTGCGGTTTTACCCATTGAAGGGCGTCCGGCGACGATAATCAGGTCCGAGGGCTGAAGCCCACCCATCTTGAAATCAAGATCGCCCAGTCCTGTCGCCAGCCCTGAAAGATGGCCATCTCTTTGATAAGCGCTGTTGGCCATTTCGATGGCGTCAGTCAGAGCGTTTGAGAAAGATGAAAATCCTGTTCCGTATTTTCCCGTTTCGGCAATATCGTAAAGTTTCTGTTCCGCTGCCTCGATCTGCTGGGATGGCGGTTCGTCCACTCCCGAATCATAGGCAACATTCACCATTTCCTCGCCAATCTGAATGAGGTTGCGACGTACCGAAAGATCGTAAATCGTGCGCCCATAGTCTTCCGCATTGATGACAGTGGTAGCACTCGCCGCCAGTCGACCCAGATATTGAGGAACCGTAATCTCTCCGATAGGTTCCTCATTTTCAAAAAAAGACTTAAGGGTAATGGGAGTTGCCTGTTTTCCCGATTGAATAAGTTTGGCTGCCGTATCGAATATACGTGCATGGACGGGGTCAAAGAAGTGATCGGTATTCAGGAAGTTTGATATCCGGTCATAGGACTCGTTGTTAACGAGGATGGCTCCCAGCAAAGCCTGTTCGGCTTCGATATTGTGCGGGGCGAGGCGGAATTTGAGCTCTTCCTCAAGTGAATCCTGGTAGTTTTGGTGAAAGCTTTGCTGTGGCATAATGTTTTTTGTTTTCTGAATAGGGTGAATTTATGATTTGCCACACACTAAATGATTCTCTGAGCATCACAGGCCAAGTTTTTAGGCTTCTCCCCTCAATCCACTCTATTCACAAGCCTGAAAAAATTTTGCTTATTTTAGTTGATTTTGCAGCAGGAAGGTTTCAGTCAATCCGATTCATGACCTTGCAGTGAGCAATCTGTCCAAAGCCTTACATCTGGGCAATCCGGTCATCAACGTCGTCACCCAAATGCTGTGCTCTCAGTTTTTGCTCATTTTCGAACATATAATCGCGGGTTAACGGTACACCTGAAAGCTTCTTGGTCAGTTGAATTTGGAATACCATAAGTTTCTGATAACGAAACGCGGCCTCTGAACCGGCAAGATAAAATTCCCACATCCGACAAAAATTTTCATCCAGAATTTCAGCCGCCTTGGGCCAGGACGCACAAAAGCGCCTTCTCCAGCGCCGAAGTGTTTCCGCGTAATGCAGTCTCAGAATTTCGATATCCGTAACATACAGCTTTGACTTTTCTATAGCGGGAAGAACCTCGCTGAGGGCAGGAATATATCCGCCGGGAAATATATATTTTGAGATAAAGGGGTTGGTGACGGTAGGACGGTCAAACCGTCCTATGGAATGAACGACCGCAATACCATCATCGGACAAAAGATCATGGATTTTACGAAAATAGGTTGCATAATGAACGGTACCCACATGCTCGAACATACCAACCGATACAATCCGATCGAACTGGCGGTTCATGTTTCGATAGTCTTTGTATTCAAAACTTACCCGGTCTGTCAGCCCTTTTCGGTCGGCTCTTTGGCGGGATTCCGCGAGTTGATCTGTCGATAGGGTAATGCCGGTTAGATTGACATTCCCAAGACCAGCAAGATAAAGCCCCAGTCCACCCCACCCGGAGCCGATATCAAGTATTTTTTGACCGTCCTTCACATCCAGTTTGGCTGCCAGATGTCGTTTTTTTGCAAGCTGAGCCTGTTCAAGAGTTTCCGTCCCGGTATCAAAATAAGCACAGGAATATTGTTTGTCTGAATCAAGAAACAGATCATAAATCTCGTTGCTGATATCATAATGATGAGACACATTCCTGCGAGCCCGGAACACAGGATTGTATTGTTCAATTTTTTTTGTCAGCAACCTGAACCAGGTAACACCGTCCAGGAATGAAGCATAACTGTTGTGTTCTGCATTCGAAAGAATGATTTCAAGAAAATCATATATGGAACCGCTTTCCATCACAAAGCGTCCCTTCATATAACTTTCACCTAGATAGAGGGCAGGGTTTTTTGCGAGTTTGAGTTCATAGCTTTTATCAAGAATTCTCGAAACAACGTGCTTGCCAGTTCCGTCTCCAAATGTATGAGACTTACCGGAGGCGTCGATCATCCGTAGATCGCCCCTTCTCACAATTTTGTTCAACATATATTTCAGCGGAGCAAACATCTCTAAAAACTCTATCGCCAAACTATACTTGTTTTTTCCATACTTAATGGACCAGCAGCTCTCTCAAAGAAAAAAGCGGACATGATTAAATCATTCATGGAGAATGTTTTCAACCATTTCAATCACTTGAAATTAAAAAATGAAAGCCGGGTTTGACTCCTGCTATAAAAAAACTGCCAGAAAAAAGTAAATCAACGAATTTCCAGTTTGCAAACGGGGCCGTTACCCCGCTTGAAGTTTGAATTTGCGTGATCGTTTTCAGTTTAATCTATTCAGAATCCATGAAAATTTGGCAGCAGATCATGTCTATTTTTTTTTGTCTGCAACCTCGTCACCGGAACCGGACTGAGTGGCGGATGCTGCTTCCAAGTCTGATTTTTGAACTTCGTCTGTTTCATCCTGTTCGCTCAGTGCCTCGACAGCCTGGCTGGCAACATCCTCGTCCTCAAATATTTCTTCGGGGGAGAAGTCCACTGTTTGATCTCGTTCCGTCTCATCTTCGAAGTCATCCAGGATATCTTCTCCACGGGCCTGCCGTTCTGCTTCATCCTCGGTACGCGCAACATTAATCGTTACATCAACCACAACTTCAGGATGCACGGCGATCTTGACATTGTGGAGCCCAAGCTCCTTCATAGGTCTATCAAGCAGAATCTGGCGCCGTTCTACAGTGCAGCCCCCTTCGGTGACGAGTTCCGCTATATCACGGGAATTGACCGAGCCATAAAGCTGGCCGGAATCACCGGCCTGACGGATTACGACAAAACTCCGGCCAGTAATTTTTTCAGCAACTGATTGCGCTTCCGTCTTGAGTTCAAGATTACGGGCTTCAAGCTGGGTTCTCTGCTGTTCAAAATAGGAGAGATTATGCTTGTTCGCTCTCAGAGCCTTACCCTGAGGGATCAGAAAATTTCGGGCATAGCCGTCTTTAACTCTGACGACATCTCCCATCTGACCCAGTTTACCAATTCTTTCTAGCAGGATGACTTCCATAATTTACTCCTTATAAGTCTGGACCTTCAACGATAATGCTAAATGGGCTCCATTCGGCACTTCTGTTTGACCAGTTTGTAGCGGTCATTTAAGTGCGGGGTTGGATGCAAGAGAGCAGGGGACATGAGTTATCTCTCTCTCAGTCGGAAAATCGGCTCACCCACGCCGACAATCGCAATTATAATGATCAGCCAGGGAAAAATGATCAGACTGAAATAGATCATTATCAGAAAATAGACCTTAAACTGCGATTTGCGGCACAGAACGTGAATTACGGACAACCCCATGATCAGATAAGCCGTGATGATGGCACCGATAAAGGATGTGGACGCCAATCCGGTCAGGCCTGGCAAAAATGACAGAGCAAGCGCAGCAATAAAAGCGAACCCAAAACTCCGGGGATAGTCCATGTTTGCAATATCCGGCCAGGGCCGCATCAAATTTCCTATCGAGCGGGTAATTAAGCCTGCAACCCATAATATGATCAGGTTGGTCATCAGCCAGATCGTCGCGGAGGACGCCGGCAGGACTTCTGGAACGAGTCTGACAATAGCGTCCAGGATTTTTGGATCCATCCTTGGTGTATGGTCTCCAACCGATGAAGATTGAAAGGCGCGTTCAAGTACAATTTTGATCTCATCCCGGTAGGATTGAATATCAGACCCAATCAGGAATATACCGATTACCGAAAGAAGACCGGCAATGTAGGCCATCACGGTTATTACGTTTCCGATATTATACCATTCAATGAAATTTCCGGTGCCGGAGGTCGCGATCTCTTTCACGCCGGCACTGTCTGAAGCGTTTTCCGGCCGAACGGAACCGTGCATGGACAAATTCTGCGGGCGATTGTCGACCGAATCTCGTGATATTTCACGGTTGAGCGACAGGAGATAGCATATAATCCAAACCGGGATACCCACAACCATGGCATGCATCAGCGCGGCTTTTACCCCCAGTATGGGCGCCACCACGAACATGCCGCAGACCATTGTCAATAGAGCCGTATAGGGCCCCCAGCCCAGTCCTGCAACATAGTTTGGCAGCGGTGAGAGATAAAACAGAGGAAGTGCAACCAGGGACCCTGTCGTGACAGACGAGAATAAGACTGCCGATAACGCACCCGCTCCAACCGCTATCAGTAATTGAAAAGTCATTTTATTAGCTGTCCCGCCTGAATTCAGCGGTTAGAGCCTTGAAACTTTGCACTGTGGCACAATGTCAAGACCCAACGCTATTATGTGGTTGGCTGTTTAATTTTATAATACAGCGCATTTAACAAATTTCCAAACCTCTGGATATTGGTCACCCGGACACCATTGCCTGCGGCATGCGGCAGGTCCCTCCGGGCGACAGCGGTATATTTGGTCCCGCAGCTTAAGCTAGTTGATGACATAGGGAAGCAGACCCAGAAATCGAGCGCGTTTGATCGCACAAGCAAGTTCTCTTTGTTTTTTGGCCGATACAGCCGTAATGCGGCTTGGTACAATTTTTCCGCGTTCGGAAATATAGCGCTGCAGCAATCTCACATCTTTATAGTCTATTTTAGGCGCGTTATCTCCAGTGAAGGGGCATGTCTTGCGGCGCCGATAAAAAGGTCTGCGGGGTTGTGATTGGGACATGCTCATTTGTCGTCTCCTTCATCTTTGAAGGAACGTTGCGCATAATGATCGTCTGAGTTTTGATTATCGTTCCCAGATCGGCGATCCGGGCGACCGCCTCCGGGCGGTTTGCCACCGCGATGGGAACGCCGTTCGTCGCGGTCAGATTTTCTCATCATAATCGAGGGGGCAGTCTCATGTTCACCAACTTTGACAGTCATAAATCTGAGAATATCGTCCGAAAGCCGCATCTGCCTTTCCATTTCTGCAACCGCGTCATGGGGAGCGTCGATATTCAGTAAACTGTAATGCGCCTTCCTATTTTTCTTTATTTTATAGGCCAGCGATTTAAGACCCCAATATTCGGACTTTCCAATATTGCCACCATGATCGGCAATAACGGTTTCGTATGTCGTAGTCAGGGTCTTGACCTGTTGGGCAGACACATCCTGTCTGGTTAAAAAAATATGTTCGTATAGCGGCATGGTTGAGCCTTCTCCAAATTATGTTAAGCCGCCGTTTATAGCGGCATCTGACGGAAAAAGATTTCGGCGCAAAGCCCCTTTTGAGCACAGGAATGAGGCTCATCAAGGTAAACTCGAAAGAGCGAAAACACCGGAAGCCGGATCTCATCCTAACACCTGCTTCAGACAATCCATCAGTATCTCTCAATCAAGTCGCGTAAATTTGCGGTAAATGATGGTTGACGCCAGATTTTCTTGCAGATGTTCTTCCGTTCAGCCTTCAGCCGAATTCCATCAGACAGGAGGAGTTATAAGGGAGAAATGCGATTTCGCAAGAATTAATTGTTCAATGCACAAGAATTGGAGAAAATATACTTCGCCGAAGCCATTATTCTGGCATCGGTTCCTTGAATCTGGACAAGTGACATAAGGAAAGTGACACAAGCAATGGAATATATTAAGTCAGGAGCTTGACAGACCGCACAAAAACGTTGTCAAAGCGGCAGAAGCATTGAGGCATGCGCAACCGGCTTTAATTGCGCACCGAACTAATTTACGCAAGCTGCCGGCGGGAGAAGCAAAAATATATTCCATACTGGGACCTGTCATTCGTGAGAATACACTCAGGATAGTTCATTTATGGAGGGGCACTACCATTGTCGTTATCAGATACCAATTATCCCGAAGAGAACGCTATGAAGATTGCTTTTACATTTCCCGGTCAAGGGAGTCAAAAAGTTGGAATGGGGGCCGATCTTGCCGAGAAATTTAATTCGGCACGTGAACTGTTTGACGAAATAGATGAGGCGCTGGGTTACAGGTTGACCAACATTATGTGGCAGGGTCCGGAAGAAAAGCTGACCCTGACAGAAAACGCACAACCCGCGCTGATGGCGGTTTCCATGGCGGTGATGCGTGTCCTTAATAAGGAATTTGGATTCAGTCTTCAGGATAATGTGACATTTGTCGCCGGACATTCACTCGGTGAATACGCCGCTCTTGCGGCATCCGGAGCAATTCGCGTCTCGGACACCGCCCGTCTGTTGCGTACCCGGGGCCAGGCTATGCAGGCGGCCGTCCCGGTCGGTGAAGGCGCAATGGCGGCATTGCTGGGTGTGGAGATAGATCAGGCCCGCGAACTTGCAGAAGCCTCCGCTGAAGGCGATGTATGTCAGGCCGCTAACGACAACGCTCCGGGACAGGTTGTACTGAGCGGTTCAAAAGCTGCTATAGAAAGAGCCATCGCCCTGGCGTCCGACTTTGGGGCCAGGCGGGCTGTGCCGCTGCCGGTAAGTGCTCCATTTCACTGTGCGTTAATGAAACCTGCGGCAGAGGTCATGGCTTCAGCTCTTGAAAGTGTCGACATTATAATTCCCGGCGTGCCATTGATATGTAATACCCTGGCCGCACCAGTTACCGACCCGCAAGAAATAAGGAAGCAGTTGGTAGAGCAGGTGACGGGGCTGGTTCGTTGGCGAGAGTCTGTCCAATATATGGCCGATCACGGCATCACAGATATTTATGAAATTGGTACCGGGCGTGTTCTAACCGGATTGGCCCGGCGCATTCATCGGGAATTTAATGCTCATTCGATTGGATCTCCGGACGATTTTCAAACAGTGATTGACGAATCAAAATTGTCTCCCTAGCAGCGCCATGATGTTGCTTGTTTTCGGTTCATCGATTTCGTCAGTAACAGGTTGGAGCTTGACGGCCGAAAGCCAATTGAATCTTAGCGGGTTTCGAAGTAAACAGGCAGTTTGGATTGGGAGCTGATATTGTTTAAATTTAAGATAGTTACAATGAGATGGGATAATTAGGGATGTTTGACCTCACAGGCAAAGGGGCTTTGATTACGGGAGCCACCGGCGGTATTGGGGCTGAAATTGCGCGCGCTCTTCATGGGGCGGGTGCGACGGTTGCCATATCCGGAACGCGGGCTGAACGGCTTAAGGAGCTTGCGGATGAACTTGGTGAGCGGACCTTCATTTGTGCCTGTGATCTCAGGGACAGGGAGGCAGTAAAAAACCTCGCGAATTTGGCGGAAGAAGTCGTCGGACAGCTGGATATTCTAGTTAATAACGCTGGAATCAACCATGATAATTTGTTCATGCGCATGACGGATGATGAGTGGGATGATGTCATTAATGTAAATCTGACGTCTACATTCTCGATCATTCGAGGTGCGTTGCGGGGCATGATGCGCCGCAGATATGGCAGAATTGTAAACATATCATCGATAAGCGGAATTATCGGAAATCCGGGCCAAGCCAACTACGCCGCCTCGAAAGCGGGGCTTATTGGCTTGACTAAGTCTTTAGCCCGTGAGGTCGCGACCCGAGGCATCACGGCGAATTGCATCGCACCGGGTTTTATAGAAACGCCAATGACTGATGCCCTCACAGAAAAACAGGTTGAGGCGATTGCCATGGTGATCCCGGCGGGTAAGTTTGGAACCCCGAACGACGTGGCCGCTGCGACTCTATTTCTAGCGAGCGCAGAATCTCAGTATATGACCGGTCAGACACTCCACATAAATGGCGGGATGGTCATGTTATAAGTCATTACAAGGGCAGCAAATTACCTCCTGAAACCAGATGCGACGACAAGATTGTTACATTTTCTCAGAAAACGTATTTGAACATGTTCAGAGGTGCAATTGTGTCGCTGGTCAACGTCAAGAAAGTATGGTACCAAGCGCCGAATCCAAAGGATGAACACACAAAACCAATAAATTTTCCGGGCGATTAACAGTTAGTCTGGCGGACTGTGAAATAAGGGAATGTCGATTCGCTGCTTTGTTTCGTTATCAGGAAATATGTTGAATTTTAAGGTTAAATAAATCGATGGAATTGAGAGAAAGGGTGAGCCAGAGATGAGCGATATTTCGGAGCGCGTCAAAAAAATTGTCGTCGAACATCTCGGTGTGGAAGCCGAAAAAGTAACTGATAATTCAAGTTTTATTGATGATCTCGGCGCTGACAGTCTTGACACGGTTGAACTGGTCATGGCTTTCGAAGAAGAATTTAGTTGTGAAATTCCAGATGATGCCGCAGAAACCATTTTAACTGTCGGCGACGCCGTGAAATTTCTTCAACAGAATTCCACTTGATTATCCCGGCTGAACTCAGTTCACGTTGAAATTGCATCGTTTTTGGGTAAGCCGTGCAGATGCGGGCGCATATCTGAATTGCTATCGCAGGGAAGCATTTTTCCTTTTGCAGTTAGAAAACCGGGGCTTTAGACGTGAAAGCAGCATGTGAAAATATTTTTTGTAAACTATTGTGATGTTTTTCAAGTTCGTGACATAAACTGAAGACGAATTGGGCTCCAAGGCTTCCAACTATCTGGAATTTGGGCGATATTGACAGCGGTAACGAGCCCATAATGGTCTTTTCGAGTTGCTAAAATTGCGTAGAGGGAGACGGGTACACTGATATTTTGAGCATCTCACTGGAGCCTTGGTACAGGAAGGACCGTTTAAAACACAGCCAGTCATCAGAAAATTGGAATTGAAATGCGTCGTGTCGTTGTCACAGGATTGGGAATGGTTACACCGTTGGGGTGTGGTGTCGATACCACATGGGCTCGGTTGACCAGCGGAGCCAATGCAGCCCGCCGAATTGATAATTTTGATGTTTCAGACCTGTCCTGTAAGGTTGCCTGTCAAATTCCGAGGGGAGATGGAAGTAACGGTAGTTTCAATCCCAGTGACTGGATGGAACCTAAAGAGCAGCGCAAGGTCGATGATTTCATCATCTATTCCATAGCCGCCGCAGACCAGGCGATTGCCGACTCCGGCTGGCAGGGTGATACTTATGAGAAGCAGGTGCGCGCAGGAGTCCTCGTCGGGTCTGGTATCGGGGGTCTTCAGGGGATAGAACAGACTTCACATATTCTCAAAGACAAAGGGCCGAGGCGGGTCAGCCCATTCTTTATTCCCGGGCGTCTGATCAATTTGTGTTCGGGGCAGATTTCCATTCGTCACAAATTGAAAGGGCCAAATCATGCCGTCGTCACTGCGTGTTCGACAGGATCGCATGCCATTGGCGATGCCGCCCGGCTGATAGCACTGGATGATGCGGATGTGATGATTGCCGGAGGTAGCGAATCACCGGTTTGTCGGTTGTCGGTCGCAGGTTTTGGAGCCTGTAAGGCATTGAGTACTCATTTCAACGATGAACCACATAGAGCTTCACGACCGTATGATGAACTCCGTGATGGATTTGTCATGGGTGAGGGGGCAGGTATTGTTATTCTGGAGGAACTTGAACATGCCAGAGCCCGGGGCGCCAACATTTATGCCGAAGTAATTGGTTACGGTTTGTCAGGAGATGCCTATCATATAACGGCCCCCGCTGAAAACGGGGATGGAGCCTACAGATGCATGGAGGCTGCCGTAAAACGTGCCGGTATTGAGCCTATTGATATTGATTACATAAATGCCCATGGCACATCGACACCTATGGGTGATGAGATCGAACTCGGTGCCGTCGAGAGATTGTTCGGAGACGAAACATCCAATCTCTGCATGTCGTCAACAAAATCGGCTATCGGACATTTATTGGGGGCGGCTGGGGCTGTTGAGTCGATTTTCTCGATTCTTTCCATCCGGGATAATATTGCGCCTCCGACACTGAATTTGGATAATCCATCAGTAAATACCGAAATTGATCTCGTACCTCATAAGGCCAGGGAAAAACAAATTGATACCGTTCTGTCCAATTCTTTTGGCTTTGGTGGAACAAATGCTTCCCTTATCTTTAGAAGTATGGATTAGTTAATTGATAATCGACGTCGATTTTGCCTGAATTCCTCCCTTTTGCCATAATTTCAGGTACAGTTTTGCGCTTAGATCGAAAAGAGATTGCGCCAAATGTCGAGAAGGGAAGGATTTGACTGGGCCCGCCAGAAAGGCCGGCTTCGGATGGGTGAGCAGCAGATTGAACCTCGTTTTGCTCCTGCGCCCCGGGGCTACGCTGAATTGCCCCGCAGTCCCGCAGAAGCACTCGAACCAGCAAGAGCATCTCATATGCCGAACAGTGGACGAAGACCACGCAGGGAAATGAACCCGCTATTTGCTTTTCTGAGCGGCGGCCTTACTTTGATCATGGTCGGGTTTATCGCAGTTGGAGGGGTCGTGTATTTTGCCAAATATCAATTTGACCGCGCCGGACCGCTTGATCACTCTACAGTTCTTGTCATTCCGAAAGGTGAAGGTATCACTGCCATTGCGGAAAGGCTTGAACGGGAAGGGGTGATCAGGGACCGCCGCATATTTGTTGGCGCGATAAGATATTTTCAATTTAAAAATCCTGATAAAATGAAATCTGGACTAAAAGCCGGCGAATATGAAATTCGCAAACAGGCAAGCATGCGTAATATTCTGGATACTCTCACGCAGGGACTAGCCATTCTTCATAAAGCAACTATCCCCGAAGGCTTTACCAGCGGACAGGTGGTACAAAGATTATTGGCGCATCCATTGTTGACTGGCGACATTACCAGCATACCCGCAGAAGGAAGTCTGTTGCCTGATACCTATAGATTTTCCCGTGGGACGACGCGCGCTGAAATTATTGAGCGCATGCAGGCGGAACAACGAAAATTCGTTGCAAAGATCTGGAAGACACGGGTTGCCGGTCTTCCTATCAAAACTCCCGAAGAAGCAATTATTCTGGCGTCTATTGTTGAGAAGGAAACCGGCCGGGCTGATGAAAGGGCGCGCATTGCTGGCGTATTTATTAATCGTCTTAACCGGGGTATTCGACTGCAATCTGATCCGACCATAATCTACGGAATTGTCGGAACACGTGGTTATCTTGGCCGCCCAATCCTAAAGAGCGAAATTCAAAAGCAGACCCCCTATAATACCTACCAGATTGACGGGTTGCCTCCTACCCCGATCTCCAATCCCGGTCGCGCAGCCATTGAGGCGGTACTTAACCCAGAACCTACAAAGGCACTCTATTTTGTTGCTGATGGGACGGGCGGCCATGCCTTTGGAGAAACTCTGGATGAGCATCGCGCTAATGTTGCCAATTGGCGTAAAATTGAAAAAGAAATTCGAAAAAAACAGGAACAGGATCGTAACGAAGCTCTGGCTTCGCAGCTGACGGATGCGGCTCAGAACAACAATACGGATCTAGCCGAGGGCTCGGCAGGCAATTCAGTTCCTGATCATAATGCGACGGTGATGCCGGGTATTAGCGTAATGAGTCCGGATAATGGCTTGCAAAATTCGGTTGTTCGATCGGGGCGAAGCCTGAGTACTGAAAATAAAATTGCCTCCAACAATGGTGATGCGACTGATTCAGAGAATAATGGTTCCATTGATATTCCCCTTCCCGTCAGACGTCCGAGAACTCAGTAAAACCTGAATTTTTATCCCCGGTGCAGATGATACACTGCCAATACGATAATACCAGAATATTGGCAGATATCGGCGGCTGGCGTTTAAACTCAACTCATGATAATGGACAGTTCGATCAGATCGCCATATATAATATTCTTTGAGATTCAGAGTTTGCAATTTGAACTACGCTGCTCCCGGCCGTTCGCACCACAGGCAGTCGTTGCCAAGAGGGATTGCATAGACTGAAATATAAAGAAGCTGACGGATGACCTTAAAAAGCATGACTGGTTTCGCGCGCAGCGAAGGCATTCTGGACGGATACCGCTGGCACTGGGAAATTCGTGCAGTTAATGGTCGCGGCCTTGATATTCGTCTGCGTCTCCCTCCAGGATATGAGTCGCTGGAACAACCTGTCCGTAGTCTTATCGGCAAACGCCTTTCACGGGGAAGTTGCAATCTAAATCTGCTTATAACACGTGATGCTGGACTGGTTGATATTAAATTGAATGAAACAGCCTTGTCCCAGATTGGACAAATAATAGAACGAGCCCGGCAAGTCATTGATACCTCGCCGCCAACGCTCGATGGAATTCTGTCAATCCGGGGGGTGCTCGAAGCCGGAGAGATTGAAGAATCAGACCAGCAGTTAGCCGACCGCGTAGAAGCGATTCTGAAAACACTCGATCTCGCGATTGACGAAGTCATACAGGCAAGAATGCAGGAAGGACAGAATCTCGCAAAATTCATTCGAGGACACCTGAAGAAGATTTGCGGGTTGATTTCAGAACTTGAGAATTCACCGACACGAACCCCCGAGAATATTCAGCTCAAACTACATGAGCAGGTCTCCCGTTTGCAGGATTCCAATTTGGATCTCGACGAACAACGTCTCTATCAAGAGGCATTAATCATAGCCGCCAAGGTGGATATCGCTGAAGAGATTGACAGGCTGAAGGCACACGCTAAGGCTGCGGACAAGTTACTCAAAATGAAAAGTCCTGTTGGGCGAAAGTTTGAGTTTTTAACACAGGAATTTAACCGCGAGGCCAATACGATATGCTCCAAATCCAATGGCCATGATATTACGAGCCTGGGTCTTGAGCTCAAAGCTGTGATCGACCAAATCAGAGAGCAGGTGCAGAACATTGAATAGCCGCCGTCGTGCCGATATAACCCGTAGGGGACTTATGTTTGTCCTGTCTTCACCTTCAGGAGCGGGCAAGACGACACTGTCCAAACTTCTGCGCGATAGTGATGACAATCTTGGATTGTCCATTTCGGCAACAACCAGGAATCCCCGGCCCGGCGAGATTGAAGGGCAGGATTATAGGTTCGTCGACCACGCCACCTTCATGGCCATGCGGGATCGGGGTGAATTCCTGGAATGGGCACAAGTCTTCGACAACTATTATGCAACGCCGCGGGAACCGGTTGAAAAAGCGTTGAACCGGGGTGAAGACATTCTGTTTGATATTGACTGGCAGGGTGCGGAGCAGCTCAGGCATACGGCGCGTAAAGATGTCGTTACCGTATTTGTTTTACCTCCGTCTGCGAAAGCTCTGGAAGAACGGTTGAAAAAACGCGCCCAGGACCCCCCGGAAATCGTTGCCAAGAGAATGGCAGGCGCATCCAGCGAAATTCGTCATTGGGACGTGTATGACTATGTCATTATTAACGAAGATCTGGATCAGAGTCTGGAGGCCATTAAATCCATTCTGAAAGCGGAGCGGCTGCGACGTGAACGCAGAACCGGACTGGAAGCCTTCGTTAAATTAATTGAAAATGATCTGTCGACCGCCAAACCTGAATAGGCCGGATGCCGAACCTTTATCACGAAACCAGTACTGTCCGCCCCACGACATTTCCCGAACGCAAGGCATCAAGAGCCAATGTCGCTTCGTCGAGCGGACGGGTTGTAACAGGTATTGCTTCAAGTTTTTTCGCCTTGACCAACTCAAGCATTTCCCGTGCGTCACCTAAAGATCCAACATAACTTCCCTCGACAGCAATCGATTTAAAAGGAAGGTAGGGAAGAGGGTAGGTGAGTTCACCACCGTAGAGGCCGCATATGACGAGTTTTCCGCCGCGGGCAAGAAGGTTCATGCCAAATTCAACGGATTTGGGATTTCCCACGAGGTCAACCGCACCGGTTACACCGCCGGTTTCTTTCATGATAGCTTTACGCTGATCCCGATCCCTGGGGTCAACAACTGATCCGGCGCCAAGTTCTAAGGCCTGGGTTCGTTTGTTTTCATCGATGTCGGCAACAATCGGTGGCTGGTCGAACATTTCACAGGCGAACTGAAGTGCCATCAAGCCGACCCCTCCCGCGCCTATTATGAGCGCCGGTCCGCGATTTCCCCTGCCAATTATTTTTTTGAGCGCGCCATAGGCCGTTAAACCGGCACACATATAAGATCCAGCCTGTTCCGGAGAGATGCCGGTATAGTCAAGTAGATAACGGGAATGGGGGACCTTGATGTGGGTGGCAAAACCTCCATCAACATTGACGCCGATCTGCTGCGGACGATTGCAAAGATGACTGTTTCCGGCAAGGCAGGTTAGACAGTCATCACATCCAATCCAGGCATAGACCACACGTCGGTCTCCAATTTCAGCGTCGGTTACATCTGGACCCAGCGCTATGACCTCTCCCTCTATTTCGTGGCCCAGGGTGTGTGGGAGCTCATGCAGTGCATTTACTGGAAATTTACGTTCGTTGCCCAGTTCGAAATAACCATCCTGCAGGTGGACGTCACTGTGGCATACCCCGCAATGGCGTATTCGGACAATGACCTCATGACCGGTCGGAGGGCTTAACTCAGTTTCCCGTTCCTGCAAGGCTTCACCATATGAAACCAGGGACTGTTGTTTCTGAATGATTTGAGATCCACTCATGGCATTGGCCTTTACTTCCAAGTCAATTGAATAGCAGCGATACGAATTATTATTCAATCTGTTCAGCTTATTACAGGAATTTCTGAAATTTTTTATCTAGAGATGATGAGAACTGTTCCACTTAAATCAAGGTCATTCTATGATTTATCTCCCTTTCCAGCCATTAAGCAGGCCAATCTGATGAACTTGTCTGTCTGCACGTGCTCAGGTCGAGTATCGGGCGCAATTCCTGCCAGTTCCAATAGTTCAACAGGATTTTGGGTAATCTGTTTCAAGCTCTGCCGCAGCATTTTTCGCCGTTGACCAAAGGCGGCGGCGGTGACACGTTCCAGGCTTTCAAGAACATTTTGGGGCCGATCCCGGGTTTTTGGGACAATTTCGACTAATGCGGAATCAACCTTGGGAGCAGGTGTAAAAACACGGGCGGGCAGGGTGTAAAGAATTCGGGCATCAGAACACCATGATGTCAAGATACTCAGACGTCCGTAGGACTTGCTTCCGGGAGTCGCCACAATACGTTCGGCAACTTCCTTTTGAAACATCAGTGTCATCTTCTGGTACCAGGGCGGCCATTTCGGGGATTTCAACCATCTGATGAGCAGCATTGTGGCTAAACCATAAGGTAAATTCGCAACAATCTCGGTGGCACCACCCGTCGCAAACTCCGTGTAATCGACTTCAAGGGCGTCATCAATGACAATTCTGAGCCGATCGGGATAATGTAAGCGAATCATGTCGAGCGCCGGCAGGCAACGCTGATCCCGTTCGATTGCGACAACCTTACAATCTGAAATCTCCAGCAGGGCTCGTGTCAGTCCACCCGGTCCGGGCCCCACTTCAATGATAGTTTTGCCGTCCAGAGGACCAGCCTCGCGGGCGATGCGTCGAGTAATGTTCAAATCAAGTATAAAATTCTGACTAAGGGCTTTATTTGCCGATAACTTAAAGCTCCTGATAACCTCCCGAAGCGGCGGGAGGTCCGATTTATCACTCACATGCCGACCTCCTCTGATTGTCCGCCATCATAAAGCCTGTTTTTAAAGCCGCGACAAGGCTGGACGGATTGGCTTTGCCAGTTCCGGCAATATCAAACGCCGTACCGTGGTCAGGTGATGTCCGGACAAATGGCAGACCGAGAGTGACATTGACCGCCGTGTCGAAAGCAATTGTTTTTATCGGTATCAGGGCCTGATCGTGGTACATTGTTACCACAACATCATAGGAACGCCGCACAGCCCTGTGAAAAAGGGTGTCAGCAGACAAAGGACCTTTAATATCAATTCCCTGTCGTTTTAATTTCTCGACTGCCGGCTCAATAATGGTCTGCTCTTCCAGACCGAGTGTGCCAGATTCTCCGGCATGGGGATTGAGACCGGTGACCACAATTCGCGGAGATCGAATTGAAAAACGAGATTGGAGATCGCGACAGACGGTCTCAACGGTCCTAACGATAAGCTGTTCAGATAAATGGTCTGACACTTCGTCAAGAGGGATGTGTATGGTCAGGGGAACGACCTTCAGCTCGTCGCTGGCCATCATCATAACCGGGGTCGCGTCCACCCCATATTTCCGGGACAAGGCAGCGAGGAATTCCGTATGGCCGGGATAGCGAAACCCGGCTTCATAAAGATATTTTTTGGAAATGGGGTTGGTAACGAGGCAACAGGCGTCGCCGGCCATGACCTCTCTTACTCCCTCCTCTATTGAGGCTATAATACTGGTAGCCGCGGTGACAGAAGGTTTCCCGATCTTCACTGGTCCGGCGACGGATATCGGAAGAACCGGCACGGCGTTGTCAAAGCAAGAAGAAACTTCATTAGAGGAAGATATGGATTGAAGAGGTAAATTCAGATCCAGCTGAACCAACCGCTCCAAAAAGACATCCATACCTGCGATTACAAAAAATTCAGGCAGCTTGTTGGCTGCTCGCTCTGCCCAGGCCATGGCGGTAATCTCCAAGCCTATTCCGGAAGGATCTCCCATGGTCAGGGCAATGGGGGCTTGTACTTGTTTTGGCCTTGTCGTCATTGGTGGTTTGTCAGTTTTAAAAGGGTTGTCGCTCATGACAGAACCATAACATTAAAGGGAAATCAAAATTTATATGCAGAAAATATATTAAGTCCGCCCGAATATCAAAAATGGGGCGGCCATCGCCAGGTTCGGCCGACCCGAAGTATGCTGATCGAATGTAGCATGACAGATCTTTCCGGACCCAAACTTTAGTTGAACTGAGGGAGAGATATCTGATCTGGTGACCGGACGGGTAGAACCAGACGCCATTCAATTATCAAAGAGAATTCAATTATCAAAGAGAGCTGCTTTAATGGAGTTCAACGATACTCGACAAAGGCATCCTGCCGCAAGTTTCGGAGATGGCGTTTTCTCAATACAGCAAATTCCTGCTGGCGCAATTCATTTTGAACTTCCCGGCGTTTTTGCTGATTGCCAGCAACCTGACGCTTCGCGCAAACAGCATACAACACAATTCCGTTATTATTAACATCTGGCGGGGTCAGTTGTCCAACATTGGCAGCCATAACATATGAACGGGTGGGTTGGGCTATCTGATCCGCGGTACGCCTCCCCAATGACTGAATTCGGAGCCCCTTGATTGTGTTGTTCAACTCTTTTGATTTGCTGCACGATTTAAAGCGACTGCGGATATTGTCTGCCTCGAGCAGACGTTGAGCTATTTCACTTTGACCGGCATTCTTAGGCAACGGAATACTCAGTTTCTGGAGCTGAAACTCAGTGGTCTTCTCGATTGAAGAGTCATCGGATTCTGCAAGCAGGCGGTCGACTTGTTGCTCTCCGACGAATATCTGGCGACCATATTTCTGACTAACAACCCGGCGAAGAGCAATATTGGCGCGTATTCTTTCTTTAAAGGCTTTTTCACTCACACCGGTTTGCCGCAAACCATCAAGGAACTGTTCTTTGCTCAATGGCTTTCCGGTTTTGGGATTTTTATTGCTTTTAGCCATGTTAGTAACGAACTGATCGAGTTCTTCATTAGACACCGTGATGTTAGACTTTTTCGCGTCCTGCATCATAAGTTTTTCATCGATTAGTTCCTCAAGGGCTTTTCCTTTGAACTTGGACCGCATGGAATTTGTAACATCGCGGCGAATTTGTTTGATGAACCGATTTCTAATTTCCAATGCTTCGTCCTTTGACCGAGGTTGTGCCGCAATCATCATCTTGCGAAAGCGATCCGAAGTTGCCTTGGACTTCATTGTACTGTTCAGCTGTGACCTAAGTTCTCTGGAATTAAGAAGCATAATTTGAATGCGCTGGTCGACGTCGTAGCCGGAAATAGGTTCGTCATTGACCAGCGCCACAATCTTTTGAACAGATTGGGATAAACCAGGACCGATGATTTGAAAAAAAAGCAGAACGGAGACAAACCCGACAGACAAATTTTTAAAATTATTTCCGCTATTCAATTTCATTTTCAGATTCCCTGAAATTCATTTTTAGCATTATATGAGACTGACGTTCTCAAATCCGGTTCACATGCAAGTGTCGCTGGCATAATATTTCCAATGCCACGAAATAATTCCGATCATTGAACACAGCTCAATCTGAATGCTCAAGAATTGTTCGGAAACACTTCGAATCACGCTAATTCAAATAAAAATATCAAGAATTAAATTGAATTTGAAGAACTCTTCTTAGATATTCACCAACCATGGCCTAACCATGGCAATT
Source organism: uncultured Hyphomicrobiaceae bacterium (assembly GCA_964461525.1). Taxonomy (GTDB): domain Bacteria; phylum Pseudomonadota; class Alphaproteobacteria; order Rhizobiales; family CAYWUX01; genus CAYWUX01. The sequence goes on along the minus strand of CAYWUX010000003.1, from coordinate 53,355 downwards.
GATATCGAATTGCGCATGTTATCGGCGCCAGTTCGTCAACCGACATAAACCAAAATCAAAAAAGTGGTTGTGGTTGTAATCGTCCCAACTGGGACAGCGCTACTATTCCAGGAAAAATACTGTCACCAGAAATCAGCTGTCATCAGAGGAGCCTGTGATTAAATCATCAATATTACCGGATCTGACTGAATATCCCCCGAGATGTTTGAATTCCACCCGTAGAACTAGGGTCTGGTCTGGCTGTATATCCCTGTCGCGAATAAAGGTTTCGGTGTAAGAGAGCGATATTAGGAAACATTCATCGGAGTATCTTGCCCCAACGGCATCAGAAACGAATTCCTTATCTTCCAGGTTATAACGCGCAGTTCCGAATATACTCCAGCGATCAGTGATTTTAAGACTGGCTGCACCCAGTATTTCTTCGCGGTTGTCTAAAACTCCAAGATCGGGCTGGGGTTTGATATTGGCGTAGTTTGCTGCGGCGGCAAATGGACCATAATCTGCGGCCATGGTGAAATCATTGCGCCTTGTCGCGAAATTCTGTTCGTCAAACCGATGCTGGGAAATGAAACGAAGGTTTTCAATCGGTTCAAAATAAATCCCCGCGACGTAATCAGAATTATCCGTAAATAGTCCGGTATCAGGCCGGAACGGATTATTTCCGGCCAGTTGGAAACTCTGTCCGGCGACGACCCGGGCATATCCGCCGGAATCCAGCTGTACCGTATATCTGGCTCCGACATTGGCCCTGACACCAGTTTCTATGCGATCATAACCAGAAAATTTATCGGTTTCGAATAGAAGCGTGTCGTCAAACACAAGACTTCTGGCGTCCTCATTCGGAACAGCGGTTTGATCTGTCAGGCTTGGTCGAACCAGAATTTGACCAATCGGTTCAATCACATGAGATGCCGCTGCCTGTCGGGCGACAAACGGGTAGCTGTAGGTCAATCCACCTGTGGCCATCCCCCGGGTAACGGTCCTTTCATCGTGATAGGCTTCGATTTCGTCCGGGGTCGTCGGCACGATCACACCCGTTTTCTCGGGATCCAGATAGTTCGTTATGCCGTAAATGTCTCCGCGGGCACTGAAAAACGGTTCAAAGACCTGGCCCACGGGGTCAATGACCTGGCGCCGCCAACGCAATTCAGTGATCAAACGGTTGGAAATGGTACCATCATTGTCCCGGGACAGACTGAGAACGTTGGAATTGAAACTCAGCTCGCCACCCAACACGGGCTCACCGAAAATATAGTTATAGTCGATTACGGGATGAACCCGTGAATTCGCTTCTGGATTAGGGTCTTCATAAACCACCAACCCGCCGAAATGATACATATTGGCTTCAAAGTAATTGCGATTATTCTGCCCGATAAGATAAACTTTGTTTATTCGATCGGTGGCAAGAATACTGTCCAGCTTATAAAATCTTCTGAATGTATCGTCGGTTTCAGCAGTAATATCCCAACCCCAGTTCCACCAGTTTCCAAGACTGAATGTGCCCCGAGTGACAATGCTGCCGCGGAATTCATTATCAACATCCTCGGTCGCGTCAGGATCCGTTTCTTGAATCCCGGCAAGGCGAACATTATAAATGCCATTGTTCAATCTGTGGCGCCATTCACCTTTCACAAGAAGTCCTTGCTTGGAAACAACCCGGGGACTGAAAGTGAAATCATAGTTGGGCGCCAGATTGAAAAAATAGGGCATTTCGGCCATAAATCCCAGATCGTCCGAATGAGCTATTCTCGGAAAAAGAAATCCGGACTTTCGTTTGACTGATGGGTCTGGATGTTCGAAGAACGGGATGTAAGCGACGGGAACTCCAAAAAACTCCATGGACGCGTCTTCATAGGCAATGGTGCCTTCAGATTTCCTGTGGATGACCTTTGCCGCCTTGATTCGCCATAACGGTGGGTTATCGGGATTATCCCCGCATGGTTTACAAGGCGTAAACACACCCTGCTCGAAGATTGTTGTTTCTCCATCAATTCGCCGGGCGGTGCGGGCGGCAATGCGGGTTTCATCGATCGTCACAATGCGCAGGGACCTAATGAACCCGTCCCGAAAATCATCAGTCAGCGTGATCTGATCTGCGTTGACAACCGCACCATCCGGCTCCTTGATGCGGACATTGCCTTCGGCCGACAAGGTATTGATACTTTGATCATAAACCACCCGGTCAGCCAGCAGAGTGTATTGGTTGTAATAAATTTCCACATTGCCTTTGGCAATTACCCTTGAATTCTGATTGTCGTAGGTCACTTCGTCGGCCTGCAGCAGAAGTGGTGTTTCCTCATCATTAGGCCGGTTTATGCGGTTCAGCAGGTCCGCTTCGATTGATGGTGACGTCTGGGCCAGCGCCGATGTCGCCAAAACGGGCAACCGGCCGTGGAAACGGGAATCAGCACCGAACAGCGGGACCGCGAACATTAACAGCAATGACATGAGGGCGAGCCGGAATCCGGCCCGCAACCGATCGCGGACTCTGCCTAAGCACAGCCTAACCCTCAAATCCGACCGCCTATCGCGGACATCAATCACCTAGCCATCCTCCTGGTGCAACAACACCGTCAACGCGAGGCAACACGCCAGCACAACAGGCACCCAAGCCGCAACAACAGGTGCCGTCAGTCCAGAAATGCCGATGTTTCGAGAAACTTCGGCCAGTATGAAAAATCCAAAACCGGTCCCTAGTCCGGCCAAGATCATCGCTTGAATATTACCGAATCGGAAGCTTCGAAGCGAGCATGTTGCTGCTAAAAGCACCATCGACACCAAAACCACCGGCAAGGCCAGTAACCCCTGATATTGAACCTTGTATCTGGTTGCAGAAAGTCCAGCTTTTTCAGCTATTTGGATAAATTTTGGAAGATCCCAGAACGAAATTGACTGGGCTGATCCGATGGAATCTTTGACCTGAGTGAGCGACAAATATGTGCTCAAAATGTAACGTTCGTAAAAAACCGGTTCCCGTCCGGGGCTGCTAACCCAGACTTGAGACAATTCCCAGCGTCCGTCGTACAATTCTGCGCGCACCGCATCCACCCGTTCTAAGAACTTTTTTTGACGATCAAATTGAAAAACTGTGACCCCAGTTAGCAGAGTACCTGAATTGGCGAGCGCCTTGGCGTGAATCACGGACTGACCGTCAATTCCGTCCTGCCGCAACCAGGCCCCTGAGCTGCTATTCTGCAGAATAGAGGATTCGCGGCCAAAAACCACGGAATATAATCTTTCAGATTCAGCTTTGGCAGCCGCCGCTAAAGGATTGTAAAGACTGACAGCACTAGCGCCGATCAACAACCCAGCCAACAGTCCCGGAAACACAAACTGCCAGACCGACATTCCAGCAGATCTAATGATGACCAGTTCCGAATTGCGCGAGAGGAACATAAAAGTTACCAAACTGCCGATCAGAACGGAAAAGGGCAGGGTAAGTTCTGCAAAACCCGGCACCCGCAGGAATGTGATTAAGAAGACTTCAAACAGGCCAACAGTCCCCGCCTTTCCCGACTGGCGGAGAATTTCCACGAAATCAATCATGAAAATCAACATCAGGCAGCCAAAAAAAACGGCGCCAATAGATACCATGAAACGAAGGAAAATATACCTTGAGATGATCCCCATAGCACCCATTCTCAGCATTTATTATGCCTAGCCCCCCGGCCCGCCAGAAACTTCATTGGCTTTAGCATTTATCTTATAATCTGGCTTAGCTGATTATTATCTGGTTTGGCTAACTTCCGGCACAGCTAAGGACCGTTAGTTCGTTATTTTCTCAATCTTTGATCATACTCACTCATCTATTTGTAATGCCTTATCTATTCCTCCTGTCGGCGTCAACTATCTAATGTTTTATTCCACGAGTGCCAGCGACCTGGCCGACCCAAATCAGCTTCTGATATAAGCACCTAAAAACGTGGCAAATCCGTGACCGATTCGCGTTTCACGGCGCATGGCCATTCTGGTGTGGGCGGTATAGGTGGCAAGGACGATCGCCGCCAGCGGCAAAATGTAGACGAGCGGAACCGCGGCGACGTGTTTTGACGTCAAGTTTAGGAAAACCAGGCCAAGAATTCTGACGATAGCGGCTACCACGATGACCGAAATGACGGCGCGAATGCGACCCTGCCGGGTGGTGCGTGGCACCGCCAGAAAAGCGACAACGACCATGACGAATAGCACCGGATAGAGGAGCGTTGAAATCCTCTCATGAAGCTCGGAACGCAAAACGCCCTTAAAACGATCGATGGTGCCGTAGATATCGGTTTTCGGAGGATTGATCAGGTCTGAAATAAAGCGCTCGCGCGGCTTCAAGACGACCTCATCTTTGGCGCCGAACTGGTTGAGGTCAAATACATATTTATCAAATGCAATATGCTGAATGTCACTGCTTTTTGGTGAATTCGCAGGACTTGACGAGTCACTGAAGATCCGCCGCTGGATCTGACCATTGGTCATGATCAGCAGGGCCTTGTCCCCCTGTTTAAAGATTACGCCTTTTTCGGCCAGATAGGAGATAAGCTGTTTTTTGTCGCGTTCATCCTGAATCAGCAGACCGAGCAATTCACCGTTGCGGGTCCGTTCCCGGATATGAAATGTGAGGCCCTTTTCCGGACTGCTGAAATCACCGGGCTGCAGCACCTGAGAGATCAGATCGGTTCTGACCTGGACAATGTATTGGCGAAGAAGTTGCAGACTTTTCGGCTGCACATAAAAATTCACCACAGCAATTGCGGCGGTTACGATAAGTGATAATAATACCAGTGGCTTAGCAACCTTCCAAACGGTGGCGCCTGCAGCGCTCATAACTATAATTTCACTATCATTATTGAGCCGGTTGAGGGTGTGGAGACAGGAAATCATGAGGGCTATCGGGGCAATCATGGCCATCAAAGTGGGAATCGAAAGCGCCGTCATGGTTGTAAAGATCGCGAGCGACTGTCCCTGGCTGGTCATCAGCTTGAGCTGGCTGAGGGCCGTGGCGAGCCACACCACAGCCGTCAGCGATCCCAAAATCATCATTAGAGCTGTGAACGCCTGTCGGAACAGATAGCGGCTGTAAATATCCAAGAACCGGCCTTTCCCTAAATCAAGCTTGGCGCTGACGGCTCAAGTCAGGTTAAAATCATGCCATTGAACGGTCGCAAAGAATGGTCGCAAAGAATGGTCGCAAAATAAATGATCCAACCTAAGACTACCACGATTGTTTGCACAAATTTAGACAGATTTCAAAGACGGGAAAATTTATCCTCATGCAATTGAGTTTTTTGTTGAGGATGAATATAGCTTTTCCGAGTGGTTGAAATATAGTGTGAATTCACAACGTAGTATGTCATAGAGTTCTCCAATAAATCGAAATACATACGCCCATACCGTTTTCACCAACAGACATTAGGAAACTGTACATGTCTCAAGCTGGGCATTCATTTTTGCTGGGGGAGCTCTGTTGAGATACGAACCAAGCAACGGGCCGTTACCGCACGTTATCACGATCAACAAACCTAACCGACGGAAAAGTCACAAAAAAATCACCCCTAACAAAGGAGTCCGCCAATGACTAATGATGTTGAAATTATTTTTGCCAAACAGGACACCAAACCCAGGGGCGTCGTGGTTTTTCTGGCAGGAAAGGGCCCCCAGTACGGATCGCGGCTGGCTGAGGTGGACGAGGGAGCCGGCGGACTCATTCAAAAGGCGATTAAATTAAAGAAATTCAAGGGCAACAAAAAGTCAGTCGTAGATTTGCTGAGTCCGGCCGGTTTAAAAGAACCTCGTATTCTGGTGATCGGCATCGGTGATCTCCAAAACATGAAAAATGACGACTGGATCAGGCTCGGCGGGACCATTAAAGGCCGATTGACAGGTACGGAACATTCTGAAGCCACCATTATTCTGGACCTGGCCGCTGAAAATGAGGAGGCAGAAAAAGGTATCACGCCCGAAGCCGCGAGTGATATTGGACTCGGCATATTGCTGCGAAACTACAAATTCGACAAATATAAGTCCAAAAAGTCCAAAACAAAGGATGACGATGAGGGTTCAGATACATCTAAATCCGAACTCAAAAAAATCACCATACAATGTGACGATCCTAACGCATCCCGAAAACTGTTCGCCGATGCCCATGCTGTCTATGAAGGTGTTGCCCTGGCTCGGGACCTCGTCAACGAACCGGCCAATGTGCTGAATCCCGTCACCTTCGCTGAACGTTCTACGGAACTTACAAAGCTTGGGGTTGATGTCGAGGTCCTGGATGAAAAGGATTTGGCGAAGGTAGGCATGCGCGCTCTTCTCGGTGTCGGGCAGGGTAGCTTTCATGACAGCCGTGTCGTCGTGATGAAATGGATGGGAGCCAGATCGAAAAAGGCTCAACCCCTGGCCTTCGTGGGCAAGGGTGTCTGTTTCGATACCGGAGGTATTTCCATCAAGCCAGCGGCCGGCATGGAAGACATGAAAGGCGATATGGGAGGAGCCGCGGCTGTGGTTGGGTTGATGCATACTCTGGCGGCGAGGAAGGCCCGTGTCAATGCCATCGGCATCATAGGCCTGGTGGAAAACATGCCGGGGCACGAAGCCCAGCGGCCAGGCGATATCGTCATATCTCTTTCCGGACAGACGATTGAAGTCATCAATACCGATGCCGAGGGCCGGCTGGTTCTTGCCGACCTTCTGTGGTACCTCCAGGACAAGTACAAACCAGAATTCATGGTCAATCTTGCAACCCTCACCGGCGCCATTATCATCGCGCTTGGCAAGGAGCATGCGGGACTGTTCTCGAACGATGATGAGCTGTCAGACAATCTTAGCAGAGCCGGAGTCACGACCGGTGAAAAAGTCTGGCGGATGCCTCTGGGATCCGATTACGACAAACAGATCGATTCCAAGATTGCCGACATGAAAAATATCGGTGGCCGCACGGCCGGATCGATAACGGCAGCACAGTTTCTGCAGCGGTTTGTCAACAATACCCCATGGGCCCATCTGGATGTGGCGGGAACCGCTATGGCCGCACCACACACCGAGATCAACCGCAGCTGGGGATCGGGTTATGGAGTCCGTCTGCTGAATCAGCTGGTGCGCGATAATTATGAAACGTGAGTCAGAACACGAACCATCAATTGGTGATCCGGACAACATTAATGGTGCACCGGTAATAATGAGGGTGACCGCGCGGACCACCGGGCCAACGGCCTGAAACGGCTTGAATTTGATTAAATACCAAAAATTTTCCATAATATATATTATGCGAATAAAGATGGGATCGGTATTTAATGCCGGCATTTCGGGTTTTGATTAAAATTTTACACAAATTTAATGGAAATTGACATTTAATTAAAATCGTAGCGGTGCAAAACGGACTGGATATTCATTGCCCTGTTTATGCTGGTGAACCGTTGTTTCCACAGGTGCGGCTTCTCGCTTTCAGCCGTAGTGGGATTTTTGTTTCCAATTTACCGGCTGGTTAAGATAAGACTTCCCCTAACACAGGATAGAATAATTTGAGTCAGAACTCCCTCATGTCACATAACCTGCGGGCAAAATATCTGCGTTCTCAAACTTTCAGCCTTCCAGACCTCCTGGAAATCATGGCCGCCCTTCGAAATCCGGAGACGGGCTGTCCATGGGATATCGAACAGACATTCCAGACCATCGCGCCCTACACCATCGAGGAAGCCTATGAGGTTGCCGACGCCATAGCGCAAGACGACATGAGTGGCCTCAAGGAGGAACTTGGCGATCTTCTGCTGCAGGCCGTCTACCATGCCCAGATGGCCTCGGAACGGGGCGAATTCAGTTTCTCCGACATCGTGGATGCAATCTCACGGAAAATGATCCGCCGCCACCCCCATGTGTTCGGCAGTGACGAGGAACGGGCCCGAGGCGTTAGACCCGGGTTCTGGGAGCGGATCAAATCAGAGGAAAAGGAAGAAAATGGGGCACCATCCGGCAGGACGGCCAAAGGCGGTGTCCTGGATGAGGTACCGGTTGCCCTTCCCGCCCTCACCCGCGCGGTCAAGCTTCAGAAGGCGGCGGCCCGGGTCGGTTTCGACTGGCCCGACATCAGGCCGGTGCAGGAGAAATTCCAGGAGGAATGGGAGGAGCTTTCCGAGGCCGTGGATGCACTGGCCAATGTCTCCGGCAGAACGCCCGAGGTGGATCAGGACCTGCGCCGCCACATCGAGGAGGAATTCGGAGACGTGCTGTTCGTGCTTGCCAATCTCGCCCGCCATCTGCGCATAAACCCGGAACAGGCAGGCCGGAAGGCCTGTGACAAGTTCGGGCGCCGTTTCGGCAAACTAGAGAAGAAGCTTGAGGCGCGCGGCCGGGACTGGGATGACATGGATCTCGCTGGACTTGACCGGATCTGGGATGAAGTCAAGGACGAAGAATAGGCTGAGACGGAACAGAACCGGGCTGCGGAGCGCCGGGCGGACGGTGCGCTCTTTCATCTGCTTCAGGACATATTTCACCGCCACATGGTTAAGCCAGAGTTTGTGACTGAGCGTCTCGAGGTGGCAGAGATTCCTGGCGCTGGGCAGTCAGGATTTGTCCCGCTGGTAGCGGTAGTAGACGATGGCCTCAACGTTAAGTCCTGTGGCGTTACAACGGCAGCTACACAAAGTTAAAAAAATCTGTTCACAATTTTCGCTTTATTTTACCTTTCGCCGGTCATTGTTTGGGCAAAGACCAGTGATGCCCGATTCCCCGCCCCTCACACACTCTCCTTGATCACCAGCTCCGGGTGTTTGCCCTGCCAGTGGTGGAGGCGGCCGAGGCCGGTGGGATTGATGCGGACTTTGAGGCGGGCAGCGCCATTGTCCGCATAGGATCTGTCGAGCACATCGGCGTTTTTGTAAAGCCAATTCAACAGCCCACCCGAGCCCGCCGGAACGGAGATTTGGACCAACCTGCCCGTTTCTGAAATGGTGCGGTCGAGGAGGCTTAAGAACTTGTCAATCCCCTCCCCTGTTGTGGCGGATACCGGCACGCAGGGAACGGTTTTAGCGTTTGCGGCCCTGTTCTGCAGGGTTTCGCGCGTCTCTCCATCAAGGAGATCGATCTTGTTCCAGACTTCGATGACCCTGGTGCCGGAGTCGTTGAAATCGATGCCGATTTCCTCCAGCACCGCGATGACGTCATGATACTGGACTTCCGTTTCATGGCTGTGGATGTCCCTCACATGAATAATGAGATCGGCTTCCAGAACCTCTTCCAGGGTGGCGTGAAAGGCGCGGATCAGAGGTGTCGGCAGATCGGAGATGAATCCGACCGTATCGGAAACGATAATTTTGTGCCCACTCTCAAGGCATACTTCCCGCATGGTGGGATCAAGGGTTGCGAACAGTTGATCTTCAGCCGTGACCTCGGCGCCTGTAAGATGGTTGAACAGAGTCGATTTTCCCGCATTGGTGTAGCCGACGAGGGCGGCAACGGGAAAAGGGACCCGTTTGCGGCCCTTGCGGTGGAGTTTCCGGGTGCGTTTCACCCGATCCAGTTCACGCTCGATTTTCTGGATGCGTCCCTGAATCTGGCGCCGGTCCGCCTCAATCTGGGTCTCGCCGGGACCGCCCAGAAAGCCGAACCCTCCGCGCTGGCGTTCGAGGTGGGTCCAGGAGCGCACCAGACGGCTTTTCTGATAGGTCAGATGCGCGAGTTCCACCTGCAGCCGCCCTTCCCTGGTTTTGGCCCGCTGTCCGAATATTTCGAGAATGAGCCCGGTCCTGTCAAGCACCTTAACCGACCAGGCCCGCTCCAGATTGCGCTGCTGTATAGGTGTCAGGACGTGATCGACGATGACAAGCTCGATTTCCTCCGCCTTGATGACCCCGCTCAATTCCTCCACCTTGCCCGAGCCGAACAAGGTGGCCGGTCGCGCGCGGGGCAGCCGGAAAAGGAACTTTTGAACAATCTCAAGATCAATTGCAGAGGCCAGCCCCACCGCTTCTTCTAGCCGGCCCTCATTATCGCGTTGCCAGTCGGGCGTGTGGATCGCGTTTCCTGGGTTGGACCGGGGGGTACCCCGTAAATATTTCAGATCAGTAGATTTCTGCTGAACCGCGACCACAGGCGCAAGCACCGCTGCGCGCACGATGTGGCCGGCTTCAAACTGGTAGCCGTTTTTTCCCGACTGTTTTGTCTGCGATAGTCCCTTTACTTCATCAGGATCGATTTGACGCATCTATGTCGTATTACTGCTCGATGGCTCTTCATCATTGCCGCTGCCGTCAAGGAGATCGACAGGTGCACCGGGCATGATGGTTGAAATTGCGTGCTTATAGACCAGTTGTGAATGGCCATCCCTGCGGAGCAATACACAGAAATTATCAAACCAGGTCACGACACCCTGAAGTTTTACTCCGTTGATCAGAAATATTGTCAGTGGTGTTTTGGATTTCCGGACATGGTTCAAAAACGTGTCTTGAAGGCTTTGCATTCGTTCCGCGGCCATGACTTTTCCTATTATTTTTTTTCGCGGTATATATTGGACCGCTTTAGCTGGATTGAAGCGCATATCATGACAATTAAAGTACGCCCCTAATATATATAGGGGATTTTATTCCAATTGGCGAGAAAAATGAAGGGATTACAGAGTCAAGTCAGTATTTTTGCATTAGAAAATGCCTAAATTTAATGCTGTTTCAACCTAATTTGCGATTTCAGCCTGGGTGTGGAAAAGATTTCGCAATTTCAAAGTTAAGGGTCCCGGCTTGCCGTCGCCTATCTGCGTTTGATCGATTCTCACCACGGGCATGACAATGGATGTCGCTGACGTAATAAAAGCTTCCCTTGCCTGTTTGGCTTCATCAATGGTGAAGCTGCGTTCGATGATCTGGACGCCCTCCCTTTCAGCAAGGTCGAAAACCACGCTGCGGGTGATGCCACGGAGGATTCCGAATTCTGCCGAACGGGTAATGAGGTCTCCACCGGCATCCACGATCCAGGCATTGCAGGAAGCGCCTTCTGTTATGCAGCCATGTTCATCATAAAACCAGGCTTCGTGAGCGCCAGCATCGATTGCTGCCTGTCGGCCCATCGCGGCCGGTAGCAGCCCGACTGCTTTGATGTCCGGACGTTTCCAGCGAATGTCGGGTGTCGTATAAACGGATATGCCTTTCTGAGCTGTCGCTTCAGCTTTTTTCAAAGAGACATTTCTGGCCAGACAAATTACCGATCGGGGATGATCCTCGGGCGGGTAGGCAAAGTCGCGTCGCTGAACGCCACGGGTAATCTGGAGGTATACGAGACCATCACGCACGCGATTGCGCCTGATTGTCTCGCGCATGATGATCCCCAATGCCTTATCACTCATGGGACGCTTCATCCGCAATTCACTCAATGAGCGGTTGAGACGTCCGAGATGACGGGATTCATCCACCATCCGGTGATTGCGCACTTCACATACCTCGTAGATACCGTCGGCAAACTGGAATCCGCGATCCTCGACATGGACCAATGCGTGGTCGTAATCCTGATACAGTCCGTTTACATATATAATGCGTGTCATCTTTATCTCTTTTGGCTAACCCGTGCCCGATTTCCGGGTAAACTCTTATATTGCAATCATGCGCGATTACCAGTGATATCATCAGGCAGGCCTGTTCGAAATGGGGATTTTAGTCAGCATTACTACTGTACATTCAGCAGGCATCATGTTCGCCAATAGGCAAGGTTCATCAGGCTAAGCAATGCCAGAAATTCGACGCGGCCGAGAATCATTCCTGCCGTCAAAGCGTATTGGGCGGCGGGGATCATCTCATTAAACCCGGGTATTGATTGAAGTTCAGGAAAACGGGTCGAGGTGTAGGCCGGCCCGATGTTGCTGATCGCACTTGTGGCCGCCAAAAAGGCTGCTGTCAGCGGAACACCGGTTGCCGCCAACACGAGAGCCAGCACCCAAAGCGCGATGATCATCACAACAAAGTTCGCCCAGATCAGCCGGATAATCTCATTGTCTCTGGCTTCACGACCAAAGCGGGACGGGCGAACGCCATGCGGAAAGACAAGCTGCCGGAGTTCGCGCATCGATTGCCTGATCATCGCCGCGACTCGAAAAAACTTCAGCCCTCCTGCCGTAGAGAACCGGCCGCCACCGACAAGACAGACCATGATTACAAACATGTAAGGCAGGAAATCCTGGGTCCTTTCACTAACCGTATAACCCGTTGTTGAAACAAAAGAGGCTGCAGTGGCGAGGCCAAGGGTCCACGATCTGTAGACCAGCCTGATTCCTGTTTCAGGTGAATTTGATAGCAGAAGGGCCGCCATAACCGTACCGAACAGCACAATGGCGCCGGCTATCCACAACGGTTCGGGAATCTCGCGGACCGCATTCCATCTGAACCGCAGGATGGAATTCAGCCAGATAACACTGACACCGCCGAGAAACATAAAAATGGCTATGACGAGTTCACCAGGAGGAGACCCATAGAGCTCCAGCGTTCCGGCCCTCGGCATAAATCCACCGGTGGACAATGTGGAGAGTGAAAGACAGAACGCATCAAATGGCGGAATTTCTGAAAAAATCAAAAGGACAAAACATAACAGAGACAATCCGCTATAAATGGGAAATATTGTACGGAATGATGTTTTGGCATGATCGATTGTGGCGTGGGTAGAGCGGTGAACCTGGCGATAGTCGCGATCACCAACATCTGCTCCCATAAGAGGATTGAGGACCACCGATAGAGCCATCAACGTCGAAAGGCCGCCCAACCATTGCAGGAGACTCCTCCAGACCAGCAGGCTTTTTGGAACTTCTGCCAGATCGATCAGGACCGTGGCTCCCGTGGTCGTAAATCCCGATACGGCTTCAAAATAGGCCGCCGACACTGTATCTGGTATGCCCGCCAGAATAAACGGTATGGCGGCGACAAAGGGCACGAAGACCCATATCGCGCAGACAAGCAACAGCCCCTGTTTCCGGCCAAACTCCATTTTCTGATCCTTAAGGGCAAGTAACAGGCCAATGCCGACAAATCCGACAACAAGCGCAACCACAAAAAAAATCTGCGCAACCTGAATTTCCTGCAGGGCGAAGGCGAACAAGACCGGCACCAACATGACCGCAGATAAAACTGAAAGAAGCCATCCGGAGGCATAAAGAAGAAGAACTCGCATGTCCTATAGGCATCCCTGAAATTTCGTTCGCAGGGTCATCTGTTCTAGAAATATTCAAGACTGACGCGAAACATCTGTTCAACCTGGCGAACATTGTCGGCTATCGCGAAAATGACGACGCGATCATGCGTTTGAATGATCGTTCTGCCGCTAGGAATGATTACATCCTTACCCCGGAGGATAGCACCAATTCGAACCCCGTTTGGAAATTCAAGCTCACTCAGCGGAGCCCCCACCAATGGCGAGGTTTCGAGAGCTTCAGCTTCGATAATTTCTCCGGACCCATTATGGACCGAATGCACCGACCGAATTCTCCCCCTCCGAACATGCTGCAAAACTCGGGATACGGTAATAGAACGCGGATTAACATGGGCATCTATCCCTAAAGACCGAATGATGGTCATGTAACCCGTATTATTGATAAGACAAAGATTTCGTTCGCAGCCAATACGTTTGGCTAACACACTTGATAGGATATTGACCTGGTCATTGTTGGTCAGGGCAACCATGGTATCGGCGCTGCTGACATCTGCTTCCCGGAGAATTTCCTCATCAAGCGCGGATCCGTTAAGAACCACAGTGCGCCCCAGCTGCTCAGCCACGGTAATGGCGCGCGTTCGGTCTATTTCAACGATTTTGGCACGGACATGAGGATGATCGGATTCAATTTTTTTCGCTACATAGAGACCGATATTTCCACCACCGGCTATAATGACCCGGTTTGCCTCCTTTTCATCATGACCAAAGATTTTGAGCGTACGGCTAACCTGATCTCCCTGGGCAATCAGATAGACATCATCACCCGCCAGCAGTTGGTCTTCCGCCGAGGGAACGAACAAAGAATCCTCCCTGACAATTGCAACAACAACAGCCGGCAGATCCGGAAACAATTCGGTCAGCTGGCGAAGTGGTGTATCAATCACCGGACAGTCTTCATCACAGCTGATCCCCAGCGCCGTAATCGCGCCATCGCCGAAACTGATTGTTTCAAAAGCCCCGGGTTGAGACAACCGTCTCAGTACCATTTCTCCGACTTCAAGTTCGGGCGATATAATAACGTCTATCGGCAGATTGTCTCTGGAGAACAAATTGGCCCAATGCGGTTCGAGATAGCTTTGATCACGGATACGGGCTATCTTTGTCGGGATATCAAACAGAGAATGTGCAACCTGACATATTATCATATTCACTTCATCATAAAGCGTAACCGCAATAATCATGTCGGCATCCTGCGCGCCGGCTTGATCGAGAATGTCGGGGTGTGAACCATGTCCGACAAAACTGCGCACATCCAGCACATCGCTGACCCGCTGTACGAGTTCCAATTCGCTGTCAATTATGGAAACTTCGTTGTCTTCCGCCGACAGGCGTTCGGCGATGCCGAATCCGACCTGTCCGGCCCCACATATCAAAACCTTCATCGACCTCAGGCCCTTTGCGAGTGCTTCGTGAAGCGGCTAATTCGAAGTTACCATCAAAGGGTTACTCATAATAAGGTTGAGTTTACGTTAAGATTGTCTTGCATCGCTATTGTTTCGATCTGACGAGTTAACACCTAAAGCCCGCAGTTTTCTGTGCAATGCGGATCTTTCCATACCGACAAACTCGGCGGTTCGAGAGATATTACCACCAAATCGGTTGATTTGGGCGACGAGATATTCCCTTTCAAATATTTCCCGCGCGTCGCGTAAAGGTAGTGACATTAACCTCTCACTCCCCATACGGTCCGACGAAAGCGGCGTAGAGCGGCCAATTTCTTCCGGTAACATATCCGCGGTAATCATGGCATCCGCGTCCCCATCCGACATAATCATGAGCCGCTCTATATTGTTCCTGAGTTGACGGACATTTCCCGGCCAGTCATGGGACTGTAATACAGCTATCGCATCATCTCCGATCTGGCGGGGTGCAAGCCCGGATGATGAGGCAATCTGAGTAACAAAATATCGGACCAGCTGGGGTATGTCCTCTCGCCTTTCAGCCAGGCTCGGCACTTTCAAAGGAACCACATTCAGACGATGAAACAGATCCTCCCGGAACCGTCCGGCATTCATTTCCGTTTCCAGCTCACGACTCGTCGACGATACAATTCGCACATCCACATGAACCTTGCGGGATCCGCCGATACGTTGAAATTTCTGCTCGACCAGCACCCTAAGGACCTTGCCTTGAGTTTCCAAAGGCATATCCGCGACTTCATCTATATAGAGCGTGCCCCCGTGAGCTTCCTCGAGGGCTCCCACCTTTGGCGGGGCTCCATTATTTCCCTCCGTTCCAAACAGCTCGATTTCCACGCGTTCCGGCGCCATTGCCGCTGCGTTAAGGACGACAAATGGTCCGTTCGCCCGATTTGAGGCGTCATGCAAAGCCCGGGCTCCGAGTTCCTTGCCACAGCCTGACGGTCCGGTAATCATGATCCGGCTATTGGTTGGTGCAACCTTGTGAATGGATTGCCGCAAGTGATTCATGGCTGTGGAAACGCCGATCATTTCCAGACTCTGGATGCTCTTCTCGCGAAGCTGCTGGTTCTCACGCTTCAAGCGGGAATTCTCCAGTGCCCTGTTGGCCAGCAACACCAGCCTGTCGGCCTTGAATGGTTTTTCGATATAGTCATATGCCCCCAGCTTGATAGCCGTTACGGCGGTTTCAATATTGCCGTGTCCACTGATGATTACGACAGGAAGCTCCGGATGTTGATTTTTGACTTCGGTCAATATTTCAAGACCATCCATCGGGCTGCCTTGCAACCAGATATCAAGCACGACAAGCGACGGTCGCCTTTCTTCCACCGCTGTCAAGGCCTGGGTGCTGTCTTTTGCCAATCGTGTTGAGTATCCTTCATCCTGCAGGATACCAGAAATCAGTTCCCTAATGTCATTTTCGTCATCGACTATGAGGATGTCAGACGCCATGTGTGACTCCCTTTTGTTGTTTATGCCGTGGATACAATGCCTTCATCAGTCTTTAAGCCAGAGTTGTCATGTGGCTCGGTATCGCCATGCGAACCCATTGGTGCTGCAATGGGAATGATCATCCGGACACAGGCTCCGGTGTCATTACCTTCTTTATTATCCTTATTATCTTTATTCACTTTATTATCGTTTAAAACTTCTCTGAAATGGGACGCGTCCTCAAGCTGAACGGTGCCGCCATGCTGCTCCGCTATCTTTTGCACGATGGCAAGCCCCAGTCCCGTTCCTTTTTCGCGTGTTGTCATATAGGGCTCCAACAACCTGTTCCGATGTTTTGCCGGCAGTCCTATTCCATTATCGATCACTTCAACAATAAAGTTTTTGTCATTTGATCTAACGACAGTCTTGACCTCACCCTGAAAGTTTTCCTGTTCCGGATCTTGCTCGGTGCGGGCAGCAATGGCTTCTGTAGCATTCTTCACAAGATTGGTTACTGCCTGGGACAACAAGCGCTGATCGCACAATGTCATAATCGGATCAGCGTCTAATTCAACAGGAAAGTCAATTTCAGGCTCGGAAACGCTGAACAATGTCACGGCATCACGCACGACCGTTCTGACATCATTTTGTTCCATCACAGGCTTTGGCATTCTCGCAAAAGACGAGAATTCATCCACCATGCGCCCGATATCCCCCACCTGCCGGATGATTGTATCCGTGCATTGTTCAAATATTTCCCGGTCCTCAGTTATGGACTTGCCGTACTTTCGCCTGATGCGTTCGGCGGACAACTGGATTGGCGTCAGAGGGTTTTTAATTTCATGGGCTATTCGGCGGGCGACATCAGCCCACGCGGAAGACCGCTGCGCAGTAACAAGTTCAGTGATGTCGTCGAAGGTGATGATATACCCATGATCTTCATCTCCGGACTGTTCACGGGTTACCCTGACGGCAAAATTTCGCTCGACACCGGCAATGACCAACATGATCTGGTCCTGAACAAATTTGTCAGGTTGCTCCCGGGCCTGCAAATACAGGTCGCTGAAATCACCGAGAACATTGGAAAGCGGCTGATCTAATAGGTCCTTCTCGGAAACCGACAGTAATTTCTCTGCTGACCGGTTCACCAGCGTTATATTGCCATCCACGTTAACGCCGATCACACCGGCACTCACTCCCGACAACACGGCTTCCATAAATCTTCGCCGGTCGTTCAATAATGTGTTCACGTTGAGAAGATCATTGCGCTGTTCTTTCAGGACCGTGACCATGGTATTGAATGTCGAAGACAGTTGCCCAAGATCGCCGTCGCGTTTCTTGACTTTGACCTTCACATCAAGGTCGCCTTCGGAAACCACGTTGGCGGCCGTTATCAGTCTTCGGATTGGGGATACCAGACGATTGGCAAACCACAAGCCAAGCCACAGTGCGGCGAGCAGCAGAGTGAGGGCGATCGCCACATACATTAAACCGAAAGCAATCTGAACACCGGTACGGCGTTGATCAAGCTGTCCGTACTCAATGACATTTTCCCGGGTATTGCGCAAATGCGTGATGACTTTGGGATCCACCATCCGTACAAGATAAAGATACGCATCATCGAATTTCTCAATCCGCTTCAGAGCCCGCACCTGGTTGGTCTGGCCCGGCGGAATTAAAACAATTCTCCCCGCTTCCGCAGCTTTCAGATGTTCTCTCGACGGTGGAATAAAAGGAATTTCATCATCACCGCTCGCCTTGGATAGAATTTTGCCTTGGCCGTCGAGGAGATAGGCTCCAGGCAAAGCCCGCATAGAGGCCTGAACCGTAAGAAATGGTCCGAAACGGGCGGGGTCAGACTCGACGATGTTGCTTGGCAGGCCGGTAATAGAATTGACATATGCCTGAAACTGCGAGGCATTGGCTTCAAGATCATTGGCAGTGGCGACGATATCTGCCCTGATAACCTGTCCATGCTCGCTGAGATAGGAATTCGCGACATCGATGGCACTGTTAATGATAGATTTGGTGCGGCTGGAAAACCAGTGATCCAGTCCTCTGTCAAGGGAAATACTGGCGAATATTGCGAGCAAAATAGCAGGGATAACCGCAATCACACTGAAAAGTCCGACAATACGGATATGTAATCTTGAACCGGCGTCCTGCCTTTTGCGCGCAAGAAAAAGCTCAGCAATCTGCCAGACGATTATACAGATCATGACGGCAACCAGCACGCCATTTATGGCCAGCATGGTGACGACGACATTATGGGTCGGCACAATAGGTGTAAGACCGGTCAGGATTAAAAATGTAGCCACCCCCATAACCAGGGACAAAATTACTGTAACCAGCCCTATGGGAAATACGAGCTTTCGTAATCTTCGAGCAATCAATGAAACCTGTTCCGGCGTTAACAGAGAAATTCTGTTTTCATGGGTCACTGTCATATCAAGTGGCTCAAACTTTTCATATGCTCTGGAGGCAACAAAATATTGGCGAAAAAGTGACAGAGTTGAGAATAAGACACAATTCAATCATCAGTATTTGTGACATTTTCTGCTATTTGATGTCAGCCCTGCATTATGCATCTTGAAATCTGGACTTGAAAATAGACCGCTCGTCAATTTGAGGAGAATTACCAAGTAAATCAACCACAATGTTGCAAGTTTGAGACAAATCTACATCAATACAACCCTTTTGGAAACCAGGATTGTGGTGTTCAAGCTTTATTATTCACAGGTGCAATCCATTCCATGTAATAACCTATTGAAATGTATTTTTATCTTATTGTTTGATCTGGTTGGGGATGACGTCGACATTTTTGTTTTGCGCAAATGATCTGATTGCAGGCTTGCATAAACAAACTCCGGCTGGCCACCGCTGAACCGGGATGCCTAGACGGATTTCAGAGACTTACAAGCTCACGAACATATCCATTGTTTTCGAGCGTATCGCTATCCCGGGGATTTGACGATCTCTATATCCAGATCACGAATTTTTTTGCGCAATGTATTCCGATTCAGGCCAAGCAGTTCCGCTGCCCGGATCTGATTTCCCCGGGTCGCGGTTAATGTCGCCATAATCAGCGGATATTCCACTTTGCGCAACACACGATTGTAGAGGCCGACCGGTGGAAGCTCTTTCCCGAATTCTGTAAAATAATCCGACAGATAGCGCTCTACAAGGTCTGAAAGATCAAAACTGTAGGCTTGAGAATCGACCAGCCGATCGTTTACCTCGGAGGTTACTTCATTCTCCAGCAGCTCAACGGTGATTGTATCCTGCGGATAAAGCGCAATAATGCGGCGTACCAGGTTTTCCAGCTCCCGAACGTTTCCAGGCCATGAATGCCGCCGCAAAAATTCTAGCGCGCTGTTGTCGAATCGTTTATCTGGCAGGCCATCCTTCTTGGCAGCATTGACGAAGTGACGGACAAGGTCCGGCACGTCCTCAGATCGGTCTCTCAACGGCGGAAGGCGCAATGGAACGACGTTTAAACGGTAGAATAGGTCTTCGCGGAATAGCCCCTGAGAAATCAATTGCTGAAGATCGCGATTGGTTGCGGCGACAATACGGACGTCGGTCTTGATGGGAGTGCGGCCACCGACTGTCGTATATTCTCCTTCCTGTAACACCCGTAAAAGCCGAGTTTGCGCTTCCATCGGCATGTCACCTATCTCGTCCAGGAACAAGGTGCCACCGTCTGCTTGCTCAAAGCGGCCAACATTGCGGTGCTGAGCTCCGGTAAAGGCCCCTTTTTCATGTCCGAATAGTTCGGATTCAATGAGTTCTTTTGGAATTGCCGCCATGTTCACCGCAACGAACGATGCCTTCTTGCGTTTACCGAAATCATGGAGTGCGCGCGCCACCAGCTCTTTGCCCGTACCTGACTCTCCGGTAATCATGACCGTCAGGTCGGTCTGCATCAAACGGGCAATAATCCGGTAAATTTCCTGCATTGCGGGGGAACGGCCAATGAGCGGCAGTTCTTCTACTTCGCTTTCCCGATGTCCCCATTTGGCGCCTCCCTTAGGCTCTGAGAGCGCCCGCCCGACTATGGATATGACTTCTTTGAGGTCGAAAGGTTTCGGCAGATATTCATAAGCCCCCTTTTCTGTTGCGGTGATAGCCGTCATCAACGTGTTTTGGGCACTCATGACAATTACCGGTAACTCCGGCCGGAGCTTTTTTATACGCGGCAACAGATCAAATGCATTTTCATCCGGCATCACGACATCCGTGATGACCAGATCGCCTTCACCCTGTGCGATCCAGCGCCATAGTGAAGCCGCGTTACCCGTCGCACGGGGCATATAACCTGCCCGTGCCAGGGCCTGGTTCAATACCGTGCGAATTGCCGCGTCATCATCTGCAATCAGCACATTTCCTTTCACCATGGATCCACTCTTCTCATTTGCATCGAAATTATCGGTCGCGGGTATTTCCGAGATGCGGCCATCTTAAATTCGAATCCGTTTTAAATACTCTTACTCTAATTTGGGCGTTATCAATGATGTTTCGTTGACACCTCATCAATCATGGTATCCTTGCCACCGGCATCCCTATTCCATTGCTGCTCATACATCGGCATCAGCATGCGGAAAATTGTTTGCCTCGGGCGGGAATCACATTCGACAATACCGCCATGATCGCCGATTATTTTGGCAACGAGTGCTAATCCGAGACCAGACCCGTTCTTCTTTGTGGTGACAAAAGGATCAAACAGATGTGGTCGCAGTTCATCCGGTATTCCAGGCCCGTTATCTTCTATGAGGATATCCAAAGGCAGACTAATGCGGCGCTTTGAACCGGGTACGGACAGTCGGATGCCTGGTCTAAATGCCGTCGTCAGAGTAATTTTGCCATCCGTCGCGTTGGGTCCGATGGCCTCGCAAGCATTCTTTAAGAGATTCAGAAAAACTTGAATGAGCTTGTCCCTGTTGCCGGAAACTGGCGGCAATGAGGGGTCGTAATTCTCGATAATGGTAATATTCTGTCCAAAGCCGTTAGTGGCAATTATTTTCACGTGATTCAGGACATCATGAATATTGACAGGCTGCATCGCTACTGGTCGTTCATCACCGAAGACCTCCATGCGGTCGACCAGCTTACAGATCCGGTCCGTCTCATTACAGATCAGCTGCGTGAGCGTCCGATCCTCATCACCTACCGATGATTCCAGAAGTTGCGCCGCCCCTTTAATTCCCGACAACGGATTTTTGATTTCATGTGCCAACACAGCCGCTAGACCGGAAACAGAACGCGCCGCCGCTCTGTGGTTCAGCTGACGTTCAATCATCTGGGCTACAGTGCGTTGCTGGAGAATAAGCAGTACCTGTTCCGGCGCCTCAGGTAAGACGCCTCCATAAACATCGACAAGCTGCTTTTCGTTTATGCGGGGTGAGTCGATATAAATCCCATATTCATTAACTGTGGCTTTGCTCCGTGCCACCTGCTCGACGAGCGAAATGAGCGGATTTCCGGGTGCGACCAGATCGTGCAACGTCATTTTCTTTAACATTGATATACTGGACTTAAAAAAAATCTCGGCGGAAGCATTGGCATAACCGACGTGACCGTTAGGAAGAACTAGAATTACCGGATGCGGCAAGACATTGAGAATTGCTTCTGAAATGATAAATTCCTGCGAACGATTATGATCGTGACCGGCGGTCCCCCTCGCTGCTGACGTTCCCGCCATAATTTCCTGATTGGATAAAGTCATGCCGCCAACTCCAACTGGGCTTCAAAATATTGCGTGATCAGACGGTCTACTCTCGATGGTTCCAATTCCCGGCAGAGTCGACCGCGCCAGGTTTTGATTTCTGAGGTGTTTTGTACTGTTTGTTCTATATACCATCCCAGATGTTTGCGCGCATTGCGCCCACCTGTTTCGGTTCCATAATAACTTAACATCGCGTCATAGTGCTCCCTCACCAGGGTCATCAGTTCGCGGCTACCGGGTACTCCGCGATCCCAGCCTGTCTTAAGGAA
The DNA here is from genome assembly GCA_964461525.1 of uncultured Hyphomicrobiaceae bacterium. Taxonomy (GTDB): domain Bacteria; phylum Pseudomonadota; class Alphaproteobacteria; order Rhizobiales; family CAYWUX01; genus CAYWUX01. Next base: position 31,345 of record CAYWUX010000003.1, on the reverse strand, counting down.
ATGTGCGACCCGACCGGGCAACCAGGGCGCACCACAGCAACCTCTTCCAATCATAATTCCATCGGCACCAGATTGGTCGAGCACGTCATGCAATAGATCCAGGCGGGTAATATCACCATTTGCAATAACTGGTATTGACACGGATTTTTTGACACGCGAAATAGATTTCCAGTCAGCCTGTCCTTTAAAAAACTGGCATCTTGTTCGACCGTGAACCGTGATCAGCTGGACCCCTGCCGCTTCCGCCTTGCGCGCAATGGAGGGAGCGTTTCGCTGCTCGTCGTCCCAGCCCAGCCGCATCTTTAAGGTGACAGGTACGGTAACCGCCTGCACCACTGCTTCGATCAGTTCCAGCGCATGATCCTCGTCCCGCATCAATGCTGACCCGGACAAACCTCGGGTAACTTGCTTTGCGGGACACCCCATATTTATGTCAATAATATCGGCGCCAAGACCAACCGCCACCTTGGCGCCTTCGGCCATCCAGTAAGCTTCGCGTCCAGAAAGCTGAACGACAGCCGGAAAAAAGGCATCAGATTTTGATTTCTTCAGGATATCCGGGCGGTGCCTGGCCAGCTGCTCGCTGGCAATCATTTCGGATATGACCAGGCCGGCCCCTAGCCGGTGCGCCAGTTTTCGAAACGGTAAATCGGTAATCCCAGACATGGGGGCGAGAAAAACATTATTTCGTATAGCCATCGGACCGATCTTTAAAGGACTCGGTACAGTGACCCCATTTTTAGATCCAGAGCTCGCAGATACTGACTTGTACAACCTCATGTCACCTTTGTGTGAATTGTCGCCTTCTTGAATTCCCGTGCGTATGAAGGTTAGGCTTCAAAATCGATGGTTCCCGGATCCCGACAGATATTGCACAATAATTAAGCAGTAAATTTAAGTGCAATAATTATAGGCATAATAGAATGATTTTGGATAGACCGCAAACCTTTAAAACCAAATTTGAAGAAAAAAAACTGAAAATGTGCGGGATTGATACTGGAGAGGTTTTGCGGAATGTGTCGGGTCAGGTAAAACGATTACGGTGATAATCTGGGAGGTACATGTTTTGGACCAGTTAACGCCCTATATCTTAACGTTAAACTGATTTGGCGAACAGCAAATGAATTTTGGTTGTCATGACACAGTCAAGGTTTTCGATGAACCTACAAAAGTTGTAGTTTCCAGTTTTAGTTTCAGGTGCGGACAACAGATTGGCTGTGTGTGCCGTGAATAACACCGCCCTCATTGTTGCCGCAGGGAGTGGCACCCGCGCACTCAGGCCCTCAGTCGGACCGGATCAACCGAATAGTCCTCAATCCGATCCACAAGCGCCGGGAGAACCTCATCAAAAAATCCCTAAGCAGTACAGATCCATATGCGGAGAAATGGTGCTGACGCATGGTCTGCGGGTTTTTATAGATCATCCGGTTATTACTGCAATTCAGGTCGTGATCAGACCCGATGATATGGATTACTACAATCAGGTTATGGACGAACTTAAAGGGCGGACAGAGAAAATTTATGACCCGGTATTTGGGGGCTCGACTCGCCAGGCGTCCGTCTGGAACGGCCTCCAAGCCCTGACTCGAGTTTTATCCGGTAAAACACCCGGCCGGATCCTGATACACGATGCGGCAAGGCCCTTTGTGGATGCCCCGCTTATTAGCCGGATTCTCAAGGGTCTCGAAGCCGCAGATGCCGTTATTCCGGGAATACGGGTTGCCGACACCTTGAAACGGGTCAGGGATCATCAGGTTGTAGACACCATCGACAGAGACAGTCTTTATCAGATCCAGACCCCTCAAGGGTTTAAATTCCAGCATATTTATGACGCCCATCGCCTGGCTTTACAGAAACAGGACAACAAGTTTACCGATGATGCTGAGATTGCGGAACATGCCGGCGAGCGCATTCTCGTGGTCGAGGGCACGCCGGGAAACTGGAAGATCACGGATCCATGCGATTTGAAACGGGCGCGCCAGAGACTTGAGAGGAATAACAGGGTTGCCATGGCTTCAGTACGGGTGGGAACAGGGTATGACGTACATCGATTTGCAGACGAAAATTTTGGTGTCGAATCCGACAACCAGCCCCGATCAAGGGAAGCAGGAATAGTGCTGTGTGGTATAACAGTGCCTCATCACAGGCCTCTCAAAGGCCATTCTGATGCCGATGTGGGACTACATGCGCTGACAGACGCTATTCTCGGCGCCATAGGTGACGGCGATATTGGAACCCATTTTCCGCCATCAGACCCCCAATGGGAGGGAATGTCGTCTGATATTTTTTTAAGGGATGCCGTGCAGCGTGTCCTGAAACTTGGCGGAACGATTGAACATGTCGATGTTACCTTAGTCTGCGAGAGTCCCAGGATAGCGCCGTTTCGGACGAACATGGTTGAACGTATCGCGGAAATTTTAAATATTGAACCGTCTCGGGTCAGCGTTAAGGCAACGACAACCGAAGGGCTTGGCTTTACCGGCAGGCGAGAAGGGGTGGCGGCTTTGGCCAGTGCGACTATCGCCATCTGAATGGCGCTCGTTTCACCATTAAAAACCTGAAACGTCTTCGGAATTGACATCCCGGAACGTAAGCTGGCAATCTTGTTGCATCCTGCAGTTCCGCCCCCGCAACTCTTTCATTCTTCGAAGGCAAAGGGATATTTTAGTAAATGCTTACTCAAGCACTAGTTTCCAGAGCTGAGGGATTACTTGAACAGCTGCGCAAGGCCGGACTGAAAGTTACCACCGCGGAGTCCTGTACCGGCGGGCTTATCGCCGCATTGTTTACCGAAATACCGGGTTCTTCGGATGTTTTTGAAAGAGGTTTTGTCACCTACTCGAATGAGGCCAAGCATGAAATGCTGAGTGTGCCCCGGGAAATTTTGGACAAATTCGGTGCCGTCAGTCAGGAGACGGCCGAAGCCATGGCTTCCGGAGCCCTGAAAGCGTCTCACGCGGATATAGCTCTGTCGGTCACTGGCGTTGCGGGCCCCGGCGGGGGCAGCGTGGAAAAACCTGTAGGACTGGTACATTTCGGATCAGTCAGCCGGCATAAGGGCGTGGTGCATCGCAGACATCTGTTTGGTGATCTTGGCCGGCACAATATTCGCAGCAAATCCTGCGAGGCCGCGTTTGACCTCCTCAGTGTCCATTTGGATCGTTAGGTCAAGTCGCGGGGGGGGCCATACACGGCATAGGCACGCTCTTCAAATGCATCGGTAAACCTGCGGATTGCCTTATCGAAGACCGAACCCATTAAGATCTGTAGGGCACGTGAGCGGAATTCATAATCAATATGAAAATTAATCCTGCATCCCTCCGGCACATCTTCAAATGACCAGTTATTTTCCAACTCCCGGAATGGTCCATCAACATATCGGGCTACGATCGTCTGTTTGCCGTGATCAATCGTGACATGACTTGTAAAAGACTCGTTAATCAGTTTATAGGCAACCGACATGTCCGCGACCAATTCTTCCCGGTCGCCTTCCCGAATTCTGGAGTAAACGGTAAGGGAACGGCAGAGCGGCACAAACTCCGGATAACGCTCGACATCCGCCACCAACGCAAGCATTTTGTCAGCACTGTGTCGAACAGCTTTTGTGGTTTGATAGACTGGCATTCTGGACCGAGTAGTTATCTTCCAGCATCGAATTTATCGCCGGCTCAATTTTGGTTCTGCGACGCCTTGCGGCGCTGTTCTCTCAATCGAACAAAATCATCGCCGGCATGATAGGAAGATCTGGTCAGCGGGCTCGATGAGACAAGATGAAAGCCTTTAGTGTATGCTATTCTTGCGTAGGATTCAAATTCATCCGGAGTCACAAACCGGTCGATTGCGGCATGTTTCCGCGTCGGCTGCAAATATTGACCGATCGTCAGAAAATCCACCTCCGCCGAACGCAGATCATCCATAAGCTGCAGGACTTCCTTCCGCTTTTCTCCGAGGCCCACCATAATGCCGGATTTTGTAAACATCTGGTTATCCAGTTCCTTGACCCTCTGCAACAGCCTCAGGGAGTGAAAGTAACGAGCCCCGGGGCGGATATCCAGATACAGCGAAGGCACCGTTTCAAGGTTATGATTGAAGACGTCAGGCCGCGCTTCAACAACGATTTCAAGCGCGCCTTCCTTGCGCAGGAAATCCGGTGTTAGAACTTCAATCGTCGTCGCGGGCGTGGCGGTTCTTATGGCCTTGATGACAGCGGCAAAATGGCCGGCACCGCCATCATCGAGATCATCCCGGTCCACGGACGTAATCACCACATGGGACAATCCGAGTTTGGCCACCGCATCCGCCACTTTCGCCGGTTCATCCGGATTCAGCGGATCAGGGATTCCGGTGCGGACATTGCAGAAGGCACAGGCCCGGGTACAGGTGTCGCCCATAATCATCATGGTTGCATGTTTCTTGGTCCAGCATTCCCCGATATTTGGGCAGCCAGCTTCCTCGCACACAGTGGTCAGATTATTGTCACGCATAAGTTTACGCGTCTGGTGAAAAATCTTCGAACCGGGCGCCTTGACCCGGATCCAGTCCGGCTTGCGCATCAGAGGCTGATCCGGACGGTTGACCTTCTCGGGATGCCTCGGGCGCTCCACTTTTTCCGCCGCGACTAAACTTTCCTTTTTCGATGAGAGCGTATTGATGAGCTCAACCATAGATCTTCCTGTATGACGATGCTTCGGACAATAACTGTAAAATCTTCCAGTTTTAATATTATTATACAGAAAACAGCTAAATTGTATTGCTGCGAAGCATCGTTTTTATCTCAGTAATGTAAGACACGCAACCAATTGGAAATTGACCGGTTAAGTGTCAGTAATTATACTCTTACGCCAATTTTGGAATGCAGCATCAATAATAAACAGATCAATAATAAACATAAGTATCATTGCCGATATCACAAACAGTCGACCGACAAGAACGATTAATAATCGATTTTCCGGCTGATTTGTTTTTGCGATTTACTTGAAACCGGCCACCGGCATTCAACGGTATTCAACAGACAATTCACCGGAATGCTAAAACACCCGATAAAATCAGATATAATCCGTCTGGAAATTTGCCTGAACTATGCATCGGATATGGCCACGCAAACAGACTGCAACGAATAGCCTCCGTTACATGAGAAGTGCGTTCAAAATTTACAGTCAAACTAAAAGATTATGCCGGCAACTATAACGACAATAATTGCACCTGCTGCAGCGACAATGATCTGCTCGAGCATTTCATTACCCAGTCCAAGCTTGACATTGAAGTGCTGCGCCAAGTAACCGCCGACTACAGAGCCAATGAGGCCCGTTACGAGATAACGAATTAAGCCACCACCACCAACGACGAAACTTGCTAAAAACCCTGCAACGACCCCTATAATCAACCAAGTCACCAGTGCCTTCGTATCCATTTAAAAGTCTCCAGTCGTGTGAATTTGATAGAGAATCACATTGTACACCGACGGAGAACCTATTGTCTTTTCTAAAAATCAAATTGTGCAGCCATAAAAGTGCCCGGATCTCGCACTGAATTGAATTATATCAATCATATATGAATAACCCGATCATAGGCATCGAGTACGGATTCGTGCATCATTTCGGACAATGTCGGATGCGGAAATATCGAATCTATAAGCTCCTGCTCCGTCGTCTCAAGTGTTTTGGCGATTGTATATCCCTGAATCAATTCCGTGACTTCAGCTCCAACCATGTGGGCACCGACCAATTCGCCGGTTTCGGCATTGAACACGGTCTTAATCAGACCCTCGGTTTCGCCAAGCGCCACGGCCTTGCCGTTGCCCTGATAGGGAAACCGTCCCACACGCACCTCAATGCCTGAATCGATTGCCGCCTGCTCAGTCAGTCCCACCGATGCCACCTGCGGGAGACAGTAAGTGCATCCCGGAACATTGGTGGTATCCAACGGATGAAGCCCCTGAAGTCCGGCAATTTTCTCAACACAGATAATTCCTTCATGGCTCGCTTTGTGGGCAAGCCATGGCGGACCTGCAACATCGCCAATTGCATATATGCCCTTGGCACTTGTTGCTCCCCACTCATCGATCACAATGTGTCCTTTCTCGACCTCCACCCCAAGCTCCTCAAGGCCAAGATTTTCAACATTGCCCGCAATTCCAATTGCCAGAACCACACGGTCGAATGTTATTGTATCCCGTTTATTGTCTGCATATTTCAGCGTAACTTCAACTTCATTATCCAAGGGTCTTAAAGTTTCGACCGTGGTGCCGGTATGTATCGTCATGCCCTGGGCTTCGAAGGCTTTACGCGCTAATCCAGAAATTTCTTCATCTTCAACGGGCAGCACACGGTCGAGGACCTCCACTACCGTCACATTCGTTCCCAGATTTTGATAGAAACTTGCAAACTCTATACCTATGGCTCCTGAACCCACGACCAGTAAGGATCCGGGCATTGCCTCAGGGATCATGGCCTCCTTGTATGTCCAGATCAGCTTGCCGTCAGGTTCCAGTCCAGGAAGCGTCCTGGCCCGGGCTCCCGTGGCGACAATGATATTGTGGGCGGTAACCGCATCAAGCGGCTTGCCGTCCTTGCCCGTAACTTCGATCCTGCCACTTCCAGCCAGCTTTGCCGTACCATCAATGACCGTGACTTTATGTTTTTTCAGGAGGTAGCCAACCCCGCCGGACAAACGGCGGGCGATCCTTCGTGACCGTTTCACGATCCTGGAAATATCAAACTCGATATCTTTAGCTGAAAAACCGAATTCCTTCAGATTTTTAAGGAGATGATTGATTTCCGATGATCTGAGAAGGGCTTTGGTTGGAATACAGCCCCAGTTCAGACAAATACCTCCCAGATGTTCCCGTTCAATAACAGCTGACTTCATTCCCAGTTGTGCCGCCCTGATGGCCGCAACATAGCCGCCAGGTCCGGCTCCTATAACGACGAGATCAAAATTATTGTCGGTCATTGAACTGATAGCTCCTCAATTGCAGACTTTATTGTTACCCGAACCGTACATTGTTACCCGAACCGTACGTCAGCGCCACACGCTGAGCCAGATCGCGGCCCTTCGGTCATCTTAACAAATCACACGGACTGAAAGATTGTAAGACCCCGTTCTTGACCACGCTTAGCGCCCGGCTCTCTGGAGGTATTTATCCCGTATTTCAAAGACTAGACAAGCATAGTGACGGGATCTTCGATAAACTGTTTAAAGGCTCCCAGCAATTCTGCGCCCAGCGCTCCATCAATGACTCGATGATCGCATGAGAGCGTTACCGTCATAACCGTAGCAATTTGTAGCTCCTCTCCTTTAACGACGGGACGTTTTTCGCCTCTACCTACAGCCAGAATACTGGCGTGGGGCGGATTAATAACCGCATCAAACTTTGATATTCCATACATGCCGAGATTTGATATGGAGGTCGTTCCTCCCTGATATTCATGAGGCGCAAGTCTCTTGTTGCGCGCCCGTTCTCCGAGTTCCTTCATTTCATTGGAAATCTCTGAGAGGCTTTTAAGTTCCGCATGGCGGATTACCGGAGTAAACAACCCACCCTCGACCGCGACAGCAACACCAATATCGGAACTTTTATGCCTCAAAACCGCGTCCCGGGTCCAGGTGGCATTGGCGTGAGGAACCTGCTGAAGTGCCATGGCCAGAGCCTTGATGATAAAATCATTGACGGAAAGCCGGAAAGCGTTACGACCTTCCTGAGGCGCTGTGGCATTCATGCGGGTCCGCGATGCCAGAAGATTATCGAGCTCACAGTCCAGGGTCAGGTAAAAATGGGGAATGGTCAGCTTGGATTCCACCAAACGGGCAGCGATAATCCGCCGCATATTGTCATGGGGAACAAGCTCATAGGATCCGGAATCATAAAGCGCTTTGATCTCTTCATCACTCATACCGCCGGGTAGCCCGGGAACTCTTGCAGCGTAGGAATCAGACGCTACCAGTTCGGTTGCCTTCAAACCGGCAGGCTGAACTTTTCCGGCTTCCAATGCCGCGCCACTTGCCATGGCCTGTTCAATATCGCGCTTGATGATCCGGCCATTGGGACCGCTTCCCCGAAGCAAATTCAGATCAATATTGCTGGCTGCTGCCAATCTCCGGGCAAGCGGGCTCGCAAACAACCGATTGTGTTCGGCAGAACCAACCGGCTTTTCGGCGGATAATATTTTGGACTGACCGGACGATCCGACACTGTCTGGGCCAGTATCACGAGAAGATTCAAGCGCCACGGTTTTGTCGTTTCCGTCCCCACTTCTGCCAGATTCCGGCTGTTCCAGTTCGTCTGGCTGCGGGCCTGACATGGCGGACGCACCCGTATCGACATCATCCAGGGCATCCGCGGACTCGCCTTCTTCCAGCAGTAAAGCGATTGTCGCATTGACAGCGACTCCATCGGTGCCTTCCTTTACGACAAGCTTACCAATGACCCCTTCGTCAACGGCTTCAACCTCCATCGTTGCCTTGTCCGTTTCGATTTCGGCGATGACATCTCCGGAGGATACAGCGTCGCCTTCTTTCACGTGCCATTTGGCCAGTTTTCCTGCTTCCATGGTTGGAGAAAGCGCTGGCATTAGTATTGAAATCGGCATCTTTGTATCCTGGTCGTAAAGTTAGCTTTGGTTATTCTGTACAATTCCTGTTCGGAAAAATCCTTTGGCGGAGATTAACGGATGGCGTCACGTCATCAGGATTTAATGTAACAAACAGATTTGACGGCATCGACAATTTGTTGCGCCGAAGGAAGAGCCAGCTTTTCGAGATTTGCCGCGTAAGGCATGGGCACATCAGCGCCGGAAACTTTTGTTGGCGGGGCATCCAGATAGTCAAAAGCATCGCAGGCAACCACTGCACAAATTTGCGAACCTATGGAACAGACAGGCCACCCCTCCTCCACCGCGACAACACGATTTGTTTTCTTAACCGATTCCAGCACTGTCGGAATATCAAGGGGTCTAAGTGTTCTCAAGTCAATGATTTCCGAATCGATCCCCATCTCCGAAAGTTGTTCGGCTGCCACCAGGGCGTAACTTACACCGCGGGAATAAGATACAATTGTCACATCGCCGCCGGGCCGGGCAATTCGGGCCTTGCCAATGGGGACCGTCCAGTCTTCGCTTACAGGAACTTCAAATGTCTGACCATACAAAATCTCATTTTCCAAAAAGATAACAGGATTGTCAGTCCTGATTGCTGTTTTCAGAAGTCCTTTATGATCGGCCCCTGTATAAGGCGCGATAACAGTTAAACCCGGAACATGGGCAAACCAGGACGAAAAATCCTGACTATGCTGTGCCGCTACTCTGGCAGCTGGCCCATTCGGACCTCTGAACACTATTGGACAGCTCATCTGGCCGCCAGACATGTAAAGTGTCTTGGCGGCGGAATTTATGAGATGATCCATGGCCTGCATAGCAAAATTCCAGGTCATAAACTCGACGATTGGACGCAACCCCGCAAATGCCGCGCCTGTTCCCACACCGGCAAATCCATGCTCGGTGATCGGCGTATCAATCACACGACGACTCCCGAATTCTTCAAGCAGTCCCTGAGTAACCTTATATGCTCCCTGATATTCCGCGACTTCTTCGCCCATCACGAATACCCGGTCGTCCCTTCGCATTTCCTCGGCCATTGCATCCCGGAGCGCCTCACGTACAGTTTGACTCACTTTCTCCATGCCAGCCGCAATCTCTTCCGGTACAGCTTTAACCGGCCCGCCGGCAGCCACGGGTTCTACCCCGGTTTCCTTTGCTGAGGATTGTTCCTCCTGGCCGCCATTATGATCATCTTTTTTCTGGCCCTCGTCGGTTTTCTGCACAGATTCATTCGTTTTTACAGGCTGTTTAAGGGTTTCCGGATCGGCCTCTTCGTCTTCTTCAAGTATCAGCGCAATGGGAGTGTTGACTTTAATGCCTTGCGTTCCTTCATTAACCAGGATCTTTCCAAGCGTCCCTTCATCCACGGCCTCCACTTCCATGGTGGCCTTGTCTGTCTCAATTTCTGCAATAACATCGCCAGCCGAGATTTCATCGCCTTCACTGACCAGCCATTTTGACAGCGTCCCTTCTTCCATTGTTGGCGATAGAGCTGGCATGAGAACTTCTATCGGCATGGCAGATTCTCTTGAAGCTTTATGTTTCTTCCCATATTGGAGAGCTTCCCGTTTTATGTTTCATTTGTGCAGCAAATTATCAGTAGGGGTGCGTAACGTCAGTCGTCAAATCACTGGCATCCGGCTCTGGTTCCGATTGCGCAAAATCCGCAGCCTCGTTGATGATCTGACGAATTTCTTTGTCAATCTCTTTAATTTTATCCTCGGACAAAATTCCCCTCTCGATAATGCGAGTGCGAACCATTTCAATCGAATCATGCTCCTGGCGAACCTTTTGGACCTCTTCTTTGGAGCGGTATTTCGCCGGATCAGACATAGAATGACCGCGATAGCGATAGGTAAGCATTTCCAAAATTTGGGGACCTTGGCCCGCCCGAGCGGCCTTTACAGCGCGGTCAGCCGCTTCTTTTACGTTACGGACATCCATTCCATCGAGCTGTTCACCCGGGATTCCAAAGCCCATCCCCCGCTGAGACAGGTCTGTCGTTGACGATGACCGCTCAATACTGGTTCCCATTGCATATTTGTTATTTTCAATGACATAAATGACCGGCAGATTCCAAAGTCGCGCCATATTAAAACTCTCATAAACCTGCCCCTGATTGGCGGCCCCGTCACCGAAATAGGTCAGACAGACCCGATCGGACCCGTTGTAGCGATTGGCAAAGGCCAGTCCAGTTCCCAACGGTACCGAAGCCCCAACTATTCCGTGGCCACCATAAAAGGATTTCTCGATGGAAAACATGTGCATGGAACCGCCTTTGCCGCCAGAATAACCGCTTTTTCGGCCTGTCAATTCTGCCATCACGCCCTTCGGATCCATGCCGCAGGCAATCATATGCCCGTGATCACGATAGCTGGTAATGACCTGATCTCCATCCTCGATGGCCATTTGCATACCCACAACAACTGCTTCCTGACCGATATAAAGGTGGCAGAAACCGCCAATAAATCCCATACCGTAAAGCTGGCCGGCTTTTTCTTCAAAGCGCCGGATAAGCAGCATATCCCGGTAAACAGCAATTTCCTGTTCCGGCGTGAACTGAAATGCCCGGGACCTGGAATCGGACGATCCGTTGGTGAGATTGGCATTTTTAGACTTTTCACTCTTCGCCGGCTTTTTTTCGCCGGTCTGTACCCCATCAGACATGAGGCCTCCCTAGTAATTAACAATCGTTTTACATTAACAAGATCAAACTTATCCGTACAAATATCAGACTAACGCATCTTACCGTTAAACAATTGCGAAAATTTACGATTTTTCTTTAACTTCGTTAATCGAGCTATCACATAATGCGTACTCAAAATAAAAAATCAATCCTTTCGGAAAAATTGCAGGACACTCTATCTGACTTCCATTCTTACATTTGAATTACTTACCGGTTCTTACTTGGGTACCGAACTAATAAGACGTGTCAATATTTAGCCAGACAACAAACAGGAGTAACTGTTAATTTATAAAATTTACGGCACTTCTATAACTATATCTCAATTTTTTATCAGATTTAAAACAACGAATTATAGAGTATCGGAATGTTAAATTAGTACGATAAACTAATGAACCTCATGGATACATGTCTTAGAGTCGCATCCCAAAATTTTTTGCCGGACGTCACCAATCCAAGGTTATGACCGGATCACAGACCCCGCTTATCCAGCATTATAATGATGTCGTCGGGGGTCACCAGGTTCAGCAGACGCCGGGCCTGTTCGTCCAAGAGATCCGGATCGATATCCGTTCTGACAAAGGCCACATCTCTTTCCAGCTCCTGACGGACAGTTCTGAGTTCGGCCAGTTTCCGCTCCAACGTATCGACACGCCATTTCAGCTCTGAACGCGCCTTCAGACCATGTTTTCCCTCGATGGCGTGAAACACAAAGTAAGAGATCAGAACCAACGAAATTACAAAGAATACAACACTTGTCCGTTGCGATAAGGCAGAAATTATTTTCATTACCTGGTCCCGGATTCTCACCACTTCAAACATGGATGCACAACAGATTGCGAAATATCAATTCAGTTCTGATAAACTATCCAATAGCCGTTAAGGCTTCGTAACGCTGGACGCGCTAACTATTAGCGGCTGCTGTCCAGATTGTCATGGTATCCCGTTAAGGGTTTTTTAATCCGGACTTTCTACAGGCCGGATTTGGAGGACACTTCAGCTTAAAAATGGATGACCCGGCATATTCGGCCATATCACCAAGTTCTTCTTCTATTCTTATCAGCTGATTATATTTTGCCAGCCGGTCGGATCGCGCCAGTGAACCCGTTTTTATCTGTCCGGAACGTGTTGCCACCGAAAGATCGGCGATCGTGGCGTCTTCCGTTTCGCCGGAACGGTGGGACATGATCGTCGTGTAATGCCCGCGATGAGCCATATTAACCGCATCCAGGGTTTCACTGAGGGTGCCGATCTGGTTGACCTTTATGAGAATGGAATTGCCGATGGCATTATTTATGCCCCTTTCGAGCCGTGAGGTATTGGTGACAAAAAGATCATCACCAACGAGCTGACATTTTTTGCCGATGGCCCGGGTCAGTTCACCCCAGCCGTCCCAGTCGTCTTCCGCCAACGCGTCTTCAATCGAAATTATCGGATAGCGGTCCAGGAGATTACTATAAAAATCGATCATATCGTTGACGTCCCGCTGTTTCCCCTCCCCTTTCATGTCATAAATACCATCGTGGAAAAATTCCGTTGAAGCGGAATCAAGTGCCAGATAAATGTCCTCACCGGGATGGTAACCGGCATCCTCAATGGCTTTCACAATAAAGTCGAGAGCTTCATCCGTTGAGGCCAGATTCGGCGCAAAGCCACCCTCATCTCCGACGTTGGTGTTGTGCCCCGCAGCATTTAACGACGTCTTTAGGGTCTGAAATACCTCGGCTCCCATCCGGATCGCCTGTCGGCAATCTTCCGCTGCAACCGGCATAATCATGAACTCCTGTATATCGATTGGATTGTCGGCGTGGGCGCCTCCATTGAGTATATTCATCATTGGGACAGGAAGCAGCCGGGCCGCAGTTCCTCCGACATAACGATATAAAGGCAGACCACAGGACTCCGCAGCGGCTTTGGAAACCGCCAGCGAGACACCGAGAATTGCATTGGCTCCCAGACGCGACTTGTTTTCGGTGCCGTCGAGATCACATAACAGACGGTCTATACGGACCTGATCCCGGGCATCCATTCCCTGCAGACTGTCAAAAATTTCTCCATTAACATGGTCAACCGCCTGTCTGACACCTTTTCCCAAATACCGATCTCCGCCATCGCGCAGTTCATGGGCTTCGTGGGCACCGGTTGACGCCCCCGAAGGGATCCCCGCCCGTCCCATTGTTCCATCGTCGAGGACAACATCGACTTCGACCGTCGGATTGCCACGGCTATCCAGAATTTCACGCCCAATGATGTCGGTGATTGCTGTCATTTTAAGCCCTGTATCTCTTGTTTTTTGATCCAACAATTATCATGAAGCTCTTACTTAACGCAGCTTGTACTCAGGTGGAAGAGTTCAATTGTCCTCATCCCTTGAAAATTCCGCTCATCCTTGCCCCGTCATGCGATTTCAACTACTTTGAAATTGGACCATGCAACCAGCTGCAGCCAAAGGAGAGAGGTCAATAAATAATGGCTCAAGGAGAGCTGTAGCAATAGTGGCCCATTTCAAAATTCTGAGACTTCGAAATATAAAAAATATGCTATGTACAATTGTGCGAAGAGAATATGTAAAACCAGTGAACTCAGATGCAGGCTCCGGGAATGAAACTCCCGAGTTAACCTTCCGAAACTAGAAAGTGATACGCATTCAAATAATGACCGATACTAAATCAAATCGAGACTCCCTGGAGACATTGCAGCAGCTTGGAAAGCCGTCGGCTATTCCTGTATCCCCCGACGAGGCTATACTTGAAAGAGTAGCTAACCCGCACCGCGACTCACTTTATGTTGCACGATTTACGTGCCCTGAATTCACATCTATCTGTCCTGTTACCGGACAACCGGATTTTGCCCATCTGATTATTGATTATATTCCTAAAGACTGGATTGTTGAATCCAAATCCCTCAAATTCTACCTCAATGCTTTTCGAAACCATGGTGCCTTCCATGAGGACTGCACGGTGGCCATCGGCAAGAAACTCGTTGGCCTTCTTGAACCTCATTGGCTCCGCATTGCAGGATATTGGTTTCCCAGAGGCGGCATTCCAATCGACGTGTTCTGGAGCTTTGGAGAAATACCTGATCAGGTATGGGTTCCCGATCAAGATTTTCCTGTTTATCGCGGCAGAGGCTAGAGGCAGGGAATGAAAGGCGCAAATCTGGTGGGCAAGCTCATCCTGACAAATGGGGACAATGCCGTCGGACTTCTGGAAGAAGCCGGCGTCAATGCCGACATTGTCCCCTGGGCCGATACCCTGCATACCGGTCCGGTACCAATAGCCAATACGGAAGACGCGCTACTGGAGATTCGCGCGGCGCATTTGGCGGATGGAAAAATTCATACAATTGAAAGCGTATTGTCGGATCTAAGAACCCGCAACCGATTTTTGGATCTGCACCAGTCCTATGAGAGTATCGAACTCTGGTTTGAACACGATCTTTATGATCAACTTCAACTGGTACAGATTCTGGATATGCTCCACAGTCGAAACCGGGAAGAAAACATCGTGCTCGTGCAAGCCCCCAGCTATCTGGGGATGCAGACGGCTGATACAATCATGCGTTTTCAAGAACTCGCGATTTTGGTCCGACCGGAAATGACCGCGCGAGCGGTATCTATCTGGAATGCCTTCCGCCAATCAACGCCTGTTTCCCTTAGCGAGGAGATAAGAAACAAGACCACCGGCTTTCCTTTTCTGCGTCAGGCATTGGTCAGACTGATGCAGGAGCTGCCCGGTTCCGACGGCCTTTCCAGGACGGAACGTCAGATTTTATATTCTCTGGATCGCAAGGTGAACAGCCCGGGTCTGCTGTTTGCCAGGGATATGAACATGGAACAAGCCGCATTTCTCGGGGACTGGGATTTCTTTTCAATTCTTTCCAACCTGGCCACTTGCGCCGCTCCGTTAATTGAGGGCCTGTCAGAGCCGTTTGAACCCGCGCTGTTGCAGGATGACGATCGTCGAAAGGCGTTCATCAGCTGTTACGTTACACTCACTCCAACCGGGCGCGCCGTCCTCCAAGGCAGGGAGGATCATGCCCGCATAAACGAGATCAATCGTTGGATAGGTGGCTGTCACCTGAGGGAGGGATCTATCTGGCGCTGGAACGATGAAGACCAATCTCTCATCAGTCCCGATTGATTTCTACGGCATCCGGGTTTGCGCCTTGACTACAGTGTCGATCTCCATCAAATTTATCATCAGTTCGGCAAACTGGTTCAAGGGAACCATATTTGGCCCATCAGAAAGCGCCTTGTCAGGATTGTCGTGAGTTTCAATAAACAGTCCCGCGACACCGACCGCGACTGCGGCTCTGGCGAGCACAGGCACAAATTCTCTCTGACCTCCGCTTGAACTGCCCTGCCCCCCCGGTTGCTGAACTGAGTGGGTGGCATCGAAAATTACCGGGCAGCCGATTGCGCCAAGGATGGGTAGTGCCCGCATATCTGAAACCAAGGTATTATATCCAAAACTCGCCCCTCTCTCCGTCACAAGGATATTATCGTTGCCGCATGCCAGTACTTTAGCCACGACATTTTTCATATCCCAAGGAGCCAGGAATTGACCTTTTTTAATTTTTATGACTTTGCCCGTATTTGCAGCAGCCACCAGAAGATCCGTCTGCCGACATAGAAATGCGGGTATTTGCAGGACATCGACAACCTCGCTGACGGCCGCACACTGTTGTTCGTTATGAACATCAGTGACAATCGGCAGTCCCATTGTTTCACGTATTTCCGCAAACACTGGCAAAGCAGCCTCAAGTCCCATGCCTCTGGCACCATCAATTGATGTCCGGTTGGCTTTGTCGAAAGAGGTTTTGAATACCAGACCCAGTCCCAGATTCTGTGCAATTTCCTTGAGTGCAGCCGCCATTTCAATGGCATGTTCACGGCTCTCCATCTGACACGGGCCGGCAAAAACGGTTATTGGCCGTTCATTGGAGACTTTGAGTGGACCGATCATAACCTCGGATTTTGGGCGCATAAATGTTTGTTTCCCTGAAGTTTGTGTACCCTATCTAACAAGCTGCCTGTTCGCCCGGTTCAAATTGTGGCCAAAACTTTCAATTGTGAATATGTGCTTAAGTCCCGGGGAACGGAGTTCCGGAGAACAAATATCAGCCTTCACGAACAACCACGAACCTAGACCAGTCGGCTCTGTTGTACCGCAGCATTAATAAATGACGCAAATAAGGGATGCGGTTCAAATGGCCGAGACTTGAGTTCTGGATGAAACTGCACACCGATAAACCACGGATGGTCGGTCATTTCCACAATTTCTGGCAACAGCCCATCAGGGGAAACTCCGGAAAATGTCAGACCTGCGGCTTCGAGCCGGTCCCGGTAATTCATGTTGACCTCGTAGCGATGGCGATGGCGCTCCTCAATGTGTTCCATTCCATAGATCTCCGCTACCCTGCTCCCCGGCATTAACCGGGCACGATAGGCGCCCAAACGCATCGTACCGCCTAAATCGCCATTGGCCTGCCGGGTTTCCAGTTCATTACCCTTCATCCATTCCGTCATCAACCCGACAACCGGATCTTCAACCAAACCAAATTCGGTGGAACCGGCTCCGGGCATATTTGCCAAATTACGGGCCACATCAATAACCGCCATCTGCATTCCAAAACAAATTCCGAAATAGGGAATATTCCGTTCCCGGGCAAAAGTGACAGCCCGAATTTTACCCTCCGATCCGCGTTCGCCGAATCCACCTGGTACCAGAATTCCATGGACATCGCCAAGCAGACTTGCGGGATCCTCCGTTTCGAATATCTCGGACTCTATCCAGTCTCTTTCAACCGCCACATTGTTGGCAATGCCCCCATGCACCAGTGCTTCATTCAAGGATTTGTATGCGTCAAGCAAACCCGTATATTTTCCAACAATCGCGATTCTCACCGAACCCTCGGGACTGCTGGTGCGTCTCGAAATGTGATTCCATTTGGCGAGATCTGGGGTTCTGGTATCCTGAATGCCAAACGCCTCCAGGACTTCTTTGTCCAGACCCTCCCGGTGATAGGCATTAGGAACATCGTAAATCGAGTTTACATCCAGAGCCTGAATTACGGCCTGCTCCCTGACATTGCAGAACAGAGCAATTTTCCTGCACTCATCTCGGGGAATTTCCCGGTCACAGCGACAAAGCAAAATGTCAGGCTGTATGCCAATGGAGCGCAATTCCTTCACAGAATGCTGAGTAGGTTTGGTTTTTAATTCCCCGGCTGCCGGAATATAGGGTATCAGGGTGAGATGGATGAATATTGAGCCCCCTCGGGGCAGTTCATTGCCGAGTTGACGCAACGCCTCGAAAAATGGAAGTCCCTCTATATCTCCGACCGTACCGCCAACCTCGCACAGAACGAAATCGATCCCATCATTGTCGTGAAGCACAAATTCCTTAATCGCATTGGTCACATGGGGAATGACCTGAACAGTACCCCCTAGATAGTCTCCCCGTCGCTCTTTCTCGATGATCGTCTGATAAATCCGGCCCGTCGTGACATTGTCCGCCTTTGTGCACGGTCGACCGGTGAAACGCTCATAATGTCCGAGATCGAGATCCGTTTCCGCTCCATCGTCAGTGACAAATACCTCGCCATGCTGGTAAGGGCTCATGGTTCCGGGGTCAACATTGAGATAGGGGTCAAGCTTCCTCAGACGTACGGAATAGCCGCGGGCCTGCAACAAAGCCCCGAGTGCCGCAGACGCCAGTCCTTTTCCCAATGAGGAAACCACGCCGCCAGTAATGAATATATATCGCGCCATGGGCGTGCAGAATACACGAATACAGGACGATTCGTAGTGACTAAAATACGCCATCCACCGTCAGATTGACATTTTCTATTCTAATACAGTCTGATTTTTTTGCAATCTTACCGCCCTTGCTGGCGCGCATGGTATAATATTGGAACAACCGGTCTTTCATCCCGTGTGAAGATATCGAGGATGACCTGTCTGAACTCGGGCTGTAGAGTTAATTCGATTTGCCTGCGATGCACACCAGCAAGTAAATGCCGGATAACTATTGAGATTTAGGAACCTCAGGACTCGTTGGTAATTTGGGTGCGGCAGGCTTCAGATCCGGAAGATTCGCACCGGAAGCATCATCCCCGGTTTGCTCATTTTGCGTCTGTCCAGTCGAATTTGCACCATCCAGGATCGACGCCGGCGCGTTTGTTCTTTGGGCTAAGATGGTCAGGATTATGCTGGTGGCAAAAAATCCCGCAGCCAGCATTGCAGTAGCCCGGGTCAAAAGATTTGCAGTGCCACGACCCGTCATAAAGCCGCCTCCGCCACCTCCGCCGATACCCAGCGCTCCGCCTTCAGATCTCTGCAGCAGAACAAGTGCGACCATTGCCGCACAAATCATAATATGAATAACAAGGATTACTGTTGTCATGTTGTTACTTCCGGCAATTCTGGCGGCAATTCTGGCGGCAATTCTGGCCCTCTTTCCGACCGTGGCTTCTACACGATAGATACGCTCTTGACGAGCGACGTCAAGCAATCAGCACGATATTATTACGGATTCCGTTGATCGTGCGCTATTTTTTTTAATTCAGTGAAATTTCCGGGGCCTATCCCGGATCATGGCATGCAATATTTCTCATCTCTGGAGTCATCGAGTTCTGAATTGGTAATAAAATAGGCAACAGCGGACATTAATTCTCTTCACAATAAATAATGCAATAAATATTGGACCGGATATACGCTCTGGTTTAATAGTAATTTTTATACAAACACTTTAAGGTCTTTGAAAGTCCATTATTTCTTTTTCTTTTTTGCTGTTAACTCATTTTTTTTATTCTTTGCGACGTCAAGGGATTTTGTCGGACATCTAAATTTCAACTGTTCTGATACAATTATAAACTGTCTTATCTGTTCCAGGGCGCTGGGGTCCAAATTCTCCTGCGCCCATTGCGCACCACGACTCATTTTGTTTTTGATGCCGGCTTTCTCAAGTCTGATCCGTTCTTCTTCAAACGTCTTGCAGTCCCACTTTTCCAGTGGCTCCGCATATGACGGAAGAACCAGACTGGAAAGAATACGACCCGCCAGAAAAACAACAAAAAATATAACTGTTTGAACCGAATTCGCCATTTGCTGACCTGACTATTCCGGGCGGCCACCCTGATAAATTGGGCTGTTCCCTCGCCCCCACTGATGATTATTCAAATACTGCCAGCCGCCGGGGTTTCCTCCACGAATTAGGGAAAGTCTCGACTGAGGGAACATTTGTACCCAGTTAGCACACAATCCAATTTTATAAAAACCTAGTAAATCGAATTTGCTTTCTATCATGCGGATCGTCGAGCCTCCTCATTCTCCATGCTTAATCGGGTCCCTTTTGATATTTAGGTCATTCCGTGGCAAGCCGGCGTTTGAAGGCTGGGTTAAGAGGCATTGTAAGCGGCTATTATTCCCAGAAAATCTTCCGCTTTTAAACTCGCGCCTCCGACCAGCGCGCCATTAACATTTGTTATTGACAGAAGTTCTGCGGCATTATCAGGCTTAACGGATCCGCCATACAGCAGCCTGATCTCGCTTGCTTCAGACAATCCCACAAGTTGTTCCAAAGTCTGGCGAATAGAAGTATGTACGGCCTCAATATCGGACCGCGTCGGGGTTAATCCGGTTCCTATGGCCCAAATTGGCTCGTAAGCAATGATGGTTTGGTTAGAACCGGCATTTGCAGGCAACGACCCTTCCAGCTGCTCATTTATTACATCCAACGTCATGCCGCCCTTGCGTTCTGCCTCGCTTTCACCGATGCAAATTATTGCGGTCAAGCTGGCTCTCAATATGGCGCTGGATTTTTGCTTGACCAAATCGTTGGTTTCGCCATGATCGGTTCTGCGTTCAGAATGGCCGACGATGACCGCCCCAGCACCCGCGTCCCGTAACATCACCGCTGAAATATCACCGGTATGTGCGCCAAACTCGCCCTCGTGGCAGTCCTGAGCCCCAATTAACAGACCGGAACCCGCAGCGAGTTCTGAAAACTGCTGTATGAGGGTTGCCGGCGGACAAACCATGATATCTGCCAAACTTGCCAAATTGTCCCGTTTTATGGCGTCCAAAAGGGTCTGAACTTCCGCAACATTCGACTTCAACCCATTCATTTTCCAGTTTCCGGCAACCAAAGGTTTCAGCATTTGCTTTTGTCCCCTATATGTTTCCTAAGACATGTTTCGCGAAAGTGCTCGGAGCGGAATTCAGCTGTTAAGCGGAACTCATGCTGCTGGTCCCGAATTATAGCAGATCCCGTTCAACAGAATTTTAGAATTCGTCTCTTGCAGGTCTGCGAAGAGGTCCATATTATGTCGGCGCCTGCCTTGCAAGAAATAACTCAACCGCTTTAATAACATGCAAGACTTTTTATCGGTCAAACGACTATTCAATTATGGTGACAGATCATTATGTTGACGACACTCAGAAAGGGTACCACAGGTTGGATCGCAAAGGCCTTCATCGGCATTCTTGTGCTCAGTTTTGCTGTCTGGGGCATTGCGGATGTTTTCCAAGGCGGCGCCGAAGCCACAGTTGCAACCGTGGGCGATGCCGAAATCAGTTCTGAAGAATTCCAAAACGCTTACCGCCGGGAAATTAACGCGTTTGGACGACAGTTTGGTCAGCAATTGTCTGCTGAACAGGCGAGGCAGCTTGGCCTTGACCGGCGGGTTCTCAACAACCTGATAACCACCGCGGTTCTGGACAGCCACGCCAGGAATCTTAATCTCGGTCTGACTGATGAGGCTATAACTGAAGAAATTCGTAGAGATCCCAATTTCCGCGATCCGTCCGGAAATTTTTCCCGGTTGATATTCGAGCAGGTGCTCCGACAGTCCGGACTATCGGAACAGGGATACCTTGCCCTCAGACGCCAGGACAATATTCGACAACAGCTAGCTTCGACCATTGCAGGAAATACGCTAGTCCCCAAACCATTGCTACAGGCGTATAACCAATATTCCAATGAAAAGCGCGTCCTAAAATATTTCACGCTGCCGATCACGGCCATCGGCGAACTAAAGACGCCGGATGAGGGCCAACTTAAAAACTATTACGATCTTAATAAAAACCGGTTTACGGCGCCGGAATTCCGCAAACTGGCGATTCTTGTGCTGCGGCCTGAAGATCTTGCCGAAAATATCGAAATCAGTGACGGAGACTTACAGACAGCGTTCGAGCAGCAGAAAGGCCGTTTTGGCAAGGCCGAACACAGAACGATCAAACAAATTTCGTTCAAGTCACTGGGCGGTGCTAACGAGGCCCATAGTAAATTAAAATCGGGACAGGACTTTACCGCGCTGGCCAAGGAATTGGGGTTCAAGGAATCTGATATAGATCTCGGTAATATTACGCGTGCGGACCTCGCCGACGAAAAAATCGCCGAAACAGCCTTTTCCCTTAAGGAAGGTGAATTTAGCGAACCAGTGGAAGGTACGTTGACCACCGTCATTCTGAAGGTCAATAATATTGAACCCGAAGTCGTTAAAACCTTTGACGATGTCAAGGAAGATTTGCGTAATACCTTGCAGCGTGAAAAAGCGGAAATTGAGCTTCTGGACATTCAGGACACAATTGAGGATTCGCTCGCATCCGGCGCCAACCTGAAAGAAACAGGTAACAAGTTAAATGTCAAGTTCTTGGAAATCGACGCAGTGGACCTATCAGGCAAAGGAAGAAATGGCGAACCGGTGGCGGATCTCCCCAATGCACCTGGGTTATTGAGCAGTGCCTTCCAAAGCGACATCAACGTAGAAAATGATCCACTGGAAATTTCCGGAGGCGGCATCGTCTGGTTTGAAGTTCAGGAGGTTGTTGCGGAAAAACTGAAACCGTTCGAAACAGTGCGCAACGAAGTGGAAGCGGCTTGGAATGAGTCGGAACAGGCTCGCAGGCTTTCGAAGCTCAGCCAGGAGATTATCGAGAAAGCGCGCAGCGGCGAGTCTCTCGATGACTTGGCGAAGAATTATAATGCAGAAGTCAAGACGTCCATGGCCCTGAAACGAAATGAGGACACCTCTGACTTACCGCGAGGTGCGGTATTGCAGGCATTTGGACTTCCCAAGAATGGATTTGGATCGGCATCCCTTGCAGAGGGTAAGGGGCGTGTCATCTTTCAGGTTTCCGATATACGTGCCCCGGAAAAACTATCGGCAAAAGATGAAGAAGGGGCCAAACGGAGTCTGGAAGCCCAGCTTGGCAGCGATTTTTTGGTGCAATACATAACTGGCCTCCGGGATTCGTACGGCGTTTCGATTAATGAACCAACGTTCAGGACGTTGACGGGCGCTAATTCTTTATGACTGATATGAGGCTCCTCGACAATAAAGGCGGTTTTGTGCCGGCGCGGGATTCTTTCGTCCGGATTTATGGGTCAGGTCAGCCCCAACTTGTTTCAACACGACTGGTTGCCGATCTGGAAACTCCTGTATCGGCATTTCTGAAGATCGCTGGTTCCCGAGCCAACAGCTTTCTTCTCGAATCTGTAGAAGGCGGCACCGTAAGGGGCCGCTATTCCATTATTGGATATGATCCTGACATCATTTGGAGAGCCAACGGCCAGAAAGCAGAAATTAACCGCAATCCTCAGCGCAGTTCCTCCAAATTTATACCGGAAAAACAACCGGCGCTTGTCTCGCTTCGCCAGCTGCTTGAAGAATCGCGGATCGAACTTCCTGAGACTCTGCCCCCAATGGCTGCCGGCATCTTTGGCTTTATGGGTTATGATACCATTCGTCTAATCGAAGATCTGCCGACCGAACTGCCGGATCCGCTCGGATTGCCGGACAGCGTTTTGCTCCGTCCAACGATTATGGTCATATTCGATGCAGTCAAGGACGAAATCACCGTCGTAACACCTGTTCGCCCCCAAAGCAAATTATCGGCCACTTCCGCCTACAGCAGGGCGCTCGACAGGCTGCGCAATGTTGTAGAACGGCTGGAGGAACCGCTGGCGCATAAATCAGAGATCGACGCCAGTGCGATGGTTATCGGCAAGCCCAGGTCCAACACAACTCCCGCCCAATACAAGAAGATAGTCAGTCGCGCCAAAGAATACATTGCGGCGGGTGACATCTTTCAGGTGGTATTGAGTCAGAGATTTTCCCTTCCCTTCCATCTTCCGCCTTTCGCCCTTTACAGAGCTCTCCGCCGGACCAATCCGTCGCCTTTTCTCTATTTTCTCAACTTTGGTGAGTATGCCATCGTCGGGTCAAGTCCGGAAATTCTGGTGCGGGTCAGGGATGGTGAAGTTACGATTCGCCCGATTGCGGGCACCCGTCCCCGAGGTCAAACTGCAGAACAGGATGCAGCTCTTTCCAAGGAGTTGCTGAACGATAAAAAGGAACGTGCCGAACATCTCATGCTTCTCGATCTGGGCCGCAACGATGTCGGTCGGGTGTCAAAATTAGGCACGGTAGAGGTGACAGACAGTTTTTTCACTGAGTACTATAGTCATGTCATGCATATCGTATCCAACGTTGTGGGCAGACTGGCTCCAAAGTTCGATGCTATTGACGCCCTGATGGGCGGCTTTCCCGCCGGGACCGTTTCAGGAGCGCCGAAAGTTCGGGCCATGGAGATCATAGATGAGCTGGAGCGGGAGAAACGGGGGATTTATGCCGGGTGCGTCGGATATTTTTCTGCAGACGGCGAGATGGATACCTGTATTGTGCTGCGCACTTCTCTGGTTAAGGATGGCATGATGCATGTTCAGGCCGGGGCTGGGATCGTCGCCGATTCTGTACCGGAGCTGGAACAGGTGGAATGCGTTAACAAAGCCAAGGCGT
Organism: uncultured Hyphomicrobiaceae bacterium; assembly: GCA_964461525.1. Lineage (GTDB taxonomy): Bacteria > Pseudomonadota > Alphaproteobacteria > Rhizobiales > CAYWUX01 > CAYWUX01. The sequence continues at coordinate 7,261 of CAYWUX010000003.1, read as the reverse complement.
TATTTCGCGCAGCCGAAGAAGCCGTCCGATATGCTTCCAAAGCACGCCGCGGTCAGTAATTTGATTGGTAGACTGTAATCTTGGTTAAATTATCGAGGACACCGATGGGATTAACGGCCGGATTCCTGCGCCTGACCGATGATATAAGCAGGTACGTTGAATTTCCGGGTGCACACGCCCAACGCAGATTGTGGAGTTGAATTTGATAAGACTTTCCCTTTTTCGTCACGCGAAATCGGACTGGGACAGCGAGGCGGCCTCAGATTTTGACCGCCCGCTGGCATCGCGGGGACTGGCTGCCGCCCCGCTCATGGGCGATTATTTCAGATCCCGGGCCTATCTGCCGGACCTGGTTTATTGTTCTGCAGCACGACGAACCCAGCAGACATTTCATCTCGCTTTTCCCGATTCCGAGTTCCAACCACAAGTGCGTTTTGAAACGAAACTCTATCTCGCAGAGCCCAAAAGGATTCTGCATATGGTTCGATCAACCAGTTCAGAAGTTTCGATAACCCGGGACGCCGAACCGGATACCCGCGAGATTCCCATCCGTCATGTCATGATTATCGGACATAATCCGGGTCTACAGGCATTTGCGCTAGGTATGATTGATAAATCTTCGAAGCATCCGCAAACCCGGAATGCCAGAAAGACAATTAACCAAAAACTTCCTACGGCAGCTTTCGTCCTTGTGGAATTTGAGACGGACTCCTGGTCCGAAGTTGCCCCCGGTACAGGCATCCTGCTAGATTACATGACACCCAAATTGCTGGCTGATGCGAACAACATTTAATATCGAATTTTCTGCACGGGAACCGTGCTATCGAATCTTAATTTTTGAAGCGCAATTGCATGATTTATGAACCAGCTGGCCCATCATGATTACTTTGATCGATAACTACGACAGTTTTACATACAATCTAGTACACTTTCTGGGAGAACTCGGTGCTAAGTGCCGCGTCTATCGGAATGACAAAGTAACGGTAGATCAAGTCATTAGAGAATCTCCGTCAGCCATTGTCATTTCACCGGGACCATGTGATCCGGACCGGGCGGGTATCTGTCTTGAACTGGTTGAAGACGCAGGTAAGGATATCCCGATATTGGGGGTATGCCTTGGTTATCAGGCCATTGGCCAGGCCTATGGTGGAAAAATTGTGCGTGCGCCGGAGCTTATGCATGGAAAAATTTCCACGATTTACAACAGGGGCAAGGGCCTGTTCGCCGGCCTGCCCCGGAGATTTGACGCCACTCGATACCATTCGCTCATTGTCGAGGCCGAGAGCCTGCCCACAAGCTTGTCGGTGACCGCACGCACGAAAGACGGCATTATCATGGGGCTTCAGCATAAAAAGTTTCCGGTACACGGTGTCCAGTTTCATCCGGAAAGCATTGCTTCTGAATACGGACATGAGCTATTAAAAAACTTCCTTGAATTTGCAGGTATAAAACACCATGGCTGGCGGAAACGAAATCAAACTGCTCTCAAACGATAAGAAGCCTCTAAAATTTAGGCTGGAAACTGCGCGGAGTGGCAGCGGACTGAAGTGGTAACGGATTAAAGTCGCAACATATAATGACGGATTTAAAAAACTATATCGCAAAAGTCGCTGACGGAAAGACTTTATCCGTTGAAGAAGCCAAGGACGCCTTCAATATCATAATGTCCGGAGACGCGACCTTGTCCCAGATTGGCGCGCTGCTTATGGGGCTCAGAGTCCGCGGAGAAACCGTTAGTGAAATCACTGGTGCCGCCATGACAATGCGGGCCAAGGCCACATCGGTGCCGGTTCCGGAAGATGCCATTGATATTGTCGGAACGGGCGGAGACAATTCGGGGACTTACAATATTTCCACCTGTGCGACTTTCGCCACAGCCGGTGCCGGCGTCAAAATAGCGAAACACGGCAACCGGGCCCTTTCTTCCAAATCAGGATCCGGTGACGTTCTCGGAGCGCTGGGTGTCAATCTTGATGTAACGCCTGATATTATCTCGAAATGCGTCAACCTCGCCGGTGTCGGTTTCATGTTTGCACCAGCCCATCATGCCGCCATGCGCCATGTAATGCCAGCTCGTGTCGAGCTTGGCACCCGTACTATTTTCAATCTTCTCGGGCCCCTTTCAAATCCTGCCGGTGCCAGACGGCTTCTTGTTGGCGTATTCTCCCGGCAATGGGTGGAACCGCTGGCTCATGTATTCAATGAGCTTGGAAATGAGAAGGTCTGGGTTGTTCACGGTTCTGATGGGCTTGACGAAATTACCACAACCGGTGTCACCTTTATCGCCTCTCTGGACCAGGGTAAAGTGACGACCTTTGAGGTTTCCCCGGGTGACATCGGTCTCACCCCAGTCCGGCCTGAGGCTCTCAAAGGGGGCGACGCGGTTGAAAACGCAAGGGCTATAATGGACGTACTTAACGGAAAACCCGGTGCGTTTCGGGATATTGTCATACTGAACGCCGCAGCGGCTCTGGTTGTCGCTGGCAAAGCTGAAAACCTGCGCGAAGGAGCAGAACTTGCTGCCCAAAGCCTGGACAGTGGCAGGGCGCTAAATGCGTTGGAAAAGCTTATCGCATTAACCAATCAAGACAATTGCTAAATTGACTGTTATTGTTTTATGACAGATTTGGTGAGCCCGATTGAAAAGTTGCAGTCAGGATAGAAATGTCTGATGTTTTGGAAAAAATTCTGGAATACAAGCGCCGCGAGGTGGAACGCGCCAAGGCGCAGACCTCACTTTTGGACCTCAGGGCTGGTTTAGAGAAATCCGGCCCGGCCCGGGGATTTGCCCAGGCCATTACCACCCGGCTTTCCGTTGATAACAAACCCGGTGTCGAAAGGAATCCGGCCGACGATGTTCGTCGGAAATCACGGCAAAGCAAGGAAAGCACGGCCCCTCCGCCCGCTTTTGCTCTGATCGCCGAAATCAAGAAAGCAAGCCCGTCCAAAGGTTTGATCAGATCGGATTTTGATCCGCCGGCGCTCGCTCGGGCCTATGCCAGAGGCGGGGCGGTGTGTCTGTCGGTCCTGACCGATGCTCCATCCTTTCAAGGCAAGCCTGACTATCTGATTCAGGCCAGGGCTCAGTCACCTTTGCCGGTCCTCCGCAAGGACTTCATGATTGACGTCTACCAGGTTTTCGAAGCGAGGGCATGGGGCGCGGATTGTATATTGATCATTATGGCCGCTGTTTCTGATGACCTGGCATATTCATTAACCCAGTCCGCCAGCGAACTCGGTATGGATGTTCTTGTCGAAGCTCACGACAGCCATGAAGTCGAACGGGCCTTAAAACTCGACACCCGTCTGATCGGTATCAATAACCGCAATTTAAAGACGTTTGAAACAAAACTTGAAACCACGGAAAAGCTGAGTTCCCTTGTTCCGGAGGACCGGATTGTTATTTCGGAGAGCGGCATCTTCAGCCATGATGATCTCGTCAGGCTGTCGAAATGCGGGGTTCAAACCTTTCTCGTGGGTGAAAGCCTGATGAGGCAGCCCGACGTGACCCAGGCCACCCGGCGATTGCTGGGTTTGAACAGTGGTACTAGCGGTGAAAAGTCAAACATTGATGCAGATTCACCCGGTGTGAATTCGCTGACTGGATCATCGTGATGACCGGGAACTGAAATCACCATGAGCGCAGACAAGCTGACCCATCTGAATGACCGCGGTGAAGCCAATATGGTGGACGTTTCGGACAAGGCCGTAACCACGCGGACGGCTGAAGCTGAAGGATTTGTGATCATGCAGCCGCAAAGCCTGGAACACATCTATCAGGGTACCGCAAGCAAGGGCGACGTCTTGGCCACCGCCAGGCTGGCGGCAATCATGGCGGCCAAACGGACCCATGAGCTGATACCGCTGTGCCATCCGCTTTCCCTCTCAACGGTTTCCGTCGACTTTGAAACATTAGATGATCCCAGCGGCAAAAAAAGGGTGGCCGCCCGGGACGGCACGGATGAAAAAGTTCTTCGCATCTGTGCCCGCGTGAAATGCGACGGCAGGACGGGCGTCGAAATGGAGGCCCTGACCGCGGTATCGGTCGCCTGCCTGACCATTTATGACATGCTCAAAGCCATCGACAGGACAATGTATTTCAGCCGGATTCGTCTGGTCGAAAAAACAGGTGGCCGGTCCGGACATTTCCGCAGGACTGAGAAATAAGAGGCTTTGGGAGATGTCATTTCTTTCTGTGAGCGAAGCTCTTGAACGGGTGATTGACGGGATTGAACCGCGTGATGCGGAAATAGTGAAACTTGGACATGCGGCCCACCGTGTTCTCGCACAAGACCTGACGGCACGATTAACCCAGCCACCATTTGACGCCTCGGCCATGGATGGTTACGCCGTCAAAGCAGAAGATATCCGGAGCTGCCCCGCGAGCCTCACAGTTATCGGAGAAGCCGCCGCCGGTCACGGGTTTTCCGGAGTACTGGAGAAAACGCAGGCGGTGCGCATCTTCACAGGCGCGCCGGTGCCCGAAGACGCCGACACGGTCGTCATACAGGAGGTAACAGACCGTCGGGATGATATTGTAACGATTATTGAGAGTGCCGATGCCGGGGCTTATGTCCGTCCCAGGGGATATGATTTCCATGAAGGCGATGTCCTGTTGAAATCGGGGACACGCCTGAACGCGCGTACTCTGTCACTGGCTGCCGCCATGGATTATGCCGATCTCAAAGTCACTGCCAGGCCGAAGGTGGCGATACTGGCTACGGGGGATGAGCTGGTATATCCGGGTGAGTCAAGGGAGCCACATCAGATCGTCTCATCAACGCCTTATGGATTGGCTATGTTGATTGAAGCGGCTGGAGGTGTCGCTCAACTTCTGGGTATAGCCGTTGATACCGCAGAAAGTCTAAAAGAGGGAATATCAAGGGCTGCGGATGCGGATATTCTCGTCACGATCGGGGGGGCTTCGGTCGGGGATCATGACCTCGTGCAAGATGTGCTGCGCAAAGAAGGGCTTTCCCTCGACTTCTGGAAAATTGCCATGCGTCCGGGAAAACCCCTGATGTATGGCCGGCTCGGCCAAAAGAGGTGTCTTGGCCTGCCGGGCAACCCGGTCTCAGCGTTGATCTGCGGCCGGATATTTCTTTATCCACTCGTGCGGAAAATGGCTGGCGATCTTCAGACCGACATTCCTGAAACCGAATTACCACTTGAGGTTGACATTTCCGCCAATGGTCCGCGTGAACATTTCATGCGGGCGGAACTCATCACGGACTCGAGGGGCCGTCAGACTGTGGCCCCCCTGCCCGACCAGGACAGCTCGCTGCTCGCTACTTTGGCCCGCGCGGACCTTCTGGTTGTCCGCCCGCCTCACGGACCTGCGCTCAGTGCCGGAACGCTGGTTCCCGTTATGACCCTGGATTTTTAAAAGCCACGATCCTCCAGGGCGGTTTCGAATTTGCTCGTGGTGACGTTCACACAAATTGTGTTGAGGGCTATTGGTCGCGACTGAAAAACAGCATTCGCGGAACCCACGTCCATGTTTCACATCACCATCTCTGGAAATATATCTGCGAATTCTCATTCCGGTATAATATGCGAAAATACCCCGGTGCTATATTTGATCGTCTGGTTCTGGCTTTTTCACTGCCGTGTCTAACAGACGATTGAAATCCTCTTTTTGATTGGGGTTCCCATTTTTTTTAGAGGAAGGCTTTGGGCTGTTCGGTACATCGTTTGATGTCGCCGTCATTTTTGCCCCGACAGGAGGCGCATTTTCTCTTAATTTTTTCAATTCTTCAATTTCCAATAATTCAATTATTTTGTAAGCAGGAACGACAACGCCTATGCCAACGGGAACCACCTGTCCCTGTTTTGATTGTACCGTCTGCTGTATTGGATCATCCGGAGGCATAAACCATGCTCCTTGAAATAATCCAAGAAGGAATATTCGAGCTTCGGGCCAATTAAAGTTTTGAACAGGTTGAATAAAAGGGTCACGGGGCCATGAGGACCGGCGAGGAAGCAACCTGTCCGAAGTTATTTCATTTTCTAACGTGCAACGAAAACCCCTCCTTGCGGAACACATGTAGAACATGTATAAGTGTTCATGATTTGTTTGATTCGTTGTTTTAAGGTCTCCAAAACCGAATTTCCGATACAAAGGAAAACGATCCCAATGGAGATCGCCGGAAAAGACCATCGGATCAGAAATTTTCACATGAAATTTCAATGAGGTGCCGTCGATGCTGACCCCAAAACAGAAAGAACTGCTGATGTTTATTAATGAACGTCTGATGGAATCCGGGGTCCCTCCCTCTTTCGACGAAATGAAAGTCGCCCTGAATCTTCGCTCCAAATCAGGTATTCACCGTCTGATAACGGCACTTGAAGAACGCGGCTTTATCCGGCGTCTGCCTCATCGTGCCCGCGCCTTGGAGGTGATGAAACTTCCGGACTCGGAAGGCGGTACCCAGGCGGCACGCAGTAAAAGTGGCTTTTCACCAAGTGTTATCGAAGGCAGCCTTGGCAAATTTTCTCCGGTCGATGAGAACAGAATGCCTGCTGCAATCGCCGTACCGATGATGGGCCGGATTGCCGCCGGGGTTCCCATTTCCGCAATCCAGGACCGCAGTCACGATATCGAAGTGCCGCCGGAACTTCTGAGAAATGGAGAGCATTTCGCCCTGGAAGTCAAAGGCGATTCCATGATTGAGGCCGGAATATTTGAAGGAGATACGGTGATTGTCATGAAGTGCGACACTGCAGATAACGGCGATATCGTGGTGGCACTGATCGATGATGAGGAGGCGACCCTGAAGCGCCTTCGCCGCAAAGGGAATTCGGTTGCGCTGGAGGCCGCCAATCCCGCCTACGAAACGCGTATATTTGGACCGAGCCGTGTCAAGGTACAGGGACGCCTGGTTGGTTTGCTGCGCCGGTATTAAAGGTTTGAATCGGCGGCGCCTTACTGTTTAATTGACCGGATTGATTTAACTGGAAGACAGAGGCGATCCGTTGAATTGCGGTTCCGCAGTCCGGATTGATTTGGGTTCTGATCCCCCACCGTCAGAAAATTCAATTCTTGTAGAACTTGTAGAAAATGAAATAACTTCGGACAGGTTGCTTCCTCGCCGGTCCTCATGGCCCCGTGACCCTTTTATTCAACCTGTGCTCGACCATTCAACCTGTCCTCGGCCCGCGTCAATGGTATCGATACCTGCTGCCTTGTCCGGCCACTTCAAATGACACTTCAAATGACACTTCATGATAGAGATTTTATTGAGCCGTTCTCATCTCCTTT
>CAYWUX010000002.1:296111-334650 GCA_964461525.1 uncultured Hyphomicrobiaceae bacterium | reverse complement strand
ATGTTTTATACTTCGTTTATATTCGAATTTATAAAGTAATAATGTTTATATTATTTAATATACTTAATACATTTATTTAATTAATATTCTGTCTATTCTGTTACAATTATAATGCGAATAAACATTTCAATGAATGGAATTTAACTTAGAGAGTGTGGGTCTTCGAAAATCATGACTGATATCATGGCTAGAAGGGTCGCGGAGTGCCAGACTAAGGATCCGCAAATTTCAAAGGATCAACCCGCAACGTTCGGAAATCCTGAGCTTAGTTTTGCATCATCGCTGATTTCGCCAAAGATCGTTACCGGAGGCGTGGCTCTTATTGATTTTGTACTGATCTCCGCATGCAGTTCTCTCATCTTCTTTCTATATGTTGAAGAGAATATAAGAGAAATCGCCTTTCTCTATTTGGCGATCGTCCTGTTTCTTGCAATTACAGGCCCAATCCTTTTTAACTTCGTGGGGCTTTATTCCCTGCATATGCTGAAGGGGGTTTCCCATCAGATTTCAAGATTATGGAGTTGTTGGACTTTCTTGTTCAGTTTGATTTTGATTGCCTTCTTCTTTGCCAAAGTCAGCGACGATTATTCGAGAGCATGGATTGCGATGAGCTATGCAGGGGGATTCAGCGTTCTCATGATGTGGCGAATAGTTCTCGCAATTCAGCTTCGGGCATGGATGATCGACGGCAAAATTGGAAGACGTACCGTAATTTTTGGCGGTGGAATGCCTGGTAGAGATCTGATTGAGCGACTTGAAAAAAGCAGCACGACCGATATCAAGATTTGCGGTCTATTTGATGACCGCCATGAAGACAGAATTCCAGAGGGACTTAATAACTACCCAAAACTGGGGAATATCGACGAACTAATAACATTTACACGTTTGCACAAAATTGATTTTCTAATCGTTACTCTCCCGATCACAGCTGAGAAACGACTATTGCAGATTCTTAATAAGCTTTGGGTGCTTCCCATTGATATCCGATTGTCTGCGCATTCGACGAATCTGAAATTTAGGCCGCGAACCTATTCCTACATCGGAAATGTTCCATTCTTCGACGTTTGCGACAACCCAATTACTGATTGGAACTACGTATATAAGTGGCTGTTTGACAAAATCATCGCTGTGTTTGCCATTGCCATTCTGTCTCCCCTTATGCTGTTAGTCGCCATAGCCGTTAAACTTGACAGCAAAGGTCCTGCGCTGTTTCGTCAGCAAAGAATGGGTTTCAATAATGAATTGATTGAAATCTACAAATTCCGGTCAATGTATCACGACCAAAGTGACGGCACCGCTTCCAGGCTTGTAACCCGCGATGATGACCGCATAACACGTGTAGGCCGAATTATACGCAAATTGAGCCTTGATGAACTTCCGCAACTATTCAATGTATTGGGTGGTTCACTGTCGCTCGTTGGACCCCGCCCTCATGCTCTGGAAGCCAAAGCAGAAAACAAGCTCTATCAGAATGTCGTCGATGGTTATTTTGCCCGCCATCGCGTTAAACCGGGAATAACAGGCTGGGCCCAGGTAAACGGATTTAGAGGGGAAACAGACACTGAGGAGAAAATTCAAAGCCGGGTCGAATTTGATCTCCACTACATCGAGAACTGGTCCATATTGTTCGATTTTTATATTCTGATCATAACGCCGTTCGCACTGCTTAATACAAAAAACGCTTATTAGTTTTCAACTCTCCCAAAATGAATGGCAATCGGTCCTCTCGCATCGTCGGCGGCACGTCGGCTGGCTGGAGCTGCTGAAGCCGTTTTAGTTTTGGCAACCAACTGAACTGAATTTGCATTAAATTAGATTTTATGCCATTTTCCAAACTATGTCATCTCGTTCGATGCAAAGGTTTGAAAACCTCTTCCACCAACTTACCGGACCATGTAATCTCGGAAAAGGCGTAATCTATGGGTAAACTGATTGACGGAACCTGGGTTGACGAGCCCAGAAATACAAAGACGACAGGTGGCCGCTTCGTTCGTCCGGAATCGGAATTTCGAAATTGGATTACACCGGATGGATCTGCGGGTCCTTCTGGAACAGACGGCTTCGAAGCCGAAGCCAATCGATATCATTTATATGTCTGTTATGCCTGTCCGTGGGCGCACAGAACTCTTATATTTCGGAAGATTAAAGGGTTGGAGAATATAATTTCTTACTCGGCTTCCCATCCGATTAATATCGAAGAAGGATGGGATTTTTCAAACGACAAGCCACCCGACAATTTACATAAAATCAAGTTTCTTCACGAACTCTATACCCGTGTCGACCCTAAATATACGGGACGGGTAACCGTTCCTACCCTTTGGGATAAAAAACGGAACACGATCGTCAACAATGAATCTTCCGAAATTATAAGGATGTTCAACAGCAGCTTCAATGAACTGGGAGCAACTGGTCCGGACTACTATCCATTGGAGTTGCGAAGTGAAATTGACGACATAAACGATCGCATTTACAACACCTTGAACAATGGTGTTTACCGTAGCGGTTTTGCTTCCACGCAGACGGCCTATGAAGAGGCCGTGTACAAATTGTTCGATACTCTGGACTATCTGGAACAACTGTTATCCAGAAATCGTTATCTGGCAGGCAATCAGCTGACAGAAGCGGATTGGCGACTGTTTCCCACGCTAATCCGGTTTGACGCTGTTTATGTCGGTCATTTCAAATGCAACATTCGACGTATAGTTGATTATCCGAACTTATATGCCTATACGCGCGAGCTCTATCAAATTCCAGGAGTTGCGGAGACCGTAAAGGTTAACCAGTATAAAACGCACTATTATGCAAGCCATCTGCACATAAATCCGACGGGCGTCGTACCTGTGGGGCCTGACTTGGAATTTTCATCACCCCATGGGCGCGAAAAAATTGGAATTGAAAAAGTGGCTTGAGGATGTCGGTCTGATATTGCTGACTAGTCAGTGCAGATAAACCCCGTCCTTAAATTTGGTTGTCAAGGCATCGGCAACGCGTCATGCGTTTTGAGAGTTTTGCCGGACTGGCTTTCCACTTCAAGGAGCCGAACACGATACCCCCACAATTGGGCCAGGCACTGCAATGTGCGATCACATTCAGTCTTATCCAGGAGAATTCCATCTCGGACCCGATGTGATAAGACAAGCCGCCGATTTCCGTTGAGGTCGGCGTCAACGACCTGAATATCAGGCTCCTGATATGCGACATCATACTGGCGCGCCAGTTCCTGACGGATTTCACGATAGCCCTGATCGTTATGAATTGCCCTCACCTTCATAACTGGTTTTTCGGCTTGATCATCTACAGCAAATAATTTGAAATCGCGCATTACATTGGGGCTCAGAAACTGCAGAATAAAACTTTCGTCCCGATATTCTGCCCAAGCATTTCTTAATATGGTCAATGCATCGCCCCCACCGGCGATGTCGGGAAACCAATCCTTGTCCTCATCTGTCGGATCTTCGCAAATTCGCTTGATGTCACACATCATTGCAAAACCAAGAGCGTAAGGATTTATGCCCGAAAACCTTTTATGTTTGAAACTTGGCTGAGCCACGACCGAAGAATGCATATGACAGAATTCAATCATCGCCCCTTCGCTCAACAAACCTTTATCATATAATCTATTCATGATTTCATAATGAACAAATGTTGCGCAACCTTCATTCATCATTTTGGTATGCCGTTGGGGGTAAAAATATTGCGAGATTGTACGAACTATCGACAGAATTTCCCTTTGCCAGTCCTTCATCTTTGGCGAGTGCCGTTCAAGGAACAGAAGCAAATTTTCCTCCGGCAGACCCAGGGCCAGCTGCACGTTCTGTGCCTGCTGTTTCTCTAAAACTAAGTTGTGGTCCTTGGACCCCTGATGCGGAAGCGTCCTGTAGAGGTCATTATAGGTCTCTTCTTCATAGCGTCGGCGTTCTTTAAATCGTTGTTCAGGAGTCATTGACTTTCGCGACATCTGACCGGCGTAACGACTGACACCCTGTCGCATCAGAGCGTGTGAATTGTCGAGTACGACTTCAACCTCTTCGAGCCCATATTTTTCTTCACAATCGGAAATAAAATTTTTTGCGTAACTTAAATAATCTATTATCGCGTCGGCCCGGGTCCACTGCTGAAACAGATAATTATTCTTGAAAAAGTGATTGTGGCCAAAGGCGGCGTGCGCCAAAACGAGGACCTGCATGGTCATGGAATTCTCTTCCATGATGTAGTTAATGCAGGGATCAGAATTAATTACCATTTCGTAAGCGAGACTCTGGTGGCCTTTTCGGTAGAGAAGCTCCTCCTGGGCAAATCTCTTCCCATAGGACCAGTGCCGATACATTAGCGGCATCCCAATCGAAGAATAGGCATCGAGCATTTGTTCAGATGTGATGATCTCAATCTGGTTGGCATAGACGTTAAGGCCAAGATCCCCCAAGGCAACTTCTTCGACGGCATCATAGGCCTTATTGACCAAGTCAAATGTCCATTCGGCCGACTCATACAGATAATTTGGCATTACGGTTGCAACCTTCATCTAGTAATTCAAGCCGCAGTTTTGGTCCCCGAAAACAGGTCATGAAAGACGGGGAATATCTCTGACTGATCCTTCACCCGGCGCATAGCAAAGTGCGAGTGGGCCTCATCAAGCGCTTTATAGCCCTGCCAAAGCGGACTGTCAGTTTCTGTAAATCCGACCGAGTGCCGTCCGACCTCTATGTAAGCAAAATATTGACATATGGGCAGAATATCCTCCGTCAGATGATTCAGAGTTCGGGGCATATCATCAAGGAAATTGTGTCCGTCGGATGCCTGCGCCGCATAAATATTCCAATCCTCGACGGGATATCTCGCCTTTACAATTTTCTGCATTTCCTCGAATGCCGAGGAAACAACCGTTCCGCCACTTTCCCTGCCGTAGAAAAAGGTTTCTTCATCCACCTCCGCTGCTGTGCTGGTATGGCGAATGAACACAATATCGACGGCGTTGTAGTGGCGGTTTAAAAACAGGTGAAGAAGAATATAAAAACGCTTTGCAAGATCCTTCAACTCCTCCGTCATCGATGCGGATGCGTCCATCAGGCAGAACATGACGGCCTGGGTCATGGGTTGCGGCACCCGCTCGTAGCGGTTGTAACGGACATCGAGAGGGTCGATATACGCAATTTTCTTCATCAAAAATGCCCGTCTCTCCGCCTCATGGCGCAAATGCAGCGCCCGATCATGATCGGCGTCTTCATCAGCATCCAGTATTTCATCTTCGAGTTTGCTGATTTCTTTAGGCGTCGGGCGTGACAGCGCAATCCGCCTGGCCAGACTGTTGCGCATAGTGCGAACCTGATTAAGCCTCGACGGTGGACCATCAACAGAATACCCCGCCCGCACCGGTAGAGGTGAACGCATACTCTTGAGTTTTGCCTTTATCAAATTGGGAAGTTTAAGCTCCTCAAAGAAGATATCCATAAATTCTTCTCTTGAGAGCATAAATACAAACTCATCTTCGCCATCACCATCTGGTGACCCTTCGCTTCCACCGCCACCCGCTCCACTCTTTGGCTTGGGAATCTCATCGCCGGGTTGATAACTTTCGTTTCCGGGTAAAACGTAGTCCCGACGCCCGGCATTCCGCCCATATACGAATATCGGCTCTCTCAGAGACTTGGTTCGAATTTTGATTTTCTCACCACCCTCCACATCTGCAATTTTGCGCTTTTTAACCGCTTCCCGGATAGCTTCCTGAATGCTCGCTTTTGACCGCCTCATAAATCGCTGTCTGTTTCCGAGACTCTTACTTTTTGGATTAAGTCGTCTGTCGAGTATGTTCATTTTCCTATCCGGATTTATTGACTCTCATATACCAATCCACAAGTCGTCTTACTTGTCGCTCCGTGTACCCGCGGCTAACCATGCGTTCGACAAATTCGGCATGCTTCTGCTCAGCTTTGGCGTCTTTTTTCGCTCCGAAACTTATGACCGGCAGCAGGCTTTCAACTTGGCTGAACATTCTCTTTTCGATAACATCGCGAATTTTTTCGTAGGACGTCCACTTAGGATTACGTCCTTCGTTCTTTGCCCGTGACCTTAGAGCGAATTTGACAATTTCGTATCTGAAATCCTTCGGATTGGCGATGCCGGCCGGCATCTCGATACGGCTCAGTTCTTCATCAAGCACATTACGATCCATCAATTGGCCGGTATCATGATCCTTGAAATCCTGATCCTCAACCCAGGCGTCCGCCAGGGCGACATAGCGATCAAAAAGATTTTGACCGTAATCATTGTAGGATTCCAAATATGCCTTTTGGATTTCATTACCGACAAACTCGGCATATCTCGGAGAAAGTTCTTCTTTCACGTATTCGAGATATGCTTGTTCCTTTTCTTCCGGGAACTGCTCCCGACGCAATGCCTGCTCCAAAACATACATTAGGTGAACAGGGTCGGCAGCGACTTCAAGATTGTCGAAGTTAAATGTTTCCGAAAGAATCTTATAGGCAAAACGTGTTGATATTCCATCCATACCTTCATTCACGCCAGCGCCATCGCGATATTCCTGTACACTTTTGGCCTGAGGATCCGTGTCTTTTAAATTCTCACCATCGTAAACGCGAAGCTTTGAGTAGATGCTTGAATTTTCCATTGGTTTGAGACGGCTCAATACGGAAAATCTGGCCAGAAATTCAAGAGTGTCCGGAGCGCAGGATGCGGATGACAGTTCGCTCCTGGCGAGTAATTTCTCATAAATCTTGCGCTCGTCCGAAACACGCAGACAGTAAGGGACCTTCACAACACAGATTCTGTCCAGAAAAGCTTCATTGTTCCGGTTGCTCTTAAAGGATTGCCATTCCGATTCATTTGAGTGAGCGATGATGGTCCCGGTATATGGCAGAGCTCCCACATTTTCCGTGCCGACATATGTTTTGTCCTGAGTGGCAGTCAACAGCGGATGCAACATTTTAAGCGGGGCCTTGAACATCTCGACAAACTCAAGAAGGCCCTGCGTTGTGCGGTTCAGTCCGCCGCTGTAGGAATAGGCATCTGCATCATTTTGACCGAAATACTCAAGCTTTCGGATGTCTACCTTACCGACAAGAGAGGAAATATCCTGGTTGTTTTCATCTCCCGGCTCTGTTTTAGCCACGCAGATCTGGCGAAGTTTAGATGGATAGATCCGGATCACGGAAAATTTCGAAATATCACCCCCGAATTCATCGAGCCGCTTAACGGCCCAAGGTGAAATATGGCCATTCAAGATGCGGCTGGGAATACCATATTTGTCTTCTAGCATGGCGCCCATGCTATTCGGATCGAACAGCCCGAGAGGGCTTTCAAATATTGGACTTATTTCATCTTCGGCGGCCAGCACATAAACGGGATACTTTTCGACCAAATCTTTCAATCGATCGGCAAGTGACGACTTACCGCCACCGACGGGGCCGAGCAAATAAAGAATTTGCTTGCGCTCCTCAAGCCCCTGAGCAGCATGTCGATAAAAGCCGACGATACGTTCAATGGTTTCCTCAAGACCGAAAAAATCTGCAAAAGCAGCATAGGTTTTGAGAGTTCTGTTCATAAAAATGCGGCCAAGTCTCTGGTCTTTCGAGGTGTCGATTACTTTCGGATCTCCAATCGCTCTGACCATCCGTTCGGCCACACTGGCATACATCATTGGATCCTCACGGCAATTTTCCAGATACTCTTTTAGTGAGTATTTGACCTGCCGTTCCTGATCATAGTTTTTCGAATAGAGATCAAAAATATTTTCAGTCGATTGCATAGTTCTCCACCATTCTGAGCAAGCCCTGGAAAAATCCGAGGGCACACGACTCTTCTTTCACCGCACAGTGTTCTGCCGGACAGAAACGAGGCCCAAATTTGCCCCTAAGTTAATATTGCATTGGTAACCGATCAGCTTCACCGATCTTAATGGCCGTTCTGCCATTTGTTTATTTATCCTCTCACCGTCAGAGGTTAAAATGGATAGTCAAGCTATCCCCGGGCCTATACCCGTTCAATTCCTCCACCAGTTCGAGTTCGCATATTTAATTGCGATTAATTTACCTATTCTTTAGGTAATTCTGATACCCACCAAACTCACAGATTACGTTCCGAATTTGTTCAACATATGACATCGCCACACATTACCAAACCGTCTCTGAACTTCGTGTTCAACATAAAGAACCAAAGTTCCGTTCACAAAATCTTGTACTCGCAGGCAGTCAATTTGGTCTTTGATAAATTCCACCGTGCCAAAACGCTACCCTCGAAAATGTCGCGCACTAATCGTCAAAACAAAGCCGGTTATTCTATTCTAAAATAAGAACAACAACGCTTTCTTGCAATGCCAATTCGGCTCTAATTTTCAAAATCATTAAGGACTCTATCTCGCTGTTTCTTATAATAAGGCAATAAGAATATCAGCGTCGATAGGCCAACGACAGATGATAAAATGAGTGTATTGTTTTCGTCACAGCTATTTGGACTGATCGGATTGATCAACGGCTCGACACAATTAATCTTTTTATTCTCGAACCTTATATTGTTACCCACTTTATCAGCAAAATTAAAATGTGGCTTCGTTCAATGACAATCCAGCCCCACTGGCATGAATTCAGGATAAATTTATTGTGCAAAGTTCGTTGTCAATCTGCTCTATTTTTGCTTTCGACGGGCGGAATTGAACTTTTTCTATACAATAATCTGGCTTCATGGCCGTAATTTAGAATCAGTCGATATCATCGTGACATGGTCAGCTTTAGACAGTTTCAATACATTAACTCTGAAATTTCTGTCATCGCGAACTTAACAATCACACAAATTGAAAGGGATTCATTCGAGATGATGTTTTCGATCCCCAAAAACTAATTTGCTTCACATGACCTCGTTACTCAAGTTGGAATTTTAATGCTGTACGACGACCATACGCGGAATTCCGAACCAATAACAATCGTCGGTGCAGGTATTAGTGGCCTGACTGCCGCGATCGCACTGGCCAAACAGGGTTGTCACTGCCAAGTTCTGGAGCGTAATGACACCCTGAGCCAAGCTGGTGCAGGTATCCAGCTTGGCCCCAATGCAGTGCACATAATCCGTGAACTGGATATCGCCACCGACCTTGCTCCTCACACCACACAAACTGAAGCCATTGAAATTTACGATGGATTGTCGGGAGAACGACTGACAACAATTCCACTTGGTTCCCGGGCAATGACAAGGTATGGCGCCCCGTATCTCACGGTCCACCGGGGAGACCTGCAGACGGCACTTGTTTCAGCAGCTGCCAGGTACCCCAAAATATCGCTAACCACCGGGTTCAAGGTCCATACCATCAAGGAAGCTAAAAACCACGTAATGATTACCGATGAAGCCGGTGCCAATACCGTTTACGGGGCGGCCGTCATCGCGGCCGATGGTATCTGGTCCCACACTCGGCGCCACCTGTTTTCAGGTCATGAATTGTCCTACACCGGGAAAACAGCTTCCAGGTCATTGGTTCCCGCTGATAATGCGCCGGCGTCATTCAGCCCAAATTGCAACCGAATCTGGCTCGCGCCAAACGCTCACGTGGTTCACTACCCCGTTAAAGGCGGCCTTATGCTAAATGTCGTGGCTATCATTGACGAAAAATCGACCGAACCCGGCTGGAACACCGAACAGAGTACTGAGATAATACATGCTGCTTTTAGGTCCTGGTCCCACGGAATTCGTGATTTCCTTTATTCCATTGACAGGTGGCGAAAATGGTCTCTGGCCGAACTTCCGATATTACCAGAATGGTCCTCAGGAAAAATTGGTCTGATTGGAGACGCCGCGCACCCGGTTTTGCCTTTTCTGGCGCAAGGTGGCGGACTGTCAATCGAAGACGGATATGAAGTAGCGTTGTGTCTGATGCGCTCGCAGGGACAGTACGAACAAGCATGGCGCCAGTTCTACCGACACCGGATCGACAGAGTTCAGGCCATCCAGCTGGCTTCACGTCGCTGCGGAGAAATTTATCATCTGGGGCGTTCGCTTGGATGGAGCAGAAATCTGGTCCTGAAACTGCTTGGCGGCGACAAAGTAATGCAAAGGTATGACTGGATATACCGCTACCGTTCGAATCTTGCATAGATGTTCAAGTTGATCATGATATTGCCACAACTTTAGCCTAAAACCAGACTGGGGTTAAGCTGCGCCTGATGAAGACTAAAGGCGAGCCAAAATGGGTTACTATAATCAACTTATTGCGACTTTAGACAAGAAGATTAAAGACAGGCCGGATGATGACAATCTGGCCCTTAGTTTTGATTTCAGGGATCTTGCCAACAGTTTTGAGCGCGGTGGCGCAGTAGCACTCATGCGTCTCAATACGCTGATCGACTATGGATGGGAACCCAAATCGCATTTTGATACCCGTTATACAGCGAATAGCTATATTGAACTTAAACACCCACAGACAAGGACCCGAATAAGGCTCACAGGTGACGGTGTTTTGAACTTCATAGATTCTCCGGCAACCGACCCGATTCTTCCCGATCAGTCCCGGTATTTTCAGTCGTTTGTCGAAACGATTGGTCCCGCTTGTTCAAAACGCGGTGTTTCTCAACTGTTTACATTTCCACCTCAGCTAAGAAAATATTCCCGCCATTTTACCTTCCTTGGTTTTTTCATAATCGCTATTCTTGCGGTATAGCCTGCAAATCGATAACAAATCGGTGTGGAATCTGAGATTTTCCACCTCCTTTATCAATAATAAATTATAACACTGCAAATAACGGCGACGGATTAGGCCGGATCTCCCGTAACACCTTACAATAGCCGGCATTCTGCTGTGGCGTGAATTATTCAGCGCTAGAGATGTCGGCTGTGACGGGATAGTAGCCGAGCCGGTTAAAGATCCCCATACGGATGGGATCAACAGGCAGGCACACAGCAAAGGCCGTGTATACTAACCGGGTTAGTGTCTTATAACGGGAGAAAAATGATGAAGCACAGAAAAGCCCTCGCGATCACCATGGGATTGCTCGGTATTACCACATTAGCTGGTCTCGCGACTTATGCCGTTGCAGACCAACAAAATAAACCTGACCGCATGGCCCACAATAGCAGCCAACACCATCAAAATATGGGCGGACACAGATTTCACGGCGGCAAGCGGCGTGGAAATCGGAATATGGCGTATTTGATGGAACGGTTTGATGTCAACAAGGACCGCAAGCTCACTCAGGAAGAACTGGATCAGGCTAGAATAACTCTTTTGAGTCGTCACGACAAGAACGGTGATGGACAACTGACTTTGAGTGAATTTGAGACTCTTTGGTTGGAATTTATGCGCCAGCGTATGGTCCGCAGCTTTCAGCGGATCGACCGTGATGGAGATGCGGTGTTAACACAGGAAGAATTCCTGGAACCTTATTCACGAATTGTGGAGCGTCTGGATCGCAATGATGACGGCGTTCTGGATGAAAACGACCGGCGCAGAAGGTTTAGAAAACACCAACAGCAAGAAAATCACGAAAACAATCCGGCCCCGCAAGACGGCGCAAATTGAAGATAGTGTCAGCTCGAAAGGTAAAACAATCGACGATGGGATTTCCACTTTGACCAAGCTTCCTTCCAGCTCGACAGTCTGAACTTAAAAACCGGTATTAAATGCGCCATGGCGCCCTGGCGGAGAGGCTATGGCGCATTTATTTTTTAATATACTGCTGCCGGGACCGGCAGAAGAAATCAGCACACCTCTTGGCCCGGAGACGACATCCCACCCGAATCATAAAACCCACAATGTCCAATGTTCCGTACAAATGGGTATGAAGAAATCATTCAGTTCAATAACTTTCTCCGATAAAGGCATTTGTGAGGATGAGCTAAAATGTTAACATTTGAATATTGGGTCACGAGATGACCGCCAATCCCGCGGGACTACGCCTGGATGTTAAAGAAAATATTAAAGATAAGGCACAGGCTGGTGCGTCAGGTAAGATGGTGGGAAAGTTTACCTGGCAGTCTGAGGGGCACGGTTTGGATACTCATCGCCGGCGCCTTATACACAATAATGATAACTCTGATTAAGTTAGCCGGTCAGACCATACATATCACCGAGATCTTACTGGTCCGACAAGCATTGATGATGTTACTGGTGTCCCCGGTCATTATAAGTAATTTTCCCGCATCCTTGCAAACATCGCGTCTGGATCTGCAGATTACACGGGTAATCTGCGCCATTTCGGCGATGCTTCTTGGTTTTACGGCTGTGGTTCATTTGCCGCTGGCGGACGTTACAACGATTGGCTTTGGAAAGGCTTTCTTTGTTTCAATTGCGGCAATATTCATATTGGCAGAGACGGTTGGGCTAAAGCGGTGGCTAGCCATTTTAGTTGGATTTGTCGGCGTTATCATTGTGGCCCAACCTAGCGGCTACGGGGCCATCAACATGTATGGGCTTATGGCCATCGTAGGTTCTCTTTTCGCCGGGCTAACAACGGTAATAATCAGAAAACTCACCAGAACTGATAAACCCATTACAATTCTTTCATATCAGGCCATCGGAGTTGGATTATTCATGACTCCCCCGGCCATCTGGTACTGGAAAACACCCAATGCCTTTGAAACAAGCCTGCTCCTGGCCATTGGTGCTGTATCGGTTGCGACCCAACTCGCAAATATACACGCCTATCGTGCAGGAGAAGCATCAGCAATAGCGCCTCTCGAATATATGCGGCTATTGTACGCGACCATTCTGGGACTGGTCATATTCGGCGAATGGCCAGACATGAACGTGTTTTTTGGAGCGGCTATCATAATCGGTGCGGCGGTTTACACGATCCGACGTGAAGCAGATGCGAAAACTGGTCATCTATCTCTAAATAAAGAAAAAGCCGGCAAACTATGAGCCCGGCTATTTTAATTGGCAGAAACTCAATTGTTTAAATAATTTTGGGAACACACCTCCTTGAAAAGCGAAGTATCGACTTTGGCCTTATGCATTAATATTCGGTCAAGATTTTTTTGGGAAACTGAGCTAGCAGTATTGCGTTTTTGCTTTGGTAAACGGTTGCGGAATTTTGAGGGAAGTTCCGCAACCGTAGTTATTTTTGGACGCTGATAATCGAGATTTGGCTCATTTATGTAAAAGAAAGCAATCTCAATTAACTACACAGGCTTACGTTGTTCGGGATTATATTCCGGTGCAGCCCACCAGACGCTGTAGAGCCGTTTGGGGGTGCTCTAGTTGCAGGTGCGCAGAGTTAGGTGGACTGCAGACTAATTAATAAACCAACAACGAATCAATTCAATAGAGAAAATTAACTGTGGTAAACAATTCAAAGGTTTTACCTCCGCTTTGGCCACTTGAACAGCAAATCTGAAAAAGAATTCTCCGCAAACTGAGGGAATACGAAATAGTCTCAGTTGGCTAATTCAACTAATTTAATCGATTGACAGATTTTTATCCGGAGTTGTCGTATTTTCCTCAAATTTACGACCTATTATTCCACAGAATTAAGAATTTTATCTTTGACGTCGTAGTTTTGACAGGACACAATTACAGAATTGTCTGAGGAATCGAATTATCGTATGTTCGGTAACGGAATTTAAAGACAGTCAGCGATGCCTGCATTGAGGTGTTGATCATGGCGGAACTAACAGCCCGAGAAGTTTTTCAGCAAATCAAGCGTAAACAGAAAGTCGTCATAATCATAGAAGGATTGGCGGTGCTGGCGCTTGTACCCATTGTTCTCGCCGCTACCGGTAATCTCTAGCCTTTTTTCTGCAAAACTGTAATTGTCGGCACCGGCAGAATCCTAAATTGTGCCGGGACCGATCGTGTGTTCCGTAGTCGGTATTGCTGTCCGTCGGTAGGCCTTCCACAGCGGGTCTGTTGCGCCGGCGCATTGGGTAATCTGATGACTCCGCCCTTCCCGACCACCGCAAGAGCAATCGCCCTGCGATTTCGCGATCTGAATAAATTAATTTGTGTTTCTCCGTCTCAAAGTTCTATTCATTCAGCCATGTGAAAATCGCATTCTTTTTTGGCAGGATACGCTTGTGTTTATGTGACAGAGCTTGTTAGATAACGACTGAAAAGAACGTGGTGCAGGACTCTAGGCTAAGGATTGCGCCAGAAACATAACGACTGGGTAGGAGAAATATTGGTATGTACTACGGAACCGCCAATTTTGGCATCACCGGAACGGATTGGCAGCAGAAAATCAACTGGGAAAGGCTGCGCAATTATCGGCTAGAGAGCGCACGTGCCCGGATGAAAGAGCACGGCCTGGGCGCCATGTTGTGCATGTACGACGAAAATGTAAGATATATTACCAGTACGCTTACCCCGGGCTGGAACCGGCTGAAGCCCGGATTGAGATACGCCCTGCTGTGTGGCGATGGAGCTCCCGTACTTTTTGAACAGGGTGATATTGGCATGCAGATCGGTCGTCACTCCCCCTGGATTCCTGAAGAGAATATTCGCTATTCCTATGCTTGGATCAAGGGCGCGGCAGGCGGCGCATCAAAACAACAGGTTACAAAATTTACGGAAGCCATCAAAGAAGAGATGAAGCGCTTTGGTGTCGCAGGACAAAAGCTTGGAGTGGATTTTATCGACATCAACATGCTTAACCACTTCAAGGAAGAAGATATCGAATGGGCTGACGGAATGTCCCCGATGATGGAAGCACGGGCTATCAAGAACGAAGACGAACAGGAATGTATGCGAATTGTTGGCGCCATCGGCGATGCGGCGCACTGGGAATGCATGAAGTTTCTGCGACCCGGTATTACGGAAAATCAGGTCACGGCACACATTATGGAATATTTGTACAATATTCCGGGTATGGAAGATGTCGAGGACGTCATCGTTTCTTCGGGCCCCAATACGTGGCCTAACTGGCGAAATTTCACCGATCGCATCATTCAGCCGGGCGACATTGTGTTCATGGATCTGGCGGCGTTAACCTGGAATGGTTACAAATCCTGCTACTATCGGACTTATTGCGTTGGCGGTTATCCCACACAGGAAATGAAAGACACTTATAAGGAGGCACTGGATTGGCTCTACGCCTCTATGGAGGCTGTCAAAGTCGGTGCCAGTACCAGAGATATTGCTGAAAAATGGCCGTCCGCGAAAGACGTTTGGGGATATGAAGAAGAAGATCAGGCGGCCGCCAATCTCTGGGGCCATGGACTGGGTCTCGCGCAATATGATCCACCCGTAATCTCTCGCATCTGGTCTCTGGACCATCCGCTGGAAATCAAGGAAGGCATGGTATTCGCACTTGAAACACAGCATGGCAAACCCTTTAAATATGGTGTGCGCATTGAGGAAATGCAGATCGTCCATGCCAACGATACAGAAGTAATTTCTAACTTCCCTGTGAAGGAAATTACGGTTGTTGATCCCATGTAGGTTCAGTATGAGCTGACAAAGATTATAAAATCGGCCGGACGTATTTTCGCCCGGCCGATTTATTATTTTTCGACTAAATTAATTTAAGACAACGGCCTGCTGACGCCAGATCTGCTATAATTGCCTATTGAGAGTGAGAATTATGAGTCCGTTCATTGTGCAATTAAATGACCCTGAATGTTCTGATCCTAGTTTGGTCGGACCCAAAACAGCCAACCAGTCCGCACTGGCACAGATGGGTCTGCCAACACCCGGTGGTTTTTGCCTTACATCCCATGCCTACCGCCATCAGCTCGATCAACTAGGTTTAACCGAGACGGCAAAATTAGCTGTTGAGCTGGATTTTATGGATGCCCGAAAACATGTCTCCCAGGTAAGAATTGCCCTTTTCAGCAAACCGATGGTGATGGAAATCATTGACCCTTTGCTGACCGCTTATCGGGAGCTTGTGGAGAGCGAAGGCAATCTCGTGGCCGTCCGGTCGTCCTCGCTTATGGAGGATACGGAAGGTTCATCTTTCGCCGGCCAGTTCCAGACTTTTCTGGGAATCGATAGTGAACAGGATTTTCTCACGGCTGTAAGAGCTTGCTGGGGGGCTCTGTGGTCCTCCCGTGCAATGCGTTATATGGACGACAAGAATATTTCTCCAGTTGATACGGCGATGGCCGTACTGGTACAGCCCTTAGTTAATGCGATAGCATCCGGCGGCGGCCTGAGCCGCACTGCCGGCGGCGGTATGTCTGTCAGCGCAACTTGGGGCTTGGGTGAATCTATTGCCCAGGGCGAAATTGTCCCCGACCGGTATGATTTATCCTCCACCGGTGAACTGCTGGAAACGGCTGCCGGTCACAAGGAACACTCTATCCATTGCCACCACCACGGGGCGGCACCAACAACCGCGCCTGTCAATGATAGCAAAGTTGGCGCTCCTTGTCTGAGCGTGGAACAGGTACAAGAGCTGGGTCAGTTTATGCGCAAAGCAGAAGAATTGATGAAGCATCCTGTCGAAGTGGAATGGGCTATGGATGAACAGGGAATTAAAATGTTACAGGCGCGCCCCCTTCATACCGAACCTGAAGTTGTGCCAGACGAAGTTTTCTCCGGTAAACCAGGATTGCGCGGTCATCCCGGTGGTATGGGCTGGGCCTCCGGCCGCGCCTGCGTGATAAATTGTGAGTGTGAAATTGGACGAATAGCGCCTGGCGACATACTGGTGACTAAAGTTGCTGGACCGGCACTTGCCCAGGTGCTGCCCCAAGTTTCCGGCGTTGTGGCCGAACTTGGCGGTAGTACATCTCATCTGGCATCCCTTGGTCGAGAGCGTGGAATTCCCATGGTGCTTGGTGTGATGGGAGCGACCAGTACCATCCCCGAAGGGGCCATGGTCGGAGTCGATGGGGTTGCTGGTGTCGTTCGCTGGCTGAAAGAAAAATGACGTGCATCGTTTTTCCGACTCCGGATCAACCTTACCTGCCCTTGATCGATTCAATGCGGAAAAAATTTCAGAAACCAGTCCAAGGTTTCTTCCGGAGCTTCTTCCGGCACGTAGTGCCCGCAATCTATGGGTCCGCCTGTCACATCTGCCCCATAGCGTTTCCAGATTTCCAGGCAGTCACCGTGGACTGAGCCCGTATGACTGCGGCTTCCCCAGATTGCAAGAAGAGGTTGCCTGGCCTTTCGCCCTGAATTGAAATCCTCGGTATCCATATCCAGATCGCAACTGGCTGTCGCCCGATAATCCGCGCATGATCCGAAAATTGTTTTCTCATTAAAACACCGGACATATTCATCGAAAGCTCGGGGATCAAAGAAATTCAAACCTATTCCCGGTTTTGAAAGTTTTTTCTCCATAAACCATCGAGGGTCTACCGCGCCCATCATTTTTTCCGGCAAATCGTAGGGTTGCGCCATGAATACCCAATGCCAGGACTTTTCCGCCCACATTTTGGAGGTATTGTTCCAGATATAGTGATTGGGCAGTATATCGACCAATGCGGCCCGTTCAACACGTTGTTCATGATCAAGTGCCATTCGAAATGCGGTCCTCGCTCCGCGATCATGGCCCGCCACCATGAACCGGTCATATCCGAGCACTTCCATGATTTCGACCTGGTCGAGGGCCATGGAGCGGAAGGAATAGTTGATACTGTTCTCACCGGGCTCCGGCGCTGACGAATCCCCATACCCTCTGAGATCAGCGGCAACCACATGAAAGTGTTGCGCCAGACGTCCGGCAACTTTATGCCATGACACATGCGTCATTGGATTGCCATGAAGAAGAAGGAGCGGCGGACCGGAACCTCCGTGAACCAGATGGATACGCGCTCCGGTAGTTTCGATATCCCGGGCTTCAAAGTTTTCGAACATGGTTAGTGACCTTATTTGATGACGTCCTACACCGGCAACTGGTTACGATGACGAACAATTTCACCAGCCGGATCCCGTAACCGGAACCATAACCCATTCCTTCGAGTTATTCCAAACCTACTCCTCAAGCCAGGGAGGGAAAAGTAGTCGATTAACATTTGGCCCGCCTCCATCACCCAGCCTGAACACCGACACCAAAACCCCGGTGGCCCTGACCAATGCCATTTCCCTGATTACAGCCGGCCCTTGAAAAAATTTGGTCCTAACGAAATTGATTGCTAATGTTTACCGCCAGTATCCTATCGCTGCTGCAGGGATTAGGCTGCGATATCCGCTGATTTTAATCAGAAAAAGATGGACGCAGAGGGTGAGCCATGGTGAAATTAATAATCCAAAATATAGTCCTGAAAGTTATCGGAATCACTCATGTCTGCCAAAAATAGAGGTTACAATGACCTCCAAGATCATCTAGATCAGCTGAGATCCGCTGGTCTTTTGCAAGAAATCAATGAGCCCATTGACAAGGATTCGGAGATGCATCCGCTGGTGCGGTGGCAGTTTCGCGGCGGCATTCCTGAGAATAGGCGTAAAGCATTTCTGTTCACAAATATAACCGACGGAAAAGGAAAGACCTTTGACATTCCTGTGGTGGTTGGTGCGATGGCGGCATCTCAAGATATCTACAGCATTGGCATGGGAACGACACTGGAACGGATCGGCGAAAAATGGAAGCAGGCGATCGCCAACCCCATAGGTCCACAAACAGTTAACGAGGCCCCGTGCCAGGAGATTGTCATGGAAGGAGACGATCTGATTGGCCCAGGCAATGGTCTTGATAAACTGCCTATCCCCATTTCAACACCCGGATTTGACAGCGCACCGACACTGACAGCGACTAATGTTATAACCCGGGATCCGGAAACAAATATTCAAAATATGGGGACATATCGGGCCGGGCTTAAATCGGCAAACCGTCTTGTCGTTCGAATGGCGACGCGGGTCGGAGGTGCCGGGGGATTTCTGCACTGGAAAAAATACAAGGCTCGGGGAGAACAGATGCCAGTCGCCATTGTCCTTGGCTGCCCGCCTTATGTGGCCTTCATGGGACCGCAAAAAATGCCAATAGGTGTCGATGAATATGATATCGCCGGCGGCCTTGCGGAGGAACCCATAAACGTTATACCAGGAAAAACAGTTGACCTTCTTGTGCCGGCAGAGGCGGAGATCATTATAGAAGGCCTGATTGATACGAATATTCTCGAACCTGAAGGCCCATTTGGCGAGTCACACGGTCATGTGGCACTTGAAGAATTCAATATGCCGATGACCGTAACCGCGATTACGCAAAAAAAACGGCCTGTAATTCCCTCCTACATCTCTCAGGTTACCCCATCGGAATCGAGCGTAATAAAACGGGTTGCCTACGAACCGCTGTTTTTGCACCATCTTCAGAAGGAATTGAATATTCTGGGCGTCAAGGGCGTGTCCCTCCATGAACCACTTACCTCGCTATTGCGGGTTACCATAATCTCCATGGATGAAGGCGCGTCGGAAACGGAAATCTGGCGTGCGCTCTACGGGGCGGCAAGTTTCAAGGGGGATTTCAGCAAGATCGTTATTGCCGTGAATCCTGATATTGATCCCAACAGTGCTGACGCCATTTTGTGGGCTATATCTTATCGAAGTAACCCTCAGACGGATGTTTTCGTCATGCCTCATCGTGGCCAGGGACATGGCCCTAAAAGGGAACATACAGGCGAACAGGACTCAACTCTTCTCATCAACGCAACAATGAAAAGCAAAATGCCGCCACTCGCGCTGCCGACGCGGCCCTACATGGAAAAAGCAAAGGAACTGTGGGAGCGTCTGGGTCTTGAAGATTTAAAACCGGAATCACCCTGGCATGGCTATTCTCTGGGTGACTGGAGCGAACAATGGGAGCAGGACGCCCAACGCGCCGTCCAGGGAAATTACCTTATTAACGGGCTCAATACGCTAAAGCGCCAGATTGCCTCGAATGTTACACCGGAAACTTCGGTAAGAGATGTTGAAGAGGGCTGGGGCGAGAACCAAGACTAACTGAACTCTCTTGTGTATTGCGCTGGTCAGTCCCGGGATCTTTTTATATCCAGAATGACTGGGAACAGGGCTATCCGATAGAAAAGAGTGAGGCGGCAGTGCCTCTTAAAACTTTCTCACGCGCGTCTTCACGCAGATTTTGCGCTTCAATCACCTTGTGTGGTTCAAAATCCCCGATTGGGAATGGTTTGTCAGTCCCGAGCATAATTCTGTCCCAGCCGATCTTTTTTGCGATAAACTGCAAAGTATCGGCGTCGTGGACGACCGTATCAACCCAGAGATGTCTGAATTCTTCCTGAGGATTGGCCCAGTCTTCGGAACCGATCTCAAAGTTTCTCATCAGCCGGCCCATAACGAACGGTAAAGCTGCACCTCCAATGGGAACAACGATCCGGGCTCCGGAATATTTGCCCGGTATTCCGGCGTAAAGCATGCGGGCGACTGTAATAACGGTATCAGTTATCCGACCGAGACCATTGGCCAATCCATAGTCATTTACTCGGTCATCGCCGCAATCATACATTGGGTGAATGACAATCGTGGCGCCAAGTTCGGATGCTGTGGCCCAAAACGGTTGCAGATCTTCATCATCGAGAACCCCGCCCTTGCCTTTCGGCTGAGTTCCGATCATAGCCCCTGAAAAACCGGCAACAAGCGCTTCCCGCAGCACTTCAGCGGCTGCCTCTCCTGACTGAAGAGGTACAGTGGCGAGAGTCACCAGTTCAGGTGTTTTTTTCATGAGGTCAAGCAAAGCCTCATTCAGAAAACGGCTCCAATCCCTGCCTTCGTCCGCTGGAATTTCATAACCTGTCATATCGAGCCAGGTTCCATTGACCTGGTGGGTTATGCCCTGTTGTTCCATCCAGTCAAGACGGTCTTCCACATCATAAAGCCCCTTCATCACAGGACGTGTTTCAGTCTTTCCCGCAAACGTAAGTTTAATCGACTCTCCAGCTTGTTCCACCTCAATAGAAGGAAAACTTCGGGTTCTCCTGGACAAAACGGCAAGCGTATCCATGGGTACGATATGAGCATGGGAATCAATTGTCATGGATTTTTCCCTTAGAATTGCCGCTGGCAACAAGATCACTAATGTCAGACATCCTCATTGGCAGTTCCGAAAACGTCAGATTGAGCGGCGCCAGCGCATCGTTTACAGCATTTGCAATGGCGGCTGGTGAGCCGAGATAACCGGACTCACCTGATCCCTTTTGGCCGAAACAGGTCAGCGGGGAAGGCGTAATCTGGTTCACAATGTTGACAGCTGGAACTTCATGGGACGAGGGCATGGGATAATCCATGAATGTTACGGTTTTAAGCTGGCCTGCCGAATCCACTTCAAACCGCTCCATCAAGGCAGCACCAATCCCATGAGCAACACCTCCCAGGGTCATTCCCCGGACAATATCCGGATTGATAACCACACCGCAATCATGCCCGAGATGGTAATCAATAATCTCAGGCTTGCATATTACCGGATCCATTTTCACCAGCACAAGATGAGATTCAAAAGAATAACAGGGATACATCTGTATCCGGCCGTCGGCGTCCGGCAGCGCGCCACCGGTTGGAACCTGCATTGTATAAACGACGGAAATGCCAGGCTCCATATCTGGCGGCAATCGATGGGCATTTCTATGGCAAATGTGGACGAGTTGATCCCAATCCAGCCGGCGCTCGGGACTTTTCCTGACCTCGGCACCTCCATCACGCCATAAAAGGTCATCGACAGCGACACCCATATTGAAGGCCGCGACTTCGAGAAACTTTCCGCGTATTTTTTCGGCAGCACCAGCAGCTGCTCCGCCAAGCATGATCGCCATTCTGGACCCCACCGGACTATTACTGGCATGCCCCGTCAAGGATGTGGCCCTGGCAACCCTGATTATATTTGGTGGCAGTTGAAGAATTTCGGCTATTGCCAGCGAAGTCAGTGTTTCATGCCCCTGCCCCGACGATGTCGTGGATATAGTGGCAATCACACCACCCAGCGCGTCTACCTGCAACTGACAGGATTCCATCCAGGTTGTCGTATCGTTTTTAGGATTTAGCAGTGGTTCGAATGATGAGTTCCCGCCGCTCGGTTCAAGGCAGCAGGACAAACCCAAGCCCGCCAGAAAACCATCACCTCGCAGGGCATCACGGCGTGCCAGCATTTCCTGCCATCCGCCGGCAGTATCCATAAGTTTGTCAAGCATCCCATGAAAATTACCACTGTCATAGGTCGAACCGGAGGGGATTTTGTAGGGAAAAGCATCGGACGGTATCAAATTCTTTCGTCTGAGCTCCAGCCGATCCATGTTAAGTGCTCGCGCGACAAGGTCGACCCCGTGCTCAATGGCATAGTTTGTGGGGGCCTGGCCAAATCCCCGGACGGCCTCCTGTGGCGTAATATTTGTGGTAACAGACTGGGCGTGATAAGCGGCACTCTTTATCATATAGGGCCCAACAATGGCGCCAACAGGTTTTCCCAGCTGGAAGGGAGAACGACCGGCATAAGCACCAGCATTGTCCAGGGCCCGAATTCTGATGGACTTCATAAGGCCGTCATTATTGTAGGCGAGATCTACATCAAAAATACGATCGGGTCCATGGGCGTCACCTCCCGACATATTCTGCAACCTGTCTTCTATAAAAGTTACCGGCTTTCCAATTCGGCGGCTAAGTTCCGCTACCAGCACAGTCTGCTTAAGACCCCGCTTCACACCGTAACTTCCTCCGACGTCGACATCATAGTGAACCCGGATCGAACTTGCACTGAGACGCAATGCCCTGGCAATCTGATCGGCATATTTTGGCATCTGAATTGAGGCCCAGATGTCCATGACCGACGTGCCCGAATCCCAGCTTGCGGTAACTGCGAAGGTTTCCAGCGGCACCGTGGAACTTCGTCCCCATTTCACACGATATGAAAGCCGGTAATCGGCCAGTTTAAAGTCCTGATCCACATCACCCCAGGTGAATGAACGGTCGAGCAGAACATTGGAACCATGATCCGGATGAACCAGGGGACTTTCAGTTTCAAGCGCCCGTTCCGGATCGACAACATGGTCCAATGGATCATAGTCAATTTCAACCAGTTCGGCAGCATCTTCGGCCTGAGCCCGGCTTTCAGCGACAATTGCCACTACCCATTCGCCTGTATAGCGAACCTGTCCGACCGCCAGCGGCCAGCGTTTGACATTTGGAGTATCCACGGCAGTTGCAAGCTGGTTTGTAGCTGCTACCAGTTGCTCACCCGTAATAATATCGATAACACCAGGCTGTTTGCGGGCCTGCGAAAGATCGATGTTTGTGATTTTGGCGGCGGGATAGGGGGATGCAACGACCGACACGTGCTTCTGACCAGGTCGTTTTATATCTCCGGCAAAAATCGCTTGTCCGGAGATAAACCGGCGATCTTCAACCGATCTGGATTTCCTGCCAATATATCTAAATTCCTTTGACGAAATTGAATGGGTCATGCCCCGCCGCCATTCGATTTTTCCCCGGCACTATCCGTGCCTCTGTTGGACTGACTCAGCCATTGAGCGGCCAGTTCAATGGATTCGATAATTTGCAAATAACCTGTGCAGCGACAAAGATTTCCTGATATGGCTTCACGGATTTCCGATCGGTCCGGGTTTGAATTCCGGTTCAAAAGGGCCCGGGCGGTCAAAATCATACCCGGTGTGCAAAATCCACACTGCAGACCGTGCTTTTCCCAAAATGCATCCTGAATCAGACTGAGTTCGCTGTGAGTCGGGGCTTCCCCTTCAATGGTTTCTATTCGATGACCTTCCGCCTGAACCGTCAGCATTAGACATGACCGTACCGCGTCACCGTCTACCAGCACCGTGCACGCACCACAAACACCATGTTCGCAACCGCAATGCACACCGGTAAGATCCATTTGGTCCCGGAGAAAATCCAGGAGGCTCATACGAGGCTCAACCGAACAAGAAACTGGCTGGCCATTTACATGGAAAGATACAGTTTTAGAATAATCTGTCATTGCATCAACTCCTTGCAGGCTTCGTCGAGCGCCTGATACAGAAGTCGTGCGGCTGCCCTGCGGGAATAATCCGCAGAGGCATGCATGTGGCCGTTAGCTTCAATCTCCGATTCTACATTGATTAAGGCATCTCTGATAATTTCCGTGTTAAAAATCTGTCCTTCTAAAACTCTTTCGACGGAATTTATTCGTTGCGGGTAATCCCCGGTGGCACCGACACCCAATGCCAATCTTGTAATACGCCCGTCATTGTCGCATTGCATCTGCGCAGCTGCAGATGCTATCGCAAAATCGCTTTGCCTGATGGAAACTTCCCGAAATCCAGAGCCGACATTCGACGAATTCCAGATTGGCACCAGCAA
Organism: uncultured Hyphomicrobiaceae bacterium; assembly: GCA_964461525.1. Taxonomy (GTDB): domain Bacteria; phylum Pseudomonadota; class Alphaproteobacteria; order Rhizobiales; family CAYWUX01; genus CAYWUX01. The sequence continues at coordinate 310,475 of CAYWUX010000002.1, read as the reverse complement.
AGCTGTAATGCACGCACCCTCGGGCAGTGCGGTCTGAAGCGGCCCAAGAAAAAAGTTCGGCGCACTGATACGCTGAAATTCGTCTCCTGAGCATATTTCAATTTCTGCATCGAGCACGCTCGCAACAAGCGGAATTTCCGCGGCTGGGTCGCCTGTTGCCAGACTGCCGCCAACCGTTCCTCTGGTCCGCGTTGGCCGATGTCCGATCCAGGGCATGACGTTGGACAGGAGTGGGCATTGCTCCGCGACGATCTCACTTTGTTCAACTTCGATCTGTTTCGTTGCTGCGCCAATGCGAAGCTGACCCCCGACAGTTGTGATTCCCTTAAGCTCTTCGATGCCGGAGATATCAATCAGGAGCGACGGACGAGCCATGCGCAGGTTCAACAGGGGGACAAGCGTTTGTCCACCGGCTATCAGTTCCGCTTCCGGATTTTCACTAAGCAAGTCGAGGGATTGTCTCAGATTTGTGGCACGGACATAGTCGAACGATACTGGTTTCAATTTTATTCTCCCCCCTCTCGCCAGCGAAAAACTGTTCCGACATCGATGTCAAACAAATCCAACAGTCGTCCAACAGTATGATTTACAATATCGTCAACAGTCTTTGGTTTACTGTAAAAAGCGGGTACGATTGGAGAAACGATGGCCCCCATGTCGGAGAGTTGGGTCATGGTGCGTAAATGTCCGCCATGCAGTGGTGTTTCACGAACCGCCAATACCAAACGGCGACGGTCTTTTAAGACAACATCAGCTGCGCGGCTCATGAGGGAACTCGTGACGCCTGTCGCTATTTCACTCATGGTTCTAATGGAACAGGGGACTATCAGCATTCCACAGGTCTTGTAGGATCCTGATGCGATAGATGCGCCCACATCGCCGACGGGATGAAATACATCCGCCAAATTCCGCACATCCCGGGGCTTGATATCCGTTTCGTATCCGAGAGTCATTTCAGCGGATTTTGTTACCACGAGGTGGGTTTCTACAGGACTATTTTTCAGCAGTTCGAGAACCCGGACGCCATAGATAACACCCGAAGCTCCGCTTATTCCCACGACCAGCCGTGTAGGTACGCTACTCACGTTTGCCGAATTCCTATCATGCGTTTAATAAATATCAAACCGTTGAATAACACACAACTACCTTATGGTGCGATCCGTCAATCGACGTATCAAAACTGATGTTTCCGATTGACCATAATCTATAACTCTGAGTGCAACATTCGACAATTAGCCTAACGGTTTACCTTGAGAGCCAAAAGGATTGTGTTGCGAGCTTTTTCGCTGAATTCGGTTTCCAGAAATGCTTCATAGGCCGACAAATTGCATCTGCTGGCATGTTCGACATCAGAACTGGTTGAACGGACTTCAGGGGTACAGGAGAGAAGAATATTCTGGGCCAGGGCTTCCGACGATATCTCCAACTCTTTGACTGAGTTCCTGAAGTCTTCGACGACTTCTGGGTCAAGTTTACAATTGATGATCTTCAGTTCTCGGCGAACCCGCCGTAAATTCTCTACAACTGTTTCCCGCCAAGGCCTGACATGGTCATCTATTTCGGCAATGTCCTCGGATGCAAACATATCACCCGACTGAGAACGCCAGAGGAGATACAGCAGCAGATTAATATCGACGCCGTAATTATCCTGCAGATCAAGACATGCTAACTCAACATCGTCTTTTGAATAAATCTCTATCGAAAAATCCCACAATGTGGGTTTGGATGATGTCTCTGTGTCACTCATGTCATGACTTTACTGCGTTTCCAAACCGTGTTGATCTGTAAAGACAACTTCATGCTTCCTAGCGATAATATCACTGAAATTCCACATCGGCGATGTGAAACAATGTTTATCAAAGTCGATTAATAGAATTGATGGCGTCTGTGAATCAAATGACACCGCGCGCAAATGACATGGAGAAAAAAGAAGCCTCGGAACATCGTCCGAGGCTTCCTTCCCCATCACTGTCAGTCTTTGTCAGATATCCTGCCCCGGCATATGTTCGACACAGGCTGCAAATAAATATGGAGGTTCTGCCCCCTCTGATATTACCTCCATAGTCATGATCTGCATGGCGTAATTTGCTGCCTTCTGACACTCAGCCTCGGTTTCCCAGGCTTCACGACTGACAAATGCCCCGCTAGGTATTTCCTCTGCAACCATGGTGGGAGATACCATGGCCCAAATGAAGAAGATGAAAGATTTTGCAAGCATGTCGTGCCCCTTTCGAAATCCCCGCGTAAATCATTTTGATTGTCCATTTACGCTTACAACTTCATCACCTCATCAAATACCAGATAATATCTATCTGATATATTATTTGTTGAACACAAAAATATCAGAAAGGGCTAGACTAATTAGATCCTGACGAAATTGTCTCTCTGGGAGACAAGGTTTGAAGGTCCAGGGAAACAATTGTTAAGACAATATCTAACATATTGAGAGTCATTTACTAATTTCGTTTAGGATTGCACACGCCGTTTCTGAATTGAACTGCGGCAGCAGTTTGACCTGCGATCACAAAAATGAATAAGTCGATAAACAAACGTTGTGATCCGACCGACCGCAAGCTCAACGTCCCCGAAAAAATTGTCGTATTGATCCGCGCAGCCTGCGCAGATCATGATGGATTGAAACATTTCAGACAAATCGTCACTGTACGCAGCATGATCTTACAAAATTTCTTCTATCCAGGTTTAATGTACGGATTTTTAGAATTCATTGGTTCAAACCGTTCCATGCCCGCGGCCAGTTAGGCGCAATTTTCGAACTCAGTACCCACAACCTGAATATTTCCCATCCACCTATAAAAACTACCAGAATTGCCAGGCTGCCGCTGAAGCTCAGAACACAACCGTGTAATCGGAAGGAAATTATTGTATTGCGCTATGACGATCCGGGAGGAAACCGGATCGTCATATCAACGCAATACTTAGGATATACAAAAGCACAAACCGAATGATCCTAATGGGAGTTAGGGACAATTATTTTGTCTGCGCTTCAGCCAAGCCAATCTATAGCTTTTAGGTTTCCCGAAAGTTAAACTGACTGAAAAATTTTTACCGGATCCAATTTTTGGGAGAACTATATTGATTTAGGGCTTTCAAATGCTGAATACACTTAAATAACCGGACAGAGAGCGAGATATGTAAATCGACGCAACAATAAATAGGCTTAGTTATTCACAGAAGGCAAATATTTCTGTGTGCGCCCTGTTAAGTAATTGTGTGCATCAGTTTCCAGTGCTTTTTTAGCACCGAGAATCACGTCAATTTGTCCTTGCTCTCTTCTTGACCGGTCTAATCTTCACTGCGACTTGTCATAATAGCAAGCGTTTTGCTTTAAGGTTTTTGAGTGCCATCCTTGAACCTTAAGGCCCTTAAAGACCTTCGATTTGGCTCCCTAAGGCCCCCACGTCGAAGGTCTTTTTTTATTTAAATCATTAAATATTGACTAAGGTGAAATCGGTAAAACATTCAGCCTGTGCCTAATCGTCATCGGGTGGCTGCAAAGGCTTGAAGACTCTACATAATTAACTGTAGCTCAAAATAGATCAGAGGTAGCGGGTATAAAAAAATGACTGGGCAAACTGGGTGTCTGCCCGGTCTAAACATTTCTCCCTGTAAGGACTATGATAACTATGCTTTGGTGGCTTATCGGGCTTATTGATCGTTTGTGAAAAGATAATCTTTTCCATCCGCCGCAGAATGACAGGCAATGCAACCTTGATCAGCCCCTTTTGCCACCCGGCCCGCAAGAAGCATACCTTTCGGATTTTTGTCCAGGCTACCATTGGCCAGATATTTTGCCCAGAACCAGTTGTCGTTGTCTTTGTCATATCCATCTTCTCGTTTAAACATGACAGTGACAGCCTTCAAATGCTTATCGGGTTCGCGCCAAACATCCTTTGTACTCACGCCTTCGGGACCATAATTCTTTTTAACGATGACCCGGCCTTCGCGGCCATCAACAATTATGGATGTATCTATGGTCTGCAGTATTGCTCCGTGGGGAGCTTGACCTTTATAAGGATGCGTATTCAACGACTTTGCACCCACCAGACGAGCTTTTGTCATTTCAGACCATAATTTGGATGCAAATTCCGTGTCTTCCTTACCTCCGAATGAAGCACCGTTCTGGCTATAGCTCTTTTGAGCTAATGGTCCTGCTGAGAGGAATGCAGCCGACAGCAGCGCCCCCGCGAGCGCAATTTGCTTTGTCTTAATATTCATAAGTATACGTTCTCCTTTTACGTAAAAATATTTACGTTCATATCCAACACTTTGAGCAATAGCAGGTTAAATGAACCCGCGGTCATCCCATATCACGACGGATAGAGATGACAAAGGATATTCCTCCTGGTTTATTGTAGGGAAATCACCTTCAATCAAAACACAGTGATATCAACGACTTCACAATTCAACCCGACACTGCATGTCCACAGCAATCCATTAATTCGGGTCATATTTGAGCGTTGCGAACGACTGGACAAAACATGGCCGATGAGGCATAAAATTATAGTTCGCAATATTGTGAAACATTGATCACAATATAGTGTTTGGCTTAATTGTCAGACAAATGGCATCATTAACGAAGGTACAACCTTGCCCAAGGTTGCCGACCTACCGACGTGGCTTGTTTTGCCCCCCAACATGATGACAAGCCATGTTGCTAAATAAACTGCCTTCGGATGTCCCTATCCCTGCGCATCCGAAGGCTTTTTAGTTTGAAAACTTGTCTTATTTAAGTTTTTTATTCAAAATTGCGCTATTTTTCTCAAAGACTGGATACGGTTGGGCAAAACTCCGACATGCCAGCCAGATCCGACTTGGAGGCTAGTCCTGTCAGATAACAAGACTTGGATATTTCAACCCGTCAGTCCGCGGGTTCATCGGTCGTACTTCGTCTATTGATGACCTGAGTTCCATGATCAAACAGACCGAACAACACTAATCCGGCCAAAAATCCGCCGATATGCGCCTCCCAGGCGATATTGGCCGTCTCACCAAGAGAAAATCCCCCAATTCCGACAAAAATATTTAAACCTATCCAGACTGCCAGAAACGCGATTATTCTGGGCTCGCGGATCGCTTCTCCAATGCCAATCAGCCGGATCGAACGCGGATCGGTCTGGACTAAGTTCATCTGACCGTTTTTATAAGCACCAAAAATGAACCTGATGGCACCTGCCATCTGACCCGATATGGCCGCGGATGCGCCAACCACGGGTCCAATGTCCCCCCAGTGGATGATGAGATGAGTCAGGGCTCCTGCAATTCCGCATAACAGGGAAAATAAGACGTAACCACCATCACCGATCCGTTTGGCCACCGCACTTCCAAAAGCCAACAACCAGAGACCGTTTACTACCAGATGAACCCAATCACCATGAAGAAACATGTAGGTAACAAACGAAGTAAATTTACTTATTTCGCCGCCGGGAATGCCGGTAATGGTACCGGAATAACGAACTGGAATAAAAGCCAACGAAAGAATTAAGTCGAATTGCTCCTGCTCCGGTAGCCACAACCGATACAGATGAACGGCCAGAATGATAGCAAGGGACCATAGAACGCTTTTAGGAACATTGAATATTGGTTGTTGTTTTCGCAAACGTAATATCTCCAACTTGTGACAACCCGCTATTCACAGCGTTAATGATTTTAAACATAATTCTATTGTTTTTTTGCTCATCAAAGGCCCCACAAAACACAACACGGAAAGAAGCAGTGGTGAACGTATTGTCAACAGATACTGAGAACACCATCAAAACCCGTTGTCAACGTTGGTTAACCATGAACCCATAGTCAGACTGCCAACTCCCGTTGGAATTCAAAAGTTGGCACCATTTATGCTTTTCTACCCCACAAGGCGCAGGTGTCCAAAGATTTGTTACCAAACAAGATCTTTAATGCACTTGCCAATTGTTAACCAGCAGTAAACTCCGGACTATGGCAAAGACATTGCGCGGCATCGAACAAAACACCACACTTCAACTTTTTTCCTATTGGAATGATTTGAGAGGAAAAAGAGTGGCCCCCTGCCGCCTTGAAATTGAGCCATCAAGAATTTATTCAATACTTCCCGAAACCTTCATTATCGAAAAAAAAATTGATCAGTCGTATGCATTTCGGCTGGCCGGCACGCGAATTTGTCAACAATTTGGAAGGGAGCTGCGCGGACACGATTGTGTCACCATATGGCGTAGAGAAGACCGCCAAATGATCGAAGAACTTCTGGATTCCCTGTCGGCAGATGGGCGTGTTGGTCTCATAAAATTTACTGGCAGCACAGATACCGGACGTTCCGCCACCTTTGAAATGATCGTTCTGCCTCTTTTGCATCCGGATCAGAACCAGTTAATCAGCCGTTTTTTGGGGGCTATTGCAGTTAGTGGAAACACCTATTGGCTCGGTTCCTGGCCATTGACAGAACTCGCAGTCAACTCAATAGAATGTTTTTGGACCCGGGATGACGGTTCTATCTGCAATAAGTCTCAACCGGGACAAAACGCCTCTACAAACAATGGACAGCCAAAAAAAGTATTAAGAAAGTATGAAGAGTATCACAAGTCAGACGGAGTGCGCGTAGTACGTTCTGACCACAGGGAATTCCGGATCTATGAAGGGGGATTAGCAGAAAATTAGTAACTAGTTGCTGATTTTGCTCAACTCTGTCAAAATTAATTACCATTTCAACTAAATATTCAAACATTCTTTCCCAATTTAGCAAATCATTAACTCTGATCTTCCTATTATTCATTCAAATAACAGATTAATTGTTTCATATATTCGCTATTATTGTTGAATTTTGGCGACAATTCCGATTTGTATTACCTGCGGAAAACTAGAATTGAAAGTCATATGAGCCCCACAGCAACAGGTTCGGCAAAAAAGATTCCCGGATATCCCTTGGTTCCACAACCGGATAGACGGAAGCATTCCCGTGTTCAACTCAAGCTCCTGGGAAGGTTCATGCGTGAAAACAAGCAGGAGTATCCATGTAAACTATTAAATATCTCACCTGGTGGAGCAGCGTTAATGGCTCCAATTGAATGTCGTGTTGATGAGCACATCATTTGTTATATTGATAACATCGGACGAATTGATGGAATAGTCGTCCGCTGTTTCGAAGGTGGTTTTGCGATTAGAATATCAGCCTCTGAATACAAAAGAGAAAAACTAGCAAATCAACTCACATGGCTTGTCAATCAAAGAGCCCTTGGTATTCCGGACGGTCGACGGCACCAACGCATGGTGCCCCAAACTACGATACAGACCCTGAAATTAGGGGATGGTACTGTCATCAAGTGCCAAATTTTAGATGTTTCCCTCAGCGGAGCATCTGTTCGACTTGATGTCCGTCCGAAGGTAGGTACAGAAGTCAAGCTCGGAAGGATGCGGGCACGGGTGGTTCGGTACCATGATTCAGGTGTTGGCCTTGAATTCCTGGACATACAGAATCCGAAAGCCATTAAAAACTATTTCCAGTAATTTTTAGAAATTGGTCAAAGCGTTGACTCGGGACGGATCCTCATTGTCTCGTCGGAGAGAAGTGAGTGTTACAACCTTCGCAACCGGAGTTTTTCGGTCCCGATCAATTTCATAAAACCTCTGTTGACTCGCCTCTGTGAGTACCACAATTGAAGAAGCAAGGACCATAGGTTGATCACCACTTATGCTTAATTATAAATTTACTAAAATTACAATAATTTCCAAATTTACCAATCTTTGTATAAATAGAAACGCAGTTATCAATTTTTTTACCAATCAAATTACCCGAAAATAAAACTGTTTGTGAGATGATGACTCCATAAATTAATCGGGGGTATGTCATGTATGCTCAGCGTATAGGAGCGGTTTGTTTTTTAGCCGCGAGTCTTTGTTCCAGTCCACTCGCAGCGCAGTACACGGCCTGGATCGATGGACAAAATCTGGGTTCCAAATTTATGCGGGTGTATAACGCCTCCCCGCCCCCGATAGGTTATCTTCAATTCTGTCGCCGGCATCCGACGGAATGCCGTCCAGAGTTCACCAAACAAAGACGCCTGGAGCTTACGGCGGACAGATGGTCTGAACTTGAATCGGTCAATAGATATGTCAACAAAACTGTAACACCTGTTTCGGATCAGGATCTCTACGGGAAACCTGAATTCTGGACCTTCCCGCAATATCAGGGTGACTGCGAAGACTATGTTTTATTGAAGCGACGCATGCTGGTTAACAAAGGTTGGCCACTGAGCGCGCTTCTCATAACTGTCGTTCTCGATGAAAATAGTGATGGGCATGCTATTTTGACTGTCCGTACTGCAAATGGTGACTATATTCTGGACAATAAACGGCAGGAGATCGTTGCCTGGAACGAAAGCCCTTACAGATTTGTAAAGCGCCAGTCCCACGAAAATCAGCGCAAATGGATGTCATTATTGCCCGATCAGAAAAATAACTCTCTTTCTTCGGCAAATTTTCAACAGGCCCTACCGCCGCGGCACGCCCGAGGTGGGTTACACACTGGAGAATAACAAAAATTCTTCATTACGGTCTTGATACCACATACGAATTGCAATCCCCGGCCTTGTCGGACCCGCACCTCAAGCCGGCATCTCCAGGGTGCGGGCTTTTAATTCAACCTGGGCATGGTACAGATGAATTAACTGCCGCCTGGGCTACTATTAAGGTGAGAATGTCGGCCAACAGTGCTCACAGGTTAATCTTTTTGTGGCCTGAAGCCTTTTTTATAACGCTGCCAATTTTCGACGTAACGGGCTGCCGGTAAACCCATCGTCGAAATCTCATCAGAAGATAGTTCTCGGACGACACGCCCGGGCGTTCCCATCACAAGTGAATTGTCAGGTATGGTTTTATTTTCGGGTATAAGTGAATGAGCCCCGATTATGCAATTCTTACCAACCGTTGAACCATTCAGTAATGTCGAACCAATACCGACCAAACTGTTGTCTCCGATGGTACAGCCATGCAGCATCGCCATATGCCCCACCGTGCAATTTTTTCCAACAGTCAAGGGAAATCCGGGGTCCGTATGCAAAACACTGCCATCCTGAATATTGGAATTTTCTCCAATAAGGATCAGTTCATTATCGCCGCGCAATACCGCTCCAAACCATACACTGGCCATCGCTTCCAATTTGACACGTCCCAATACGATCGCATTTGGAGCAACCCAGAAGTGATCATCCCCTGACGTATCCACCTTAATATTATCGAGTTCAAATAGTGACATTTTTACTCCCAATGGCATTCACCTGTATGGCTCCGCCGCCCGCCGTGCAAACCACAGTTTCAATAGTCATATCCTGTTTTTGTAGAAATCCAAATTCAATATTTACGGAAAAAGATCATAGCAGTTCGCTATCGCGGGTCACGGTCGAACGCAAATTCACCGTGACAGTAAAAACAGCAGTTCAATAATTATGACACCCGAAAAGAAGCTCCATACAGTTGCGAATATGGCTGAAAGCGCAAGCCAGCGCGCGGATCGTTTTTCGAACAAAGCACCAACAACTGAATTCCTCACCAATATGAATGGACCTGCAATCAGACGGATAAAAACAGACATAAGTATGGACCATGCATCTCGGTTAGGAACCGCCATAAATCTGAGGTGCCGCCCGGTAACCAAATGGCTAAAGCTTGCGCAGATCGCCGCGAGGGCAAATCCCAGAGAACAAATGTATAGGTGAAGTAAAAATTCCTGCATAATCCGCCAACCGTTTTATATACATCTATTTACTGAGGACGTTTAAACTGTACGGTATGGCACGCAGTATGCCCGCGGCACTAATTTTCTCGGTAAAAACTCGCGGATATAGTTAATGCGCCTGCCGGGATAAAATCCCGCCTTATTCTTGCGCAACAGGCTGGAACCCTAGGGTTCAGGTTTCGAGGTCGAATTCCAGAATCGCCATTGTGAAGTTATACGAAAGGTCCTCGTCCTCATCGTCTTTGAAAAGGACGCCTATAAATTCATCACCGATATAGACTTCAGCGGAATCACTTTTGTTCGGCCGCTGCCTGACTTCAATTGTCTGCAACTCAAATTTTTTCTTTAAATAATTCTCAAGCCGGATAATTTCTTCCTTTTGCACCGGCACCTCCTCAAAAATGTCCTGGACCAATCAAATTTGTCTCTGATCCTGATTTACAACTGTGATATCGCTCAACTAATTTAGTCAGCATCCTCTTCGTCAATTCCAAGCATCTGATTCATAACTCTTGAAGGTTCGGGACATCCGGCCGGACCCACCACTTTGGCTGGAACACCGGCAACCGTTGTACGTGGCGGAACATTTTTCAACACAACACTTCCCGAAGCAATACGCGCGCAGTCACCGACAAAAATATTGCCGAGAACCTTGGCACCAGCACCAATCATCACATTGCAACCGATTTTGGGATGGCGATCACCGGACTCCTTGCCACTGCCGCCCAACGTAACATTGTGCAATATCGAAGAATTATCACCAATTGCCGCTGTTTCACCAACAACGACACCTGTTGCGTGATCGATCATGATTCCACGACCGATATCCGCTGCGGGGTGGATATCCACGGCGAAAACCCTTGAAGCCTGGCTTTGCAAATAAAGCGCGAGATCCTGGTGTCCGCTCTTCCAAAGAGCGTTGGCAACCCTGAACACTTCCAAAGCATGAAATCCCTTGTAATATAATATGGGTTCGATTAGACGATTGCATGCGGGATCGCGATCATAAACCGCGGCGAGATCGACCCTAATGACTTCCGACAAGTCAGGATTGTCTTTGAATACGGTTTCGAACGTTTGCCGCAAAACGTCTGAGCTGATGTCCGCGTGATGCATCCGCTGCGACAGCCGATGAATTATGACTTCATCAAGTTTGTCATGATTAAGTATTGTTGAATAAATGAAACCTGCGAGTGTCGGTTCTCCGGCAACCGCAATTTCCGCTTCTTTTCTGACCTGTGACCAAATTGGATCAACAGTTTCGAGATTTCTAAACGGAATTTGCGTCATAATGGAACCCTTAATTTTATACGTCCTGTCACTGAAAAGCTCTCTCTCAATATCTTTTATATTGTCGGAAAATATAATTCTTGTGTCTGATTCCGGTGCCCATCATTGCTAACGGTGTGCGAACAGGATTTGACCGGTTTAAGTACGATATTCATCATAACAGGAGTTCGAGTTCAATTCACGTGATTTCATTCAATTAGGGGCAATGGCTAAAGGTTACAATGGCAGATCAAAATGTAATTGCGCCAGCGCCCATAGCCGCTCGCGAATTTACAGCTAAAAATTTTTGCAGGAATTTAGTAAAAATCAGGAATCAAGCGGTCTTATTAGCGATGAGCCTGACGACGTCATCATCATTGCGCTCAGGCGGGATTTCTGGTCTGATTAGAGAAATTCCAATATAACGTATCCGACCGCCAATTTTGGCCTTTTCAGTCCCTAATTTTCCGAAATTTCGTCCGAATACCGGTAAAGCCATTGGGTCACGATCCATCACCTCACACCATGCTCTATAGTGTTCATAGAGTTCAGTTGCGGTCACGCTCATTTCCTCATCCTTCTCGATCCAGCTGTTACTGAATTCGACAAGATCGCTGTTGGGCAGCAACAAGGGGTTTGGCAACTGAGGAGACAGTATTGTCATTTCGTGATTAGGCTCGTACACGGCCAATGATTTATTCAGTTCGTCTCGGCTATTCGGTGGATCTCTGGGTTTGATATGGGCAAACGCAACGAACAGCCCAAGGCCCGAGCCAAGTTCAACCAGCAGTGCAACGAGAACTATCAATCCGATTTGCACAACAGATTGGTCCACGCCTGTTAGTTTCGACAGCATAGCAGCCTGGGGATCGACTTCACCACTTGCAACGGTATGAGATTTCCTGGATATCGGTGTAAGTTGTGCTTTAATTCCAGCAATCTGTTTTTCCAGCTTGCTGGCTTGCTGTGCGACAGCAAGTTCCTTGCGTAAATTTAAAACCTCGTTACAGGCCTTTTCCGTTCTCCAGTTAACGTCCGTGCATTCCTCGGTAAGATCACCAACCGTTCCCAGAGTTCGGTCACGGCGCCCTTTCACAGGCCGGGACATGACAGACGTTAAGTCTGCTTCAATCTCCCCAATAGACCGGTGTTGAGGAACCCAAGACAGCTTTTCACGAATACGTTTCAGCTCGGTACGCAGATCGTCATAACGTGTCGCCTGAATCTCCCTGGCACCCATGGTATCAGCGCGGTTTACCGCAGCAAAACCCAAGGAAGACGTTAATGAATAGGCTGAACAAACACACCAGAGAATTACACCTGCTATGACCTGGACAAGATTTCTCTGACGAATGGCCCACAAAACGAAAAAGGGAAGAAGGGCTTTCAGACCATCGGCGGCTGCACTGGCGGCACCATAAATTTGGGAATCCAGTTCAGTTTTTCCCAGGCTGAACCCGAACCTCCAGTTCATGGCAGCGGATACCAGCAGGAGTACAATTCCTGCGATGACCCCAAATAGGCTCAGTACATATCTCATCTGCCCCCTCCAGTATGGGCTTGCCACGATGTCTGGTCATAACTCACCTGGGTTCCGGGTTTCACAATCGAATTTCATAAACGCTCCGAATGCGTCACCATGTCCCGGACATCTTGCGCGACCACAATCTCCGCATGTCCAAAACTCACCCTGGACTCAAAAGCTAATGCGTTACAGCTGATTGCACGCCAACGACGTTTCTGCACCTATACTTAAAATCGGTACCGGTTATTCTTAACCTATAGGGGTTGATCTTTCGGATCGAAAATTCTCAGGCTTGTTTCCTGCGGCCAAATTTCCCCGCTGACAAACAACCACCGCAGTATTCATAAATACGAGACCTATAAATACCATCAGCGAAGCCTGATAATCTTCCAAGTTCACGAAAAGTGAATTGGCCCCCTATGTGGAATACCATACATGATTCGAACTGAACTGTTAATAAGTTGGTAATATATTGTTAATTGATGCGTTGAATGGGCTGATTATTTATAATTTATATTTGAACAATCACAATATTAAGCGTCAATATATTTTGTTCCTGTTACGTTCTCTCTATTGTAACTTAAATCATTACTCATTAAATTCAGCCACCGCAAAATCATTTGTATTGTACTAGGGAAATCATAAATTCAGTTATTCATATGATAAATCCCGCGCAAAAAATTCGACGACGGCTTCTTTAAATACTCTATCGCCAACCGCTTTCATATGGTCCCGTCCGACCAAATCAACATGTTCACCATTGGGAATGAGTTTGGCAAGTTCTTCAGCTGATCCTCCGATAACATCCTCGGTGCCCACCACGACCAAAACAGGTTTTGATATTGTGGCGATGTTTTCCCGGGTGATTTTTTCGCGTGTGGCCCGAATACATGCGGCCAGTGCTTTCAAATCACTTCCCGTGCTTTCTGCAAACTCCCGGAATGTTCGCGCCGTTTCGTTGGTTACTTCATCCAGGCTGGGAGCTTCCAAGGCTTTTGCAATGGGACCTGCCCCGCCTAAACCCCTCACCATATTTATACCGAGACCGGCAAACACCACACGCTTTACACGTTGCGGGTGACTTAGGGTCAAAAACGCTGAAATTCTGGCGCCCATGGAATAACCCAAAATAAAGGCATCCCGAAATTCGAGATGATCTAATAGTCGGCGAATATCTTCCGCCATCAAAGGTGCGGCATAGGCTTCGGGATCATAGAGTTTTTCGCTTTGCCCGTGACCGCGATTGTCGATTGCGATAACCCGGTAACCTGCCTTTTTAAGATGACCGACCCAGCCCGTATTGACCCAGTTGGTGGCAATATTCGAAGCGAACCCGTGAATGAGAATAACCGGCAGTCCAGCCCCTTCATCCAAATAGGCGAGTTTCACTTGGTCAGACTGAAAGAAATTCATCAATTTCACCTTAATAAAAATATCTATATCTCCGCCTGATTTGCCTGAACTTTGCGGGGAATTATCATGATATTTTTCGTTTAAATCTGAAAAAAATTAGAAAACCCCTTTCTCTGTTAAATGATTTCTGTAATGAGTACATCTTGAATAATTTTCATCCACAGATCAATCTGTGAGGAGCATATGGCAGACACGATTGTTCCCCATTTTTGTAACGACATAGGAGTGGAAAAAATCCATATCGGAGTCAAGGAGTTCCAATGTATGGGGGCCAGCCCGCCAAATGACCATCCGCACATTTTTTTGGATATGGGCAGCGATGAACAGACAATATGTCCGTATTGCTCAACCCTTTATGTCTATGATCACAATATGACTCAGGACCAGTCGGATCCGCCATTTTGCAGATATGTGCCTGAAGAAAGTGACTAGC
>CAYWUX010000002.1:251211-296011 GCA_964461525.1 uncultured Hyphomicrobiaceae bacterium | reverse complement strand
AATTCATCTTACGCCTGAATGCGAAAATGAGGTATGTTGCACGCGATTGATCTCAGCCTGCTGTGTCTCCATACCTTCATCCAGCAATAACTCGCCCTGCAGTTTGATATCAGCCGGGATGCCCGGCACCAGTGTCGCGTTAACTGGATAACGATTTCCAGAAAATTCCAGAGTGACTGTCTGCACCGGCATCCCGTGACCGCCGGTTTTGACAATAATATTTCGCCATCCATTGGAAGAATTGGGACCTACACTCACCGGAAGCTGAACCCGCTTGATCGTAGAGACCGTTCGATAGCCGGGATCGGCCGGTGTCAGAACAACCAAAGTGCATCCGGTTTTGGCGCACCAGCTTTCACCACTAAAATACGCAATGATTTCTGGCCGGCCATCTCCGTTAAGATCGGCCCCCGATACTCTATAAGGACCTTGACTTCCCCCTTTGTTAATCCTGTAATTGTTCAGCGCCCGCCTGGAGGCCGCCTGGTCCAACGGCATGACGACCACCCCCGTATCGGTCCGTGTCTGAGGCTGATTTGGCCCGAGGACCACCGGTCCCGGCGACGCATGAAGACCGGTTCCACCAGCATTTGAATCTGAATTTGCGGTGTTCTCGCAGCCACCAAGTCCAATCAGCCCCGCCACGATGAAAACTACGGGCAGCAACCGGACTACGGAATCCATCATGAAATTGCTAGAGCTTATTTGATGGTCGCCCCGGCTACCGCTCTGATGTGGTGTCATTGAAAGATATCTCCCAACAAATTGCCATTCCCTTATCATCAACTCGTTCAGTTTCACTGCACTCATTGCATTAGACGGCCCGGATCCGATTTGTGATCATTGCCGCCAAGTCATCACAACACTTACCGCCTGATGCTACTCATCAATAAAACAGGAAATAACGCGACTATCTTGGAGAATCAATTTGGCGGCAATGGGACACATCTGTAAGCCTATCATTTCTGCTGCCCTTCAGGGCAACAAACATTACCGTTGTCAACAAACAAGGCGAGGCCTCATTTTAGGGGACTGTATAATGACTTGAAATAACTTCAATACGGAATCCCCGGAAGGGATTGGCTGAATCAGCTTGATTTGAAGGTTACAAGACGGCATGAATTGCTGTTAAACTACCAAAAAACTAATAAATTACCGATTTGCTTAAAATCCAATGAAAAGGTCGCTCAGCTGTGGCCGATACCCAGCTGCCCCAAAATTGTAGGAGATCATGATGCCGTTACACTTGAAGACAGGCAGAGATGCAACGGAAGTTGCCGAACAGGACGCTAAGGTGCGTGCCACGGTTGAAGGCATTCTGGAAGACGTCGAGCGCCGGGGAGATGTGGCTGTTCGGGAACTTTCCGCAAAATTCGACAATTGGTCCCCTGATAAATTCCGTCTTTCCAACGATGATATTGCAGAGGCGGTGAAAAAAGTCCGCCCGCGCGATCTTGATGATATCAAGTTCGCTCAGGATCAGGTCAGGAATTTTGCCGAGAGGCAAAAAGACTGTCTTCGAGATCTTGAAGTCGAGACTCTGCCGGGTGTCGTTCTAGGTCATCGTAATATACCTGTTAACAGCATTGGCTGCTACGTGCCTGGCGGAAAATATCCCATGGTTGCATCAGCTCATATGAGTATTGTCACGGCTAAAGTTGCAGGGGTTAATCGTATCGTTGCATCGGCACCACCTCACCAGGGCGGACCTCATCCGGCAATTGTTGCCGCCATGCATCTCGGAGGCGCGGATGAAATTCTGGTCCTTGGCGGCGTCCAGGCAATTGCCGCAATGGCTCTTGGAACACAAACCATTGAACCTGTCGATATGCTGGTCGGTCCAGGCAATATGTATGTAGCCGAAGCCAAACGCCAGTTGTTTGGAAGGGTGGGAATAGATCTTTTTGCCGGCCCGACGGAAACGCTTGTTATAGCCGATGAAACCGTTGACGGAGAAATCTGTGCAACAGATCTGCTGGGCCAGGCAGAACATGGTCCCACTTCACCGGCCATTTTGCTCACCACCTCGGAAAAACTCGCCCATGACACAATTTACGAAGTAAACAGGTTGCTCCAAATTCTTCCAACCGCCGACATTGCCAGGGAGGCCTGGGAGACCTATGGAGAAGTAATTGTCTGCAAGTCACGCGAAGAAATGGTCGCAGAGGCGGACAGAATTGCTTCTGAACATGTTCAGGTCATGACCGATGATCCGGACTATTTCCTAAATAACATGACGAACTACGGTTCATTGTTTCTCGGCCCCCGGACCAATGTGGCCTATGGCGATAAAGTCATTGGGACAAACCATACCCTGCCAACCAGAAAAGCCGCCCGCTATACCGGTGGACTCTGGGTCGGCAAATTTATGAAAACATGCACATATCAGCGCGTACTTGACGATAAGGCCAGCGCGCAAATCGGAGAATACTGTTCACGCCTTTGCATCCTTGAGGGATTCAGAGGACATGCCGAGCAGGCAAACATCCGCATAAGGCGGTATGGCGGCCGAAATATTCCGTATGCAACTGCTGCGGAGTAAATCATGATGAAACTTCCGGAGACTCCATCGTTCAGACTTGACGGCAGGCGGGCCTTGGTTACCGGAGGCGGGCGGGGACTGGGCGTCGCCTGCGCGGCGGCCCTGGCGGGTGCTGGCGCTGACGTTACAATCGTAGCCCGCAGCAGGCAGCAGATCACCGAAGTCGCGGAAGCCATTCAACAAAGTGGCGGCAAAGCCTCCCCTCTTGTCCTCGACGTAATGGACTTTGACAGGACCCGCGACACTTTGCTGAGGGAAGGGCCGTTTGATATCCTGCTTAACAATGCCGGCACGAATCGCCCGAAATATATGCCGGATCTGACCCAGGAAGATTTTGATGCCGTGATGGATCTCAATGTCAAGGCCGCATTCTTTGTCGCTCACACAGTGGCAGAGGGACTGAAGCGGGACTCCCTTCCGGGAGTCATCCTCAATATGTCATCTCAAATGGGTCATGTGGCGGGACCAAAGCGAACGATCTATTGTGCGTCCAAACATGCGGTCGAAGGTTTTACCAAGGCTATGGCCCTTGAGCTTGCTCCTCACGGAATTCGGGTGAATACGATTGCTCCAACCTTTATTATGACGGAAATGGTTCGGGAAGGATTTAAGGACGAGCAATTCAAAAACTATGTGATGTCTAAAATCAAACTCGGCCGTATGGGCGAACTCGAGGATATCATGGGAGCCATCGTTTTCTTATCCTCGGATGCCGCAGCACTGATCACAGGAACATCCCTGCTTATCGACGGCGGATGGACGCTTGACTGATTGCAGTACGAAAGCCAGCCGGCAATTATGCCGGCGCCATCTGCCGGGTTCAGCAGCCGACTACCGGAAACCCTAATAGATAGCGGGCTCGTCTACGGATTTTCCAAACCCCGTTTCCAGAAAATCGAAGTCACAGCCTTCGTTGGCCTGCAGAATATGTCGGCTGTACATCCACCCATAACCCCGCTCGTATCGGGCCTCCGGAGGCCGCCAGCTCGAACGCCGTGCAGCCATTTCCTCATCGCTCAATTTCACATTGATCTGACGCTGGTCCACATTAACGGAAATAATGTCACCGGTTTCAATCAGTGCCAAAGGACCGCCGATGAACGCTTCGGGCGCTACGTGAAGGATGCAGGCCCCATAACTTGTACCGCTCATTCGAGCGTCCGAAAGCCTGACCATGTCCCGGACCCCCCTTTTCAAAAGCTTCTGGGGAATTGGCAACTGCCCCCATTCCGGCATTCCGGGACCGCCATTTGGGCCGGCATTTCTCAGCACAAGAATATGATCGGGTGTGACACCAAGTGATTCATCTTCAATAGCCCGTTTCATATCGGGATAGGAGTCGTAGACAAGTGCGGGTCCGCTATGGTTAAGCAAACCAGGATCAGCGGCCGATGGCTTGATAACGCAGCCGTCGGGAGCGATATTCCCTTTAAGCACAGCCAAAGCGCCTTCCTCATAGATCGGCCGGTCAATCGGTCTTATTACATCATCGTTGTAGACTTCGATATTGGCGAGTTCTTCATCAAGTGAACGCCCTGACACCGAAATACAATTCAGATGAAGAAGGTCCCCGATCCGCTTTAACAACCCCAACAGGCCGCCTGCATAATAGAAATCTTCCATCAGATATTTATCGCCACTCGGACGCACGTTTGCCAAAACCGGAATGAGCCGGCTGAATCTCTCAAAATCATCGAGATCCAGATCGACATCAGCCCGTCTCGCCATCGCGATGAGATGAATAATCGCGTTTGTCGAACACCCCATTGCCATAGCGGTCATGATGCCGTTTTCAAAAGAGTTCCGGTTCAGGATGCGGCTTGGTTTCAAATCCTCCCAGACCATATCAACAATCCGCCTGCCCGAGGCGGCTGACATTCTGATGTGGCTGGAATCCGGTGCTGGTATGGAACTGGCACCGCGCATGGTCATTCCGATAACGTCTGCGATGGCTGTCATGGTGCTGGCCGTGCCCATCGTCATGCAATGTCCATAGGAGCGCGATAGTCCACTGACGATCCCCTGCCAGTTTTCCTCGCTCAGAAGCCCGGCGCGACGCTCGTCCCAGTATTTCCATACATCAGATCCGCTGCCCAGGTTCTGTTCCCTGTATTTTCCATTCAGCATCGGGCCCGCCGGCACATAGATTGTCGGCAGATCCATACTGATGGCGCCCATTAACAGTGCAGGGGTTGTCTTGTCGCACCCGCCCATCAAAACAACGCCATCGACAGGATGGCAGCGAAGCAGTTCCTCGCACTCCATCGCCAGTAAATTGCGGTAAAGCATTGTCGACGGTTTCACAAAGGGCTCGGACAACGACATAGCAGGCAGCTCAAGTGGAAAACCGCCCGCCTGAAAAACCCCTCTTTTTATGTCTTCGATACGATGCTTGAAATGGGAATGGCATTGATTGATATCGGACCAGGTATTGATAA
This sequence comes from uncultured Hyphomicrobiaceae bacterium, assembly GCA_964461525.1. Classification (GTDB taxonomy): domain Bacteria; phylum Pseudomonadota; class Alphaproteobacteria; order Rhizobiales; family CAYWUX01; genus CAYWUX01. Next base: position 291,031 of record CAYWUX010000002.1, on the reverse strand, counting down.
TTGCGATGACCGGTTTTCCCTTCCAATCGTGCTCACTATATCCCATCTGCATGGCGCGGCCACGGTGCGCCACGGCGCGTAAATCGTCAACGCCAAACCAGCGGTGACTTCGCAGTTCCTCACTGGACTTTATCCTTTTGGTCATGGCAAATGTCCTGCTATCTGTTTGTTCCTGAATAACGTTCTAAATGTATAAGGGAGCCTGGAAACGGTTGAACCAACTGTCGACGGCAGATTATTATCAGAAATTCCTCTGAAAATCATCCTGAGGATTTACGTAACGGCCCATCTATATTATTTTTTGGATTTTAACTTGCCACCTTAAATCTTCAACGGGATGTGTAAGAAAATGGAAGTTGAGATAGTGAAAGGGCAGTCACGCAATGCAGAAAGCAGACATTAACGGAACGACGATAGCCTATAAAATTGACCAGGCGCGCGATAACAGCGGTGATGCGGAGTGGATAATACTCAGCAACAGCCTGGCGGCCAACCACCGTATGTGGGATCCGCAGGTGGATTTGCTGACGGGAAAATACCGGTTGCTGCGTTATGATACGAGAGGTCATGGTGACAGTCCTCCTGTTGAAGGACCTTACAGCTTTGACATGCTTATTTCCGATGTCACTGGTTTAATGGATCATCTTCACATCCAGAAAGCCTCTTTTATGGGCCTTTCCCTCGGTGGCATGACCTCACTTGGTCTTGCTCTGAACCATGCCAACCGGTTTGATCGTCTGGTTTGCTGCGATGCTCGCGCCGATTCACCACCTTCTTACGTTGACAGCTGGAATGAGCGTATTGCCGCCGTCGAGGCCGGGGGCATCGCATCTATTGTGGACGGCACTCTGGAACGCTGGCTGGTGCAATCTTTCCGCGAAGCCAACCCGGACCAGGTTGAATTTGTAAGGGATATGATCAATAAAACTACACCTGCGGGTTGGATCGGTTGCGCGGAGGCCCTTAAAACTTTGGACTACTTAAAGGATCTCGGAAGAATCAGCCTGCCCGTTCTTTACGTTGTCGGTGCCGAAGATGCAGGCGCTCCGCCCGAAGTTATGAAACATATGGCTAACAGCACACCCGGTGCCAACTTTGTGGTCATTCCCAATGCCGCACATGTGGCCAACATAGACAACCGTAAAGGTTTCAACGATGCAATATCACCATTCCTGGGACTGAGCTAATATGTGTTCCGTTAAGCCAGAGGCGCGATATCAAGCTCGACAGCCAGATTGTCCAAACCTTCGCGCAACGCCGGATGTATCGGTATTCCATCTCGGGATCTTTCCTCAGAAATTCGGTTCGAACGCTCTCCGGGCAGACGGACCTCATCAAACCCCGGGAGTGTCGGCGAAGATTTCATCGTACTCCAGATCAAATCGACTTGCCGTTTGAAATCATCCACGTCCATGAATGAAGCGATATCAATGGCAAGTACGAACTGGCCGGTGTTGGTCGTTGTTTTATAGTCGGCGTTGAAATCGATAACGTCGCGGCCGAAAGCCGCTCCATTAAGTGTGCCCGCAAGAATGCCGATAATCAATCCCAGACCGTACCCCTTGGGACCTCCGATTGGCAGGAGAAATCCTTCATTGGCACGCTTGGGATCGGTAATCGGTTTACCCTGACTGTCAATCATCCAGCCCACAGGCATCTCTTCGCCACTAAGGAGTTTCTGCTTGACCTTTCCATAGGCGGCGACGGTGGTTGCCATATCCAGTACGATGGGAGGCTGATCCATGGCCGGAACCCCTACGGCTATCGGATTGGTACTCAATAACATTTCCGTTCCGCCCCAGGGCGGCAGATGATTGGCATTACCAATCGCGCAATAGAGACCTATCATATTCCTTTCAACGGGCATTTTTGCGTAAAGCGCGGCGGGGCCCGCATGGTTTGAGTGGTGCACACCGACCCAGGCGATCCCGGCACCTGATGCCTTGTCCATCGCAATCTGGGCCGCACGATGCATAACCAGATGGCCCATCGCATTATCCCCATTCAGGACCGCCATGGCAGAGCGTTCTTTATCGATGCGAATATCCGGGCGCACATTCAATCCGCCGGATTTAATGCGTTTCACATATTGTGGCAGGCGAAACACTCCATGACCATCAGCGCCAATTCGGTCCGCCTCCATCATGAGATCTGCCGCAAGACCGGCGTCTCTTTCGGGAAGTCCGACAGACAGGTAAGCACGGTTTATGAAATTCTTAAGCTCCGAACATGAAGTGCGTCGGCTCTTTGAACCTGTTGTCATGTATAAACCTCACTGGAGTCCAAACTATGTTGCGGAACCGGCTATGGTTCCGGTCAAAGGGCCTGTCTCAGGAACCGCCTGCCGGACTTCTGTTTTACATGAGTAAAAGTTCTGAGTACACGGCTATCGGCGGAAAATCCCTTATATGTCAAGAATGATAGAGATTGAGAATTCCGGTACTCTTTGTAAGTTTTAACCCTACATCTGCTGAACTCGTGTTCATGCCTCCGATACGTTTTCAGTATCCCGTATGACAAAAAATGACGCCCCCGAAGGAGCGTCTGAGTTTTTCAATATGCAGATGCACGGTTGCTTATTTCTTCGTGAGACCCTTAACCATTTCGGAATAAGCCTTGCTTTGCATAGGTCTCATTTTTTCATAGTCCGCACCATCCACATAATCTGTTGTCTCTCCAATGGCTTTGATCAGATTTTGATACGTCTTATCATTTTGCATCTTCTGCAGAGCTTCCCGCAGTTTTGCCATTCGATCCTCCGGGATTCCGCGCGGAGCCATCAGCACCCTGTGCATCAGCCCGATATCAGCTGTATATCCGAGATCCTTAAAGGTCGGCACACCCTCGAATGCCGTCTGCTTTCCGGAACTTATGAGAACTCGGACCTTATCGCCCTGAGCGAGAATAGTTGATTTGAACTGAAATGTGAAGTCCGCTTCCCCGGCCAGAAAACCTCTAAGCGAAGGCCCTCCACCTTTATAGGGGACCATGACGATTTTGTCAGCAATACCGGCTTCGGTGAACAGTTGAAGCCCAGGTGCATGGGTAGCACCCCAGTTACCGCTGTGTGCAAACTTTAATTTGCCAGGATTTTTCTTGGCAAATTCAACTAACTCCTGCCAGGTCTTGAACGGGCTGTCTGCGCGTACAATAACCGAAAAACTTCCTGAGTTCAGCTTACCTACAGTCACGAGATCTTTATCTGTGTCATAGGGAAGTTTTTTTACATGTTTCTGCAGCTGATCAAAATAGTTGTGAGTAAAGAGCAGCGTGTAACCATCCGGATTAGCTTTAGCCGCAGCAGCAGTTCCTATCTGTCCGGAGGCACCCGGCATCAGCTTGACAATCATCGCATTGCCCAGATATTGCGGGATGACGCTGGTAAATACACGCGCATTACGGTCATGAGAGCCACCGGCTCCAAGCGGCAGAATAAGTGTGATTGGTTTTTCCGGATACTCGGCCCTGACATCTCCGATGCCGAGCATCATGACGCCTACTACAGCGCCTAATACTAACTTAGTGATTTTGCCCATATGCATAGTCTTTCCTCTCCATTGAACGAACATATTTAAGACACCCCATGTTTGAAAAGGGTGCATGAAATCCTCTGTGCCTGTTCTTATAGCAGAACTCAGAGAAAATTCGGTCCTCAAGCATAACCCATAGTAAATTTATATGTCTTTGATATATTTTCCAGTCGATTGCCGCCCGGAATAAACTGCTCATTCTTCAACTCCGAAACGCGCTTTAAGGCGTGCGCTCCTGCGCCACATCAGATAGGTCAAAAATGGAGTTAGAGCGAATATTACCGCAGTGATCGGCCGCTCCACCGTAATATATCCTAAAAGGTTGCTTTGCGCTAAAATTATGGTTTGACCAAAAGCGTATTCCATTGGCGGGCCCAATATAAAACCCATTGCCAGAGGTGTAACATCAAAATGCAGTTTTTTTACTATATAACCAACAGCGCCGAAAAAGACCAGAACGCCAAGATCGAATGGCTGCCCGCGAAAAACCCAGGTTCCGGCGAAGGCAAATACCAGTGTTGCCGGCAACAAAAATGATTTGCGTATCGTTACGACTTTGGCAAACAACGGAATACAAAGATATCCGATAACCAGGAATAGAATATTGGCAAGCACCATGGCAATTAAAATTGCGAAAACCATTGCTCCCTGCTCCTCCATCAGGGATGGTCCCGGACGCATCCCCTGCGCAATGAAGGCACCGACCAGTATGACCGTCAGATTGTCACCAGGTATGCCGAGGGTGAGCAGGGGCACTAGCGTTGGACCGTTAACCGCATTATTGGCGGCTTCTGCGGCTGCTACGCCCTCTAATTCACCCTTACCGAATTTTTCCGGAGTTGGCGAAGCCGCTTTTGCCGCCGCATAGCCCATGAAGGCAGCGACGACCTGCCCAACACCCGGCACCATTCCTATTACCGTGCCAATTGCAGTCGATCGCATTATCGTCCGTCCGCAGCTTTTAAACTCTTTGAATGTCAGCGGCTCACCAGTAATTTTCAGACTTGTTGACTCAATGATCATACCGGCTTTCTTCTCAATACTTACAAAGATTTCCGGCAGAGCGAAAATGCCTATTAACAAGGGCAGGAGTGGAATTCCGGACTCGATTGAGCCCATACCAAAGGAAAAGCGTGACAATGCCCCGATGGGATCCTGACCAATCATTCCGAGAAACAGCCCGAGCGCCAGCATCAGAAGGCCCTTGACAAAAACCCCGGACGAGGTTGCGGATATCACTATTAGTGCGAGAAACAAGATAGCCGCAAGTTCGGGAGGCCCCAGCAGCAAAGCGATTGCGGCAATTGGGCCAATCAGCAATATGGTAACGATATCACTTGTAAGGTCACCGGAAACAGAAGAAAAAAGGGCAATTTCCAGCGCTTTTCTGGCTTGACCCTTTTTCGTAAGCGCAGGGCCGTCAAAAGTCGTTGCCACGGCCGCCCCGGTCCCCGGCATTGAGACAAGTATGGCTGGTATGCTGCCGCCGTATATGCCGCCCTTGTAAACGCCGATTAGAAACGGAATCCCGAAAAGCGGATCGAGAAAGAATGAGAAAGGCAGGAGGATCGCCATTGCCATCAGCGTGGTGAACCCCGGCAACGCCCCGACGAACATTCCCAGAAACAGACCAGCCGATATATAGGTCATTATGATCAGTACCTTGGACGGATCGAATAACAAACCAGCGCCGGCGAAGAACGATTCTATCATCTATTAACTGTCCTCACCTCAATTTCGTTATCTTACCACCAATGCCGCCTGAACTGAATTCCGCGGATCATATCAAAGACCAGTTGGTCAATGGATAAATGTCAACGGGAAACGGTGGCAATTCGACCAGCAAAACCCGACGGAAAATAAAAAACATGAACATCGGCAATACGATGCTTATGATAGCCCCTGTTACGAAGTTGCGGTTTCCAAAATAGGTCGACATTGCGAATACCATGATCGCGCTACCGACAACAAACCCCAGGCTAACCATCACTGGTACGTAAATTGCCATCAAAACCAGAGTCACCGAAACATTTACAATCGCTTCCTTATCGAGATTTCTGAGTTCATTGACCTGATGAATGGAAAAGCTGGTAACCGCAAGCCATATTCCAAGGAAAAGAAATGCGACAGCCACCATCTGAGGAAAAAGCTCGGCAGGCAGATTTGCGACACTGCCGGTTACTACAATCAAAGGCTTGTCAATTTGATACGGAATGATCGCAAACAATATGAGTGCCAAGGCAACAAAGAACAGTCCGGATACCGTATTGAAATTTATCCGCCGCTCCGGCGCCGTAGTACCATTATCTGATTTTTGCGAACCGTCGTTCACAACTCCTCCCGAATTTTTATTGTTATCCGGCCTAAGACGAGTGTAACAGTTTAAAATCAAAACTTCGCCAGTAATCTTCGGATTTTTTTCTATCAAAAGCACATCAGCAAATTATTTAGAATGATTAAATTAGAAGGTCCGAATTCCGAATTAGAATACTTTTGCCGTAGTCTTGGCTTAAAGCAACAGAATGATGTCGAGCAAGAAAAAATTTTCGTTTTATAGATTTATGTCCTAAAGTTGCAAACATTTACTTCGGTTATTCTCGTCAGTCGATGTTACCCTGAGTTGATCCGGAATTGACGGACTGCAGATATGGTGATCGAATATTCCGGCCGGCGGCAATGAATTTGTGTGCGCAAAAAAGATGAACCGACCCGATGAAACTGATGTGGGAGGAATTTTAATATGGCCGGACTTACTGAACGCAGGCGTGACAACCAGCAATGGATGCTCGACTGGATAATCAAAACAACGGGTCGTGTACAAAATTTTGCTTATGACAATCGTGTGGTTCCACCTGAGGTCAAGTCGTACGAACAAATCCATCGAACGGTGGACCGTCATGGCCGTCACATAATTTCCATTGCTGAAGCCGCCGAAAATGCCGGTCATTTTGAAACTGCGCGCGAACTCTACTGGGTCGCGAGCGAACATTACCGGGAAGCGCAACATGCCATCTTTGTTGATGACAATCCTGAAAAAATCTATCTGCATTCGATGTTGCTCAAATGTTTCGGGAAAGTCATGCAATATGCCGATCACCCCATTGAACGCGTTGAAATACCGTTTGAGGGAAATTTTATCCAGGGTGTCCTTCACATGTTACCGGGCCGGGCCAAAGCACCAACCGTTTTGTTTTTTCCCGGTATGGACATGACCAAAGAAGCTTTTGTCGACCCCCTCAATCATCCATTTGTGGCGCGCGGAATGAACTGCCTGCACATAGACGGTCCGGGTCAGGGGACCAGCAATATCCGAAAAATCAGGGTTACCGTCGACAATTATGAACGTGCCGGTTCGGCTGCCATCGACTACCTGTGTCAGCGCGACGAAGTGGACGGAGATAGAATCGCACTTTCAGGTTTTTCCATGGGGTCCTATTGGGGGATGCGGATGGCCGCGGTCGACAAACGGGTCAAGGCCGTAGCAACAGCTGCCGCCTGTTACGGACCTAAAACTGCAATTTTTGAGCAGGCTTCTCCCAGATTTAAACAGGTCTTCATGTACATGGCTGGGATACATGATGAAACAGAGTTTGATGAATTTGCCCGGCAGATGGTTCTGGATGAGCACGCCCCTCTTATCACCTGCCCCACGCTTCAGGTGACAGGAGAATATGATCCGTTGGCCCCGCTCGATACGGTCCTCCCCATTTACGAAATGGTGGCCGGGCCTAAAGAATTGTGGGTCGTGGAAAACGATTTCCATGCTCCCCGTCATCGACCGAATTTTGGTGGCCTCGACTTCTATGGATTTCTGGCGGACTGGATCCGGGATGCCTTTGCGGGTAAGATTCCCGAAGGGCACAAGAAGGAAATACTGGTTCCTGAGCATTCAGGTCCCGGGCCTTATGTCGGGCAGCTCGAAGGAGGCTTCAAACTTCCGGAACGGGTCGGCGCTCCGGCCGGCCATTCACCGGCTCAACTGGGTCCGGCGGGAATTCGCACGGATTAACCGATCTCGATTTTAACCTTTAGTTCTGCGAGAATATGTTTAGGTAATCAGGCTGGCCGGAATGGAATTACCAGCACCAGATTAATGTAGAAAGGACAAACTATGCCAGGTTATTGGATTGCACGCGCCAAAGTCATAAATCCCGACGGATATAAAAAATACACCGACCTCGTTCCGGGCATTATGGCGAAATATGACGCCAGGGTTCTGGTCCGTGGTGGTGAAAATCAGATAATGGAAGGATCCAAGGATTTTAACAGGTTCGTGGTCATCGAGTTTCCATCAATGGAGGATGCTATATCCTGTTTCAATTCCGATGAATATCAGGCGGCGGCGGAACACCGGCGGGATGGTTCAGGTGAGGTCGAAATCGTGATTGTCGACGGCGTCTAAAGACAAATTCGGTACTTTTAAAGCCCGCCCAATACAAAGGAATTATTGTACTTATGACAGATTTAGCAGACACCAGAAATGTCAGTGTTATCGGGATCGGTCAGATGGGTAGCGGCATTGCCCGAAATCTGGACAAGGCAGAACTTTTAAGTGGCATCTATGATTCATCGGACGATCGGATGTCCTCAATAAAACTTTCAGACTCGGTCATCCGGGGCCCTCTGCACGAGGTCGCAAAGGTCTCTGATTTTGTCATTTTTGTCGTCCCGTCATCAACCGAGATCTTAATGTGCTTTGATGGCTCCGGAGGACTGCTGGCTCATGCCCGGCCTTCTACTGTATATCTGGATTTTACAACATCTGATCCCCAGGAAACCTTGAAGATTGCACAGCTGGTTAGGGAAAAAGGAATGCATTATCTGGACTGCGGGATGAGTGGCGGTGGACGCGGGGCAGATACCGGCCAGCTTACTTTGATGATGGGAGGTGAAAAGGATGAAATCGATAGATGTTCTCGTCTTATTTCCGTAGTTGCCAATCCCGAAAATGTGTTTCATGTGGGACCACAGGGGGCCGGACACACCATGAAGCTCATACATAATATGGTTTGTCACTCAAATTTTTTGGTCCTGTGCGAGGCCTGCCGGCTGGCCGAGGAATCCGGAATCCCACTCAAAATGGCGATCGACGTTTTTAATGCCGGAAATGCAAGAAGCCTGATCAGCGAACAACGGTTTCCCAATCATATACTGAGCGAGACGTGGGATGCCCGCTCCACGGTTTCGAATCTGGCCAAAGATCTGGGAATGGGCGTGGAACATTCAAAAAACATGGGGCGTGAGGCGGTATTTGCCGGAGAAACGTTGCGCCTGCTGCAGGATGCTTTAAACAATGGCTTATCCGGAGAAGACTTTTCCACTCTTTATCGTCACTATGACAATCTCATGCAAGGTCGTTGGCAGGAAATGAATAAATCATAACCCCGCGATAAAAGTTATCGGACTATCATTCCGTCGGCGGCCATATGCGTTTTCCAATACTGGGGGAACCGGGGGCATGAATCGTCATTCTGACGATCTGCCCGGTGAAGGCTTTTTCATCAAGGGCCAGAGCTTCATGAGGTTCCTCAAAATTCTTCAGCCTGGCTTCAAGTGACGTATATTCATAGAGAACAGAATGGTTGGCCCAGCCTGCAACACAGAGCAGTTTTCTGGTCGCGATAGATCCGGGCATTTTGGCCATGAAGGGCAAGCGATACTGGGCATACCAGGTACCTAGAATAAGCTCTTCCTCCATATTGCTCATGCGGAATGCTCCCATCTGAATTGCCGGACCTGGTAAACCGCCTGGAGTTCCCGCACCATAATCGGGCCCTGTAACCCGGACTTCTTCAGATAAGATGGCCTCCCTTGTCCCGCTTCGATGAGAAAGCTGCGCTTTTGTCTCGCTATCTTGATTATCGGCAATTCTGGGCGTGTCTTTCTGGAAAAATATGTGCGGCGAGGGAGCCCCCACAAGTATCAGGTTCTGCGATCCGGTCTGATCCCCTATTTCATCCTTATCGGCCCGTTTCACCATGCGGGCCACGGTATTCATATCCTTGCCGCCGCCTGTAATCTCATAGTGTGCAACCCAGGCATGGCCGGGTATCGCAGAGAGTTCCGACAAATAGCTTTCGTGCAGCCATGCGTAATGATCGGCCCGCTTTTCATCCGCCAAGTCAAACCAGGTTGCCCAAATTCCACTATCCATTGTCTAACCTCATAAAAACGGTTGGTGTACTACTTTTAAAAGCTCGGGATGGGCCGCGGAAAAGTGCGGTCGCAGGATCAATCACGGTGGGAAAGTTCCTTTGGATCGACGGGCAATGCTACTTCCCTTCCAAGCTTGGCCGAGAGATCCATGGCCATGGTCAGCATGAGATTCCGGTGGCCGTCCTGCGCCGATGCATGGGGTGTAGACTGGCCGGTATAGACCCGCTGATACCAGGAATTTGTCTCTTCGCGCATTGGACCCCAAAGCTGATTGTCATGCAGATCTCCGGGCGGATAGCTCGTTAGAAAATCCACATGGCGCTCCGAACCCGGACTGAAACCTTCAGGACTATATCCGGCGCCCTGAACCACCTCCGACGCCAGAACGAGATCCCGGTGGGTGTCCTCTATATCGATAACTCCCTTTGTTCCCACAATGCCTATTTCGAGGCCATACACGGAACCGGGCCAGACGACAGGGAGCGCCCAACTGATGTTCATGCTCCAGATAGTACCGTCATCCATGGTAAACAACCCAAAAGTCGAGTCCTTGGTTCCCCACTGGCTTAGAACATTTTCTACAGATCGCGCATAAACCGATACCGGTGTTTTACCCTCCATAAGCCACATCGACATATCCAGAGAATGAGTTCCCGAAACGACCATAGGCGTAAGATTGTGCCTTTCGTTTGTTTTTCGAATTGTGGCGATCGGCACCATTCGATTCATGAATGCACGGGTTACAACTGAAGTTACATCTCCGATCTGACCGGTGATGAGCTTCTCCTTGATTGCCAGAAATCGTCGGCGGAACCTTTGCGTGTAACCGACGACTGCATCGATACCGGCAGCCTCAATTGCATTAAGTATCGAAAGAGATTCCAACGAATCTGTGGCCAGAGGTTTTTCAATGAATAAGGAATGACCCTGTTCAACGGCCGCAAGAGTTGGCCCGGCGTGATGATTTTCATCCGTTGCAATTATGGTCGCGTTCACTTCGGGCCGGGCCAGCAGTTCTCGATAGTCCGTTGTAAAAAAATCCGCGCGGCAGTCTTCCTTAAGCTTCGACCCGATTTTTTCATCCAGATCACATAGCCCAATCCATCCAACTCCAGGATAGTCCCGAGCGATTTCCGCACGAATACGGCCAATGGTTCCGCAGCCTATAACCGCGAGGCCCAGTTCGTTCTTTTTATCATTCATATTTTATCCGTTAATCATCTGTTCGCGTTTATCGTTTGATTCATTCGGCAGGGGATTGAATACGGCTGCGACGCAAGCGCAACAAGCCTTCCAAAAAAACAATTGCTATAAATATCACCAGGACATCGCCAACATACTGAGATGTGACATAGCTAAGTGGCTTATCCTGAAATATATACAGGGACCTTCGTAAATTCTCATCAGCAAGGGGAGCCAATATGACACCCAGGACGATGGGCGCGACCGGGAATCGGAACATGTGCAACAGATAACCGAAGAATCCCGAAAACAACATGAACCAGACATCCACCATGCTAAGGCGGGCTGCATAAGCTCCGATCACACAAACCGGAATGATAAGCGGCATCAGAAATCCCCGGGGCAGACTGAATAGTTTGACACAGGGTTTAATCAGCATCAATGCCATGAAGTACATCAGAAAATTGGCCACAATCAAAGCGGTATAGATAAAGTAAATCAATCCGGGATGGTCGACTTCAATGGTCGGCCCCACGACCACGTTTTTTAGCGTCAAAGCCGCCATTAGTGCGGCCGCGGCGGCATTCCCGGGAATACCAAGGGTCAGGGTCGGCAGCATCGAACCTCCGATATTGGCATTGTTGGCGACTTCAGCGCAGACAATTGCTTCATAACTTCCCTTACCCCATTTTTCACGCTCTTCCGGTTTGGCGCGGCGGCGGCCAACATCATAGGCCAAAAAGGACGCCACATTCGCGCCGGCGCCCGGAATGGCTCCGATAAAGGTTCCGATCAAACCTGAGCGGATGGCAGCCTTGAGGTGTTTAGAGAGCATCGAAAAGGAGGGGATCACCCTTCCCACAGTTGACGGGATGGCCTGCATTTCGCCTTGCGGAAGAACCTTGATGATTTCCGTCAATCCGAACAGCCCGATCAGCACTCCGACATAACTTATACCGTCATAGAGCTCGGATATACCGAAAGTGAACCTTTCAACTCCGTGCAGTGTTTCCACGCCGACAAAGGCTATGAACATGCCGAGCCATCCGGATATCCACCCTTTCAACGGCATCTCTCCGGAACACATCGAACCGCAGACGGAGATTCCGATAACGGCCAGAAGGAACATTTCCCATGACTTGAAATTCAACGCAAGGGTCAGGATCACCGGAATGAATCCGATTAGCAGCACGATACCGAACCAGTTCCCCACGAAGGACGCGGCGATGGCCATGCCCAGCGCCTGCCCTCCCTCGCCTCTTTTCGCGAGCGTATGGCCCTCTATCATTGTTGGTACGGCGTCGGGCGTACCCGGTATATTGATCAGAACGGCAGAGATTGCACCCCCAAAAACACTGCCTGTATAAACGCCAAGCATAAAACTCAGCGCAGTGCCCTGCTCCAGTCCCGCGGAGAGACCTATGAGCAGGGCCATCGCCATGGTTGTTGACAGTCCCGGCAGTGCACCCCAGATGATTCCAAGCGACACGCCGGCAAGCGTAACAACGATCAGGTAGGGTGACAATGCCTGCAGAATGCCTTCAATCATCTCCCGCTCCTAACCCGGCAACGGAATTTTGAAGATTTGACGGAAGATAAGGGAAAGAATTAATATCCAGACAAAACTTACGGAAAAACAAGCCCACAGAGCAGTCGTCCAGAATATTCTGAATATCGCCGTGAGAAAAATTATGGAGATTAACTCAAAAGAACCGAACACGTAATGGATACCTGCGATCTTGTAGCCGATTTCGAATGACAGGATTTCGATCGCGGCAACATAGATAAGCAAGAGGACCATCAGCAATACAGTCTGGGGAATGGCCGGCGGCAGATCTTCGGATATCGATCGCGCGTCTATCGCACGGCGCTTCCACGCTAATACCCCGAGTACAACGGCCATAACGCATACGCTCGCGGCGGTTAAAAACGGCAGCAGCCCCGGAGCAGTCGAAATATCACTTGGAACTGGCATCCCGACAGACATAGCCATGATCCAGACCGAGAGCAGGATTAGGGCTGCCGCCGCGATAAGATCCATCATCGGTGTGGCGTAACCTGCGGACTCCTCCTCGCTCACAAAAGTTGTTTTTGTTTCATTCATTGGATGTCATTTCACCCGGAGCAGTGTACTAAGATTTTTGAATAGCTCAGGTCGGTACTCTTGATCTAACAACGGCCCGCGAACCCGCGCTAAAAAATCGGAAGGCGACTCAGCGCCGCCTTCAACTGATTGAGGTTTCACCCCCTGTTAAACTTGCGGGGCTTTGTAACCTTTTGGCGGCCACCAGGCTTCAAATCCGTCAGGATCGGGCAAATTGAGATCTTTGGCCGTTTTAACCTTTTTACCGATCTGGTCTGCATATTTGTTGAATGTCGCAACCGTCATCGTCTCAAGCTGGGCAGCCCGCTTGTCGGCTGCTTCCCCGAAGCGAATATCGATCTGGAAGAACTGTTTCTTGGCGACATCCTGGAAGCCTTGAGATTCGACAGCATCTTGGAACGCCGATTTCACTGCGCTTAAAATCTCAGGCGGGGTGTCCCGTTTCATAATAAAGTTGTAGGTGCCGCCGACAGGCAGGAATGGCTTCAGCTTCGGAAGAATATTACCAATAGACCGCAATGTTCCGACACCTTCGATTTGAATATCTTCGGGACCGGTCTGTTGCAGATTGCGGAATTTACCCGCGCGGATAAGATCAACATGCTCATGGACACCGCCGCCGGCAATATCGGTTTCTCCCTGAAGACCAGCCAGTGTTGCAGCTTTGCCGCCTTTGTAGCCGACATATTTCAGCCTGATTCCGGCAGCATCGCCGACAATCAACGCCAGTTCGTGCCAAAGTCCACCGGTTCCCGAGGTCGAAATTGACAGTTTGCCCGGATCCTTCTTGGCGGCGGCCACGACATCCTCAAATGTTTTAAAAGGTGATGATATGGGAACCGACCAGCTTGCGAGCGAATTTGCCGCCTGGAAGAAAACCCATTCTTCCCAGGGCACAAAGTCGGCATGCCCCATAACCCGTACGAATTTATTGTAATTGGCGCCTCCGAGAATTGTATATCCATCAGAGGGCTTTCCTGCGACGTATTTTGTCGCCACGCCACCAACAGCGCCGGGTTTGTTGATGACATTGACTGTCCAGCCTTTTGCATTAGCCATTTCTTTGGCAAGAACACGCATCACCGTGTCGGTGCCACCGCCCGCACCGTACATGACTACGACTGTAATAGGCTTTTCCGGATAGCCGGCAGCCTTGGCATCAGAAGCCGGTATAACAATCTCAAGTGCTGCCATGCTGGCTGCTGCACCGGCAACGAACTGGCGGCGATTGAGAGAGAGATGATTTGAATCTTTTTTGGTCATTCAGTCCTCCCTGACCTTTGATTTTTAGAGCTGTTTATCATAAACAGTTCCATTCAAAACTTAGTTTTATTCGTTAGAGTGCACTTGCTAACAAGCAAGCCCCTCAATTTATTAAATCCGAATTCTGCAATTGTAGACCATAATGCCTCATTTGTAATGGCGTCATGTTCACATCTGTTTGGGGGCTCGCATACTCCTTCATTGAACTACGAACTCTAATTCCAAATTTTAATCGATTTCTTCGATAGTTCAATAAGATTATCGATATTAGCAAATCGTCCTGTCGAAAGATTTTACCAGAACCCGGACAAAATTTGTATGCCCGGGAAAATTGTTATGGGGTTTGGGCATTCATAATTCAAATTTGGCAATTCGCGTCAAGAATAATTAACCGCACCAGCAAAATAGTCCGCGTCCGCGTTTTGCATGACGAACCAATCGTTTGTTTTCTCCGGCTTGACGGTGTGGACAAGACAATAAAATTTTGAGGGAATTCCACCTCCATGAATGATCAATAATAGGGCCTGCCACAGGTAAAGGCTTTGCTTGACTTGAAATGCAAACCGGACCTAATTGAACAACATACCGATGGATTGCCAATCAGGCTCCACGGGCTTCTAGATAGAAAACAGGTTTCAATGAAAAAATGAAGGATCATATTCAGATAAGGATGGCAGGATACGGCCCGAGTACGTCATCGCACTCCCGGGCTATGAAACAAATTGGAGACACCCTCGCTGACAACTACAAAGATCGCGTGGATCCGAAATATTTTTGGAACATTATGGATTTCGACTATCGCGCTGACGATCTCCTCTGGATGGTCGAGCAAGGCATACTGACATTCTGTTATTTCTCCACCAGCTACCTGACCGACCGTGTACCGGAACTCAGTATCATTGATTTGCCTTTCATATTTGAAAACGATATTCAGGCTCACCAGGCCCTAGATGGCCCACTCGGCACCCACCTGACAGAAGCGGTGGAGCGAAAAACAAACTTCAGGCTCCTCGGCTTCTGGGAGAACGGTTTCCGGCATTTATCCAACCGCTTGCGCCAAATATATCGCATGGCCGATGTAAAGGATTTGAGGATCCGGTTGCAGCCTAATGAAATACATATAAAAACCTTTGAGTTATTGGGAGCTGTCCCCGTATCGTTAGACCTTAAACCGGGTATTGAGGCCATCGTGTCCGGCAAGGTGGATGCCCAGGAAAACCCGCTGGTCAATACGCTCACTTATGGTGTCGCGGATCATCACAAATTTATCACGCTTAGCAGTCACTTTTATGGAGCCCGTGGCTTGTTTGTACACAAGGATACTTATGATCAGCTTTCGCCGGAGATGCAGGACACATTTAGAACAGCTGCACGTTCTGCCATCCAATTTCAGAGAGAATGCGCAAGCCGGGAAGAGATCGAAATAAGAAAAACTCTTGTAGGCATGGGGTGTCAAATCACAGAACTTACATCCGACGCGCGGAAAGAGTTCATGGATGCGGTAAAGCCGGTTATCGATCGCTCAAAGGAGGAACTCGGGCAGAAATTGTTCCATCTCATCCCGGCATCGTGAATCATGACGGCGCTCAATTTTTCGGATTATCAAAATTCCACTCTGCGATAACTGGAATGACGGGGTGAGGTTAAAAAATGTCGCCCTCTTAACCAGTCGAAGATTGAGCATTGACTCCTGTCCGGTTAGAGTGAAATTAGATCGAGGTCAATGCGAACGGACTGAGGGCCTCTGCTTTAGTTGCATTTGCAATCGGCAGATCGGTTGCTTCGGCTGGTTTGAAAATCTATAACCAAATTATTGAACTGTCTTTATTTTAAGAAGAAGCCACTGAGATTGTTGTCGGGAAAGAGAGACAACAGAAATTTGAATTGTCGATCAACCGGGACAGTAAGAAACTGATTCGGAACTAAACAATAACAGGAGAGGAATATGAATCGTTTTGCGCGTGGCAACTTCCACGTCGGCTACGAGGCGCGCGTTGACTTGGCTGAGTTAAGACGCAAGCGCATCGAAAAGGCTCAAGAACAAAGAAAAAAAGCCGGGCTCGATGCCCTGCTGGTATGGAAAGATGAAAACCAGCGTTATCTGACAGATCTCCGGCCGCAGCTTATTCACGGCAAATCGACTTGTCTGAACGGCGCCCTTCTCGTGGAAGGCAAGGCCCCAATTATGTTCTGTTCGGGTGGGGAGCGCGACCGGGTGGACCGCACCATGCCCTGGGTAGAAGAAGTTCACACCATCCCGATCATTGAAGAAAAAGCACTGGTTGACGGCCTTGTCAAAGACATTCTCGGACCCGTTCTGCGCGATCACGGGCTAAGCGAGGCGAAACTCGGTCTGGATGAAGCCAATATGGTCTTTCACAACTCCTTGCGTGAGCATTTTCCAAAACTCAGTGTGGAAGACGGTGATACACCGATGCAGAGGGCCCGGATGATAAAACTTCCGGAAGAGATTATTCTCCTGGAGGAAGCGTGTGCAATTGCCGATGCCGTCACGGCAACAGCGGCCGCAGCTGTCGCTGATGGCGTGCGGGAGTGTGAAGTTGCCGCAGAGGCCATGCGCACCCTTTATCGCCTCGGCGGTGAATATTCTCACGTTACGACCCCTTTTGTTGCGTCCGGTGAACATATGGCACCGCCCCACCGGATCTGCAGCGACAAGCTCATTCGTTACGGCGATATCGTGTTCATCGATATCGGAGCCTGCTGGAATGGTTACTTCGGCGATATTGCCCGCGCTGTAATTTGCGGCAAGCCGTCTGAAGAGCAGCAAAAAATATACACAGCCGTCTATGAAGGTCTGAAAGCCGGGATTGCAGAAATGAGACCTGGACGCACTAACAAGGACGCGGCAGATGCCCTGATCGCCAAAGCAGATGAATTTGGCATGGGATCAAGATTCCTTTCACTGTTTATCGCCCACGGCGTCGGTATCGGCGCAAATGAACCGCCATATATCGGCGAGACACTTCCGGGCGCGCCAACTTATGAGTTCAAACCAGGCATGGTGTTTGCGGTTGAACCTTTAGTTTGGGTTGAAGGCGTTCGCGGCGGCGGCGGTGTACGCCTGGAAGAACAGGTTCTGGTTACAGAAGACGGACCGCATATTATGTCACGGGCCCCCTTTGATGAAAAACTTATAGTTACGGTTTGAGAGATTTTCTCAGTTCGAACACATTTTACCGGCCGGCAGTCACCTAGTCGGCGCACAGGAAAGGAATAAACGATATGATGAAAGCCGCCGTGGTTGGATTGGGATGGTGGGGCAGACATTTTGTCAACACGATAGAGAAAAGTGACAAGATTACAGTTACCAGAATAGCGGCCCGAAACCGCAATAAACATCAGGAATTCGCGGACGAAAAAGGAATTAAACTTTTGGGATCCTATGACGAAGTGCTGGCAGATTCTGAAGTCGAAGCCGTGCTTCTGTGCACACCGCATTCCCAGCATGAAGAACAGGTCCTTCAGGCTGTTGACGCCGGCAAGCAGATATTTTGCGAAAAACCTCTTTCACTGACCAAGGCTTCGGTCGAGAGAATGATCGCGGCAACTCAGAACGCCGGAATTATAATGGGAGTAGGTCATGAACGCCGGTATGAGCCCACCATGGAAGAGATTACCCGCATTGTCGCTGATCCCGAATTCGGTGTTCAAATGCATGTGGAAGCGAACTTCTCGCATGATATTCTCGCCTCACTGGATGCTGATAACTGGCGGGGAACCAAGGAAGAGGCTCCGGCGGCTGCGTTTACCGGCATGGGCATTCACCTGACGGATCTGTTCTTATCCATGCTTGGACCGGTTGAAGCCGTCTGCGCACAGACTGCGAAACGGGTTCTGCCGCTTCCAACCGGTGATATCGTTAATGTCCAGTTTCGTTTCGCAAGTGGCGCAACAGGATTTCTCTGCGCAGTATCCGCGACCCCATATTATGGGCGGTTCACCGTCTTCGGCGAAAAAATGTGGGTTGAGGCACGTGACGAGGCGCACCCGCAACATGGCGGGAAAACCCATCTGATAACGTGCGGAAAGGATGGCAAACAACATGAAAAAATTATGGAGCCGAAGGATCCGGTGAAAGCCAATCTTGAAGAATGGATCGACGCGGTCGAAGGCCGGGAGACGTATCGCTTTACCGATGTGCAGAAAATTGGCAATGTTGCGATATTGGAAGCTGTGGCCAAATCTGTCGACAGCCGTAGCTGGGAAACTGTCTAGTTCAACTGGACCGGTTACTGGTGAACGAATTTACAGGTGAATCTGTTCAGGTCCACCTGGAGATTTGCGAAGGTCTGGACAACTTCACATCATCTTTGTGTCTTTCCATGGCGACCATCATTTCAACGGCCTGTTCCTTTCTGATACTGGCGGTATTTCTCGCCCTCCACGGGTATACGAATTAGGGAATAGTTGCGGGGCCTGGAAAGCCAAAAATACAGATCGGTACCGGCGTGATATTCGCAGAATTCATAAAACGCATTCTCTTGTGGAACGCATCACGTTGACACGTTTTATCTATTTGCCTAATTATAACAGCATTTCCCGACAGAGGATGTACTTGATCCCTTAGCAGAAATTTAATGGTCACTGTCAAAGTGGCGGTCTAACAATCGTGACCACAATAAAAGTGGTTATTTATAGGAGGAATTCCGAGTGAGCGACACCCCATGGAAAACCAAGGATTGGCAAACAAGTTTATGGAATTTTGCTGATGAGGTTAAATCACAACTCAATTTCAAGGACAATATTCAGGTCCATGACGTGACGCTGCGCGATGGAGAACAGCAGACCGGCGTCGCATTTAACTATGACGATAAAATTCGAATTGCCGAAGCACTGGCGGAAGCCGGAGTGCACCGGATCGAGGCCGGAATGCCTGTCGTCTCCAGGGACGACGCCCGCGTTGTAGCCGATCTCGCGAAAAGAAATCTGGGTCCCAAGATATTCTCATTCTCAAGGTGCATGGTGGACGATGTGCAGCGCGCTGTTGATGCGGGAGTGAGCGGTGTTGTGATGGAAGTTCCTTCATCTCAGCATCTCATCGAACTGGGTTATCGTTGGGAATTTGAACGCGCGGTCGAACTCTCCATCGAATCGACGAAATTTGCCCATGATAATGGCCTGGAAGTGGTATTTTTTCCGATTGATTTCAGCCGTTCAGACCTGAACTGGGTCATGGATCTGATTGAACGCGTTGGTAACGAAGGTCACATGGATGCTCTGGCATTGGTTGATACCATGGGCTGTACTTCAATTCACGCCATGCCCTATTTTGTCCGGGCTGTGAAAAAGCGCTTCAATGTTCCTCTGGAAGCTCATTTCCATCAGGATTTTGGACTGGGAGTCGCTAATACCATTATGGCGCTCGCGGAAGGGGCTGACGTGATTCATTCAACGGTCCTTGGTCTTGGTGAGCGCGCGGGTAATGTGCCGATGGAAGAAACGGTTATGGCGCTTCTCACCCTGTACAATGTGGATGTTGGAATAAAGACGGAAAGACTAAAATCCCTGGCCGACCTTGTCGCGGAAATAGCTGATGTTCCGATACAGACCAATCATCCGATTGTGGGCAAGGATCTCTTCCAGATCGAATCCGGGATTATTGCATCGTGGTGGTCAAACTGTGGTGATGATTACTTGACGGAAGTTTTCCCGTTCCGCCCCAGTCTCGTGGGTCAGCAAGAACCGGTAATCGTGATGGGTAAAGGAAGTGGAATAGATTCCATCAAGGATTGGCTGCAAAAAGCGCAAATCCAGGCGACCGACGAGCAAGCCATGGACATTCTCATGGCCGTCAAGGATTGGGGACTAATTCATAAACGTCTAATGACCAATGAGGAATTCCGTAAGGTTGCGGAAGAAACTCTGGCTGCGTAAAAACTAGCGGTTAAAATTAATTTGATTGAATATTTAAGCCGGTCTTATTTTTGAGACCGGCTTTTCTCTTTTCAGTGAAATTTCTGAACAGTCGGCACCGTCAACCTTTGTCGAGAACCTGGGGATTTATAGGATAAACCGGGCGCTCGCCCTTCAGTACAGATCCCACATCTCGTGCCGCCTTGCTTTGAAGGTCAACAAGGGCCTCCACGGAATAAAATCCGGTATGAGGTGTCAGGATGACATTGTCCCGGCCAAGCAAGGGGGAATCCTTGGGAAGCGGCTCAACAGGCACCACATCCAGCCCCGCACCGGCAATCTCTCCCTTATCAAGAGCTTCAGCCAGATCCGCATCACTAACCAGCGGGCCTCGTGCGGTATTAATTATCATTGCGGAGTTTTTCATTTTTCGGAACGCTTCAGCGTTGAAGAGATTTTCTGTTTCCGGGGTAAGCGGTGCATGGATTGAAATGTAATCTGACTGGGAGAGCAGCGTATCGAAGTCAACGTTGGTCACACCCAGATCCGCAACCACCTGGTCACTCACATAGGGGTCAAAAATCATTATATCCAGACCGAACGCCCGCGCTTTGGGCACGATGGCCTGCGGAATCTTACCAAAACCTGCCAAACCCAGTTTTCGCCCTCGCAGACGATTCATAGGGACAACAGCGGGCATTTCCCATCGTCCATTCTGAACCAGAGTATTCGAGAAAGGTATCTTTCGAGCGAGCGAAACAAGAAGTGCCATCGCGTGATCAGAGACTTCATCAACGCAATAGTCCGGCACATAAGTGACGACAATCCCGGCTTCTGTTGCTGCGTCGATGTCAATATTGTCCACGCCTATGCCAAAGCGACCGATTGCGCGGCAATTGTTCAGGTTACTGATGATAGCGGAGGTGATTTTTGCGTATGTCACCAGCAGACCATCGGCATCCCTTGCCACGTCGAGTATGGCTTCTTCCGTCGGTTCTGCCGCGAGTTTAATTTCAACATCAAGATCTGAGAGTGCTTCAGCAGCTGGTTCCAAATTTGGAAATACGCTATCAGTGACTGCAACAGTGAGTTTTGCCATTTAGGACTCCCATATCAAATTTTGTACTCCAAACTGAATCCAGTCCTGTATCTGAAGTGAGTAAACACCGCTGGCCTTTTCCCCTTAGCTACTGGGGGATTACTGGTATTTGCATCCGCTCCGAACTGGTTTGCTAGCTTGTGCGTTTACGTTTGTTACAGCACCTCTACTGAAAATTTGCAATGACAGGATTTAAAAACACGGCGTATTGCACGACATGATGAACTTTTTAACGATCGTTTGCGCAAGACCACAATGGTTAAACCAACTTGCCTGAATAACTAAGGGTGGAGATATCGGGGTTCATATATTTGTCCGTTCAGATTTCAAAATCTGAACGCTGCCGAACTTAAAAGATAAAGGTTTCAGACCTCTTTTGGCGGGGTAAATTCCCCTCACCGATGAGCCACCGTTACCCATGCGTCATATGACAATAATTCCGATAATTTTCACATTTTCCCAAGTTTCTTATAAAAAATCGATTTTTTCTTGATTATTGATGCAAAATTGGGTTTCTTGAATGATAATTTGTCATTGCTATTAATTTTGAAATATTTATCTGGAGGATCTCTGCAAAGTGAAGATTAGACAGTTTGAGGCCTTGAGACTGGTCATCTCCCGCGGCACGACGAAAGAGGCTTCCTTATTCATGGGCCTGACCCAATCGGCGGTCAGCCGTCTCATTACCCAGCTTGAGAGCGAAGTAGGATTTAAAATATTCGACAGGCGCCAGGGGAGACTTCACCTGACGCCTGAAGGTCAGTATTTTTATGCGGAAGTCAATAAGATACTTGAAGGTCTTGATCAGCTAAAACTGATGGCAACCGACATTTCGACACTTTCGGTCGGCACCTTGAGACTGATAGCCATGCCGGCGCTTGGTTTTGGATTACTTCCGAAAGCCATCGAACAAATTCAGAAACGTTACAAGCGACTAAAAATTTCTGTCGATCTCGCCAACCGGGAGACTGTCGAGGATGAAATACTAAAAGCCCGCCATGATATCGGTCTAGTGACTTTACCAATAGAAAATGAAGCCCTTGACGTAGAACCTCTCTGCGGAATTGACAGTGTCTGCGTGCTCCCCTTCGGCCACCCCCTTGTCGATCGTCAGGTTATCAAAGCCGAGGATCTAGAGGATGAAAGATTTATTTCAATTGAGCCGGGTACACTGTTTCGTTATCGCACTGATGAGCTTTTCGGAAAACTTGGTATCAAGAGAAACCTGAGACTGGAGGCTCAGTCGACAATAATGGTGTGCAATCTCGTGGCGCAAAATCTTGGAGTTTCGCTCGTACATCGGTTTATTGCCGATGCCTTTAAAAACCGTATCGCCATCAAACCTTTTGAACCGACAATTACAATGGAGTATGGGCTGGTTTTTCCGTCAGGGCAGCCAAAGTCCCGTACAGTTCAGGAGTTTGTCGAAATGCTGAGATCGACAGCAAGAGAGCATGTGGGAGCAAAATCTGTTGACACCGAACCTGAAACGGCTCCCTCCGCATAGACCAATAAATTTGAAAGTATTTCTAATCAGCCGGTTGCGCAGGAATATGCGCAAGACCGAAAGGCATTTGACATCACCCCGGATTTTCAGTTCAACGTATGTCGAATACGTGCTTGATCGCACTTCACGCTATCACATTATAATGATAGTATTTGAACCAGACAGATTCCGGCTAAAATTCCGTTAAGAAAAAAGAGGCGACCGATGATCTCAGCGCAATTTTATAAAATAGGGATGGTTCAATTAATTCTGATCTTTCTTACTTCAGCAATGCCGCAAAACGTTGGAGCACAGTCCCTAGAAGAAACGACATGTTACATATTCGATGGGAAAACAGACTGCAAGAAGGTCAAAGTTCTCGACTGGGACAACTGTGTTGTTAAGATCTATCCCCATGAAATGCCATTTCATGAACCGGAAAGCATGGGATGCCTGATTGACGACTTGCAGACAAAAATTATCTCTTTCAAAAAGCTCGAACCGATAACAATTAAAAGTATCGCTCGACCTTCGATGTCATCAACACAACAGCAAAAAATCTTATCACTCAGGGGCGCAGGAGCCTTATCCGTGCTCACTACTTATAATGATCATGGTGGCCCGGAGTGGTCGGATTTAAATAAGTTAAATATTTCCGTTCAAGGAGATTTGAAACGCACTCGCATCATGGTGCGGAACATTCAAAACAATCTGTGCTCCAAACAGTCGCGAAGTAAGGGCCAAAACCAAATTACAATGAGTGTTAAGGAAGCCCACACGAAATCAAATAATGGGGATATTGTATTGATCGATATCCGGAGCCCCACGGAATGGAAGCAGACAGGCATTGCGGAGAACGCGCTTCCCATTTCCATGCATCAAGCAACACAAAAATTCGTTCAACAACTTAAAACCGTCCAATTGCGAAACCCGAACAAACGTATGGCGTTCATTTGCGCGACTGGCGGACGATCTGCATTTTTGCAGCGTACGCTTCCGAAATATGGAATCAAAAACATTATCGATGTCTCTGAAGGAATGTTGGGGAGTCGAGCTGGCAAGGGGTGGATCAAATCCGGTCTTCCTGTCAAATCTGTTAATTAGTTCAAATTTGAAGAATAACATATGCCTACTCTAACAATTGGACCTCGCCAGATTAACTATCGGAAACCCGGCAGTGAAGTCGGATAACGAAAGTTTCGCCGGTGTCGGCGATGACCCCAATGCGATCGTACAGGCAGAAACGATCCCGCCTGATGCCCTGGCACAAATTGTCAGGCAGGCTATAGAAGAACGCATGGAAGATGCTGAGCGGGGACAGATTGTTGCGAGGGATTCATCAATTATGAGTGGAAATTGACTGCTCCCCAACACAGCCCATAACTAAGTTGGCCCAGAGCGGCTTCGTCATGCTTGGTTTAGCTACTAGGTCGAAGGCTTCGCCATACATTTTGGGTCGTATTTGAATTGAGTATATCGTGCTGATTCGATATGCAGGCCCGCAGGTGGGGAGTCCGCTCAACTCTCAACTTTTCCCGGCAGGTATCGAGGGCACGGGTGACGAGCTTAGCCACTGACGGCATTTCTGCTGCCGTTTTTTCAATCATCGTTTTACCGAAAATGGTTGCAATTCCTTCCGCGCCAACGGGGATGTCTGCAGGAAGCCGATTGACCATATGGTTTAGGATGCGAGTGGCATCAAGATTTGCTTTGTCGCGACTGAATGCGCTTTCCGCGAGAGTGCGCAAACGTCCGGTGTACTCACGTATTTCGTTTTTAGAGAGGGGGCTTGGGTCACCAACCTCAGTCACTGGAAGCAATGAAGTCAAAGGGGCGACGGACAAAGACGCCAAAACAACATCTTCACTCAAGGCCTGTACAAGGCGTTCCGGCAGACTTATCGACAGGGAGTTAAATAGGCGAAGCGATCTGATCTCGACCAACTCATCGACTGCCATAGTCTGCGTATTGCCGTCACGACCTTGCACCTCCAGGGTGAGCTTGGACCCTTTTGCAACTCGGTAAGCTGTTCCAGTTTTCGGTGCTTGGCGATGTTCCTGCAGGCACACGCCCGAGACTTCCACAGAGCACACACCATCAACACAACTCAGCGGTAATGGCGTCGCTGTCGCCACCAGCCCAAGTATCTGCGGCGCGGCATTACCGGCGAAGGGAAAAGCAGCAACGAAGGACCAGATACAGGCAAACACGGGGATAGATTTTATGAGCATCGGTCTCTCCTTAAAGATTAAGGCAATTCACCAATTAACGCCGGACGGCCGAAAACCGGATTTGATTTTAGGCGCAAACGATGACGTGGGCAAAGAGTATTTATTGGTGACTTATCAATTTATAGCATATGTTCCGCTGCCTCAAGAAATAGAATGCCGTAAATAGTAGCGTGAATTACCGTTATGATGTGCATGACGTTCTCCAGACGACATTCATGCATTCAATGCATTCAATGCATTGAAATATATGTAATTTGGGACATCCGCAGTAGGCGGAAATCACGATTTACTTGGTGAAAGCGGGTTAAGTACAATCCGGCACCTAGGGACCAATTACCTGAACAGCTTCCTTCCGGGTAGTGATCTCTCAGCTAATTTGGATTGTTGCGGGGAATAGTAACCGGTTCCCCCGATTCAGCCGACATATCGGCAGCCACATAGACATCCATGACAAGACGAGCTTCATCTGGTTTGACCATGACCGGCCGGTCATAGGATATGGCTTCAATAAAATGGTCAGTTTCCGAGGCCATCGGTCCTGCAAATACGTGATCAACCGGTTCGCCCGGCATCGAAGACATGGGATAACGGATGCCGTGTTCTGTTGTGTTGAACTGGACTTCTTTATGGGTATCATCAATGGTCAAAGCGCCGTCAGTTCCAATGACTTCGATCCAGCATTGCGAGTAGTTGGGATATCCAATCGGGAGAATCCACCCGGCTCCCACCGTAATGGTGGTTCCATCATCCATTGTCACCATGATCCACTGATGGTCCGGAGTCTCGCTATGCCGCTTGAATAACTTGCCTGCCAGCTGGGAATACACCCTGACGGGCTTTCTCGGCTGAAGGCACCAGAGCAGGAAGTCAAGATCGTGGGTTGCTTCCATCGATGCCGGCGAAAGCTTGGTTCGACCGGTGATTTTGGAGCCCAGTTCGCGGGTTACATTGCGGCTGACCAGACAAGTCACCGGTTCCCCGATAGTGCCTTCTGTCAGCGCTTTCTTGACGTAAGCAAACTTCGGCTTGAATCGTTGGGAATATCCTACGGTAAATTTCAGATTCTTGGCCCGGGCCAGAGCAATAACTTCGTCAGCTTCAGCGATGGTGGTAGACACTGGTTTTTCGACAAATACATGCTTGCCCGCTTGGAGCGACGCCTTGATCATCGGGTAATGTGTGGATTCCGGTGTCGCCGAAATAATGATGGCTTCGATTTCATCATTCTTCAAAAGGTCTTCGTAATTCCTTGTTGAGAATACGGGATTAGTTTCTTTTTTTACCTGCTCAAGCCGCTCAGGATTAATTTCTGAAATATACAGCTCATGGACTAAGGGATGTTTAGCACACGCATTTGCGCGAATTCCGCCACACCAGCCTGTCCCGATAACGCCTACATTTATTTGTTTCATCTCATTCCTCCCCGGGACTTCCAAGATTCCCTGAGGTCTCCAGTTTTAATAATAGGCCGATTGACCAACGGTACGAGACAATTCAGGTTGTTTTTCTCGAACCACAGCCTGTTAATCTTGTTTTGGAAGATAGAAACCAAACGTCGAACTGCTAAATGCCAAATGTCGATATCTACATTCCGAAACCGCATACTCTCGTATTGGATTGCGCCCTTTGCCCGAAACCCTCCGGTTGAGACCGCCGTACTTTTGCGCCTTCGGTTAGATTATCCGAGAGCTTCGCTAGAACAACATTTGCGGTAGCACCGTCGCAATTTTTGGGAAATTGATGATCACGACCATAGCGATCAGCATGATAATCCAGTAGGGCGTCGAGCTCTTGAAGATCGTCATCACGTTAATGTCCGGCTCGATCTCCTGGATCGATGCTTTAACGGTATAGACAAGCAAGCCGAAAGGCGGTGTATACAAACCCGCCTCAATGGCAATAATACCGATGATGGCGAAGGCTATCGGATCATAGCCGAGTTTCACCGCAATTGGGGCAAAGATGGCGGCGGTCAGCAACATGATGGAAATGCTGTCTATAATCATCCCAAGCGCAAACCAAATCAAAACCATGGTGGTAATAATCATCCAGGGTTCCATGCCAGAGTCCAGGAACACGCCTTCGATAGCGTTGGCCATTCCGGTCATGGCTAGGGTCCGAGAATAGAGCGCCGCAGTGACTAACAGCAACAGAATTGGTGCAGAGGTCCGCCCCACCGACAAAATGGAATCGATAATATCGCGTAACCGCATGCCCTTGATGATACCTAGCGCCAGGCCGATCAGGGCGCCGGCACCTGCACCTTCGGTTGGTGTGAAAATACCAAACCAAATGCCGCCCAGAACAGCGACGATCACAAGAACAATCCCGGCGAGACTAATCAAGAACTGGACGGTTGAGACTTCTTCCTCGTCACCATTTTCATCTGCAGGGGTCTCTATGCCGATGCCGACTGCTCCCGGACGCAACAGTGAAATACCGAACACATAAATGATAAACATGCCCGCCAAAAGTAAGCCGGGAATGACACCGGCGGCAAACAGCTGACCAATGGATTGTTCCGTCAAAATGCCCCACACGATCATCAGCACTGAAGGCGGAATAAGCATGCCAAGGCAGCTTGAGCCTGCGATCGCACCAAGCGCGAAGCCTTTATGGTAGCCATGGCGTTTCATTTCGGGATAGGCGATACGCGAAAAAGCGGCTGCCGAGGCGATAGAGACGCCGGTGACGAAGGAAAAAAGCGCATTTCCGACCACCGTGGCGATGGCTAGCCGGCCCGGAATTTTGTTCAGCAACCGGTTGATGCCACGGTAGACGTCGGTCACGACCCCCGACTTGCCGATGAACTCACCCATCAGCATGAATAGAGGGATAACCGCAAAGACGTAGGCTCGGATAGCTTCGTAGGCGGTTGCCGCCAGCATGGACTGCACCGTGTGAAAAGCGTACATGTCGGCACCAGTGACGAGGAAGATGCCAAGGGCACTGGTCATGCCGAGCGCAACTGCGATATGGACGCCGATAGCGACCAAGCCGACGAGACTGACAATCAGTATAATGGCTGTGTTTACTTCAAACAACGAAATGATCTCGCTTGTTGTGGGTATTGATCAAATGCCGGTGCTCCCATCCACTTCTGAATTCAATATTTCTGGCTTAAAGACATCGATATAGGCCATAACCAGATAGTTGATCATGGCCAGGCCACTGCCAAAGAGCACTGTCCAACGGGCCGGCCAGGAGGGAACGCGTAAGGCACCTTCGCCTTCATATTCGCCCTCAACGAATGACAGGATGCTTTCGTCCCAACCGCCAGTGATGATCATAAGGAAGAAGACGGCGCCCAGTAGATAGCCAATTGCCAGCAAAATTCGCTGTACCTTGTCTGGTAGATGGATGACCAGAAAATCCGCCTTGAGCATAGAGCGCGAACGAATGGCATAACCGGCCTGCAAAAATACGACGATGACAATGGAAGCTGCGACGATTTCGGCAGTGCCATAAATCGGTGCGTCGAAAAATGTCCTTCCAATGATGTTGCCCATAACCAGAAACGCCAGTCCAAAGGTCCACGCTGCTGCGGCAACCATCATAATTTTGGACACACGATCACTGAATGTAATAAGCGACAATTATCCTCTCCGTTGGCGCGTTAGATTTTACGGGTAGGGCAATTGAATTGCCGGATGAAGTCGGACTTTATGTCCTTTCAACCGGCAATTCAAATTTTTTGACTAGATCGTCTACATCCCAGTTTTATTTGATGACGTAGCGAACCGGCCACTTGTAGCCGACCTCTTCAGCTGCCTCCAGGGTGGCGTTCAGGATCGCTTTGGCCGGGTAACCTTTCTCCTCAAGTTCATTGGCGTGTTTTTGTGGCCAATGCGCAAGTTTCTGCGCCCATTCAAGACGGACGGAAGCTGGCAGATCGTTAACTGTAATATTCTTGCGCAACCAATCCATATCTTTTTCATAGCCTATTTTGTTGAAAGTACCGGTTTGGATTTCATAACGGGCTGCAACCTCCTTCATAATCGGCTTTACTTCCTCCGGCAGGCTGTTCCAGAAACGGTTATTCACATTTAAGGCGTGCCAGGTGATGGAACCGAAACCGATGGTGGTGTAATATTTGCCAACTTCATGAAGTTTAAAAACCGGTCCCCAGGCACTAGGGAACATAATTCCACCTTCGGCAACGCCGGTTTTGATCTTTTGGTACCATCCCGGCAATCCGTCAGTCACAGGAATGATGCCGATATCTGCTTCCTTCATCCAATTTAGATTGAGCCCCGCGCCAAGGATTTTGTGGCCCTTAAGATCGGACACTTGCTTCCACGGGAAGTTGGTGCCAATGTTGTACCCACCGTCGCCAATGCGAGCAAGCATGGTCTGGTTGTATTTCTGGAACTCTTCCTCAAGGATTGGAAACTGTTTGTAAACTTTAGCAGCAATGGCGACACTTTGCTCCGGATCCATGGTGCCGAAGGGCAGCATGATCTGGAAAGCATGCATCGGCAGCTTAGAAGCCTCAAAGCAGAAACAGAAACCACCGATATCGAGGACGCCGTTCTGAATGCCTTCAAAAGTATCAAAGACCTTGACGATTGAACCGCTGTAGCCTTCGATGAAATTCACCTTATGTTCCGTTTTGGATTCGATCGCCTTCTTTAGTTCGGGCTGAAAGAAAGTTTTCATCAGACCTGCGTAAACGACAGTTGGCGGATGGCCCGAGCCGATCCGGATGGTGATTGTTTTCGACGCAGCGATCTGTGTACCGGCAACTGCCATCAGCGACGCCAGTACAGCTGTCACAGAAAACCGCAAAATAGTTTTACTGTTCATGTAGTCCTCCCATTTATTGAGTTTATTTGAAAGTCATCCGTCAAATATAGCCTAATTTTTCCTGTTATGGAGCATTTTCCGAGTTGACCTCTCTAAGTGATAGAAAATCATCTTAAGGTCCGTCAACTCTTATATGCGTTGCTTGTAAATTGACTTTCTGGTTCCAACGCGATCGAATGGCGGGAAATTGCCGGTTTTTTCAAAAAAAGTACCAGCTATATTCTGATCGTAAGTACCCTATTACCCCTTGAGTTCATCGTGATCATAAAAAGCCCCTGCCGAATGATGTTTTTGGTCAGTTGCAAGTCTCTATTTCAGTTAATAAAATTCTTGAGTGATCCGGAATTTGAAACTGAAGAAAGTTGAATTTAGGCAACCTTACGGTTTGAGGTACAAAAAAGTAAAGTATTGGGTATATCATTTAAAATTCAGCGGGCACAATTCGTCAAAACCCTGGACGGTTTTAACCGTCAGACGGTACCCCCCTGAACAAATTAATCAGGTCACAGAATTCGCAGTAATTGAGGTTTTAGATAAGTGTCACATACGATCCCGAGTGAACTATTCAAACAGGGTTTAAGCCGACTTGCAGGAGCTGTAACCATTGTTGCAGCAGGTGATGGCAATCGTCGGATGGGCCTGACCGCAACCTCAGTATGCTCATTGTCCGCAGAGCCCCCGCGCGTTCTGGCCTGTATAAATCTCAAAGGCCAGACCTTTGCGACAACATCGGAGACGCGTTGTGTCAGCATCAGTATTCTGTCGACAGAACAGATGACCGTTGCCATGCGTTTTGCTGGCATTCTGGGTGACGAAGGTTCAGACCCATTCGAGACTGGAGACTGGAAAACGGGCAAGACCGGAGCCCCGGTTTTGAAGGACGCCATCGCGTCTCTCGACTGCACAGTAGACGAAATGCTTGTGCTTCAGACCCATGCGGTCATCATTTGTAAAATTAAGCACATTGAAATAGGTGACACATCTCTCTCCCCCTTGCTATACCTTTCAGGTGCCTTTGGCCGGTTTGCATTACCGGAGAGCACAGAAAACTGACAAACTGAGAACTAATGGAAGCATCAGGGCAGTAATGGCTGTGTTGAGGAAGTCAATCGACAGTACGTTGCAGCGAAACTTTCAGAAGTTCTTCTCTTTCGGCCAACAGTGTTTTATAAACGACGGGATTTTCGTATCCAAACCGGATTATCCATAACGCGGCGCGAAGCAGAGCCGCACCCGCAGCGCTGTTAGCTTCTGCCAAACTATATCCCATAATTCTGCGCCCTACTTCCTCAACATTTATTTTATGCCCGTCGCCTGCAAGTTTCATCTCCAGAATAAGGGCGCATACCGTCGCGAGCAGCCGTTCGTCAATAGCGTTCAAGAGTGAAAATAATCCTCTGACACGCAGCGAGGCCGCCTGTTCATCCTCTTCCGATACACCATTTACATCATGCGGTGACGCGAGATCGGGAACCAGGCGCGGCATCAATCCGGACCTTTCGACATCAATATAAAAATTTCTGGCGAGATCAACCTCATCGGCAGACATCTTCCCGGCCTCACTCAAATCCCGAATGGGTGGAGGAAGCCCTACCGATTGTACAGAATTAGATGATTCAGCTGCTCTGACTGCGCTCATGTTTCACCTTTGCCCGACGCATCGATCATTTATCCACATACGCACAATAAAACTCCTGGTAATCCCCGGTTACAGATCAGCGATCGCTGGTACCTCGCGACATTGAACTTTCTCTCACACCCTGGTCGCCCGACTTCCATTCAGCCTTGCGATAAAGCAGACTCAGCACCTGCCGCCGACTCAAATTCTATTCTAACGTCGTTTGACACCAAAATCGAATTTTGCGAGATAATTCCCGAATCTATCCCCAGGCAATAGTAATCCGACGATGCAGCGAAATCAAATTTATCATATTAACGTCTGTTTTTCCGGTTGGCTGGGGAACCTTCAGAACAAATTATGTAAACTGATAAGGGAATTTCCGAATCATTCATATATATTTTATATTTGCTGATTGACCAGAACTGTGCTGGATTAAGAGAACTAAAGCATTGCAACAACAGATGGCAAATTCTGCTAGAATGATCAGCAATAATATTCATCTGCTGAGAATTCGTATTACATCGATGTCAACACTTCGAAAATATCTTGATCACAGTGCGCTATACATCAAAAAGATTATATAGTTCAGTTCCAGCCATTCTGGTGACCTGGATGATGGCTATTTCCATACTCCCCGCAGCCGCGGTCGGGACGGCTTGTGGTCCATATATTCAGGTAAAATACTATGAAGACTCCCCTGACTATTTTGAAATTTCCAACCAGAGCGGGGAAGGATGGACGTTGTCTTCGCTAAAGATCGATTTAACACCGTCCGTGGGGAAACTTATTTTTGACACCATACCTGGCGGATATGGCTCGGCATCTCCGTTTCCCTTCCAGCCTGATACCGGCAATGTCAGACTGACCGGTTTTTCGGACATTGCTGATGGAGGACATGAATTGGTTCTGGAATTTGCCGATTTTGTCCCGGGTGAATCTTTTGCATTCATCGTCGATGTGGATGATCAACTTGAACAGTCCGAGTTTGGCCAGGCCTATGTCAGCGACGGCGAAATGACTAATGCGGGAATTACGGCCACTTTTCAGGGCCCAACCGGAAAATTCCATAAATCGGAGGGCCGGTTCGACTCTGAAAGCCGGGCTGTTATCGGGACCAAGGGCTGCGCCTGATACCGGAGGTTAAAATCTTCCCGAAAGTATTGTCTGCAGTTCCGAATTGTACAAGTCTGACAGTTGTGCCGTCATTTGTCTGGGCCAGAAAACATCGTTCTTTCGAATTTTATAATGACATTCAGTCAGATCACTTTTAGGTTTAGACAGATCAAAAGTATCTAGTGGAACTGATATGTTTAGGAGTGAAATGATGATTGCAGTTACGGGTGGAACGGGTACAACAGGAAGTCAGGTTGTCGCGGCACTTCGCAAAAAAGGTGTAGATTTCAAATGTGTTGTTCGCAATCGCGATGCAGCACGGGAAAAGCTTGGCGCTGATGTTGCCCTTGTTCAGGGAGATCTCTCGGATACCGAAAGCCTGAAAAATGCTTTTTCCGGCGTTGAAACGATCTATCTTCTGTGCGGGCACAGTCCCGCTCTGGCTAAAATGGAAACTGGTGCAATTGAAGCTGCAAAAAGTGCAGGTGTCCGCAGAATTGTACTCTCAACGGGTTCGGATAAAGGTATCTCACCGGATTCCCCTTCACATATTTTGCGCCAGCATTATGAAGTTGAGCAGACTTTAAAATCCAGCGGTCTCGACTGGACTATCAGCCGCCCCAATTTTTATATGAACAACCTACTCAACATGGCAGCGCCGGTTGCCGCACAGAACAAGCTAATTACCGCGCTACCATCAGAAACCTGCATATCGATGATTCATCCGGGTGACGTCGGTGAATGCGGGGCGGAACTGCTTACAGGCTCCGGTTATGATGGCCAAACCTATTATCTGACAGGCAATGCCGTGACGATGGATGAAGTTTGCAAGACAATGTCAAAGGTTTTGGGACGGGAAATCGAGTATATGCAGGTACCGGCAGAAAATTTCAAGAAGGCCCTGGAGGAAAAGGGCATGCCTGATTGGGCAATTGCTCACCAGGCCGCCCTCATGGGTTTTGTCGCTCAAGGCGGGATGGCTGGCGTATCGGACAATGTCTGGAAGCTTACAGGACACGAACCGCGTACCCTTGAAGCATGGCTCAATGAAAACCGGGGTGCATTTACGCCCTGAAGCAAAACCGCCCGTATTGTACGGACCGGCCTTTACATAGGCGTAAAGCCGCTACCGCTTGCTTGTTCCATTCCAACAGAAATTTCATGACCGGGAATGCACTTCAATTCTTCGAGATCTGCTGTTTCATATTGGCAAGTATTCGCCACGCCGCCGCGAGTGTTCCATCTCGCTGACCCCAACCATCGGCGGTCGCAGCATCGTAAGTTGCTTTGGTTGCCTCGGCTGCGGGAACCTTATACCCCATATCTGCAGCCGTTTCGACCATCAAACCCAGGTCTTTTCCCATTCCCGCTATAGTGAACATGACATCAGAAGAAATGTTTCCATTAATTGTTTCGACAACGCTGGGGATACGAACGGGCCCAACTTTTGGCGTGCCGGATGTGTCGGCAAGAATTGAACCGGCAAGTTCCGCATCGATTCCAGCACTCCGCGCTAGTGACATTGCCTCGCCTAAAGCCTCCCAGTAAACTATCAGCGGCAGATTGACCGCAAGTTTCATATGGGATCCCGCCCCGAGAGGTCCGACATGCTCGACCCTGCGACAAAGTACGTTCAGCAGAGGAAGGGTTTGCTCGAAATGCTCCCTGGAACCACCGGCCAGACCTAACAACTGGCCGGATCGCGCCGGCACGGTGGTCCCACCGACCGGACACTCAACAAATATGCCGCCTTTGTTGGCAACTGCGGAACCATGTCTTCTGATCGTGTCCGGCTTGACGGTGCTCATCTCAATTATGGTTTTTCCCTTGAGATCCGCATTCAGCAAGCCGTCTGCTCCATTGTAAAGGCCTTCCAAAGCATCATCATTGAGAAGTATGGAAATAATCGTATCACTGGATGATACGAGTGAACGCGGTGAATCTCCAAATTGGACTCCGAGCTCTATCAAAGATTGAGCGTTTTTTCGGG
This sequence comes from uncultured Hyphomicrobiaceae bacterium, assembly GCA_964461525.1. Classification (GTDB taxonomy): domain Bacteria; phylum Pseudomonadota; class Alphaproteobacteria; order Rhizobiales; family CAYWUX01; genus CAYWUX01. Next base: position 256,573 of record CAYWUX010000002.1, on the reverse strand, counting down.
TCCTGTTCCAGACATGCAAAGAAAAGCCCTGATCGATCAGATGCTCTGCAATAGCAGAACCCATTCTTCCAGTACCGCAGATTCCGATATTCATTACCTCATCCACTCCCAAAATAATTGATATCCTGATATTTACCTTCGACGAGTTATCCCCTAACACATGGTTACGACATTATCGAGACTTTAAGCCCAAAGGAATTGTTTAGTTTTGACAGGCGAACTGTTATTTCAGAATATCCAACGTCATTCAGAGTATGTAAAAAGGAAACTATGATAAACAATTGTTTGACCGCGAAAATCGAAACCGGATCAATGCAGAGATGGAGGAATGAATGAGACTTGTCGATCTGACCCGGGACATCTATCACAAGATGGACCGTATCGTGACCCATCCGCCAATTACCATGGTTCCTTACGGAACGCACAGGGAAGTCCGTGAAGCGGAAGGTGTCAAATTTTCTGCCGCCACGACTTTTATAACTATGGGTGATCACGCTGGCACACATGTTGATGCACCCTGTCACTTCGATCCAGATCCAAACGCGCTAACAATCGACCAGATTCCCCTCGAAAATTTTTTCACGGAAGCGGTCTGCCTGGACTTCTCACACCTTCCTCCAAAATCCGATATATCGGTCGAAATGATGGAGGAAGCGGAACAGGCCGCCGGGGTTGAGATAAAAGCCCGGGATACTGTTCTGATAAATCTTGGTCATCACAACCGTTACTACGGTACCCCGGAATATATGACCGATTTTTCCGGATTGACACGCGAGTCGACCGAATGGCTTGGAAACAAGGGAATCACCAGCTTTGGTGTTGACGCCGTCATGCCTGGCCGGCCTGGAAAACATCAGTTTGAAGTTCATATTGTCTGCCGTGAAATGGGCTTCACCCACATGGAAAGCCTGATGAATCTCGACAAACTCGTTGGAGAAGGACGCTTCCGGTTTATAGGGTTTCCATTGAAGATCAGGGGCGGCACCGGTAGTCCGATCAGGGCGGTTGCCTGGCTGAATGATTGATCCTGACTAGTTGACGGGTGTTGTTGGAACCGAACCTAGCAACTATAACTTAGGTTGGCGGCAAACGCGTTCAATTATGATCAACATTGATATCATCAGTGACATTAATCCGACTTTTTGGATTGTTCACCCCTATCCGCCTGCGGCGCAACCCTGGATGCGGGATAGTCTAGTCTTGATTAAGCCGCAGACTTGGCATAATAGCATCTCTTTCAAATCAATAGCGAGGCGAACTGGCCATGACTGTGCGGACTGGAAGAGAATTTTTAAGTATCCCGGGCCCAACCAATATACCCGATGAAGTTCTCAATGCCATGCACCAGCCGGCAATCGAGATCTATTCCGGCCGCCTGCAGGATATTACTCAATCCAGTCTTCAGGATCTTAGGAAAATCTTTTGCACTGAGGGCCGTTTATATATTTACATTGCCAACGGTCATGGCGCCTGGGAAGCCGCTCTTACCAATACACTTTCCCGAGGTGACAAAATCCTCATTCTTGAAAGCGGTCGATTTGCAACAGCCTGGGGTGATATGGGTGTCCCCCTGGGTTTGGAACCTGAAGTTCTAACAGGCAACCAGCGCGGTGCCGTCGATTTGAAAGCCCTTGAAGAACGACTTCGCAGTGATGCCACTGGAGATATAAAAGCCGTATTGGTCGTCCAGATCGATACCGCATCAGGCGTTGTAAATGATATCGCCGGAGTTCGGCGGGCTCTAGATAGTGCCGGCCACCCTGCATTATTAATGGTTGATACAATTGCTTCATTGGCCACCATGCCATTTGAAATGGATCAATGGGGCGTGGATGTAGCTGTCAGCGGTTCCCAGAAAGGTCTGATGATGCCCCCGGGTTTAAGTTTTGTCGCAACGAGTTCCAAAGCGCGGGCGGCTCATCAAAAAGCGGATCTCCGCACCCGCTACTGGGACTGGACTGCCCGGGAAGGCGGCGAACACTATCTCAAATATTGCGGCACGCCTCCCGTCCATATGCTTTTTGCACTTCGAAAAGCCCTGGATATGCTGCTTGATGAAGGTTTGGAAAATGTTTTCAAACGACACACAATTCTGGCCCGCGCGGTACATCGGGCCGTTGAGGCGTGGGCTGAACAACAGGTGCTGGAGTTCAACATCCAGAAACCTTCTGAAAGATCCGCTGCGGTCACCACAGTTCTGCTGAAAGAGCCCTATGATCCTGCAGCGCTGCTTACATTTTGTGAGCAGAAGTGCGGTGTTGTGCTGGGAATTGGCATCGGCGGACTCGGCAACAGGGCGTTCAGAATTGCTCATATGGGCTATGTTAATGCTCCCATGATATTGGGTACGCTGGGGGTCGTTGAAACAGGTCTCCGTGCGCTCAATATTCCCCACGGCAGAGGCGGCATTCAGGCTGCGGTTGAAAGTCTGGCCGATTCACTTGCCGATTGAATCTCCGATTGCAACACGCGGTCTGAGCGTTGATTGAGCGAATGACCGGCCCCAACAATATAATTTTTCAGAAAATCTGGACTCGGGAAGCGTATATATCTGACAGTCGTAATATATTTAACCCGACGTCAAATTGGCGTATTCACCCCCTAATTTTTTGCATTATAGTTTGATCATGCCATACAAACCTTAAGGCAATTGATCAAACTGTCTCGATGCAGAGGGCAAAGTCATGGACAGCAACGATACCAGTTCCTCAACTAAAGGGTTGGAACATTTCAGAAAATTCTTTATCGACCTGTTAACACCGTTCGTAGCCTTGAGAGCTCCTATCATGGTCGCTCTGATTGGCGTCGTATTACTGGGCTGGCCGTCGCAGACCCATGAAATTTACAGGGCCCTTGCGCTTAATCCTGAAAGCCAAATTCAGCAAATTGGCTATGCGTACATTACACTGACTCTTGCCTGCTTGCTGATCTGGTATATCGCTCGTAATATAACCTTGCAATATCACAAAGACAGCCTGCAAAAGAAAAACCTGTCCGGATTTCTTTTTCGCTGGCAGCCCCGGATCTGCGGGGCGCTGCCGCTTCTGGGTGCGGCCTTCGGAATTTGGACATCTTCCCAGCAGCTTCTGGTTTTCGATGTTCCCGGCTCTATCGAGGTTGCCATCCCCGGCGTGCTGGACGACATGCAGAACGCCTACGACCAGATAGAATCAGCAAAGGCAACACTTAAAGCCGGATCGATAATTTCGATCGGCCTGGCTGTAGCTCTGACCGGCATTACATTCCTTCGCTCCTTTAAAAAAAGCTGGAAATATCAGAACCCCAATCCACTGCTGTTCGGATTGGGTCTCAAAAGTTTTTTCTTTGTGCTCGCAACTGGGTTATTTGCGGCCCTGTCCATAATATTCTTCGTCAGTCCGAGGGATGTATCCGCATGGGCGGGTTATTTCGGAGCCCTGGCCATATTTAATGTATTCCTGTTGTGCATAGCTTTTCTCGTTAGTTTCTTTGCAAATATTTATGACCGGACCGGCATTCATGCCCTGTGGTTGATTATCATTCTTGCTGTCGTCACGACGGCCTTCAATCTGAATGACAACCACATCATGCGGACTCTCGATCGGGAAATGATATCCATACCGAGTCCGGCTTTTGAACGGAGAATGAGAAACTTTCAAGCGGAAGCACAAGCCCGAACATATGAACATGCCTCGGATTCATTTGAAAAATGGCTTGAGAGCCGGCCAGATCGTGACTATTACGTACGACGCGGACGTCCATACCCTGTCTTTATCGTATCGGCCCAAGGTGGCGGGTTATATGCAGCTTACCAGGCGGCCATGACCTTGGCACGCCTGCAAGACCGCTGCGGCGCCTTCGCCCAGCATGTATTTGTGATCAGCGGAGTTTCAGGCGGAGGATTGGGGGGGGCCCTGTTCTCATCCCTAGTTAAAACGAACGCGAAACCGTTGAGTTCACCTCAATGCAGTTATGGCGATCTCAAACAAAGCTGGTACCAGGATAAAGTCGAGAAGTTTCTTGAAAATGACTTCATGGCGCCTTTGACGGCAGCCGGATTTTTCCCGGATTTTTTTCAAAGATTTATTCCATATCCGATTGCGCGATTTGATCGCGCCCGGGCACTGGAAGCAAGTTTTGAGCGCGCCTGGGACGTAACATTCCCGGGGAGTGACGACAATCCAATGGCATCAAGTTACCATGATCTGTGGTCTCCCACCGGTCTCAATCCGGCTCTGATACTGAATAGTACAGAAATGAATTCCGGCCGCAGGTTCGTGTTTTCTCCTTTTCACTTCCGGCGTCAGACTAGTGATCGCCTGATCACATTTCTCCAGCTTATTCGCCAGCCTGTTGCACTGAGCACGGCGGTGGGTGTCAGCGCGCGATTCCCATGGATTTTGCCTCCAGCCTCGTGGAAGGTCGATCCCATTACCTTTCCACGACAAGGAATTTCCGAAAACTCGACCAATGAAGGCAGGACAAATCCTCGCAAGAGGTTGCGAAATGCCCGCTATTTCAGATTCCTTGATGGTGGAATATTTGAATATTCGGGAGTGGAAACCGCACTGGACATTGTTCAGATTTTAGAAAACCTTCAAATCAGCCGGGCCCAAGCCGGAATTAAGCCATTTAATATCGATATCCAGCAGATTGTTTTATCTGACGATGAAATCATAGAAGATGCAACCTCCTCCAGAAACTTTTTCGAAAGGCAAGAGGAACTGACGAGCAAACAGGGATTTGGAGAAGTTCTATCGCCCGTGACCACGTTGTTAAATGCACGTACCGCAAGAGCCAGTTTGTCAGTGACAAGAATTTTCAACCGGCAATGCAAAGGCTGTGTTCGCTCCCGCAGAGATTACCGGGAACTTCCGGGATTTGATGGAGGAGCAAGGCTATTCAGAATAAATCACACGGACTTCTCACTGACTGTCGGCTGGCAGCTGTCACCGGCCACCCGAGATCTGATTTCAGCTCACAGTGGAATTGCAAACAATTGTTTTGCTCTTCCCAGACAGGAAAGGACGGCCGGTTTCAATCGGCCAGCAATTCCCTGGATGGTAAAAGTTATTAATGAAAATAACTGTGCTGCATGTAGAATCGTGTATGATTTAAGTGCTCAGCCTTTCCGCCCGGATACGGCAGCGGATACGACGGCCAGCACGGTTTCGCAATCAGCCGGAGATGATAATCAGCGACATCGCCAGTCTTCGTTCCATCCCTACCAGTTGGACATTCCCGCTGAAGGGCGGTTGTTGTGCCAGTCAATGGAAAAAACCAAAATCGCTGAACCACTTTCATGGATCGGCAGTCCACTGCAAAGACCGGAGGACGCAATAGATCAATACAAGCCTCTGGAATAAATGGGTGGCAATTGATA
>CAYWUX010000002.1:237742-251111 GCA_964461525.1 uncultured Hyphomicrobiaceae bacterium | reverse complement strand
CGTGTGCACAACACCGGACAGGTGTTTAAACCTTACTGGCTCCTTCGAGCTTCCATCATGCGGTTTTCACGTTCCCGACGGTAACGTATAATAAATTTCAGACTAAGTTCATAAGCCAGCCAGCCTGATGCGATGGCCCAGGGAACTGAGCCAATCAGCAGAGGCCAACCTATATCAGAGGCCAGAGTCCTCAGCCATTCCACGATAAGCCGCCAAAATCCGAGACCGTCATTCTCCAGTATCGTAAACAGAGTCTTAAAATTCTGATAGCCACTCAATTCGTCAAAATGGCCCATCATCATTTGGCCGGTAATATAAAACACGTAAAATACCGGAACTACAGTGAAAACGTTTGTGACCCAAACCCACGCAAGGGCATTTATCACAGAGAAATGCCAGCCAAATATGCGGCTCAATATCAGCCACGACAGAAGAATTAGGAGCATTTGAATCCCAAAAAAGGGTGTCATGGCCCAGATAATACCAATCATTACACCCCTGGCGGTATATTCAGGTGTATGCACACTTCTCATCAAAGGAATTTGCAACCGATAACGAAGCATTCGTTTCAGTCCATTGAGCCAACTCCCTTTTTTAAACGCTCTCAATGGTCCCAACCTCCAAACATCCTTCAACACCCACCTCGCCACCATCTGGGCCAGGCAACTTTAAAACTGTGAAACATCAAATATGCCACAAGAATGTTTCCAAGCACTTGACAAGCCGACAAATTTTAATTTTTGAATTTGCACACACAAAATGCAGTTATTGCAGCTCCTACAATAGCATACAGAATAAAGTTCAAATCTCTAAACGGTTTATACAATATTTATTCTAATATTTGGATGAGACGTTGGTATTAAAGTCCTGAGATCATCAATTTTCTGTTGGATCAACTTGAACTCCGGAAATTCGGTTGAGCCCTCTTTGGCAGGTTAACGGATTTATAACCAAAATTGAGGAGCCGTTGCGGTCTAAACTGTATCGCAACACCATTCTACAATGTATGCTGAATCACTAGTCGGATAACACTATTTATTCCCAATCAAAACGATAATTCGTGATTGATACCACCCTCATACTACCGGCACTCCTGGCCCTGCTGTCAGCCTGCCTTTTTGCGGTTGCCATTCAATTGATCGGTGTTGGTCTGGAAAATCTCGATAATCGCTCCGGGACACTTGTCAACATATCTACAACAGCTTTGATGTTCTGGTTGCTTGCCCCTTTTTTTCTGCATTCGCACTTTTGGTGGACAGAAGCGACGCTTCTGTTTGCGCTTGCAGGTATTGTACAACCTGCCCTTTCCGTTTCCCTGGCGACCGAGGGCTTCAAGAGATTGGGTCCCACACTTAGCAGTGGGCTAGCGGCCACCAATCCCCTGTTTGCTGTCATTCTGGCCGTCATACTTCTGGGGGAGACAGTAACATGGCCAATTGCGATTGGGACCGTAGCCGTTATCGCCGGTATCGTTGTTTCCGCACAGACCCGAGGCAGTAGCGGCACGTTCAACTGGCCGTTGTGGGCCCTTCTCCTGCCGCTCGGCGCTGCCTTTTCCCGGGCGTCATCCCTCTCACTTGTCAAACTCGGATTTGAAGAGGTGCCAAGCCCGTTTTTCGCAGTTCTGGTAACTTACACAGTGTCATTTATTATAATTTCCACAAATTTTGGTCTGTCCCGACGTCGGCTCCCCCATTTCAATAGCGGGTTCAAATGGTTTATAATGGCAGGCATACTGAACGGTATTTCAATTCTAAGTCTGAGCTTTGCGGCCAAGCTTGGACCAATTGTGACCATCGCTCCAATTAGTGCCTGCACCCCCATCTTCTCCATGCTGCTCGGCCTCTTCATCTTCCGCCGTGAAGTAATTACTTGGCAGATCGTTCTGACCCTATTGCTTGTGGTCCCCGGGATAATCTTCGTTGTCGTCCAGTAATGTCCAATGGTTGCATCGCCATCGTAACGAATATCCTTCATTAGAAGCGTCGCCCAAAAAAGTTGGCAACTTGAAATTTCATCTGAAATGCGGCGAGGCAAATCCTCGGCGTTGCAGGACACGATCCAGTCCGGAACTCCGGATCCGGAACTCGAATTGTTTAAGCCGCCATTGGGAACCGAGAACGGAAATTCTCACGAATAATTTTCGCAAATTCGGCAGCAATATCGTTGACCCCAGCTTGTGGCAGGCAGAGATTGACATAAAATGTCGGAAGTTCGGGCAAATTGCAGTCATCACCCAGGATCTTTAAATGTTCAGGTACTGAGCGTGCCATGAATGGGGCAACTGCCATATCTGCTTCCAGTGTCGCATAAAGCGGCGCCATGTTACTTGACTGGCAGATAAACTGCCAATCTCGCCCGTCCTGGGTCAAAACCTTGACCGCAGCGGAACGGAAAACACATTTTTCACTCCCAAAGGCTACCGGCAAAGGATTTGTCTTATGGGCTTCGCCGTCATGGGCCCCGACCCAGACCAATGGGTCCGCCAGCAGGAGTTGTTCCGGTGAACCCGGCGTCTGTTCTGTCGTCAGCGTCAAATCTATTTCATTGTTGTTAAGCAGCTCAAGAAGTTCGGGCGTGGTTTTGCTGGTCAAACTGATATTCACTCTCGGCCACGAATGTTTGAAGGCCCTCAGAATTGGCGGCATATAGACATTTATAATGTCATCCGGAACCCCAAGCCTGACCTCCCCTTCGAAGTGAGGTGAAGTCATGAACCCCCAGACTTCGTCATTCAAAGAAATAATTCGATTGGCATAAGCCAGCAGCCGTTCACCGTTTTCAGTAAGCCTGATTTGCCTCTGACTCCGGTCAAACAAGGTCAGCTGCAATAAATCTTCCAAACGTTTGACCTGTTGACTGACAGCGGCCTGAGTGAGATTGAGCAACCGGCCGGCACTGGTCATTCCACCCGTGTCGGAAACTGCAACAAACGCTCTCAGCAGTCCCACTTCAATATCACGAGGCATCTCCGGTACCATCCCATTCATAACAATCTCTTATGGTAACCATTATAAACATTCATTTCCCTTATGCAAGAGGAATGATTATTTAAAGAGCCGAGGGCACCTGCCTCTCGATTGCACCGAGGAGATCGCGATGTCAAATTTTGTAAAACAACCCTATGACGCCCCCATCCTGATGATGATGAGACAGGCTATCAAAGCGGGCACGGCCAAGATTTTATTGTGGGCCGAAGTCGCCAGCCAGCGTCGCCATTTGCAATCGCTAAGTGATGAGATGCTCGACGACATTGGCTTTAGCCGGAGTCAGGCCCGTCTGGAAGCGGCAAGGCCGTTTTGGGATATTCAAGCTACCCAGCGCAAGTCCGGAGAGCTACCGGCGGGACCACACCAGTTCACACAGTTGCAGGCAAATTGGCAGACGGACTGCACAGTCTCAAACGAAATTTAAGCGGCCAGAAAATGTTGCTCGCAACCAGGTTGCAGCGAGCTATACCGTTCCCGATTTCGCAATCAACGAAGAGAATTTTGAACCGTTAAAGGGATTGGTTTATGTTCCCTGAGCCGGATTTGGCATCGGGAATCAAATAGGCGAACACGGTTGAAATGGCCATGACCGCAGTAAAAAGATAGAAAACGGCAGAGAGCCCCCAGATATCCGCCAATATGCCTCCGACAATTGGTACCAATGACGTAAATCCGGACTGGATTCCGAACAGAACACTGACGGCGCTTCCTGAAACATCGTCTGATGCAAGATCCATAACCCAGCTGTGGATGACCGGCCGAAGAGAAAATATGGCAAATCCAAGCAGAAAGATCAAAGCGACGAAAGGTATTAATTCGTCAACAAGTGTGAGCGATGCCAGAAGAATTGTGGTCGCCGCGGATCCAACAAGGATTACGGGACGACGGCCAATTCGATCAGACCAGATGCCTGCTACTGGCCCCACGACGACTCCTCCAATTTGCAGGCCCATCATTGCCAAACCAAGAACAAGCGGATTGGCAGCCATCACTCCTACAAGATAAAGCGGCAGAAACACCTGCAAGCCGTTTTGCGCCATGGCGCGAAACCCGGTCGTGATACACACTCCCATCATCGCTTTGTTCCGGAACAATTGTTTCAAGCCCGTGATATAGGTCCTAAGTCCAACATGCCTGTTACCTTGCCCTTGGGCTTCGCGCTCGGCATCGCGCAGAAAGAATAATATCGCCGCCGCAACCATAAAAACCGGGAATGCACTCACGGTTGCCACACCATGCCATGAAAGAATCAGAAGCAGCGTTCCCGCAAACAGCGGAGCCATCACATCCCCAAAAGTTGCGCCAAGGGTATGTATTGACAGCGCCAAACCCTTATTCTTCGGATATCGTCGAGAGAGAAAGGTAATGGCTGCGGGATGCCAGATGTTATTGGACATCCCAATAACGATGATTGACATGATAAGAACCGATATCGTGGACGCAAGGCCGACGGATATCAATGCCAGTGCTCCTATCGTTAAGGAAAGCGTCTGGATCAGAACCCGCTGTCCGCTGATGTCAACGACAGCGCCACTCCCGATATTGGCGGAAAATGAAGAAATGTGAAACAAGGAAGCTAACATTCCGGCCTGGGTATAACTCAGACTCAGATCCTTAGCGAGATAAGGCAGCAGGACAAAGACGGTCGCAATTATCCAATGAGTTGCCCCATGGCCGATGCCTACGAGAAACGAAGCACCCTGCGCTTTAAGGGTCGTGCCGGTATACTGTTCAATTCGAGCTAACACTAACGCTCTCCCATGGCACTCCTCAAAAAACCTTCCGTCAAGGCTTTCCACGCAGTTTTAATCGGTTTTAACTTCTGATGATCACGCCAATCAGACAATTAAATTGACGCAAAGCGAAAAATTGCATCTAATAATCAATTCTCCTCAGATCCACTTTACAGCTATCCACCTGCAATCTGAGGTAAAATGTGAACCTCACTTTCTCCGGATATAGGTTCCAGCAGGCTGTCCTGGAATATCTGACCGTCTATGGCAACTGCTACACCCTTTTCCAGATGGGGTTTTAGTTCAGGAAACTGTTGACCCAGCCGATTGAACAGCTGAAGAATATTGCGCGCATCCAGTTCGAGTTCTGTCTGCCCGCCTGTGTAAAGTCTTAGATTTCCAGCAAACGTGATATGGGCCATCGCTCTGGTCTCAAACTCAATTGGCCCTGGCATCCAGTGCCGCCAGTACCCTTGGTGGTGACATCGGTAATTCATAAAAACGAATTCCGATTGCATTCTTTATGGCGTTGGCGATGGCGGCCATTGGAGGCACGATCGGCGTTTCTCCAATACCTCGAACTCCATAAGGGTGTCGCGGATTGGGAACTTCGATAATAACAGTATCAATCATCGGCAAATCCGAGGCAACCGGAATGCGATAATCGAGAAAGCTTGGATTTTCAAGCAGTCCCTTTTCATTATAAATATATTCCTCATTGAGCGCCCAGCCGATGCCCTGAGCGGCACCCCCCTGAAACTGGCCTTCAACATAAGCGGGGTGAATGGCCCGGCCAGCATCCTGAATGACCGTGTAACGCGATATCGTGACCCGTCCCGTTTCACGATCGACTTCCACATCGACGATATGAGTTCCGAAACTGGGGCCGGCACCCTGCGCATTGATCTGGGAGGTGCCTACAATGGGTCCGCCGGTCTTGGCAGCACGGCCCGCGATTTCCGCCAAAGATAGAGGTTCGAATTTCCCGGCATTTTCTCCTGCCGGTTTTACGAAACCATGATCCCATTCCACGGCGTCTTCCGATATGTCCCACATGCGGGCGGCACGCCTTCCCATTTCCTCCTTGACCTTACGCGCGGCGTTGACTGTCGCCATGCCGCTGGCAAAGGTTGCCCGGCTGCCGCCTGTGACGAAATTATAACCAAGCGCTGCCGTATCACCGATTACAGGTCTGATTTTTTCCAGTGGGAGACTGAGTTCTTCTGCTGCCATCATTGCAATTGAGGCCCTCGAACCGCCGATATCCGGCGTACCGGCCATTACCGTTGCTGTGCCATCGTCGTGTATCGTCAACGAAACGCAGGTATCACCCCCGGCGTTGAACCAGAATCCTGACGCGACCCCTCGTCCCTGGTTCTTACCCAGAGGTGCTTTATAATGTTCATGCAGCTTTGCAGCTTCCAAAGTTTCGACCAATCCTATGCTTCCGAACTTTGGACCATAAGCCGATTGACTTCCTTCCTTCGAGGCGTTTTTCAGTCGGAATTCGAGCGGGTCGATTTTGAGTTCCCGAGCCAGGTCATCGACCACACTTTCAACGGCAAATTCTGATATTGGCGCCCCTGGCGCACGATAAGCCGCAGTCTTGGGGCGGTTGGTCACAATATCAAACCCGACCGTTCTGACATTTTCTATATCGTAGGGCGCAAAGGCGCACATGCATCCCGGTTGCACCGGTGAGCCCTGGAACGCGCCCGCCTGATATTTAAGTATGGCCTCGCCGGCCGTAATGCGGCCTTCCTTACTTGCACCAATCTTGACCCAAACCCTTGCCCCTGGTGCCGGACCTGACGCCAGAAAGACTTCCTGACGGCTCATCACCAGTTTTACTGGCCGACGCGCCTTTTTAGACAGTGCGAGAGCGACGGGTTCCAGATAGACAGCCGTCTTCCCTCCGAATCCGCCTCCTATTTCAGACGCGGTGACCCGGATATCCGACTGATCCATACCCAGGAGATCAGCACAAAAGCCCCGTACCTGGAAATGTCCCTGTGTCGAACACCAAATTTCCGCCTGCCCGTCTTCTGAAGCACTGGCGACACAGGCATGTGGCTCAATATATCCCTGATGCACGGGCTTGGTCTCAAATTCCCGCTCGATAATAACATCTGCGCGGGCAAATCCCGCATCGAGGTCGCCGTGGCCAAACTCAATCCGTTTTGCAACATTGGAGGGTTTTTGGGGTTTGGGTTCAACGCCAATTGTATACAAATCGTCATGCAGCAGAGGGGCATCCTCTGCCATTGCCAGGTCCACGTCCTGTACATGAGGCAATACCTCATAGGTTACTTCGATCAGCTTCAGTGCCCGCCGGGCGATCGAGGCGCTGGTCGCCGCTACGGCTGCAACCGCATGGCCCTGGTAAAGTACCTTTTCCCGCGCCATGACATTGCGAACGAGATCGTGATAGTTGACCAGTAATTCTCCGGCCGGAACAAATGTACTTTCCTGCTCCTGAAAATCATCACGGGTTACCACAGCTTTAACACCAGTCAGCTTTTCGGCTTTGGCCGTATCAATTGATATAATCTTCGCGTGGGCATGGGGACTTCGCAGGACACGGCCAAACAATTGCCCAGGTATTTTGTGGTCAGCGCCGAATTTGGCCCGACCTGTAACCTTGTCCACACCGTCAGGCCGGATAGGTCGCTTACCTATGTAATCAAGTTGTTGATCCATTAAGACCACCTTTTCAAACTTTAAACCCCGCTGGCATATCCACATGCCATATTTAAACCACCAGCCTTACTCCGTACGTGTCCAACGAGCCTCTTCGAGCGGGACGCAAATTCCACACAGGGAATAAAGACTTTTCACAGCTCGGCCCTCATGTGCCGGGCAGCATCCATGACCGCCCGGACGATTTTATCATAGCCAGTGCACCGGCACAGATTCCCGGCCAGCCAGTAACGCACCTCGGTTTCGGTCGGATCGGGATTCCTCTCCAGAAGCGACTTGGCGGCAATTAGAAAACCCGGGGTGCAAATACCGCATTGCAACGCCGCATGCTCCAGAAACTTCTGCTGCAATGGATGAAGCGTTCCGCCGTTAGCCGCCATTCCTTCAATTGTCTCGATGCTGGCGCCTTCCGCCTCGGGTGCCAGCACCAGACACGCGCAGACAAGGCGACCATTAAGTATAACACTGCAGGCACCGCAATCTCCCGTACCGCAACCTTCCTTTGTACCGGTAAGACCCAGCTCATCTCTCAGAACATCCAAAAGAGTTTGTTCTACTTCACAAAGGAGTTCATAGTGGTCGCCGTTGATTTCAGTTGTAATATGTTGCTTTACCATCTCGTTATCTCACGCCCATCGTTACTATGACTCCAGACTGCTGCCTGCTCTTTCCAGGGCAATTTTACAGGCGCGGCGGGCCAATACACCGGCTACCCTGGTGCGAAAAAACTTCGTACCCCGCTTGTCGTCAATAGGTCTGCAGGCGGCCTGTGCAAGCTCATCCAATATTGTCAGGCTCTCATCATCCACGACGCGACCAGCAAGTTTTTCCTCGACTGCCTCCACCAAAACCGGCTTTTCCGCAACGGCGCCAAGAGCCAGTTTAACGGCTTTCAGAGTTTTGTCCGAATTCAGCACCAGGCAAATTCCGGCACCGACAACCGCGATGTCCATTTCCGTTCGCGGAATAAATCTGAGATATGCGCTTCCCGTCCCGCGTTCCGGTCTGGGCAAGTGAAGAGAAACGAGGATTTCATCCCTCTCTAGAACGGTCTGCCCGGGACTTGTGATGAAAGTTTGCATGGGAATTTCCCGCCGACCTGACGGTCCGGCGATGGATGCTATCGCGCCTGCAGCCATTAGGCAAGGTACGCTGTCTGCGGCGGGCGAGGCATTGCAAATGTTGCCGCCAAAGGTGGCACGGCCCTGTATCTGAGTAGAGCCAATAAGTTCCAGCCCCTCGACTACTCCAGGCCACTCCCGACGCAAAAGTTCGAATTCGCTGACTTCCGCAGCGGAAACTGCAGCACCAATAGTGAACCCTTTTTCGTCTGCTGAAATTCTGGTCATCTCTGAAATCTGTTTCACGTCGACTATCAGATCGGGTTCGACAAGTTCTGAGCGCATTTGAACCAGAAGATCTGTTCCCCCGGCCAATAGGCGTGTCGACTCTCCGTTCCGGGCCAGAAGGCTGACCGCTGCATCAACTGTTTCCGGTGCTTCATATCTCATGGATTCGACAATCCTTTACTTCAACCCTTTACTTCAACCCTTTACTTCAACCGATGTATAAGCCTGGTTTTTCCCAACGCGAATCCGGCCAGACAGATCGTTTTACTTATTGACGGAGTCCTGTATGAATTAGTTCAACTAAATAAATTGCCCTGATTTTGAAATTCATTGCCGTGACATTTTATTTTCTGTTTATTTTCTGTGATTGTCTATCCCAATACACCATGGCGTCAAGTGCTTTCGTGTCAGCCGGGTGCCGGTAGAAAATATTCCTGCGAGATTGTTTATTCATTTTAAGGCTGGCAATCTGTCTCCCCATGCTGATTTTTTTACGACATCATAAACCAGCATCAATCTGGAAAACAATACTGTGTCCCCAATCAATCCATACTGATGGCGCAGACGCCAACAGTACAGGATTCACCCGTCTCAATCGAAATCACGATCGCCTCCAGAATTTCCACATTGTGCAGAATTTCCTGCATCGTGAACCGGTAGGACTGTCCATTGAGGACAGCACCTGCCCATTCATGGAGATTTTGCACAACAGTATCGCGCCACTTGAAGGTCTGGGTATGTATTTCTTCGTCCATGCCCCTCCATGTCAGCACGGCCGGATCGAACTTATCAACGTTTGAGACTTCGCGCATTTCAGCCCACCCCCGATCTCCAAACACGCTGAGCCGCTGATAGAAGGGGGTTGTGGCAAGTGTCGTAAAGGTGGCCGTTGCACCGGATTCAAAGGTAAAATGAACGGAGAGGATATCGTCCGAAGCATAATCGGGGGAGCGATGGGCGGAATGTGCGATCAGCTCCCGCACGGGTCCGGCGAGTGTCTGCATATAGTCGGTCATGTGCACACCCAACCCGGTCATCATACCCGCCGGCGCCTGTTTGGGATCATAACGCCATCCCCTCTGCTCCTGCCCCATGAAAAGATTATATGAAGCATTGAATTCCAGATGAAGAAGTGTGCCAAGCTCACCTTCATCAACCCGGCGCTTCAGTTCTACCAGACTGCCATCGAAGCGCCGCTCATGACCGATCCCGAGAACCAGACCTTTTTGGTCGCAGGCCGAGATCATGCGTCGGGCTCCGGCGCCGGTCAATGTAAGGGGTTTCTCACAGAAAACCTGTTTTCCCGCCGCCACCGCCTGCAATAGCTGTTGTTCATGAAACCCGTTGGGCGTGGTGAGTATGACCGCATCAACAGCCGGGTCGGCGAGCACCGATTCATAGCTATCAGCGAGGGGGACCTTGTAATCCTGCAAAAACTCCGCAACTTTTTCGGGCTCGACATCGAACCCCGAAACAACCTGGATCAATTCGCTTGACTGCAATCGACGGATCAATTCCTGACCCCACCAGCCCAATCCGACTATCGCTGTTCTTAACACGGATCCGATCTCCCGTTGCTGCCCCGTTTCCAATCCATTCTGCTCGTAAAATCTCGAAAAACACAGAAAACGACCGCAAAATTTTCCAAATCCTGGGCCGTCGTGACTTCAGAGATTGTAAGAGCCCGGATCAAAAAATACGATCACAAAATTTCTGCTCTTTTTGGAGACCTGATGGCTAATTCTACACATAATCATTTACATATAAAATTAGTTACACCAGAACCAACACCATTAAATAACAAATAAATTATAATATATTACCTAAATTTTTAAATATTTAAATTATTATTCTGTAAATAATTAAAGATTATTAATTATACAAATTAAAGTTATTCTAACTTAATGTTTCTTATTACTTATATGAAACAAAAATATACCAATGTGGAGCGGTATTGTTCAGATGCTATCAAGTCGTCTTCTGGTTTTGACTGCAGTCGTTCTTTCTCGAAAATTTGACCACTTTCGCAAATGCGATCGCGCCGTCGTTGCTATTATTTTTGCTCTGGTGGCCGCACCTCTCATCACCCTCGCCATGGGGACCATCGACTATGCTCATGTAAGATATCATCAGACAAAGATTCAGGCCGCCATGGACGCGGCAATTATCGCAGCAACAGACGTTATGATCGCCCAGGATCAAATGCAAGAAGTGGCCATTGCGGCCTTCCGAGCTAATATTGGAGACTATGCTGACCATCTCAACAGCGAGCCGGTGTTTACGGAAGAAGAAGTTTCGACCAACCGAAGAGTGACGAGGTTCGATTATAGCAGCAAGCTGGCTTCGCTTTTCGGCATGTTTTTCCACCGCATCATCGGAGATGATGAAGGCTGGACTATTGAAGTTCACGCCAGAGCAGAGCATACAATAAAGCTTCTGGAGATTTCTCTCGTCCTTGATATTTCAGCCTCCATGTCTGGCGATCGCATGCCCGATATGAAGGAGGCCGCAAAGAAATTCGTTGACGCCATGCTGAGGTCGGATGAAGATCGCCTGATTGTCCGGATCAATCTCATCCCATTTGGCGGCAACATCCGCTTGCCGAAGGCATTCGATGTCTTTGCAACCGAAAGCTGGAGACCCGAGGGTGGATGCTTTGATATCGATTATAACGACGTATCAAATGAACTGCTGACCGACGACTATCTCCCGCTCCATACCTACGGAACGCTCAATCCTGAATTCGCTCCCTGGAATGATGGGAGTCCCTGGTGCCCCCGGGCCGATTCCGCCGCGCTTATCATGGAAAACGATCCTGACCGCCTCAAAGACAGGATTGACAGCCTGACCATCTCCGCCGGAACCGGAACCGACCAGGCCCTCGGCTGGGGCTTAAAATTCCTGTCGGAAAAATGGAGGGACAACATCCCCGGTGTCCACGGGGCTGATACCAAAGATAAACCTGCAGACTACTCTGAGCAATCCGTGATGAAAGTCCTGATCCTGATGACCGATGGCACGCCGCGCGCACAACAAAGGCCAATTGATCCCAACGTTGTGACCTGGCCCGATGTACGCACCAGAAAGAACGGCCCCGGGGCATATCCTGATAATCAAGTATTCAGACTCGTTGATGAGGGGATCTGTCCCGAAATCAAGCGGCATGGGATCACTCTTTACACCGTCGGCTTTTGGCTTGGTCTGGAAGAAGATGATAGCCAGGGAAATTTTGAGATTTTGCGGAACTGCGCTTCTACGCCCTCGCATTTTTATCATGCCGAAGGCCAGGATATCTCAGATGTCTTTGGCGTCATCGCCGCCCAACTAAAACCCCTGGCCCTGATCGAATAGATGGATAGCGAATGCATGTTTAGCGACGATCGCCTGACCATCGGGTCACATAGAAATAATGAGGTTGACACTGCGGCCCCACACAAATCAAGGCAGAATCATTATTTCGCCCGAACCTAGACATCACATTCGTAATTTTCCCGCAACAATTCGCGACAAAGCCGAAATCTGTCGCCGGCTGTTTGGGGATCATTCCGGCACCCAGGTCTTGAAAGCCGTCTAATAAAAATCCCTCGCTGCTTTGATATCCAACGCAGCAAATTCTCTATAATTTTATTTACTTTGTAATCTGCATATATCTTGAAAGTATTCTAAATATAAATTTAATAGTTTTAGATATAAATTCGATTATTAATTAGAATTTAAATAATAATAAAAATATATTTTAAATAATTAAATATATATATTTTAACCAAGTGCAAATATATTATTAAGGAGCAGTGCGGAGATGAAGTCTTTATTGACATTTTCAATTGGTTTTAAAAAAAATCTTATCCGTTATAAATTGCGCTTCAATGAAAATGAAAACGCAGCAGTCGCTATTATTTTTGCTTTGGTCACGGTGCCCGTGGTTTTACTTGCAGTAGGGACTGTTGATTACGCGCACACGCTTGCACAAAAATCGAAATTACAAAGAGCACTGAATGCAGCCACATTAGCTGGCGCAAACGCGCTGGTTTCAGGGGCCGAAGCGGAAACTGTGGCAAGGGAAGCCTTCGAGGCCAATCTCGATGACAGTCTGGCTAACAGCCTCGGTAACTATTCGGTGTCATTTAATGTTGAGAGTGATGCACTAAATGAGAGATCGGTTACAGCGTCTCTCGAGGGATCGATGTCGTCCCTGTTCGGTTCACTTATAAATAACATTCTACAGGACAGAGGCCGAATTGATCGTGAAGCTGCTCTAAATGGCAACGGCAATGGTAATGGTAATGGCAATGGCAACGGTAATGGCAACGGCAACGGCAATGTTCACGAGAATGCAAATTCTGGCATCGGTTGGGGGATTGCCTTAAGCTCGTCGGCGCAACACATAGTTAAACGGCTTGAAGTCTCGCTTATCCTCGATATTTCACAATCCATGGATTCAAATAATCGGCTTGCCGACATGAAAGTCGCCGCCAAGGCTTTTGTCGATACCTTATTATCAGATCACGAAGATCAAGTGACAACCCGTATAAACCTCATTCCCTTTGGTGGCGCCATACGACTTCCCGAAGCGTTTGACCGCTTTTCTACAGTTGAC
>CAYWUX010000002.1:211863-237642 GCA_964461525.1 uncultured Hyphomicrobiaceae bacterium | reverse complement strand
GACCATGTCTGACCAGGCCATGGGGTGGGGCTTGAAATTCTTGTCTGAACAATGGCAAAATCAAATTCCGGGGGTGCATTATTCAGCCGACACTCGCAATATGCCTGCTGACTACGCAGATCCCAATGTAAAAAAAGTGATTGTTTTTATGTCCGATGGCGCACCTTTCGCAAATCAAGGTCCTCTGTCCGAACTCACAGTTAATGGAAACTATTACGAACTTTATAGTGAAACTGTGGCCAGGGCAAATTTTGAGTACGCCTGCACATCTATCAAGGATGTCGGGATAGAGATCTACACCGTCTCATTCTGGGTTAGCCGAGCTGACGACCTTGAAAGAATGCGAAATTGCGCCAGTTCCAATTCTCATTTTTTCGAGACTACAGGGGCCGATGAAATAAGGGACGCTTTCAACATCATTGCAAATAATCTGGATGGGTTGGTTCTTACCCATTAAATTTGGGATTATCCTTTATCCAAATCGTAAGGGCATCATCCCCAAAGGCCAAAACATCACACTCGTGATATTCCGGCAACAATTCGGGATAAAGCCAATTTTGTCACTGGCAGCGTCTGAAATTATTCGAACTCTCAATTCTTGAAAGCCATCGAATGAAATTTCACCGCTGCCGTGATTAGAGAATTGTTCACTGCATGACTTAGCATTCAAAATTTTGAATTTTTTCTGATTACACAGGCGACTCTATGGGCAGAATCACATTATAGAGACGAGGGGGTTGATTTCTGCATCTGGACTTGGCCATGCTAATTATCGACAGCTTATCCCCTTCTCCCAACGATTTATCAACATAAATTCCACACGATATACTACATATTGTGTTAACTATTTTCAGACACACTATCCCTTGACCTGAAATTGCGAGTCACTTATCAATTGTGAAAGGTTGGGAATCAGTCGGGCCGGCCGTTAAGTCACCGTTTATTGGCCCACTTGTAATGGTGGGATGACTCAGAATTGTGAGGGCAAAGACGTCCTCAAATGATTTAACGGATTAATGGAGGATTCATTTAGGATCATTATGCACCGGGTGTTGCATCGGTGTCTTCAAACACCAATCGGTTGAATCAAATCAACCGGCGTTTTGCGTAAAAGTATTCAAAAAGTAATCAGTACAACAAGGACAGAGAGCCTGTGTAGCTCTTTGCGTCTCACACAGGGACGACTCAAACAAAAATTTAGTTCGATTGGCACGGCCGTGAGCGGTGATGGGGATCATGTGTGCGACGGTCATAGAGGGGGCATTTATGCAGATTGAAAGACGCTTTACTGAATCAGGGCAATCACCTTACGAGTCAATTAAGTTTCGCAAAGCCAACAGTGAAATTCGAAACCCCGATGGATCGGTGGTATTTCACCTGAAGGATTTTGCGGTTCCGGAACAGTTCAGCCAGGTGGCTGCAGATGTGCTGGCCCAGAAATATTTTCGCAAAGCCGGAATTCCCGCACGTTTGAAGAAAGTTGAGGAGAACTCCGTTCCGTCATGGCTGTGGCGCAGCGTTGCTGATGCAACGGCACTGGAGGAGTTACCCGAAGATCAGCGGTTTTCAGGGGAAATAGACGCCCGTCAGGTTTTTGACAGACTGGCCGGGACCTGGACTTATTGGGGATGGAAAGGCGGCTATTTTACGACCGAAGAAGATGCCCGCTCATTCTTTGATGAATTGCGGTATATGCTCGCCAAACAAATGGCCGCTCCCAACAGTCCCCAGTGGTTCAACACCGGTCTGCATTGGGCTTACGGTATTGACGGTCCGAGCCAGGGACATTTTTATGTTGATTACGCCACCCAAAAACTGGTTCGTTCCGAGTCCGCTTATGAGCATCCCCAGCCGCACGCTTGCTTTATCCAGTCCATACAGGATGATCTGGTAAATGAAGACGGAATTATGGATCTTTGGGTCAGGGAGGCTCGCCTGTTCAAATATGGCTCTGGAACAGGATCCAATTTCTCAAAACTGAGAGGTGAATCCGAGCCTCTGTCAGGCGGTGGAAAATCCTCCGGTTTGATGAGTTTTCTGAAAATCGGTGACCGGGCGGCAGGCGCAATAAAATCCGGAGGAACAACCCGGCGGGCCGCCAAAATGGTTGTTATAGATATCGATCACCCGGATATTGAAGGCTACATTAACTGGAAAGTTCGCGAGGAGCAGAAAGTTGCAGCTCTCGTTACCGGATCCAAAATTTGTGCTGAACGTCTTACCGCTATCATGAGGGCCTGCGTTAATTGCGAGGGTAGCGGAGATGACTGTTTTGAGCCGAAGAAAAACCCGGCGCTGAAGCGGGAGATCAAACTGGCCAGAAAGGCGTTGGTGTCGGACAACTACATTCAGCGCGTTATCCAGTTTGCAAAGCAGGGTTATAAAGAAATAGAATTTGATACTTATGATACAGATTGGGATTCAGAGGCCTATCTCACGGTTTCGGGACAGAACTCCAATAATTCGGTACGAGTAACCGATGAATTTCTGGAGGCCGTTGAAGCAGACGCCGACTGGGATTTGGTTGGCCGGGTCAGTGGCAAACCCATTAAAACTCTAAAAGCGCGTGAACTTTGGGAGCAAATAGGTTCTGCGGCATGGGCCTGCGCCGACCCTGGAATTCAGTATCACACCACGATCAACGACTGGCATACCTGCCCGAATTCCGGTGAAATCCGTGCATCCAATCCGTGTTCTGAGTATATGTTTCTCGATGACACCGCCTGTAATCTCGCCTCATTGAACCTCATGGCTTTCCGGGACCAGGACAATCGCTTTGATGTCGAAGCTTATGAGCATGCGGTCAGATTGTGGACAATCGTGCTCGAAATCTCGGTTCTGATGGCTCAGTTTCCTTCACGAAAGATCGCTGAACTTTCCTACCGTTACCGCACTCTTGGGCTCGGTTTTGCCAACATCGGAGGCCTGTTAATGGCCTCCGGCATTTCCTATGATTCGGACGAAGGGCGGGAGCTTTGTGCCGCGCTGTCTGCGATCATGACCGGTATTGCATATGCCACGTCGGCGGAAATGGCTAAAGAGCTGGGCGCTTTTGAAGGATATGCGGACAACGCCGAGCATATGCTTCGGGTTATGCGGAATCACCGACGTGCCGCTCATGGCGAGACTGCGGGATATGAAGACTTATCAATCGTTCCGGTTCCACTGAACCATGAAGCCTGTCCGGACCAAAGACTTTCCGAGCATGCCAAAAATGCCTGGGACAGGGCCGTTGAAGACGGTGCGCGATATGGATACCGCAATGCCCAGGCGTCCGTCGTTGCTCCGACCGGAACTATCGGACTGGTAATGGATTGTGACACAACCGGTATCGAGCCTGACTTTGCGATTGTAAAATTCAAGAAACTGGCGGGAGGCGGCTATTTTAAAATCATAAACCGTGCGGTTCCCGCAGCTCTCAAATGTCTTGGCTACGACAGAGACGACATCGAAGCCATTATCAATTATGCCGTTGGTCGCGGAACTCTGAAACAGGCTCCCGGCATCAATCATGACCTTCTCAAGGAGAAGGGTTTTACCGATGAAAAGATTGATGTCATCGAAGCGTCTCTAGCCGAGGCATTTGACATAAAATTCGTTTTTAACAAATGGACCCTGGGCGAAGATTTTTGCATAGAAAAACTCGGTCTCAATGCCGATAATCTGAATTCCCCTGAATTTGATCTGCTGCAGGAGATCGGATTTGACAAGTCTGATATTGAGTCTGCAAATGAATACTGCTGTGGCGCCATGACTCTGGAAGGCGCTCCGGGTCTCAAAGCGGAACATCTCGCCGTCTTCGATTGCGCTAATCCCTGCGGCCGCAAAGGCAAGAGGTCATTGTCAGTGGAAAGTCATATCAGAATGATGGCTGCCGCGCAGCCGTTCATTTCGGGGGCGATTTCCAAGACTATAAACATGCCAAATAACGCAACAGTCGAGGACTGCAAGAACGCCTACAAACTGTCCTGGCGCCTTGCCCTCAAAGCCAATGCTCTCTATCGGGATGGTTCGAAACTGTCGCAGCCGCTCAACGCACAGATATTGGCTGACGACGATGAACGCCAAGAGACTGTTCTGGAAGCGGTGACCAGTGACAAACCAGCGGCGGCACGGGCAGAAGTTGTTGCCGAACGGATTGTCGAACGGATAATCGAGCGGGAACGCTTTAGGGCGACCCGTGAAAAGCTTCCGGACCGGCGCAAGGGTTACACACAAAAGGCGAGTGTTGCCGGTCACAAAGTCTATTTGCGGACTGGAGAGTATGAGGACGGCCGCATTGGCGAGATATTCATTGACATGCACAAAGAAGGCGCGGCTTTCCGGTCTCTCATGAATAATTTTGCGATCGCGATATCGCTTGGCCTGCAGTATGGCGTTCCCCTTGAGGAGTACGTCGATGCGTTCACATTTACACGTTTTGAGCCTGCTGGCATTGTCAAGGGCAATCAGGCCATAAAAAATGCCACATCCATTCTCGATTACGTATTCAGGGAACTCGCGGTCTCCTATCTCGGACGGAACGATCTGGCGCATGTTGACCCCAGCGAAATTGGTAATACCGATCTCGGCACCGGCAACAGTGCCGGGAAGGAAGGTGCTGCCCTTCAAGCTGAGCGCTATTTGAGCAAGGGGCTAATGCGGGGCGGATTAAGCAATCATGTCGTCATGGTATCCGGCTCGGTCACGACTGGTGAAATGAACGTCTCGACTTCCGACAATCCCATTGCAGCCATTCAGGGCAATCTGAGTTCAGCGATTCAGAACTCCGAAACCCTTGCGCCTACCGATATGGGTGCCGCCAAATCGGTGATTGGATCGGCAGCCCTTGCTGCCCAGAAGGAACCGTCCGAGTTGATCGCCGAGGCCAGGATAAAAGGCTACGAAGGAGAGAACTGCTCCGACTGCGGGAATTTCACACTGGTGCGCAATGGTACGTGTTTAAAATGTGATACCTGTGGTGCGACGAGTGGTTGTTCCTGATCCAAGATCGAAACGAATCAGCTATTGTCGAAGCCGACATGGTGAGATCGCCTCTTCATGTCGGCGGTGTACATGTTCTCATGTCCAGGTCTTGAACGAAACTGGGTTTGAAAAGGTGGAATGAGAATGCAGGATGATCGTGATCAACTTGAAACTGTCGTGTATGTCCTAAGTGACCACCTATGTTCCGCCATTGAAGCCGGTGATTACCTTCTGGCTCTAGAGCATGAAACTAAAATTGTCTCCCAGAATGAAAGTTCTGAAAGCATTCTGGAACGATTGGATCGATTTCACAGGTTTTTGGATGATATCCGTACTTATGAATTTTTGATTGTCACCAAAATTAATCAGGCCCGCCACTGGTCGCTCCATCTGCGTCAACTTGATAGAGACCTGCGTCCTGTTATCGATCTGTTTGCTTCTTCGACGGCCATTGTCACCGATGCCAGCCATCTGTTGGGGCAAAGCGAACAACAGATATTTAACGGTCAGACAGAGCCGAAGCAGTTTATCGAGTCTCGAAAAATCTGCGTTGACACAACAACTGGCAAGAAAAATTCAAAAATCTGTTCCATAAATGATCATTATTTGATTGGGGGAAAAGTTCTCCTGAAGGATTTACTGGATGTTTGCCAGGCCTTTCATACCAGTCTTGAAGCGCAATATGGCACCCCGGATCGCAAACCTGAATTGCAGGAAACCTTAATCAGCGATAATAGTGAGCTTGAAACTGAAGAAGAAAGTTTTCAAAACGCGCATTGACGCCCGCTCATGATAAAAAACAATATCGAACGCCCGTTTGGCGCCTACTCCGTAAACAGGCTGCAGCAAACGGTAATTTCGGCGACAAGGAGCTTACCAGGAAACTGGTTTGGTCGCCGGTTACTGATTTTATTGCGTAAAATTGTTGTCAACATCGCAAATAATCCAATCGACCTCAACGTCATTGGACAGAATATGCGTCTTTATCCAACAAATAACGCCTGTGAGAAACGGCTCATTTTTACCCCACACCTGTTCGATCCGGAAGAGCTGGACTACTTGGAGGCGGCTATTGTTGGCCCATTTGTCTTTCTTGATATCGGGGCCAATGTCGGCACTTACACTATATTTACGGCAAAGCGCGCCGAAAATGGCTCTAGAATTCTTGCCTTTGAACCCCATCCGATAATTCGTGAACGGCTGCTTTACAACATCGATGCAAATGGGCTTGATAATGTTGAGGTATTCGACTGCGCAATATCAGATGGCGATGGTGAGATACAGTTCAACATGCATGAGAAAAATATGGGTCAGTCCACGATCAAAGGCCGGTCCAACCGCCGCAATTCAAGGCCACTGAGGGTTAAGACAAAATCTCTTCTGTCGGTAGTTTCTGAAGCTGGGATTACCAGCATAAACGCTATCAAGATTGATGTCGAAGGTGCAGAAGATGTAGTCCTTTGTCCATTTTTGGAACAGGCACCCAGCCAATTGTGGCCAGACTTTATTATCCTGGAACCCAACCGGGAAAACTGGGCAATCGACGTTACTGCAGAACTGAAAAATCGCCGCTATCGCGAGGTCATGGACACCGGCCGAAATTTGATCATGGCAAAATCCTGAGTGGCTCCGACTGGATTTAAAAAGTCTTTCTAACAGAATTATCCTAAGTCAAATCAAGCTTCTATAATCACCCGCGGAGCTTCAGGCCGCTTGAAATCGTGATAAACCGAGGTGTTATGTCACACCGATAGCACAGAACCTCCACTCCGGATTTTCGGGCCAAGTCGAATGCATTGGCATATTCAGGATCAATATCACGAGCGAGCTGAAATTTCGTCGCATCTGTTCGTTGGATAAGGTACAACATAACCGCGCGATAACCGCGTTGCACCATGAGAGTAAGTTCACCAAGATGTTTGGTACCACGTTTCGTGACGGAATCGGGAAATTCAGCCAACCCTGGTTTTCGCATCAGATGAACATTTTTAACTTCAACATAACACGGGGAATTCAATTCGCTTTCCAGTAAAAAATCGATGCGGCTTGACCGTCCGTATTCGACCTCGGTACGAATACGGTCATATCCTCTCAGCTCAGAAATTATTGAATTTTCAAGACCTTCCCTGACAAGTTTATTTGGAAGCCCGGTATTGATACCGACCAGGGACGGCCCATTTCCATCATCCGTTTCGGCAAGTTCCCACGAATAGGCAAGTTTCCTTTTGGGATTGCGGCTCTTTGATAGCCAGACTTTCAAACCAGGATCTTTGAGCCCCAACATAGAACCAGGATTGGCGCAGTGAGCCGTTACGACATCCCCGTTATAAAGTTCGACATCGGCAAGAAACCGTTTGTAACGCTTCACCAGGCGGCCCTGGATCAGTGGTTCAAAGAAATTCATGGAGTGCACGCTAGACAGCAAAAGGTATTGAAACAAGAGGCTGCTTGAGGATATCCACGATAGTCGGTATTGATAACAACGACAAAAATATTCATTTTTAAATCACGGCAAATTGATAGGCATGATCAAATGACAAACCGCTCGGATACTCAGGATGAAGAAATAATAACAGCAGCATTGCTTGTCATCGGTGACGAAATTCTGTCCGGAAGAACCAAGGATAAAAATATCGGAACCATTGCAGAACATCTTAACACGGTCGGCATAAGATTACGGGAAGTCCGGATTGTTGCTGATGAGGCAAGCGAAATCATTGCCGCCGTAAATGATCTTCGCAAGGACAATACTTATCTCTTTACAACCGGTGGAATTGGCCCGACCCATGACGACATCACCGCAGATTGTGTGGCCGACGCCGTCGGTGCCAAACTGAATGTTGACCAGCGCGCTGTAGATTTGATGAGGGCCCGTCGTCCTGACATGGATTTGAACGAAGCCCGTCTGCGCATGGCGCGAATTCCAGAAGGCGCAGAACTGGTTGAGAATGCCGTTTCTGGTGCCCCTGGATTTATGGTTGAAAATGTCATCGTCATGGCCGGGGTGCCCAGCATTATGCAATCCATGCTGGAAACAGTCACTCCCCGCCTGAAAACAGGTAAGAAAATGCTGTCAACGACCCTGGAGGTCAAGAAGCCGGAAGGAGCGGTGGCCGGTCCACTGGGACGGGCAGCTACAGCCTTCCCGGATGTCTCAATGGGAAGTTATCCATATTACAAACAGGGAAATTTCGGGACAAACCTGGTCTTGAGATCGATTGATGAAGAGCGCCTTTCACAGGCATTGGCTGCTCTCAAGACTGAACTGCAGAATGCCGGCTTGCTGGATGCTGAAAGCTGATTCAACCGGCGGATATAAGAGCAATCGTAAATGAGTCCTTTGTCGCTTGTGACAATTCTTTTCCACCATTTGATTGCGAGACAGGTTTAAATTAAACTATAGTTTTCTATCTTTATAATAACAAATCCCATGGAGAAGATCGTCTGCCATGTATATTTTAAATCAATTGAATTATTTAGTAATTAGCAACTGTTGTAACACCTACTGTTCATTGTGCATTGTTTCCGAATTATAGATCGATAATATTCAGCTGAAATTGAGCAAATAAATATGACACATTCAGAGCTTGCGCAGGAGCGTGGTTATGCAAACGCAATTCCTATTCACGGACAGGAAGCTTTTGAAGGCATGCGCCGTGCTGGTAAATTGGCGGCTCAGGCCCTTGATCTCATGTGTGAACATGTAAAACCCGGTATTACAACGGAGGCGCTTGATGAGATTGCTTTTGAATTTGCAATGGATCATAACGCGATCCCGGCACCTCTTAATTATCGGGGGTTCCCGAAATCTATTTGTACTTCGCTGAACCATGTCGTCTGTCATGGAATTCCAGGATCCAAAGTCCTCAAGGATGGCGACATTTTAAATATTGACATTACTTTGATCTTGGATGGCTGGCATGGGGACAGCAGTCGTATGTATCCCGTTGGAGAAATTTCTGTTCGAGCCGAACGGTTGATCAATGTCACTTATGAAGCCCTCATGCGGGGAATTGCTGCGGTCCGGGACGGCGCGACGACCGGGGATCTCGGATTTGCCATTCAATCCTATGCCGAGGCGGAAAGGTGCAGCGTTGTCAGAGATTTCTGCGGGCACGGGCTTGGCCGGGTTTTTCACGATCGCCCCAACATTTTGCACTATGGTGAACCCGGTAAAGGACACAGGCTTAAAAACGGCATGTTGTTTACAATTGAACCGATGATCAATCTGGGTAAGCCCCATGTAAAAATTCTTAGTGATGGCTGGACCGCGGTCACCAGGGACCGGTCATTGTCAGCCCAATTCGAACATACCGTGGGAGTCACAGATGAGGGTTGTGAGGTTTTCACATTATCTCCGCGCGGTCTTCATCGGCCACCTTATCCAGCAGGATAATCGAATTGGACAAAAATTTTGACAAATCCCTCAGTGATGCCGGGAGCAGTCGGTCCTACCACAAAGGTCACCGCGAACGGCTGAGAAAGAGATTTCGCGAGGGAGGGAGCGAGGCACTGCCGGATTATGAGTTGCTGGAATTAATTCTTTTCCGCGCAATACAAAGACGAGACACAAAACCTATTGCAAAGGCGTTGCTCGATAAGTTCAAGACCTTTGCAGAAGTCGTAAATGCCCCGGAATATCTTCTGCGTGAAATTCCGGGCGTGGGTGCGGCAGTTGCTTGGGAACTTGCCTTGATTAAAGCCGCCGCGGTACGACTTCGCAAAAACGAGATCCAAAACCGAAATGCCCTGAGTTCATGGGATGAAGTGCTGGACTATTGTACCACTATCATGGGGTATGAAACCCGTGAGCAATTTCGAATTATCTTTCTCGATAAGCGCAACAGAATTATCGCTGATGAAAGGCAACAACAGGGTACAGTCGATCATACACCGGTGTATGTCCGGGAAATCATTAAACGAGCGCTCGAATTGTCATCAACAGCCCTGATTCTTGTCCACAATCACCCGTCAGGAGATCCAAATCCCTCAAAACCGGATATCGCAATGACCCGGAAAATCGTCGAGGCCGCCAAAAACTTAAGTATTGTTATCCACGATCATGTGATCATCGGAAAAGAAGGAGCCTTCAGTTTCAGAGCTAACGGGCTGATTTAGGAATTATGCGCTGTCATCAGTCTTCTTCGACTGTGATCACGTCCCCCGGCGCCACATCTTTAAGGGTACGGACGCTGTCAATGGCCTTCGCCCAGATATTGCAGGGACTGGCCAGACGGATTTCATTTCCGTGTGATATAGGGGTTGGTCCAAAGCCGATCGCAATTGCCGGCCCTTCTGGCCAGTAGGCAATCTCACCGGCACTGACAACATCTGTTGCCTCGGATTCAACGGCTGCCTCAACCGGTACCAAAAAATAAACCTCCTCACCCCATGTCCGAGCTTCGCCCTGCAGTGGAAGCTGTTTATGAATCGCCCGAGCGGTCGGCGTATCCAGCATCTCGGCGCGGATGGTGACGGATCCACTTTTAATGACGATGTGCGGCATGACTTTTAGCCCTGGGCAGTTTCCTAGTCATTTCCCTGAATAGGGATTTACACAACCCGCGGACGACCGATACTTACTGAATAAGACAATACCCCGAAGTTAGTCGGACCACTTTACGATGGATCCGGCCCAAATGCCAGCACGGCGTTCAAACCACCAAAAGCAAATGAATTTGAGATTGTATAGTTCACTTCCTTTGCACGTCCAACATTCGGAATATAATCAAGATCGCATTCCGGGTCTGCTTCGTTGAGATTTATGGTCGGCGGCATGAAATTGTTCTCCATGGCCTTCAAGCAGGCAATAGCTTCCACTGCGCCGCCACCGCCAAGACAGTGACCATGCATGGATTTTGTCGAAGAGATGGCGACATCTTTTATGGCATCACCGAATACCCGCTTAAGAGCCCGGGTTTCATTGACATCATTGACAGTGGTTGCAGTGCCATGCGCATTAACATAGTCGAACTCGGATGGTGGCAGCCCACTTTCCGCGATCGCCAGTTCTATCGCGTGGGATGCCCCATCGATGTCCGGATTGACCATGTCTGCGGCATCAGATGTGGTGCCAAATCCTATTACTTCACCCAGAATTTTTGCACCACGGGCTTTGGCGTGTTCATACTCTTCCAACACAAGCACACCACCACCCTCACCAAGAACCGTCCCGTTCCGATCTTTGGAAAATGGAAAACATCCTTTTTCACTAAGCACATGCAGAGCCTGCCAGGCCCGGGTCGCCCCAAAGCAAAGTGAAGCCTCTGTCGCACCTGCAACGCCGACGTCGACTGCATTGGATTTGATCATCTGATAAGTCAACCCAATGGCATGGGTCGCTGTCGAACAGGCACTTACGACGCCGAATGTCGGCCCTTTAATACCGTATTCAATACTGACGTGTGCGGAAGCTGAACTGCCAATAGCCCGCAACAGAGTTAACGGATGAGTTGCTCGTTTATTTTCCGCGAATAAGGCGTAGTATGCACCTTCCAGTGTTGTCAGACCACCAATGCCGGAACCGATAATTGCCGCTGTCCGATAGGGTTCCTCAACTGGAACTGAAAGCCCGGATTGTTCCATCGCTTGTTCAGCGGCGGCGCCGGCGAACTGCGAATAGCGGTCTGCCAACTGCACTGCACGACTTTTTAAATGAATTTTCGGATCGAAATCAGGAACCTCGGCAGCAATTTTACATCTCAATTCATCGGTGTTGAATCCCTGAACCTGGCGAATTCCACAAACGCCTTCCTTTAACGAATTCCAGAATTTTTCTTCACCAACGCCGATCGCAGAAATTACCCCGAGACCGGTTACAACAACCCGGCGGGATCCGTTTGTATTTGTCATATGGTTAAGTATCGCCTCAAGGTGAGGTCCATTGAAGTTTAGCGACTAGAAAACCGGACCCGGAACCAGACTAAGCAGTTGCTCCTGAGGCACCGGATTCAGCGATAATTCCTTTTACTTTTTCAACAACAGAGCCAACCGTCGCAAAATCCTCGACTTCTTCGTTGGCATTATATGGGATTTCAATTCCAAATGTGTCTTCAATATCAAAAACTATAACAGCAAGATCGAGCGATTCTATATCCAAATCACTCAACGGAGTATCAAGATTCACCGACTCTGGAGGCTCCTTCATGTTCTTTTTTAATATATCAATAATCTTCGTGGCGACGTCGTCCATTTTGGTCTCCCTACCCCATGAAATATATCAATTTGGGGCGTCGATTTATTAATCACTCAGGCTTAGCTTTCAAATAATCAAGTTTGCCGCATAAGTCTAGACGGAACTAATATCAAGTATTATCCTTAGTTTCAGCAGCCCGCGGAGATATCTTCGATTTATGGTTAAACAAGGCGACCAATTTATCGGACAATATCAAACCTTTTAAGCTACATAAATCCCGAATTTCTTATAAAGCTTACTGCAATTTTTAGTCTCGCAATTGCATATATCCTATAGAACCTAATGCGGTAATCAATCAAGTTTCAGCCCGTAAACCAAGTCCAACAGCGAAACTATGTCGCAGCTTCTACCATTCGAAAAAAGGGTTTATCATGACGGAACAACAATCTCAAGATAGTGAAGTTCCGATGAGGAGTGGAATCCACCCGCGATGACGAATTCCCACAACGAGACGACAGAGATCAGGCCCGACGGCACCATTCCCTGGCTTCGTAAATATCCACAGAATATAGATTGGTATGCCTCGCTCGAAGCCAGGCCTCTCTATGATTTGCTTGATGCAACTGTTGAGAGATTTCCGGAAAATAATTGTACAAATTTTCTGGGAAAAACGCGCTCCTACAATGAAATTGGTGAAGAAATTACGAGGCTTGCCGCTGGTTTACAGTCCATCGGAATTGAAAAAGGCATGAAGGTTGGGTTATTTCTTCCGAACTGCCCCACTTATATCGTATTTTACTTTGCCATACTTAAAGTCGGCGGTGTCGTGGTTAATTATAACCCGCTCTATGCTGTTGAGGAATTGGAATATCAGATTAAGGACAGCCAAACCGAGATATTGGTCACACTTGATCTCAAAATTCTGTTTGACAAAGTAGATGCCCTTTTGCATTCCGGTTCTCTGTCCAAAGCCATTATTTGTCCGTTTGCGGATCATCTTCCTCCTTTAAAATCCTTTGCTTTTAAGTTTTTGAAACGATCGGATTTATCTTTCCCCTTTCAAGCCGGTCATGGCTCCAAGCTCATTTCGATTGATCAACTTTTGCAACATAATGAATCTTTCGTACCAGTCGCCATCGATCCCAAAGTTGACTTAGCTGTTTTGCAGTATACTGGAGGCACTACCGGCACACCAAAAGGGGCGATGCTTAGTCATGCCAATCTCTACATAAATATTCAGCAAATCCTCCAATGGGCGCCGGACATGAAATTCGGCGAAGAAAAAGTCATGGGGATACTTCCGTTCTTTCACGTATTTGCGATGACTGCGGTGATGAATTACGGGATTGCAATTGGTGCAGAACTTATTTTGATGCCAAAATTCCAGCTTGATGACGCCATGAAACTTATCAATCGACTCAGGCCGACCATTATGCCAGGCGTTCCGACTTTATATAACACATTGATGAACCATCCGGATATGGAATCCTCAGATTTCTCCAGTCTAAAATTCTGTATCAGTGGAGGTGCGGCACTGCCACTGACGATAAAACACAGGTTTGAATCATTGTCTGGCTGTACACTGATCGAAGGCTACGGCCTGTCGGAGACTTCTCCCGTTGCCACCGCCAACCCGCTGGATGGTCCGGTCAAGGAAGGCTCGATCGGCATCCCCTGCCCGCGAACAATTCTGTCCATAAGGTCTCTGGAAAATCCCGAATCGGAATTACCGCCGGGCGAAAGTGGAGAAATCTGTATCTCCGGTCCACAGGTAATGTCAGGATACTGGAACAAACCGGAGCAGACCAAGGATGCATTCGTTGGCGAGTTTTTCCGGACCGGAGATGTCGGTTACATGGATGACGATGGTTTCATATTTATCGTGGACAGAATTAAGGATCTGATAATCACATCCGGATTCAATGTCTATCCCAGGAGAATAGAAGACGTCATCTACCAGCATCCAGCTGTTGAGGAAGTTACCGTTATAGGAATTCCTGACGAGCACCGCGGGGAAGTCCCCAAGGCCTTTGTCAAGCTGAGGGCCGGACAATCCGCAAATGCAAAGGATATCTTGACCTTTGTTGAACCTAAACTTTCCAAGATCGAATGGCCGACGGAAATCGAGTTTCGTGACGAACTGCCAAAAACAATGGTTGGTAAACTCTCGAAAAAAGAACTGCGGGAAAAATCATAAACTACCGGTCAGTACCGCTCTAATGCACAGATCTTCACTTCTCAGACTCCTGCCTGACATTTTTCTACAGTAATCAGTTTGGCCTATCATCCAGATCAACTTGAACTTTCTACTCCGTTCGCCCCCTCGACAATTGCGGCAACACCCATGCCCCCAGCCGTGCATACGGATATAAGCCCGCGACCACCCACATCATTGATCTGTTTGGCAAGAATTGCCAGAATGCGAGTGCCTGTGGCTGCGAAAGGATGTCCAACGGCCAGGCTGGAACCTTTTACATTGATTTTGTCCCGGGAAATGGCCCCCATCGCTCCTTCACGCCCCAATACCGTCCGACAATATTCTTCCGACTCCCAGGCTTTAAGAGTTGCCAGCACCTGCGCAGCAAATGCCTCATGAATTTCGTAAAGATTAAAATCCTGCAACTTCAGTCCCGCACGGTCTATGATCCGTGAGACGGCGATTGTCGGAGCCATTAAAAGCCCTTCGCCAGCGACAAAATCCAATGCTGCATGCTGTCCGTGTGTGAGGTACGCCAAAACGGGCAGGTTCCTAGCCTCGGCCCAGGCTTCAGAACAAAGCAATACTGCAGAGGCGCCATCGGTCAGGGGTGTTGAATTTGCCGCCGTCAGCGTCCCCCGGGGCGGCTTTTCAAATGAGGGTTTCAGAGTTGACATTTTTTCAAGATCAATGTCATCTCGCAGGTTATTGTCCCTGAAAACGCCAGCGCAAGGCACCAGCAAATCATCCATAAATCCTTCATTGTAGGCTTTGGCGGCTTTTTGGTGGCTGTCAAAGGCCAGTTGATCCTGGTCCTCGCGGGCAATTTTCCACTGCTGAGCCATAAGTTCACAATGCTGTCCCATCGACAGGCCCGTGCGTGGTTCCTCAACACTGGGAGGCAGCGGCAAAATCTCGCCGAAACTGAAGCCCTTCAGTTCCTTGACTTTGTTTACCGTTCCGCGAGTCCTCGATAAATTTGTTAATCGATGGGCGAATTTTTTCCTGAATACAATCGGGGCATCCGAAATTGTATCTGAGCCCATTGCAATACCGCTTTCGATTTGCCCCGTAGCAATTTTTGCTCCGATACCAATGGCGGCTTGCAGACTGGTACCGCATGCCTGCATCATCGTGATGCCGGGCAGATAGGGCGACAGCTGCGACGCGATGACAGCCTCCCTCGCCAGATTCCAGTCTTTTGAATGAGTGACGACCGCGCCTCCGACCACCTCATCAATCTGGGCATTTTTCAGGTCAAATTTATTGACCATTCCGTCAAGAACTGTCTGTAATAGGTCTAGATTGGAAATCTCTGAATAGCCGGTATAAGACCTGCAAAAAGGGGTTCTCACCCCTCCTATTATAGCCACGCGCCGCAGTTCTTGTTTGCCCATTTTATATGCTCCTCAGAAGTCGTTTAACTGGCAGCGGCGGCCGAAACCACTTTCAGGCCCGCAAGGGATGACCTGAAATGCAGCGGCCCGCCACGAAACGGAGCAAACCCCGTGCCAAAAATCACGCCCGCATCAACAAGGTCTTCACTGTCAACTATTTTTTCATCGGCACACTTCTTACTCTCATCTAGCAGCGGTTGGATGAGTTCCATACCCAGTGTCTCTAATTCTTCATCAGCAAAAGTGACATCCTCCTTTTCGGGCTTACCCTTACTCCAGATGTAAAATCCTTCGCCCGTCTTTTTCCCTAATTTGCCATTTTTCACCATTCGAGCAACTTCACTGTTTTCGTTTGCGGTAAATCCCAGAATTTCCGCGACATGCTTACAGATATCCAAACCAACAATGTCACAAAGCTCCAGCGGCCCCATCGGCATGCCGAATTTCAGCGCGGCCTGATCAATCTTTTCCCGGGGGATACCGGATTGATAACGGTCCATTGCCGAAAACAAATAAGGTGCAAGGACACGATTCACCAGAAAACCCGGCGCGCTTTTTACAACCAGAGGATATTTCTTGATAGCCGTAACAAATGCGCAGCCCTTGGCAATATCTTCCTCCCGGCTGTGTTCACCCTTCACGACTTCGACCAAAGGAAGTTGCGCGACGGGATTGAAATAATGCAGCCCAATTAGCCGGCCCGGGTCATTCAAGGGTTCAGCAATATCTTCCAGCTTAAGAGACGAAGTATTTGTCGCCAGAATTGCATCAGGTTTGAGCTGGTTCTCGAGCCCTTTGAATACCTTCTGTTTAATTTCAAGATCTTCAATGATCGCCTCTATGATTACATCTGCCCTCCCGACATGAAATCCATGGATATCAGGGATCAGTCGCTCCATTGCCGCATCAACGGCTACTTTTGATTTCAGCCGGGAGTCAAATAGCTTTTTAGCTCGTTTGCGGGCTTCTTCAACCTGATCAATCGACATATCTTGCAGAGAGACCTGCATTCCCGAGAAAACACACCAGGCGGCAATATCTCCACCCATTGTACCTGCCCCGATAACATGGACTCTGAGCGGATTGAAACTATTTTTAGGAGCCTGAGCTTTCAGCATTTCTGACAGATGAAAAACCCGCCGCAGGTTTATTGACTGCTCGCTAACCATGAGCGGCGCGAATTCGACCGTTTCGGCTGCGGCCATACGTTCATAACTGTCTCCATAATCACGGAACAGCTCAATTAGCTTGAATGGGGCGGGATAATGCTCCTCTCTGACTTTCTCAGCAGTTTTTTTCCTCATTTGCTCGGCCAGATATCCCCTGATGGGATATTTACTCATCATCCGCTTCCAGTACGGTGCGTCTTTTGATCTCCTGTTCTGCAGTACGGCCTTTCGCGCTGCCCAGCGCAGTCGTTGAGGATTTGGAACCAGTTCATCGATAATACCGATTGCTTTTGCCGCGCTCGATCGCAGCATCCGCCCGGTCAGCATCATCTGCATGGCATCCATGGCGCCGGCAAGCTTGATGGAACGGACAGTACCGTTGAGACCGGGGAAAATCCCAAGCTTAACCTCCGGCAATCCCACCCTGGTATCGTCTTCCCGATCGGCAATTCGATAGTGGCAAGCCATGGCCAGTTCAAGTCCGCCTCCCAGGCAAAACCCGTGAATAGCCGCAACGACTGGCACTTCTAAACTTTCTATCTGATTAAAAAGGGCAATTCCCTGCTTGACACTTGACTCGACTTCACGGGCGGTTTTGTACTCCTGAAAATCACGGATATCAGCCCCCGCTATAAAGCTCGATTTTTTTCCAGAGATAATGATAAGCCCCCTGACTTCATTTTTTTTTGCCGCCGCTTCAACGGCATTGATTATCCTGCTGAGCTCTTCCAGAGGGCGAACACCCAGCGTGTTCATGGTTTCGCCCTCCCGGTCAAAAACTGCCCAGGCAATATCTTCGATATCAATCTTGAACCGCCAGTCTTTGAGATTTTCTAATTCCACAGACATCGTTCCAATTTACTCCGCTGCTTCCGCACTCGTCGTTCGTTTTGACCTATAATTTGGCTTGAGCTCGCGCCTGTCAAAATGATCGACAGCAATGACACGATTGACCAGTTCTTCCGTTTTCCTGAGCTCTTCAGCCTCCAGCGGTGTGATGATTTTCTTTTCGACCGCTTCAGCAAACCAGTCATTTCCATGATATCTGTTGACTAAACCTTTTCGAACGGCCCTCTCAAGTTTCTTATCAGCTTCTGCAGTTTCAATTACTTTTAACAAAGTAACCTCCAGAATTCCCAGGGGATCCTTTTCATCTTCTGACAGATAAATATCGCGGGTCAATCGGTTTCGCACCTCACCGGGCTCCAAAGCCAACCGTACAATTTCCTTTCCCAGCTTATCGCTGGCGGGCCTTCTTCTGGCACCAAGCGGGAAGACCAACGGTCTCATGATCCAGGCGAGCCAGGGAACCGGGAAATTTTCCAGCACCGCCTTCATCGATTCCTGGAACCGGTACAGACAATTGTGCGACGCATATTCCATAATTTTTGAATCCTCCAATGGCTCACCATCGTCTTCGTACCGTTTTAGGACACAGGAAAGCAGATATAACTCCGACAAGGCATCCGCTAATCTGCCCGTGGTTCTTTGACGGACCTTCAAACCTCCACCAAGAAAAGCCACCGTGAAATCAGCCACCAGTGCAAAGCTCTTTGCTGACCGGGCAAGCTGCCCATACCACTGAGCCGTCTCGCGGGCATCCACCGGGGCGCGGGAAAACAATCCACCTGTAATATTTTGATAAAAGGATCCAAATATGTTTGAAACCGTATAGGCCAGGTGCCCGCAAAATGCCGGTTCAAATGCACCTATTCCACGGCGATCATTGTCGTCCTGAATGGCCTGAAGTTCCCGATACAGCCAGGGATGACTTCTGAGGGCGCCCTGCGTGAATGTAATAAGTGTTCGAGTGAGAATATTGGCCCCTTCGACAGTTATACCCACAGGAACCATCTGATAAGCCCCCTGAATATAATTCGAGGGGCCATCACATATGGCCCGTCCCCCATGAATATCCATGGCGTCATTCACGCACTGCCGCATCCTTTCGGTTGACTGATACTTAAGAAGTGCAGAAATAACTGCAGGCTTCTGTCCGCCGGATACCATCGACGCTGTCACGGCTCTTGCTGCCTCCACGACATAGGCAGCTTCCACCATACGGGTCAGCGGTTCCTCAATTCCTTCCATCCGGCTGATGGATATGCCGAATTGCTTGCGGATGCGCGCATAAGCTGTAGTCGATCGCAACATGGATTTAATACCGGCGGCACTCGACGCGGGTAAGGATATCGACCGGCCGGCTGAGAGACAACTCATTAACATTCGCCACCCCTGGCCAACGCGTTCTTCGCCGCCGATAACCCAGTCCATTGGAATAAATACATCCTTACCCCAGTTGGGTCCGTTGGGAAACGCCGCCCCGCAGGGGAGATGGCGCCGTCCTATTTCCACGCCGGCGAGATTTGTCGGAACGAGGGCAAGCGTAATACCGAGATCGGCTTCCTTGTTCAGCAGATGATCAGGATCGAAAAGGTGAAATGCCAGCCCCATAATGGTCGCATCGGGACCCAATGAAATATATCTTTTCTCCCAGTTTAATCTTATCCCCAGAGTCTCTTTGCCTTCAAAATTTTCTCTGCAGACGACTCCAATATCACGCATTGTGGCGGCATCTGACCCCGAGGTCGGACCAGTCAAGCCAAAACAAGGAACTTCCTTACCCTTTGCAAGACTAGGCAGATAATATTCTTTTTGCTCTGGTGTTCCGTATTTTTCGATCAACTCTCCCGGTCCAAGTGAATTGGGAACCATCACGATAGGAACCGCGTCGGCGCTTCTCGAAGATATTTTTCCAAGAATCAGGGATTGGGCCTGAGGAGAAAATCCAAGACCGCCATACTCCTTGGAAATTAGCATTCCGAGAAATCCTTCCTGTTTGACGAATTTCCAAACTTCCGGCGGAATATCATGACGTTCATGGCGAATTTCCCAGTCATTGAGCATGTTGCAAAGCTGTTCTGTTGGTCCTTCCAGAAATTCGCGTTCTTCATCGGTCAGCTGGATCGGCGCGACAGAACGCAGTTTGTGCCAGTCAGGTTCGCCCGAGAAAATCTCCGCATCCCATCCCACGGTTCCGGCTTCGAGAGCCTCCTGTTCGGTTTTCGAGACGGGAGGTAAGATTCGTTTCATAAAATTAAAGGCCGGTCGAATAACAAAGTACTGTCGAATGGGAGGATAACAGAGAAGGGCTAGAATTATCGTCGGGATCCATCCAATTAGGGCCAGAAATCCGGAATTCGGCCACTGAACATGTCCTGAAACCAGCCCGATTTTTATATAAATCGTTGCTCCCAGGACCAGCAGGGTCCACCCCCAAAGAGATGATCGATTGATGGCGAGGACAAATATCGCGACCAATGCGATTATCAGAAACAGCAATGTCAATGCCATAACCTCAAGTCTCCCTTAATTACCAACGCCGGAAGTGCACATATAATATTCCAAGTTTCCGATAATTCTTCTTTATGAATGCACTTCAATAGTTCCATAGTGGTTCCGTCCGTCTTGACCCGTCGAAACAATATTGCAGGATTACATTGCAATAACGCAATAAACTGTAATTCGCGACGGTCCTGAAAGTCGATGCTCCCATGAAATCTGAATGATCGATCATAACAAATAAAAGCACATTTAGTGTAAGTTTACAGCTTTTTAAAACGTAAATTATTATAAACTGCTAAACACCGGTCGATAGAGTTTGCCGCGGATCTGGCGAAATGAATGGGATCTTCGACGTTCCTTGGATAGAATTCCAATCAAAGACTTGCAGTGTGCCGAATCTGGATCTATTTTTATAGCGGCTGATAAAAGTTGTTTGTAGGGGACATGTACCAGAAATTTATTTAAGAAGTGCGGGCTCAAAAATGCTTACAAGGCGCGGATTACTAAAAAACGGTTGGCACTCAGTTCTGGGATGTTCAATCTTTTTATCCGGTTATATGTCATCAAGGAAAAGTTCCGGCGCGTCCACCCACTCGAAATTAGAAACTATCATTCAGGAAATCACAAAAGACAAAAAGCTGAACCAGGGTCGCGTCGCCCTTTCGTTGCCTGAACTCGCGTTGAGCCAGAATGCGGTTCCATTCAGGGTCAGTATTGACAGTCCCATGACAGAATCGGACTATGTGAAAAAAATTCATGTCCTTGCAAGTGAAAATAAGGCACCAAGAATTGCAAGTTTCTTTTTAACGCCTTTAAGCGGTAAAGCGGAGGTCTCGAGCCGCATGCGACTTGAAAAGTCCCAGGTCATTATTGCCATTGCAGAGATGAGTGATGGAACGTTCTATATCGGCAAGCGCAAGGTTGAACTCGCTGTCCAAGGTTTCAGCTATCCCGAGAGGCAGAGCCGATGAGTGTAACGCCTCTTATCGAAATTCCTGATAAGATAAAAATTGGCGATGTCATAGAGATAAAGACTTTGATTCGCCACGCCATGCCCGCACAACCCCATGATATCAAACCCGATAGCCTGAAGGAACAATCGAAAGGAGATAGCGGCACCTTGCGGTGGCTGGTCGTCAAATTCAATAACGAAGAAATTTTTCGGACAAAGTTCTCATCTTCCATATCGGCAAATCCATATATATCTTTCCACTTTAAGGTCACCGGTCCTGGCGAATTACTATTCCTGTGGACTGAAGATTCAGGTACTGCCTGGGTATATAAACGAAAGCTCAAGGTCAGCTAGACATTAGCTGGGGACGACTTGGCTGTTTCTCACCCACAACCGAGCATAAAACAAATTTCTGTTCAATTTCTTTGCGCATTTATTTTCTGCAAGGCCCGCAAATGAATGAAAATGAGATCAATTTCTTCTATGCCAGCGAATTCAGACTTTATGAGGCGGAATTTATTATTGTACTAAACAGTACTAAAACCAGCAGTATCACATGTGTAATTCTGTTCTGAGAATTTCAGCATTAGTTCGCAAAGAATTAAGTCGAATTGTCTCAGAGTTATGGAGAACTCAAGGTTCCGCTGGACAGTTTCATCCGCCACTTGTAGGACAGAATGGCATCGGAACTGGTTAGGCTGGTAAAATTTTCTATGCATACGACAAGCGATTGACAGATAACGTAGATCTGAAAGGACAAAAAAATGGCTGATGAACCCATTGTCGCACAGGCAAACCCCTATCTTGTTGACGTTGAAGAAGGGAAAACCTATTTCTGGTGCCGATGTGGTAAGAGCAACAATCAGCCGTTTTGCGACGGATCACACAAGGGCAGCGGCCTGGAACCCGTCAAATTTGTCGCGGAGCGAACAGAAGCGATACCTCTTTGCGGCTGCAAGCAGACCGAAGACGCGCCATTTTGTGATGGAACTCATAATATAATATAGCATAGTGGCCATATAACAGTAGAATGGACCGCATCCCGTTGGGGGTCAGATATTCGTTCTTGGAGCACAGGATTGGTATTGTAATAAAATTTGCACCGGCAGGTCGGCCATTTGCAGCGTTTCTTTGGCCGTAGCACGGATGAAAATCTCAGATGAATCTCGTCCTTGTATATCAAGCTTGTATATCAAGCCTGTCGATGCTCCTCTAGCGACTTTGACAGGCGGAGACCTGCAAAACATCATGGCGCCGAAATTCGATATAGGAACGATTAAGCCGGGATCCCGAAATCTTATTACCGACATACCCGGATTGAAGGTCGGCAACGCGCACGACGAAAAAATCAAGTCCGGCGTAACGGTATTGCTTCCTGAACGCCCGGTTACGGCAGCAGTCGATGTTCGTGGCGGTGGTCTAGGTACTCGAGAACTCGGGGCACTGGAATTGACCGGTACCATAAAGTTTATACATGGCCTCGTACTTTCCGGCGGGTCCGCATTTGGCCTCGATGCGGCGACAGGTGTGCAAAGCATTCTTCGAGAGCGCGGTGTTGGATTCAAAATAGGAGACCAATCTGTTCCGATCGTACCACAGGCCATACTTTTCGATTTAGCCAATGGGGGCGATAAGAATTGGGGCAGATATCCGCCCTACAGGACGTTGGCTCGCAAAGCCGCACTATCGGCTTCAGCGGAGTTCGAACTTGGTACGATCGGTGCGGGATATGGGGCAACAACCTTCAATTTTAAAGGCGGCCTCGGAAGTGCTTCGGTTGCCCTTGAAAATGGATTGGTGATCGGTGCACTGGTCGCTGTCAATGCAGTGGGCAGCGTTACAATTGGCGACAGCCGTCACTTTTGGGCTGCCCCCTTTGAAATGGAGGATGAATTCGGTGGTTTTGGCCTGCCGGAGACCATTCCGACTTCTGCCCTCACCCCGGCACTCGTTTCGGAAGCTGGAGAAAATACAACACTGTGCATCGTTGCCACCAACGCTGGCCTCGACAAAATACAGGCCAAAAGATTGGCGATCATGGCGCATGCTGGAATGGCCAGGGCGATTTATCCCGTTCATACACCACTGGACGGCGATATCGTGTTCTCGTTGTCAACAGGTGACATAGCGCTTCGAGATCCCGTAATCGGACTGGCTACAATCGGCTATCTGGCCGCGAACACGGTCTCCAGATCGATTGCTCGTGCCATCTTTTGCGCGACGTCAAACACCGATAAAAATGACATACAACAGGACTACACATCTTATTTTAATGATATCTCAGATACGGTTTGAATCCATAATCATATCAATCAACACAGCAGAATAATCCCGAGCCGGTCCCTGACCGAATTTGTCCAGTGTTCTCCTTTTTCTCGCGATGGCAACGGTCTGACTTTGAAATCCGTCTGGTCATATAAAATCCGTCTGGTCATATAAAGTACGGAACAGCCTTATTTTCAGCATTCATCATGCAGTCCTGGCTTGTCTGATCTCAGCTGATGTGCCTTGACCCTATTGTCTTGTCTATTGCCGCCGGATACGACTATTATTTTGCATTATTTTAAGGCCGGACCCGCTACGGCTGATTATCTTTGAGATGTCAGGGGATAACCAATAAGTGGAGCAATCAAACAACGGAATTGTTTCGGGAATCGATGAGGATTATTCGTTGAATATTTCATTTGCAATAAGATCAATCGTGTTATGGTTCATTGCTCTAATCGTTGCCGCCGGTTTTTCTGTTGCACTAATGACCATTATTCGTGATAATTTTTTGACCCGCGGGCTTGATATGCGGGTGCCGGTAGACCAGACAATTTCAATCTGCGGTTTGTCTGCTTTTATAGCTGTACTGATCACTTGGAAATGGGTCAGCTTCAGTTCCGTCCAAAACCGAATCCTGAGAATTCTGCTTGCTTTTCTGATGCTCGCCATCGTCTTTGGGGCGATTGGCGGCATTCTGGTCATTGTTAATAATTATTGGAATTATGAAGGCCCGGATCGCATTGTCCATTGGAACCTGCTATTTCATAGTTTCTACTGGGAGTCGGTCAACGGGTTTTATTCCTTCGCACT
The DNA here is from genome assembly GCA_964461525.1 of uncultured Hyphomicrobiaceae bacterium. Taxonomy (GTDB): domain Bacteria; phylum Pseudomonadota; class Alphaproteobacteria; order Rhizobiales; family CAYWUX01; genus CAYWUX01. Next base: position 213,404 of record CAYWUX010000002.1, on the reverse strand, counting down.
GTTCATGATTGGAGAATTGCGCTGGCAAATGTTACTGGTCTTTCTAATCGTGTCTTTTTGCATTGCCACCCTGTCTCCCATGAAAAAGCCGGAGACGGTAAAATTTGGAAAATTGAAAAATACCGACTGAGCATTGACGCTGGTTTTGATAACTCAAGGTATATAAGTAATTCCATTTCATATCCGCAGCCTAGTTAGCCGGATATTCAGACCCCAGAACAAGAGGTTTTTTATGATCCCACGCTATTCCCGTCCGCAGATGGTTCAAATCTGGTCGCCAGCGTCAAAATTTCGGATCTGGTTTGAAATCGAGGCTCACGCCTGTGACGCTATGGCCAAACTCGGCATCCTCCCGGAAGAAGCAGCCCAAAATATCTGGAGCCGGGGCAGCGCAGTCGAATTTGATATTTCACGAATAGACGCAATCGAACAGGAGACTAAGCATGATGTAATCGCATTTCTGACACATCTTGCAGAAGTTGTCGGGGAAGACGCACGTTTCGTTCATCAGGGGATGACGTCGTCAGACATTCTCGATACGTGCTTCAATATTCAGCTATCTCGGGCGAGCGATTTGTTATTGCAGGATTTGGAAGCACTTCTTACCGTTCTCAAACGGCGGGCTTTCGAACACAAAGAAACCGTCTGCATAGGACGGAGCCATGCCATACACGCCGAACCCGTGACATTCGGATTAAAGATGGCTCAGGCCTATGCGGAGTTTGAACGCAATCTGGAACGACTGAAAACGGCTAGGAAGGACATTTCCACCTGTGCTTTATCCGGTGCTGTAGGAACATTTGCGAATATAGATCCCCGCATTGAAAGCCACGTGGCGGCACAATTGAACCTTGAGGTTGAACCAGTTTCAACACAAATCATTCCACGCGACCGTCACGCCTATTTTTTTACAACCCTGGCCGTGATTGCGAGTTCCATCGAGCGGCTTGCTGTTGAATTACGACACCTGCAGCGTACTGAAGTTCTGGAAGCGGAAGAATTTTTTTCCAAGGGACAGAAGGGCTCTTCTGCCATGCCCCACAAACGCAATCCCGTACTTACTGAAAATCTGACCGGACTTGCACGAATGATCCGTTCCTATGCCCTGCCCGCCATGGAAAATGTTGCACTTTGGCATGAGCGGGATATTTCACATTCTTCCGTTGAAAGAATGATCGGTCCTGACGCAACCGTCACCCTGGATTTTGCCCTAAACCGGCTGACACAGGTGATAGACAATCTGGTTGTATACCCCGAGAATATGAAAAAAAATTTGGAACGACTGGGCGGGCTCATTCATTCTCAGAGAGTTCTACTGGCATTGACGCAAGCTGGAATCAGCCGCGAAGATGCTTACCGTATGGTTCAGCGAAATGCCATGAAAGTCTGGGAACAGAACAAGGATTTTCTCAGCGAGCTATTATCGGATCCGGAAATAACCGACGCGCTCAGTGAATCCGACATTCGGGGATACTTTGATCTCGACTATCACACCAAACATGTCGATACCATATTCCAGCGGGTTTTCGGCTCCTGAATTC
>CAYWUX010000002.1:129506-211763 GCA_964461525.1 uncultured Hyphomicrobiaceae bacterium | reverse complement strand
CGGTCAGGGTGAGCGCAATGAATTCATTGTGGTCGCCAAAGCCGATTTCAACAATCCGGACTCCGTTCCAACGGCAACAATATTCCATCCCTTCTCGATCAGTGGCCTGGCATATTCAACGTCGTTGGCAAACACACCTGCGATTTTGCCATACTGGCGACATTTCGCTAACACCAGATCCAGAGCCTCCAGGACAAGCGTGTGGCGTACATCGCGCTGGCTCCCGTTCGTGAGGGATACACACAGGTCGTTGGGTCCCACCAGAACCATATCCAGGCCATCGACACCTAATATTTCATCGAGATTATCCAGAGCTTCCTTGGTCTCGATCTGTGCACAACTAACTGTCCAGTTGTTTGCTGAACTCTGATAGTCGCCTTCGACCAGAAACTCAGCCCGGTAGGGTCCCCAGCTGCGCTTTCCGATTGGCGGGTATTTGACGGCGTTAACGAGAGCTCTTGCATCGTCAGTTCCATTGACCATCGGCATCATAACACCCTGCGCCCCTTCATCAAGGGCTCGTTCGATCCGGCCGGTGGAACCGGCGCTCACACGAACCAAGGCAGGCAAATCTGCTGCGCGAGCTGCCAACAGGCAGGAAGCAAGTTCCTGATGGCCACCGCTGCCGTGCTGTTGGTCAATTAACACAGCATCCCATCCCGCGGATCCCGCTACTTCAATAAAAAAGGGGGATCCGAGGGTGCTCCACGCTAACAGTCCCGTCGTACCGGCTTCCAGATGCTGGCGAAAGATGTCTTGTGTCATCCAAATTCCACCGGAATATCCATAGTGTGACTGCTTAATTTATTGATTCTCAACTTGTTCAATTGCCGTTGCCATTAGAGTGATCATTTTGTCACGAATCTCGTCATCGCTAATTTTTATATTTTTTTCATCGAAATCCCGACGAACCTTGCGGAAAACATCATTATCACCCGGTTCCTCAAGATCGGCTTTGATTACCGCTTTGGCGTAATCCTCCCCATCTTCGTGGTTCAATCCCATCAATTCGGCGGCCCATTGTCCCAAAAGCTTGTTTCGGCGGGCCGAAGCCTTGAACTTCAATTCTTGGTCATGGGCGAACTTCCGCTCAAATCCTTTTTCCCGCTCATCAAATGTGCTCATAATTGTTCGACTTTCCTATTCTTTTCCTTTGCTCAGACCCCGCGAGGCTTCGGTGTTTAAAAACCACTCGATTTTATATATTAGCTGCAATCAAGAGGTCAAAGTCTTGATTTTGCGACATTTCAGTTTCTCGTCAATAGCCATGAGTTTATCGAGGATTTTTTTGCGTTCTGACTGTCATATCATTGGTTTTGGGGCTAAGATATTTGCGAGAATCGCATTATAACTGCCAAAGAGCCCCTTGAGATGACATAAATCAAAAAAGGTTTGCCGGCCTTGAGACAGAGGTGGCATATTTTGCACAGAGGTGACATATTTTGCATTAACGAATGCAAATCAATTATTGCAAAAAATATCAATAAATCAGAAAATTGGATGGTTAGCTTGAAATCTCTAAAGAAGATCGTGAATCAAGCTGAGAGCAAAATTGGCCGGAAATGATATAAGTCCCGGTTTTAACAGGAATAACGGTTAAAAGATTGGAGACTCTATATGATCAGCGGGTAAAATGATCGAGGTCCCAAACGATTGTCAGCAGAATTTTTTCAGGAAAATTGCAAGAATTGTCAGAAAGAATGACCCAACGGATTCAAAGCGCTCGGTCATCTTCGATGAGCCAACAATACACAACAATACAAATGAATCGCTAATTCAGAAAGGATACTCTTATGAGCCGTCGTCGCCGTGTTTACGAAGGCAAGGCAAAGATACTGTATGAGGGACCGGAACCTGGCACACTTGTTCAGCATTTTAAAGATGATGCCACGGCCTTTAATAAAAAGAAGCACGATATTATCGAAGGTAAAGGGGTAATAAACAACCGAATTTCAGAGTTTATATTTTCAAAACTCACAGAAATCGGAATTCCAACCCATTTTATCAAGAGACTCAACATGCGCGAACAGCTGATTCGCGAAGTTGAGATCATTCCCTTGGAGGTCGTCGTGAGGAATATCGCGGCCGGTACGCTCGCAAAGCGTCTTGGCATCGAAGAAGGCACCCCACTTCCGCGTTCGATTGTTGAATATTATTATAAGGCCGACGAACTTGACGATCCGCTCGTTTCAGAAGAACACATAACGGCATTCGGTTGGGCCAACCCGCAGGAACTGGATGAAATCATGACATTGACCCTTCGCATCAATGATTTTCTGACCGGATTGTTTCTGGGTGTTGGTATTCGTCTGGTCGATTTCAAAATTGAGTTTGGAAGGCTGTTTGAAAATGATTTGATGCGCATCGTTCTCGCTGATGAAATCAGTCCGGACAGTTGCCGGCTTTGGGACATTGAGACCAATGAAAAGCTGGATAAAGACCTGTTTCGCAGGGACCTTGGGGGACTTGTAGAGGCCTATCAGGAAGTTGCAAAACGACTCGGTATCCTTGTCGAAAACAAAAAGTCCGAACACACGGGCCCGGTTCTGGTTCAGTCTAAATAACTGCTTCCGCTGTCGTGGACAGATCAGATTACAGATACCTCACAGGTGAATTGTTCAAGGAAATGATCTACCTCCATATACCGGAATACCGTATCATGTACAAATACTGCGATTTCTCCGAGTTGTATCAGACATGGATTTAGTTCAAACCAGGTGCCCAACAGAAACATTATGAAAGCGACGATTAGAATTACACTGAAAAATGGCGTTCTTGATCCTCAGGGAAAAGCCATACAAAATGCCCTGGGATCACTGGGGTTTGACGGGATCGAAAATGTCAGACAAGGAAAACTCATCGAACTGCACCTGGCTCAATCGGATCCGGAAAAGGCTGGTGCCGAAATTACCGAAATGTGCGAAAAGCTGCTCGCAAATACGGTGATTGAAAATTATAGCTTTGAACTCGACGAGCAGGGTTAAATTATATGCAGGCAAGCGTTATTGTCTTTCCAGGTTCCAACTGTGATCGCGACGTTGCTGTTGCAATCAAAAATATCACTGGCAGGATGCCGGAAATGGTCTGGCATGGGGATGCCGAAGTCTCGAAGACAGACATCATAATTTTGCCTGGTGGATTTTCCTATGGAGACTATTTGCGGTCAGGCGCAATGGCGGCTCATTCCCCCATTATGAAAGACATAATTGCGAAAGCCAAACACGGAACGCCGGTTCTTGGGATTTGTAACGGCTTTCAGATCCTCACCGAAACGGGACTGCTGCCCGGTCTTCTCATGCCAAATGCATCTCTAAAATTCATCTGCCGCAATGTTAATCTCAGGGTCGAGCGTATCGATACAATTTTCACCAATCGTTATGAACACAGAGGTGTCATCACCATTCCTATCGCCAACCATGACGGAAACTATTTTGCCGATGATGACACGCTGGCTGAGCTCGAAGACAATGACCGTGTTGCGTTTCGCTATGTCGGTGAAAAAGGGGAACTGGAAGATCGCCATAACCCGAACGGTTCGCGCAACAACATCGCGGGAATTTATAATAAACGCGGAAATATCCTTGGCCTGATGCCTCACCCCGAGCGGCTGGTCGAACAGATTTTGGGCGGCTGCGATGGCCGTTTGATGTTTGAATCACTACTGGAGGCCCTCCATTGAATAATACCGTTACCCTCCTGGAGCCATGTCCATACTCTTTCCAGGAAATTGCAGAACACGGTCTGAACGAAAATGAATATCAGAAAATATGTGATATTCTTGGACGTCATCCCCGCCGGACCGAACTCGGAATATTCTCCGTGATGTGGTCTGAGCACTGCTCATACAAATCGTCCAAATACTGGTTAAAAACCCTTCCCACCAAAGCTCCCCATGTGATCCAGGGTCCCGGGGAGAACGCTGGTGTGATTGATCTTGGAGATGGCTACGCCGCCATTTTCAAAATGGAGAGCCACAATCATCCCTCCTATATCGAACCCTACCAAGGAGCGGCTACTGGTGTGGGGGGAATCATGCGGGACGTTTTCACTATGGGTGCGCGTCCGATTGCCAACATGAACGCGTTGCGTTTCGGTTCACCGGATCATCCCAAGACCCGACACCTGGTTGACGGTGTGGTTGCCGGCATCGGCGGCTACGGGAACTGCATGGGAATTCCCACGGTTGGAGGTGAAACAAATTTTGATGCCCAGTACAATGACAATATTCTGGTCAATGCGATGTGTGTCGGTTTGGCCCGTACCGACAATATATTTTACTCTGCTGCCACGGGCATCCATAATCCAGTCGTATATGTCGGATCCAAAACCGGTCGAGATGGAATCCACGGAGCGACGATGGCTTCAGCGGAATTCGATGAAAACTCAGACGAAAAACGGCCCACTGTTCAGGTCGGCGATCCATTTACTGAAAAACTGCTGCTGGAAGCCTGTCTTGAACTGATGCAAGAGGACGCCATTATTGCCATCCAGGATATGGGAGCAGCGGGACTGACTTCGTCTTCGGTTGAAATGGCGGATAAGGGTGGTGTCGGAATAGACCTTGATCTTGATGAAGTTCCCCAGCGCGAAACGGGTATGACAGCTTATGAAATGATGCTGTCGGAAAGCCAGGAGCGCATGCTAATGGTGCTCCGGCCCGGTTCCGAAAAATTGGCACAAAAAATCTTCGAAAAGTGGGAACTGGATTTTGCCATTATAGGAATGACGACAGATACCGGCCGTCTGATTGTACGTCACAAGAACCAAATCGAAGCCGACATGCCGGTCTCCACTTTGGCAAATTCCGCTCCGGAGTATCAGCGCCCCTGGGTGGAAACACCTCGGCAACCATTGTTAAAAGCTGGGGAGGTTCCGGCTCCCGCCAGCCTGAACGAGGCGCTTCTGGCATTAATGGGGTCTCCCGATCTCTGTTCACGCCGCTGGATCTGGGAACAATATGATCACACGGTTATGGGCGATACAGTCCAGCGACCTGGCGGTGATGTGGCCGTCGTGCGCGTGCATGGCACGAATAAGGCTGTGGCAATCTCAACTGATGTAACACCCCGCTACTGCCTGGCCGATCCCGTTGAAGGTGGCAAGCAGGCGGTAGCAGAAGCATGGCGAAATATTACCTGTTCAGGCGCCAGACCTCTGGCCATAACCAATTGCCTCAATTTTGGAAATCCTGAACGCGAAGAAATAATGGGCCAGTTCGTTGGTGCCATTCAAGGCTTAAGGGAAGCCTGTACCACTCTGGACTTTCCGGTCATTTCAGGAAATGTTTCACTCTACAATGAAACCAATGGTAAGGCGATTCCGCCGACACCTGCGATCGGAGGCGTTGGTTTGCTGGAAGATCTCTCAATAATGATGGACCCGGCTTTTAAGACTGGGGATGAAATCATTATTGTGTTGGGCGGGGAAGGTGAACATCTCGGTCAGTCATTATATTTAAAAGTAATCCATGGAAAAACTTATGGTGCTCCGCCACCAGTGGATCTCAGGCAGGAGTTTGAAACCGGAGAATTTGTTCGTAAACTAATAACTGAAAGGAGGGTTACCGCCGTCCATGACTGTTCCGACGGCGGACTTCTCGTCACAATCGCGGAAATGGCACTTGCGGGCTGCATAGGAGCTCAAATCACCGTTCCTGACCAAAAGCCCGCACATGCCAATTTGTTTGGGGAGGATCAGGGCCGGTACGTAATAACGACATCTCAGCATATGTCTGAACCTATCCTGTCGGAGGCCGCAAATGCCAACATTTATGCGCGTCGGGCTGGCAAAACGGGCGGTTCGCAATTGACCATTGACGGAAAAAACCCCATATCCTTGGCAGAACTTAGAAAAGTTCATGAAGGGTGGTTGCCGGCTTATATGGCGGGCTGACCCGATTTTCGCTTGATTAATCATCTACAGGAGATGCCATATGCCTATGGATTCAGCACGAATTGAGCATCTGATTAAAAAATCGATACCTGATGCTGAGGTTAGCATTGTTGATCTCGCAGGCGATGGTGACCATTATTCGGCTAACGTCACTTCTGAGTTGTTTCGCGGCAAAAATCGTGTGCAGCAACATCAGATGGTTTATGCTGCACTAGAAGGGAATATGGGCAGCGAGCTTCATGCGTTGGCCCTGCAGACATCTGTTCCGAATGAATCGGACGAAGCTGATGAATAAATGACATGAGTTGTTGTAAATTTGAACCCGCCGGGTTCGCAACTCTAGGAGAATTAAGTAATGAACGAACAAGAAATTCAGGACTGGATCGCTAAAAAGATCTCAAACTATGACGTTGTCCTGTTTATGAAAGGAACCGCCCAATTCCCTCAGTGCGGGTTCTCAAGCCAGATCGCGCAGATCCTGAGCTTTCTCGGTGTTCCCTATGAAGACGTCAATGTTCTTGAGGACATGAGCATCCGAGAAGGCATCAAAGCCTTTACCAACTGGCCGACGGTCCCTCAACTCTATGTCAAAGGCGAATTTGTCGGAGGATGTGACATAGTTCGAGAAATGTTTCAGGCCGGAGAACTCCAGGACCTGCTGAACGAAAAGGGCGTAGTTTACGACCAGAAACCACAAGTTGTATAAGCCCGCAGCTAAGCGGTTCCATAGTCCGGTTTGGCAAACTCGATGCGGAGAGACACACATTCATTGCTTGTCGGATTTCTGATCGTATCTGCTGCCGTTTGCCTGTTTCTTGGACTGACCCTCCCCGTCGTTAGGCTGACCCGGCTTTATGTATGGACGGATACTTTCTCCATTACATCGGTGATCTGGACACTGTTTCGAGACGGGGAAATTTGGTTGTCAGCCATTCTTTTTATTTTCTCCATTATGTTCCCTGCCCTGAAACTTCTTTATCTTTTGGCGATTTTTGCCATGCCTGGTATGTCTGACGCAAAACGCGCCGGAAATCTGGCCCATCTCGCCTGGCTCGGAAAATGGTCAATGCTCGATGTGCTGGTATTGGCTTTGATTATATTTTATGTCAAATCCAGCGGTGTGGCTGATGCAGTGGCTCTACCCGGAATATACTTTTTTGCTGCATCAGTTATTCTGACTATGATCACGTCATCACGAATCCAAAAAACCAGTTAAGTCGTCGCCTGCGACTTCCTCGTTCCGTGGGGGACTGCAACACAACGACCGGCGGCGCATAGCCGCACGAAACCGTGCTGTCATATAGTTATAAAAGCTAATATGATTACGGATTTATCTTGAATAATACTCAATTACGAGATTTGGCTCCATAACCGCCGGATAAGGAACATCCGACAACACTGGAACTCTATTGAGAGCGGCCGTCATTTTGGAATGATCCACATCCAGATAATCCGGGACATCTCGTTCCGGGCTTTGCGCAGCTTCCAGCACCATCGGGATTTCCCGGGCTCTGTCATTAACCTCAACGACGTCCCCTACTCGACAGCGGTAACTGGGAATATTTACACGCCTGCCGTTGACCTTAACATGGCCGTGGTTGATTAATTGTCTGGACGCGAACACTGTGGGAACGAATTTGGCGCGATAGACCAGAGCATCCAGCCGGATTTCCAGAAGACCTATTAGGTTTTCACTGGTATCTCCTTTGATACGCTCGGCCTCACGGTAAATTGCCTTGAACTGCTTCTCCGTAATGTTTCCATAATATCCCTTAAGCTTTTGCTTGGCTTGAAGCTGGGTCCCATAGTCGGACAGTTTTCCACGTCGTCTCTGCCCCTGCTCGCCGGGACCATAATCACGTTTGTTAGCCGGACTTTTGGGCCGGCCCCAGATATTCTCACCTAATCGGCGGTCAATCTTATACTTTGCGCGTATGCGCTTTGACATGCGAGTTCTCCAGATAAATTATACATAGTCTCTCATGAAATGCACTCTCCTCTGTCAGGTAAGGAATTATCAGCAAACGATTTGCCTGACCGACAGGATCCGGCGCGATTGATACGCCGTTCCGCGAATGCATATGAAAAAGCCGACCCCGCAGGGTCCGAAGAAGCCTGTTATACTTAATAAAATACGTCTGTCAATTTATCAAATGCCGGTTCGGCCAAAAATTATTATGAACCGACTTTCATCAACGACGGAGGAGCCGGACCGGGCTATGATTTCTTGGCCTGTTTTACATATTCAAGTATGGCTTTTCGCGTCTGGTCCTTGCGTTGTTTCGAACAGGTCAGTTTCTTGAAAGTTTTGACAACTTTGCCTTTATCCTTTTCCGTGGCGCCCTCAACAATTTGCGACTGTTCGGAAGCCATCCATGCAACCGTTTGAAGATGCAGTGCATGAATCACGGCCAACTGTTCATTAGTCCACTTTTTTTTCTTAATTTCGGCTTGGAACATAGTTTCAAAATTTAACACATCCAGCTTCGGTAGTTCACAAATTTTAGCCCAAGCAGTCCGATTTGCAATTCGGATAATTCTGCGTTTATCATCTATAGGAATCCGAAATTTCTTTGGATCGGATTTGTCCAGTTTAAAAATTGTCCCGTCAGGGCGCATTATCTCATTAGGCAACCCCGCAATGGCCATATTTTCAATAGCGCGGATAACCCGATCACTGGGGCTTTTCTTGTCATCGGCCTTTTGCGCCGACGCCTGTTCGACAAATCCCCACTGGCACACAAAAACGAATAGCAGAAGAGAAAATAGCGATATTGCTTGGTGGAATAGCCTGTTATGCAACCCCATTTCATTTATCCCCGTTGTCTATCGGCCTGAGTGTTAATGAATTCATTGTCTTGCCCGTCATTGGCGATGTTTCTGACCCCAATCGCAATACTGCAATTCAGGCAAAACTATGGCGATGTTTAGTGTCATCCCCTCGGCCGTGTCAATGCTGCAATAATCCCACGCAGCGTTCGAATTTCCTGTTCAGTTGCGCCAATTCGTTGAAATATACGGCGAATATTACGGATCATGACGGGGCGTTTTTCCGGTGGCCTCAAAAATCCGGAGGCATCGAGTTCCTTTTCGAGATGTTCAAACAAGTGGATAAGGTCAGATTTGGTTGCAAGTTCGGAATTTCGGAAATGGACCCCTTCCACCATGGGACCGTCAAAATCTGTCTTGCGCCCCAAAGAGGCCTCACCGGAATGTTTGAGCCATTCATAACAGATGATAATGACCGCCTGGGCCAGATTCAGCGAAGCAAACTGCGAATTTACGGGAATAACTATGATTCCGTCACATAACGCAACTTCCTCATTGGTCAATCCGGCATTTTCCCGACCAAATAAAATTCCGGTTTTCCTGCCTGAAGTGTGGTCTAGAATTATCGCCTCGGCAGCCTGTTCCGGGGTTTTGACATCAATAACCAGATCACGCTGGCGGGCAGTGGTGGCATATACTTTGTGCAAATCTGCAATTGCGACTTCCACCGCCGGAAATTCCTGCGCACTTTTCAGAACGAATTCTGCGCCAGCAGCGGAGGCAACTGCCCGCTCTCCGGTGCAGCTTTCCCGGGGTTTCACCAACCTTAAGTCCGTCAAACTGAAATTCGCCATGGCCCGGGCAACCATACCCATATTACTGCCGAGTTGTGGTTCGACGAGGATTATCGATGGCCGTAGCATTTACACGTGATCCACACGCTTTCTGCCCGCTGAGATTCGACAGTAAACCGGAAAGAGGGGTTCAAGTGCTGGCTTAAGTTGAAAATTCATCTAATTTCTCACACAAAATCATAGATTTTTGCTTTCCCGCGCTTTTTTGTTTTATCTCACAGTGCTATAGAAATCGCGCTCTCTTGGCATTCAACCAGCTCTGATTGCAGGATGATGTCCCATTCCTCACATATAATATACGCTCTATGGCTGTTGGAGGTCTTATAACAAATGTCAAAGATTAAAGTTGAAAATCCGGTTGTCGAACTTGATGGAGATGAGATGACTCGCATCATATGGCAATTAATTAAAGACAAGCTCATCCATCCTTACCTTGATATAGATCTAAAATATTATGATCTTTCAATACAAAAACGCGATGAAACGGATGATCAGATTACAATAGACGCCGCTAACGCCATAAAAAAATATGGGGTTGGGATCAAATGTGCAACGATTACGCCCGATGAAGACCGGGTTAAAGAATTTTCTCTCAAGAAAATGTGGCGCTCACCCAATGGCACCATACGAAATATTCTGGGTGGCGTGATATTTCGTGAACCGATCGTCTGTCAGAACGTACCCCGACTTGTGCCTGGCTGGACTCAGTCAATGGTAATCGGCCGACATGCCTATGGAGACCAGTATCGGGCGACCGATTTTCTGGTGCCCGGAAAAGGTAAGGCGAAAATAAGCTGGGAGTCGGAAGACGGCTCTGAAAAAATAGAATACGAGCTCTTTGATTTTCCCGATTCGGGAGTCGCGCTTGGCATGTACAATCTTGACGGATCAATACGGGATTTTGCCAGGGCCAGTTTGAATTTTGGTCTTGCGCGAAAGTGGCCGGTTTATCTTTCTACTAAAAACACTATTCTGAAAGCATATGATGGACGCTTCAAGGATCTGTTTCAGGAAATCTACGAGAATGAATTCAAGGACAAATTCGATGAGTTGGGGATTACTTACGAGCACAGATTGATCGATGACATGGTTGCCGCTGCCCTCAAATGGTCTGGCGGATTTATTTGGGCCTGCAAGAACTATGATGGCGACGTTCAGTCCGACACTGTAGCCCAGGGTTTTGGATCGCTCGGTCTGATGACAAGTGTACTGATGACACCGGATGGCAAGACTGTCGAGGCGGAAGCAGCTCATGGGACCGTGACACGTCACTATCGCGTCCATCAAAAGGGAGGGGAAACATCAACAAATTCTACCGCTTCAATCTTTGCCTGGACACGTGGGCTCGCTCATCGTGCTAAACTTGATGAAAACGCGGCACTTGGAAAATTTGCTGATACTCTCGAAAAAACCGTCATAAATACAATCGAGGACGGTTTTATGACCAAGGACCTGGCACTCCTGGTTGGACCCGAACAGAAATGGCTTTCCACAACCGATTTTCTCGACAAGATTGACGAAAATCTGCAAAAAGCCGTGGACTAATGCGCCATGGGTTAAAGCGACGGGACATGGATTTATGCTTTGGATTTACAAGTTCGATATCCTGTCGGCCGCAAACCTTATGCAATATGGGCCAATATAGAGTTTGATCGTCTTGCAGTGATGTATTTCGACCAGTTAAGTCAAAGGGCGGCGGCTCGCGCCGTCCTTTGTTGTTGCACCAATCCAGTAAATGGCTCATGAGCGCAGTTATTTTGATCCAAATTCACTCAGAGTATTGTCGTCTTCTGGCGGCGTTCTTGATCTGCTCTCTTAATGCCAAACTTTTTTTCAGTAGCTTGTTGAAATCATGACGCTCAAGCACCAGAACATTGCAGCTTGAGACTGCAGTTGCTCTAAATCGTTGATCATATTCGATGTCATCCGGCGTAGTATCTCCGAAATAGTCCCCTTCTGAGAGATGCAGAACCTCTTTCCCCATATCCATCCTGACTTCTCCTGAAGCGATAAAATAGATGGCGTCAACTATTTCAGACTGATGGACAATGATGGAACCGGCGGGAAATATATGTGACTGCAAGCCAGACATGAGCTGGGCAATCGACCGGGCATCGAGATGTGCAAATAAGGGAACCTTGGCTACCATACTCCAGGTTACTACAAACTCTCTCCGATTAATTTCCCGGGTAAAACCCGTGGCAACGATCCCGATGGGCAAGGCAAACATCCCCAGCCCGAATAGCATCATCAAGCCCCCGAAGATTTTACCGACGGCGGTAACAGGAACCACATCTCCAAAACCAACTGTTGTCAGGGTTGCGACAGCCCACCAGGCAGAAGCAGGCACACTTGAAAAGACATCGGGCTGAGTATTTCGTTCTAGAAAATACATAATCGTCGATGAAGCCAACAACAGCGAAAGCATAATGATAAGAGCGCCAAAAAGGGCATTCCGTTCCCCGGAAATAACTCGCCCCAAAGTCTGCAAGGCGGGAGAATAACGGGCTAGTTTAAGAAGTCTGACGAGCCTGAAGGCCCTTAACACGCGCAGGTCCAGATTGAAAAACATTCCGAGATAGAATGGGAGCACCGCCAAAAGGTCTATTATTGAAAGCGGATACAGCATGAATTTTAAGCGCGCCTTAAGGGGGCTGTAATGGCGAAGAGGTAGAATTTCAACGCATACCCACATTCGGCAGAGATATTCAATTGTAAAAACTAAAATCGAGAACTTATTAAACAATTCGAAATAAGTGCCATAAACCTGATTAACACTTTGAACTGTTTGCAGGGAAAATGCGAGTACGTTAAGAATGATCAATGTGACTATGCAGTAGTCAACCAGAAGGCTCAGCGGATCTTCCGAATTACCGGTCTCCAAAATCTGATGCAGACGTTTTCGCATTTGCCGCTGCAGTGACATGATAATCCATTAACCCCAAAATTTTGACAGATTTAATGCAGTACTGATCCAGTTTAATGCAGAATCGATCCAGCAATCATTCCGTCATCAGCCGGCTTTGGATAGTTCAGCTATGCATTCTGAAATAACGTTCAGGGCGTTCTGTGCCTGGTTTCCGTCCGGTCCGCCTGCCTGGGCATAGTCGGACCGACCACCTCCGCCTTTACCTCCCAAAGCTTCGGCTCCGGCGCGAACCAGCTTGACCGCATCAAATCTGTCTGTCAGGTCTTTAGTAACACCGACAACAAGTCCGGCTTTGCCGTCATCACCGACGCCAACGATGGCAACAATGCCCGATCCAACCTTACCTTTTCCATCATCGACCAGTCCTCGGAGATCTTTTGGCGTTATACCTGTAACCGTTCTCGCCAACAGTTTTATATCACCTATAGAAGTAACGGGGTCGCCGCCATCGGACGCACTACCACCCATTGCAATATCTCGGCGCGCCTTGGCCAGATCCCGCTCCAGTCGTTTCCGCTCATCCAACAGGGCCTCTATCCGGGGTACAATCTCTTCACGCTTGGATTTCAAAAGTTCGGCGGCATCGCGCACACGACTGACCTGTTCGTCAATATAGTTCAGAGCCCCTTCACCGGTCAGGGCTTCTATGCGACGGACCCCGGCAGCGACCGCGCTCTCACCTATCAGTTTGACCACGCCAATATCTCCAGTCCGGCGTACATGTGTACCACCGCAAAGTTCAACGGAATAGGCATGGCCTGGACCGTTACTGTCGGTCTCCGTTCCCATACTGACAACACGCACCTCATCGCCATATTTTTCACCAAATAGAGCGAGAGCGCCGGATGCAATGGCCTCATCGACTGCCATAAGCCGTGTTTCAACTATTCCATTCTGGCGAATTATTTTGTTCGCAAGACCTTCGATTGACTTTAGTTCATCATCTGACACTGACTTTGAATGGGAAAAATCGAACCTCAGCCGGTCCGGTGCAACCAGCGACCCTTTCTGGGCGACGTGATCCCCAAGCACCTGCCGCAATGCCTTATGTATCAGGTGGGTCGCCGAATGATTGGCCCGTGTCGCAGTTCGCCTGGCAGCATCGATTTCAAGAACAACGGCATCGCCTTTCGAAAAACTTCCTTTTTCAACCCGCCCCAGATGGAGAAACAGATCACCAGCTTTTTTTTGAGTATCGGTAACCCTGAATTCGGAATTATCCATTTGAATAATCCCGCTGTCACCGACTTGTCCACCGGACTCACCATAAAACGGTGTCTGATTGACAATAAGGGCAACATTATCTCCTTCACTTACATCGCCAACCAATTGGCCGTCGACCACAAGCGCTAAAATCTCGCCTTCAGCTTCATCGGTTCCGTAACCCAGAAATTCCGTCGCTCCCAGCTTTTCATGAAGGTCAAACCATATTTTTTCTTCAGCCGCCTCACCGGAGCCGGACCAGGCCCTGCGAGCTTCGCTGCGCTGATGTTCCATCGCCTGACTGAAGCCTTTTTGATCGACTTCGATACCCCGGGGTTTTAGAGCATCTTCCGTCAGATCAAGCGGAAATCCATAGGTATCATAGAGTTTGAACGCTACCTCACCGGGAAGGACATCACCGGCGACCATATCATCGGTTGCCTCTCCGAGAAGCTTGAGGCCGCGGTCAAGCGTAGTCTGAAACCGCGACTCTTCGAGCTTAATAGTCTCGGTGACCAATGCCTGAGCACGCGCAAGTTCAGGAAATGCCTGTCCCATCTCCTGAACCAGAGTCGGGACCAGTTTGTAGATTACAGGCTCATTGCTACCTAACAGGTTGGCGTGGCGCATAGCGCGGCGCATAATACGCCGCAGCACATATCCGCGTCCCTCATTTGATGGCATCACGCCATCACTGATCAAGAAGCTAGTGGCGCGCAGATGATCGGCGATGACCCGGTGGGAAACAGCATTATCACCCACAGCAGCCGCACCGGTCGCTTCAACCGAGGCCTCAATCAGGGCCTGAAACAAATCAATTGCGTAATTATCATGAGTGCCTTGTAGAACCGCGGAAATTCTCTCCAATCCCATTCCGGTGTCGATTGACGGTCTGGGCAGGGCAATTCGCTCATCTGGCGTTACCTGCTCATACTGCATGAAGACCAGATTCCAAATTTCAATGAACCGGTCACCATCCTCATCTGGAGAGCCAGGGGGCCCCCCTGGAATTTTGTCTCCATGATCAAAGAATATTTCGGAACAAGGTCCGCAAGGACCGGTATCGCCCATGGCCCAAAAATTGTCATGAGTTGCAATTCTGGCAATTTTCGACTCGGGCAGCCCGGCTATCTTACGCCATAAGTCGTATGCCTCATTATCCTCGGCATAAACAGTGACCATCAGCCGCTTCGGATCAAGAGAATATTCCCGAGTTATCAAATTCCACGCCAATTCAATTGCACGGTCTTTGAAGTAATCCCCGAAAGAGAAATTTCCGAGCATTTCAAAAAATGTATGGTGCCGGGTCGTATATCCGACGTTATCAAGGTCATTGTGTTTGCCGCCGGCCCTGACACACTTTTGCGATGTCGTTGCCCGCTTGTAAGGCCGGGTTTCGGCTCCGGTGAATACGTTCTTGAATTGAACCATGCCGGCGTTCGCGAACATCAATGTCGGATCATTGCGTGGAACCAGTGGACTGGATGCAATAATCTCGTGATCATTGCTCGCGAAGTAGTTCAGGAAGGTCGAACGAATTTCATTTACGCCAGTCATTAAAGGTATAAAGTCCCTTGGTTCAACTTTTCGGCAATGTATGCATTTCATTTACAACCGACAATATATTGGATTTAAACGGCATTAAGAACTCTCAAAGCTGACTATTCTTCAAATATCGCAGCTTTTCAATATTCATTGTTTTGTAATCGTCTACCATGATCATGCGGAACAGGTTTTCATTCGCTTCATCTGGAATTAGGTTCTCTTGCATTTGGTTCACGGTTAGATCACCTGTTTTCCACTCCATTTATGAAAATTCTTTCGCTTAGCCTCAGGCAATATGACTTCATTCCAGTCACATAACGCGGTTAGAGGTTATAATTTGTATTTGAAGATATGATTTGATGCTTCAATAAAGATTTTATCACTCGAACGTTTGAATTAAAACGTTTTTAGCGATGCCCCGCCGTACTGTCCAGACGAACTCACGAATTTTTCAGCAGGCTTCTGATGCTAAATCTCTGCCAACATACGATCGTCTGCGTTGCCGGACAGAGTTTTAAATTTATTTTATTGCGAAGAAATACAGAACCAGAAAAATAAATTGGACGGCCTTGATTTCACATTGACCATTTGGTGAAGAGACAACTTTATCCACAGGCCCTCTCAAAGCGGCGTACATGCGAGTTGGCGTCATGAGGTATTAGAATGGGTCTTAACCACACAAACGCCTCCGAACGGAGGTGGCTGCAAAATCAACCAAATAGAGGCTCGCAATTATGGTCAATCACAATGAATTCCGGATTCTAAAATGGCTGCAGGACTTAAATCCAGCAGCCATTCAACTTTGGTATAAACAAGTTCAACAAAATGCCCGTGCCGTCGATCAACCAGCCTGTTTCTTCGGTTTTTCCTCAGTTGGGTCTGTGTCTTCCATGTCCTTCTCAGGTGTGCCCTGAGTTTCCTCTGCAATAAGACCGGCATCCTGTCGGATTGAAATTTCAATGGCCTCAGCTATCGCGGGATTGTCTTTCAGAAATATCTTTGCATTTTCACGTCCCTGTCCGATACGCTGACCATCATAGGCATACCAGGACCCGGATTTATCGACGATCCCAGATTTGACTCCCAGATCGATAAGTTCACCAACCTTTGATATGCCCTCGCCATACATGATATCGAATTCAACCTGCTTAAATGGAGGTGCAACTTTGTTTTTTACGACTTTGCACCGGGTCTGATTGCCCACCACCTCATCACGATCCTTGATCGCACCAATCCGGCGGATATCGATTCGGACGGACGAATAGAACTTCAACGCATTCCCTCCGGTTGTCGTTTCGGGACTGCCGAACATCACACCGATTTTCATACGGATCTGATTAATGAAAATGACCATGCAATGTGACTTTGAAATGGATCCCGTCAACTTTCTCAGGGCCTGACTCATCAGACGGGCCTGCAATCCCGGCAGGCTGTCCCCCATTTCCCCTTCAAGCTCCGCCCGGGGGGTGAGAGCGGCAACAGAATCAATAACCAAAACGTCAATGGCGCCGGAACGGACCAGGGTATCGGCAATTTCCAAGGCCTGTTCTCCTGTATCCGGCTGCGAAATCAGAAGATCATCAACATGGACCCCAAGTTTTTTCGCATACTGAGGATCCAGCGCATGTTCGGCATCAATAAATCCGCAAATCCCACCGGATTTCTGGGCCTCTGCGACGGTATGAAGCGCGAGCGTTGTTTTACCTGAGGATTCAGGGCCATAGATTTCAATAACCCGCCCCCTGGGAAACCCTCCTATGCCGAGTGCAATATCCAGTCCCAGAGATCCCGATGATATCGCTTCGACCTCTACAATTTGTTCGTCTTTTCCAAGACGCATTATGGAGCCTTTGCCGAAGGCCCTTTCTATCTGCGACAGCGCGGCGTCCAACGCCTTATCCTTGTCCATCAAATTCCCCTCAATAACCCGCAAGTTAGCTTCCGACATGGTTCAGGCCCCTTATTCCATAGTGATAAAGTTCTGGCAATCACCTGACATTTGTACACGTTTTGTTCACTCTGGCAAGGATTATCACAACCCTTTGAAATACATGATTTATTCATCATTTATTCCATTTATGTTCTCAATGCTATTCAAAAATTCCAAATGAGTGATTCGTTTTTTAATAAAAATCCAATATTTATATATCAATCGTCACAACTGATATCTTAGACATTCGGGGTTACCGGATCAACAGTTAGCTCAACATCGTTTCCTTCACGGCCCCGGCGAGTTGCTTCAGTGAAAATGGTTTTGGCAGAAAAGCAAATTGTTCACCATCAGCTAAATTCCGTTTGAACGCGTCCTCCGCGTACCCCGAAATAAATATGATTTTCAGATCGGCGTTTCTCTTTCTGAGTTCCCTCAAAAGTGTCGGGCCATCCATTTCAGGCATAACAACATCACTGACAACAAGATCAACGGCGCCTTCATGACGATCCATCAGTGCCAATGCATCAACGCCGGTTGATGCCTCCAGCACTTCATATCCCCGCGAACTAAGCGCCCGGGCTGCAAAACTTCTAACAGCCTCCTCATCTTCCACCAGCAAGACACATCCGCTTCCGGTGAGATCCTTTGGTTTGTCGCGCTTATCACGATTGGTCGCAGGAACTTCCGCCACTTTGTCATCCACAAATTTCGGCAGATAAATCCTGAACGTCGTCCCTTCTCCCATTTCACTGTCTGCATAGATGTATCCGCCGGTCTGTTTTACGATTCCATAGACGGTTGAGAGTCCGAGCCCTGTTCCCTTACCAACTTCCTTGGTCGAGAAAAAAGGATCAAAAATCTTCTCGATAATCTCTTCCGGAATGCCGCAGCCCGTGTCACTGACTTCAATTAGAACATATTCTCCAGGCTCAATTGCACTGTTGTGCTTGATACATTCCCGTTCACCGATATTCAAAGTCCTTATCGTCAATTCGCCGCCGCCGGTCATGGCATCGCGTGCATTGACCACGAGATTTATCACAACCTGCTCAAACTGATTAAAGTCGGCTTTGACAAACCAGAGATCCCTGCCGTGAATCACATTTAATTTAATCTTTTCTCCAATGAGGCGACTGAGCAAAACTCTCAGCTCTTCTATGACCTCACTCAGCACCAACACCTCGGGCCTCAGAGTTTGCTGGCGGGAAAAAGCCAGGAGCTGGCGCACCAATCCAGCGGCCCTGTTCGCATTTTGCTTGATGTTCATAATATCCTGAAATGCCGGATCAGTAGGGCGATGACTGCCCAGTAACAAATCGGAGAATCCTATAATTGCGGTAAGAACATTATTGAAGTCGTGAGCAATCCCCCCAGCCAGTTGACCGACAGCCTGCATTTTCTGACTCTGCGCAATCTGAACTTCGAGCGCCTTCTGCTCAGTCGTATCAATAGCGTAGAGGATAGCAGCCTCATTTCCTTTCGTGCCAAGATCGATCGGGCTGAAGTAAAGTCGGCCGTTGCGGTCACCGGCAGCCCCCAACACGATGTCAACCGGCGCGATATCCACCTGCCCGGCACTGGCGGACATTAAGGCGCGGGTGAGGGTTTCCCTGTCAGCCTTGCTCACAAAATCAAAAAGGGAGGCCCCGCTCTTGACCAGTGCGGCGTCTGAGCGATTAAACATCACTGAAAATGCGGTGTTGGTATTCCCAATCCGTCCATCTATTCCCACGGTTGCGATCGCGATTGGCGCCGAATGAAAAAATCGGGCGAACCGGACTTCAGCAACTCTCCCCTCTTCGCCGGTTTCTCCACGGTTTGCGCGTTTCAAAATCATTGTTTGCGACTGGCGCAGGCCCCCGCCATCAATGGATATCCGTAGCAGCAGCCTCACGGGAAGACTGGTGCCATCGGACTTTAGAAGATCAATATCGAGCTCCTGTGTCTCTCCGATATTGCCAGCTTTCGATATGCCTTCAATCAAGGTGGCGCCTTGCCCGGACATAATGTTTTCCAATTTGAGCTTCCCTGAAACGGTGTCCGCCAGATCCAGGCCCAACCATTGGGTCAAAGTTGCATTTATGTAGGTAATCTGACCTTTGTCCGACATGGAAAAAAATCCAGTCGGGGCACTATCCAAATATTCTATAGCCTCCTGGAGTTTTTGATAGGCGTCTTCGTGGCGTGCCCGCTCTCCGGTGGTTTCAGTTATTCGCCAGACAATGATTTGCTCGTCTGCCTTTGTCTCTCCAGGCCTTTCAGTCAAGGGAAAAGTACTTATGCGGAACCAGCGTGTCTTTTTGCTGTCCTCCGGACCCGACCTGAAATTCACCAGCCGCACATCCTCTTCCCAGGCCTGACCGCGTTGGGCGGCCCGAGACAGTCTGAATATCTGATCTGCGATAGCCGTATTGCCGGCAAAAACCTGTTCCATGGTGGGGATTTCGTCGTCGGCTCCGCCGCCGACCAGCCGCAAGTAGGCGCTATTCGCATAATGAATGTTGCCGGCAAGGTCGGTGATGAGCAGTCCATCAAGATGCTGATCGGCGAATATTCGCGTTAAATTTCTGCTGCCTGCCGGTTTCTCACCAAATCGAAGCATGCCAATCGCAAAGGCAAATATCCCAAAGACACCGACAAAGGAAAGTACGGCAAGCACAGTCAATATTATTGGCTCCGATGACTCGGAAGAAAGCAGAGCGACAGAAACCGCGGTGATTGCCAGAACCGTCACCAAAACCGCAATCAAACCGGTTATGCGATCCTGGTCTAAAAACCGTGACAATCGCAATGTTGTTGCCGAAGTCGATGCATTGGTTATTGTTATCTGGTTTTCGGGTCTGTTCATTCGAAAACTCATATCCGATTCGCCGCGGAATTTTTCACGGTGAAATTGATGAGTTCTCGAAATATTTGAGATATCCAACAAACAATTGGATGTTTATGCCTGCCAACGGTTCCACAGGCGTCAGAACAGGCATTCCGCTCCATATTGGTCCAATCGCTCCAATCTTCAAGCCGTATTTCACCATTCGGCAGAGTCTTGGAACCGCACAACAGCTCAGTCCCACGCGAGGTGTTTTGGATTCCGGGCGATTTGAATCTCGGTGTAACTGGTTCGGCGGCGTTCTCCGCCCGCACGCATTGGCAGGCCTGATGCCAATTCAACTTTAATTTAAGAGAATTCAGCAGTCCGTCTCGGTATTCGCCATACCGTTGTCGTCATCGAACTGAATTTCATCTGTAGTCGCCCAATTTCTTCAACAGGTGGGAAAAGTTTGCCGGTGTTAGGTTTATTCCTGATAAAGTAAGGTGTAGAATTCAGCGAATAGCTGTCGTTTCTACATATCCCTGTCAATAAAGCAGCTAACTTAAACTTTTGTTAACCACCGCTGCGGCAATTCTTGGCGATCAGGAAATTCAGTATGCTGAGCATGATCTGGTCTGGATATGGGTTTCATTGAGTTTTAGCTGCAGGCACTTGGAAAAGTTGTGAGATCATGGAATTAGTTACCTATATTGCAACCTTTATTTTTATTATTGTCCTCATTGCGGCTGGCGCCTGGCTTTTCAAGACATATATGACCGGAAATCGTGGAGCAGCAATGAATTTCTTTGGAAGTAAGGAAAAAAGAGTCGGCGTGGTGCAATCTACCTCCGTCGATGGCAGGCGTAAACTGGTCTTGATCAGGCGGGATAATGTTGAACATCTCATTATGACAGGTGGTCCTGTAGACGTCCTGATTGAAAATAATATTCAAACCAGCCAATCTCATATTTCCGACAGAAATTCCGATGGGACACGGCAACGAGTCCACAGCCAAGCTGAGGTCCCGGGGGAAACCGCACAGGACAGTTAAACAATCTTCTTAGTTAAACAATCTTCTTTAAGTTACCAAATCGCTGTTATCACCGATGCCGGTACCGGCGCTTGTATCTTACTATACCAACTCATCAGGAGAACCCTGATATCCTGTTAGTGTTCTAAACGTTTCTCCTAAAGATCTGGCTACCGGTGCAGATTGCACCGGAGATGGTTTTGGAATCTTAGCCGGGTAAACGAGGCAAACATTAATGAATTGAAGGCCGCCAAAACCTGGCCGGCCCTTATCTGTTGCTGACCGAAGCATGGGCTGAGCCAGACTGGTATTTTCGTGTTAAGTCCGCAGTCGTTTAAATCGAAACTAAAACCGCTGGCGGACAAAACTGTTATTCATCCCGATAAACCCTCTCGCGCCTTTCATGCTGTTCTTGGGCTTCGATACTCAAGGTCGCAATTGGACGAGCATCTAATCGTTTTAGACTAATCGGTTCTCCTGTAACCTCACAGTATCCATAACTGCCATCATCGATGCGTTGCAGCGCATCCTCGATTTTAGATATGAGTTTCCGCTGCCGGTCGCGTGCCCGGAGTTCGAGCGCCCGCACGGACTCGGATGTCGCGCGATCCGCAACATCGGGATGATTGGCAGGGTCTTCCTGCAATTGCCGCAGGGTCTGGCGATTCGATCTTACGATGTCGTCTTTCCAGGTCAGCAGCTTTTTGCGGAAATATGCGCGCTGCTTGGCATTCATAAATGGCTCATTTTCAGATGGTTTATAACCATTGGGAAGTCTAGTCTTATTGACCATGAAATTTCTTTGTCTCCGATTTTCATCATTCCACAGAAAAGAAATTCGAAATCTCCTCGCCACATACTGCTTTTCAGAATTTGGATCAACATTTTTGACCCAATTTTTCGGAAATTTCACTATTCAGTTAATACAAACAACTTAGTATCTCGTTTCAGATCAAAGATTAGCCGGGCTTATAATCATTTATTATGAAAGGAACGTGTCCAAATATTTCCCACTCAGCTGCAACGTGGACATTGTGCATTGGCCGATTTCGGACATTTTAGTGTCCAAGTTCGGACAGTTCCCCGCAATTCAATTTGATCCAGCATATCCTTCAATTAGGTGGTGCCCTAGAGTGACAGCCGGAACCAAATTAAGGTATGCAAATTTAGCAACGGTCATACTGATGACCTGCCGTGCAACAGCACCTGTCTTAATTACTTAAAGAATATCAAGGATATTCTGGCTATGGAGGCAGCCTCATTCAGGAATTCCCGGTATCCCATCAATTTTTTTGTATAAATTTCAGAGAGTTATGACAACGCCAGAACTGGCGGCTATTGAGCTTTTATAATCGGACGGTATAAGGGCAAACGACGATTAAAATGGCGATCTGTTGCGGCGCCCACAACCAAATTGCAAAGACTCCATATTTTGTCCGCTGAAGTCCATTCGGGGCAGTGGGTCAGTTTGAATAAAATCCTCAATTTGCGCTCGAAGAGCCAAAGCTATTGGCCCCTGACACTTTGAATTCAACTGTCTTTTTAATTCATCAAAAGTGCTTTACAGCTTCCCCACTTGAAATGGCAGAAACAACACCCTAAAGTGCGCCGCGCTTTTCAAGTGTCACGGACAAACCTATGCAGTTTACCGGCACCGCTTCCTATGTTGCGACTGAAGATCTCCAGATCGCGGTCAATGCTGCGATTGCGCTTGAACGCCCCCTGCTCATAAAGGGTGAACCCGGGACCGGCAAAACCATATTGGCTCAGGAAATTGCCAAAGCCCTCGATATTCCAATTATTGAATGGCATATAAAATCCACGACCAAAGCTCAGCAGGGCCTCTATGAATATGATGCCGTAAGCCGACTGCGGGATTCACAACTCGGTGATGAACGGGTCAGGGATATCGGCAACTATATAAAAAGGGGAAAGCTCTGGCAGGCCTTCACACTCGACCAACGCCCTGTATTGCTCATAGATGAAATTGACAAAGCCGATATTGAGTTTCCCAATGATCTGCTGCTGGAACTCGATCGTATGGAATTTTATGTGTATGAGACCGGAGAAACAATATCAGCCCGTCACCGGCCAATTGTCATCATAACCTCAAACAATGAAAAAGAATTGCCGGACGCTTTTTTGCGAAGATGTTTTTTTCATTTCATCAGTTTTCCGGACCCCGAAACAATGAAAAATATAGTTGAAGTTCATTATCCCGGACTTCAAAGCAGGCTGATCCGTGAAGCCTTACGCGTGTTCTATGATGTGCGTGACGTTCCCGGCATCAAGAAAAGGCCGTCAACTTCGGAACTGTTGGACTGGATCAGACTTCTTCTAAATGAGGAAATGGATCCCGAGGCACTCAGGGAAAAGGATCCCACTAAAGTCATCCCGCCACTCTACGGGGCTTTGCTGAAGCATGAACAAGACGTTCAGCTGTTCGAAAAACTTGCTTTTATGGCGAGACGGCGAGGCGGATAAATATATCTCTTCCTGATTAATTTCGGGCCTCTTGTGAAGAATTTTCCGTCTTAGATTCAAATTGCCAAAATGCAAACATGAATGGGAGATGAACAACATTTTCAAATCCCATTCAGCACTCCCGAACTACCATTTTTAAAGATTGTAAAAACATTGAATTGAAAGGCTAAACGTCTAAAGTCAAATTTGCTGGGTGGGAGATAACTATGAACAATCGCACGATAAATCAAAGAAATCATTTTCACGGGCTGATACTGAGACTCGCATTTTTCACTGCATTTGCAATAGCAGCTCAAATCGCCTTTGGGTAACGCTGTTGGCAAACAAGATTTCTCGATGAAAACTGTCCGAACGGTGTTCTATAATCTGCATTATCCAGCAAGATTAATGTCATGAAATTCAACCAGCTTGGGAGTCCCCCTCGTGAAAGTAATAGATAGACTGCTAACAGTAATGATGGTTACCGCCATCTTGCTGCTGATCTTGATATCGACTCCGGTCATCGTTTAAAACCTGAAATAATCATTGAACGAGTTTGGCGTTTTATAATCCAGGGAAGTCAAAAACTGGAGGAATTGCAGCATCGGTCGTAGAACTTGTCTGCATCATTGCTTATATAGGCATTGAAAGGGCGACAAGTTGAAATTTACTGATTTCACCGAAGGGGCCAGCGACAGCCTCAGAAATGCCGGAGCCTTTGCCGGTGATCTTTTGCATCCCAAAATTCGTCTGGGTGTTACAGGACTTTCCCGATCCGGAAAGACCGTGTTCATAACATCTCTGGTTCACAATCTTCTAAATGATGGTCGCCTGCCTTTTTTTGAGCCCTGGGCGCAAGGACGCGTTCGGCAGGTTTATCTGGAACCCCAGCCCAATGACGAATTACCCCGTTTTAATTATGAGGAACATCTTGACGCTCTGAATTCCAATCCCCCTCGATGGCCTGAAAGTACCAAACGCGTCAGTCAACTGCGTCTTACAATAGAATATGATTCAACATCAGTCATCAAACGTTTTCTGGGCCATTCAAGGCTTTCAATCGATATCCTGGACTATCCTGGCGAATGGCTGCTCGACCTGCCGTTGCTCAACAAGTCATATGAGACGTGGTCGAAGGAAACCCTGGCCAATGCCCGGTCAGAACTGAGGAAGCCACTGGCCGAAAAATGGCTCCAGTTTACCAATAATTGCGATGCACAGGATGCTCAGGATGAACAACTCGCCATACAGGCTTCCAAACTGTTCAAAAACTATCTGGAAAAGTGTCGTGATGATGAGTTTGCTTTATCGACAATACCACCGGGCCGGTTTCTCATACCAGGGGATTGGGAAGGATCTCCTGCGCTTACATTTGCGCCCTTGAAATTACCCCTCAGTCAGTCACCCAAGCCAAACTCGCTATGGAGCATGATGGCCCGGCGATTTCAATCCTATCAATCGCTTATCGCGAAACCTTTTTTTAGAGATCATTTCGTTCATCTGGACCGTCAGATTGTGCTGGTTGATGCACTTCAGGCATTAAATGGCGGCCCCCAAGCGGTTCAGGATCTGGAGCATGTCCTGACCGAAATACTGGGTTGCTTCCGCACCGGACGCCATTCGTGGCTGTCGCGGCTCTGGTCAAAAAAGATAGAGCGGATATTGTTTGCAGCGACAAAGGCCGATCATCTGCATCATTCAAGCCATGACAGACTCGAGGCCGTCCTTGAAAAACTCATGGAGCATGCTTTGCGGCGGGCCCGGTTACAAGGTACAGACGTGAAGTCACTGGTGTTGTCCGCTGTACGTGCAACGAGCGAGGCCACAGCACTGGAATTCGATCCCCCAAAATCCTGCGTTATAGGCATTCCGGTCGCCGGCGAGCGGATAGGAGGCAAGAAATTTGATGGCACCGAGAACATTGCAGTATTCCCTGGAGATCTTCCTGGCAATCCCGAAAAAGCCTTGACTGATGGCTTTTCGCGTCCGGAACAAGATGAAGAACTATACCGTTTTATTCGCTTCCGCCCTCCGGATAGATCGTCAGTTGACGGCAATACTTTTCAGTCAATTCCTCATATACGTCTTGACCGGGCTCTTCAGTATTTACTCGGAGATCGACTGAAATGACAGAAAAGAACAAGGCACATATTGCGCGTTTTCACCGCAGCCCAACATATTTCCAGGTTGAACAGATGACAGAACTGGAGACAGACACCGCGCACTCGGGCGAAAACAAAAGTCCGGATGAACTGGAACCTTCATTCGATCAAGACCTGTCGGCTTCCAAACTCCAGGGTTCGGAATTTTCGAAGGGAATTCGCTGGTTCGCTATATTTTTATCCGCAATCTCCGGTCTGATTGTTATGGCCGCAGGAGTCTGGCTCTATGATCTCATCGGTTCACTGGTGACCCGCGATGATTGGATCGGATGGATGGCCCTGACAATTATCGCCATCATGGTTGTAAGTATGGTGATGATTGTCCTGCGAGAATTTGCGGGATTGCTCAGTGTAAATCGCGTCACCCGGTTGAGACATTTGGCTGAAAGTGCCTTGCTCCAGAATGAGAGGGCGAAGGCTTATCGGGTTTTGAACAAACTTTACGCTGTTTTGGATCGACCAGAACATCAACTGGCAAAAGTTCGGATGAAGGAACATCAGAATGATATCCACGAGGCCAAGGAGCTGTTGACGCTTGCTGAACGGGAACTGATGGGACCTCTGGACAAGATGGCTCGGAGTTTCATAGCAAGTTCAGCAAAAAGAGTTTCCGTAATTACGGCGATTAGTCCCGCCGCATTTGTAGACGTTTTATTTGTGACCATCGAGAATTTACGTTTGTTACGCAGGCTGGCAGTCCTCTACGGGTGCAGGCCCGGCACACTGGGTAATTTAAAACTGGCCCGAATGGTCATCGCTCACATAGCCTTGACGGGTGGTCTGGCTTTCACCGGTGATCTGATCCAGCAATTGATCAGCACAAAACTTACCGCAAAATTATCAGCCCGTCTCGGTGAAGGAATTTTCAATGGAGCACTTACCACAAGGATTGGCATTGCAGCTCTCGAACTTTGCCGCCCGCTCCCGTTCATCGAGGTGAAACGTCCCCGCTTGAGAGAGTTTTTCAGTGAATTTACACGTCCCATTACTAAACAGGAATAAATCACGACAAGGAGCCATCGACGCAAATGAATTGAATTTTACCCGCAATGAATGAAACGCTACAATCCGGGATATACGATCGATCTCTTAGTCTTCTGCTCCTTTTCCTGAACTGGCGGAATTAGCATGTTTTTACATTTCTTCTATGAGCTGAAAACCGCGAAATTGCCGGTTTCGTTGCAAGAATATTTTGCCCTCATGGATGCGCTTCAGGTTGAGCTCATGGAATTTAGCATCGATAATTTTTACTATCTGTCGCGTGCGGCGCTTGTAAAGGATGAACGACATCTCGATAAGTTTGATCGGATATTTGCCCAGGTCTTCAAGGGAGTTGAAATAGATGTAGACGAGTTGGCTCCGGAAATATCCGAGGCCTGGTTAACGCGTCTTTCCGAACGCTTTTTAACCGAAGAAGAAAAGGCTCAGATTAAAGCTTTGGGGGGGTGGCGTCAGATCCTGGACGAATTCAAAAATCGATTAAGGGAACAGAAGCGTCGCCATCAGGGCGGTTCCAAGTGGATTGGAACAGCCGGAACTTCGCCCTTTGGCGCGTTCGGTTACAATCCTGAAGGAATTCGAATTGGACAGTCAGAAAACCGCAACAATCGCGCCATAAAAGTCTGGGATAAACGCCAGTTCAGAAATCTTGATGACTCCGTGGAAATCGGCACCCGGAATATCAAAATCGCCTTGAGGCGTTTGCGAAGATTCGCACGTCAGGGGGTGCCAGACGAACTTGATCTCGATGAAACCATACGGGCGACAGCTCATCGCGGTTATTTTGATCTGATCATGCGGCCGGAACGCCGCAACTCCGTCAAAGTTCTGATGTTTCTTGATGTGGGTGGCAGTATGGACTGGCACGTGAAATCCGCTGAAGAATTATTTTCAGCGGCAAAGAGCGAGTTTAAATATCTGGAATTTTTCTATTTTCATAACTGTCCTTATGAGTATGTCTGGAAAGACAACCGGAGACGAAGGAGTGACAAATTTTCAACAATGGACGTACTTCGGAAATATGGTCCGGATTTCAATGTGATTTTTGTTGCTGATGCTTCCATGAGTCCCTATGAATTGACAATGGCAGGCGGGAGTGTCGAACACGTCAACGCCGAACCCGGGGCCATTTGGCTGCAGCAAATCGCTCAGACCTATGACAAGCTGGTCTGGCTCAATCCTGTTGCCGAGAAATACTGGGAATTAAACCCGTCAATACAGTTGATACGTCGCATGACGAGCGGGCGCATGTATCCGTTGACTCTTGCAGGACTGGACAATGCAATGCGGGAGTTAATGCGATGACTTGTTTCGGATTTCCAGTAAATTTTAAAGTTTTTCAACAGTACTTGACCGAAAACTCGAAAAACGCAAGATTCATTTTGCCAATTGATTCTCAGGAGCGCCGCTTGGAAAAACATAAATGCAAGAAAACTGGTTGCCTGATAGCATCCATGTTCGTTGTTGGGGCACTCGGGGCATGCAGCGGTGTGAATGCTCCCAAATTACCCGCGATCCCTGGATTTTCGGGTACTTCAAATGCATCAAAATCCTCGCCCGATTCCTTACCGCAACAGTCTGATACTCAAACGGCGCGTGCTGTGCAGGTCGGCTGGACCTCGGCGCGGGCCCGTAAATGTAATTTTTATTTTGACGATGCAAAGCTGAAAGCAGGACTTCTCAGCTATGAAACCAAACTTGATCCGGATCCGGTAAAACTTCAGAAAATCTCGCAGACTTACGATTATACCCGTGACACCATTGCAAAACGCATTGCTGCTGGCGAAAACTATTGCGACCCAGTGAAAATAGGACAGATTAGAAAAGACCTGAACCGTCATCTTGCAGGAGACTATACTCCAGCCTCAACACAGAAAGCAGAAATCAAGAAAGAGGCTGAGATCCTTACAGGTATCGGTAAAAAAGAAAAATGGAACACCGACAATGTTCTTTGGGGTGATAACAAACCGGTACAATAAATACCCTTGTAAGAAAAAATTCCGCAAATGCTTCAGCCGACTCCGTGAACAGCGTTGAATTCACTAAAGCAGTTATCGATGCTTCCAAAGCCAGGTTTGTCGGAAAACGTCTCATCCCTTAAGAATCATTTGTGCTTTAACAGTCATTTCTTAGACGGCTGAACACTTGAGCCCTACGCCCCTACACAACGTGATGAACAACATTTGAACAGTCCAGATAAATTTCTGTTAATCAGTTCGAACATCTCGAATTCTCCGGCAGAGTGCCAAATAAACAGCTTTTTTCACTTATTGTTTGATTCGACTGAAGAATTTTTACCTTTAAAGACCGACCTCAGTTGATGTGACTATTCAACGCCAATAGTTGTTCCCATATAATTGAATCATACGGTTCAAACTAACCCCAATACGGTTTTAATTTATTATAATTTCGGTATATTTGATCCGTATTGTTTGCTGGAATTGTTTGGGAGGGGCTGGTATGTGGCTGAGCAGAACATTTACGGTTTTTGTTCTCTTATTTACAATTGTTTTTCAAACCGAAACCCTTAGGGCCCAATCTACCAGCAAGCCAAGTCAGGACCCCATTCTACGAATCGAAACCGGTATGCATACCGCTATTATTCGGCGGATCGGCGTCGATCGCGATTGCCGACTGCTGGTTACGGGCTCTGATGATAAAACTATTCGGCTGTGGTCAGTTCCTGATGGGAAACTGCTCCGCACCATCCGCCTGGCGGTCGGAAAGGGGCACGAAGGAAAGATTTTTGCCACCACGATGTCGGCAGACGGCAGGTTGATCGCAGCCGGCGGATGGGATGCCCAATGGCCGATTGACAGATCCATGCGCGTATACATCATTGATGCCGTAACCGGTGAAATATTACAAAGGTTGGGAGGGCTGCCGGGCGTTATCAACCACCTCACCTTCTCAAAGGATGGCCGGTACCTGGCAACCGTCCTGCACAGTGGAAAGGGCATGGTGGTTTGGGACACCGGAACCTGGGAAGTTGCAGGCCGGGACAGAGATTATCAGGCGGGCAGCTTCAGTGCGGTATTCGATAATGAAGGAAGACTGTACACCACATCCTGGGACGGACATCTGCGGCAATATAATAGAAACTTCAAACTCATTCGAAAGGTAAAGGTACGGAACGGGGAACGCCCGTTTGGCGTAAATGTTGATCCGTCCGGGCGCAATATCGCAGTTGGATTTGACGACAAGTCTCAGGTCGATATCTATGAAGCGGAATCATTGAGATACAAATATTCACCTGATCTGAATGGTGTCCGCAACGGAAGTCTGGTTGCGGTTACCTGGTCCCGTGATGGTGAAACACTCTACGCCGGCGGCACCTACTTCAGAAATGGTCAGCGGCCATTGCTGATGTGGAACGAAGGAGGACGCGGTCCTTTGCGAATAGCTGACGGGCCCATTAGTTCACTAATGCACCTGGTTCCCTGTCGTGAAGAAATGGGACTTGGAAGCGGTGATCCTTCCTTTGGGTTGTTGACCAAGGCTGGACAACGTATTTTATGGAAGAATGCCGTAAAAGCGGACATGAGGGGGAAACTCGGCAGCCACTTCACTGTGTCGGACAACGGGACCCGATTACGGTTTGGACTTGGGTATGCCGGTCAGCGGCCTGTCATGTTCGACTTGACCACGGGAAAGATTACCGAGGCTCCCCGGTCCGTTTCCGACCTTTACGAGAGTGATACCGGCAGCCTAGAAATTACGGAGTGGAAGGATTCATATAAGCCCCGGCTAAACGGTAAGGTGCTGCCGCTGATCAGTCATGAAAAATCCAGCTCGGTTTCAATTCGCCCCAATGGCAAGGGATTTGTGCTGGGAGGTTATTGGTCCTTAAGATATTTCAGTGATCAGGGACGCCAGCTTTGGAGTATTACGCCGCCCTTCAACGTGTGGGGCGTAAATATAACCGGTAACGGTAAACTCGTTGTGGCTTCGTTGGGTGATGGTACGATTCGCTGGTTCAGGCTTACTGACGGTAAGGAACTGCTGGCACTGTTCGTTCACACCGGCAAAAATCTCAGATGGGTCGCATGGACGCCGAAAGGCTATTATACCGCGTCTCCCGGCGGCGAGGATCTGATTGGCTGGCATATCAATCGCAACTGGAATGAAACAGCCGACTTTTTCCCCGGATCCAGATTCAGGGATAGGTTTTATCGCCCAGATATCATCCAACTCGTCCTGAAACTGGTAGACGAGAACCGGGCCATTCGCGAAGCCAACAGGGTGGCAAAGCGTAACGACGGCAACGAAGATATTCTCAAGCGGCTACCGCCGGTTATCAAAATCCTGGGACCGGATACCGACACTGAGTTTCGCAGCAAGGAGATTAAATTAAAATATAGTCTGCGATCTCCATCGGGATTGGACATCAGCCAAGTCGATGTTCTTCTTGACGGCCGTCCCTTGCCGGAACAGCAATTGACCGGGCTTAAACTAACAGCAGAGGGAAAAATCGGTGAAATTACCATTCCACTTCCAGAACGGGATGTCGAAGTCGCCTTGATTGCACGCACTTCAAGGGCCGTCAGCCAGCCTACGCGTGTGGCGCTCAAATGGGCCGGAGCCCCTCCGAAACCAAAAACTCCGGAATTCGCCAAACCGGTACTCTATGCTCTACTTATTGGCGTAAGCAACTACCAGAACAGTGACTACCGGCTCCGATATGCCGCCAAGGATGCAAGAGACCTGTCCGAAGCTTTAATGCTTCAACAAGGCGGCGTTTATCGGCAAGTTGTCACAAAGATATTGACGGATAAGGATGCGACAGCTGGCAACATCCGGGATGGTCTAGAATGGCTGGAGAGCGAAGTTACGCACCGCGATGTGGGACTGCTTTTTCTCGCGGGTCATGGCATCACGGATTTAAAGCAGCGATTCTATTATCTGCCATTTGACGGCGATCCAAAAAGATTACGCCGAACCGCCATCCCGCAATCAGCCATCCAGGATGCAATTTCAACGCTTCCCGGCAAGGTCCTCATGTTTATTGATGCCTGTCATTCGGCTGGCGGCCTGCGGACAACAACCCAGACCCGTGGCTTGTCCCTTCTCGACGTAACGGCAGTCGTCAATGAGCTTTCGAGTGCAGAAAATGGCGTGGTCATGTTTGCCTCGTCAACGGGGCGGGAGTTGTCTATTGAAGATGACCGTTGGCAAAATGGCGCCTTTACCGAAGCACTGCTGGAAGGGCTCGCCGGCATGGCGGACTATTCCAAGGATAGGGTTGTCTCAATTGGTGAACTTGACCTTTGGCTCTCAGAGAGGGTGAAAATCCTGACGGATAAGCAGCAACATCCCGTTGCCCGCAGGCCGGATACGGTACCCGATTTTCCATTTGCGATTCATCAACAGTAGCTGAAACTTGAGAAAGCCGGGTTACGGAATCAGCATTTTTGATTTGGTCTGGCCCCGACCACACCAACCAGCCGGAGACGACTGTTTTTCATCTCTGCAGCGTCGCATTTGCGATTCGGTGAGGATTAAAACTGTCTTTCAGGGACGTGAACTCTCAGACCGTCGTGTTCATCAGTAATTTTTATTTGACAGGATAACCGGCTTGTTTCGCGGACATCAAAAGCAAAATCCAGCATATCCTCTTCCATGGCGTCGGGAGCGCCAGTCTTGTCTGTCCATTCGTCATCAACATAGACATGACATGTGGCACAGGAACAGGCCCCGCCGCATTCTGCTTCGATACCCGGAATCAAATTCTTTACAGCCACTTCCATAACCGTCATTCCGGATTGAGCTTCAACGACATGTTCCTGACCATTAGGTGTAATATAGGTAATTTTCGGCATCTTAACTAAGTGGATTTTTTTCTATCGTATTGACGCTGCTCGGCAGATCGCAGAAAACAGGATCTGGCGGGATAATTCGAGAATTCGGCAGCCACCTATAGGCCAATCGAGACAGGCTGACCAGCTAAAAATAAACTCGTAATTCTAAAATTCCGATTAGATTGGAACTGGTATCTATTCTTTCGATAGAAGCTGTTCGATGAAACCGTTTGCTTCTTCGACTGTTATAACAAGTGTTTCTAACATTTCAGTGCGGCAGGCTTCGCTGGATTCTGCCGGCAAAAGTTCCGCGTTTTCCGCTATTTCTGCGACTTTCCAAGCGCCTATACCTTTGGCTGACCCCTTAATCGTGTGGGCCGCCTGGTGCCAGACAACCATATTTTCGGCTTCGGCCAGTCGTTTCAGATAAATCACTGATTGCTGATTGAACAACTCAAGCACTTCTTTCTCGAGCGCCCGGTTTCCCAGGGTGTATTTAGAAAGATGCACCAGATCCACAGGTCTGTGGTTTCCCACCGGATCTGGCAACTCACCATTCCCGCAATTGCCCAGAGGCTTGTTGCCGATGCTAAGTTTGGCCATTATTTCCACCAATTCCATCAATGATTCTTCATAGCGCGGATTTGGACCAGGTCATTGCCGACTTGCTCATAACCGGCTAGGAGAAATCAAGTTCCCTCTATTTTCCATACAGACAGCATATGAATATACAAATAACGGTTAGTTAACTTTTCAAGCCGTTACACGGAAATTCGTAAAATTATCTAAATTCTGTGTTGAAAAAGCCCATATTTCGGTGGGAATCAGCTCGGCCAGCCAAAAATCGATTAGGTGTTTGGATATTACGTTGATATCATGATGAAAAATATTCTTTTTTTAGCCCTAGTTCGGGTCTAAATATGTCATTCAGGCGTTCAGGGGCAAGCGTTTAATCTCTTCTGGTAATTTATGGCTCTTGAATCATCGTAATTTGTGACGAATTGGAGACAGTTCTGTAAATTAACGCCTTGCGCCAGTTCTTGCGCCAATTGAAGTAAATAATTTGCTGCTTCAGCTCGCCTGAAACGGCTAAATAGTTAACATTATAATTCATAATTTTCTTTGGGTGTGAAACGGGGTATGGCACAGAAAAAAGCAACATACCACAAACGAAGTTCAGGTGCAGGTGCACCTGCCGAAAAATTAGACCGCCAGGTTCGGGATCAATCATTGCCTAAGACCAATAAGTCTGACCAATCCAAGAAATCAGGCGCCCGGCGGGCGCCTGAGAAAATAAAAAGCGCTGGGGCATCGACCGCATCAGCCACAAACAAAAGCACCATTGAGCGCGCGACGGAGCCAAATGGCCTGCAAGGCCCCTCTACACCCGCTCGAATAAATCTGCAGACCAAG
This sequence comes from uncultured Hyphomicrobiaceae bacterium, assembly GCA_964461525.1. Lineage (GTDB taxonomy): Bacteria > Pseudomonadota > Alphaproteobacteria > Rhizobiales > CAYWUX01 > CAYWUX01. Next base: position 177,964 of record CAYWUX010000002.1, on the reverse strand, counting down.
ATGGCGGCCCTTGGCAATTCCGACTCCAAAAGTAATAACAGTAACGTCCCTGACGCGGGTCCCCGCCCTAACACCACGAAAAATGGTCCGGAACTGGTTAAAAATCAGCCCCGCCGTCGTGCGGCCGCGCCCGCGCGCAGTCGGATTGCAGCCAATGACGATCTGCCTTCCATTGGTGGACTCATATACGCACTGCAACAAAAGCCGTCCAAACGGCCCTTTATGCTGGCCGCAATCTCCTCGGCGGTTTGGCTTCTTGTCGCCATCATTATGGATTGGATGTATTTGGGAAGAACCCTTCCGGAAATAAGTTCAATTTCAGAATTTCTGACTAGCCCAACACTATTGGCGATGTTCGGCAGTCTGGTCATTCCGGTAATTATTTTCTGGTTTCTGGCTCTGCTGGCTTGGCGGACGCAGGAATTACAACTGGTATCTTCAGCGATGACGGAAGTAGCCGTGCGCCTAGCTGAGCCGGATCGTATCGCCGAGCAGCAGGTTGCTTCACTTGGACAGAATGTACGCCGCCAGGTTGCGGCAATGAATGACGCGATCGGACGTGCCCTCGGACGCGCAGGCGAGCTGGAAGCACTGGTTCACAACGAGGTTGCGGCGCTTGAGAGGTCGTATGGAAAAAATGAAATCCGCATCAGAGGTCTTATCAAGGAACTGGCTAGCGAACGGGAAGCGTTGAACAATAACAGTGAACGCGTGAGAGATGCCCTGCGTGGGCTCGGAAGTCAGGTTACACATGAAGTGAATCACGTTGCAAATCAGGTGGCTCAAAAGATTGCCACGGCCAGCGAAGGCATCGCCGGTACGCTCGATGAACGCGGGCACAAGGTGACAGCGGCGATTACCAGTGCCGGACATGCAGTCGACGAACAGATTAAAATCAGCGGTAACCGCATTACCGAACAATTGGTCAATCAAAGCAAAAATGCCGCACAGACAGTCCACAAAGCCGGTGAGCTTATGCATCAGAGAATTGAAAGTTCGGCGACGAAAACGGCTGAATTGCTAACCACCAAAGGTAACAAACTTGCTAAAACCGTGGCCGACATGACGGACCGGGTTGGCCGCGATGTGCCGCAATTGCTGGACCGTCTGGGTGGTGAACAAATTCGTTTAAGTCAGGTCATCGACAGCGCCACCAAGAACCTTACCGCGATTGAAACAACGCTGACACAGCGAACGTCATCCGTCAGCAGTGCCCTCGACAGTCATACACAACACCTGCGCAAGGTCTTGACGGAATATATGCAGAATATAGATCATTCGATGGTTGAGCGTACGCGGGCCATTGACGCCGCATTTTCCAACCGGGTGAATGAATTAAGTGGTCATCTGGACAAACGCATGCGGCTGCTCAATTCGACTTTTGAACAGCAGGCAAATATTTTCGACGAAACATTCATGAGGGGTGTCGAAGCCTTCAGGGTAACTACGGAGAATTTAACGACGGAGTCTATCCGCTCCATCGAAACCTTGACCACACAGGCCCACGCTCTGAGGAATGTTTCAAGTGGGCTATTGGACCAGGTTCATCATTTAACCGACAAGTTCGAGAACCGCGGAGAGCAGATCGTCCAGGCTATTCGTACTTTGGAAGGATCACAGCAGAATATTGATTCATTACTTGGCAACCGGCAGAGCCAGCTTTCCGGACTTATTGACAATATTTCTCACAAGACGATCGACCTTGACAACATGCTGCAATCCTACTCCAAGCAGCTTGAGACGTCGCTCACCAACGCTCAATACAAGGCCAAGCAACTCACGGACCAACTGTCGTCTGATTCCCAGAGCAAGTCGCAGGATGCCCTGGCGGAATTGCAGAAACTCAGAACAAATACACAGGCGCAGGCGGAAAAAGTCGTTATGGAAATTCAGGACAGATTTTCTGCCGTAACACAGGAGGTCAAGGAACAGTTCAATACGTTGTCCAAGGACATCGGAAATTCCACGCGGGACCTTAATGCCAATGCGAGACAGGCCGCACGTGATCTAGAACTTACCCAGAGTGAAATCAAGAGCAAGATTGAACAATTGCCCGAGTCTACACGTGAAAGCGCTTTTGCAATGAGAAAAGCGTTGAACGATCAGTTGCGCGCTTTGGAATCTTTGAACAACATATCTTCTGATTATAGTTTGAACAGTGACTTGTCGCTTCCAGGCCAGAAACGAGCTTACCGAGGACAGCAAATCTCCACCACTCCCCTCCAGTCAGAGAGTCTGGAACAGAGTAGTACCTCAGGTAATTCCAGAAATTTGTCTTCCGATGCTCCCCTGAATGAGATTGATGATATCCCTCATCACGTCCGGCAAATGGATTCTCATTCACCGTCACGTCCCGGCAGTTCCATGCTCCGTGATCAATGGTCTATGGGCGACCTATTGGCAAGAGCTTCCGACGAGCCCGACACCAGGTCTGCGCATCCGATGGAAATTGGTGGACAAAACCGGGACACCGGTGGCGGCGCTTCTCTAAAAGTCGATGTGATTGCAAAGGCAATCGACCAGAAAACCGCAAGCGAAATCTGGCGACGTTATCAAAAAGGTGAAAGAGGAATATTCAATCGGAATCTTTATTCTCATGAAGGCCAGGCCGCCTTTGATGAAATCCAGCGTCGCTATCAAAATGATCCGGAGTTCAGGCAAACCGTATTGAGATATCTGGGAGATTTTGAACAGCTATTGAGTGAGGCCACAAAAAGAGATCCGGGTGGATCACTTATATTGAACTATCTGGTCTCTGAAACTGGTCGTGTCTACTTGCTTCTGGCCCACGCCAGTGGCCGGTTAGGATAAATTGAGGTTCGGTCCCCTCCATATTCGGTCACCTCCATAAATGTCATCCATTGAAACAATGCCGTCTCTCGAACTGACGTATGATATCGAGAATTGGCCCATCAGGGATAAATTCACGATTTCCCGCGGATCCAAGTCGACGGCTCAGGTGATCGTCGCCACGCTGACCGATGGAGAAATTGTCGCGCGAGGTGAGTGCGTTCCCTACCTGAGATACGGTGAAACATTGGCATCCGTTGCTCACCAAATCGGTGAGATGGCGGGGCACTTTCACCAGGGAATCAATCGCAGTCAGCTAAATGATATGTTGCCGGCCGGGGCCGCACGTAATGCGCTTGACTGCGCGTTATGGGACTTCGAAGCCAAGTATCTCTCAAAGTCAGTTCACCGACTTGCCGGTCTTCCGACACCTCAGCCCTGCACAACAGCCTACACGATTAGCATGGATACGCCTGAGGCCATGGCCAGCAAGGCCGGTACCGCAAACTATCCGCTATTGAAATTAAAGCTCGGCGGCGTGGGAGATCAGGAGCGATTGGAAAGAATTCGCGAAGCAGTACCTTCAGCACGTCTGATAGTCGATGCGAACGAAGGTTGGGATTTCAGCGAACTTCCCCACTTATTCAGGATCGCCAACGACTTAGGGGTCGAGATGATCGAGCAACCTCTGCCCGCACATCTGGATCACATGCTGGGCCAGCTGGATCACCCCGTTCCGATTACCGCTGATGAATCCATTCATGATATTAATTCGCTTTCGAAGATTGCACCCTGCTATGACGCCGTCAATATCAAGCTCGATAAAACTGGTGGCTTAACAGGTGCACTTGAATTGTTATCTGCGTCACGGAAACTGGGCCTCGGCGTAATGATCGGTTGCATGGTTTCAACCTCTCTTTCTGTGGCGCCCGCCTCATTACTTTCGGCTTTTGCCGATTGGGTTGACCTGGATGGACCGCTTCTGTTGTCGCGCGATCGGGTCCCGGGACTTAAATATGACGGATTTACACTATACCCGCCGCAGCCTGAAATTTGGGGCTAGATGGTCCAATCTTCTTGTTACTTGATCAAACTGCCACCATTCCACCGCTTCAGTACAATAAGACCACTTAAAAGGGAAAATAATCCCATAGCTGCCATGACCCAATATGCCTGACCGCCAAATGTCCGGTAAAGCGGGCCACTGGCGGCCATAGCGCTTCCCATAAAGATGCCGGCGCTGGCTGCTGAGTAAAGCCCCTGGGCCGTACCAGCATATTTGTCTGGTACGGATGCGGATATGAAATGAACGGCCCCTAAATGGGCCGCACCAAATGTCAGTCCATGAAGTATCTGCAGTAAAAGCAATACCGCAAATGAAGGATCCATCGCCGTCCCGCTCCAGCGAACAACGGCAGCCAATCCAGCAATAACAATCAGTTGCGGAGCTCCAATTCGTTCGACGACGCGCCTGGAATAGGCAAACAAAATAATTTCCGCCACCACGCCCACCGACCATAGGACACCAATGGCCTGGGGCGAAATTCCTGCAGACCGCCAGTGGAGAGTTCCGAAAGCGTAGTAAACGGCATGTCCGGCCTGTATCAGACTGGCCGAAAGCAGAAATAAGAGAAAAAGCGGCGAACCGATCAGCATTGCAACTTTCGCAACGCTGACAGATGGAAGTCCGGGTCCAACCAATGCGTCTTTTCCGGTCGTGGTGGTTGGAAGACAATGGGCGCTCGCCACCAGAAAAACTCCGGCCACCACCAATAACCAGATGACCGCACCACCGCCATAGCTCGCAACAACCACACCGCCAATCAGACTGGCTGCAATAAAACTCAATGACCCCCATAGTCTCATCTGACCATAATCGAGTCCCTCGCGACGCACCCCTGCCATGGCCATTGTTTCGGTCAATGGCATGATAGAAGTCCAGAACAACGAGAATGCCAGATGCAGAAGAAATATTCTTAAAAATCCGTCAGCCCAAAGCAACAGTATTACGGAAACGAGGCTGCCCCAGGCAAGGCAAATGAGAAATGCTCTCCTGTTTCCAGTTTTATCCGCGGTATATGAAATTAAAGGGGTAAAAATAATCCTGGCAAACAGCGGAACCGCGAAAACGATTCCGATTTGGGAATCCGTCAACCCCTTCCAATCGAACCACACTGGTAAAAATGGTGTTAGTGTGCCCACGATCAAGAAAATGGCGGCATAAAAAAGGGCAATCTGACTGGCAAAACGATTGAGCCGCAGGTTAGGAAACATGCCCGTCTGTAATCCCTGAATAAATTAACACCCGCAGGTAATGGTACTTGATCTGTTCCTGAGATCCATGACCAGTCAGTTGCATCAGCGCCAAGATGCGGCCGTCACTCCCATTATCTGCCGTCGCCTACAGTCCTACAGTATCAGGCCGTCAACAGCATATTGGAATAGAAGTCCGCATCAACGTTTCCGCCAGATAGGATTATTGCGGTAGTTTTATTCTCCAATTCCACCAAACCATTCAGAATGGCAGCAAGCGCAACAGCTCCGCCGGGTTCGACCACCAGCTTCAGTTCTTCAAAAGCGAATTTCATTGCTCGCTTGACTTGTTCGTCACTTACGACCAGACCTCCGCTCAACTGTTTTTTATTCAATTCAAATGTTATTTCACCTGGGGTAACTGAGAGAAGGGCATCACAGATCGAACCTCCGGGCCGTTCATTTACTTCGCGTTGACCCGAGCCCAAAGAGCGGGCCGTATCGTCAAATCCTTCCGGTTCCACGGCGAATATTTTCAAGCCGGGATATGCATGACGCAAATATAGACCTATGCCGGAAATGAGTCCTCCTCCGCCACAGGGGCACAGCAGCAAATCCAAAGTTGCATTTTGTTTCTTGGCCTGTTCGGCAAGTTCGAACCCGGCCGTTCCCTGACCGGCAATAATTAACGGATCATCATATGGAGCGACAAAATCGCATTGCCGTTGTCCGGCAAGGTCCCTTGCAATCGCTTCGCGATCCTCTGTCATTCTGTCATAGGTAATTATTTGCGCACCGGATCGCAGCGTTCGAAATTTCTTTATTTGCGGCGCATCTGAGGGCATTATGATCGTTGATGACAGTCCGCAGATGCGGGCGGCTTCAGCAACACCCTGAGCGTGATTGCCCGAAGAACATGTGATAACACCGCCCGAAAACTTCTGAGAATCTATTTTGGAAATCCGGTTGAGGGCTCCACGGAATTTGAAAGATCCGGTACGCTGAAACATTTCGGCCTTAATCAGGATCCGTCCCCCGACATGATCATTCAAGATCTGGGATTCCATCAGCGGGGTAACCACGGCATAATCGGAAAGTCTGGCAATCGCATCCTTGATATCCGACAGTTCAGGTAACGCAGTCATAAACAGTTCTAGCTCCTGGAGTGATTCGGCAGGTCTGACCTCCGGTGTATGTTTGATCAGATACCGTTTGGCTACTTTTTTTATAATAATCGGTTTATTGCCGGTCGATGTCCGAATTTTTCGGAAAGGGAGAAAATTTAAATTTAAGTCAGCCCTTTACGAAACATCGTCGCAAGTTTAGTTTATGATATGTCGAATTAATAGGCCGGTCCGATGGCACTCGGACCGGCCGCCCTGCAAGGAGCCGGATTGCAATTGATGGCTGGTCCGGCCTACCCCCCAATATTTAGTTTCTGAGCCTCGCGAGATCACCTGATCCAGCATCTGCGTTTGGCTCCGGCTCAGACGGAATTCCCCCAAAAATGTTCCGTTGACGAGTGTGTAGATTATTCAAGACTTTGAACCCGATTGCAACATCTAGAGTTACAGGCATCGGTGCCAGATGCGATCACTAACCGGACAATTTTTGATCTACTGAAACTTGGCACATTAACAAAAAAATTATCTAACCCGGTGTTTTCATTGCAGTTATTAAATATAAGAGATTAAATTGCAAACGACTGAATTTCGAACAGTTACGACATAATGAAATTCGCTCCAATGTGAACCGGAACTATTCTGAGTTCATGTTGCATAAATATCAATATTCTTTAATTGGCCAGGGTGTTGGTGGATTTTTGTCGTTCATCAGATTGAAAAAATTTCGTTTCCCCAAATCGATTAATGAACAGGATACTGGCGGGTAAATAAATTATATCCGCAACAAAGGCCGCACAAAGTGTTGTCATAAAAAGTTCACCGAACAGACGCAGCGGGGGAAGTTCGCTCAATATTGTAACGGCAAGTCCAAGAACCAGAACAAAGGTTGTCAGAAAAAGAACAGGCCCAATTCTCACAATTGTCTGTCGAACTGCAGCCTCAATTGTCTCCGAGCGGCTTTGCTCCAAATGAAAGCGGTTGAGGAAATGAATGGTATCATCTACGGCGATTCCAAATGCTACAGTCAACGCGATGACACTTGCATACTGTAATCCGCCACCGCCGATATATAAAAACGTCCCGACGGCTACGATCGGAAAGACATTCGGTATAATTGAGAGGATTGATGCAGTTGGAGAACGGAACGCAATTCCGATAAGCAAAATAACGACTATATATGCACCCATCAAACCATACCCGAGTTGACGGATCATGCTCGTACTTTGAAGGGCGGAAACGACGGCCAGGCCCGTAACCGAAAATTTAAAATCCGGGTATTTCTTTCGCAGTACATTTAAACTTAAATCAATGCCCTCGATCACCGGCACGCTCTTTTCTGAATTTAAATCAGGTACCCTTCCCGTTACCAATGCCGCATTTTCTTTGTCGTTCAGAAATCTGATTTGAAGGTGTTCAGGGAGCTTTGAAACGTAATCGCTGAGCGTTTTGGCTGTCTCGTCTCCCCTGCTCGATTTCAACCACTGGCGGAGCGTATTAAGCGACCAAACATTCCCGACTATTGCAGATTTCTCAAGAAGAGCATGGGTCTCGGTGATGGCATCCATTACGGATGGAGATCCGCTGTTCTGGGACTCCGGCCACTGAATCATGATGTGAATGGGAAAGGCACCACTAAGTTTGGTCTCCATATTACGCATAGCGCTGACAGATTGATGATCGTCGGGAACCTGATCACTTAACCGGTAATTGGGCCTAAGCTGCAAATGCGCGATGGTTAATATTACCACCAACACCGCTCCAAAAATGGCTAAACCGCTGTAACGCGGTATAATCCAATTTGAAAGTTTGGCGCTTAGGTCTGAGATTTTCGCCATCATAACATTGTTGGTCTGCTCCTCCAGAGCAAATTTTTTCTCATCACGGATCATCAATATCGTAAATAGCGGGACAACGAGAATAACTGAGACAAAAGCAAGAAGCGTTGACAGGGCCGCTGCGTAGCCAAAGGTTTTAACGAGCGCAGAATCAGCGAAGATGAGGGACAACATAGCGATTGCCGTTGTCAGAGAAGTCAACACACAGGCCGGTCCAACCGTGCGAACTGCATGACAAACAGCTTCTTGCCGTGTTCGGCCTTGCCTGATTTGACGCCGAATTGAGAAGATCATATGCATGGCATCGGTATAGGCAATAACCATGATCAGGGGTGGAATGACATTCATAAGTGTCGTGAGCTTGTGCTCGGTTAGCCCAAGAATTCCCAACACCCAGAGAACTGAAAAAGCCGGACACAGACACGCTATCATTACCAAGCTGGGCCGGCGGAAAAAGGCCAGGCAGATAATAAAACCGATTATAAATCCGGAAATGTTGTACACCAGCCGGTCACGTCGAATTGCCGAGCGAATTTCCTTTTCCATCACCGGAGCACCGGCAAGGCTGTAGCGAATCCCCATCGGAACAAGTATGTCACGGGCGGTGGCGTCTATATCCTCCATCGCCTGATCGAGACCCTGATCGTGGACGATCTCCGGCTTTAGAGACAAGACCATCAGCATGATCTGCCCCTGTTTATCGCGTTCTGACAGAAGCTTGCCTGATATCAGCGGATGTGCCATTGCCCGCGTTGTCAACTTCTGGAACTCTTCGCCTTCGGGTATCTCCGCCGGAAACAGCGCCGCCGCGTAACCATTCTCATCAGGCTTACCGCGAACTGAAAAGATCGAGACGACGCCATGTATGATATCAATGAGCTGAAGTTCCAGCTGAAAATTTCGAATTTCTTCCAAGAGATCGCGCTGGAGCAGATTTTGCCCCTCTATAATTACGAAAACATCAAACTCGCTCGTCGGAAACTTTTTTCCCAACTCCTGATATCTGGCAAATTCGGGCGTATCTGACCTGAAAAGCTCGCTGAGCGCTCCATAAGGCTTTAATTTGGTCAGTCCGGCAGCACAAAATGCGGAAAAGCACAAAATTACGACAAGAATAATTTTGGGGTAACGAACCGGTATTAATCCAATTCTCTCAATGCCAAATCCGAGTGATGACATAGTTTCTCTGGCACTCGCTTTTCGTCCGCAATTTATTTTGCAGATCTAATAAATCAACGACTGGACGGCTGACGTCTCCCGTACCTTCACCCCAGCCTCGCCAAAGCGATATTTTTAACTTGATACCCAGTTTGATAACATGTGCAGGATTGAATTCATCCGATATCATGAATTCAATGTTAACGCGTGTTCATTTCCGATAAACTTGTATCATTATCTGGTGAAATTTTATTGATTTATGACCAATATTGGAAGAATTGAGGCAGTCTAAGCAGCTCAATTATCGATTAGCGTGACAAAATTAGCTCAGCAGCCCCTGTTGGCGAAGTGATTGACAGGTCCGTGTCCTCGCCCAACCTTCAACCGGTCGGCTTCTTTCAGCGCTTTGGTCAGATATATTTTGGCCAGCTCCACTGATGTTACAAGATCCCTGCCCATGGCCAGGTAAGCGGCAATGGCCGATGACAGTGTACACCCGGTACCATGGGTGTTGGATGTCGGAATCCTGGGGGCCGATAAGCGAATTATGTTAGTACCGGTATTAAATATATCGATTGCTTCGGAACCGATATGGTGTCCCCCCTTGACTAGGACCGATTTTGCACCCTTTTTCAGAAGACGTTCTGATTGAACTTCCATTTCATCCAGCGATGCTGCGACTTCACTGTCTAAAAGTCGGGCCGCTTCATGGAGATTTGGAGTTAGGACATCCGCTCTCGGAATCAACTTTTCAACCAGCTCAACTTCTGCCGCAGGCTCCAGCAAGACATCACCGCTGGTGGCCACCATTACAGGGTCAACAACTATCGGAATACCTTCACAATTAGCCAATTGATCCACAACCGTTACAATGGCTTGAGCCGTGCCAATCATACCGATTTTAATGGCCCGCACATCAAGGTCGTCAATAACAGAATGCCACTGACATGCGATGAAATCCGGGGGTACGGGGAATACTGACTGTACTCCCATTGTGTTCTGAGCTGTAAGGGCGGTCAGGACGGTAGCTCCGTAAACTCCGAGTGCGGAAAACGTTTTCAAATCAGCCTGAATTCCAGCGCCAGCGGATGTGTCGGAACCTGATATAGTTACCGCAATGGGCACCCCTTCATCATTTTCCATAGTGCTCTCGTTTTCTATGGCCGACATAATAGTCCACTGCCTCCATTAACCGATATTGGACAAGGCCGGGAAAGCTTCCAGGAGCCAGTTGGCAATCAAAGTCATCCATCCTCCAAGAAACAACACACCTGTGACAACAAGAAATCCTCCCATCGCCTTCTCCACAGCTCCAAAATAGCGGCGGAAATTCTGCATGAAGTTCATAAAAGGCCGGATGGCCACTGCGGCAAGAATAAATGGTATTCCAAGCCCAAGAGAATATACCAGTAAAAGTGATGCCCCCGTCGCAACTGTTTGCTTCGCGGCTGCTATCGCCAGTATTGCGCCAAGAACCGGACCAATACAGGGTGTCCAGCCAAATGCAAAAGCTACACCCATTACATAGGCTGAGATCAATCCGCCGGATGTCATCTGTGAATGGTAGCGTGCCTCACGATACATAATTGGAATTCTGAAAACTCCAATAAAATGCAATCCCATTATAATGATTATAATTCCGGCGATTTTTGCAAGTATATCCAGATTACTGCCTAAAAGTTGACCCAGCGAAGATGCCGAGGCACCGAGCATTACAAAAACAGTCGAAAAACCGGATACAAATAGAACAGATGTCATTAATACCTTTCGATAGACATCGGAACTAATAAAATTGTCGTTGGTCAGCTGATCAAATGTGGTCCCACCAAGATAGCAGAGATAAGGTGGAACCAGCGGCAACACACAGGGAGACAGAAAACTCAGCAAGCCTGCTAAAGCGGCCCCGAAATAAGTTACGTCAGCAGCCATTATAACTCCCGTAAAAACTCCGGCATCATCCAGATGGGCAACACAATCCCTTATGAAAATAATAATTACAAGGCGAACATTACTTAAGCGATCCGGCAACGCCTGGACCGGACCTTAAACTCCAATGGAACTGTTAAGACGTTTTTATCAATTAAAAGATAATCACAAAATTGAGAACGGCCAGAGTGTATCTTCCCGCTTAGTTTCTTACCGCAGGTGTCTCAACAGGTAAACCTTCTCCGCGCCAGGCAAGATACAATTCAAGATTAACATAAACTTCATCGCCGATTGGCAGAGGTTCGGCACGAACCAGTTGATTGCACCTGATAAATCGGCGATGAAGGGAAATCGGCCTCTCCTTCTCCAGACTATATACGGGGTAGCCATTGGACTGCCCTTGGCTTATCAGGGTTGATCTTGCCTTCTTGCCAAACTTCTTATCATGACAGTGGGAGCATGACATATCCAGTTGCCCCCTTCGCGTATTATAATAGGCTTTTCCTTTTTCAAAAAAGGGACGAGCTGGCCCCCCAATATTGGGCTTAACCGGCAATCCTCGTGACTGCGCACGTACATAGATACTTAATCCAAGAAGGTTATCAGATTCCGGTTCTAAGGGTCCGGCCTTCATAAATTTCGTACGGCAAAGATTAATCCTCTGTTCAACGTTCACTAGTTTTTTTTGAAGTTTGTCATAAACAGGATATCGAGTCGCAACCCCTCTCATTGACGCCTTTGCCTCATTATGACAACTATCGCAGGCCTTCTTTTCTTGGCCGTCTTTTCTTGACCACTCTGATTTACCCAGCACGTACCAGGCCATCCCCGGGTTTGCAATATCGCTATCCTGCATGGCTTTGATTTCATCAGACAGATAATGATAGCCTGAGTAGATTTCAGCCAATGGGTGGTTGTCATTGGCCGGCTTGACTGGTTTATCACTTGTGAATTTGTTTTCCTGGGCTGAACCCGCCACGTCCTGGATTAATAGCGCCATAATTCCGAGCACCAGAACTGCCAATCGTTTTTTAACAATATTCAATTCCATGACTTCCGATGCCGTTTCGTATTTCAATTTCCAGGAACAGCAGGCTTATCAGATTTCAGCTGCAAGAGAAATGCAACGACATCTTCGACATCCTGTGCGGACAAAATAGATTTTCCCTTGCAAGACGGATCAACATTGATAAATCCATCTATGCGATGATAGGAAGGCATGATCGAATCTTGATTTGGAAAAGCCCGTTTAGGATCGACCACTATCAACCTGAGTTCTCCTGCCGTGTATTTATCCGCAACGCCATCAAGCGAGTTTGCTATTGTCCCATGATAGCCATAATTTATCTTCGATTCAGGCTTGTCTATATCGACCAGTTTTTCGACTGAGGAAATCTGGTGGCACGACAGGCAATTACCGCGTTTGGGATCAATGACAATTTCCAGGCCACGGCCTGCTTGTCCACCTGCACCATCTAAACTTTCTGCAATCTGAAATTCCAGAGTTTTTGCCTTGGTTAACTTAAACAAAGTGACTTCATGCGGTTTTGCATCCTTGCACAGTTCCGGATTTGATGCAGCCTGAACCAGGTACATGCCTGAAAATATGAACACAAGGACTGTCAGAAAATCCATGACCCCATATTTTATCCGAAATAATGAATTCATGCCCGGAAATTAACCTGATATTGAATTGCGAAGGCTGGTTCAAAAATCATTTTCTTACAAAGATAAAGCCATTTGCCGAGTAATTTAAAATAAATTCTGGTTGAGAAAAACATTAATTCTCACTCAATGTAATATACACTGAATTTTCCTCTGAGGAAATTGCAGCATTCTCAATCCATCGTCTTCTTAGCCTGTATGGCACTAAGCGCGGACGCACGGATTTTCGATATATTTTCAGCATACGTCTGCCCATTAAAAACCGCCGAACCGGCAACCAGAATACTTGCACCAGCAGAAGCGACCTGTCCGGCTGTTTCAGGGTTTATCCCTCCATCAACTTCAATATCAATTGGGCGGGTGCCAATCATTTCACGTATCCGGCGTATTTTATCACACATTTGCGGAATAAATTTCTGACCGCCAAAACCCGGATTGACGGTCATAACCAATATTAAATCAACTTTGTCGATAATATGCTCGATAGCAGATTCCGACGTTGACGGATTGAGAGCGACACCGGCTTTTTTTCCGAGGTTCCTTGTAACCTGAAGAGAACCATCCAGGTGAGGCCCTGCTTCCGCATGAATCGTTATGATATCCGAACCGGCTTTGGCAAAGGCTTCAAGATAGGGATCTGCTGGAGAAATCATGAGGTGGACGTCCAGCCTTTTTTGAGTATGAGGTCTGATTGAACGCACGATGTCCGGGCCTATTGTAATATTCGGCACAAAATGCCCGTCCATGACATCAACATGAACCATGTCACATCCGGCAGCATCGATAGAGCGAACCTCCTCGCCCAAACGAGCGAAATCTGCGGAAAGTATGGATGGCGCTATCAAAATTTCGTCCGGCATGTTTCCAGTTCCTCGACGATGTTGTCTAATTGAATTTGCCCTCATACAATCGGCGATGAAGATCAGGGTTCTGACTTGGTTAATGCCGCAACACCCGGAAGCTCCCTTCCTTCCAGCCATTCCAGGAAGGCTCCTCCTGCGGTCGAAATATAGGTGAATTTGTCCTCCACACCCGCACTGTTTAAGGCTGCAACAGTGTCTCCACCTCCGGCGACAGATACCAGATTACTATTCTCCGTTTGTTCGGCCGCTGCCCGTGCGACGGCAAAAGTCCCTTCACCGAAAGGAGAAATCTCGAAGGCTCCCAACGGGCCGTTCCAAAGAAGTGTATGGCATCGTGAAATTATCATTCTCAGATATTCTACCGAATCCGGACCAATATCCAGGATCATTTTGTCATTCGGCACCTTGCTGACAGGGCATACGAAATGGGCTGCGCCCTCCTCGAACGCCGACGCAACCACCACATCCACCGGTAAAATTATTTCGCAATGCTCTTTTACCGATGTCTTAAGAATTTCCTTTGCCGTTTCTTTAAAATCAACTTCGCAAAGAGAATTCCCAACCGTAAAGCCCTGTGCAAACAAAAAGGTATTGGCCATTCCGCCACCAATAATCATGAAGTCAACCTTGGACATGAGATTGGTTAGTATCGGCATTTTGGTCGAAACTTTTGCTCCCCCCACGAGTGCTGCGACGGGCTTGCGCGGCGCCTCAATGGCCCTTCTTAATGCGGTAATCTCGGCCACAAGCTGAGGACCGGCATAGGATGGTAGAAATCTTGTAATGCCGTCAATGGAAGCATGAGCCCGATGCGAAGACGAGAAAGCGTCATTTACATAAATATCTCCCAGACCACCGAGTTCACGGGCAAAGGATAAATCGTTGCCTTCCTCCTCGGGATAAAACCTCAAATTCTCGAGTAGTATCAAGGAACCGGCGGGTTGTGCCTTGAGTTTATCGCTCAAGTCCGTACCCCGGCAGTCATCAAAGAAAATAACTTCCTGATTGCCAAGAAGTTCTGTCATTTTCTCTGCAACCGGCTTCAAAGAGAATTCAGCGTTAAATTTCCCCTTGGGTCTTCCCATGTGAGAAATCATGATCACGGTTGCGCCTTTTTCGATCAGCTCTCTAATGGTCGAAATACAACTGACCAGCCGGGTGCTGTCGGTGACCTTGCCATCCCGCATGGGAACGTTGAGATCCAGTCTCAGTATAACTGATTTACCCGCTACCGGAGCATTCTCTATCTGCTTCAATTTCTCTAGCTGCATCCTGTCTCACTCTGTCGTCATAAAATGGCATGGCCCACGAGACGATATAAATAATGAAAACAACACAGCAATGGTGATCTTAAAATCACGATAATAGTTCGCATAACCGTCCCGGGTTATCCGACAGATCAGTTTTTCAATTGCTGTACCTTTTCAACGATAGCATTGGGCGTAATATTGAAATGCTTATAAAGCGCGTTCCCCGGAGCGGATGCTCCAAAGCCGGACATTCCAACAAACAGACCATTATCCCCCAGCCACTTCTGCCATCCAAATTCGACCGCAGCCTCACATGCAACTCTCGGCGCGGATCCCAGAACGGCTTTCTGGATACTTAGGGGCTGACGCGCAAATAGTTCCCAGCTCGGCATTGAAACGACGGCGGCATGGATATTTTCCTTGGCAAGTTCCTCGGCCGCCGTCAATGCTATAGCGACCTCTGAACCGGTGGCGAGCAACGTTGTATCCCGCGGTCTCTCCGTCTCATGAATAACATAAGCTCCCCTGGCACTCAAATTTTCATTTGAGTGTTTCAGTCTGAGAGGTGGAAGTCCCTGCCTCGTCAGCACCAGAACAGTCGGGGTGGAGACCGAATTCAAGGCAATCTCCCAGCATTCGGCACATTCAACGGCATCGGCCGGGCGCAGAACATTGAGATTGGGAATAGCTCTAAGCGCGGCCAAATGTTCAACCGGCTGATGGGTGGGGCCATCCTCGCCCAGACCGATGGAGTCGTGGGTCATAACGTAAATTACACGCAGACCCATCAGAGCGGAAAGTCGTATTGATGGCCTGCAATAGTCCGTAAACGTAAGAAATGTACCCCCATAAGGCACAACGCCGCCATGAAGCGCTAACCCATTCATGGCTGCAGCCATGCAATGTTCCCGAACTCCGTAATAAATATATGAGCCGGAAAAGTCTTTGGACGTTATAGGGTGTTGGTGGGACGTCAATGTACCATTGGAACCTGTAAGATCCGCCGACCCTCCAATCAAGCCGGGAACTATGGGAACCAACTTCTCCAGTACCTTTTGAGACGATACCCGGGACGCGATCTCGGGTTTTTCCGTTACGAATTCGGTTTTTATTTCGTTAATCGCGGTAGCGATTGCACTTCTCACACGGTCGTCGATGGGATCCTTCAACTGATTTTTTTCACTGTCACTTAAACGGTGGCAGGCGGACTGCCAGTTTTCGAAGGCCGTTCTCCCGGACTTTCCGGCGTAGCGCCAGCTCGTCAGAACATCCAGCGGAATTTCGAATGGAGGTGATCGCCAACCCAGATTTTTTCTTGTAGCCGCGACCTCCTCTTCTCCGAGGGGCGCACCATGAGTCGAAGATTTACCTTGCTTGTTCGGTGCACCATAACCAATTATCGTACGGCAGGCTATGACTGAAGGCTTGTCCGTGACATTTTTGGCATTCTGAATTGCCAGGGCGATAGCTTCCTCGTCATGGCCGTCGGCACCGGCCACATGCCAGCCACAGGCTTCAATTCTTTGAAGTTGATTGTCAGAAACAGCGAGGTCAGTCGGCCCGTCAATAGACACATGATTGTCGTCGAACAGGGTAATCAGTTTGCCAAGCCCTAGGTGCCCTGCCAGTGAAATTGCCTCATGAGATATACCTTCCATCAGACATCCGTCACCCGCGATTACATAGGTATGGTGACCGCAAATGTCTTCCCCAAATTTCGCGGACATATGCCGTTCCGCGATCGCCATCCCAACCGCATTTGCGAGCCCCTGCCCTAGCGGCCCGGTAGTCGTCTCGACTCCCACAGTATGACCATATTCAGGATGGCCGGCAGTATTAGACCCCAGTTGTCGGAAATTCTTGAGGTTATCGATATCCATACCAGGAGCACCGGTGAGATAAAGCAGGGCATATTGAAGCATTGAGCCGTGGCCGGCCGACAATATGAATCGATCCCTTGCGGGCCAGTCCGGCTGGTCGACATCATATTTTAGAAATCTGGTAAAGAGCACCGTAGCCACGTCCGCCATTCCCATGGGCAATCCCGGATGGCCGGAATTGGCTGCTTGTACGGCATCCATTGACAACGCGCGGATAGCATTCGCCATTTCACAATGTGAAACTTGCAACTCAGCGTTTTTGGATTTCAACGCATCGGCCATAACAATTACTCCTTGATTGCGGAAAGTGTGGCCATTGGGTCCCATTGGGTCTCATTGGGTCTCATCGGGTCTGCACTGAAGTTTTGAGGTCAATTTTGCAACTGGACCCTAGCATCTCCCAGCCGAAAATAGATAAATCAGACCGTACCCCATCCCTCTTTTGCACAAAAATAGTCCATCTATGAAATTCATAACCCGATGATCGTTAAACACGGGGTTTATATAGCCGATCGTCAGACATTCCAACTTAAAATATGGCGCCACCGCTCAATCTTAATTTCTGCTGTATTCAAGAGACGATATCCTCCTAGTCCCTGTTTCACGAGGGCATCACTTTGGGGGCGGAGATATCCGGGGCGTACTGGACTCAAGGCTTCTACGGAGGGACAGAGGCATATGACTTTGTACGGAACGCATGGGACGGTCGATAAAGGAATACCGTTTCCGTAATATTAGTATCCAGCGACGAAAGGTTTTGCTGCTGGACATAAGCAAGGCCAGACCCGTCGGAATCAATATAATCCCGAGGGGAAATGGAGTCGGTACCGTAATCAAACCAAGGATTAATAAGGCACACCCCACAAGGAAGATAGTAAGTCGGCGCACTTCGTCCTCTATAGACAATTAAAATTGACTGACAATTGTAAATTTGACTGACAATTGAATTTGTACTTGTATCAAATCAAACTATGGAAAATCCAGAGTCAGTTTTCAGATCATTCCAACCCAAGACTCGTATTTTTGATTTCCTCCATATTTAATGTGCAAAATTTGTCGAATAAATGATATTTTTTAAACCGGTTGGGATTCTCACACAAATTGTGGCTCATTTGATGTGCATACTCAAAATATTGGTTTGCAAATACTCAGCTTTTTTCGAAATAGTCAACTGCTTCTCCACCTCGACCGTCTATACACCAAGCGATGCCTGCAGTTCATCGACATATGACAATTTTTTTGAGGCTTGACCATCGTTTTCGCATTAGGGTTATCACGCATCGGGGTTTAGTGGAGATAAATCTCCGTCGCCGATTTTTATTCGCCTTTGGGAGGCCTCACCACCTGAAAAGGCATACCCTGATGTATGCGAACCAATCGTTACGACACAGAGGATATTCAGTCAGCGGATTGGACCGATGGGTCAGACAGCAATTGGAAATACACTTATTGCCGACAATGAAGCACCTGACAGGACGGAGGATGAGATCTTGAAGAAAATGTCAAAGCGGCGCATTATCCCGACCCATCAATAGCACTTAAATTCAAACTCGGATAACCAGGATAAGGAAATAATAATGGTTCATTTGCGCGATTTCCCCAAAAAAGCTCGGGACACACTCGTAAATCAGGACCTCCCGGAGTACAGGCAAACCGACTGCGTAAGTGGTCCTGCTTTGCGGGAGCGGCGAATAGCACTTATCACTACGGCAGGACTTCACCGCCGTGAGGATCATGTTTTTTCACCGGGTGTTGGTGAATACAGAATCATTCCCGATGATACGGATATGAATGACCTCATCATGAGCCACGTTTCAACGAATTTCGACCGTACCGGTTTTCATCAGGACTTCAATCTGGTGTTCCCCTTTGAAAGATTGCGGGAGCTTGAGGATCAGGGTGAAATCGGATCCGTCGCAAAATTCCATTATGCCTTTATGGGCGCCACCCTTCCAACCGCTCATGAAGCTGTATCAAAAGATGTTGCAGAACTCCTGAAACAGGACAATGTCGACGGTGTTGTGCTCGCCGGTGTCTGACCTCAATGCACGCGCGCCGTGGGCGGGCTGGCACATTACATCGAGGCTGAAGGTATCCCGACGGTAATAATTAGTCTGGTCCGCGAACATACGGATCGTATGAAGCCGCCCCGAGGTCTGGCGGTCCCATTCGAACTGGGAAGACCGTTTGGCGCCGCCAACGAACCGGAATTTCAGCGCCGTGTTTTACTCCACGCCTTAAAACTGCTGGAGCGGACGGACGGACCCATATTGGACGACTTTCCAGACACCGCGCCTGGAACGTCTCAGGATTTGGAAGGATGGACATGCCCGGTGAATCTGGCGCCACCCAAAACTGATTTGAGTGATCGTGAACGGTTTGCTCTCGATCTTAAGCAGGAAATCAGCCTGTTGCGGCCCTGGTACGAGGAATCAGTAAGAAATCAGAACGGTCGCAGGATGAACGGCCTGACAGAGTTTGATCCCAATGAGATCGTGGATTTCCTGACTCAGTTTCTTGAGACCCCTGATATGGACTCCATTATCGAGGGAATTCACGTGGGACGTGCGGTAAAGTTAACATCGGACGACCTCAAATATTTCTACTATCAGGCTGCACTCGCGCGGCCAAGTGCCGTTACAGATACGCAGATTGGAAGCTGGTTCTATGGAGAAACTCTGGCAGGCAAACTTTTTCTTCGTCTAAAGCAGGTCATGGCAGCCCAGGATGACGAGGTACACAAGGCAATCGCCCGGACTAATCTGGTACCCCATCATCAAACACATCAAACCCTGGATTAGTAACGATAGGGTTTTTCCACATGGTCAACATTTGATCAAACTTGCGGCAAGGGGGTAAGTGCCTCTGCCGCCAAACAACATGATCTGATTACCATAGAGCGGCTTGATAGGGGAATTTCCTGACATTCTGTTCGCCTATTTTACGGTGGAGACTGTCGAAGGCAGCGGTGGTTGGGCTTCAAACTGCAATTTGTTATACGGAATATTTATCCTCGGTAAAACCGGCCAGTTTTGATCGGAGAAAAAAATATGCGACTTGGATATTTCACAATGCCAATGCACCCTCTGGAGCGAAACTACACACAAACTCTCAAGGAGGACCGGGAGGCTATCATTCTCTGTGATGAACTCGGTTATCATGATGCCTTTGTTGGAGAGCATTTAAGTGATCAAGCTGAGTCGATTACGAATTCAATGCTATTTTTGGCGACCTTAATTCATGCGACCAAAAATATTAAATTAGCGACTGGCACTACCAACCTCACTCATACGCATCCGGTATTGGTCGCAGTTCACGCGGCAATGCTTGATCATCTCGCCGAAGGACGATTCATACTTGGCATCAGCCCAGGCGTCTTGAAGTCAGATCAGGAAGTCTTGGGCATACTGGGTTCCGATCTGAACAAAAAGTTTGCGGACTCCATAAACGTCATTCTGGAAATATGGAAGAGAAATCCGCCTTATGATATCAATCTGCCGGGTAATCCGTTTATCGTAACCACTGAACAGTCATATTGGCCAGAGAAGGGACTCGGGGTTATGCCCAAACCCTATCAGGTCCCGAGGCCGGAAATTGTTGGAACCGTGGTGGCACCTTACTCCAAGGGAGTCATTGAAATGGGAAAACGAGACTTTCATCCGCTTTCAGCAAACTTTCTGCTGCCCAAGTGGGTTGCCACCCACTGGAACAATTACCAACAGGGCTGCGAAGCGGTGGGACATGATGCTGATATTTCCCATTGGAGAATTGCAAGGACCGTGTTTGTTGCAGAAGACGATAACACCGCACTCAGATACGGAAAAACCGATCCTCAGAGCCCGTTCCATTTTTATTACGAACAAATGCTGACTAAACTTAAGCGATCCGGGCGCCACGTCGTTTTTAAACATGACAGAAATGAGCCAGATGAAAAAATCACGACTGAAAGGATTCTTGATGATCTTGTAATCTGCGGAAGCGTGAACAAGGTCGTGGATGAAATCCTGTCATTTCGTGAAACCGTTGGTGACTTTGGAGAACTGGTGATCGCGGGCATGGATTGGGTTGATGAGGAACTCACTAAGAATTCGATGCGGTTAATGGCCGAACAGGTTATGCCGCGTGTAAACGCTGCCCTAAAATGGACACCTTAATATATTTCAAGACCTTGAATTCTTCACCATTCAATCACTGCGGTCCCGTCTTCCAACCTGAATTGGAAGACCTGTAATCCCGGAATTCCTATGAGATTATCAAAGGCCCTGAAGTGTCTTCATTGAGCAACCCAGCCACCATCGATGGAAATAGCCGCCCCCGTTATGGATGACGCCATATCTCCTGTAAGGAATATGGCCAGTGCCCCTACTTCTTCAGTTGTGACAAATTTCTTGGTGGGCTGTCCTGCCAGCATGACATCGTTAATGACTTGCTCTTCGGAAATTCCCCGCGCCGCCGCGGTATCCGGAATCTGGGACTCAACCAGAGGGGTTCTGACATATCCCGGGCAAATCGCATTCACCGTAATTCCTAATTCTGCGACTTCCAATGCTACGGTTTTGGTTAGCCCCAATAGGCCATGCTTGGCCGCAACATAGGCTGACTTGAAAGGAGAGGCTACCAGACCGTGAGCCGAGGCAATATTGATTATCCGCCCCCATCTTCTCTGTTTCATTTGCGGTAAAACGGTTCTTATCGTGTGAAATGAACTTGACAAATTGATAGCAATGATAGCGTCCCATTTTTCGACGGGAAACTCCTCGATGGGACTAACGTGCTGAATGCCTGCATTATTCACAACAATATCAACCGCACCAAATGTCCGGGTTGCGGTCTTTATGAGGTCTGCGATTTGTTCCGGTTTGGTCATATCCCCATTGTGGTAGGCGACTTCAACATCGTATGATGAAGAAAGCCGGTTACGATCCTGCTCAATTTGATCCGGCTCGCCGAATCCGTTCATCATGACGCTGATACCTGAAGCGCAAAAAGCTTCGGCTATGGCCAGACCTATACCGCTGGTCGACCCGGTAACGACTGCTGTTTTAGTGGTACTCATAAATTTTCTCTTTCAATTGCCAACGCCACTGGACTGGAGGGTAGAGCCTGGTACTCATCAGCGTATTTCAATTAAAATCAGTCAGAATTGGCTCATAGCAAAATATCGATGTATGATAAAATAGTTTTTACTATTTGAACGGAAAAACTTTAGATTTAACAGTTGGTTTCCTGCACATGGAAGGTTTCCAGCATTCATTTGTCGATGTAAAATATGTCAATAAGTGAAATTCTGGACCTCGTTGCGAGATTATGCTTGCATAAGCAGGACGATGATCCGGTCTAGGGTTTGTGCAGTGCTTAAATCACAAAATTTTGCTAAAAAATTTCGACTGCGGAAGTGGTCGTTGACTCATGAGCTGAGCAAACTCATCGAAGCGGGCACACAGGGCTATCCCAAAAAAACCAAACGCCGATTGATGATTGTCAATGTCGCCTCTTACCTCATTGTCCTGGCTTCTTTGAACTATGTCATCCTTTACGCGGTAACGGATTTTTCGAAGTACTCGCTTATTGTTTTCGCCAACATTTTTCTACTCGTCGTTGCCCTCATGGTACCTTTTTCCCATCGTGTCAATGATATTCTGGGTGGTGTAATTGTCGCGTTTGCAGAGATTGTAATGCTGTTTTATCTGATCTCTCTTCTGGGCCGGGACTCGGGAATTCAGCTGAATTATATCGTAGCCGCAGCTGTGCCGTTTCTTATATTTGATCTCTCGAGAATTCGGTTGATACTGGGAATTGTTGTAAGCGCGATGATCCTACATGTTGCCGCATGGTTTCTGTTTCCGGCAGATCTGGTTGAACTCGATCCCGATCCGTTTTTGCTCGCGAATGTCTACATCACATCCGCTCTTACCACATTCTGCATCGTCGCGATTGTAGCCTACTATGCCATAACCCTGGTTCGCAGCGCAGAGGCACAGACTGATGCGCTGCTCCGGAATGTTCTGCCCGAAACGGTAGCCGATCGGTTGATGTTGCAACCGGAACGGGCCATCGCAGATAGTTTCGATGAAGCGTCCGTCCTCTTCGCTGATTTGGTCGGCTTCACGCCAATGAGTAAAATTCTCGGAGCGGATCAAACTGTTCGGCTACTGAACAATATATTTTCCGAGTTTGATCAACTCGCAATGAAATATGATCTTGAAAAAATAAAAACCATCGGAGACGCTTACATGGTAGCGGGCGGAATACCGGAACGGGACATTAATCACCATGTCAAAATGGCCCACTTCGCACTTGATATGCTGGAAAATATCAACCGGATCTCTGATCGATATCAAGCCAGCCTGAATCTCAGAATTGGCATCGACTCCGGGCCGGTGACGGCAGGAGTGATTGGCAAGAGAAAGTTCTCATACGATGTCTGGGGAGACACGGTTAATCTCGCCTCCAGAATGGAATCCCATGGTGTCCATGGTAAAATCCACGTCACATCCAATTTCAGAAACCAACTGAATTCCCGGTTTAAATTCGAGCAGAGGGGCATGATTAATGTTAAAGGGGTCGGCGATGTTGAAACTTGGTTTCTCGTCGGCCGGTCACTGAGCAGATCAAACAGTCACTAACCAGCGAAGCCCTCCACATTCACCTGAAAACTCAACCCCGGGTGAATGTGCAGGACGGGATCTGTTCAAATTAGAACTGTCTGTTGAATTAACACAAACATTGTTCTTGGATTTTCTAATAGTGAACAGACGGGTATTTTGTGTTATGAGATAAACAATATTAGGTTCAAGACATTATGATCGAATTACCACCACAGAAAGCCATTCTCGCGAATTCGGCGCTTTTTGCAGGACTTGATGACAAGGTCTTGTTGGATATCTCGAAGTTGACTCGAAAAATCAGGCTAAAAGCGGGCCAGATTCTGTTTCGTTACGGCGACAAACCAGATGGCTGTTATGCGATTATCGACGGTGCCGTTAAGGTCATTCAGGAGTCTTCCGACGGCGATGAAACCCTGCTGGCGGTACTGGGAGATGGAGATGTCGCAGGTGAAATGGGTTTGGTTGACGGCGAGTTACGGTCGGCCACCATCAAGGCCCTCAAACCGAGTGAGCTTGCTTTCCTGCCGACAATCTCATTTAATCGATATGCCGAAGAAAACCCGGCCATCTACCAGCATATGTTGAAAATAATCTGCACCAGGCTCAGATCGTCGAATGAAGTTCTTACCGCCCATCAGCTTCTCCCAATCAGTGGTAGACTTGCCCGGGTCTTATTGAGGCTTGCGGACGGTTTTGGACAGGACGTTGACAGGGGACGAATTCTCATTCGGCAAAAATTTACTCAAGCTGACCTCGGGCGCATGTCAGGATCGGCCCGTGAAAATGTCAGCCGTCAGATCAATGATTGGCGTCGTAATAAGATTATCAGCCGGATCAGCGGATATTACTGCATCGAAGACTGGGAAGAGTTGCGTAAAGAGGCAAGACTCTGATCACCTTGGCAAATTCGAATTTGTTAAAGATTCGCAGGCAGCCACAACCAAACACTACAAGCAGAAAAAATTCGTGTGATCCCGACAAAACTCCTGCTCTTTTTTACTCTTTCCCTATCAACACTCAGTCCCTTGTTCACTGCCCTCTCTCAGGGTGTGTCAACTGTAACTTCAATCGTTTTGGTTTCACCGGGTTGAATCGAAAATTCCTGGTGTGCGGTTTTCTTGTTGAACTTCATTACAAGAAGATATTTACCGCTATTGAGCGTAAAGACAGGTTCTGCATCATAATTGCCATTGAGATGCTGACGTTTCCCCTCAATGTCTGCTTCGGCCTGGTAAATATCCCATCGCAGTCCTTTTTTCAAAGCCGTTCCATTGGCATCTTTTGCTGAAAATTTTATCCGGCCGGCTTTCAGATCGAACGGAAATTCCGTCCGTTTCCCCGCATTGACTTCAACCTCTCCGGTACGAACTGAATTACCGTTCTTCGCAACAACGTAATACTTTCCCTGGGGTAGCGTAAATGTCGGGGTGGCTTCATAGTTGCCGTTGAAATGTTTGCGCTTGCCCTCGATATCTTTTTTGATTGAATAAATATCCCAGCGCATTCCCTTTTTGAGCCTGTCATGTCCCTTTGTCAATGAAGCCGACAAATACATGAGACCGGCATTCAGATTGATATCAAATTCATTTCGTTTTCCGGATTTAATTTCTATGTTCTGAGACTTTGTTGCGTTTCCCCGTTTAGCCGCGACGAAGTATTTACCCGCAGGCAGAATGAAGGTGGGACGGGTTTCATAGTTGCCATTGATGTGTTTGCGTTTTCCATCGATACCTTTTTCTGAATGATAGATATCCCAACGCATCCCACGTTGTACAAGGGCGCCGCCTTCAGCAAACCTCGCCTTCAACACAGCCAAACCGGCATCAAATACCACACTAACTTGTTCCCGTTTTCCGGCCAGTATATCCACTGAAAGGGAAACGTGAGCATTCCCAAGCCTGGCTACGGCAAAATATTTACCGGCAGGAAGTATAAACTCCGGATTTGCGTCGTAGTTCCCGTTAATGTGCTTTCTCTTGCCGTCTATGTCCTTCTGATCCTCATAAACATCCCAGCGAAGACCACTTTTGACCGCGGGACCGCCTTCTGCGAGAGCTGCGTCGAATGCCAGCTGTCCGGCATTCAGAACTATCGAAAGGACTTCTGCCTGTTCGGCCGATTCCACTTCAAAATCCTGCGACGCGCTCGCATCGCCGTGTTTGGCAACTACGTAATACTTTCCGGGTTTCAGCACAAAGTTAGGCCGGGCGTCGTAGTTCCCGGTGATGTGTTTTCGCTTTCCTGCGGCGCCGGCTTTCGCTTCATAGATATCCCATCGAATATTGCCTTCCACGGGTGCGCCATCAGATACGAGAAAGGCGCTGAATCGATGCCCGGGTTTTGTTTTTGGAGCTTTTGGTTTAGAAACTTTAATCTCTGCCTTCTTGGGAGGCACCGGGTTGCTGATGTTTTTTTTCTGTTCCTTCCTGACTTCTTCGACAGTTGTCGTCAAAGCCACTAACAGCGCTGCAGGGTTACTGGCATTAATGAATATTCCGCCTGTATTATCGGCGAGACATTGTAGTCCTGCCTGTTCCCCTTTCTTTAAGTCGAACCCGATGACGTGAGTGGTAAAATCGACTCCCAGTTTTTCAAGCTGCCGACCAAGTTCACAGGGATCGGCATCGCATGTTTCCTTACCGTCGCTGATCAATATGACAGTTGCTTTTTCTTCAGTGTATTTTAGTTCCTCAGCCGCGCGTCTTACGGCCTCTGACAGAGGTGTCTTGCCCTTTGGCCGGATGGAACTGACAGACTGCATTAAAGATTGTGGATCGAGCGGACCTACTGGAACTAGTGTCTGTATGTCTTTGCAGTCTCCTTTTCTTCGATGACCATAGACGCTGAGGCCGACATGCAGATCCTTGTCCCAGCCTTTCATAAGATCACGCAATGCCTGGCGGGCGATCGTTATCTTTGACTGGCCACCAATTTGTCCCCACATGCTGCCGGACGCATCTAGAACGACCATCACCTTGGCTGGGTCAGCGGCTCTCGACGGAAAGCTACCAACGTAATTGACGATCAGCACAGAAAAAATCAAACAGAATATGTGTAATCCGTCACTGGACCTGATCATCGATTGCCTCCCGGGAATATTCCGACCTGTAATATGTTTTAACTCAATTTCCGGGCATCCCACACACTCTATTTTGTTATGTGAATTAATTTTGGATAATTTGGCACATTGTTGCGCAATGTGCCTGAATCGGAGGGTGGATGCTTCGAATTCAGCCGTGCTGAATTTGTCGAGCCGGTATTGACCGTTAAATTCACAAAAGTTTTATACTTTACCCCTGCTAGCTGACAAAGTATTTGCATTGAACCCGTTGAAATCATAATGCATAATTGATTGAGCCGGTATCATGAAATCGCGTATTTGCGGGGACTTGACTCCGGATAAATGCGCAAAGATTTTGGGGAATGAGTGATGTCAGGAAAATCAACAATATTGGTCGTAATTGGCATTGCATTTATGGCCATCTCAGGGGCCTGGTTTCTCACACCACTTTCAGAAATTCTTTTCCAGTCCATCGATCTGAGCAGCGAACTCACAACTGCGGAAAAAGCACCCGGTTTGGTCAACAATCGGGGAATATGGGAAACTCTGCATCTGGCCCTGGACGGACTAAACACTTTTATCGGTATCACAGGACTTTATTTGACATTAAAATGGGTTCAGTCGAATATTGGAATTCAATCAAATTCTTCTCACTCTAATACTTGATGCTGGAATACACGGTTCCCGGCATACAAGCTAGTAGCACAATTGGGACCGCCGGATGGAGTATGAGAACGAGTCCACAAATCTCTAACCCGGGAGGATAATATGTCTGCAGTGACGGCAGAGGACAAATTCGATCACAGGTTTAAAGCGATTTACGACAGCGAACTGGAATGGCAGTCGGGACTTGCCAATGAACTTCTGACACTACCGGAGGGTGTCCAGGTCAAGGTCCTCAATCAAGACCTAGAAATGAAACGCCTTGACATGAAGGTAAAGTTCCCACCGGGATATGTGGAGCCGGCCCATTCTCACAAAAGCTGGCACTCGATTGTCGTTCTCAAAGGGCGAATGTGCGTCGCCGGCAAGGATTTACGACCTGGAGACTATGTTTTTGGGTGGGATGAAATTCATGGCCCCTATGAGTATCCCGATGGCTGTGAAGTCTTCGTGGTTTTCATGGGAGAGGGAACGGAACATGTCTGGTCAGAAGACGAACACGCCCAACACGAAAAAATCTGGGAGCCTGAGACAACGGAGGGCAAATCGGCAGTATGATTTATGGTTTCTGCCGTCCAAAAAATCCAGATCCTGTACAAGGCTGGCGAAATCCCGCAGTGCGAAGTCTCAAACCTGCGGGATGCAATGGTGTCAACCTGGACTAAGAAGCAGACATCCGACCGCTGTCAGACGTCGAGTTCAGTCACGAATCTGGTGCGCGTATAGGCTTCAAGCCCCTCGATGCCGCCTTCCGAGCCGTATCCGCTGTCATGAATTCCACCAAAGGGCGTTTCGGGCATTGAAACACCGACGTGATTGACACCTAACATACCAGCTTCCACGGTTTCCGCCAGTTTGCGCGCCACGTCTCCATTTGATGTAAAGGCATAGGCCGCCAAACCAAACGGCAGGCTGTTGGCCCTTTCCAGAACTTCATCAAACGTTTTGAATGGCGTCATGGGAGCCACTGGTCCGAACGGTTCATCGATCATGATCCGAGCCTCGTCCGGCACATCCTTCAATACAGTGGGTGCAAAAAAGTTTCCCTGATTGCCGATGCGCTCGCCACCGGTAGTAATCTTGGCCCCATGATCCCTTGCATCGCTCATGAAACCATCCATAACTTCCAGGCGACGGCTTGCAATTAGCGGTCCCATCTGGGTGTCTTGTTCCAGACCGTTGCCTACATTAAGACTACCTGCCCTCTCCGTAAACGCTTCCACAAATTCATTGTACACCGGTTCCTGTACATAAAACCGGGTCGGAGATATGCAGACCTGGCCCGCATTCCGGTATTTATGCGCGACAATAGTATCAAGTGTCTTTTCAATATCCGCGTCTTTAAATACTAATACCGGTGCATGTCCGCCGAGTTCCATTGTGCATCGCTTGAGCGTGTCAGCGGCAAGTTTCTGTAAATGCTTGCCGACGGGAACGCTGCCGGTAAATGAGAGCTTCTTGGGTATCGGGGACGCCAGAAGATGCCGTGACACTTCATCGGGAATTCCAAATACCAGATTAATGACTCCAGGCGGCACACCAGCATCCATGAAGCAGCGCGCTATAGCAATACAGGTGGCCGGTGTCTCCTCACTCGCCTTAATGATAATTGAACACCCTGCCCCCAGCGCACCGGCAATTTTCCTGATGACATTTGTTCCCGGAAAATTCCACGCTACAAAAGCCGTCACAGGTCCTACCGGCTCTTTGACAACCATTTGCCTGACGCCTGAAAAACGTGGAGGTATAATGCGGCCGTAAGTTCTTTTGCCTTCTTCGCCGTACCAGCGGGTTACAGCGATTACAAAGCCGAGTTCAAGTCTGGATTCTGCCAGTGGCTTACCGTTTTCAAGGGTTAGATTGGTGGCCATCTCTTCAATGCGGTCTTCCATCAAACGCGCAGCCTTTTCCAAAATTGTCTGCCTTTCAAAGGCACACTTTGACCGCCATAATTCAAA
This sequence comes from uncultured Hyphomicrobiaceae bacterium, assembly GCA_964461525.1. GTDB lineage: Bacteria > Pseudomonadota > Alphaproteobacteria > Rhizobiales > CAYWUX01 > CAYWUX01. The sequence continues at coordinate 148,930 of CAYWUX010000002.1, read as the reverse complement.
GCCTTTTTGTGAAGCTTCCAACGCCCGGTCAAGATCGTCTTTACTGGCGTGGGGCAACTCACCCAGAACTTCGTCCGTCGCCGGATTCAGAACGTCTTCCGACTTGCCGGATGAACCCTGGGTCCACTCACCGTCGATAAGCAACTCTAGCTTTTCATAAGCCATATACTCTGCACTCCAAATTTAATGTCATTTTTATTCCCAAAACCCCATTGTATTCCACCGACACCCTGCCGGCGACTGGCCAGGCAATAATCAATTTAAAAGCAACTGGATTATGTGCGGCGGAAAACCTGTTGACTGTTCTATAGCATAAGACACATAACACGTCATCCAACTTTTCCATATCCGGATTTCAGAAGGCCACACAATTCTTGCTAAACATGGCCGTGATATTCCCTTAATATCGGGTGGGCACTGAACTGAAAAATATCCATTGCAACTGGCAAATGGGAAGGGAGAACTATGCAGCTACCATCAAAAATTGTAGATATATCCATGCCGCTGGACAATGTCACCGTAACCGACTACGAAATTATGAGGCCGCAGATTGAGTATGTAACGGGCGATCAGACCGCTGATTTGGTGTGTGAATTTTTCCCCGGATTAAAACCTGAACAACTGCCTGACGGTAAGGGCTGGGCCTGGGAGTTCATTAAACTGACTACTCACAACGGGACACATCTGGACGCACCCTATCATTTTCATCCCGTGGACAAGAATGGCGATCCCATGATGACCATCGACCAGATACCTCTGGACTGGTGTTTCAGGCCTGCAGTAAAATTGGACTTCCGCAAAAAGCCTGACGGACATGTCATCGAGGCCCGGGAAGTTGAAGATGAACTCGGCCGGATCGATCACGAACTGCAACCACTGGATATCGTCCTCGTCAACACCCGTGCAAGTGAATGCTATGGAACCGAAGAATTTTTGACCGCCGGAATTGGCATGGGTCGGGAAGCCACGCAATATCTGACGGAACGGGGGGTGAGGGTAACCGGTATCGATGCTTGGGGATGGGATGCCCCATTCTTTCACATGCGTAAAAGATGGGAGGAGACCAAGGATCCGTCAATCATCTGGGAAGGACACTATTCCGGAATAGATACCCCCTATTGCCATATGGAAAAACTTCTCAACCTGGAACAGTTGCCGGACAAGGGATTTTTTGTTTCCTGTTTCCCTTTCAAGATCAAGGGTGCATCAGGGGGCTGGACCCGGGCTGTTGCCCTGTTTGACTGAATAAAATTGGGATTGGTGGTGTAATGAAAAGTCAAAAATCTCGACCGGGCGAAATTTTCGCGCCCACGGATCCGGAGTTGACTGCCCGGGACGCAAATCTGATCTTTATCGGCCGGATTTGCTCGCCCTGGAAGCAGATTTCGGATTGCCCCAAAAACCTGGTCCAGGCCCGGGACCGCGGCATACCTGCCAGGGTTGAGCTTGACCCGCCCTGGCGGCAGGGACTTCTGGGCATTGAGCGGTTCTCGCATATCATTCTGCTCCACTGGCTGCATGAAGCGCAAAGAAATCTGATTGTCCAGTCGCCATCCCACGCTCCCGAGCCTTCCGGAGTGTTTTCTCTTCGAAGTCCCGTGCGTCCCAATCCCATAAGTTTCGCCGCCGTCCGTGTTTTATCCATCGACCAGAAAACTGGTCGAATAGATATTGATGCCATTGATTGTCTGGATGAAACGCCCCTCCTTGATATTAAACCTTATATGGCGTCAACGGACTCCATTCCGGATGCCGCCAATTAAAAATTCACTGAACTGGACCGCGGGCTTCAGATTTAAATTTTACCACCGGGACTTGCATGCGGGTCTTTGTTTAAGTATATAGCGCGACCTGCTTTGATTCCGGCAGACGTGAAATGCCGCTTGGGCTGCCGGTTATTATGGTGGTCCCGTTTGTCCATAAGGGATGGTGCGTCGCCAGGCCCCGGGAAATGAAAGCGACTAATTCTTACGCTGCCGTTGTCCAGGATTACTAAAAAAACTTCATTTGAAAGCCCATCCGACGGAGTCGGGTCATGTTTCACTGGTTTGAAAATCTCATAGATCCGTTCAAATATACACCGCCTGTAAAGCCGCCAGACACCATACTAGCTTTCTACTGGTATTATATTCGTCAGGCATGGCCAATATTCTGTGTCGCTTTGATAACCGGTTTCTGTGCCGCTATTGTTGAAGTTTCGCTTTTTACTTTCGTGGGACAGCTGGTTGACCTGCTCAAATCCTCAAAGGATGCAGGAACCTTTTTTGCCGACCATTCAACTCTTTTGATATGGATGGCGTTCGTCGCCCTGGTTTTACGACCGGTGCTTTTCGGGCTCCATAGCCTGATCATAGACCAGGCTATAAATCCGAGCTTCACGAACCTGGTTCGCTGGCAAACCCATCGTTATATAGTTCGCCAGAGCGTGACATTTTTTCAGAATGATTTCGCGGGCAGGATTGCAAATAAGGTTATGCAAACCGGGCCTTCGTTAAGGGAATCGGTCGTCCAGTCCGTTGATGCCCTATGGTTTGTTGCGGTTTATTCTTTTAGCGCTCTGGTATTGTTTGCCAGTCTGGATATCCGGCTTGCACTGCCTCTCATCGGCTGGATTGTCTCATTTTCGGCTCTCCTCGGCTATTTTGTTCCGCGTATCAAGAACCGCTCGGCAATTGCCTCTGAAACCCGTTCATCACTAACCGGACGTATCGTTGACAGCTACACCAACATCCAGACCCTGAAACTTTTTGCCCATGCAGAACTGGAAGATCACCATGCCCGTGAGGCCATGGATGACGTCGTGTATCACTTCCGGGCGCTTTCACGCCAGATAACAATCATGGAAATCTTTGTCTGGTCGATCAATGGCATCTTGATCGTTTCTACCTTGGGGCTGGCGCTTTGGCTGTGGACGCACAATCTTATAACGATTGGCGCTATTGCCCTGGCCGCCGGTCTGATCATCAGGATAAATAATATGGCCGGGTGGGTAATGTGGGTGGTCACGAGCATATTTGAGAATATCGGAACAGTGCAGGAGGGTATGGAAACCATATCCCAACCGATAGCAGTTCTCGATAATACCAATGCGACCGATTTAACGATCTCCAAAGGTGAAATTCGGTATGAAGGCATCTACTTTGACTACGGTAAAGATTCCGGAATGATCGACAAACTAACCCTGACAATAAGGGCGGGCGAAAAAGTCGGACTTGTCGGGCGATCAGGTGCCGGCAAGTCGACGCTCGTCAACCTTTTGCTGCGCTTCTATGATCTTTCGGGAGGAAGAATCCTTATCGACGGACAGGATATCTCAAAACTCACTCAGTCCAGCGTCAGATCCCAGATAGGTGTGGTGTCACAGGACACCTCACTTCTGCACCGGTCTATCATTGATAATATCCGATACGGCAATCCGGAAGCAGGAATAAATGCCGCCATTGAAGCCGCAAGAATGGCCCAGGCCCATGAATTCATTTTGGAGTTGGAAGATTCCAAAGGCCGCAAATCCTATCAGGCTCATGTTGGTGAACGAGGTGTAAAACTGTCCGGTGGCCAACGACAGAGAATAGCCATCGCACGTGTCCTGCTAAAAGACGCTCCTATTCTGGTGATGGATGAAGCGACATCGGCGCTGGACAGCGAAGTCGAAGCGGCAATTCAAGAGCAACTATACAACTTAATGCATGGTAAGACCGTAATTGCTATTGCCCATCGATTGTCGACAATTGCCGCCTTGGACCGGTTGGTAATCATGGATCAGGGACGAATTGTCGAGCAGGGCTCACATAGTGAGTTGCTCGAACGGGGTGGGCTTTATTCAGAGCTCTGGAAGCGTCAATCCGGTGGATTTCTACTTGCTGATCCTGAAACCGACAACAATTAGTTGATTCCCCAGATTTGAGGTTCGGCGAATTCCAGACTGTTGCCGGCGGGATCCCGGAAATAAATTGACCGCCCTCCACCCGGCCATTGAAAATCCGATTCAATTTCAATGCCACAGGCGACAAGATGATCATACCACTGATCTATCTGTTCGCGGTTCGCGCGAAAACAAAGATGACCCTCACCAAGTGATCCATGGGGCGGTGGTGAGGGTCTTTCACTTGCCGTGGGTTTTACCGTTTGTTCCGGATTGAATATCAAAATCATTTGCTCACCGCATCTAAAGAATACATGCCTGTCGCCACCCCGGGAAAATGTAACCAGCCCCAGGATGTCGGTATAAAAGCGTTCCGCTTCGTCAAGGTCGCTGGCATAAAGTACAGTCTCCAGAACGGCTTCAGGTTTCATATTGTTCCTTTAATAGACAATTGCTTTTTGGCTCCGCTAGTTGCAAGAGTTCATATCTCGTCAGTCTGTCTGGATAAAAACGATTGTATCAGCGGATTTACTTTTTCCGGATCTGTTATTGGTGACAGATGTGCGGCGCCGGCTACCCTCCTGTGTTCAGCATGTTCGACTCTGCCGGTGAAAAGTTCCACGATTGCTCGGGTCGAAGACCGGGTTTGATCGGCGCATATGATCAGAACAGGCATTTTCAAGGTTTCCAGGTCCTCTAGACGACACTGCCCGGGGGCATGCTGTGAAATTCCGCGCCAGTCATCGGCAACTCGGCCGATCGTGCGGATTATGTATTCCCGGGTATCTGAGTCAAGAGCATCGAATTCGCCCTTGCCGATCCAGAAATCCATGAATAATCGGGCGGATGCTTCGCGCGCACCGTAATAGTCCAGTATAAGCATGTCATGGGCAACCTCCCTGTACTCGTGCCGTTCTGCGGCCCCCGTCTCTTCCAGTAAATTAAACAGAACCGGCTCGATTACCGTCAGGCTACGGACTTTGTCCGGAATATCAAGAGCGGTCCTCAATGCAACTGTCCCTCCGAGGGAATGACCGACCAAGTGCACCGGTTGTTCCAACTGCTCGACGATGGCTTTAACAATTGCACTGTCATGGATAAAATAGGGTCTGTTGTCCCGGGGAAGTGGGGGGCTTGAGCCATATCCATGAAAATCGGGGGCAACGACCAGATGTTCATTGCGCAGTAGCCTCATCAACGGTTTCCATTGACCGCTGTGACTGCTGGAGCAATGTAATGCCACTACGGGCAAAGCGGGACAGGATATTGCATTACTTAATTCTCCAAGGTCCAGCGCTGACAGATCGTCGGAGGCGGAATGGCGATAGTGAATAGTCTGACCTCCAACTGACAAAGTCGCCATTGCTTGCTCCTGAGTTTCCTACTCTCCCGCAGCCCGGACAGGAACAGCCTCTTCCTGTTCTGCAATCAATGTCGACAGGACATCGTCGAGTTCCGGTAAGGCTTTCTGGCCCTTGAATTCTGACATTCTCCGATAAATTTCCGCAGCGGCTTCGTGAAAACCGCCCGGCAGCCCAGCCAGGCGGAAAGTTTCAGAAATTTCTTCCATTTCTCCAACGAACCGCCACGCTTTCTGAGTTACATTACAAACATCTCGCGGGGCTCGTTGATCCAGCCCGTTACCGGAAGCCGACCATTGTTCAATCAAGGCATCTCGCACTTCCAGCTTCTCAGCCGTCCCAAGAATAGCGCAAAGGAGAGCAGTTGACCCCTTGGTAAAAGCCGCGTAACACATTTTGAGTGAAGAGGCCTGTCCAATTTTCTCTCCCAATACATTGCACTGTAAATCACCATGTGAGAGAAACTCTTCTACATTTTGGGCCTGGGACCCAGACAGATGCAGCCAGGTTGTTCCCGGACTCCAGGCTGGTGGACCAATGATTCCCCCATCCACATATTGAACCCCTTGCTCAGAAAGGATGCTTTCAATGTCAACAGAACGTTGAGGTGAAATGGCATTGGCGTCTACATAAAGCCCGCTGAATTTAAATTGCGCAACTTGTTCTGCGACATGTTCCGCGGCATGCGGCGGACACACGCTAACGATCAGATCTGATAACAACACCAATTCCGCCAGATTGCCAACGTCTGTAAATCCTTGTTTTGCTGCCCGTTCCCTGGTTTCCCTGCTTCGACCTTCAGAGGCCCATATCACTTCGACATCTGAATGGCTCTGTGCGGCAGCCCCGATGGATACTCCCATCAAACCTGGATGAATCAGACCAATTTTCATAACCACTACTCCTGACGTTCATATTGTTTTTTGACAGGCCTTCAGGGCTTGATATTCCTGTGAGGCCTTAGCCGGTTGGTTCTTGAACTTCCTGCGCTAAATTACAGATGACTTGTCCCGTTTCGCAAATGATAAATTTTAGTCTATGCATAATGCACGCTGTTGTCATTGAGTCCTATAGCTTATTCTACGGAAGGAATATCACCCAATGACGTGCCGAGTTATTTTAAAAACCTTCCGCCCCTACCCCAAATTGCCTCCGGGCTTAATGGGAATATACGTCCTTCATACGTCTCAATGTTGAAAGAATTTCCTCGGAATTGACCGAAAAGGGCTCTAAAACAATAACAATTGTCCGCTCGCCTTTTAAGTTCCAAGGCAACTTCATTAATAATCTGTAGATCGGAACATCCCGCCAGTCCTTGATCAGGGATTGTTCCACAGATCGCGATAGTTCAATTGTCAATTGTTCATTCCTGATAGACCTAACGGCATAGGTCTTGACGGCAATTTCTTTAATTGAACGCCAGTCAATCAGGCCAAACCCGTCAATGAATATGCCATACTGGTTTGCTCCGAGACGAGGTACTTTTTTCTCCAGCAGTGGAAAAAAATAAAAGGCGGCACACAGAAATGGAAGTGCCAGTGCCAGTCCAAGCGGTTCCCCGCTGACAACGAAAAAAATAATGCATGCCAGACCGATAAAACCGGTCACGTAGACCCGGAAGTCACCTCTTCCGGAACCATAGCAAACGGTAAATTCATTGGGATAAATACCGTTGGGCAATTTTTGGACTCCTGTGATAAATCAAGATCCCCGCTATGGTCATTGTGCGCTATAACTCCGGCATCAGGTTGACAGAAATAGTGAAAATAGAAATCGCCATTGTTTTATAGGCGATCGATACTATTTAAATTACCTTACTTATTACGCCACCATTCTTATTTGAGCCTATGAAACGGTCTATATTTTTAAACAACGGAATCATAAGTCTTTAATTCCCACTAAAACTATCCTAATCCATTGTGCTATGCACAATAAACAATGCTGCATTGCAGCAATTGATCTTTCCGAACGGTTTATCTTAGGACAGTGTAGCGCCAAGCTAGAGGCAGTATGATGGAGAAGTACACCCATGTTCATATCAATTTTTCAGAACCTATCAATTTATTTCATATGGCCCTGTTACGTTTAGCAACTGAGATTAGTAACAGCGATTTTTTCTGGGAATTCAATTGGCTGGATGTTTATTAATCCCGAATATTGCGGCCGGTTATACCAATCAACGCATAAGGTGAACTCTGGAAAATTGTAAGAGGTTATTTATCATGCCGACTTTACCGAAGGTTGATTTAAACTACCTGCTCAAATGCTGTAAATGTGGGACGGCCCTTGATCCGGAGGTAACACCACGTGCCTCCCGCCTCTGCCGTGCCTGTGCCGAGCAGTTGTCTCAATCTGTGTCAAAAACCGAATCGGATTCACGTCATTCCGGTTAAAATTTTCGTGATTCTAGCTAGTCTGAACCGAAAAATGGGTTTGGGGGCCCTCCCAAATCGGAATTTATTCGACGAATTTTGACCGTTCCGGCGCCTTTTTTCAAAATAATAAATCAAATATACAACAATCTAATTCAAATCTGCCGGAGGTGAGGGGGATAACCCGGTTACGGCATTTTAAATATGCTGCTGTCGATGTAATGAATTGAACTGCACAATTGCGGGAGACGAAGAATGCGGGGATATTCGTCAGTCATCATTGCGTGCTGCTTAACTTATCTCGGCCTGACGGACCTACAGGCGGATGATCTTGTTATATGCAGTAATCACAATGCACCTGTCGACGAGCAGATCGAGAGCTGTTCCAGCCTGTTGAAACAACGCCAGCTCAGCCGGAAAGATCTCTCAATCGCCTACAGCCACCGCGCCCTAGCTTATCAACGAGTGAACAGGTACAATAAGGCGTTACTGGATTACCAGAAATCAATTCGATTAATGCCTAAGAATGCGAAAATTCATCTCAATCTTGGAGTAACATATGAGAGATTGGGACAACTCGGAAGGGCGATCGCAAATTACACAATCTCCGTTAAACGGAATCCCAAGTTTTCAACAGCGTATTTCAATCGCGCTAACGCATTTGAAGCACGCGGTGATTATGACAAGGCGATTTCTGACTATAAGAAATCAATTCAGTTAAGTGTGGATGATGCAGATGCCTTTAACAATCTCGCAAATGTTTATTACAAACTAGGTCGGACAGAAGAGGCTTTAGCTGTCTACCGCAAAGCCCTGACAATTGAGCCAGATCACAGACAGGCAAAATTCAATCTCCAGCAAATTATTGATCCGCTCCGAGCTGAAACCGTTCCAGTCGCTAATCACCGGACCTCTAAAATAAAAGATAACGCTGTGGCAGCTGCAAAGTCTCCAGAAAAGGTAAACTCTGATAACAGCGGGAAAGAGCAGAAGATGTCTCACCCCGCATCAGAAAACAGTGCCTCCACTGCCAGCTATGAGGCTCCTAGTCCTGACAGGGATACACAAAAAGAAATAGAAAAAGAAGAAGAAAAAGAAGAAGACGGGAACTTCTCTCTACCACCGGGTATAATCGTGACGGGTACGTATTAGGCGGTCGCTACTCCGTCCAGCCTTCCAAATCATTCTTATGTTGAATTTTAACTTACCGGCGGGTGCTTGGAACAAACAGAGCCGGGCGTTCGACATTGTAATCTGTTTTTCCCATTTGCCTGTTTTTCCGTTTGGTAATTATCTCAAGGGCAAACTGAAGTACCGCATCATCAGTCGAAATAGGGATTTCCTCATTAATGCGATCTCCGGAGAACCGCCCGTCCCGTAATATAATACTTACTGACGATCCGTCAGCCAATCCAATACGGTAAATTTCCCGGGTCTTGTTTTGAGCGGACCGATCCCGGCCATTGCCGGATATTATGTTGAGAAAATATTCTATGAACGACCATCGCCAGATGGCAAGATAGCCGCCAAGGTGAGAAGCGTTCCACAGGTCTTTGACAATAACGGACTTTACCATACCGACAGTTGTAATATCCTTATAGAAGAAATGTCTGACACTTTCATAAACCAAGTTGCCGGTGGTCAGGTCAATTGCTCCCTCATAAACAATGACCTCTTCCCTTGTGAAACACAATACAGTCAGGGCCCTGGGCGTAAACCGAAGTACCTGATCTTTGCCATATCGGCTGTGACGGAAGATACCCTTGATACGTTCCAAATCCGGATATCCAACAAAAGCCAGAGGTTCACAAAGCATCTCATTGTGACTGACATTCATGAGATCATGGGCCCGCAGTTCCAGGGTGCCAATATCCTCCATTGTCCAGCGGTCGACTTGGGAGTCGCCAGCTTTCGCCCTGGAAGAATACCGCCACAGAACGCCCAGAATAATTAAAATAAGTCCACCTAAAAATACCCAGTCAATCGACACTTCAAATCCATAAACAGGGTGGTACCTCCAGGGATGAAACATGCCAAACAGACCAAACAAGGAGAAGTATATGGTCCACACCGGCCTGATCCCGAAATAGATTCTTAAGCTCTTTCGTTTGTTGTCGTCGTCGGATCTTGGTTCATAGGACTCGCTGTCGTGACGCGGGCGCCTGTCCTCAACGGGATTACTGACAGCATCAATCGTTTCGGCTCCGGTTTTCTGATGATGTTTTTTAAGAAATGTTTTTTTGAGTAAAGCGCTCATGACCGGCTTCTGTGGGCCGGAACTTTGAACAGGTTGGGACATGTCAGTAACGAGTACTGCGGACTGTTTACCGCGATTGTCAGATTGACCTGATCCCGCCAATTGTACTCGGCTTTGAACCTGATAAGAACGGGTGCTGTTTTGATATTCGCCTGGTGGAGGGACTGAACGAACCGCAGGCTTGGGCGGAGTCATAAGCTGGGCCCATTTAGCATTGCGGTTGGCCTGAGAACTTGGTGGATTACGAAGGGTCGTCCGTAGCGATTTTCCCAGGGCGACCAATGCCTGTTTTTGATCAACCGCCGTATTACCATCAATTACGGGCTTGGAATCGACTCGTTTTTCCGAGTAATCTTTTAGAGCCGCAGCAATTTCGTTGGCATCAGGATGTCGCGAATTACCGACAAACTGGCTTCCTGAGCCGACCGCCGATCCACCCCGGTTCAATCGATTGGGGGGATTTTCTACTCGTCCAGTCGGGTTCCTTTTCACGAACGCCCCCTCAATCCCTCTGCACCCCTTATCGTTTTTGTCTTGTTGCGTTATGGGTATGCCGATTTCAATTCAATTCTTATAATTTAATCAGTGCTCGTAAATTGAAATGCTACGTGCCAATTAGTGGACTTAAAAATACAGTGCTTTTTAAAGCCATACAACCGAAATAGAAGGATCAGGGTTTGTTTGCCGACAAAAAACCGAAATTGGTGTTTAGATAATACAGTCAATCCGTCTTTCGTCACAATTGCCAACTTTTTGGACCGAATTATATCGAATCTGCCGTGATTCATTCTAGTTAAACAGTGATTCAAAAATGCTTTTTTGCCATTGCTTTTTGCGTTGCCTGGCCCGACTTCTCGCCCGCGCCCTCTGACTTCGGTAAATTCGCCGTTTTTGATACCCTGTCGGACCGTCTGTAAAATACCAGTTGGAATATCTTGATGGTTGATCGGACCGGTAATTCCTGAGCGCGATCTCATTCGCCGCCCCGTTTGGATCGGTTACGATGACCGATCCGTCACGCCAGGTCCATGATGCCAGCTTGTCTCCCCAGCGAAACGGCTCGATCGATGCCACCCGGTTATTTTTTAGATCGACGATCGCAATATATTCTAGTCTGATACCCCGGCTTGAATCTGTTCCCGCATAATATCGCAACAAGCCAATGCCCTGATAGCTGCGTTTCAGCGACGACCATTCCAGCAATTTAGGCTCATCGCTTCCATACATCTCCAGTGGAATACGCAATCCCTTATAAATCGGGCTTGTCGCGAAATACAGCGATCCGATTTTATTCGCCGTCCACTTTTCGGCTGTCTCGTCTGCAATTGAAGTAGGCCGGGTATGGGAACTGACATCTCCGCCAAGACGGGAGAGACCAGTCCAAGCTAAATTCATATGCGGGTCAAGTTCGAGTGCTTTTCTAAAGTCGGCGATTGCTTTGTCATTTGCTCCCACCTCTTCGTGAATTTGACCTCGGACAAAATATGTATTGGCTCTGTTGGGATCTAATTCAATTGCGGCATTCAGGTCAGCTTGGGCTTGCTCCTGCATTCCCAACTTAAACTGGGCCCAAGCCCTGTAGGTATAAGCGTCGGCAAACTTGGGATCAAGCTCGATGGCATGATTGATGTCTTCCATTGCCTCTGCATAGTTTTTTGTCCGGGTATAAACTAGCCCCCGTTCCGCAAAAGCAGGTGCAAAATCCGGCAATATGGCTATGGATCTGGAAAAATCCTTCAACGCCGATACAAAATCATTGCGCTTCGCGTGAATTTTGCCACGTTCGGTAAAAAGCTCAACATCTTGGGGCCGGACATCAATGGTAAAAGAATAGTCACTCAAAGCATCTTTGTGCCTTGCCAGACTCATAAGGACCTTTCCTCGGTTGTAATAAGCCGGAATATATTTACCATCCAGCAGTATGGCGCGCGAAAAGTCACGGATGGCGGCGTGTTTACGCTCGGATGCAGCATGTACCTTGCCGCGCCCGTTAATGGGTGCCGCATTGTTCGGCATGAATTCTATGGCTTTGGTGTAGTCCCGAAGGGCGTTATCTAAGCGGCCCAGTTTCTGAAAGGCGTTAGCTCGATTATTGTAGGCTGCCCCATAGGACGGCCACAGGCTGATTGCCTGATCGAAATCTTTTACGGCCTCGTCCAACAACGATAATTCAATCAATACGTTGCCACGATTATTATAAGCCGCGGCATATTCTGGATACAGCGTAATAGCCTGATTAAAATCGTCGATGGCTTCCTTGAGGCGGGACAAGCGCCATTTGGCAATTCCGCGATCATTGTAAACGTTGGCTCGCTGGGTCTCCGCCAATTCTTTGACCTTTAAAGCCTTATCATAAAGTAAAACTGCCTTGTCGTATTCGCCTCTCAGGAGCGCCGCACTTCCTTCCTGAACCTGTATCAGCGCGCGATCTATCGAGGCGTGCCCGAAACTTGGGGCAATGAGAGTAAATATAAACAAGACCGCGATAAGTCGCATTACCATTAATCTTTCAGTTCCGGTGATCAACCCAAAATAAAGATAGAAGATGCGGGTTATATGAATTAACTCAACCTGATGCCATTGTAGCACATTCCCGACGATCCTTCTGCAACAGTTTAAAGAAAATTTTAAAATGTTTTAAAATAGTAAATGTCGCAATCTCCGACCTTACAACATTTGTGCCATTTTGCACTTTTGCCATTTTGAGCCCTGGAGGCCGCCCCGATATGCCCTTATTCAATTCTGAACTGAAATGTTTATTATGCTGAATTCTCGCCCGGGACTGAGTACTCCCGGCTGGCCCACGATCCAGTGTGTGCGCCGCCCTTGAGCTATTTCAGACCAGGGGGAGCTAATCCGCGCAGGACCACAGGGATTTGACCCGGTAAATCTTCGGCAGTAAGTCCGGGGCCAAATTGCTGCGCCGCCATGCCATGAATCCATACCGCTGCACAAGCGGCTTCGAATGCCGGCAATCTCTGTGCCAACAGACCGGCAATTATACCAGCCAGTACGTCTCCACTGCCTGCCGTCGCAAGCCAGGGCGGCGCGTTATGATTTATTGCCGCCCTTCCATCAGGAGCGCCAATGACTGTATCTGCCCCTTTAAGCACGATGATCGCACCGGCGATCTGGCAGGCCCGACGGACTCTCTCAGTCTTCGCAGATTTCGGGTCGATCTCCTGTTGAACCGTACGCCTGTCTTCAACGGGCCCTTGTCGGGACCTGAACAGGCGTTTGAACTCGCCTTCGTGGGGCGTCATTATGACAGTTCGTTCACGGACGGATTTTATGGCCTGGAAAAGTATTTCAGGTGCGTGCATAAACGAAGTCAGGGCATCTGCATCCAACACCGTTGCTTTTCCGGATTGCAATATTGTGGCAACATTTTCGCCGGTTGCTTGTCCCACACCAGCCCCCGGCCCAATAAGCACCGAATTAATTCGCGGATCGGAAAGTTTCTCCTGCAGACCCGCTGTATCTGCATATTGATTAACCATTACTGCGGTGAGTTGAGAAGCATTTATGGCCAGAGCATCAGGTGTTGAGATCAGCGTTACCAGACCTGCTCCTATGCGCAGCGCACTTGCCGCGCCGAGTCTCGCTGCGCCGGTGCAACTTAAGGGCCCCGATATAATCATAGCATGACCACGATCATATTTGTGCCCCTCGAGGCTCGGCCAGCAATATTGGGCGAGGAATAGTTCCGGTGAATTGGCGAATGTCGCTGGTTTTATTTCATCAAGCACATCAGCAACAATGCCAATATCTGCCGTAACCAGAGTCCCGCGCTTTAACCTGCCGGGAAGCAAGTAGTGGCCCGGTTTTGGTCTGAAAAATGTTACGGTGCGTTCGGCGGTTATCGCCACCCCCCTGATCCTTCCCGTTGTGCCATCAACACCGCTTGGCATGTCTATCGAAACAACGGAAAGCTTCTTGCGCTCGATCCGAACAATTACTTCGGCCAGTTCCCCATCTATATCCCGCGAAAGACCGGCACCGAATATGGCATCAACAATCAGCCCATCTGCCGTATCAATAACTTCGGGTCTTAGCATCTCTACTTTCCCGTCCCAGAGCTTTGCCATGTGCCCGGCATCGCCCTTCAGCCCCTCAGGCGAACCAAACAGGAAAATCGCGACTTCTCTCCCCTGATCCCTCAAAATTCGAGCGGCAACAAATCCATCGCCCCCATTGTTGCCGGGACCACAGAGCACCAGAATTTTTTTATTTGGGGGATAATTCGAGAGAATATCCGCCGCCACAGCCCGGCCGGCAGCCTCCATCAATGTCACACCTGCGACTCCGCGCTCCAACATTATTGCGTCGGCACGCGACATCTCAGAATTTGTCAAAAGTTCAGTCACTTATACTGAAGTCCCATCACTTCGTTTGGGCCTGTAAGATGGATTGAAGCGCGTATTTCCGGCGTTTCCCGTTTTTGCCTGTTACGGTGCATCTCTTTGATATTCCCCGAGTTCAACCAGATTTCCGTCAGGGTCACGAAAATATACCGATTTTAGAATGCCGATAGCTCCGATCTTTTCAACCGGCCCCTCAATTATATCAATGTCTTGCCGGTTTAGACGCAAGATATGTTCACTTAACTGGTCTACGACCAAACAGAAGTCCTGCGAGCCGGGAACAGGTGCGGTTGCCTTGGGTTCAAACTCCCGACCGGCTTCATGCAGATTGATTTTCTGGTTGCCAAACTTAAGCGCAGTGCGGCCATTACCAAAGGTTTCGGCGCTCATACCTAGAGCCTTTTGATAAAATAAAACCGTATTTTGAATAGATTGAACTGTCAAAACCAAATGATCTAAACCCAGAATAGTCATTGCCTGCAATTTCGCTCCCGTTTTAAAATGATCGTCACAACCTGATCCTGCATATGCCTAATATTTATTCATCATGCCCATTTATTAGGCTGAAATTGAGGGCGGCTTTTCGGTAAAGTGGATCGCTTGTTCATAACTCTCTGATTCTATACATGATTTTTTAGGAATCTCAATTGGCACAAGCCATGCTAATTCCCGGTAATGTCTTATGGCGAATCTGCGCATGCAACATTACCTAACAATAGGACGATCCGGAACAGACCCGGGATGGAGGTGCAAGCTAAATAATGAAGAAAATTGAAGCAATCATCAAACCGTTTAAGTTGGACGAGGTCAAAGAAGCGCTCCAGGAGGTCGGATTGCAGGGAATTACAGTAACCGAGGCAAAGGGCTTTGGCCGGCAAAAGGGACATACGGAACTTTACCGGGGAGCCGAATATGTCGTGGACTTTCTACCCAAAGTAAAGGTAGAGGTTGTTCTTAGCGACGACTTGGTAGAAAAAGCTGTAGAAGCCATTCAGAACTCGGCAAAAACTGGTCGAATTGGCGACGGCAAAATTTTTATTTCAAGTGTAGAGGATGCCATAAGAATTCGCACCGGTGAAACCGGAATTGACGCCATCTAGCCCTATAAGTCCAGTTGAATTCTGGTGACCTGTAGAAACTTTGATCTGGTGTCATATGATCACGGCGTTCGTCGTCGACGACAAAAGGTCTGAAACAGGTGGCCTGAATTGAATTGACGGAAGAGGATCGTTAGACGTCAAGAAAACCATGCCTTTTAACTGACAACAGAATCTTGGATTGAGAAATTTATGCCAAGTCTGAATTGGTGCTCCATTTGGCGCAGAAACTTAAAACCTTACGTAAACCCAAAAAGGGGGAGTAAAAATGGCAACAGCCGACGAAGTCCTTAAAAAGATCAAAGATGAAGATATCAAATATGTCGATCTAAGGTTTACCGACCCGCGTGGAAAACTGCAGCATGTCACTATCGACGCCAAACTTGTCGATCAGGACACGTTTGCGGACGGCATTATGTTTGACGGATCCTCTATTGCTGGCTGGAAGGCCATCAATGAATCTGATATGAACCTGATGCCCGATACCGCTTCGGCACATATCGATCCATTTTACGCGCAGACAACACTTGCGATATTCTGCGATATTCTGGAGCCGGTTACGGGAGAAGCTTATGGCCGCGATCCCAGAATGACCGCAAAAAATGCTGAAGCCTATATGAAATCAACAGGCATAGGCGATACCGTAACATTCGGGCCCGAGGCGGAGTTTTTCATTTTTGATGATGTGCGCTTTTCTTCGGAGCCCTACAACACGGGCTTTAAACTGGATTCCATCGAATTGCCGTCCAATACCGGCACGGAATATGAAATGGGGAATCTCGGGCACCGCCCTCGCACCAAAGGCGGTTATTTCCCGGTTAATCCCGTTGACAGTTGCCAGGATATCCGATCGGAAATGCTATCGGTTATGGCGGATATGGGCGTTGTGACCGAAAAACATCACCATGAGGTGGGGGCAGCCCAACATGAGCTCGGCATTAAATTCGATACGCTGACGACCATTGCTGATCATCTGCAGATTTATAAATATGTGGTGCAAAATGTTGCCCAGGCCTATGGAAAAACGGCAACATTCATGCCAAAGCCTGTGTATGGCGATAACGGAACGGGAATGCATTGCCACCAGTCGATCTGGAAGGATGGGCGTCCGGTTTTTGCAGGCAATCAATATGCCGATCTGTCGGAAGAATGTCTGTACTATATCGGCGGCGTCATCAAGCATGCCAAGTCCCTAAACGCCTTTACTAACCCATCGACAAACTCGTACAAACGTCTGGTTCCAGGTTATGAAGCGCCGGTGCTGTTAGCTTATTCCGCCCGTAATCGTTCGGCATCTTGCAGAATTCCCTATTCGCCCTCTCCAAACGGCAAACGGGTCGAAGTACGGTTCCCGGATCCCACTGCAAATCCGTATCTGGCATTCGCGGCCATGCTTATGGCCGGCCTGGATGGAATTGAGAACAAGATACACCCGGGCGACCCCATTGATAAGGATCTCTATGATCTTCCGCCTGAGGAATTACAGGAAGTGCCAACTGTCTGTGGCAGTCTGCGTGAAGCAGTAAGCTGCCTCCAATCGGACAATGCTTTCCTGAAAAAGGGAAATGTATTCAGCCAGGACCAGATTGATGCTTATATCGAACTTAAGATGGAAGAGGTGATTGCGCTTGAGCACACACCTCATCCCATTGAGTTTGATATGTACTACAGTTCCTAATCCGAACAGTTATTGGTCAGTTTTTCCTGATAAGACGGCAAGAACGGGGCCTTTTATACCCCGTTTTTGCACGATGTTGAATGGCCGGCTGATTGAGCCCCGTGACGGCCAGCAGCAGATTAGCTCAGGCCGCGCGGAGCCTGCAAGCCCGGATCAAGTCATGACGAACACCGCACAGACCAGAAGACCCAACACCATTGTCACAATTTGATCGCGGTATCGGTTTAACCAGCCACCCACAACAACCGGAACATCCCGAAACGCAAATCTAATAAAACCAACAAGACCCGCCAATACCAATCCGGCCATGGCTAAATGACCGCGATCGACAAGTTTCAGGGTAATAGGATCGGTATTTTGCAATACAAGCTCGACAAACGCTATACTGGCACCTGCAAAAATGACCGCAGACCCCAGGGCAACAGCGAGCAGGAATAAATAACGCACAATAACCACCAATGGCTTTAACAACGTATTATCCATAATTATCAGAGAGACGTAAATAATTCGGAAATGTGGTGTTTTGTAGAATTAACCTAATGTAATCAAAAGGTTAAGATGCTGAATGCTACTTCCATTTAATCGAACAGCCCATCGATGCAACCTGCTGTTGTGGACCGCTCCCGGTTTGAGCTATTTGTGTCATGGCTTCGTAAAGTTCGCTTGATGAACGAGACGGATGACGTTGCAGTCGCCCCTCATCATACCGCCCTCGATACTGAAGCTCCAAGTCCTTGTTAAATCCAAAAAAGTCCGGAGTGCAGACTGCGCCATAGGCGACGGCGACACCCTGGCTCTCGTCATGCAGATAAGGAAAACAAAATCCGTAATCTGATGCAAATTTCGCCATTTTTTCAAAGGAATCTTCCGGATAACCGGTGGAGTCATTACTGCAAATAGCAGCCGTATTGATTCCCTGTTTAGCCAATTCTGCAACATCCCGGACCAATGGTTCAATGATGGCTTTTACATATGGGCAGTGATTGCAGATAAAAACTATCAGTGTTCCCCGTCGGCCGACGAGGTCGGCCAGGCTATGGATGTTGCCATCGGTACCGGGCAGTTTAAAATCAATAGCCTTCCAACCGAAATTGCAGACAGACTGAGGTACTGGCATTTCCGGGATGCTCCTATCGACGTAATTCGCTAAAGAATTTTACGAAGCTCATGCCATTTATTGGCTCATAATGTTTGCTGCGCTGAGGATGGTTCAGAAACATTATTTTTAGACTATCGTATAAAGTATCAATTAACATTACTCGCACTGGGATGCATTGAATTTTTTGCCATATTTCAATTTAACTCCAGTCTTTGACACCTGCAAAAGAGTCGGAATTTCGCGGGCTTTAGCGGCCTCAGACATAACTAAGATATTTCATAAGCCAAGTTTTCCACAGACCTATTATTGTGATTAATTGTCTCAATAAGCCGTGTTGACGTCTGCTGGAATAAGGGACACAATAAACGCTGTCTTAAAGAAACGGAGGTTTAGGAAAATGAAGCCCCCGAAATTGAACAAGCCGTCCTGAGGAAAAATTTTGGATAATCCCTTTGGGAAGGCGTTAAACAAAGCCACATCGATAATGCAAATCCTCTCCGAGCCCGGCTGTATTCCGGGGAGTCATGCGACCTTGAGTGAATAAGGCGTATCCGATAGGCTTACCTGACGTGACAGAAATCTCGAAGTATCGGATCGGGGTGCCGGGTGTGCAGCGTGTTGATGACAATCGTTTAGCCGACATGGGAGATTCCGGGCCAACAATCGGTTGAAACAACAACGCTAAGGATTGTATCGGTATGATGTGTCGTTGGAACCCCGGCAGAAATTTCTGCCGGGGTTCTGCCATTTTGCGTTCCTATTGCACAGGAAAAATGCTTGTAATGCAAAGTAACCACAAGCAATGAAATAAATCAGCAACCTTATCGTATTGGCCGAAAAGTGCGTGCGAATGCACGGCCCTTTAGCCGATTGCCGGCTCTCCTCGGCAGCATCGCAAAAAAAATACGTGAATTCTGAAAATATCCGAGTTCGTACGATCAATTTAAATAAAAATTCGGAATACGGGTCAAACCAGTCATCCATTCCAATCAAACTTAGGTCCAAAAAAATTAAAAACTCAGATTGTGACAAGAATAATGTCTTATCAAATCAATCAGTGTTAAAGATCCGGTCGGATTTAGCATAATTTTAAACTTGTATTTTTTTTGTACAAATATTATTTTTTATTTTGGCATTTTATTACACCAATTTAATACTTTAGATGAATTTAGAGATATTTGTTTTATACTTTGCATAAGATGCATAAGAACTGTCCAGCTTGTCGTTTAAGCATTACCAGACGGGCCGCGGCGATAGGGCGTAGAATTCTGAAAATGAACTTCAGCCAATTCCCTGCTTGAGTCATACTTTTGGACTAATCTGGCTTTTGGACT
>CAYWUX010000002.1:89663-129406 GCA_964461525.1 uncultured Hyphomicrobiaceae bacterium | reverse complement strand
CTTTTGGACTAATCTGGCTTTTGGACTGATCTGGCTTTTGGACTGATCTGGCGCCCAAACCCGAATTGATGGAATTTCAGCCGGAATCACGAATTGCCACTTGCGAAATGGACCGGCCCATGCGACCAAAATGGGTATGGGATAAAAGATTCGCGACGGACCAGGACAACCGCCGCAACCGGTTCAAATCAGTTAGATGCAGTCAATCGTAGCAATTAAATTTTTAAAATATAGAGCATAAATAACAGAGCAAAAGAAAAGAACACATGGGCGCATCAAGAGACCTGTTTGCACGACTTGAAGATGCATTTGGCAGAAAATCTATTGGCCGTGGTCAATCAAAAAACCGCCGGTCCCCGAAGGGCAAGACCTCCAGTGAGGCGGAGTATACAGCGGCGGATATTGAGGTACTGGAGGGGTTGGAACCGGTTCGCCGCAGGCCCGGTATGTATATTGGCGGTACGGACGAGAAGGCGTTGCATCATCTTTTTGCTGAAGTGATCGACAATGCCATGGATGAAGCCGTAGCCGGTCACGCCAACTGGATTGAAGTTCATCTTTCTGCCGATGGTTGGCTGACAGTTATCGACAATGGGCGCGGGATTCCTGTTGATCCCCATCCCAAGTTTAAAGATAGGTCAGCCCTTGAAGTCATAATGACCACACTTCATGCCGGCGGAAAATTCGATTCCAAGGTCTATGAGACGTCGGGCGGACTTCATGGTGTCGGCGTTTCAGTTGTTAATGCTCTATCTGAAACACTCGAGGTCGAAGTCGCGCGGGCTCAAAAGCTTTACAGACAGCAATTTTCTAGAGGAAAGCCTAAAGGGCCCTTAAAAAATGCCGGATCGGTCAAGAACCGCCGCGGCACAAAAATCCGGTTCAAGCCGGATGAAGAGATATTTGGCAACAACGTCAAGTTCAGACCTTCCACGCTTTTTCGTATGGCCCGATCCAAAGCATATCTCTTCGGCGGTGTCGAGATTCGCTGGTCATGCGATGCGGCATGTCTCAGCCCAAAAGACGAGACGCCGGAAAAGGCCACTTTCCATTTTCCAGGTGGTCTGAAAGATTTTCTGGAATCGCGGATAGAGGGGCGGACCCGGGTAACCAGCGAAATTTTTACCGGACGTATCGAGCGCGAAGGTCGCCATGGTTCTCTGGAGTGGGCAATTTCCTGGATTGGTGACGCAGATGGTTTTCTCAATTCTTACTGTAATACTGTTCCAACAAGTGAAGGCGGCACCCATGAAACCGGGCTGAGGGCCGCACTACTTAAAGGTCTCCGCGCGTATGGTGAACTTTCGAACAACAAGAAAGCTCAACAGATTAATGCAGATGATATTTTGGCCAGCGCTACAATTATGCTCTCTATTTTTATTCGAGAGCCCGAATTTCAGGGGCAGACCAAGGACAAACTGGCGACACAGGAAGCCCAGCGGATCGTCGAAGCGACGATCCGCGATGAATTTGATCACTGGCTGACTGCCAGCCCTTTGCAGGCCAACAAGCTCTTGGAATGGGTTATTGACCGGGCTGAAGATCGACTGAGGCGAAAACGTGAAAAAGAGGTCAATCGTAAAACCGCGGTTCGCAAACTCCGGTTGCCCGGCAAACTCGCCGACTGTTCGAAGTCCACGAAGGACGGCACGGAATTGTTCATCGTCGAAGGCGATTCCGCGGGCGGCTCAGCCAAACAAGCCCGAAACCGAAAAACTCAGGCGATCCTGCCATTGAGAGGTAAAATATTAAATGTTGCTAATGCAAGCACAATAAAACTTGCTCAAAATCAGCTTCTGTCCGATCTGGTGCAGGCTCTGGGCTGTGGAATCGGCACCCATTACCGTGATGACGCCCTGAGATATGAAAAGATTATCATCATGACGGATGCCGATGTGGATGGCGCACACATTGCGTCACTTCTGATCACTTTTTTCTTCAGTCAAACTCCCGAGCTGATTTCCAACGGGCATCTCTATATTGCGGTTCCGCCGCTCTATAAAATTACCCAAGGGGCCCGGACTGAATATGCAAAAAATGACCAACACAAAGATGAGCTGTTGAACACGACATTCAAGGGTCGAGGAAAAATCGAGATTTCGCGGTTTAAGGGTCTGGGGGAGATGATGCCGGCCCAACTGAAGGAAACCACCATGAACCCGAGTTCCAGAATTCTGCTTCGCGTGGAAATTGATGAAGACCACTCTCAAACATCAAAAATAGTCGACCAGCTCATGGGCAATAAGCCCGAGGCCCGGTTCAAATTCATTCAGGAAAAAGCTGAATTTGTATCCGACCAGTTGCTGGATATTTAGACCAAATAACATTCTCCGCAAATGGCCTAAATCACATTCCGGAAAGGCTGATATTTGAACTTTCGATAAATCTCAAAATGTGGATCGTCAATTGTGGATAAATGCAATTGAACCCGGCCAGTATGAACTCGTGACTCATCAGGAATCACCAGGATCGGAAATAGGTTCATTGATCGAAATGCCGCGTTGAATATGGCAATTAGCTTCCCAAATGTCACATTTTGAGAAAGAAAACAGATTTATTGAATTTTTACCCTGAATTCATGTCCAAAGATTTGACAATCTTCGCCGAGTACCTATGTTGCAGGTAAGTCTGGGTGAAGGATTCTCTTAGACGACATAATAACATGAAACTAGGTTCTACGGTGTGCACGAATTTGCACCCGTCCTCATCGGCGCATGAGCTTTAAAAATCTTAACTTAAGTGAAAATGTATTGAATGCTGTGCAAGCAGCCGGATTTACAGAACCAACACCGATTCAAGCACAAACGATTCCAATAGCAATAAAGGGCCGTGATGTGCTGGGAATTGCACAGACGGGCACTGGTAAGACCGCTTCATTTGTTTTACCGATGCTCATGAGACTTGAACGTGGGCGGGCTCGCGCCAGAATACCGCGTTCGCTGATCCTCGCCCCAACCCGTGAACTAGCAGCCCAGGTCGCCGAGGCATTCGAAATTCTCGGTGTCAATCATAAGTTGACCGTGGCTTTGCTGATTGGCGGGGTCTCCTTTGATGAACAGGAGAAAAAACTTGATCGGGGTGCGGACGTCGTGATAGCGACGCCGGGACGGCTGCTTGACCATTTTCATCGTGGCAAGTTGATGCTTTCGGGCATAGAAATTCTGGTAATCGATGAAGCGGATCGCATGCTCGATATGGGTTTCATTCCCGATATTGAACAGATTTGCAAATTACTGCCGTTTACCCGTCAAACATTGTTTTTCTCAGCGACCATGCCGCCTGAGATAAAACGTCTAGTTGATAATTTCTTGCACACCCCTGAAAGAATCGAAGTGGCCCCTCCGGCAACTGCTGCAAAGACAATTGTTCAAAAGTTTGCTTTTGTGCATGGCGAGAACCGGGAAAAACGCGCCGAACTTCGCAAACTCATATCAAATGATACCGTTAAGAACGCGATTGTTTTCTGTAATCGCAAACGTGATGTTTCCATTCTTTTAAGATCGCTTCAAAAACACGGTTTCAATGCCGGTGCTCTACACGGTGATTTAGATCAGCACCAGCGTATGGCAACCCTTGACAGTTTTCGCGCAGGTGAGATTGATATACTTGCCGCCAGCGATGTTGCCGCAAGAGGATTGGATATCCCGTCGGTGAGCCACGTAATTAATTTCGATGTCCCCATCCACGCCGATGATTATGTTCATCGAATTGGCCGGACAGGCCGAGCCGGGAAAGCGGGAAATGCCGCAACTATCGTTACGGCAAAGGATTTGAAGGCTTTGAAAGCCATTGAATCGTTAATGGCTACCAAACTTGACTGGATAGGTGAAAGTCCCGAAAACGCCAGTCGGCCGGAAAAGCGCGAGACGGGCCCGCAGCAAGCCCTAGGCAATCGAAGCCAATCAAATTCTCAGCGTAGAAACAGTTCCTCAAAATCTGCTTCCGAAAAAAACAGGCAAAAAAATCGCGATAAAAAAATACAAAACTCGTCTCAGAACAAATCCCCTGTAGAAAACCGCAAGCGCGAGGCAGTGGTGGGAATGGGCGACCATGTTCCGGCATTTATGACCCGAGGGCTGCCGACGCGGTAGCCTCGAAAACCTTTCAATCCGCGACCGAATTTAAGAATCCCGAGATAGAGAAAAGTCATGAATAATCTGGGGCTGCAATGATGCGGCACCGATGACAACTTCCGATCACTCAAAGAGAATTCATTTGATTCACCCAGCCGACACCAATAACACCAGTTTTGACAAGGAATTTGGGAACTATGTCTGCTGAGCCTTTGCTGTCTTCTCGGTTTTCTGGAATTTTTCCAGAGCATCATGTGTTGCAGGGATAATCTCAACGGACTCACCGCAACCGCAGGCTGACGACTGATTGGGATTGTTAAAGACAAATCCAGAAGTCAGTTTTTCAATCTTATAATCCATTTCGGTGCCGAGAAGAAATAACACGGCCCTGGGATCAATTAGAATTTTTACACTTCTGTCTTCAACAACTTCGTCGTCAGGTTTTTGTTCAGTGGCATACTCCATTGTGTATTCCATGCCAGCACAGCCACCGTTATTAACACCGATCCGGACTCCTACTATTTCCTGATCGGCATTTGCCATCAACCCTTTTATTTTGTCAGCCGCGGCGACGGTAAGTGTCATTACTTTAGGTCTTTGCATTTAACTGGCTCGGATTCTATTGGATATGTAAATAAATCGTTACAAACTCAAGAATTTCAAGTCAAATAAAAGATTCAAAAGGATCAGAACATGTTTAAAGCAACACGGGCTTCGTCTGACATCCGGCTCATATCCCATGGGGGATCAAATACCAAATTGACTTTTACGTCTGCGACGCCCTGAACAGAACGAATAGCGTTTTCAACCCAAATGGGCATATCACCGGCAACAGGACAGCCCGGAGCCGTTAACGTCATATCAACTTCCACGATGCGATCGTCGTCAACGTCAATTCTGTAAATAAGTCCGAGTTCATATATATCGACCGGAATTTCCGGATCATAGACCGTCTTTAGCGCCGAAACCATATCATTGGTGAGACGTTCAAGTTCCTCTTCGCCTAACGATGAACCGGAGCTATTTTCTTGTTTTGCCGTCTCGGACGAACAGGCTTCCGTGCCGTCATCAGAGGATGGCGGATCAGCGGGATACAAGTAATCTCTTTCGTTGTTGGTCATTATTTTTACTCAAAAAATTCTGACAAATGCCAAGGGGGATACAAACCCTAAGAAAAAAACTTCTCCGCCTTTATCAAGGCTTCTGTCAGAACATCTATCTCCTCAATGGTATTATACATGCCCAGGGAAGCTCGACAGGTTGATGTTACTCCGAATCGCTCAAGCAGGGGCTCAGCGCAATGGGTGCCGGCACGAATGGCCACGCCTGAGCGATCTATTATTGTGCTGACATCATGGGCATGTGCTCCACTCATTTCAAATGATATTATACTGCTCTTGTTGGTCGTGCCGCCAAAAATTCTTAAGCTCTTGACTTCACTCAGTCTCTGGTGCGCATAAGCCGTCAGCATATCTTCATGCTCGCGAATATTCTCCCTGCCGGCGGACATTATATATCGCAAAGCTGCTCCAAGTCCTATGGCCTGGACAATTGGTGGCGTGCCCGCTTCAAATCTGTGAGGCGGGTGGGCGTATGTAATGTGGTCCTTCCTTACTTCACCAATCATTTCTCCTCCACCCATGTAGGGCGGCATTGCTTCAAGATGTTCTTTCTTCGCCCAGAGTACACCAATTCCCGATGGTCCATAGACCTTATGGCCGGTAAAGACGTAAAAATCGACACCCAGTTCCTGAACATCAACGGGCAGATGGACCGCTCCCTGACTGCCATCGACAAGGACGGGAATTCCCCGTGCCCGGCATATTTCGGCGACTTCCTTAATCGGCACAATGGTGCCGAGCACATTTGAAACATGGGTTATGGCGACCATTTTTGTACGATCGGACAGACAAGCTTCAAAATCCTCAACATTAAACGAACCATCGTCATTAACCGGTGCCCATTTCAATACCGCGCCACGCCGCTCGCGATGAAAGTGCCAGGGCACTATATTTGAATGGTGCTCCATTATAGACAGTAAAACTTCGTCACCATTTTGGATTTGAATTTGACCAAATGACTGGGCCACCAGATTTATGGCGGCTGTGGCATTGCTCGTGAAAATGATTTCATCTTTATCTGCAGCATTCAAAAATTCTGCAACAATTTCACGGGCCTCCTCATAATTGGCCGTAGCGACGTTACTTAAATAATGCAACCCGCGATGCACATTCGAATATTCTTCGCTATAGGCCCTGACGATAGTATCCAATACAATTTTGGGTTTTTGGGCAGACGCACCATTATCCAGGTAAACCAGGTTCTTATCGTAAATTTTCCGCGACAATATGGGAAAATCCCTGCGAATACTTTCGACATCGTAAGAGCAGGCGGCAAGTGCATTCTGATGATTGCCGGGATTTTTTTTCTTTGCTTCAACGTCCACTCAATTCAGTCCTTTTGATAGCCAGTCAGAAGTGAAGTTCATTATCGTATCCCGCAATTGTTCATTATTGATTGCCTCGATTGCTTCGCCAATAAAAGCTGTAATGAGCAATGTCTGGGCCTGATCGTCGGGAATTCCTCTGGCGTTTAGATAAAAAAGCAGGTCTTCATCTATCTGGCCAGAAGTTGACCCATGACCGCAGGCCACGTCATCGGCATAAATTTCCAATTCCGGCTTAGAATCGAATTCCGCCCCCTGCCCTAACAAGAGCGCCTGTGCCATCTGCTTACCATCGGTCTTTTGAGCGCATGGACGAACGACAAGTTTACCCTGAAACACACCCTTTGACTGATCATCAAGCACACATTTGAACAATTCCCTGCTTTCACAGCCGGGTCTGGCATGATCGACAACCAGCCGGGTATCGCAATGCTGGACCCCCTTCAAGAGATAGGCCCCGTTTATGTTGACGATCGCATCATCTCCTTCCATATCGACGAATAGCTGATTTCTTGACAGATGAGCGCCGGCCGTAAACTGAGCTGCCTGATAGACAGCTTTGGAGCCAACTTTCACAATCCATGTGGAAAGATGAAAGGTGTTATCATTTTGAAGCTGGATTTTTACGTGATCCACTTTCGCATCGTTGCCAATGAAGAGCTGCGTTACGTCATTTGACTGAAATTCAGTCTCATCAGCCGAAAGAAAACTCTCGACAAGAGAAACCTCCGCTTGATCTTCGACGACAATAATATTCCGGGTCGTAACAAGTTGACGTTGATCTCCAACAGTTACATGCACAATGTGAACCTGCTGTTCAGGCCCTTCAAGTTCCGTGTTCCGTTTGTTTACCCGAATGACGGCACCATCGTTCATAAACCCCCAGTTCAGGGCCAGCAAAATGTCTCCCCAGCGACCGAGATGTTGATCGGCTTTCTTATCGGATTCATATCGCGATACCGGTCCTGATTTCTTTAGATCCGCGTTTTGGGCTTGTCCTTCATCCTGCACTTCTAGAATCTTGACCAGCCAGTCATCAGGTTTTTCAAGGGCATTGGATAAACTCAAGATTTCCAATCCGTCTTGCCCCTGTTGCAGGCTGGATAGCGTTTCAGAAAAACTGCCGTTTACAAAAACCAGCCTCGTTCCACCAACATCGGCCGCGGATTCCAGGCTTGTTTTTATTTTTTCAAGTTTAGAGTCATCAAGTGCAATCTCTGTATATTTACCAATTGATGGTTTAAAAGCTTCTCCCATCTGTCGGCGCAGGTCCGTGTACTTCCAATCTTCAACACGCCTGTGTGGCAGACCTTGACGGGAAAAGAACTCCATCGCACCATCCCGAATCTCGGAAGTCCTGCCATTGCCGGGCAGTTGTTTACGCAAATTTTCATAATATTCGGCAAACGACTGTTCAGCTTTCGTCTGTGCCACCTGAAGCATATTCATTTATCTGCCCACTCTACGCCGCTTGATCACCAAATTCGGCATATCCCGATTTTTCCAACTCGAGTGCCAGTTCCTTACCGCCTGATCTAGCGATCTTACCGTTTGAGAGTACGTGAACACGATCAGGGATAATATAATTCAAAAGTCGTTGATAATGGGTGATGACCACCATGGCCCGATCGGGGCCACGCAGGGCATTCACCCCTTCTGAAACAATGCGAACCGCATCAATATCTAAACCCGAGTCGGTCTCATCCATGATGCACAATGTTGGTTCGAGCAGAGCCATCTGCAGTATTTCCATGCGTTTTTTTTCTCCGCCTGAAAACCCGACATTTAACGCCCGTTTCAGCATATCCTGAGATACTTTCAACGCTTCGGCCCGCTGGCGAACAATTTTCATAAACTCCGGAGTCGTTAATTCTTCTTCGCCCCGGGCAGTTCGCAACGAATTCATAGCCGTCCGCAAGAATGTCATAGTTCCCACACCGGGAATTTCCACGGGATACTGGAAAGCCAGGAATACGCCGGCAACCGCCCGCTCGACAGGATCAAGTTCAGTAAGATCCTGACCCTCCCACTTTATGGTACCTTCTTTGATTTCGTAGTCACCTTTACCCGCCAGGACATAAGATAGTGTTGATTTACCTGATCCATTCGGTCCCATGATTGCATGGACCTCACCTTTTTCAACGCAAAGATCTATTCCACGTAAAATCGGTTCACCGTCGACATCCACATGTAAGTTTTTTATCTCAAGCATTTAAAAGCCTTTGTATTATTCATCTGAGTAATCAACCCGTCATCTGATTAATTAACCAGCGCCGGCAGGGATAACCTAACAATTCGAATTAGCACACAAGAAGCTGATCAGCCAACACTGCCCTCAAGTGAAATTCCAATGAGTTTCTGCGTTTCGGCCATGAATTCCATTGGAAGCTGCTGTAAAACATCGCGAACAAAGCCGTTCACAATCAGGGCCACCGCTTCTTCTTCACCGATACCTCGCGCCAGACAGTAGAACAGTTGATCATCGGAAATTTTCGATGTCGTGGCTTCATGCTCAAACACGGCGGAGGAATTTTTGGATTCTATATAAGGAATTGTGTGCGCTCCGCATTCGTTCCCTATAAGGAGGGAATCGCACTGCGTATGGTTACGGGCACCCACGGCCTTGCGGTGGGCCGAGACCAACCCCCGGTAAGTATTTGAGGATCTTCCCGCGGAAATCCCCTTGGAAATGATACGGCTGGAGGTGTTGTTGCCCAGGTGAATCATTTTTGTACCGCTGTCCACCTGCTGATAGCCGTTGGAAATAGCAATGGAATAAAACTCACCGACGCTGTTGTCGCCACGTAAAATACAGCTCGGATATTTCCAGGTTATGGCGGAACCGGTTTCCACCTGCGTCCAGGAAATTTTTGAATTCGCGCCTCGGCAATCTCCTCGCTTTGTCACGAAATTAAAAACGCCGCCCTTGCCGTCCTTGTCTCCTGGATACCAGTTCTGCACTGTTGAGTATTTTATTTCCGCATCTTCAAGCGCAATCAGCTCAACGACAGCAGCATGGAGTTGATTTTCGTCTCGCGTAGGTGCAGTGCAGCCCTCCAGATAGCTCACATACGATCCTTTATCGGCGATGATCAGCGTTCTTTCAAACTGCCCTGTATTTTTTTCATTTATTCTGAAATACGTGGACAGTTCCATGGGGCATCGCACACCTTCAGGGACGTAAACGAAAGAACCGTCGGAAAATACGGCTGCGTTTAGGGTCGCATAGAAATTGTCGGAAACCGGAACCACGCTGCCGATATATTTTTTCACCAGTTCCGGATGATTGCGAATGGCTTCGGAAATTGAGCAGAATATGACGCCTGCCTTGGCAAGCTCTTCCTTGAATGTTGTAACAACCGATACAGAATCGAAGACCGCGTCTACAGCGACCTTCGCCCCCTGAACGCCTGCCAACACCTCTTGTTCTCTAAGCGGTATTCCAAGTTTCTCGTATGTCTTCAACAGCTCGGGATCAACTTCATCCAAACTCCTTGGACCATCGGTCGATATGGGAGCGGCATAATAATACAGGTCGTCAAAGTCTATTTTCGGATATTGAACACGCGCCCAGGAAGGCTCATCCATTGTTCGCCAGCGAAGGTAGGCACCAAGACGCCATTCCAGCATCCATTCCGGTTCTTTCTTTTTCTCAGAAATGAACTTGACAATGCCTTCATTCAGGCCTTTTGGCGCCTTCACCATTTCGATGTCGGTTGTAAATCCATACTTATACTTGTCGACATCAATCTGCTTGACCTGTTCGATTGTCTCTTGGACAGCAGGCATAATTATCTCCGTTCAATTCAAATGCGTTCTCTATAAAATATAAGCCGAGATATCAACAACTCAAGCCGCCGTTCTCGTTTTGATGCGCCTCTTTATGGCTTTCGACCAGGCTTTAACAAACTTATCAATCTCGTATTCCGTAGTATTCCAGCCAATGCTAATCCTTATTGCGCCGGCGATGAAATCCGGCTTAAGTTTCATTGCCTTAAGTACGGTGCTTTGCCCTACTTTTCCTGATGAACAGGCGGATCCGGCACTGACAGCAAATCCTGCCAGATCTAGCGCTATCAACAGCGATTCCGCCGACATTTCAGATGTTGAAAGACAGGTCGTGTTGGGTAACCTGGTCTGACCTCCCGCGATAATGTGGGCTGAGGGATGGGCGGCGATCACTCCAGCCTCCAGACGCTCCTTCAGTGCCATGATTTTATCAATTTTTTGCAGGTCAGCTTCTGCCAGTTCCGCAGCAACTCCAAAACCGACTATTCCCGCTACATTCTCGGTTCCCGCCCGTTTTCGATTTTCCTGACCGCCACCCGTCAATAGAGGTTCGAGTTTAAATCCTTCCCGGCACACAAGCGCGCCGACGCCTTTCGGTCCTCCAATTTTATGTGCCGATAACGACATGGCATCAAGGCTCAATTCATGAAAATTCAATGGCATCTTGCCAAGGGCCTGCACTGCGTCTGAATGCACCCGACAACCTGCATCCCGTGCCAGTGAACAGATTCTGCTTACCGGCTGGATCACACCTGTTTCGTTATTGGCGCACTGTACTGAAATCAGAAATCTGCCATCCCCCGCGGAATGCGAAGAATAATCGACCAACGCCGATTTCAGATGGTCCTCATTCACTAATCCCGTATTATCCAAACGCAACAGAGCGACATTTTGACCGAACCGACGCGCTGGCTCAGCTATGGATTCATGTTCAGCCTCAGAAATTGCAACACCATCCCACTTGTTGCTCAGAACGATATTATTGGCCTCTGTCCCGCCGCTGGTGAATACGATCTCCTTTGGAGCCGCGTTTACAAGTTTGGCGACTTTTTCGCGCGCTTGCTCAACTGCCGCCCGGGCTTTTCGCCCTTCTGAATGAACGGAAGAGGCATTTCCATAAATATCCAGAGCGGCAATCATGGCTTGCCTGACGTCCGGGCGCAACGGAGCTGTTGCATTATAGTCAAGATATGTACGCGCGTTTTTCAAGTCGGCTCCTTGTCCGCTTTTTTCAAATTCTCTGCTTTAAATTTGATCCGAACCATCCGGCTCTAAACAAAGATTCAAAGTTTATTCAGCATAATAAATAAATAATGAATTCAATTCTTCGAATGCTTGAAATACTCCAATAGTCATTATATCACATACTTCATCCGATATACCACTTTGTCACCGCATCCCGACAATACACATAACTATGTCCCTTTTATTTATTAAGTAAAAGCAACCAACCATCTAACTTAATTTATTCATGTTGTATATTTAGTCAATTCTTCCTGATTACTACTTTATGTAATAATTAAAATTTCATGACGTAATCATAAATCTGTTACCATAACAGTTTGACGATACTGACTACGACTCCGATCCGTGTTTTTTGAATAGTTCTAAACTAGGGTATAGGTAATGGTCTTGGCTGTGTCAAGAAAGCAGGTGGAATACCTTCGGCTACGCGGATGCGCGGGCCAGACGCCCCCCTGACATTGAATGGTCCACGCCGGTGGTACCCGGAAAAGTTATTGGCAATTGCCGCAAGGATCTGACGGCAAGATATGCGAAGGCCTCGGCTTCAATAAAGTCACCATTCCATCCAATATCATCGGCCCTGAAGACCCCGAATGTGCCGGATTGCCCGGTAAGTTCCCGTTCTATAAAATTCATAAGCACGGGATTGTGTGCACCGCCACCACATATGATCCAGCTATTTGCGGGCTGGGGAAACTGGACGTGGGCAAGGGCCAGGGCCTTTGCGGTAAACAATGTTAATGTGGCAGCCCCGTCCGACAGCGATAGATGGTCCAACGAATCGGTAACAAAGTCTTTTCGATCCAACGATTTAGGGGGTGGCAATTTGAAAAACGGATGTTCCAGCATTTTTGATAAAACATCTGCATCAGGGTTTCCGGTGGCGGCAAAGTCACCATTGTGATCATAAGTCAGGTCGGTATGGAGGCCAACCCAATCATCGATAAGTCCATTTCCGGGTCCAAAGTCAAATGCCAGAAGTTCATCGTCACTGCTGATCCATGTAACATTGCCAACACCCCCCAAATTGACCACGGCCACCGGATATTCGAGGGACGCCTGTTTCACCAGAGCCATATGGTAGATTGGGACCAGTGGCGCACCCTGGCCACCTGCACTGACATCCTGCGACCGAAAATCATAAATGACATCAATGCCTGTTGTGTTCGCCAACCAGTCACCATCACCGAGTTGTATGGTCCGATGCTGCTCTGGCCGGTGAAGAACGGTTTGACCATGAAAGCCGATGACATCTATTTCCTCCGGAGGCAATGACAGCCTATTGAGCAAATCAGAGACAACCCGCGCATGAAGACTGGTAACGGTCATTTCAGCTTTCGACATGGCTTCAGTTCGCGCGCCCCGAACGCCGGGGTCTAGAGTGGCTGCATCGATCAGGGCCTGCTGAATCAGTTCTCGCTCCGACCCAGAATAGCCGAGTACCGCATGCCCGATTGTTTCCAGCTGCCCTTCCCCATCTGTTCTTATCAATGCGCCATCAATGCCATCCATGGATGTTCCGCTCATTAATCCGATCGCTAAACGGGTTTTGGTCATTTATCTCTCACGGGTTCTCTGGTGCAAATTTGACGAAAAGCTGCTATCGCTGAGGGGATCAATTGACCAAAGCGACACACTACGTTAGGTGAAGTCGGACTTTATAAAAAAGATTATTTTCCATGATGAACAGTTATAAATCAAATTTTCTGAGAATACTGGAAAGCCGTGGATACATCCACCAGTGCACCGATGCGCCGGGTCTTGATAAAATATCTCAAACCGGCTGTATAACCGCTTATATCGGTTTTGACTGCACCGCTCCTAGTCTTCACGTGGGCAGCCTGATCGGCATTATGATGCTGAGAAAACTTCAGCAAAGCGGACATAAACCCATAGTCCTGATGGGGGGCGGCACGACCCGGGTGGGAGATCCATCCGGCAAGGACGAATCCCGCCAACTGCTAACGAACAAACAGATTTCCACCAATATGGAGGGTATAAAAAGGGTTTTCTCCAACTTTCTTAGTTTTGGCGATGGTGAAACTGACGCAATAATGGTGAATAATGCAGACTGGCTTGATCAACTCAACTATATCGCGTTTTTGAGGGACTATGGCCGCCATTTCACAATTAACCGCATGCTGTCCTATGATTCCGTCAAACTCCGGCTAGATCGGGAACAACCTCTTTCGTTTCTCGAATTCAACTATATGGTTCTTCAGGCCTATGATTTTCTGGAACTCAAGCGCCGCTTCGACTGCGTTCTCCAGATGGGAGGATCGGATCAGTGGGGCAACATCATTAATGGCATCGAACTGGGACGTCGTGTAGATGGGGCCGAGCTCTTTGGATTAACGACTTCGCTGTTAACCACGGCATCCGGCTCCAAGATGGGCAAGACCGCCGACGGCGCGGTATGGCTCAATCCAGACATGCTGGGGAGTTATGATTACTGGCAGTTCTGGCGAAATACGGAAGATGCCGATGTCGGCCGGTTCCTGCGGCTTTTTACCGAACTTCCCCAGGATGAAATTGTCCGGCTTGAAGCGTTGCAGGGATCCGAGATCAATGAAGCAAAAAAAATTCTGGCAACCGAGGCCACAACTCTTGCACATGGTGCGGAGCAAGCGCAAAAAGCCCTGTTGACGGCAGGCCAGACATTCGAGCAAGGACTAAATGCGGAAGGTCTGCCAACGGTTGAAATATCAGGCAGCGAACTGGACAATGGACTGGGAATTCTCAGCGCTGTTGTGAAATCCGGGCTGGCTCGGAATAACAGTGAAGTGCGCCGGCTCGTGAGAGGTGGCGGCGTCAGGATTAATGATCAAAAAATCGAAGATGAAAAAGCTAAACTCTCAGCAAGCGATATTACCCCTGACGGTATAATAAAACTTTCAGTTGGACGAAAAAAGCACGTGCTGCTGAAGCCGGTTTCATAACAATTTGGTATCAACGGGACTGGCTCATCGGAGACATTAATCCAGCCTAATTGCGAGGAATAAGCCTGGGCGAAGGCTGACTGAATTCGAACATTTGCCGGAAGATTCCCGGTGCCACCATGGACATGGGGTTCACCAGGACTTCAGGCCGAGACATATTCCCTTTGACACCAAAGGTAATTCCAAGCAGGCCCTCACCACGCCGACCTGTGAGAATTTCACCGATAATCGGCAGAACCCCGACCGCTGAATTCAATCCGTAAAGAGGTACATATGTGCCTCCCAGATCGATGTATCGATTTTCAAAATCAATCCTTCCCCTCATGGTTGCGCCCAAAAGCGGACCATTCAAAATTGAATCATGCATGATAAATTGCCCATGCCCCACCGAGAACGGAATTTCAAGCTGCTGAAACAAAAGCTTCTGGCGCACAATTTGTTTCTTCCTTCCAGCCCCGCTCTGATACTGGGGATAGGCTTCCCCGATGGCATTGTTGCCGGCACTGTTAAGGACTTCCTGAACAACTGGATCACCTAAGATATAAAAATTCCGTGCCCAAAGCGTTCCTGATTTTTCAGCATCTCCTTTCTTGTCCAGAAACACACGCATAGAGGCTTGCCCCCCCTGTGCACTTGGGTACATTCCTATTAAACGGAAAGCGGAACCGGCATTATCCGTTTCTGCGAGTATGATACGTCCCTGCCGGTTCTGCTTTACAAGTCTGGCGGCAATCGGCGCATCGTTGTCCAGTGTGCCCTGCAAATTTAGACCTGAGAGTTTTCCATCCCTTTTTTTCATACTGAGCGAAATTGATCGGACATCAGCTCCTGAGTAACCAATAACCCTGTCTATTTCCGCTCTAAGGTCCATGTCGATTTTTTTCTTCCTCCACCGCCCCCGAATAAGCTTATCTTCACGACCGGTCAAAAAAAGTTTTCTGAACGTTGGCCGCCCGTTAAAAGACGAACCCTGTACTTTGACATTCCATACCCCATCCCGACTTTTCAGACCTGCAATTCGAATCTTGTTCTGGCCATCGAATGAAAAATCCTCAAAATCGTACTGGATCATTTTTTTGTCGGCATCCAGAACCATCCTGCCATCGAAGTTGATGTTGTCTCCCACCAGCTTAAACTGACGCAGTTCGGTTTTCCCGCCTGTTCCTTTTACAATGTTGAAAGAGATATGTGCCTGGCGCCCCCGATCTTTTTGCCAGGGCACCTGATCCAGAAAAATCGCTGATTGGGTCAAATTGCCTTCAAATTTCAACCGACGCTCCAGAGGTGCTCCCGGATCGAAGGTTATTGTTGCGGGTATAGCCCCCTCGACAAACCGGTTAATCTTTATATCCAACTGATCCCTGGCGGAATCATCGAATGTGCCTGATATCTGAATTGGAGGCTGACGAGCGTCCGCCTCACCAAAATTGCGCTGAAAATTTAAATTCGCCGGTACTCCATTACAAATTATATCTCCTTGGGCGAGGATGGACTTTTCAGTGATTTTGAAGTTAATGCGTCCCCCTTGAATTTGAATTCCTCCCAGCACCTTCCCAAAACGAATGCGATCCAGTCTGAAATCGCTTTTTACCGAAATGTTTTTTAGCTGATAAGGATGTTGTAATGGCAATTTTAATGTCAGACTTCCGATAGTTTCTCCTTCGAGGGCATCTAAATCGAGTTTTGACTTCCTCAACAGATTTATTGGGTTCTGGTTGGCCAATTCGATAATTGCGGCAGCCGAATTTTTCATTTTCAGCTGAAGTATACCGACAGGGTCCTCTTGTGCGAGATTATTCACCCGGAATGAACCGTCTGTAAGATTGACCAGCCGTCCAGATGGCAGGAAAAAATGCCCGTCGGGCATATCGATACTGAGGCTCGTTCCGTCGGTGAATATCTTAACTTTCGGAATCTGCAGCGTTGGGCTATCGGCGGCCATTCTGATCGCCAAATCAGAAAATGCGGCATCGATATGCATCACTAACCTGCCGGCATCATTGTTGGGATTATACTCCGTAGCCCCATTACCTTGAATTTTGAATTTTCCACCTTCAAATCGCCCGTGAATGACACTTTTTTTAATCCGGGACCAAGGACCAGCCGCCAGCGCCTCCGGCCAGATTCTGATTAACTGGCTAACCGGCATGGGACTGACCTGTCCATCAAATCCGAATTCCAACCGGCCATCACGATTTACGCAGTAGCCGTTCAAATTCAGAGAAGTCTCGCCTATGCCAACCTGATAGCGGTCAATCTGAACCTGACTTATGGCCGGAGCAAAGATACCATCTAGTTTCCAGGTCTCGACTGCCAGCGGGGCGGTTCCCGAATTCTGGGATTCGAGAACGGCATCAGCCGTTTCAAGGGAAAATACCCAGACTTTTTGATCCTGCTGATTGACGGCCGAACTAACTGCCCCTTGCAGTATTGCGCGTCCGCCATCCCACTTGAATGGCGAGGGTAAAACGACAATCCGTTCAGTTGCTGGATCATATTTCAGATTTAATTCGCCTCCCCTGACCAACAAACCGCCACCTGCACGTCCGGGTATTACGACATGTCCGGCAGCCGCCCTGAGTTTCCCTTCAGCACTGGTAACAATTCCACGGTTGTCGACCGAAAGGCTCACTTTTCCGGACAGCGGAAGATGAAAAGCCCTCAGAAAACTGGCGTCCCAAAAGTTCTGATGCAGACTTGAAGGAGTGAAATTTTTTATGCCGGCCGTAATCAGCAGAGGTTTTTCGGCAGCTCCGCCTTCAATTCTTCCTCCGATCTCCCAGACCCCCTTGCTGGATTCGACCCTGATGCGCCCCTCAGCTACACTTGCACTACTTTCATGCGTCAAACTGAAACCAGCGGAAGGCAATGTCCAGGAACTGCGATTGCCGTCATAATCGACTATCAAAGATGTATCCTCAAGTCCAAACCGGGAAAGGTATGACGATCCCGAATTGCTCGTTCTAACGAGGCTAATGGATTTTGAAATCGATGCGGCCAGGCCCCTCAAGGGATCAAAATTATTGTTGGTATTCGCCAGTTGACTGCCTTGAGAATTGCCGCTGTCTCCCGATTTTCTTAACGGCAAACTCAGGGCAGTGTTGTGAGCTTCGGAATTGTTCCGCGTTTCGGGAAAGGAAAATGAAATCCCCTCGTTGCGACGGTAGTGCAATAATATCGTGGAACCGATAAGATCTACGCTTCCGGCCGCCAGCTTTCCACTCAATAAAGCCCTTCCGCTGAGTCCAACGGAGGCAAATGGCGCCTTGGCAACAGCGACGCCCTCATTATTGTACAGATGCACATTTTGCAGCAGAAATCTAATGCCGGTATTGTTTTTATCTTTGGCAATGATTGCGTTCTCAATCTTCACCGAGAGCCCCTTTAACTCCCGATTGATGGCTATCTGAATCGGTTCAACGGCAAACTGAAACGAAATCGGCTCCTTATCCAATCGCACATTCAGATAATAAAGTCCCACCAGTCCGAGAACCAGAACTCCTGTTATGACTTCCAAGACCAGAATTACTGATCTCTTTGTGGCTTTCTTGAATTGAAGCCTTAGCGGTTCCGGAATATTACGGACCAGGGCGCGCCCGCCGTCCCGCACCGCAATCTGCCTCAAGAAGCGTTTGTTATTAATCGCTTCCGGATTGTCACGCTCCATCAAGTCATCCGTCGCTTGTTTAAGGACACCAAAACAAATTACCGGGATCCAGGGCATCCTTGTATTTTGTCAATTTGCACCCTCTTAGTTCTATATCTCTTTGTCTTCGAACTGTTTCGGTCTCAGATAAACATTTTTTCTAACAGATCGGCTTACGGGTTCGAATTTTCCGCATAAAGCGCTTATCGAATGAAATATAAACCATTGTGGCCCGTCACGGGGCCATCAGATAGCTCTCAGGCGGTTCAGATAACGCTCCCCAATTCTAAATCGTGTCCCGAATTGAACAAAAACCATCTTGATTTAAATTAGATCCCATGCCCATTTAGTCGCCAAAATTCAACCCAACCTCTCCAAGGTCATCACAGCTCGAATCAATCCAAGTCGAATCGATTTCGCGACACGCAATAAATTCTATAACATAAAGCAGTCAAATATGGACAAAAGGAAGGCAGCAATGAGTGTCACTGAAGGTAAAAAGGCGCCTGATATTCCTCTAATTTTAGACGACGGCGCAAAGGTGAAATTATCTCAGTTTATAGGCCGGCCCATAGTCGTCTATTTTTACCCGAAGGACGACACCAGCGGCTGTACAAAAGAGGCCTTGGCGTTTACAGAATCTAAAGCTGAATTCGATGATCTGGGCGCGGAAATCATTGGAATTTCGCCTGATTCAACTGAAAAGCATACCAAATTTAAAGCAAAACATGGCCTTTCTATCCGCCTAGCCGCAGATGAAGACAAGACCGCCGCTGAAGCCTTTGGGGTTTGGGTCGAAAAAAGCATGTATGGCCGCAAGTATATGGGTGTTGAAAGGTCAACATTTTTAGTTGATAGCAACGGCAAAATTGCAAAAATCTGGAAAAAAGTGAAAGTTCCCGGACATATTGAGGAAGTCCTGCAAGCCGCGCGGGAACTCGGACAATAAATACTGGCAATTGAAACCAGCAACCCGTACAGCAACGGTGAGTGCCTCCGGCTAAACTGAATTGTCCATATTTTATTCTACATATTCGTTTCAGATGCTGTAATTTAGATGACCATTTCTCGCAAATCTTCATATAATCTTTCATATAATTCGCTGCTTGAATATGCGTTAGCCATTGTTCGTTCCACGTGAAACCTGCGAAAAAGTGTATCTGGCAAAAAAAGCGTCTCAGGCATGGCATAAACGGCGGCTTTCCGCCGGGATTAAAAGTCGGTATCTTGCCATGCCTGAACGTCCCGGCCGTCCCGAAAAACCTCTGCTGCTGCCTCCCAAAGCCATGCCCAAACGTCGGGTGGGCGGCCTACAGGGGCGAATTGCTCTACTTCACTCCCTTGCGCATATTGAGTTGAATGCCGTGGATATGACCTGGGATTTAATCGCCCGTTTTTACCATTGCGAACTTCCAATCTCATTTCTCGACGACTGGGTTCGGGTTGGGGTTGAGGAAGCCAAGCATTTTGAACTGCTTAATCACCGTCTGATTGAACTGGACACCGCATATGGGGATCTGCCGGCGCATGATGGTTTGTGGCAATCTGCCCAGAATACTGGAGAAGATATGTTGGCACGTATTGCTATTGTCCCGTTGGTGCTGGAAGCGCGAGGTCTCGATGTAAGTCCAGCCATTATTGCAAAACTTGAAAAAGCAGAGGATTTCAGGTCTGCCCGCATTCTTCGAATAATTTATAATGATGAGAAGTTCCATGTTTCTATGGGGTACAAATGGTTTAGATATCTTTGCGAACGTCGGGGACTAAGTCCGGAGCCTACTTTTCACGCTCTGGTACGTGCTAATTTCAGAGGTCGTATTAAACCGCCATTCAACGACAGCGCACGTTCAGAGGCCGGATTAACACCGGGTTTCTATCGCCCGCTCGCCGCGATTGTATAGAAGTCAGGCTGTTATTCTGAGGGATGGAGCCTTATGCTCCATGGCCTGCTTTAAATTACACTACATGCAACCTTTTATTTTTCATCTTTTCAACTTATTACGATTTTTAAATTCATCATAAGCAAGACCAAATGACGACGGACCAGTTGAGGGTCAACAAAGCTGTGTGGATAAATGCAGAACAGAGCGCAATCTGGTCGCATTGTTGAATTAAATGAGCGGCGAGGGCAGTTAGTCCAGCATG
Source organism: uncultured Hyphomicrobiaceae bacterium (assembly GCA_964461525.1). GTDB lineage: Bacteria > Pseudomonadota > Alphaproteobacteria > Rhizobiales > CAYWUX01 > CAYWUX01. The sequence continues at coordinate 109,123 of CAYWUX010000002.1, read as the reverse complement.
AAAAATGCTGGGTATTGTTGCATAATGGCGAAAAACAAATATCTAGTTTTGAAACGAAATTGCTGGCGATTACTTATTGAATAATTGAGATTTTTCTTGTTTAAAAAGCTGCTTAGTCAACAGAGAACCGACAAAGGGTCAAGCGTATGTTTTCCAAAAAGACAGAAGCAGAAATTTTTAATCAAAGATTTTCTAATCAAAACTTATCTCCGTCACATAATTCATTAATAGAGACATCAGCTACTACCAATTTCGATGCAAGTAAATCAGAAGGAAACGGTGAAATGTCCCCCTCTATTCTGGGCGAAGATCTCTCAATTACCGGTAATATTTCTTCAAAGGGAGAAATTCAAATTGACGGCGAAGTACAGGGAGATATCTATTGCCTGTCGGTGATTGTTGGCGAAAAAGCCCACGTTTCCGGAGGCATTGCTGCGGAAGATGTGATTGTCCGCGGCAAAGTTACAGGTTCCATACGCGGTGTTCGCGTCACTTTGCAGGCAAGCTCTCAGGTCGAAGGTGATATTTATCATCACTCCCTGGCCATCGAACAAGGCGCCTATTTTGAGGGGAAATCCCGGCGCTCGGACGATCCTCTGGCTGATCTGTCCAAATCAAATTCATCATTTGAATCAGCCACAAAAAATGGCCAGATTATCGATGGTTCGGCTCAGTCCTTACATTCGAGGAGTTCAAACAATTCTGCTGCAACTATGACAGAGTGATGCCCGAGAAGTCAGGGCCCCCGTCATAAGCTTGGACGCGGATGCCCCACGGAATCCTAGGGATCCTATTTTAAAACTAATCCAGATCTGTAATTTCTGACGGTGAACCGCCTTCGACACGTTGCGCTAATGCCGCTTCAACAAAAGGATCAATTGCGCCGTCCAGAACGGCGGCTGGATTGCTGCTTTCGATTCCGGTTCTGAGGTCTTTGACCATCTGATAAGGCTGAAGTACATAGGAGCGTATCTGATGACCCCAGCCGATTTCAGATTTTTCCGCAGCCTGTGCCTGGGCCTCATCCTCCCGCTTTTTCAGCTCCAGTTCGTATAGCCGTGCACGCAGCATTGACCAGGCGGTTGCCCGGTTTTTGTGCTGGGATCGTTCGTTCTGGCATTGCACAACAATCCCTGTAGGTTCGTGGGTAATCCGAACTGCACTGTCGGTTGTATTGACATGCTGACCGCCTGCGCCGCTGGCCCGGTAAGTATCTATCCGGCAATCGCTTTCATTGACCTCTACTTCAATATTGTCGTCAACGACAGGATAGACCCATACAGAAGCGAAGCTGGTATGGCGTCTTGAATTCGAATCGAAAGGAGAAATACGGACCAACCGATGTACACCGGATTCGGTTTTTAACCAGCCATAGGCATTGGCTCCTTTAATCTGCAGTGTCACCGATTTTATACCGGCTTCTTCCCCCGGTCCAATGCCCATAATTTCCACCTTATAGCCGCGTGCTTCGGCCCAGCGCATATACATGCGCATCAACATCTGAGCCCAGTCCTGACTTTCGGTGCCACCTGCTCCGGCATGAATTTCCAGGTAGCCGTCATTGCTGTCCGCCTCACCGGAAAGTAATGTCTCCACCTCCTTGCGCTGGGCTTCCGAGAGAATTCCCTTCAGCGCATTTTCAGCTTCCTCAACGACATCCTGGTCACCCTCTTCCTCACCCAGTTCGATAAGCTCAATGGCTTCATGAAGACTGTTTTCCAGACGGGAATAAGTTGTAATGGCCGAGTCAAGTTGCTGGCGCTCCCGCATAATTTTCTGTGCAACAACGGGGTCGTTCCAAAGGTTGGGATCTTCAGCACTCGCATTCAACTCGTCCAAGCGCTTTGATGTGGTATCCCAGTCAAAGATGCCTCCGCAACAGCAACAGGGATTGTCGAATTTCGTCTACGATGTTCTGAGTTTCAGCCCGCACGTCTAAAATCCTTCTTTTTTATATATTTAGCCGCCCCAAGTTTAAGCCAATTCAGTTAATGGCAGAAGCCTATTGTATTACATAATTGCTCAACACAGACGTGTTGCAAAACGGGCGGTCTAGAGATCCGGCTCAAATATTCATCATTTAAATCAATATAATCCACCTGTTTCAGGGGATGTCCAATACCTTGTGCCGCTGTCAACGCCAATTGCCGATATCTCATTTGGTGGACTGGTTCCCGGCTTAAAGGCTTCCAATATTACATCTTTACCGTCCTGCGATCGCTGTCCGGTTTTTGCGTTTATTCTGACCAAGTTTATTCCCGGTGGTATTCTGAAGGGAACCGGTTCCTTATCTGCCAGTACTGATTTCATAAACTTCACGAAAACTGGAGCGGCTACGCCACCACCGGTTTCCCCTTTACCCATAGGTTGGGGATTGTCGAAGCCCACGAAAACGCCCACCACCAGATCAGGTGTGAAACCTATGAACCAGGCATCCTTTTCCTCATTCGTGGTTCCTGTTTTACCCGCCAGGGGATGGCCAACTTTCTTTACTTTATACCCTGTTCCACGCTGGACGACTCCCTCTAACATCGACGTGATTTGGTAGGCCGTGTGTGGATCAATGATCTGCTGGCGATCATCAACCAGAACCGGTTCGACCTGCTCGTGCCATGACTGGGCAGAACAATCTGCACACTTCCGCAGATCATGACGCCATACTGTCCGACCGTAGCGGTCTTGAATTCGGTCTATCAATGTCGCCCGAATAGTTTTGCCGCCATTAGCAATCATGGCGTAAGCCCGCGTCATACGCAGAAGCGTCGTTTCACCGGCACCGAGAGACATCGACAAAACAGGTAACAGATTGTCGTAAATTCCAAACCGGCGGGCATATTCCGAAATAAGAGGCATTCCCATATCCTGCGCCAACCTCACAGTCATGAGATTCCGGGATTTTTCAAGTCCCAATCGAAGAGTTGAAGGACCGTAGAATTTTTTGCCATAGTTCTTAGGCCGCCATGTTTCTCCGCTGACCTGAGAAATCGCGATTGGAGCATCCAGAATAACGCTTGAAGGCGTATATCCATTGTCAAGGGCAGCCGCGTAGACAAACGGTTTAAATGCAGACCCGGGTTGACGCCGCGCCTGCACGGCACGGTCAAATTCACTTTCATAGAAACTGAATCCGCCTACAAGAGCATGAACGCGGCCTGTGTGGGGGTCGAGTGCGATCACTCCACCGCTCACTTCAGGGAACTGCATTAACCTCCAGACGGATTCACCCGGACGAAGCAAAGCTGACTCCGTGTCTTTGATCTTTTCCTTCTGATCTTTTTCACGGTCTTGTTCGGTACGCTCAACAACATAAATCACGTCACCGGTCTTCAGGACATCACCGACAGTTTTGGGTGCCTTCCCCCGTTGGTTTTCAGAAATTTTTGGTCGAGCCCAGGTCACTTCGGACAATGGTATAACACCTGTCACCTGATCCAAGGGCGCCCCGGGATGTTCGTCGGATGATGGCTGCAATCCGATTTTGGCAAATTCGTCCTTCACTTCCAGCACGACGGCGACCCGCCAGGGATCGATATCACCGTAAGTTTTTATCTCCGAAAGCGCTTTTGACCAATCGTCGGCCACATCAATTTTGTCAATGGCCCCGCGCCATCCATGACGGCGGTCATATTCTACCAGTCCTTCAACCAGCGCTTTCCTCGCCAATTTCTGCATAGTCGGGTCGAGTGTTGTTCGAACAGATAATCCGCCGCCGTAAAGCTTTTCCTCGCCGAACATGTCAAACAGTTCGCGGCGAACCTCTTCAGCAAAATACTCTGCGGCAAAAATATGCGAGCCAAAGGGACGAACGCTCACGTTCAGACCCGATTTCTTTGCGGCATCAGCTTCGTCAGCTGTCAAAAACCCGTTTTCCGCCATACGATCTATCACCCAGTTGCGACGGAATGTTGCATTCTTCGTTTTTTTGAACGGATGATAGTTTCGCGGCCCCTTTGGAAGAGCCGCCAGATAAGCCGCTTCTTGAACTGTCAGTTCATCAAGGGACTTGCCATAATAGTTCAGCGCGGCGGCGGCCACACCGTAAGAACTCAGACCGAAGTAGATTTCGTTCAAATAAAGTTCGAGAATTTGCTCCTTTGTAAATGCACGCTCTATACGAATGGCCAAAATCGCTTCTTTGAGCTTTCTCTCTATTGACCGTTCGCTGGATAACAGAAAATTCTTTGCGACCTGTTGCGTAATAGTTGACGCACCGACCAACCTCCGCTTGCCGTAATTTTTTGCGTTTTGAACGGCCGCCCTCACAATACCGCCGATATCAACACCATTATGCTTGAAAAAATTCTTATCTTCAGCCGATAAAAACGCCTTGATGACAATATCGGGTACCGCATTTATAGGAACATAAATTCGACGCTCCCGCGCATATTCGGCAATCAGCTGACCGTTATTGGCGTGAATACGGGTCATAACCATCGGCTCGTATTTCGCCAACGATTCGTAGTTTGGTAGATCCCGCGAAAATGACCAAATGATGTAACTTGCAACCGCCGAACCTACTATGAAAAGGATTGCGCCGGCCGTGAAAACCACCCCCAGAAAACTGAGAAAAAAACTGCGTCGCTTTCGCTTTCTAGGCATCGGCGGAGGTTTTATGGAGGTGTTTATGTTCATAGGTTGGTTAATTCCGATTATTTCATTTTGGTAATATGATTTATTTGTAAAATATCCGCGGGTTTATTCGCCATATTAATGACAATTGTGACCATTCCATTACAAACATGACAGACTGACAATAATGCAACAAACTCTACACATATACTTATTTGGTGCAGCAACTCAAACGTTTAGGTCCGATTACCTGACAACTGCGATTAATATGGAACACCTGCCACGCGCTGGGAAAAATAATTATCAACAGCTTTAGCAACCGATTTTGAAACTTTTTTCTGCCACTGGGGCGATTTAATCAATTTTTCATCCTGGGCGCTGGTCAAATATCCCAGTTCTATCAAGACCGATGGCACATCAGGAGCCTTAAGAACACGAAAATTTGCAAATCTCACCGGCTCGGTTTTTAACCGGATCTTACCTTTAAGATTATTAACCAATAAATGAGAAAAGGCGATCGAATGATTTTTGGTTTCCCGTTGTACCAGATCAATGAGAATATCAGACAACCGATCGGATTTTGGCGGTAATTCCAGGCCGGCAATGATATCTGAACGATTTTCCCGCTGAGCCAGTTCCCGAGCTTCAATATCTGAAGCTTTTTCCGACAGTGTATAAAAGGTGGCACCTCGTGCGAACCGATACCTGTTGGGTGCTGAGTCCGCGTGCACCGATACGAATAAATCGGCCTCGGCCCTGCGCGCCATTGCCACGCGATCCTTAAGGGATATGAACACGTCAGTGTTCCGGGTCAAAGCAACCCGGAAGCGCTTTAAATTCTGAAGTTCTTTGCGCAACAATTTGCTAAAAGCCAGCACCACCGATTTTTCTTCAACCCCTTTTACACCTATTGCTCCTGTATCAATACCACCGTGGCCAGGATCAATTACAATTAAAGGCCTTTTCTTTGTGCGATGGGCTTTTTTCGGTTTAATCGCCAGTTTCGGCAGTGAAGCTGTTGGAAACCCCGTTCTTTGTCGCTCCTTGGCGAATTGCTGCTTCTGCAAGCTCTGAAGTTTGGAGAACGTGTGCCGATCCGTGGGTGTTAAATCAAGCACCAGCCGGGCCGGCTGCCCATTTAGTGGTTTGACAACAAAGGAATTTTCAATTTTGAAGGGCTGGTTGACATCGATCACAATGCGGGCTTTGCCCGGGGCAAACAATCCATAGCGAAAGGCTGAGACCAGGCCCAGAGACTGTTTGCCGGCATTGGTCGGCATTCTGAATTCGACATCGGGCAAGTCGATTACAAGTCGATAAGGGTCTGGCAGAGTGAATGTCCGATACAAAACCTCCCGCGAGAAGTCTAGGATAAACCTGGTCCTGGAAGTATTACCAATCAATCTGGCATTTTGGGCGATGGTACCGGATCTTTGCTGTGCCTGTGCCTGTGCCGGCAAAATTGCTAAAGAAATTTGGCATGTGAAGAAATGCAGTAATAATACTATTTTAATCAACAGAATCAATGCATTGATTCTGTTCAAATTAGCCAAATTTTGCCCATTCCTGGCCATTAATTCACAGTCTCCGAGATACCAGAACAGAAAATTTTTTGAAAAAATGTGTTGAATTTCTCTCCCTAATGCCGCTTTTTGCAAATCGCGTCCGAGGTGCCCGCTTTAAAAGTTCCTATTTACGATATTACCTGTTGGGGTTGCCAGGCCCCGCATATACTCGTATTAATTGTTCGTTGTGCATTGTCTAACAATTTCTGTGATAAGCGATTCGGATGTGAGAACAAGCCAAAAAGCTTTTCGAAATTGAGTTTTTGATTTCGCTCCTTATTGTTATTCAAAGAAATTGATTGATAAGCCGAAATTTTGTCATGTATATGCCCTACTGGTGTGAATTTTGTTTGATTATATTCTCATTAATAGGAATGTGTTCAATTAGACGTGACAAAATATTCACCCCCTGAAGGTGATAAATAAAAGTTTTCCGCGTTGAGAAGTTTGATGTTGTTCGATTTTTCAATGCTCCGGATAAGCCGGTCACCGATCGGATGGACCGGCAATCGTTGTAAGAACCGGAATCCATGACCGGACCATAAGGTCATCCGGACAAGTTTTTGGGCTGTGTTTTTAAACATAGACAAATGGGGCCGTGTCCCCAAACACAAATTATAACCCTGTCATCTGATAAAGACCGGGTTGATGAACATAGAGGAATTAAACATTGCGCTCAGCAATTCACTCTCGAGATTCGGCTGCGGACGCGGAAAGCACGTTAATGGATGGGATTGCAATCCATTACAGCAGCACTCCAGCGCAACCGCCGTATCAATTGAGATGGCTGAGATCAAATAGAGAGATGCCTGCCAGATCCCGAGTCCAATGGTTCGGTAATTTAATCCTGACTATTGCGTTGCTCTGGATTAGGCGGGCCGGAAAGAGATATTATGGGGAACAAAATGCTGATCGACGCCTCCCACCCGGAGGAAACACGGGTGGTGGTGTTGCGTGGCGACCGTGTTGAAGAATTTGACTATGAATCTGCTAATCGAAAACAACTGCGTGGAAATATTTATTTAGCCAAGGTCACACGCGTTGAACCTTCATTACAAGCTGCATTCGTTGATTTTGGAGGTAACCGTCACGGATTTTTGGCGTTCAGCGAAATACATCCGGATTATTATCAAATTCCGGTAGCGGACCGACAGCTGTTGCTCGATCAGGAGGCAGAAGAACAAAGTCGCGCTGAAGCCGAAGAAGACAAGGAACTGCTGCACGACTTCAAGCAAAAAAAGCGAAGTTCCGCAAGTTCATCTAAGCTCAGTGCTGAAGATGACGTGGATTCATCGGAAAATGGCGGCCGATACGGAGAACCTGAGAATGACGAAGCGGTCTCCGGGGAACATACGAAAAGCAATACAATTGCCAGTGCCCGGAATGACGTTGGCGACTCTGTTGTAAGCGACAGAATTGACCCTGCTGACAACGATCAGAAGCCTCCATTCGGGCAGCTCGGGCCAGAGAATAGCTTGAATGTTCATGACCACAATTCGGACCAGGAGCCTGCCGAACCAACTAGGTCAGCAGAACAAGAGAACAGTCCGTCTCTGGCGACATCTTACGATCCATCATATGAGAAACGGGAATCGGATGATCAATCTGAAGAAGCAGGAGAACAATCCGAAACTTCAGAGCAGCCTGGCGATGTTGATAACAAGGAGAATAGAGCGCAATCGTCCGCCAGCGAAATTAATGATGAATATCTGTCTGACGGCACACAGGATCAAACATTGGATGAATCCGTCGATGGCGAAGATGGGAATGACATCGAGTCTGTCGGTAGCGAAGACATCCTTGAAGAAGTTCCGCAACGGATTAGGTCCCGCAGAAAGACTTATAAAATTCAGGAAGTAATCAAACGACGTCAAATTATACTGGTACAGGTGGTCAAGGAGGAAAGAGGTAATAAAGGTGCGGCTCTTACTACTTATCTTTCGCTCGCCGGACGTTATACGGTTCTCATGCCCAATACGGCCCGAGGGGGTGGCATCTCCCGGAAAATTACCAATCCTTCAGATCGTAAGCGAATTCGAAAAATCGCCGGTGATCTGGATGTCCCCGAAGGAATGGGACTTATTGTCCGAACCGCCGGAGCGGCGCGCACCAGGGCTGAGATAAAAAGGGATTACGATTACCTGCTGAGATTATGGGAGAATGTACGCGATCTCACCCTAAAGTCCACAGCGCCTGCCCTGGTTTACGCAGAGGGTGATCTTATAAAGCGCTCCATCAGAGACCTGTATTCGAAAGAAATTGATGAGGTGAAGGTTGCTGGGGAAGTAGCTTACAAGGACGCCAAGGATTTCATGCGCATGCTCATGCCGAGCCATGCAAAGAATGTCAAACTCTACAAAGAGCCAGAACCCCTGTTTGTCCACCATCAAATTGAACATCAGCTAAACGCTATGTTCAGCCCGTATGTCACATTAAAATCGGGGGGATATATTGTTATAAATCAAACCGAAGCTCTGGTCGCCGTCGATGTCAATTCCGGCAAAGCCACGCGGGAGCATAGCATTGAAGATACCGCCCTTAAAACCAATCAGGAGGCGGCCGAGGAAGTCGCGCGCCAGTTAAGACTGCGAGATCTGGCAGGGTTGATCGTTATAGACTTTATTGACATGGAGGACCGGCGCAACGTCCGTGCTGTGGAACGGCGCCTCAAGGATTGCCTGAAAAATGATCGGGCGCGAATTCAAATCGGCAGGATAAGCCCGTTTGGACTGCTTGAAATGTCTAGGCAACGGCTACGTACAGGAATGCTGGAAGGTTCGACTACGCAGTGTGCTTATTGTCAGGGAACCGGCGTCATACGTTCAACGGAATCAGTGTCTCTTTCAGTCCTTCGTTCAATTGAAGATACCTTGCAGAGCGGAAATATTACCAATCTTCGAGCAACAACGTCCGTTGACGTTGCAATCTATATTCTCAATCACAAGCGCCTTTACCTGAAGGATATTGAAACACGCTATGGAATTTCGATTGCAATAGCCGCGAGTGATACACTTCAGGGAGCTAATTTTACTGTCGAACAGGGAGAAGCTATCAACGAAGTTAGCAGCGATTTGAGCACTGCCGTGCAAATGGACTGGTCTTTAGAAAGTAAGGAGAGTCCGGCCCAACAGCCGTCCGGAGAAGAAGGAAGGAAAAAGAGTCGCCGGCGAAAAAGGAGACGCCGCCCCCCATCAGAGACTGCATTGGAGGCCAGTCAAATCGAACAAAGTAGCAGCGACAATGACGAAAACTCTGAAACCGGTACATCTAAGGTGTCCACAGGAGATGAGGAAAAGTCGACGGACCGTAAGTCGTCAGCTCGACGTAGAGGCCGACGAGGAGGCCGACGTCGCGGAGGGCGAACACCCGATAGTGAAGTGCCCGGAATAGAAAATTCCGTGGATACAAAAACAGTTGTCGAATCGAAGGCGGATGACTCCAAACTCCATCAACAGTCTGAACCGGATATTCGGATCAAAAATCAGGTCGACAACCCGTCTGTTCTACAGACCCCGGATATTGGGAAGGACGGAGAACCAATATCTTTGAATGGCGAGCGTCCGGCAGACTCCGATCAACAACCGGAAACAACATCTGGAATACGGGAAGCCGAGCGGAAACGTCGTGTCAGAAGACGTACTTCCAAATCCAAATCCGATTCATCCGTGGACACCGTTACAAGCGATCCTCCACCACTTCCGACAGAGTCTTCAGGTGAAAACGTCGCGGCTCGAACCGAGCACATGCAGCCAAGCGGTGACCGTGACCACGTCTCAACGTCTCCCAACGGAAATGATGGAGAACAATTGAATAATGAGTCTGCCTCTAACCGCGACTTAGATATTACCGCTCATGCCAAATCTGAGAGGCCGAGACGGGGATGGTGGCAGAAACGCCCTTAGCCGTATCTCAGATCGGGCCTGAAAATCGGTTAGACATTAATGGTTGGACTCATTGTTTTGAACTCCCCGCGAGCAGATTTTATGATCGCGGGGGGTTGTTTAAGCTCAGGGAATCCAAATTCGGGTTCAAGCAATTTTTGAAAGTATTAAACTATCATAATTTATATCGTCATTTATTTTCCGTTCCAGGATCGCAACCTTCTGACGGCCTCGACCATATCCGGTGTAGTACCGGCATAGGACAACCGTACGAAGTGATGACCTCTTGAGCTATCAAAATCCAGACCCGGAGTCGTTGCAACGCCGACTTCGCGGAGCATGCGGCTGACATAGTCGGCGCTGTTGTCGGTGTAGTCTGATACGTCGATATAGATGTAAAATGCACCATCCGCCGGTAAAATTTTTGTAAAACCTATAGTGGGCAATTCGTTCAATAAAAGATGCCGATTTTCAGCATAAACAGCTTTGTATTCTTCCAGTTCTTCTATCCCATCAAAAGCACCCAAAGCCGCATACTGAGAAATGGTTGTCGGACAGATATAGAAATTTTGTGCAAGACGCTCAATTGTCCTCACCAGGTGGCTGGGAACAACCATCCAGCCTATCCGCCATCCGGTCATCGAAAAATATTTAGAAAAGCTGTTGATGACGACAGCGTTCTCTGAATACTGCAATGCCGTTCTAGCGGGCACATCATAATTCAGCCCATGATAAATCTCATCGGAAATAAACCAGATTCCATGGCGGTCACAGGCTTCGGCAATATTTTGCAGGCCATCATCAACGAGCATAGTTCCGGTCGGATTTGCAGGACTTGCTAATAACAAACCTTTGAGCTTCTCATTTCTCAAAGGACCTTCATTGCTATTCAGGTCATCCAAATCCTGAACCTGCGGCATCCAGCGTTGACTGTCCGACGTTTCAATTATGACGGGTTCTATGCCGACAGTACTGAGTATATGCCGATAGCAAGGATAACCCGGCGACGGCAAGGCGACCCGTTCACCAGCGTCGAACAAGGCGAGGAATGACAGCACAAATCCAGCCGAGGAACCAGATGTTACAACAATTCTCTCAGGCGCAACTGAAATATTATAGAAGGTCTCGTAGTGTACGGCGATGCGTTCTCGCAATTCGGGAAGTCCTAGCGCCAATGTGTATCCCAGCGCGTCGCATTCAAGCATCAGTTGTGCGTTCTCGCGGGCTTTCCTGGGCGCCGGCGTTCCAGGCTGACCGACTTCCATATGAATTATGCTGCACCCTTTTACCTCCAGTTCAGCCGCCGCCGACATAATATCCATAACAATAAATGGGTCGATCTCACCGCGTCTAGATACTGCCGGCGGAAATGTTTTCGTATGCTGTTCTTTCATTTTGTCCTCGACGAACAATTCAGGTGCAACAATCCCACTTGGAGATATTGGCGCCAAAGCTGTACGCCAGTCAGTAATCCAGATCAAATCCTGGTCACATTAGTTAAAATTACACGCGGAACCATAGATTGGACACGATGTCGACACATTGTAAGGTCTCGACTCCCTTTGCAAAATCTCTTTATCAGATATTGTCGAAGTTGAAGAAATTTGTTGGATTTTAACGGAATCAAGTCTAAAGCCCTGATAATTCAGAAGGATTGGCAAAACAGAAATAGTGTTGTAATTAATTGTTTAGGAAATAAAAAAGCTGCATTTGTACTGAATTTTGTACGATGAGTATGTCTGAAAGGTTTGCAGACAATCTATCAGGTCAGGCAATCCTCTCAGAAATCCGGATGGGGGCCATGAAACGCTCACAAATAACTGACAGCGGTGAATGTTGACCACCAAGAATACTCTCTTTATTTGTAGAAGTAAATTTTAAAAGAAAATAGCGATGAAAACAAACAGGGGCCGAAACTTACCTGTTGGGGATGGCATGGAACGAATCTTAAATACGGAAAAGTGTGCATTCAATACTGAATGTTATACTAAGCGATGTGGTTCGCCTCGAATACTGAGGCGAATTTTGACATGCAGTTTAGCTGGCACGATCGCATTAACGACGCTGGTTCCGTCTAAATTGCATGCTCTCAGCCTTATTCGTGATGCGGAAACGGAAGACCTCATTCGCGACTATGCTAGACCCATATTCCGGGTAGCCGGTCTGTCACAACAAAATATACGCATTCACATCGTAAACAATCGCAATTTCAATGCTTTTGTTGTCGATGGCCAAAACATGTTCATTCATTCAGAAACGCTAAAGCAATCAAAAACGCCAAATCAACTGATTGGTGTCATTGCACATGAAACTGGTCATATAGAGGGCGGCCATTTATCGAGGTTGCGTCAAACTCTCGTCAAGGCGCAATCTGCATCCATTATGTTACAAATTCTTGGCATTGCAGCTATTGCCGCCGGCGCCCTGGCGGGAGGTTCCGTTCCGGGCGGAGCCGGGGCAGCGGGCATGCTGGCGGGCCAAACTGTAACCCAGCGCGCCGTCAGGGCCTATCAACGTTCAGAAGAATCTTCCGCTGACCAGGCAGCCGTAAGGTATTTGAACGCAACCAAACAGTCCGCCCAGGGCATGCTCGAAACATTTTCCCGGTTTGACGATCAACAGCTTTTTTCACGTCAGTATATAGATCCTTATGCCCAGAGCCACCCAATGCCGCGACAGCGGATTGTCCAGTTGCAGGAACTTGCCAGACGCAGCCCCTACTATAAAAATCAGGATGATCCGAAATTGCAGCTCCGCCATGATTTAATGCGGGCCAAACTTGCCGGTTTTCTTGAGGCGCCCAGTACCGTGTTCAGCAAGTATCCGAAATCCAGTACATCTATGCCGGCAAGGTACGCCCGTTCCATAGTGCTGTTCAACAAATACCGCGATCTGAAAGGGTTTTTGAGAGAAATTGACGAACTGATCCGATTAGATCCGGACAACCCTTACTTCTACGAGCTTAAAGGGCAGTTTTTATCCGAGGCCGGACAGGCAACTCGGGCGATACCTCCGTTGCGCAAAGCAGTCACACTATCACCTAAGACCGGTTTGATCAGAATTCAATTAGCAAAGGCGCTGCTGGATTCCAACCAGCCTCGTCTGGTCGATGAAGCGATCAATCATTTGACGAAAGCTATTGTCACCGAGGAGAAGACACTGCCGGATGGATATTTGCAACTGGCTATTGCCTATGGTCGCAAAGGCCAGCAAGCTCAGGCTGCTTTAGCATCCGCCCACCATTATTTGTATCAGGGACGCTTGAAAGATGCAAAACAACAAGCAAAAAGAGCGCAGGCCAAGTTTCAGCGCGGCAGTCCAAACTGGCTTAAGGCAGATGACATTTTGAATTTTCAGCCCCCAAAAATTCGCTAGTGATTAAAAACGATAGGATCTCGTTTCATGAAAATGGACAATTTTAGAACGGTACTTTCAGCCGCATTTGCTGTAACATTTATTGTCACATTCGCCTGGTTCAGGCAAGATGGGAATGCTCAAGACAAATTGACCGGATCGGACCTGTCAACGGTTCAAAAGGATCAAATCGAAGCAATTGTACGCGACTATATCAAGAACAATCCGAAGATAATAGGTGAAGCACTTGTCGCCTTGCAGAAAATCGAGGCGGACGAGGAAATTAAGAGAGCGCAGCAGGCAATCTCTTCCAATGCAGCACAATTGTTTCGCTCGGAAATGTCCTATATAGCCGGCAATCCAAAAGGTGATGTTACTGTGGTTGAGTTTTTCGATTATAATTGCGGCTTCTGCAAACGAGCGCTGACACCACTAACAAAATTATTGAAAAACGACAGCAACGTAAGAGTCGTTCTCAAAGAATTTCCAATCTTTGGGAAACCCTCAGAAGAGGCCTCGCGGGCTGCGCTGGCCTCCATAGAGCAGGGAAAATATTTTGAGTTTCACACAAGGTTACTCTCCGAACCCGGCAAAGCGGATAAAGCAAAAGCCCTTAGGATCGCGAAAGCGATGTCAATGGATGTGGAAAAGCTTGAAGCCGACATGAAATCTGACTTCGTTAACAAGGCTCTTGAAGAATCTCAGAAACTGGCATTTGATCTCAGAATACAAGGAACTCCACATTATCTCGTTGGTGATCGCATTATTCAGGGGGCTCCCGAAGACCTTTACGATCAGTTTGTTGCACACATTGCTGATATTCGCGCGAATGGATGCAAATTGGAGAGCTGTTGACGTTTTCCCGCGATTCCAGGCTGTCCACTTTCCAACAGGGAATAAAAGCGCTAGAAGTGACAGATCTGGAGTGTTTCTTCTCCATTTTTTGCAGTTTATATACAGCTGAAATATCCATGTGAAGCGAATTGGATAACTCATCGTTGCGGAGTTGTGCGCAAATATTGTAGTACAAGCTGGTTCTTGAAAATAGGGTCGCCTTCGATGCCTAAGCCAATCTATCTTTTAAACGGCCCAAATTTAAATCTTTTGGGAACAAGGGAACCGGAAGTCTACGGGCATCTCACCCTTGAGGCGATTGAAAATGACTGTCAACAGTTGGCCGCTGAGCTCAACGTCAGTCTGGTGTTTCGCCAATCAAATTCTGAAGGTGAACTCATTGACTGGATCCAAGAAGCTTCGAACCAGGGTTCAGGTTTAATCATTAATGCCGCTGCCCTGACTCACACCTCAATCGGTTTGCTGGATGCCATTTTAGCCTCGAAACTTCCCTGTATTGAAGTTCATTTGTCAAATATATATCGTCGGGAAGAATTCAGACACCCGTCCTATATCTCGAAAGGCGCCACTGGTGTCATTTGTGGATTTGGTTCAAAGAGCTACCTTCTTGCTATCAAAGCCCTCAAAGATCAGATAGGTGAAGATCAAAAAAATGAAGTCGGATGACAATAGTATGAATAAACGTCCTTCCAGCCGGACCAAATCGAAGCCGCCACAAAGCAATGAAGCTATTGACAAGACTCTTATTCGTGAGCTTGCTCAATTGCTGACAGAGACCGAGCTGTCCGAGATAGAGATAGAGAACAACGAAATCCGAGTGAGAGTTGCAAGAGTGACGCATGCCGCCGCAGGGGCGTCCAATTTTATGCAGCCCGATGTCACTGATGCCAGGGAACAAAGACCTCCCGGACATGACTCCACCGGCGATGATAGCCATCCGTCGGATCCTGGAAATCACCCCGGGGCAGTGAAATCTCCGATGGTCGGCACGGCATATCTTGCGCCGGAGCCAGGTGCTAGTCAGTTTGTAAAAGAAGGAGACCAAGTTCGTGAAGGTCAGACACTAATGATCGTCGAAGCGATGAAAACAATGAACCATATCCCTTCACCGAGAGCAGGAACGGTCGTATCGATTCTTGTCGAAGACGGTCAGCCTGTTGAGTTTGGCGAACCTCTCGTCATCATCGAGTAAACTCTAATTTATTCGGATTTCATATGTTCGAGAAAATTCTGATTGCCAATCGAGGAGAGATTGCCCTTAGAATCCAGCGTGCCTGCAAGGAACTCGGCGTTTCAACTGTCGCTGTGCATTCGACGGCTGATGCGGATGCGATGCATGTCCGATTGGCGGACGAAAGTGTCTGTATTGGACCTCCGGCCGCGACTGAAAGTTATCTGAACATACCCGCTCTGTTATCAGCCTGTGAAATTACTGGAGCTGAAGCGGTTCACCCGGGGTATGGATTTTTGTCCGAAAACGCCCGGTTTGCAGATATTTTGGAGGACCATGATATCACCTTCATCGGCCCCTCCGCCGAGCATATCCGTCTAATGGGAGATAAAATAAAAGCAAAGGAAACAGCATCAAATCTCGGAATTCCCGTAGTGCCAGGATCCGAAGGGGCCATAGGTTCTGATATGGAAGCAAATCAGATCGCCCAATCCATCGGCTTTCCGGTTTTGATTAAAGCCGCATCCGGTGGGGGAGGCCGGGGAATGAAAGTTGCCAAGACCCCCGAAGAATTACCTGTCGCATTGTCTACAGCTCGTGCGGAATCAAAGGCTGCGTTCGCGGACGATACACTTTATATAGAGAAATATCTCGCGCGTCCCCGACATATCGAAGTACAGGTCATCGGTGATGGTCAGGGTAATTCTCTTCACCTTGGGGAACGGGATTGCTCGCTGCAGCGCCGCCATCAGAAAATATGGGAGGAAGCCCCTTCGCCAGCCCTGAATCAAGAAGAGCGAGATAAAATTGGGACAATTGTCGCCAAGGCAACCGCTCAGATGGGGTACAAGAGCGTTGGAACAGTTGAATTTCTTTATGAAAACGGTGAGTTCTATTTTATTGAAATGAACACCCGTTTACAGGTCGAACATCCAGTTACGGAAATGATCACGGGTCTCGATCTGGTTATCGAACAAATTCGAATTGCTGCCGGACTTCCTCTTAGCTTTGATCAGAGCGACATTCAGTTTAACGGTCATGCCATCGAATGCCGGATAAACGCTGAAAATCCTTCAACTTTTATGCCGTCTCCAGGGAAAATCACCTATTTTCATTCCCCTGGGGGTCTGGGTGTCCGAATCGATTCCGGCGTTTATCAGGGTTACACAATTCCTGCCTATTATGACAGCCTTATCGGCAAACTGATTGTTCACGGGCGTAACAGAAACGAATGTCTCATGCGGCTAAGGCGTGCACTTAGCGAATGTGTGATCGATGGCATAGAGACGACTATTCCATTATTTATTTCACTATTGTCCGAATCTGACATTATGAATGGTGAATATAACATCCACTGGCTCGAAAAATTCTTGGAGAAGCCATAGGTTTTTTTGCATATTAATGTTCGTCACATGTTTAAAATTAAAAATGATTCGGTTTTAATGAGCTGTCATGACTAAATTTGATGATATCATGGTAGACATTACGCCTCAGGTATTAATTAAAGCGTATTCATGCGGTATTTTTCCTATGGCGGAATGTGCTGAAGATCATGCGCTATACTGGATTGATCCCGAACAACGTGGAATTCTGCCACTAGACAACTTCCACATTCCTAAGAGTCTTAGAAAGACAATTAGAAAACAAAAGTTTGAAATCCGGGTAGACAATAATTTCAATAAGATCATTGACGGTTGCGCACAGTCAAAACCCGGTCGCCGAAGTACCTGGATTAATCAGCGTATCCGTGATCTCTATGGTCAGCTGTTCAGACTGGGCCATTGCCATACAATTGAAGCCTGGCAGAATGATAAGTTGGTCGGCGGGTTATATGGCGTACACATTGGTGGTGTGTTTTTTGGTGAAAGCATGTTTTCCCATGTCCGCGATGCAAGCAAGGTGGCGCTGGTTTATTTGATTGCCCGTCTCAAACGAGGCAATTTTGAACTGCTCGACACACAATTTGTCACAGACCATTTAAGACAATTTGGAGCTATTGAAGTCAGCAGAGAAAGATTTCAAGGGTTGTTGGATGGCTCACTTAAAGTGCGGTCCGATTTTCTGGGATTATCGGCGGACGCATCGCCCGATGATATCTTGCAGTTGGTCAGCCAGACATCAAATACGGGATGTTGAACCGCATTTAGCCCGGGGCTTTGGGCGAACATCCATCCGGAAAATAATTTTTGCACGTCACCATTTAGTTTGATTTCATCAACCTCCACGAAGGCAGATGTCAGGGGTGGTTCTGTCGGAGGTCGTGTATAACATACCCGTGGTGTGACTTTCAGCGCACCAAATTTGGCAGTTTCATCCAATTTGACTTCCAAATGTGATATACGGGCTGTAACCTTGTCCAGAGCGGCGAAGACCGCGATCTCATTTGCAATCTTTTCAGCGCGTAGAGGTTCCGGATGAAGACCCAAACTACTTCCGAGTACCAGTAGAATAATCGGATAAATTGTAAAATTTTTGCTGAATTTATTCATGACATGTGACTGCGTTAAAATATTGGGTGTGGAGGAACATCGACATTCACAATATCATGCCTGAACTACACAATCATTCTGTAAAAAATGTGACTTCGGTCAACCAAAATCAGATAGACCCCAATCTTGATTCTGAATTCTAAATTAGACAAAAATTGAATGGGTCCGTCTTGCAATCTTGTGTTTCGCTTTAATATTAAAATGTCGAACTTGATAAACTACTTATCCGGTTGCCATGATTCGTAATCGCCTGTTGCGGGTGGACGCTTCCCACTGGCAAGGACGCTGCCCTGCGGGCGATATGCATTACGGGTGCCAGTCAGATTGGGTATATAATCCACCTGCCAGGATTTTGACTGATAATTTTCATCTGTTGGAGGAACATCATTAGTATGATGCATCCACCCGTGCCATCCCGGGGGAATTAGCGATGCCTCCGCCCTGTTTTTATAGATAACCCAGCGGCGTTTACCATATTTATCCTGATAATACTGATTTCCAAACTCGTCCTCCCCGACGAATTTGCCTTTTTTCCAAGTATAAAATCTTGTCCCGATGGTATTCCCATCCCACCACGTAAAAATTTCTCGGAAAAGGCCCATATTTATACTCTTCTTCCAGATGTCAGCTGTTCGACGGGACTATGCACCTCGAGATCAGAGGTGTCCAGACAATCATTAAAAGAAGTTTTTACAAAATTCTACGACTACGAAACCGTTCTATCGTTAACGAGGGGCGACGCTATCCTTCGTTCTGTCGCATATGCTCCAATAGCGGTTCTGAAGGCTCCCCATCTACAACCAGATCAAACTCTTCCTGATATTCCGATATGGCCTGGGCAGTCCGTGACCCATATACACCATCAATCGGGCCGGGATCAAACCCGTGTTCAACAAGAAGTACTTGCGTTTCCTCCACCAGATGCGAATCGAATACGGGCGCTTGAGGATATTTTTTTTCCGGTACATAGGAGGTATTAACCGTCCCACTGTTTCGTCGGGCTCTCACCCGTCTTTTTTTGCGGCGTTCCTGCTCTACTGCACCGGCTATGACACCTACGGTGGTTCCAATCACAGCGCCTTTGACGGCGCCTTTGCTGCCGCCGACCACTGCTCCGACACCTGCCCCGACAACAAGTCCGGTGATACCGCCTGCGACGGGATCTGCATCAACGGGAGCGACGGTCGCAAAAACCACCATTCCGCCTGCCAGAAGCGCTATTAAACCATTTCGACTCTGACTCTGCTGATTGATGAAATTCAGTCTGTTCATGGGTCCCTCCCGGCGCGTTGGAGCTTGATCTATTCAGTATACTTCCGATCTCAGTCAAGAAAAGGATATCATCCGTAATTAATTAATTTTATATGGTGATGGGTGCACATAGATGCAAATAATTGAGAAACGTAGTTGTGGATTCGTTAAAAATGTCACCGAAATACGACAAATTTGAGTCAACTGAGTGCTGAATCCGTTAAATACAGAATGAAAGCAGTCATCATTACGCCTTACGTCCGACATGCTGACCTAGATATTTATTATGAAACCAGGGGATCCCGTTTCGATCCCGCAATTGTAT
>CAYWUX010000002.1:66067-89563 GCA_964461525.1 uncultured Hyphomicrobiaceae bacterium | reverse complement strand
CCGATCACTCCATGTGGGATGCGGTGGCTTTTACCCTATCCTCCTCCTATTTTGTCATAACAATGGATCATCGCGGACACGGACCGACCGGATGTCGCGCGGAAGATTTCCAGGTTTCGGATCTTGCCGGCGATGTGCTGGCTGTGACTGATGAACTTAATGTTCGAAGTTTCAAGATATGTGGTTTTTCGCTTGGTGGGATCATCGACCAGGGGGTATGCCGATCTGAGGCTCAGAACATTTCTTGCGCAAGACTCGTCGAACTCGAAGCCGGCCATATCTCCGCCGTAGAACGCCCTGGACAATTTGCCCGAATAGCGCAAAATTTTCTTCAAGCTTAGTTCGAATTCTGTCATCATCAAAATCAACCGGTTACAGCGTATCTATGAATTTCTGAAGCTCGCGGATCAGTTTCTCCGGTTCCTCTTCAGGCAGATAGTGCCCGCTTTTCTCGAATGCACATCCGGATACGTTGGTGGCTTCCCGGCGCCACATGTCCAAAAGGTCGACCACGGCACCAACGCCGCCCTTTGTTCCCCACAAACACAGTACGGGGCAGGTAATCTTTGCCGCGTTCTGTTCCCAGTCAATCTCACGGTTTGTCGAAAACATGGCTTTGTAATATTGCGCACCTGCCCTGTATGCCTGCTCACTATCGTAAGCCTGCGCATAATACTCCAGACATTCGGCTAAAAAGGTTTCCGGATCGTAACATTTGTCTCTGAACAGATATCTGAGGAAAATCTCCGCTCTTCCGGAAACAAGTTTCTCGGGAAGATCATATACGGCATTAAAAAAGAAATGCCAGAGTGCCTTTGCTGAATTGGCATTGAGAGTGCCAAGGACCTGCTCGTGAGGCGCTACGTCAACAATTGCTAAGGCTCGGGCCTCACCCGGCCAGTCCAAACTGAAGCGCCGCGCGACCAATCCGCCCCAATCATGACCTACAATGATCGGTTGTTCGACATTCATAACCTTGAGGAGTTCCCGGATATCGGTGGCGATGTTGCGAATGTCATACCCGGTCTCCGTCTTTTCAGTCCGGCCAAGGCCACGCAGGTCAGGCGCGATGACGTGGTAATTCCGTGCTAGATCCGGAATGACCTTGCGCCAGGCAAAATTGGTCTGCGGCCAGCCGTGCAACAACATTATTGAAGGCCCGGCGCCGGTTTCAATGACCGACTGTCTGATGCCGTTAGCCGTTATGAGTTTTTCCTGAAGCGCTGTCATGTTATTTTCAACCCTGATTTATATCGTTACAAGCTTTTTTCTTTTATAGTCAGGCCGGCAGTTTACTGTCTCCCCGGGGAACAGATCATATTTTCAGCTTTCAAGCCATTGCCCATAAGATTAAACCCAACAGTGGCACATTTCCACTGCGACGGGTAGAACAATGAACTATGTTGTGCCCTTTGGGACAAATGGAGATCGTGGAGTGAAAAAGCAGTCACAATCCCATGATCCGGATATCAATAATTTTTACCGTGATCTTAAACCATTCGACAAATTCATCCAGATTGCTGATTTGGAGTCTTATACCCCGGTGCCGGATGGCTGGACTGTCATGATTACGGATATTGAAAACTCCACTCAGGCCATCGAACAAGGAAATTATAAAGCTGTAAATATGATGGGTGCCGCATCGATTACGGCTATCCTGAATAAAAGCCGGGCTAAGGATATTCCCTTTGTCTTCGGCGGTGACGGAGCTGCAATAGCAGTTCCGCCAAACCTCTCGGAATCCGCAAAAAACGCGCTTCTGGGTGTATCGGATCTGGCAAAACGAAAATTTGGACTAAATCTGAGAGTTGGCGGGGTGCCGGTAGCGGACCTGCGCGCCAGGGGCAAAGATTTGACGGTATCAAAATTTGAACTTAGCCCCGGCAATCATCTGGCAATGTTTGCAGGTGGCGGACTGGTTCTCGCCGATCGACTGGTCAAGGACGACAAAGGCAGCAATCCCTACCTCTTTCCGGTTCTACAGCGCCAGGAAGCTGACCTTGAGGGATTGTCATGCCGATGGGACCCGCTTACCCCCCGAAATGGCCAGATGCTGTCAATGATGATCCAGCCCCTGTCCGACAATTACGATGATCACAAGAGAATTCTTGCTGGAATTCTCCAGTGCCTGTCAAAAATTTTGCAAGGTGATCCGGAATCTTCCGCACCTGCGAATGAACACAGCATGTATTACAGATGGCCACCTAAAGGACTTTGGATGGAGGCGAAGTCCCAATCGTCATCAGGAACCGGTATAGGGAAATATTGCGCAATCTTGCTGGAATCATTCATACAAAAGTGGTGCGAAATATTTGACAAAAAGGCAGGGCCATACAATGCCCCGGTCTACCGGCAGGAATTGAGGTCGAATACTGATTTTCAGAAATATGATGATATTCTCAGAATGGTATTGGATGTGTCTCCGGAACAGGCGAAGTCCATCTGCGGAATGTTGGGGAAACTCTATCGGGACGGGCATATTTTATACGGCACCCATTTGTCACAACAAGCACTAATGACCTGCCTGGTGTTCAGTCTTGAAAACAGTGAACATGTTCATTTTGTTGACGGCGCAGACGGAGGTTTTGCAATGGCCGCGAAGATGTTCAAGATGCTACTGGAAAATCGTGAACTTTAACATCCGGATTTGACCCCGCTTCCATTTTTCCAGTTCGACCGATGATCAGTGCCCGCCATTGCCAAAATCCAATTCCGGCTGGAATTCGAAGCTGGCATAATAGGCCATTAGTCCGGCCTGCCAGCGGGTTGCGACAAATGGCGACCAGCGGGAAATATGGCCATTGAGGCTTCTTGTTCTGGCCTGCCACCGGCGTTGATCCTCGCGAGCCTCGATAAGAACATCGCCGACGACGATCGACCACCCACAAGGCGCCATCACCCATTTTTTGGAGTTGAGCAGTGGATATAGGTCCTGCTCTTTCATCATTGGAAAGTATCCGAGTCGGATTTTTTTAAGACCCGGCTTAAAATGACTCGTTCGTGACGGACCCGGTGCATTGGTCTCAACAATTGGGTTATCCATACTGTAAATCGTGGGTATTAGGTTCCGGTTTCCTCAAGGTCACCCTGTTCATTAACCCTCAGTCCCGTAGTCTTTGCTTTTTCCAAAACAGACTGTGCCCATCCGACACGGCCGCCATCACCTGTATCCTCCTTGGTCCCGATTATTGCCATGAGATAGGCATATTGATCTCCGGCATTTCGAAATCCACGCATAACTCCTGGAGGAAATGAAATGACATCAAACTGGTCCAGCTCTATTTCCTGAGTATCGTCCTCTCCCCAGTAGGCGGCCCACTTACCGGTCAGAGGAACGAAAATCTCGATTGTTTCATGAGAGTGCAGTGCGGCGCCCTTTCCTGGTTCAGCGCCGATATAGGTAATGCCGCAATATCTGGCATCACTAATAGTTGGAGCCAGTGAAGGGTCCTCAGTTACGCCGCGTCCAATCACATTGAAGGTATCGCGATGATGCTCCTCGAGACGCGTATCAAGATAGGCCTGCGGACTGGATTTCAGCTCCTTAAATCGGGCCGTTCGTTTGAGCATTTCTTCCATCGTTAATTTTGCAGCATCCATAGTATCCTCCGGTTGCGATTAATGTTCCGACCTGCGCATATTTTTAAGTCCTCAGTTGAACCTGAAGGTTCGAGGCTGTCAAGATCACCAGTTTATGTTGCATCTCTTTACCCCGGATCGAACAGCCACTCAAATGACGAATCATTTGTGGTATAGTTGCTTGTCAATTGGCTCCTCTGGCTTTGGACTGCGCTTTTTATGCAGACAAAAGATTAGGAAAACAGTGATCTGATAGTTAAAATGACCAGTCCTGATGCTGAGATTTATTCGCACCTGCGCGAAACCGACCTGCTCTCCCCGCACGAATTGCCTGTTTTTCAGCCACTCACAGGGGGTGTTTCCTCAGACATCTGGTTAGTACGGTCGGAGCGGGGATGTTACTGCATAAAGCGTGCGCGGGCCCGGCTTAAGGTCGAAGCGCCCTGGTACGCTCCGGTTGAGCGTAACAAGTATGAAGTTGCCTGGATGCAGAAGGCAGAGGAAATCGTCCCGGGAATGACTCCCCGAATTTTAAGCCATGACTCAACCCGGGGTTTATTCGTCATGCCATATTTAGAACCGGAACAGTACCGTAACTGGAAGGATTTGCTGATGGCTGGACAGACCAATAGGGACATTGCCAGCCGGTTGGGAAACGCACTTGCCAAAATTCATAACGCAACGGCTGGGCAGCAGAACATTAAAGAATTATTCGCAACGGATCATATATTTCATGAGATCCGCCTGGCTCCCTATTTGCTGGCCTGTGCGGAAAAGCATCCCGATCTTGCAGATCCCCTGAAAGATCTGCTTGAAACAACCGCCAATACTAAATCAGTGCTGGTTCATGGAGACATCAGCCCTAAAAATATTTTGGTCGGACCTGACGACAGCCCTGTCATCCTGGATGCGGAGTGCGCCTGGTACGGTGATCCGGCGTTTGATCTGGCATTCTGTCTCAAACACTTTCTTCTCAAAACCCTGTGGCGACCGGATGCTACGGACTTATATCTGGACTGTTTCTCATCCCTCACCATGACATATCTTGAGAATATTCGGCATGAGCCCGCAGACAGAATACATGCCCGGATAGCGCATCTTCTTCCCGGCCTGTTACTTGGACGCATAGACGGCAAATCCCCAATTGACTATGTCACAGCCATACACGAAAAAGATCGGGTGCGCAGGATTTCCCGGCATCTGTTATTAAATCCTGTTTCGGATACCCGGGATATCCTGATCGCCTGGACTAATTCGTAATTCGCCGAATGGAAACAACGGAATGGAAAGCATCGCTTTGTGAGTGAATCATCGATAACTCGAATACAGGGCCGCAGACTCTGGGATTCCCGGGGGAGACCCACCATCGAAATTGAAATAACAACAGCATCAGGAAAGACAGGGAGGGCCATTGCACCTGCCGGCGCTTCGAAAGGTTCGGGCGAGGCGGTGGATCTTCGGGATGGCGGGCAGAAATTCGACGGCTACGATGTCACAAACGCACTTAACAACATAAAAACGGAGATTCGACCTGCCCTGTTGGGTCAGGATGTATATGACCAATTGAACATCGATCAGCTTCTGATTGATCTCGACGGTACCGGCCAAAAGGAAAGACTGGGCGGAAATGCCCTGATTGCCACCTCCATGGCCGCAGCCCATGCGGCGGCATCTACCGCAGGTTTGCCACTTTGGAAGTATCTGGGCGGCAACGAGGATTCTATCTTGCCCACACCGGAAATCCAGATTTTCGGTGGTGGAGCACATGCCGGTAACCGTGTCGATATCCAGGACTTCATGTGTATTGCTGTTGGTGCCCGGACATTTGCTCAGGCTCTGGACTGGACTGCGGAAGTTTACCGGATGGCCGGAAGGCTCTTGGAAGACGCGGGCAAACTCAAGGGCGTTGCTGATGAAGGAGGGTATTGGCCTGATTTTGCGAGTAATGAGGAGGGACTGATGTTTCTTGCAAGATCCATTGAGGAAGCGGGCTTAAGGACGGGTGAGGACATGGCAATATCTCTTGACATCGCAGCCAGTCAATTTCGGGAAGGCAATCATTATGTACTGAGCCGTGACGGCCGAAAACTCGGCAGCGGTGAACTTATTGAACTGCTCGCCGGCTGGATATCCACCTATCCCATCGTCTCTGTGGAAGACCCTTTAAGTGAACATGACAGGGACGGATTCAAGGCATTTACAAAACGGTTTGGCGACAAGATACAGATCGTTGGTGATGATTATTTGGTGACCAGTGCTGAACGCGTTGAAAAAGCAATCGAGGACCACGCCTGCAATTCTGTACTGATTAAGCCAAATCAGGCGGGGACGCTGAGTGAAACCCGGGCAGCTTTTGAAAAAGCCGGTTCGGCGGACTGGGGATCAATAATTTCCGCCCGCTCAGGTGAGAGTGAAGACTGCTCGATAGTTCACATTGGAACGGGCTGGGGCATCAAACAGATCAAAGTCGGTTCATTCTCTCGCTCTGAACGGATGGCCAAGTGGAACGAAGCCCTCAGAATATCCGAACAACTTGACAATGCGGGTGCTTTACACAGCTCGAAGTCGTTTCCATGGGGAGACAAATCGCACAAAATAAAATAATGATAGACAATTGAGCGAGCACACAAGAATTTCAAATTTATTTTGACAACCTACTCAGGCAATTTTGGATTTTCACCTCAATTTCACTCTGCTATGAAATTTAGGTTCTTTGTACATACCGGGTTTCCAATTCAAGTAGAAGCTATCATGTCCCAATCAGAAAACACCCCTTACGCACGCCAGCAGATCGGTGCGTTTGTCTCGCATGGTCCGGAACGGCTTGACGGACGGGATCATGGCCCGCTCAAGGGCCTGACATTTGCCGTCAAAGATCTGTTCGATATCGCCGGTTACAAAACCGGGGGCGGAAATCCCGAATGGCTTGACAGCCATCAAGCCGCGTCCGAGACGTCTCCGCTAGTTCAGCGCCTTCTCAATTCCGGTGCAACCTGTGTTGGAAAGACTGTTTGTGATGAGCTGTTTTACAGCTTCGTCGGGGTCAATGTGCATTATGGCACACCCAAGAACGTCAGTTCACCTGGAAGAGTGCCCGGAGGTTCTTCATCCGGTTCCGCCGCAGCAACCGCCGCCGGTTTGTGTGATTTTGCCCTGGGAAGTGACACCGGGGGCTCAATCCGCATTCCAGCGAGTTTCTGTGGTTTGTTCGGCTTGAGACCAACCCATGGTCGTCTTGATTTATCCCATGCCATGCCCATGGCACCAAGCTTTGATGCCGCAGGATGGTTCGCCCGCGACGCCGGGATTTTCAACCAGGTCGCCTCGGTTCTATTGGACAATCCGGGGCTTTCGGCATCATCGCAGATTTCCTCTATTCAGACAAAAAATGATCCTTCGTATGAGGAAATTGCGGCAGAACATCTTCTGATTGCTGACTTCGCCTTTGACAAATGCGATCCAGAAACCGCCCTCCCGTTAAAAAAATTTATACAGACCATTGAAAATAAATTCCCACACGTGGAACATCTGACCGCTCTTCCGCAGGGACTGGATTTTGATCGCGCTCTGGAGTCTTTTCGCATTATACAGGCTTATGAAACATGGCGTTCGTTTGGAAGCTGGATCGAAGCCCGGAAACCTGATCTGGGCCCAGGCATCCGGGAGCGCATGATGATCGCCAGGGACGTTAAAGAAACAGAGCAGACAAATGCGCGCGTCTATCAGAATGAAATAACACAATTGCTGACGGCTGTACTTTTACCCGGATCTGTTTTATGCCTGCCACCCGTGGCTTCGCTCCCTCCGCCAGTTGATGTTGACCTCAGAACCCTCGATGAGTTCAGAAGAAAAACTCTTTCGCTCGTGAGCCTGGCCAGCCTGTCGGGGCTTCCGCAGCTTACAATCCCCGCGACACGCAACAACAATTGTGCGATTGGCCTGTCTTTCATGGGCTGGAAAAACTCCGACGATGCCTTGTGCCAGTTGGCATCAAGGTTAGCGGTGTATAAAAATTAGCAGGGCCATTCTGCCTGATCCAACCAACTTTAACTATTGGTCGATACGAATTTCACCAAGATACTGGCTTTCTCCAAATGAGACTTCAAATTTCTTGGGAGGCCCTTCACCATATTGCACTTCAAGAGTATAATTTCCACTTTCCGGTGTTATCCGGTCCAGTTTAAAATCCCCGAACAGATCGGTTTGACCGGAAGCGACTTCGGTTCCGTCCTTGTTCAGAGATACGTTAGCTCCGGCAACACAATCTACGACGCCCGCGCTTTCCGCTGTTACAGTTCCACCAAGAAAACAGTCCCTGAAGCGCCAGAGATTCTTGTAAAAAACGCGAGGTCTGGTCGCGAGTTCCGGTGAAAGCTCCTCAAGCTGTTCTTTCTTTACGAGGTCCTTTATTTCCTCGTCATCCCCTTTAACCACTTTCAACGCGCCAGTGGCACAAACCGTCACACACCGCGGTTCGGCCCATCCGGCATCAAGCAGATGGGCATCAAACAGCCAATGCTGGGGGACATTTCGCCCTTCATTCCACCAGATCGCGCCATAGGGGCAGGCCTCGACAAGTTGCTTCTGCCCTTTTGCCTTGACCGGATCGATAATGACGATCCCGTCTTCCCTTTTTGATATTGCATCATTGTTAGCGGCTTTAATGCAGGGCGCATCGTCGCAATGCTGGCACATTACTGGCAGATAAGCCACATCCAACATAGGAGCCTGACCGCGTTCCTTTTTCCTGATTTCAATCCAGTGATGGCCGTGTTTGGGCATCGGTGCCGCATATCCCGGGAATTCATTTTCATAATGTTCATCCTGCACCGATAGTGCACATAGACCGCAGTTCGTGCAGTTTGCAACATCAACAATAAGGTTCCATTTTGACATGGCCTATTTCCCGCCATCCATTGAGAGGCCGACCCGAACAGCGCCCTCGCCAGGCCGTTCGGCGTCGTTTTGTATGGCCGTGGATACGGATCTGGCAAATAGCGAATTACCGTCCCATAATTCGACTTCTACCATCGCCGTTCCGTTGGCCATGGAATGGGAATTTTTGATCTGTGAGCGACTGGGTGACAACAGGTTCAGACACCCGCCCCTGTCAACTGATCTGCCGGGTTCTCCGACTGGATCATAAACCGCCGACGACTCGAATCCGTGTACAACACCTGGACGCAACCGGCCTGTAATTCTTGCCGCGCAAATAACCGCTCCACGATTGTTATAGACCTTCACAAGATCTGATTCTGAAATATTTCTGTGCTCTGCGTCTTCCGGGTTAAGGCGTAGTATCCAGTAGTAGTATCCATCGATCAGCACCCTGTGCTCAGAAATATCGTTCAGGAAACTGTCTTTGCCATCCCCCTGGCTATGAAAACTGTATCTGGAATGTGGCGTGATCAACTGGAGCGGATAGTTCCTGAGATCCCCGTTCAGCGGCCCTTCCCAGGCTGGTCGGTATTTAACAATCGGCGGGCGTTCCTCGTCATCCGGGGCATAGCGCTTGAGACTGGAACACTCGAACTCAAATTTTCCGGACTGCGTCTGCAGGCCCTCAAGGAATGTCTCTGTATAGTCACCGGGAAGCGGCATCGCTTCAGGCACATTTTTCTTCGTATCCTCGGCAAACCAGCGATAAGCCGTTGGCGCTCTAAGCTGTTCCTGTTCCGGGGGAACGACGAAATAACTCTTTTTCAGAAACTTCGACCAGGATATATACTTGGGCAAGTCAGAGGCATCAAACATCCGTTTCACCCAGTCGATATCGCGCATTCCTTCCGTATAATAATTTCCAAGGCCCAGGCGACATGCAAGCAAGGAGAATATGTCGTAGTCGGATTTTGACTCGCCAAGCGGTTCGATGCATTTACTCTGAAAAGTGATGACCCGGTGATTGACCTGAGAATGAAAATGCGCCCCATAACCGGCCGAATTTGCCCACTCGCTGATATCATAGCGTTCCAGATTGGTGCAGGCCGGTAGTACAATGTCAGAAAATCTTACATCACCTTCATCCCAAATGGATTGATTGACAACGAATTCCAGGTTTGGACAGCGGTACATATTCACATATCGGTTGGTATTATTCAGAGTTCCAAGTATGGCCGTCCCGTACCGGTAAAGCATGTGTACCAGCGCGTGGCCCTTTTTGGGATATACAATTTTACTGAACTGCCCCTCCATTGTTTTTGCATCCCAAGGATTACCCTCGGCATGCCCTTCAATGATTGCCTCCGGCAATCTCAACCTTGGAATAATCTGACTTGACGGGTTGACTGTGGGAAGTTGTGGCATGCGTTGATAAAGATTGGCCGCCATTGCCGTATGGTTCAGGTCCCCTGAAATTCCTCCTTCGGCGTAACCCGGAAAATAGAAGTTGAAATCCAACGGCACACCCAGTTGAAGGTTTCCGGTATTTATTCCCGGCTTACCCAGACCCTGCATACCCATCAGGCAGACCATGGTTCGCGTCCACTGGGTTCCATTGGCATTACGACATGCGCCGCCAAACGCATTGCCCATGCCTCCGGCGGCGAGGTAAGTGCGCTTTCGACCCCATGCCCGGGCCAGGGCCCGAACTACCATCGCGTCAACCCCTGTTTCTTTCTCCTGCCATTCCGGAGTTTTTGCTACGCCGTCCTCCAATCCCAGAATATAACTGCGCCACACTTCGAAACCCTTGGTCCGGTTTTTCACATAGTCTTCATCATAAAGATTTTCTGTGATCCAAACATGTGCAATAGCAAGGGCAAGGGCCGGAGACGTCGTCGGTCGGGGGGCGATCCATTTGCCCCCCAGAAACTGGGCGGTGTCATTGTAGTAGGGATCAATATGAACGATCTCAACATCGAGGTCCCTCAGCCACTGACGGCGCACCGAGCCTTCAAGTCCTCCATAAACACCACCGGTAGCCTCCGGATTACTTGACCAGAATACAATCATCTCGGCATTGCGCAGACAGTCTTCGACAGTGCCGAATGGTTCACCTCCTCCGACGCGTAAACTTCCACCCCAGTGATGCAGCGCGCCCCAGTACCATCCCTCCCAACTATCAGGGTTGTGATGAACTTCCGTGGTCCCGATGGCATTCATAAACCGGAGTTTGGCGCTCAGATAGTAACCAATGTTTCCCCAGTAGTGGTGGGATCCGTTACTTGAGGCAATTGCACCGGTACCGTAATCCCGTTTCATCCTTTTGATCTCAGAAGCTACAATATCAAGAGCCTCATCCCAGCTTAATCTCTCAAAACCTGAGATGCCGCGTTTCTCAATATTTCTGTCACCATCAGGATTAAAGTCGATGCGCTTCAAAGGGTGCAGCAGCCGATTTGGAGCATAAACCATTGCCTTCAAGTTCATGGAGTGTGGAGCCAGAGCTGCCTTTCGCGGTGGTGAGAAAGTCTTACCTCGCGCTTCTATCGACCAGGATTTCGGATCATCATCGCCGAGGACCAGAGGTGTTGTTCGCAAGATCCTATCATTTTTGACGTCAACGAATACCGGTCCTCCATTTGTCATACTGCAATAACGGATAATACCATCACCCATGGGTTTCCCGATTTTCAGCGGGCCCGCGAGGGCTGTCATTACAGTCTGGGCAAACCAGACGGCATCTTCGTCAGGCCCTTCAAGCCTGACCAGAAAATTTTTGAGAGCGTCAATGTGGGTCTGTTGATTTATTGGCGGAGACAACAGACGGGCGCCTATCTCCGCGGTCTTGAACATCAGCCGAACGGTCGCCTTATCGTTCGAACCGGCGGCAGACCTCATGGCACCAGAATCAAAATGAAAATAACGGCCCCTCGCGCCATCGTCGGTACCTACCTGAACGATTAGATTTCGCGCCTTAACTCTGTCCCGAAAAGCCTTATCCTGCCACAGACGAAATTTAAACAAGAACGATAATGCGAACAGAATGAACTGAAATTTCATGGATGCCCTCTCGTATCTGCGGCCAGGCAACAGTGCCAAAAATCTACTGCATACCGTCCGACCCATCTGATCAGCTGTCCGACTGAAAATTCAAGACATCAATGAGGCGCATGAGGTGTCCTCAGTTTAACTTATATTACGGCATGGCAAGCGGGCTTGCTCAAATGATGCCTGAAAAATGGTATGAAAGCAATGCGCCAACACCCTATTTACTCTGGATTTCTGGAGCAATTGACTCCCATCAGGCAACCATCCCGCAAACTCGAATAACCCAACAATGCGTTGTTTTCATCAGATGGAATTGGAGCGCCTTGGATAGCGGAATAATTCAGCCTGCTCCCAGACGGCAAACCATTATCTGAACTTCAAGCCCCGTTACAGTAGCACAACGAATGCCCTCAAATTCAGATTTCGAATTTTACACCCTGTGCCAGCGGAAGGTCTGTTGAATAGTTTACCGTATTCGTAGCGCGACGCATATAAGCTTTCCAGGAATCCGATCCGGACTCCCTCCCCCCTCCGGTTTCCTTTTCCCCGCCAAACGCGCCACCTATTTCCGCCCCTGACGGCCCGATATTCACATTAACGATTCCGCAATCCGATCCTGCGGCTGACATGAAATATTCCGCTTCCCTGAGGTCAGTTGTAAATATACATGAGGCCAAGCCCTGGGGCACGTCATTGTGCAATCGAATGGCCTCATCAAGTGAGTCGTAATTCAGGACATAAAGGATGGGGGCAAAGGTTTCCTCACGGACGATTGCTGTCTGATCCGGCATTTCAACAATCGCGGGCCGAACGTAGATCCCAGCGCCCGGACCTTCGGTTCGCTCTCCTCCATGGACGGTACCGCCATCCTGTCGCGCCTGACTAAGAGCGTTCTCCATGCTCCTCATCGCATTTTCATCAATCAAAGGTCCAACGAGTGTGTTTTCGTCGAGCGGCGAACCGATGGGAAGAGACCTGTATGCCGCTATCAGCCGTTCTATTAATGTCCGGGAGACTGATTTATGAACGATAGCCCGTCTCAATGAGGTACATCTTTGGCCCGCCGTACCAACCGCAGAAAAGGCTATGGCCCGTACTGCGAGCTCAAGATCGGCCGAGGGTGCGACGATCATGGCATTATTTCCACCGAGCTCAAGGACACATTTGCCAAATCTCGAAGCCACGCGGGGTGCCACTGCACGGCCCATCCGCGTTGACCCTGTAGCGCTGATCAGGGGCACATCCGGACTACTGACAAGCGCTTCACCGATTTCCGTCGCGCCGATAATACATTGTGCAAGATCATCAAACCCCTCGTCGAACCTGTCCAGCGCCCGCCGGAAGACCGTCATGCAGGCCAATGCCGTAAGAGGAGACTTTTCAGACGGCTTCCAGATTACGCTGTTCCCGCAAACCAGTGCTATTGCGGCATTCCACGACCAGACAGCAACAGGAAAATTAAAAGCAGTGATAACTCCGCAAACACCTAATGGATGCCATGTCTCCATCATCCGGTGCCCCGGTCGCTCAGACACGATCGTCTTACCATAAAGCTGGCGGGAAAGTCCGACAGAGAAATCACAGATGTCAATCATTTCCTGGACTTCACCAAGTCCCTCTGACAAAATTTTTCCCACCTCAATGGATACCAGACGGCCAAGGTCCTGTTTTGAATTTCTAAGTTCCTCACCCAGCAGCCGGACCAATTCCCCACGTCTGGGTGCTGGTACCATTCTCCACTGCAAAAACGCCTTGCGCGCCCTTGTTACGGCGGAAACCACATCGTTTGCGGATACCGGTTGCACTTCAGCAATTTCCGATCCGTCAACCGGCGAATGGACTTTAAGCGGACCGGCCTGATAATTTTGCTGCGGAACTCCCAGCCGCTTCAACAGCCCATCAATTTCATTTCGAAGTTTACTTGCATTCTGGGACATATCCGACCTCTCTATTCTGCTGCACCTATCAATGGGCTATCGGACCGGACTTTGTCAGAAACAAAATTCCGGCCAAAACGGTTGGATAAAAACTCTGACAGGTCTACATCTTCCTGATGAACCAGCCCTTTCTGAGGAAGGGCGCCGCCTGCAAGCAGGTCGAGCACGGTCAGAATACCGGATGCCGTGGTAACCTGTATCGCGCTCATGTGGTGCCCTTTAATATTTCTGTCATAGATTTTTGATGCATAACTCTCCTGCAAATACCTTCCCTTAATATACCCACTCACGGTGACAAATATCAGAACCACATCCTGCATTGTCGCCGGAACGGCGCTCTCCAGGATTTCTTTCAGGAGATCCTTACGTTTACCCAGGTTTAAGTCCTCCAGCAGAACTTTCATAATGGCATTGTGACCGGGATAGCGAACGGATCGATAGTTCATGGTGTTAACCCGCCCCTCATATGTTTCGCACATACTCCCCAGACCGCCTGACGTATTAAAAGCTTCATATCTGATACCATCGAGCGAAAATTCCTCGAGTCCTTCCATGGGAAGTGTTTGAACAAGCCGGCCGTCAATGATGGCATCACAGGGCTGACAATACTCGTTTATCACCCCCTCCGTCGACCAGGTCAGATTGTATTTCATCGCGTTGGTAGGGAACCGCGGCAGGGCACCAACCCGCATCTGCACACTGTCCAATTCATCGAATTTGGCGGCGAGATCATTCGCCACAATCGAAATGAATCCCGGTGCCAGACCGCATTGAGGAATTATAGCCGTTGCGGCATCACTGGCAAGTTTCGACACCTTTCGCGTGCTGACAACATCTTCTGTAAGGTCCAGATAGTGACCGCCGACTTCCAAAGCGGCCTTCGCGACAAGAGGGGCAAGGAAATATGGGCCGGCATTTAATATGGCATATTTTCCGGCTGCCGCCCGGCAAATTGAACCACTATCCGAGGCATCCAGCAGGTGGGTGCTTACACCATGATGTTCTTCAAACCTGGAAAGCGCTACTTCTGAATGATCAGCAACCGCCAGTTTAAAATCAGAGACGTCTGAAAGAAGCACTGCTATCGCCTCGCCAATTTTTCCGCCTCCAATGAGAAGAATTTCCCTGGTCATCGTGATGCCCTCCTGCAAATCAGATTGTGATGAATTATGGGCAATGCTGATGACGAATTAAACCACCCGAATTGACAAATTCGACGGTAATTCCGATATATCGTCAAGAATTTCCGTGAATATGACGAAGATTAGCACATTGGACGGCTTGTCAAAGAAAATGATGTGGGCGGCCGTATCCGGCAAATCATAACTGAATGCGTTACCAATTCAATCTTGTAACC
Organism: uncultured Hyphomicrobiaceae bacterium; assembly: GCA_964461525.1. Taxonomy (GTDB): domain Bacteria; phylum Pseudomonadota; class Alphaproteobacteria; order Rhizobiales; family CAYWUX01; genus CAYWUX01. The sequence continues at coordinate 74,761 of CAYWUX010000002.1, read as the reverse complement.
TATGCCAGAAAATGCTTGTTCACGGAATCCTTAATGTATATTCGCAATGAGCTGGAATATTGGGACCAGGCAAGTGGCACCTTCAGCATTGATAATCGGAGCCGGAATAGTCGGCGTTTCAGCGGCGCTTCACCTGCAGTTGCGGGGATGGGATGTGGTTCTGGTGGACCGCAAGGATCCGGGCTCCGAGACATCATACGGTAACGCTGGTGTTATCAGTCGCGGATCCATTCTGCCCCCAAACACACCTGGTTTATGGAAGACGTTACCTGCCTCCATCGCGTACCGGAACCCCGCTGTTCGCGTGCAAATTCTTTATGTCCTCAGGAATTTAAGATGGATATCAGGATTTCTGGGAGCCGCAAATTCCGTCAGCTGCAGAAAAAGTGCTGCGGCGCTGAATGAGCTGGCGAAGAACAGTCTTTCCTGCCATCTTGAGTTTATGGAGCAGGCGGGTTGCCATTCGAGACTGCGCAAGACCGGTTTTTTGAAACTGTTTCGCAGCCGCGCAGGACTGGCGTCTCACCAATTTGAAAGTTTGCTCTACAAGGAATTCGGTATTTCTTACGAAATTCTGAACAGAACCGCCCTGTCGGAACTTGAGCCATCGCTCGCAAATATTTTTTCCAATGCCCTGTGGATACACGATTCAGCGTCCGTAGATAGCCCCGGCAAAGTTACCCGGGCCTATGCACATCTGTTCGAATCAAGGGGGGGTGAATTTTTAAGAGGCTCGGCAGTTCACATTAGTGTCGGTGAGTCCGGGGTGGGCCTGGACCTGGCGGCGGGTGACAGAAAATCAGCGGACCACATCGTCATAGCTGCAGGTCCCTGGTCTGATCAATGTCTGGCCATGTCAGGATTTTATCTCCCGCTGGGATTTGAACGGGGTTATCATCACCACTTCGGGACAAAGGGCAATGCACGGCTAAACCGACCAGTATATGACGCCGAGCGCGGCTATGTGTTAGCCCCCATGGATAACGGCATACGCTTGACTTCGGGAGTAGAACTGAACCATCGTGATGCACCAGCAGATTATTCACAGATCAACTTTGTTGAATCCTTTGCACGGGAAATATTTCCGATAACAACAGCAATTGAAGAGGTTCCATGGCGCGGCTCGCGACCAACACTGCCAGATGGGTTGCCAATGATTGGTCAGTCGTCGCGAAGTAAGCGCTTATGGATTGCGACTGGACACGGTCACATCGGATTTTCAACGGGACCGGTGTCCGGAAAGGCCCTGGCCCAGGAGATGAATGGTGAGAAGTCCATTGTCGATCTCGCGCCATTCGCCCCCCGCCGTTACAGCCTTTAGGCCGCACCGCCTGCCCGAACAGCAGGACCGCCCCCGGTATTTTCCGGCGCAAGTGAATTATCAGTCCGGCGATCAAACTTTCTCGACAATACAATAACTGACCGCGAACGCTCCACGCCGGGTATCACAGCAATTTCATCAAGAAGCGAATCAAGATCTTCCAGATGAGGGGTCTCAACACTGAGGAACAGGTCATATTGACCGCTCACTGCCAGACAGATCTTTATCTCGGAGTAGTTTCTCAACTTTTCGATTAGGTCTCTGTTTTGCTGCTGTTTAACGGACAGCAACACCATGGCCTGAGCGGGCTGTTCGTTGGAACCTTGCCCGAAAACAACCGTATACCCCCTGATGACACCGGTTCGTTCAAGTCTTTTTATCCGTTCGTGAACTGTAGAGCGCGCAACATTCAGCTTTTTTGCAAGCGCGGACGTCGACTCGCGGGCATTGGCCTGCAACAGGCTGATCAGTTTGCGATCAAGATCATCCTTCAACTGCCCTGACATCTATCCATGATACTCCAAAATGTTCAAACTCAGGCAATGATAAAAGCAATCCGATTTCCTGAGCCCTAAACTCTAGCAAGAAGAGCGGCCGAAGAACAGACAGCAATCCCGCTAATCGTATAACTGCTTACAGTGTCGAGTTGCGCCGCATGCTACCATTCTGAAATGTCGGGATTCTTATCGAAAAACAATTTCTTGGCTTTTTCAATCTCGGTCTGACGAAATGCTCTGTTGACCAGCAGATCAAAATTCCTTTTCCATTGCTTCTGCATTTTTGCAGACAGGGAAAGGCTCCGCATGGATGCAATATCGGGATCCAGTGTGCGGGACCTTCTGGCATCCTCCCATAGATCCTCTTTCTTCCAATCCGGAATCCCCAACTCCTTCAGGGCATCCCATAAACTCCGCATTGGCAAGTCAATATCCGGAGTAGATATTCCCGTGTAAATGGAATCTGAATAAAGGCTTATTTTGGCAGCCTCCATTTGAGCTTCCGCAGCCACTTTCTGTGCGAACTCCTTGGCCGCCAGCGGTGAAGCTGCCGCGGCCCCCAAAAAATTTCTTCGATTTAATTTCATATGAGCTCCATGGTCATCATCTAGTGATGTTCAAGACATCAATTCCAAAGCCATCGCTGGCCATATTCGTGGTTGGAGATGCGCCGGTCTGGGGTTTGGAGTTCCCTCTCACGGGGCACCATCCATTGTGCCGCGGAGATAATAAAGACGAGGAACTGACCGGCTTTCGAGCCCTTGAACGGTGAGCTATCCTTCGTCCTGGAGGATATGCTCTGTCACAGACAGTGATATACCCTAGTTTTCGAGTTTTTCAAGTCAGATCTGAATTTCTATCATGAAAGTTGATTTATTCATTGTTTCCAATTCACACTCTTTTTCACATTGAAACTTGACTTCCGTTTGACAGCGATAGGAAATGGATAGGTGTCGAAACGGGATGTCAGATAAGGATTTGCGATGTCAGAACAGAACAAAACCGTTATTCAATTTTGGTACGAGCTAGCGAGTACTTATTCCTACCCGGCCGCCTTCCGCATCGAGAACGAAGCAAAAAAATCTGGAGTGACGGTTCAATGGCAACCTTTCTTGCTCGGCCCCATTTTCTCCGAGCTTGGCTGGAATACCTCACCGTTTAATCTGCAGCCCGCCAAAGGCCGGTACATGTGGCGGGATCTCGAACGATTGTGCGAATCCTACGGGCTGGAGTTTCGACGTCCCGAGAAGTTTCCCCAGAACAGTCTATTGGCAACCCGAATTGCACTGGTTCTCGACAGTCCTGATCTTAGAAAGAGATTTTCACTGGCGGTTTTTGAAGCCCAGTTTGTTGATGGCAGTGACATTTCCAACGCCGAAACAATTCTGGACATACTGGAGACTGTTGTATCCTGCCCCCGGCAGATTCTGTCTGCCGCAATCACGCCGGAAAACAAACGGGCACTCAAATCCTCCGTTGAACGAGCCAAAGCCCTCGGTATATTTGGCGCCCCCAGTTTCATAACATCGGATGGAGAACTTTTCTGGGGAAATGAACGCCTCAAAGCATCCCTGCAATGGGCTCGTCGTTGTGGGGAGTCGGTTGAACTAGACCAGAATATCGAAAATCAGACCTGACAAAACGGCGCCGGTGAAGCCGAGAACGATATAGGCCACAAATACCTGTCGTCTTACTAACGCAAACACCGCAGTCATCGCCGGAATACAACTGATCGCACCGGCAATCATAAATGACATCGCCGCTCCAGCACTCATTCCCTGTTCCATAAGACCTGCAACCAGAGGTGGAGCGGCATAGGAATTAAGATATGCGGGAACTCCAATAATTGCGCTTAAGGTAATAGGCCAAATTCCGGACCCGCCAATGACGCTCGCAATGGTTTCCGCTGGTACATAGGAGATCATCAGTGACTCAAGCAAATAGGCGAACGTCAACCACTTGATAAGAAAATAACCGTTGGCCAGAGCTTCGCGTCTGAACAACTCCCTTCTTGATGCCTCATTCCAGAAACTCCAGTGGACCCGTCCCTTGAAGGGAGAGGGCCCGCAACATGAGCGATCGTTTTGTTCTTGCTGTTTCAGAGGAGATTTGAACCAATCGAATTGTGCTGCCAGCATCACGGTAAATCCGCCGATAGCCCCGATGGCAACAGCCGAAACTGTTTTCCCGACGGCAAACGTCCACCCGAGAGCTGCCGCTGTAATAAGCAATGAGGATGGGTCTATCAGTGGAGAAGAAAGCCAGAATGCCATAACGGCTGAAATTGGTGTTCCAAGCGCCAGCAAGCCGGCTATGAATGGAATAACTTGGCAGGAACAGAAAGGTGAGAGACCACCAATTAATGCAGCTAATATTATCGATTGACTTTCCCGGCCTTCAAATGCGTGGGCTATGAGTGTTTCAGCACCCGTTGCCTTGCCAAATGCAATTGCCAGTATGGCAAACAAGATGTAGGGGCCCGCAGCGAGGAGGGCTCTCAGCGCATTTTCCACCGTTGGCACTAAATTCTGATAATCCAACAAACCCACGGCAAGGATAATGAAAAAAATGGCACTCCAGACACCATCAAATTTGGGCCATCGCAGTTCTTTGATTGCCGCAACCAAAACTGTCATCGGTTTTGTCCTTCAATTTCGGCACAACATTCACGCAACAGATAACCAGCCAGAGCTTCGATATGACCGAACGCGGCCCGGTTGTGTGTAATACGCCCCACACGCTCCTGAACCAATAGACCGGCTTCGGCCAGGTACTTCAGATGATGCGCAAGAGTCGAGGGGGGAATTTTAAGCCGCGACTGAATCTCCCCCACGGAAAGACCGGCAGGTCCGGCACGCACCAGAGCCAGCAGGACTTCAAGCCGGGGCTGAGATCCTGCTGCAGCAAAACCCCGCGCTGCTTCCGCAAGGCTTGGAGACAATAGTGCGCTTTCAGTATGCCTGTGTTCCATGATTAAACCAATAATCTAGTTTTATAGTTGTGTCAAGGCTCAGCCGCATCTTCCAGGTTTTGTTCACTAGGTTTGTTCATTAGAGGGTCTTTAATGCGCAATAAATATTTGATATTCTATATCGAATGTACAAACGAATACAAACACTGTTCCGGCTAATTTTGATCATCTCCTTTGCGGGGGGAGGGTCGGCGCTTGCCGACCCAATGAGAGCGCCCGACAATTCTCAGGGGCAGACCGGTCAGTCTGAGATCCGTAACAATCAGCAGAAGCAAACCGGCCACAATAATAAAATTCCATGCACCTGCAGGTTCCAGGGACGCAACCTTAAACTGGGCACCATCGCCTGCATCAGAACGCCACAAGGCAGGCTGGTTCAGGCACGCTGTCAGATGTCGCTGAACAATACAACCTGGAAATTTACCGATACCCCCTGCAATCGGGAACAGCCAATGTCTTAAACCGGCTCGGTGTTTGATGTGAGCACAGTATTGAAAATTGGCTTGTTTCTTTTTGCTGCTTATATTTCGGTGGCGGGGCTCGCCTATATTTTTCAGAGAAAGCTGCAATATATTCCATCTACAGAACGCGTTTTGCCGGAAAGCGTGGACCTGACCGATGTCCAAGAGATCATTCTGAGGACACTTGACGGGTTTGAACTTATAAACTGGTACAGCCCGGCGCGGGACGGCAGACCCACCATTCTGTTCTTTCAGGGAAATGCCGGTGCCCTTTGGCATCGATATGAGAGATTTGCCTTTTATCGGAATGCCGGTTTGGGTGTTTTTTTCTTTGGCTATCGAGGATATGGAGGAAGTGGGGGGAGACCGAGCGAACAGAAGCTGGTTGATGATGCGGAACTGGCCATGGAATGGCTGATTGAACAGGGTGTCAGTCCGGACAAAATTGTCATCGTAGGTGAATCTCTTGGGTCAGGCGTCGCCGTTCAATTGGCGGCAAGACACGCATCGGGCATGGTAATTCTGGAAGCACCCTTTGCCTCTGCCGCTGAGATCGGTGCAATGGCGTATCCCTGGTTGCCGGTCCACTGGTTTATGATAGATAAATTTGAGTCAATCAATTTTATAAATAAAATAAATTCTCCTCTGGTAATTTTCCATGGCCGTCTGGACAATCTGGTTCCAATTTCCTCAGGCTTAAGGCTGTTTCAGGCCGCCATGGAGCCAAAGAAGTTTGTAGAATTAGAGAACGCTTCTCATAATGATCTTGGCTCACCCGACATTCTCGGCCAACAGATAAAATTTATTGGCGAGGAAAGTCGTTGACACCAGATTAAAGTTCCCATTCCATGTTTTATTTGACAGCATCTTTCTGGATTGATTTACTCTGCTATTAATGGGCTGATAGAGAACGATTGCAGTATCCAGTCTGCGTCGTTCAAATCTGCATATCAGTGGATTCCGGGATACTGGCTGTCGTCTGGCCTCTTACACTAAAATTTATCAGATCAAAGTTATTGGGATTCACGCGCAAGTCTGAAATAGGGATTTTCAGGTATCTTCTGACAATAAACTGATCATGTATCCACGATTGAATCTATCTGATTTCGGAAAGAAGCTGGAAGTATTGCCACAAAAATTCGACCAAAGTCGGATCGATCAACTAGGATTTCTAGTTGACGACGTGCAAATTGCCCGCCGGGAATGCGGCCGGAATTTTGGAATCAAATACTGGTACATACCTCAAATTAAAGAATCTGAAATATATAACGGTCAATCACGTCTTGACCAGAATTTTACTATCGCCATCGGTTACGCCAATGGTGTTCAGATTGAAGTTTTCAGGGTGGATGGACAAGATAATGATATACTATACGGTAACAAACCTGCGGAAGATTTAACGCTTCATCACGTTGGATTTTTCGTTGGCGATGTCGAGCTAAACCGCGACGGCATGAGGAAACGAAATATCAAAGAGATTCAAAACGGCCAGTTTTCATTTGCCCGAAGGTCCAGGACAAAATTTGCCTATTTTGATACCGCAGACCTGTTCGGTGTGAATATTGAATTTATTGAAAACAGATTCAGGAACCGCAGGGTCGACATGCGAAGATGGTTTATTTGGTCTGCAGCGCTGTTTGGTGTAGTTGAGATTTCTCGGCAGAAAGAACTGCCATAGCGGGCAACTTGATATGCTGCGGAATTAGCAGCACATTTGAGGCGATTTGGACGGGTTAGACGATAATTGATGTTTTAGCTGGTGAAGGGCTGTCTAAAATTCGATTTCATCTTCAATGTCATAGTAACCATCGCGCTGGCTTTGCGATTGGCCCCCATCCTTTTCTTCACACCGCTCAATACTATTAAGGAGATCACTTAATTCGATAAACTGATCCGCCTGCCGTCGAAGCTCATCTGCAATCATTGGAGGCTGTGTTTGAAGGGTTGATACTACGCTTACCCGTTTTCCCTTTCGTTGCAAGGCTTCGACGAGAATGCGAAAATCTCCGTCGCCGGAAAACAATATGATATGGTCTAGAGCGTCAGCCAGTTCCATTGCGTGAACAGCCAGCTCGATATCCATGTTTCCTTTAATCTTACGCCTGCCCGCAGAATCCATGAACTCTTTTGTTGGCTTGGTTACCATGGTGTATCCATTGTAATCCAGCCAATCGACAAGCGGACGTATTGAAGAATATTCTTGATCATCGGCTATTGCCGTATAGTAAAGGGCCCTGACAAGATGTCCTTCCTTTTGGAACAATTCCAATAGTTTGCGATAGTCAATGTCGAACGCGAGCGCCTTGGCTGCAACAAACAAATTGGCCCCATCTATAAATAACGCAAACTTCTCTGAGGGATGTAATTGCATTTTAAAAATTTCTTTTGCTTAAAGAAATAAAACAGGACTTAAATGAACTGATTGATATCTAACAGAACGTCATTCATTTGAGTTGAAAACTGAAAAATATGGTTATTCGAAAATAATTATCCAACAATAGGTTTTATCGCGGCATAAAAATGAATTTGAACTTATGACTCAATCTGAATATCGTATAGTACGATATTTGCTTTAAAAATGCAGTTACCAGATACCACAGTTCTCCGTCGTTACTCATTCGGAAGCATAAAAGTAACGGTCTTTGTTGTCCGGACTTGTTCCCATGAAACCAAAAATCGCCCTTCTCCTCGGTAGTGGTCCCAATGTTCTGGCATGCAGAGACTGGTGCAAACCGGAAAATTTAATAATCGTAGCGATCAACAACGCCTGGAGAGTTCGGCCAGATTGGGATCACCTCATATATCCTGAAGATTTTCCTTCGGACCGAAAACCGCAACCCGAAGAATGTCTGTACAAAACTATTCATAAGGCAGAGACATTTGTTCCGTCCAACAATGCTTTTGGAGGGATCGTCTATTGTGGTGGTACTATGGCCTTTACAGCGGGGTATCATGTGTTGCATGTGCTCAAACCTGATATACTTGCCTATTTCGGTTGTGATATGCACTACCCCGGGGATGGTCAGAAGACCCATTTTTATGGAACAGGTAGTGCCGATCCGATCAGAGATGACATCACTCTGCAAAATCTCTCGGCCAAATCAACTCGACTGCTGGTCAAAGCCGCAGAGCTAAATTGCCTGGTCGTTAATCTGTCAGCGGAACAAACAAGCCATCTGATATTTCCGAGGGTTGAATTTGAGGAATTGATGAAGTTCGGGGCAGCCGACGTTAATCACTATCTGAGAGCAGCCCGCCGAAGCATAAACAGACTAGTCGTTCAGCGTGCTGTCAGAGCTGAAAATAGTCTGGGTTATTTCGTACCATCAGGAATTTACTGGACGGAAAGTAAATATATGGATGCTGAAAAAATTCGAGAAATTGACGATCTTTGGAGCACGGCTTTTGCGGAAAATGATACTGGATGGTTTGCAGAAAACTTAT
>CAYWUX010000002.1:48673-65967 GCA_964461525.1 uncultured Hyphomicrobiaceae bacterium | reverse complement strand
ATAACATTTGATCAATTACTCATACTTTTGTCTAATTATTCAGATTTGATAGTATTGCCATTTATTTCTGCTGCATAAAACTCAATCTGGATGACATCATGGCTTCCAAACCACTATATCCCACTCGCCGCAATGTAATTACAGCGTTAGGGGTGGCAGGAACCGCTTTGGCAGTATCGCCATGCGCTCTAAAACCATGGCCACTAACAGCGAGAGAAATTGAAATTCTCAAAAAACCAATACCATCAACGGGTGAACAAATTCCGATAGTCGGAATGGGAAGCTGGATCACCTTCAATGTTGGAAATGACATTGAAGCCCGAAACAAAAGAGTCCGAATTTTGCAGACATTTTTTGAAAGCGGCGGAGCACTGGTTGATTCCTCGCCCATGTATGGTTCTTCGGAGGATGTAATAGGATATTGCCTTAAACGGTTGCGCAATAAACAGGGTCTGTTTTCCGCGACGAAAGTGTGGACCTACCTGAGACCGCTGGGTATCGCTCAGATGAAAAGATCGGAACGATTATGGGGTGAGAAACCGTTTGATCTACTTCAAATCCATAATCTTATGGATTGGCGGACTCATCTTTCGACCCTACTTGACTGGAAAGCCCAGGGCCGTGTCCGATATATAGGTGTAACAACTTCCCATGGACGTCGTCACAGCCTGACGGAAAAAATAATACAAACCCAGCCCATCGACTTTGTACAGTTTTCATATAACATTCGTGACAGAGCTGCGGAGAAAAGACTGCTTCCGGCAGCAAGGGAACGAGGACTGGCAGTCATAATAAACCGGCCTTTCCGGCGAGGAAACCTGTTCGGTCGGACCAGGGGTCGTCCATTGCCCAACTGGGTTGGAGAATTTGATTGTCTGAATTGGGCGCAATTCTATCTTAAATTTATTGTCTCTCACCCGGCAGTAACATGTGCGATCCCGGCAACATCCCGTGTCGACCACATGCAACAGAATATCGGGGCACTCCAGGGGCGGCTTCCGGATCCGGATATGCGCAAGCATATGATAAAATACTTTGAAAATATCTAGCGGATTTCACGTTTTTAATGCTGCCCTATACCCCAGACATCTATTTGAGACTGTACATACCCTACAATCAGGTTGTCTGGCCACTTCAGCTGGTGATTGCTGCAGGATTTTATATTGCGCTGATCTTAAGTATCAGATATCCCTCCATCGGAGGCAGGATAATTTCAGCATTTTTAGCGGCGGCCTATATTTTTGTAGGTTCCGTGTTCTACTATAGTTTTTTATTCAATCTTCTTTGGCTCGCGCCTCTTCTTTCCTATTTGTGCCTGTTCCACGCGTTAATTCTAATATGGCAGGGCGTAAAGCGGAACAGACTGAAAATCGGCATCCATAAAACCATGGTATCGGCCTCAGGAATTTTCCTGATAGTTTTGGCCACTTTCTACAGCCCGTTAATAGTGACAGTATCGGGTCAAAATCCATTACAGATGCAATTTGCGGGACTGGCGCCCATTCCGACTTTCGTTCTGACAGTAGGCCTCTATCTGGCTTCCATCAATACCTTGCCAACAGTATTAACAATCATACCCATCATACTGCTGGTTTTTGAGGCCTGGCACACCTTTCTGTTGAACGACTTTGGAGGTATGGTTTTAGTTGCTCTCGGATTGTTGGGCATTTGTCTGTTATTTTTTTCGGTTTGCTTCAGAGAAAACTGGAAATAAGGGATCCGGAATGAATTCCAGCTAGTTCTGCGACCATCTGGACTGTATTCCGCAGACAGCATTTTCTGATTTCCGCTCTGCAGCGTCCTGATCTCCCCCCAGTTTTGAATCCCAAATCTTAACAGTTCAATCCCTTGAAGCGGTGATGCGTGGCCACTTAGTGATCTACGATTTTACTTCCTGTTCGTCATTGTTCACCAGGTCAGCGAGTGTAAAGATCTCGTTTTCCTGAACAACACCACGCAGTTTAAACATCCCCAGAGAGATTAACGGTTCTGATACACTTGCCGCAAAAGCCTGGGAAAGCAATATCGGATAACCCAGCTCTTTGGACAGGTCCTCTATCCGGGAGGCCTCATTGACCGCTGGACCGATAACAGTAAAATCAAGTCGCTTCACCGTACCGATGTTCCCGTAAGTCAATCCGCCGCGATGGAGACCTGTGCCGGAGTTAAGGACGGCATCACCGTTTTTTCTCCTTGCCGCGTTAACGACGGCAAGTCGCGACAGGGCTTCCCTGGCGGCAGCCAAGGCATGTCTGCATGCTTCAGGTTTGGGTTCGTCGGGTGGATCGATTACAAAAATTGCGAGAACGGCGTCCCCGATGAATTTCAGAACCTCTCCACCATTATCGATTACAGCACCCGCGACGCTATCGAAAAACTGATCAAGGCATTCCAGATATTTTTCCCGTTTGAGGGTTTTCGACAGCTCGGTAGAACCTCTCAGATCAGTAAAATAAATTACCGCGTGGAGCCTTTCGCTATCACCTCTCTTTATCAGACCGTCCATCACTTTCCGCCCGGCATTTCTGCCAAGATATGTCTGCAAAAGGGTAAGTGATGAGACCTGCCGGGCATGGACCTCGAGTATCCGGCTGAGGTTAGGAAGAATTTCATAAAGTTGTCCCAGTTCCCCAATCGAGAAGCCGCCTGGTCGGTCGGAGGTCATAGTTAGTATGTTAATCTGACCGTCCGAGAACTTAAGTGGAAACGCAACATAGTCCGTCGCTCCCTCCTCAAGGAGTTCTGCCAATACGGGAAAATCCAACTTCGGGTTAGGTCCCTCCAGACGACGCCTCACCCCGCCCTCACCATTGATGATGGGATAGAAGGGACTGTTACGATAAGCTTCAGTTTGCAGGCCGGCATGGGAAGCCTGAAACTCCGTTACTTGATCACTGGTTCGCTGCCAGGTATAGGATGAGGCGAACAGCTGAGGGTTCATGGTTCGCAACAGCAGAACAAGGCGCGAAAGTTGAAAACCATTTTGGTTGAGGGTGTCAGCCAGACTTTTTAATAGATCCGGTGACGAATTGGCTTTCCAGGCATCGTCTACGAGCCATTCAACAAATGGATTGGCCTCGGAAACTACTTCCGCCTCGGGCCTCACCGTCAATGCCTTTTCGTTAACGATCCATGCTTCGACGGAATCCCAGTCAAAGGCCAGATAATTCCTTAGAACCGAGGCCTCATCAAACGGTTCCTCATAGCTCCAGACCGCATTATCCGCAATTGCTGAATTTACCGAAATTGACCAGTAAGATGCATTTCCCTTGAAGGGGCAATAGGTTTTATGGTCGGTCCTGACTAGCAGACGTTCCCTAACGTCCTCTCTGGGAAAATAGTATACCGGAGGCAGTCTGGTCTCCCGCATAATCAGGGTGCCATTCGAATCCGCGAGCACGCATCCCTTATAGATAACCTGTACTCTGTCAGGGCACGGTTCGATAGACACACGATAGCCCTTTTGGGTCTTATGTTCCATTTTAATAGTTCGGGCAATATAATGTGACGGCTTTTAACAGATACCGGGATTTTTAAGATATTTATGGCTTTCTAGCATGAAATGCATATCCATAAACATCAAAATTGCGTGCCTGTGGTTCACCTGCGGCGTCACCGAATGTATCAACAGGTGGTCCGATCTGAATATCGACAAATCCAGCTTGTTCAATAAGTGCCTGCCAGCCTTCGCACGGAAGACCACCGGCAATTCAGGCAGTCCAGAGATCAACATTCCTGACAGCAGACTCTGGGATTGGTTTTCCATTGGCAATATCGGCGAACTGCAAATTGCCGCCCGGTCGTAATACCCGATAGATCTCTGAAAAGACAGTCGGTTTGTCGACACAGAGATTTATGACACCATTGGAAATAACGACATCAGACCATCCATCCTCAATCGGTAATTCTTCGGCAAGCCCCTTTTTAAATTCAACGTGATCATAGCCCATTCCGGCAGCCGTAGATTCTGATTTTTCGATCATTTCATCTGTCATATCAATGCCAATTACACGGCCGTCCGGGCCGACCTGCCCGGCAGCAATAAAACAGTCAAATCCACCACCGGCGCCGATATCGACGACCCGTTCTCCCGGCATCAGCGTTCGAAGGGAAAACGGATTGCCGACTCCGGCAAATGATTCGACAGCCTCATCTGGCATGGGCTCCACTATTGCTTCATCATATCCCAGCCTTCTGGCCAATGGCCGCCCGGTGTGGAAATGATAATCACCATAAGGGGTGATCGCCACTTCACGATATTTGTTTCTGACTTCTTCACGAAGAGAAACAGGATCAACTGGGAGATTTTCGCTCACTTCGACCTCCATACCGGGTTTTCCGCAATAGTAGTTTTCTCACGGCCCGGTAAAATTATATTCCGAACACCGAATGTAAATTATTACAAATAACAAACAATCGTACCAGAGGTTTTTAGACCTGTAGTTTACGTGCAAATCTGACAACCGATTACTCGACGGACAGTTTGCATTCTTCTACATTCGAATGAGGACCATCATAAATATTGTGCATCTGAATTCGGCGGCAAGTCCCTCGAATTCCTTTTCAACCCACAGGACAAGCACCAATGTATTTACATGGAAAACTAACGGAAGAGCAGATATTGATGCTCGATACCTGCCAATCCTTTGTCAATGAAGAAGTCATGCCTTTTATACGTGATCATTGGCAACAAGAATGGAATATGGAACCTGGAGAACGACTCCCTGACCGGATTCTAGAAAAAGCTCACGAGATAGGAATTTGCACATTAGGCGTTCCGGAAGAATTTGGCGGTGTTCAGCTTGACCCGGAAACCGAAGTTCGCAGTTTTGCACTGATCTCCCAGGAAATTGCCCGGGGGGATTCTGGACTGGCGGACAAACTTGTTCAGAACTGGAAGATTTCGGTGTTGCTGCGCAATCTCGCTCCCCGTCATCTGCAGGAAACTTGGTTCCCTAAATTGGCTGAGACACCTACCTTTCTCATGGCACATTGCCTGTCGGAACCCCGCGGAGCATCTGACAGGTGGCTTCCCTATAACGTACCTGAAGCAAATATGGATACAAAGGCCACGAAACTTGGGGATCGCTGGGTACTTAACGGGCGCAAGCACTATATCTCTAACGGATATGATGCGAGTCTTTATGTGGTCTACGCAAATACCAATCCCAATGTTGGAATGCTGGATGGCACATCCAGTTTCCTGGTGCCACGCGACACACCCGGCCTTAGTGTGGCCCGATGCAACGAAACCATTGGCGGCCGGTTTATGAACAACGGTGAGATTGTCTTCGAAAATTGCGAAATTCCTGACGACCACATACTTACCGAAGGAGACGCCTTGGCCAAGGCCGGTGTATATTTCCGGCCAGGTAAAATAATTCAGGCTTCAAAAAACCTCGGCGTCGGATATGCCGCTTATGAACGAACGGCAGAATTCGTGCAAAACTATATACAGGGCGGCCGCGTTCTGATTAAACATCAAGCCGTTGCTCAGAGGCTGGCGGATATGGCGGTCAGAACTGAAGCTGTTCAGTCATTTCTCTGGCGGGCGGCCGAAGCTGTTGATGAAAAATCCCCCCAGTCAGATACGCTCTGCAATATGGTGAAAGTATTTGCTTCAGAAGAAATCCTGAAGGTGTGTCAGCATGCGATGGAATTGCATGGCGGGGCGGGCGCCATGCTTGATTTCGGAATAGAAAAACTCTTCCGTGACGCCACACTCTTCCTGCATATGGACGCCACAACGGACATTTCCCGTTTTAAAATAATAAAATCACTATTCCCTGATACAGCGGGTCTCTATGCGGGGCCTGAAGATTGACAACTTTACAATTTTGACAATTCGAACCTCTCCAGTATGATTGCCGGGCACACTGATCTGGGCCAACCGCCTTCGCGTAGTGATGACCAATTGACATCTTGCCTGGCCAAGGTCAACAGTTTCAACAAGTAACAAATTATTTTTATTGGTCAAAAATTTATTTATAGTGCTAATGTACATTAGTAAATCCAGCTCATACATTAGTAAATCCAATGATTAATAATAGAGGCTAACTGCAGAAATAAAATTCACATCACAAATAAATTGCACTATTATTGAAAAGAATTTGGGAACACGAAATTTGATAGAAATTACTGAAAAAGACATGCTTGAGGGTATCCGGTCATGGGTCGAGGTCGAAAGCCAAACTGCGAATATCAACGGCGTCAATCAATTGATGACCATGGTTGCAGAGGCTTACGAAGAAATTGGTGCAAAAGCAGAGCGCGTACCCGCGAAAAACAAAGCCGTTAGCGACCATTTATCCGTGTCGTCTAATTGGGGCGGAGATGAACCCGGAATTCTGGTGCTCAGCCATCTGGATACGGTTCATCCGTCAGGTACATTGGATAAACTGCCATTTTCTATCGATGGCGATCGCGCGTATGGGCCCGGCACTTACGACATGAAAGGCGGCGCATATATTGCGTATGCCGCCTACTCTGAAATTGTCAGAAACCGAAAAACCACGCCGCTGCCAATACGATTTCTATATGTCAGCGATGAGGAAACCGGAAGTACGGACTCCCGGCCACTAATTGAAGAAACAGGCAGAAATTCAAAATATATTCTGGTGACAGAAGGAGCGAGAGAAGGAGGAAAAGTCGTTACAGCGAGAAATGGAGCCTCGCGTTATTTTATCACAACCCATGGTACTCCAGCACACTCCGGATCAAGGCATCGATTTGGGCACAGCGCAATCAAAGAGATGGCATATCAAATTCTGGCACTCGAAGCGCTTACGGATTATGATCGGCAACTCACACTTAATGTGGGTGAAATTGAAGGAGGAACGACCGCCAATACGATCCCTTCCTTTTGCAAAATTCATCTTGATATTCGCCATGCCTCCATGAAAGATGCCGAACAAATGGACGCTCACATTAAATCTCTTAAAAGTATAAATCCGGAAGTATCTATTTCCGTTACGGGGCAGATAAATCGCCCGCCCTTTAAAAAAAATCCCGGAATTGAAGGCTTATTTAAACGCGCACAAGACCTTGCGAAAGAAATCGGGTTTACCCTGGAAGACGTAAAGACCGGCGGGGGAAGCGATGGAAATTTTTTAGCGGAAGAAGTCCCGACTCTCGATGGTCTTGGTGTTGATGGCGGCGGTGCCCATACATTAGAGGAACACTTAAAAATCTCTTCACTTGTACCACGGAAGACACTAATGCGCCGCTTATTCGAGACGCTGACCTGAAAATTAGCCGCGCGCTGACTTCAGAATTTTAGGGGAGATAAAATGCCAAGATTGGAGCTGACCTCGGCCCCATTATCGTTGAGGAATATTAACGCCGGTTGAGAGTTATGCTTCCCGACCCAGAATCGCTTGTAAGGGTGACCGTTTGGAGGGATCCACGAACCTTGACACGAATTCTGCCCGCCACATCTAGGTTTATATTCTTGAAATCCCCGACATAGCTGTTTGCTCCAACTTTCAAGACTTCACCAGACTGCTGAACAGTGCCCGATGCACTTGCGCACATTCCTGATAGGGAAAATATTGTTTCCGTTATTCTGGAATATCTTACCCGACATTTGACAGATTCCCGGTCACCGGATGTCGGTTTAAAAAAACCACTGCCTCCCCACGATCCTTCTATAGGTGCGGATTGTGCCTGACTCTGGGCCGGGACAGCAAATGCCATCATTCCTATCACAATAGAAAATGCAATTCTCAAAGGCCCTCTCCTTAGTTCCCTGCGCTGAAAATTAGTAACACTGAATACAGATATTGTTCTTACAACATAATTGCATAAATTTCGCAGAATACTGTTGGCACAGTAAATTCGAGGTTAAACTCTCTGCTGCCGTCATATTTGTAATCTTCTTAATATTTTTGGGTCCAGCAACTTGCTTAATACCTTGAATATATGACTATCAGTGATGAATGTAGTCCAGAATTGGCTTTAAACAAGCTCGGCCCGAATCAAATCAATTATAAAACTAAATTAGGTGCAAATTGGACACCGCGATTGGACTTTGCAACCGAATTCTTCCCCTGTCTGTAACCGCAACATCTGACAAATCGCCTTCGCCTGCCTGACAATATTTTGGAGGCATCAATTTTGGTGAAATATCTATAACATATTACAAATCTTTTAATACTTCGTATTCCGGAGTTTTGAGAATACAAATGAAAGCGATAAATTTTGTTGACGTTTTTTCTATTTTTTTGAAGAGGAATGTATCGGTTGCCTAATCATACGGGCCCGCTGCCAGGCGTTCCACTTGGGCCTCCACATGAGATTCAAGATCGCCTTCCAGATTGAAAACCATATATAACGTATCAAAACTCTCAGCGGATAGACAGAAATCAGATAAACCAGACGCCGGGCCCAACTTTGACCCTTTTCGGCCAACTTCAAAATAAGTTTTTCAACATATGGTCTGAGATACTTAGACCTGTAGGCCGTGCGAAGTGCAATTGCGAACAAAAAGGCAATTACAAGGAGAGGAAAGATCAGAAAACTGACAAACCACCACAATATGGCCGCCAAAAAGCCAAGTAAGGTAACAAGGAAATCCAGAGTGTATAAAATAAACTCCATTACCCGGTCGAAGCTCCTCAATAAGGATGGCGATGGCTGTTATAAAAGCTCAATTTGATATCTTTATGGTTCTGCGGATTTAATTTCAACCTATTACAATTTATATGTTCGGCGTGATCATTACCGCTTTATGGTGGCGGATATGGATCAACAGATTCAGATCCGATGCCCAACTCAATCTTTATCTTACATTATCTCACATCAGTTACTGCGCTGGAAGATACAAAGATGGTCAGCTGCAGACGGGCCGACAGAAGTCAATATTGAAGAATTCTCCTGTGTTCTCGAGCGCTGCCCGGATGTGTCAGGTTGTGACGGCTAGGTTTTATTGCATTTCCGGTCAACGTAGCCGACTATGACTATAAAAGAGATCATCGCGCCTATGACAATCGCAAGATAAACAATTTCCCCTTCCGACATGATCCTTACCCTACTGATATATAAAGCTTCTATTCCATTCAGTATGTCAAAGCGTTCTCTCGCCGACATTGACAAAGATCAAAAAAATCAAATGAGAATATGGAACAAGCCAAGAATTCGAGCGATACTCAACCGCAATTTTCTGGAAAAGAATCCGGGATTTTCGGAGTGACCTTGAACTTTGGGGCGAACAATTGTTGCACCCTCGGGAATATAATATCAAACCTAATCAAGAGTGCGCGCAACACGAATACCATTGTCATAAAATCTGAAATCTACTTTCGTCCGGCTGCGGGTTGCAGATCTGACAAACATGGCACTACTACTCCATGATCCCCCGCGCAATACACGTTCCGGACATTGTGCATCGGGTACCCACGCCTGATTATCCGCCGGCGCCCCCTCGAAGGAGTCATTCCAGCAATCTTCCGTCCACCCCCAGACATTTCCAAGCATATCAAAGAGACCAAAGCCGTTAGGAGCATATTGACCAACTTTTGCGGCCAGATCCCCGACTTTGTCGGTACACGATCTGTTGCGCCAGTTAAAGCTCGTCAAACGATCCCCATGATTGGAATAATTGCACAATTCTTTTTCCGCACTGCCGAAATAATATCGCGTGTCCGTTCCGGCACGTGCCGAATATTCCCACTCTGCCTCGCTCAGTAATCGATATGAATGTCCTGTTTTCCTGCTGAGCCAGGAGACGTAGGATCTAGCATCTCGCCAGCTAACGCAGGCCGCGGGATGAGAACCGGTCTGTTTGTAACCGGGATTTGCAAACGACCTGTCTGATATCGGTTTGAATTTTTTTACCTCAAAAGTCCAGCACCGGTTGCCCGCATCATGACCGCTATCCATAACAAGCTCTGAACTGATCCACTGTAATCTCGTATTTACTGACTGCAAAATCGGCATCAATAGTAACCCGGCGTACTGGACCTTCATTCAGACTGCGACCAAACTCACTATCAGGTGAGCCCATCGAAAATGACCCTTTGGGCACGACGATCATCTGCGGGCAGAGGCTGCAATCCCGAAATTCCTGACCAGGTTTAAGATTATCAGCCGCACTTGCCGCTGGAGAATAAAATATCTGGAGAAAGAGCAAAGGTATCACACCGATAATCGATAATCGGCACAGACCTACAGTGTTATGCATGGCGCCTACCCCCCCCCCGATTACAACTGGATATTCCTCATGTAACTCAGATTATTTCGTTCCTGTTCCATTGTACAGGTCAGACTTTCACAGCTAATTTAATGACATTTTAAGGATAAAAGTCATTCCCGGTCCGGGCCTCATCAGTCTGAATTGATATTGGCACACTATTTGTATTCTGTAATTTTTGAAAATTACTAATTCAGCGTTTGAGCAATGGTAATTATTGAACAAAGTGTAAATCGTAATTTATCCAGGAACTCTGATTATGAAGACGATTATTGAGAGATTTTTAAAGGACGAATGCGGAGCCACCGCAATTGAGTATGGGTTGATTGCAGCCGGTATATCGGTAGCGATTATTGTGACCGTAAACAGCCTTGGATCAACTTTGGATTCGACGTTTTCCTTCATTAATACTGAAATGAATACTCAATAGACAGATCTATTTCCAGCTGTCGTAACTCCTGCATTTTCAATTCATTTCATGACCGGGGCCATCCGCAAATCTTACGGATGGCCCTTCCACTGGTGCGGTCCCCGGCAAATTTACTAAATCATTACTTATTGAGAAAGGCAGTCAAACCGGCACCGCATTGCTTCAAACCGGGATTTCAAGCCTGGTCAACAAAATAGCAGCTTGATGCCCGTACTTACGGGAGACGTGAATTGTTTATTGCCATTTCGTGACAATGACGTAAATTTACGGGCTTAGAGCCAAATAAACCTTACAATACTTATAATAATGGGAGTGGACGCATGTCAGAGAAAAGTCATGAAACTTCGTGGCAGGACAACCTCTATGATCATCTGAGATCCATGCAAATAGATCTGTTTGTTTACGTTCCGGACGGAGGGCACAAGCAGCTCATAAATAGGTCCATTGACGACGACAATGCCCAATCGATTTCTCTGACGACTGAAGCCGAGGGGGTGCCGCTATTAGCAGGTTATCATTTGGGTGGAAAACGTGGTGTTCTCCTTATGCAGAGTAGCGGCGTCGGCAACTGCGTTAATCAGTTCGCTCTTATCCAGCTCGGACGCTTTCCATTTCTCACACTCGTGACTATGAGAGGTGAATTTGGAGAACAAAATCCTTGGCAGATACCGATGGGGCGCGCGGTCCGCCCCACCATGGAAGCTATGGGGCTAACGTGTTTGCGCGCTGAACGGGTAGATGAAGTCATACCTGCAGCGACCGCCGCGGCCAATATGGCTTTTAAGTCCCAGCAAGGCGTCGGCCTGTTGTTGGGACAAAAGCTCATCGGGGCCAAGGCTTTTTGATTTTGGGGGAAGTAATGGAAACAAACCGCACACTTGATCGCAAATGGGCCGTCCCTCAGATTGTAGGGAACCCAAATGATTTTCTTATAATATCGGGCCTTGCCGGTGCCGCCAAAGATGCAGGCCAACTTACTCAGGAAAGTCCTAATACCTATCTGTTGGGTGGCGCGATGGGGGGCGGTCTGTCCATGGCGTTTGGACTGGCACTGGCCCAGCCAAAACGCCGGGTGCTAGCAATTGTCGGTGACGGCGACTTGACCATGAGCATGGGCGCGCTTGCAACAATCGGAGTTGTGGGACCTCCTAATCTGTCAATTCTTTGCGTTGACAACGGACACTATGGTGAAACTGGATATCAGGAAGGACATACCAATTTGGGTGTAAATCTCGAAACTATCGCTCAAGGTTCAGGCATTCCCACAACCTACACCGTTTCAACGGAGGATGAGCTTCCACCTGCTGCAGGATCTTTGAGGGAAAGCAACGGGCCGGTTTTTGTATGGCTAAGGGTCTCTACCGCTGAACCGCCGAAATACGCCCGAAACTTCGACGCGGCCGAAAGAAAAAATATTTTCCGACGCGCCCTGCTCGGGGAAGGTTAGTTGACTTACACCAGCTGAACTGGAGTTGCCTTTAAACAATTGGATCAAAAGACGGCAATATCAATAGTTTTGGACAGCTTATTTTATTGCAGGTTCCCATTGGGGATCAGGCCGCGGAGCGCCTCAACTACTTTGACCATTGCAAGGGTATCATACCTGCAATAGTCAAGAAGATTTTTCTTCAATTCACTCTTGGCTCCCGGATTGTCCCAGCGATCGGTAGCCAGAGCCTGAAATGCGACCGCAGCAGCCAGCCCATCCTTAATGTCACCAATGTTGTCATAACTAAATCCCGGAACAAGAGCCGGTCCCACAGTTTTTATCGAATAAGAATACCGAAATTCTTCCAGATAAACATTTTTCCTCACGATCTCCAGTAAGTCGACAAAACGCGCCGAAATTCGATTGAGCGGTTCTCGAAGATCACTGAACCGCGTTGCCAATTTTTCAACCGTGGCCTGTTCGAAGTTGGAATAAACGACGACAGGTTCGTGTGTCTGATTAAACGCACGGACCAGTGATTCGGCAAATTCCCTGCGGGGATCCTGGTCTCCGGCTGCAAGAAATTCCTGATGTTCGAGTTTACCCTCTCCATCCACATAGTGCAAAGACCATTGAAAAGGAAGCTGTTCGTAGGGACGGTTGCCGGCAAACAGGGGAATGGCCGGACTGGCTGCTTCAAAGTCAAGATAATAACAGGGGCCGTTTAGGGCTTCGAGAGCGTGTAGCAGGTCAGACGAAACATAAGGGCGTTTATCAACAAGCACACTTTTTATCCGAGTCTGTGTCTCACTGAGGGGAAAATCCTCGGGAATTTCGGCGATTGACTCAACTCCCGCCGCCTTCAACTCAGAAAACCTGTTTTGGGTCAGCCGTGGCAGGTAGAAAACCCAGTCATCTGGTTTGCTGGAAACGCATCTCTCCCAAAATCTACAATTAGGCGGACAATGTTTACCCGGTTCGATTTCGGGGGCCTTCGCGCGCCCCAGTGTCTGCTTATGAGAATTTATGGCAGTTTCAATATTCATCAAACGGGCGTTTGTGAAATCGGAGACATCTTTCCGGGAGAAAAACAGGTTCCAGTCGATCCCGTTGTCTCCCCTTATGTAGCCTGTATCGACATGAAGAACAGAAACTGACAGCAGGTCCAGGTTCAGCGATTTCAGTACAAACTGTTGAAGAGCCGCATCTTCCAAATGTTCGGTTTTTACAGAACTACTGGACTTCACCTCACACAAGCCCCAGCAGTCGGGACCAAGTCGCTCCAATATATCTACACGAATACGAATATCCTCAAATTCGAATGCCGCTTCGAAGATGGCTTCAACACCGACATCCGCCATTGCCTCGCGCGTTTGCATGACAGCTGCTTCATGCTCCCAGGGCATCGATGAAATTTCTACCCCGCGAGGGTATAGCTGTCGAGCCAACAATCCGATCTCAATACCGGTACTTTGGGGTGTACCGGCCTCCGGCAAATCATGGGGCACGGGTTCATGCCACCCGAGCCAAAGCATTTTCGTGCAGGCTAAACCGTTAATATAGCTGGACTTGGTAAGATACGGTTTGGATGACGACATGGCTCGTTTATAATGAAATTTTTTGCGTCCGAACATGACCAATCTGAACGAGATCGCGCCATCAACAATAGAATAAAGTACACAGACCTGCACAAAACTCTTAGAAATCAGCGCACAAACAGGCTTTGCACGGTGATATATCGGGATCATTTGAAGCCTGTGACAGTATCGTGCAATAGTTCAGACTTGCAGCCTGTAACAGCGATTTGGCGGAAAATTGGAGGAACAAAAACATGAAATTTGCGATAGCGAAATTGGGGGCTCTGGTTCTGCTCCCGCTATGGGCTCAACTCGGCTCTGCGGAAGAAATTGGTTCAGAAATTGTGAATGTCCCTATTTTTGATGCTCACATGCATTACAAGGAACCGGCATGGAAACCCTATCCCGTGGAAACAGTCATCGAATTAATGGATAAATCCGGCGTGGCGATGGCCTTGGTATCTTCAACTCCGGATGACGGGACAATCAAGCTTCTGAACCATGCGCCTAACCGAATTGTAGCTGAACTTCGGCCTTACTATGGGACTGCGGGCTCCTCTAACTGGACCAAATCCGATGGTATGATCGACTATATTCGCGCCCGGCTGGAGAAATATTCTCACGAAGGTATTGGGGAGTTTCATGTCCATCATATTGACACCAGTGACGAGCCCCTGCTTCGTGCGGTCGCACAACTGGCCAAAGCTAAGAATATTCCGATACATATTCATTCGGGCGCAGCTCCGGTTGAGCTGTTTTATCGTCTTGAGCCAGGATTAACCATCATCTGGGCCCATGCAGGTATGAGCGAGGCTCCGGAAACTGTCGACCGCATGCTCAGCAAATATCCGTCGCTCTACGCCGATACGTCTTATCGCGAGAATGATATATTAGCCGGTGATGGCGTCATATCTGCCAACTGGCTCGGCGTAATACTGCGGCATTCGGAACGACTGATGGTTGGTTCGGATACCTGGGTAAATGGACAATGGGACAATTATGTCGGACTTATCGAATTGAATAGAAAATGGCTCAGCAATCTCCCGAGGGATATCGCAGAAAATATCGCCTATAAAAATGCAGCAAAACTTTTTAAGCGAAATGTATCTCGTGCCCTGATCGGAACAAACTAACCAAAAATGCGGAATAAATTTTCATCAAAAAAATTTCACTATTGTAATTCTCGCGTTTAAAGCGCATTTGGCAGGAATAATATTATCGTACCATCTGGCCAAATCGCAGAATTGTGATATTAGATTATTGTAAATTTTTGAAATTTAATTTGTTTGAGAAAGTCAAAGTTTAAATGGAATTCCATCCAAGCGAACGAATCGCGTTGTTTATTGATGGCGCAAATCTTTATGCCGCCGCAAAGTCTCTTGGTTTTGACATGGATTATAAGCGTCTTCTCAAACTGTTCCAAAGACAGGGACGGTTTGTACGGGCTCTTTACTATACAGCGATTGCGGAAGATCAGGAATATTCCTCGATCCGGCCGCTGATTGATTGGCTTGATTATAATGGCTTTACCATGGTGACCAAACCTACAAAAGAATTTACGGATCCAGCAGGTCGCAGGAAAGTCAAAGGCAATATGGATATTGAATTAACTGTACAAGCGATGCAATTATCTGAGCAACTCGATCATATTGTTTTATTTTCAGGGGATGGAGACTACCGCGTACTTGTTGAAGCCCTGCAACTGAGGGGAAAGCGGGTCAGTGTGGTTTCTACGCTAAAAACCCAACCCCCAATGATCGCTGATGAGCTGCGCCGCCAAGCTGACCAATTTATAGAATTGAGTGACCTGCTCCGGGAAATCGCGCGGGAAAAGTCAGAGAATTCTAATGATGTCAATACGATGCCGGGTGACTATGATGACTATGACGAATACAACGAAAACGAAGAAAGTTATGAGAACGGCAATGCCTGATCCGACTATCAGGCATTCGATAATACCGAAACGGGCGTCTCAGATTAGATTTTGATCTCAAATTTTATGACATTTGTTTTCTGAATAGCTTTTAAAAAGATTTTGCATCCCGGCCAGATTAACCAAACCGATTTATCACCTGCCGAAAATACCGTTTTTCAAATTAAAATCACAATAAGTGATCCCCGATTAGTACTAATCGTCTAAGATGTTGTTGAGCGCCACGGAAAAGGCATCAAAATTTCTGAGGGGCCGGGGCGAATCTTTAACAGGACGATTCACAATCATTGGAATTTTTTGTTCCGAAATGCCCCCGTGAGAGCGCAAAGGTTCTCGCAATAACGTCAGATCATGACGGTCATGACTTGTGCCCAGGACTTTGTTTTCTCGAGCGATGACCACAATATCCCCGAGGCGGTCTTCGGGAAGCTCGAAAGTTTTGCAACTCTCTTCATTGTTTAGCACGAGATCGACGCCATCCGTCTCAAGCAGTTTCGCCATTACTTCGGGAATGTTCACATTATCATCGAAATAAACCGTGGCGAATGAGCCTAATGCGCCGTGGTGAAGGACATATGGATCGGTTATTGGCAGAATGACGCGAGCCTTATTCGGACCCAACCATTGGTCAATAAGTTCCTGCAGGTACAGGACGTCAGGTTGACCGTCAGAACGATGCTTGTGTTTCATACCATGATCGGCAGTCAACACCACGACGGAACCGGAATCATGGAGTGCCTTCAGATATCTGTCCATCATACTGTAAAAGGCATTAGCTCCCTCCGTGCCTGGTGCATATTTATGCTGGATGTAATCCGTCGTGGAGAGATACATCAGATCCGGCTTGAGGTTTTGCAGCAAATGTACACCCGCCGCAAATACAAATTCTGATAATTCGAGGGAGTAAACGTCGGGAACGGGCATTCCAATCAGTTCCACAATGTTTTCGATTCCGTTCTCAGACAGGCGACATTGGTCTGCCCTTTCCGCCGAGAGACACACCGCCCGCCCCTGATCAAATTCAAGTCCATTACCCAATAGCAGGCGAAGCTTGTCTTTTGCCGTCACAATCGCGATATTGGCACCTTCATTGTAAAAACCCTCGAATATAGTTGGCGCCCTGAGAAATTCAGGATCATTCATCAGGACTTCCTCACCACGTTTGCGATCAAAAAAGTAGTTTCCGCAAATTCCATGTATACTTGGAGGACACCCCGTCACAATGGAAACGTTGTTGGGATTGGTGAAACTGGGTATGACGCAGTCCCCAATTAGATATTCACCGCCTTCAATAATGGAAGCCAGATGAGGCATCCCCCCCTTTTCCAATGCGACGTCCATATATTCCGGTTCGCTGCCATCGCAGCAAATGACAACGACACAGGATGCTGGCCAGTTATAGTGGCGACCATTTACCTCTACCGTCGTGCGGCCTGTTTTTGGCGCAATTTCCGGTCCAGTCATTGGCAATACCATCTTCAACTTTCAAACTATCGAGGACCCAAACTTAACACAGTTTAGGAAAAATAAAATTTTATAACGATTGTATAACCCGGAGATCTAGATGCAAAACTGAGGATTTGATGAAGGGGGATACAACCAAATGCAGATTGTACCGAGGCAAAAATTGAGTTCAGTGGAAAATATTCAGTGTCATTAATTCATCTCAATAGGTCCTTATGATACTGAATAAATGACAGCCGCAAAATTAATTCTGAAATTTGTCAGCACTTAAC
>CAYWUX010000002.1:0-48573 GCA_964461525.1 uncultured Hyphomicrobiaceae bacterium | reverse complement strand
CAGCACTTAACGGCTATCTATGCCCCAGATCCATTTCACAAACTTTTCGACAAATTTATGCTCCCGTGAAGCTTCTTCTCCATAGGTTACGATACCTGAACCGCGAACCTCACCAAATCTTCGCCGATGAACCTCAATCTGTCCTCGAACGGTTATGATTACCAGTCCCCGGCGAACTGTTACCAAATTCTGGTTGACGAATTCCTCAAGATAATCTCCAGGTATGGTGTCTGTCAGATAAGGCTGATCCGCAACCCTTTCCAACCATCGCAGTTTTTCACGTTTATTCTTGTTAAACAATTCATGAACCCCGGTAACCCGCTTTACCGCCTTTGAATGCCTATTTAAAAAGAATAGATATATAAAAACTCCGACGTATTTTTGCAAAGCATTGAGTTGCAAATAAGACCATTTTTCTGACCAATTTGCCAGGATGTGAATAATCCAATATTGTTTGTGGATATTCGAACTTATGACTTTACCAATATGTCGTCCCGCAAATCAGGAGCTGATAAAGATATTTTATTCATTATTAAATTGGTGTCGACGGCTCCCGGTTGTTCTAACCCCAGACTTGGCGAAGCAAACTTTGTATCTATGTCATCGGCGATAGACACACAAAAATGTCAAAGTCACTTCTAATTGTTGCCAATATCCCTTCACCTAATACACGGCGATTACGTGATGCGGTGGAAGCCGGTGCATTGAGCATAAACTCAGACGAACTGTCTATTTTATGCCTTAGTCCGGACAGGGCCAATTCAGACCACGTCAAAACCGCCGATGGGCTCATTCTCGGAACAACGGAGAATCTTGGCTATATGAGTGGTTTGGTGAAAGATTTTTTTGATCGGAATTATTACCCCTGCCTTGACCACACTCAGGGCCTTCCATTTGCTCTCTATATCCGTGCAGGTCACGATGGCACAGGTACGCTCAGGGCGGTTGAATCCATTATTACCGGCCTCCGTTGGAAAACCATACACGACCCCCTCATTCTCCGGGGAAATTTCCAAGAGTCTTTTGTCGATGATTGCAAGGAATTGGGGACATATATGGCAGCAAGTCTGGATGCTGGAATTGTTTGAACAGGATACCAGGTTCGCGTATTGGACTGCTTCAATCTTCCACATGAAAAGGCGGCTGACAGTGGGTAAAAGATATTCAGGTAGTGGACAAATGATGATTGGTTAGTGAAATATTCATGCTATCATCCATCGTGACAATGGTTTGTTGCTGGAGCAAATTATGCGCATATTGGTTGCTGGGTGGCACGGTCAGATAGCGCGGGCAATTGCTAAGCTGGCACCGGCCCGGACTGAGATTTCTGCCCTTGCAATAGGTCGTCCTGCCCTGGATCTCTGTAATCCGCCAAGTATTCGGCGCGCTCTAATAGAAAATCGTCCGGATATTGTAATTAATACGGCCGCATACACCGAGGTTGACAAGGCAGAACAAGACTCCGATGCCGCATATGAACTTAACCATACAGGTGCCGCTTCTTTTGCTCGCATTGCGGCTAAACACGAGATTCCCCTGATTCACCTCTCAACCGACTATGTATTTGACGGCAGCAAGGGCGCGCCTTATCTGGAAATTGACGAACCAAAGCCGCTCAATGTTTACGGTCGCTCAAAAAGAGAAGGAGAAATTGCCGTTTGCTCAATCCCTTACCACATAATATTGCGTACCTCCTGGGTGTTCAGCCCGTACAATAAAAATTTTGTAAAAACCATCTTGCATCGCGCCGAAAGCCAGAATGAAATTCGAGTCGTTGATGACCAGATTGCCAACCCCACCTATGCTCCCGATCTGGCAGCACTTATTCTCGATATTGCTTTGCAAATCTTCGACAACAAGGACAAGACGGACTGGGGCATTTATCACGCGACCGGCGGTAGCGCCATCAGCTGGTATGAATTTGCATGTAAAATTGTCAAAATCTCGGAAAAACAAAATGGCCCGTCTGCCCGGATTACGCCCATAAAATCCTCCGAATTTCCAACGCTGGCACCAAGGCCGAAGGATACCAGACTGGATTGCTCCAAACTCTCCATAAATTTTGGACAGAATTTACCATGTTGGACAGACCGGATTGAGAATTGCGTCAAGCAGATTCTGAAACCGGGTGTCGACTAGATCAACGGATCGGTGAATACAAGCTGGCATACTCATTTGCCGAATGGGATTTTCCGGTTTCATTTTTACCGTTAGAATGACTTATGGCAACGGAGCATTCACAGGCTTATGACGGGATAATTCTGGGCGCTGGTCACAATGGACTCATTCTTCAAGCCTATGCCGTTCGGGCAGGTCTCAATGTACTTATGCTGGAGCGGCGATCCGAACCAGGCGGTGGCCTGACGACTTTCGAAGATCCGAAACACCCTGGTTTTCTGCACAATACCCACGCATTTTTTCACCGGGCATTAAATCAAATGCCTTGGTACGAAGATCTTGAGTTGGCCTCTTATGGCGCAGACTATATCGAACCGGAATTGAATGTGGCCCTTATCCTTGAAAACGGGAATTCACTTCAATGGTGGACTGATTTCGAGCGTACATATGATTCATTTGCGCTTTTCAGTAAGTCAGACGCCCGGACTCTTAAACAATGGCACGATGATTTCCAGCCCATCGTGAGTCAAATATTATTGCCGGAAGCCATGTCACCTCCAGTGCCTCCCGATGCTCGAAGGAAATTTCTCCAACAAACCCCGGAAGGACGTTTACTTGAGAAAGTCAGCGCATTGTCGCCATTGGAGTTTGTAACCCGGGAGTTTGAGAATCCCGTTATAAGAGCTGGACTTCTGTTCTTCAATGGCTTGCGTGAAGTCGATTTGAGAGTAAAGGGTTTCGGTCATCACATTGCCGCCCTGCTAGCCAGTCCGGCCAAGGCCCAAATGGCAATTGGCGGGTCCCGGTCGCTTGCCCGGGCTCTGACAAATTCTGTAAAGGATTACGGCGGTGTCATCCTGACAGACGTCTACCCGGCAAAGATTTTGATCGAGAACGGACGGGCCGTCGGCGTTGAAACCAGGGATGGTCAGATCCATATGGCCCGGAAATTTGTCGCTTCCAGCCTCAACCCCCATCAAACATTCCTGGATCTCATAGAGCCGGCCTCCCTGAAAGCTGGAGACGCAAGGTTGAGTCATTCGAGTATAACGTTCTGGCGCCGCTGTTCTCTCTGAACCTCAACCTCCGCTATCCTCCACAGTATAAAGCGGGACTAATCGATCCGGCCTTGCAACAGGCCTTCATGGTCATTTTGGGATTGGAGCATGTTGATCAGTTTTCCGAAATCATCCGCCATCATATGGCGGGCACAATTCCGCCAACTGTAATGTGGGGTGCCTGTCCGACATTGTTCGATCCTACCCAGGCACCACCGGGGATGCACACAGCCTTTATGTGGGAAAAACTCCCATACCGCCTTCGGGGCAATCCAAAACATTGGGATGAATACAAAGCATCCCACGGATCAGGTATGCTGCACCTTTGGGAAAAATTTGCGCCCGGTCTCAAGGATCAGGTTATTGATAGTTTCACTTTAAGCCCTCTCGACGTTGAGCGTTCGTTTCCCAATATGCGCCAGGGCGATCTCCTGATTGGTGCTTTTACTAATAATCAAATCGGCTGGAACAGACCCTTCGAAGGCGCGGGTAATTATTCCTGCCATATCCCCGGGCTCTATCTGTGTGGTTCATCAAGCCACCCGGGAGGCAATATTACCGGGCTCCCAGGGTACAATGCGGCGCAGGTTATCCTTAGGGACCTGGGGCTTTCTGTAAACTGGGCCCGCCATTAGCGAACAGGCTTTTCACCTGCAACAAGCGCCTGGAGGCAAATCCCGTCTGGCAGTTTAGTGCACCAAAATCAACGGGCTATGAGCGGCCTGCATCTTCCATAATCATATCCGCGGCCTTTTCTCCGATCATGATCGAGGGCGCATTGGTATTTCCCGACGTCAGCGCCGGCATAATCGAGGCATCGACGACACGCAAGTTTTCAAATCCCCGGACTCGAAGGCGCTCATCAACAACCGCCTCAGGTGAATTTCCCATGGCACATGAACCGGCCAAATGATAACTTGACCGGCCGCGTTTGCAGATATAGTCCAGCACTTCATCGTCGGTTAGGCATTCGGTTCCGGGTTCTACCTCCGATACAACATACCGGCCGAAAGTGTCTGTCTCCGCAATTTTGCGTACCTGCTTAAAACCTGCAACAAGCGTGTCCCTGTCTTTACGATCCGACAAGTAATTAGGTTGAATGGCAGGGGCGTCAAATGGATCAGGAGATTTTATTTTGACGTAGCCTCTGCTTTCCGGCCTCATGAGAGTAGCGACAATGGTACAGCCGGGAAATGAATGCGCCGGTGATCCCGGGTCTTCGGAGCTGAACAACAACAGCAATGCCTGAATATCGGGTGTTGCCGAAGTCGGATCTGCACGCAGAAACCCTCCGGAATAGCCGGAGCCCATACACATAAGCCCTTTTCGCAGAATGAAATACTGCAATCCCTCCTTTAGACGATGGAAAATACTGTTCACCATATCATTACCGGTAAAGTTTTCGTTCAGCCGGTACATCAGCGGACCATTTATGTGGTCCTGAAGATTCATGCCAACACCAGGCAGATCAGCAATTACATCAATGTCGAATTTCTGCAACAAGGAAGACGGGCCCAAGCCCGATAGCTGCAATAATTGCGGGGAATTTATTGCGCCTGCAGAAACGATAACTTCCGTACGTGCATAATAGCTGACGTCCTCACCTGCTCTTTGGCAGGCAACTCCGATGGCCCGCCGCCCCTCAAAAATTATACGGGTCGCATGTGTCTCAACCTCAGTCCTCAAATTCTCGCGATTGGGCAGGTTCCGTAGATAGCCGCTGGCTGCGCTGCACCTTCTACCGTTGCGTATTGTCCATTGATAGTAGCCAAAACCTTCCTGACTACTTCCGTTGAAATCGTTGTTGCGCTTATATCCAAGCGACTCGGCGCCATCAATGAAGGCATCACAAAGGGGATGAGTGTCCCAGGGATCACAAACGGCCAATGGCCCGCCGGAACCGTGAAAGGCGTTTTCTCCGTGCTGCTGATCCTCTGACTTGCGAAAATAGGGCAATACGTCCTCGTAAGCCCAGCCCGGGTTTCCCAATTGGCGCCAGTGGTCATAATCTTCCTTCTGTCCGCGGATGTAGACCGACCCGTTTATCGAACTCGTTCCGCCCAGAACCTTCCCACGGGGTTGCGCCACGGGTCGCCTGATCCACTTTTCACCGGGTTCGGACTTATAAAGCCAATTGACGTCAGGATTGGAAAAATGTTTGCCATATCCGACAGGGATATGGATCCAGGGATTGGTATCGCGTTTTCCAGCTTCAATCAGCAATACCTTATTGCGGCCCGACTCTACAAGCCTGGCCGCCACAGTGCATCCAGAACTTCCGGCGCCTACAACGACATAGTCAAATTCGTCGCCATCTGCATGAGATTTTCCTGTCATCCGATACTCCCGTTAGATATCAAACCGATCTGACCCAGTCACACCAAGCTATCCGGCTTCCACCGTGCCTAACAGACAGATTGGCTCCAAACACCCATGAAAAAAATTTGCGGCTTTCGATATGAATCCGGATCTGTTATCATCAGAAGTAATCGATCCAAAGCCCGATGTCCTAATATTTCTGACATGCCCCGGAATTATATCGCTGCAGATCACATAATAATGAAACTATGCCTCGCTATGTCGATAGGCTGGCTGGCGGTGATAGGATGTTTACTCCTGTACGACTACAAAAACGTTTTCCTTTACCCTCAGATTAATCGTTCCGCGGTCCTTGTGGAAGCAGATGGCAGCTGTCAGTCAGGACCGCAGCACGTCTGGAAGGAAGAGGGAAGGATTGCCTATTCCAATAGTCGGTCTGACTGCATGTTGCGTATCGCGGCGAAAAACCTGAAGTGGAAACAGATCGCAAATATTCCCCGCAGTGCCGGCTTGCTGCTGCTGCCGTGCCTAACTCTATTTCTTCTGGGATGGGTTTGCCTTGTTCTGAACGGTAGAATAAGAAAGTAAGCGCGCATGAATTCTGAACTCACCGAAGATCAAAGAATCTTCTATGAAAGTACAAGAAAATTCGCGTTGAATGAACTGGCGGATGGTGCTGTTGCCCGGGCTCAGAAAGGCGAATATCCATGGGATGTAGCAAAGAAACTTGCAAAAGCGGGCTTGCTCGGGCTCACACTTTCAACGGACGACGGGGGTGCGGGCGGCACCCTGACAGATGCACTCATTGCAATCCGGGCCATCACCGAAGTATGCCCACGAAGCGGTGATGTCGTCCAGGCCGGAAACTTCGGAGCAATTCGCACATTTGCGGAATTTGCCACAAAACGGCAGAAAGAACGTCTTCTGCCCCGGCTCCTTAAAGGTGAAGACGTCATGGCTGTCGGCATGACCGAGCCGGAAGCAGGCTCGGCCGTTACGGAACTTTCCACGACTGCTACTGAATACGACGACGGATATCTGATCACTGGTACGAAGATATTTGGAACCCATAGTCATGAAGCCTCTTTATTTCTGATTTATGTGAGGTTCGGACCCGGAGGAGGCGGAATCGGTTCCGTAATTATCGAAAGGGGCACTCCCGGATTTCATATTGGTAAGCCTTCCAAATTCATGAACGGCGAGCAGTGGTCTGAACTCCACTTCGACAACTGTAAAATACCTGATGAAAACGTCCTGCTGGGGGCCGGTGGTCTGAAAAAACAGCTGTCTGGTTTCAATATCGAACGACTTGGCAACGCTGCAAGATCTCTGGCGGTGGGAACTCATGCTTTCAACATTGCAAAGACTTACGCGGTCCAGAGAAAACAGTTTGGTCGGGCATTGTGCGAGTTCCAGGGGTTACAGTGGAAGTTCGCCGAGGTTTCATTGCGCCTTGAAGCAGCAGGCCTTCTTCTAATGCGTGCCGCCGCTCGCGCGGTAAACGGGCTGCCCACCCGCTACGACACGGCTATGGCGAAACTGGCCTGTAACGAAGCCGGTTTTCTGGCCGCGAATGAGGCATTACAGATTTTGGGAGGACATGGATTCAGTGAAGACAGTATCGTTCAGTACTGCGTGAGAAAAACCCGCGGTTGGATGATAGCAGGTGGATCAAGTGAAATACTGAAAAACATCATCGCCGAGGATATATTCAACCGGAGATTTCCACAATATCCTGTCACGCCATCAGTTTCCGACAAATTTCGGTCTTAAAAAGCAAGCTGGTATGTACAATTTGTACAGTCCTAATTTAACAGCAGCGTTAATGCACCAAAACCAGTCCTGTGAGAACGAACATCATGACCAATGAGGCCATTTCAGTAATTACAGAAGAGGATTATGAGAGAGATCCGACCAGATTCGGCACTGCCCAAATCGCACGGCATTTTCCTGGATTTATCCACTTGGATTTGAGTACAAAGGGTGCCATTATCCGGTTGCGTCATGGTGGATCCGGGCCACCCCTTCTTCTTCTCCATGGCAATCCCCAAAATCATTTCTGCTGGCACAAGATTGCAGCCCGTCTATCCGAACATTTTCATGTTGTTCTGCCGGATCTTCGCGGTTATGGGGACAGTTCACTTCCTGTCCCTGGTCCCGACCATATTAATTTCAGCTTCAGAGCCATGGCCCAGGATATGATTGAGGTTATGTCCCAGTTAGGCTTTGAAGAGTTCTATGTTGCCGGACATGACCGCGGGGGGCGCACAACCCATCGCATGTGTCTGGATCATCCAGACCGTGTCAAAAAAGTCTGCCTGATGGATGTGCTGCCAAATTACTATGTCTGGTCCAACACGACAAAGGACTGGGTCATCAGGACCTGGCACTGGGGATTCATGGCCCAGCCGGAACCGCTGCCGGAACGGATGATAAATTCTGTTTCAGCGGAATATTTTTTAAAAAGCCGTATGACAATTCGGGGGGGAACCGGTCTTGGATTTTTAACTGATGAGGCCATGTCAGAATATATCCGTTGCTATACGCTGAAAACGATAACAGGCTCATGCCGGGACTACCGAGCCACAGCGACCTGTGATCTGGTTATGGATACAGCCGATAAAGACCGGAAAATTGATATGCCCTCACTGATCATCTGGGGCGGGCGCGGACAGTCCCCGGAAAGATCAGAACATTTTGCCAATGTCTGGGAACAATTTGCCAGCAATATTGTCACGACGGACGCCATTCAGTGTGGACATTATATGCAGGAGGAAGTCCCGGACACGATTTTCGAACACTTCATAAACTTTTTCGGGAACTAGATTTAATTATCCAACCCGATTATTTTTTCAGAAGGTCCCGTATCTCTTCGAGCAGAACCTCCTGCCGGGGCGGGTCGGCCGGGGCGGGTTTTTCATTCTCTTCTTTTGCGCTCAATCTCTCCCGGGTCTCATTCATGACCTTCACCAGCAGGAACACACAGAAGGCGACGATCAGGAAACTGATGACGGAATTAATAAAGGCGCCATATTTAATCAAGACGGCAGGAGCACCGCCAGATGCTTCCTTTAAGGTGATTGCAAGATCTGAGAAATCGATTCCCCCCATGAGCATACCAATTGGTGGCATGAGGACGTCATTGACCAACGATTTGACGATTGTACCGAAGGCACCTCCTATGATGATGCCCACGGCCATATCGACAACATTGCCACGCAATGCAAATTCCCGAAATTCCTTCAACATGGACTTCATGCCTGCACTCCTTTGAGTTCTTTAATCGGTCCGGCATTCTCATTATAATGTCTACGAATGAACGTGTTGCATGAAATCATTGAATTTCAACAGATGCAAGGCCGACTGTCTTGATCAATTCGCCTGGCACAAAACTATTTTTAGAAACAATTGTGATGTGGAGTAATAGTCATGAACCCGATACAAAGATTCCCCGGCGCTCATGAGGGACGATGCCGCAGCGTCGTACTCAACAATATGATCTGGACGGTAGCAACGGGAAGTGGGTCGGATATTGAAGAACAGACGCGGCGAACACTTGCTCAACTGGATCTCAACCTCGAGGAAGCAGGATCCGATAAGCATCATATTATCGAGGCCACTGTTTATCTGACAGATATGAACAATAAAGCAAAAATGGACAGGATCTGGCGTAAATGGATTCCAGATGATGCCGGCCCTTGCCGGGCATGTGTCGGAACCGATCTTGCACCGGGTGATTTGATTGAAATAAAGCTCCTTGCCATTCAATCTTAAACAGTGGACTGTAATGTTTCATTTAAAATTGTGGTCTGCGGAGAAATGAATGGACAATAAAACCTGCACTTGAAATTGCAGATTCCATGATATCCATTGGGGCGCAGGGAATTGATTCCCACGCGAGTTTTGTCAGACACGTTAATATTTGCGACGACAGAAGTTCCCTTCATTGGGAGGAGCCGTAGTTTCTTATCATCATTATTGTCAACTTTACTTGCTTGTTTCACAGCGGTTAGCAGAAAAAATCGAATTCATATGTGTCAGGGTAATCGCTCCTGTATCAGAGGCTGGATTTAGCATATATAAATCGATCGGGAGAGTTTTCTCAAAAATGTCCGTTTCTGCCCTGCGCAATCCCAATTTTCTGAAATTCCTAATCGGGACAACATTTTCAACACTTGGTTTCTGGGTTCAGAAAGTTGCTTTGGGATGGCTCGCCTGGGAACTGACAGAGTCTCCGTTCTGGGTCGGTGTAATCAGTCTCTGTATGTTTTTACCGATAATTCTCACCAGCCCGCTTTTCGGAGTATTTGTTGATCGATGTGATCTCAGGAGAGCGATGATCGCCACCATGCTGCTTATGATGGCCGGGACGACGACACTCATGGTGTCTATATGGATGGGTGTTATAAATGAATATCTGCTTGTGGCGATGTCGCTGTACAGTGGTTTCATACTGAGCGCATTTCATCCGATCCGGCTGGCAATCCTTCCCGCAATTGTAACAAAATCTCAGCTCCCCCGGGCGGTCGCGTCCATTGCCACAATATTCAACCTGTCGCAAATGGCAGGTCCGGCCGTTGGCGGCATATTGATCGCAAAAACCGATACATCCGCGGCATTTCTATTTTCTGCTCTGGGACTTATTCCTCAAGTGATTATTGTTTCATTTCTACTCGAGATCAGACCGAGAGATACTGAACCGGCCGCAAATTTTAATTTTCTGAACTCGTTAAAGGAAGGATTTCATTTCTCGGTCAACCACCCGGTCATTCGCTATACACTCGTACTGACGGCATTGGTGGCTGCTTTTGGCAAAGGCTTAATCGAAATTCTGCCTGCTGTTTCCGAAGTTATTTTTCAACGGGGAAGCTCCGGACTCGGAGAGCTGATGTCGACAGTGGGAATCGGTGCAGTGTCAGCAAGCGCCTATATGTCCAGCACCCAATTAGGTGTTGTGCGGCTTCCACGATTTCTGACAGTCGGCATAATTTTACTGGGGCTGGTTCTGATTCTGTTGGGAGCCAGTTCGCTCTACTGGCTGAGCCTGCTGGCGGTTGGAGGGTTGGGCGTGGCAATTTCGTTTACACAGATATCCAGCCAAACACTTGTTCAATTACAGGTCGCCGACGATGTCCGGGCCCGCGTTATGAGCCTGTGGGGCATCCTCAGTCTGGGGTTTGCTGGAATAGGTGCTCTTATTATTGGGGCTGTCGCTGAGTGGATTGGTCTGGGTCTCACGATTATTGTTATCGGAATGGTAATTTCTGTTCCTGGATATTATTGCGCTTACAAATTGATTGAAGCGGGTAAGGTGTTGACGAAAGACCGCTCGTGACCAAATGGAAAATCCCTGAACAAAACAAGGGGAAGTATAATTTCTTTCGAACGGACTAACTAACTCCATCAAAACACAATTCCTTTTAAGGCGGACATCATTGCCATTATGCAATTTATTGGGTCCACTTTCTATCTTCATTGATATCATGATTTTTTAAATATTTCAGTGCTTCCCTGTCGTGCCGATTGAGGCAAATTTTATGGAAAATGCGCACAATTCAACTGAATACTTTTAGACACGAAAGTTTGAATGGTAAAATACCCGTATTTGATGACAAATTCGCCGCAGGGGGAGACAAAACAAATTAATGGACCGCCAAAGTTGTGGAGGTGAAAATGACAGAACGATTAACGGCAAATGACTTTAATCAGGAACTCTTGGATCTGTATGACAAGTACGCACACGGCATTATCGACCGTCGTGGATTTCTTGATGGCGCTGCCAGGTACGCCGTCGGCGGACTTACTGCTACCGCGCTACTCGAATCCCTCTCTCCAACCTACGCCATGGCGCAGCAGGTTGACCCAAAGGACCCATCAATCGACGTCAGCTATATCAATTATGAGTCCCCTGACGGGCATGGATCGATAAAGGGCTATCTCGCCAAACCGGCAAACGCATCATCCAAGCTCGGCTCTGTCGTGGTGGTGCACGAGAATCGCGGACTTAATCCCTATATTGAGGACGTCGCCCGCCGTGTAGCCAAATCCGGTTTTATTGCCCTCGCACCTGATGGACTTACACCCCTTGGTGGCTATCCCGGCAACGACGATGAGGGTAGGACAATGCAGCGCAAACTGGACAAGGATAAACTTTTGCAGGACTTTGTAGCAGCATATACTCACCTGAAAAGCCTTCCCGATACATCCGGAAAAATCGGGGTTGTGGGATTCTGCTATGGAGGTGGCGTGGCGAATGCACTTGCAGTCCGCATCCCGGAACTCTCGGCAGCAGTGCCGTTTTACGGCAGACAGCCTGCCAGCGGAGACGTCCCCAAAATTCAGGCTCCTCTATTGCTGCACTATGCAGGACTCGACCAGCGCGTTAACCAGGGCTGGCCGGACTATGAAGCCGCACTGAAAAAAAATGGCAAGGAATATACAGTCCATTTTTATCCCGATGTAAATCATGGATTCCACAATGACACCACACCGCGGTATGACAAGGCTGCCGCAACTCTCGCCTGGGACAGAACAACTGAGTTCTTCAAATCAAATTTATCGGACATGAGTTAACCCATCAGGCCGAAAGATGACTTATCTATCAGGCGGTGTTTGTTCAAACACCGCCTTTTTTGGTGCACTAAGAGACAAGACGGTCAACCGGCAAAGCTCGAGCGTGCAAGTGCCGCCCAGCGGTTGTCTATTCGTGTTACAATCCAGATTGTCCTGAATTGTCCTATAATTTCATCAGTTGAACGAAAACGTGTAAATATTCCGTCCACATGAACTTTGTCCGAACTTGCCGAAATGATGTTTCTGCAAAACCACCGACTGTGCGCCCAGTCTTTTCCCGCCCGGGCAAGGAAATCCTCCAGATAAGGATCGCTTTCCGTCCATAGCTGAACCCGGCCACTGGCAATTCTGTAGTGTGGAAAATGAAGGGTGCTCTTCAATGCCGGTTCATCGCGACGATTAAGCGCATCAAAATGTTTATCGAGAACCGTAATAGCTGATCGTACAGCCTCCAGATCCGGCTCGCCAGCCTCTAAATTCATGAACGTGACTCCTCTTTTCGATTGTCGTTCTCAGCTATTCCTGATTCAGGTTGAACCTGAACAGACCCAGGAATTTAAATCAAGGATAATGAATTGGCTCCGGATCCGTTTTCATTATTTGACATTCGCATTAGATTACGATCTGATCATGGTCTGTTGCGAGCCAACGTTCTGTTTTCAAACGCGAGTGGGACGATGCCGTTCAATGACTATCGACGTGACTTAATGGGCAGAGCCGAAGTCGAACCCAAGGGCGCGTTTACAGTCGGAAGCTGGGGATCGTTTAAATTAACCTACACTGCCGGGAAATTTGGAATTGATGACCGGGGCAGCCTTAAGATTGCACTTCGCGGCCACGCCGACAACTCTCGCCTCCAAACAGCTGATCCAGAAGCCCCGGGCTATGTGACCGTCGAGACCTCGGACGGGGCGGATTTGGAATGCAGCTGCGAGTTCAGACGCAACATCCGCCCCTGGAATCACAGCATTTTCATCAGATGCCTGCGCTACCTTAAAGAAGGCGATAAAATCATCGTCCGGATCGGAGATCAGCGACAGGGTTCCCCAGGCATCCGTCTTCAAACCATTGTCGAGGAAACATTTGAGTTCCGTTTTTTTATTGACCCTTTTGCCTGTTATGATTTCATCCCCCTGCCCGACGACGAACAACCCGTAATTGCAATGATCCCGGGAGACCCGGTGCTCTGGAAGGCGATCTGGCCAACTCTTCGAAGGCCGGGTGAACCGTTTCGGCTATCTCTTAAATCAGAAGACCGATGGGGGAATCCAACGGACAGATTTTCAGGCAGGCTTATCATGCAGCCATCCCGTCCGGTTAATGGTCTGCCTGATCAGGTATCGTTCGAAAGGGGGCAGTTTTCACAAGTCATCGAAAATTTAAGCCTGTCTGAGGAAGGTATCGTCAAGCTGGATATTCTGGATGCATCTGGAGATCCTCTTTGCTCTGCTAATCCGCTGGTGATCCGTGATATGCCTTATGCCCACTTCTGGAGCGATATGCATGGGCAGAGTGAAGAAACCATCGGAACCAATTCGGCGCGTGATTATTTTCTGTTCGGACGAGATAAAGCTTTTTTGGATATCTGCGCGCACCAGGGAAATGATTTCCAGATTTCAGATAAATTCTGGAATGAGCTGAATGATCTCACGGCAGAATTCGATGAACCCGGGAGATTTCTCGCTATTCCCGGTTATGAATGGTCGGGAAATACCAGTCTCGGCGGTGATCACAATGTCTGGTATCGAAATGAGGGTCGGCCAATCTACCGTTCCTGCCGAGCACTCATTGACGACAGGACTTTTCCAGAAAACGACTGCCTTACGTCCGCCGATCTGTTTGAAAAACTTCAGCGGGAGGATGCTATTGTGGTTGCTCATGTGGGAGGGCGTTATGCGGATGTAAAATACGCCCACGATGCAAGGCTGGAACCATCTGTAGAAATTCATTCCTCGTGGGGTACCTTTGACTGGATCGTTCAGGATGCCCTTGAAGCTGGCTATAGAATCGGTATTGTGGCTTCCAGCGACGGGCATAAGGGCCGTCCAGGGGCCAGCTACCCTGGCCCTGCGAGTTTCGGCGCCTATGGCGGACTTACCTGTCATCAACTCCCGGAACTTAACCGGGATGAACTTTTCGGACATTTTCGCCGGCGCCACCATTACGCGACCAGCGGAGCGAGAATCTACCTGGACACGACAGTAGCCTTTGAAGGGTCGGCACTGGACGAAGATGAGAATGACATAAAAAATGCTCAGATGGGCGCCATCCTCACGACGTTCGATCGTGAATTTACATTTTTTCTGGAAACCGTAACGGAAAAGCCAATAGAGAAAATCGAAATTTTCGATGGCACCCGTTGCATAAAAACAATTCGTACCTGGGGTGAGCTGGACCGGAGGAGCAAACGACTGCGCCTGAATTGTAGCGGTCAGGAGTATCGCGGGCGGGGGCGAATGGTTAACTGGGAAGGTGTAGCTCGGTTTTCGGATGGGAGAATAGAGCGACTTCAACCCATAAATTTCTGGAATCCGGATCGCCAGCCTATTTTACAAAACGAAAAAACAGTTCAATGGAAAACAGTTACGACGGGGGGCTCTTCCGGTTTTGATCTCTGGCTGGACAGTGCTGCATGGTTTGGACATCTGCTGATCGATACCAATCAGTTCAAGACGGAAATCGATTTGCAGGATCTTGATGCGGAAATTCTTGAATTCAATTGTGGAGGCATGGACAAGCGTTTTTCAGTGCAACGACTGCCGGAGGAATTGACGGAAACACATTTTAGGTTCGAACAAAAATTGGAGTTGGAAACAGACAGGGAACGTCAGATATTCACCCGAATTACCCAGGAGGATGGGCATCAGGCCTGGTCGAGTCCAATTTATCTGAGGCGACGGCGCTAACCGGAGATCAAATCAGCTGCTCTTCCAATTTATATTACTGGAATTGTAATGACTGAATAGAACATACAGATCGGGACCAGAACTCTGACAATGGCTGGATCGGCCGGAGGACCAAAATGCCGGTAAGTCATCTTCAGCAATATTGCCGAATTCAGTATCCTGGATGGCCCCTTAACATCTAAATATTCCCTAGTTCATCTGGTCTATTGATTTAGGTCAAGGTGCCGATTTATACATCTGTCACAAGTTGAGCCGATCATCCTGAAATTTTGTACATTTTGGGAATCTATCGAGAGGAATGCCATGGCGCAAACACAGCAAAGAGAAGAATTGAGGGCTTTTTCCGATGCAATGGCTGCACTTGGTGTGATTGCCGTCATATGTGTGGGCTTATGGTTCATGCTTCAGTCATCCGAAGCAGCGATGAAATTCCACGGAGCCGTGTTCGCAATCACAGCTATTGTGGTCGGTCTGATCATCCTGCTTGGATTTATTGATGGAAGAACCGATTCCCTATCAGGGACCGGGGAGTCGCAAATATACAATGACGGTCCAATCAAATTTGCAACGGTTGCCACCGTATTTTGGGGGGTCGCCGGATTTATGATCGGTGATATCCTGGCCTGGCAGATGGCATATCCCATTCTCAACCTTGACCTGCCGTGGACCAATTTTGGCCGCCTCCGGCCACTGCATACATCCGCTGTCATTTTTGCATTTGGCGGCAATGTTCTGATCGCAACCTCCTTTTATGTGGTTCAGCGCACGACTCGTGCAAAACTGGCCGGACGGTGGTCACCCTGGTTTGTAGTGCTCGGATATAATCTCTTCATACTGGTTGCCGGAACAGGTTACCTTCTTGGTGTCACCCAAAGCAAGGAATATGCGGAACCGGAATGGTATGCAGATTTGTGGCTGACCATCGTCTGGGTTGTATACTTTCTCGTTTACATCGGGACACTGGCGCGGCGCAGGGAACCACATATCTATGTCGCCAACTGGTTTTATCTGGCCTTTATTGTTACAGTAGCGATGTTGCATATTGTCAATAATCTCGCGATTCCCGTGAGCTTCAGCGGCACCAAAAGCTATGTCCTGTTTTCCGGTGTTCAGGATGCCATGACACAATGGTGGTATGGACATAATGCCGTCGGATTTTTCCTGACCGCTGGATTTCTGGGCATGATGTACTATTTTATCCCGAAGAGGGTTGAACGTCCGGTATATTCCTATCGACTGTCCATAATTCATTTCTGGTCCCTGATTTTTCTGTATATCTGGGCCGGCCCTCACCATCTGCACTACACGGCCCTGCCGGATTGGGCGCAAACTCTAGGTGCAACCTTTTCCGTAATGCTCTGGATGCCTTCATGGGGCGGCATGATCAATGGATTGATGACCCTCTCCGGGGCCTGGGATAAACTGAGGACGGATCCCGTTGTACGAATGCTGGTTGTTTCAGTTGCATTCTACGGAATGTCGACATTCGAAGGTCCACTTATGAGTATCAAATCGGTTAATTCACTTTCCCACTATACCGAATGGACAATCGGTCATGTTCACTCCGGTGCACTCGGCTGGGTGGGTATGATATCATTCGGCGCCCTTTACTGTCTGGTTCCATGGCTGTGGAAGCGGCGGGGTCTCTATTCGTTGAAACTTGTGGAATGGCACTTCTGGATTTCGACTATTGGAATCCTGCTTTATATTACTTCGATGTGGGTTGCCGGTATTCTACAAGGATTGATGTGGCGCGCTTATGACAGTCTCGGCTTTCTTCAATACTCTTTCGTTGAGACAGTCGAAGCCATGCACATTCCTTATATAATTCGTGCAACTGGCGGATTGCTGTTCGTCATTGGTTCTTTCATCATGGTTTACAATCTTTGGCGAACCGCCCGGGGGGACGCCCTCAGAGACCTCAGCGATCAACCCACAGTTGCCGCCTCTCCCGGCTTGAAACCAGTCGCCGCAGCAGAATAAGGGGGCAAAAATGGACTGGACCAAACACCAAATCTTTGAAAAAAACTCCATTCTGCTCCTTATCGGCATTCTGGTCATGATTGTTATAGGGGGAATTGTTGAGATATTGCCTTTGTTCTGGTTGTCATCAACAGTGGAAAAAGTCAGCGGAATGAGGCCTTACACTCCGCTCGAACTTAAAGGCAGGAATATTTATATCCGCGAAGGTTGCTATGTCTGTCATAGCCAGATGATCCGCTCACTTCGTGACGAAGTTGAACGATATGGTCATTACAGCCTGGCTGCAGAGAGTATGTACGATCATCCCTTCCAATGGGGTTCAAAAAGGACCGGCCCGGATCTGGCCCGTGTCGGCAGCAAATATTCGGATGAATGGCATGTGGAACACATGATAAATCCCAGATCGGTCGTTCCTGAAAGCATTATGCCAGGCTATCCTTTCCTTGCTGAAAACAGGCTTGACATATCCGATATCGGAGATCAC
The DNA here is from genome assembly GCA_964461525.1 of uncultured Hyphomicrobiaceae bacterium. GTDB lineage: Bacteria > Pseudomonadota > Alphaproteobacteria > Rhizobiales > CAYWUX01 > CAYWUX01. Next base: position 31,132 of record CAYWUX010000002.1, on the reverse strand, counting down.
CTCAAAGCCAATTTGACCGTCAATGTGCCCTACAATAACGATATGGTAGAGAATGCCAGAGCGGATTTAATAGCGCAGACGAATCCAGACTCAGATGGCGTTGACGCACTTTTAAAACGCTATCCGAAAGCTCAGATACGCCAGTTTGACGGCAATCCGGAGTTTATCTCGGAGCTCGATGCGCTGATTGCTTATTTACAGATGCTCGGCACTCTCGTCGATTTCACCGAATATGATACAGCAGGACCTAATCTGAGATAAGGATTACGCGCTAATGGAATATCAAGCCATCGAAAAAATTAGTCAGATTGTCGCCCTTGTTTTTTTCATATGTCTTTTTATTGGGATATGCATCTACGCATTCTGGCCCAGAAATAAGAAGCAATTCGATGAAGCGGCTGAGATTCCATTAAAAAATGATTCGGAACCCGAGGCGAGGGACTGATGGACGACCATAAAAATATCGACGAAGCAACTGGCCTGGAGACAACCGGACACAGCTGGGACGGCATCCGGGAACTGAATCAACCCCTCCCCAAATGGTGGCTCTATGTTTTTTACGCCACCATCATCTGGGCTATCGGATATTGGATCGTGTACCCGGCCTGGCCGACATCATCGGATTATACCAAAGGAATCTGGGGATACAGCCAACGTGCCGCCGTAGTGGATCAGATGTCTATGGCCAGAAAGGCACAAGACACCTATCGCAATGCGCTTGATAAAACGGCACTTACCGAAATAAGCGCGAATCCGGATTTGTTGAATTTTTCGCTGGCTGGCGGCAAAGCGGCATTCGGTGACAATTGTGCGCCTTGTCACGGGCGGGGTGCCCAGGGGTCAAAGGGTTATCCCAACCTGAATGATGATTCCTGGCTCTGGGGGGGAACACTCGATGACATTCACAAAACCCTGCGTGTCGGCGTTCGTTCAACTCACGAGGACACCCGGACGAGTGACATGCCGAAATTTGGCATCGACAAGTTACTTGAACCCGGTCAAATCAACGATGTCGCTGAATATGTTCTGAGCCTGACCTCCCGTTCTACCTCACCGGAAGCTGTTGAGCGCGGAAAAGCTGTCTTTGCCGAGCAGTGCGTAGCCTGTCATGGGGAACAAGGAAAGGGAAATAAGGAACTTGGGTCTCCCAATTTGACGGACGGGATCTGGCTCTACGGCGACAAAAAAGAAGATGTAGTGGAAAGTATTCGCACCGGTCGTGGAGGAGTGATGCCGTTCTGGGAAAATCGTCTGGATCCCATTACGATCAAGCAACTTGCTGTATATGTACATTCTCTCGGTGGTGGTAAATAATAAAACCCTCGAGGTATGGCATGACGGCAACAAGTGAAACCCTGCTAAAACATGCAAATTTAAACGAGGCTGCGCCTGGCGTCATCCGCCATGATGTTGAAGCCGTAAATGACAGAGAAAGCCGGCCCTTGTATGAGAGCCGGAAGAAAGTTTATCCCAAAAGGGTCTATGGAACTTTCAGAAACGTTAAGTGGGCACTGATGGCGGTCACTCTTGGTATCTATTATGGTCTGCCGTGGTTACGCTGGAACCGTGGCCCGGACCAGCCTGATCAGGCTTTCCTGCTCGATCTCGCTCATCAGAGACTTTATTTTGGACCACTCGATATCTGGGCCCAGGAGTTCTACTACATCACGGGGATCCTTATCATATCGGCTCTGGGACTATTTCTGGTCACATCCGTCGCAGGGCGTGTCTGGTGCGGGTATGCCTGCCCACAGACCATCTGGACAGACCTGATGATTGCTGTTGAACGTTTCTGGCAGGGTGATCGCAATTCCCGTATGCGTCTGGACAAAGCACCATGGACAATGGAAAAACTCTTCAAAAAAATCGCTACCCATCTAACCTGGCTTCTTATCGGCATCGCCACAGGCGGAGCTCTGGTATTTTATTTCAGAGACGCACCAACCCTGGCTGGTGAACTTGTAGCCGGAAATGCACCGTTCATCGCCTATCTTTTTCTGTTCCTGTTTGCATTTACAACCTATCTTCTTGGGGGAATTGCCCGGGAACAGGTGTGCATTTATATGTGTCCCTGGCCACGTATTCAGGGCGCAATGTTCGATAGTGATTCCCTCCTGGTAAGTTATCGGAGCTATCGAGGTGAACCGCGTGGTGCCCACAAAAAAGGGCAGAGTTGGGAAAATCGCGGTGACTGTATTGACTGCAAGCAGTGTGTTGTTGTGTGCCCCATGGGCATTGACATACGCCAGGGGCCGCAGCTCGAATGTATTCAATGCGCTCTTTGTATAGATGCCTGTGACGCGATCATGACAAAAATCGGACGTCCCAAGAGACTGATTGCCTACGAGACGTTTCGTAATATTGAGTCCTCAAAAGATGGCAGACGGTCCCCTCTGCGCCTGGTCCGGCCGAGAACCGTACTCTATGCGGCGCTGATACCTGTCATTCTGGCCATAATGTTATTCGGTTTGTCGCAGCGCAACGACCTTCAGCTTACAATTCTGCGCGACAGGAATCCTCTTTATGTAAAACTTTCCGACGGAGCCATTCGCAATGGCTACACAGTCAAATTACTGAACAAACAATATGAGACCCGGCAGTTTAAGCTCAATGTTTCCGGTCTCAGAAACCCGACTATGACGATTGTTGGATTTAAGAAGGCTACGGATCCTGTGATAGAGGTGAAGCCCAGCAATTTGCGCTCGGTAAGACTGTATGTTTCGCTGGATAAGTCAGCCGTAGATAAATTAACGCCGGAAACGGAATTTATGATCCAGGTTAGGGATTTGAAAAACGGTTCCGTTATGGAGCATCCAACCACATTCAGGAGACCTTGAGTGTCCGCACGACATCATAAACTGCATGAAATAACAGGCAAACAGGTATTTTTTGCGATCGCAATATTTTTTGCGATTCTGTTTCTGATCAACGGTATATTTGTCTACTACGCCATTAACACGTTTAACGGCGTAGAGACATCAGCTGCCTATCGGCAAGGCCTAAGTTACAATCAGCGCATTGCGTCAGAAACCCGTCAGAAGGCTCTTGGCTGGAAAGTTAAGCTTGATGCGAACAGACCCAGGCAGATGATTTCTCTGTTTATTCAGGATAAGAAAAACCGGCCGGTCGCCGGACTACGCGTGAACGCGGTCATGGGCCGACCGGCGACCGACAAATATGACCGCTCCTTGAGTCTTCATGAGAACAGTCCGGGCGTCTATATTGGTCTCTTCGAGGGTCTGACACCAGGTAACTGGTTGGTAGCTGTTGAAGCAATTGATATACACAAATCAAGGACGGACATGGTCTTTCGTCATAAGGAAAGAATTCGGGTGAATTAAATGTCACTGTCCATGACAGCCGCCCCGTCCGCGGCGATGAACAACAGTCAGGAATCAGAAAACCGTTTTGGGTCCGCCACGCTCACGGTCGAGAATATGGCCTGTGGCGCCTGTATGAATTCCATCGAAAATTGTTTGAATTCATTGTCCGGTGTGAATAGCGCGCGGGCAAACCTGTCAGTGAAACGGGTATTTGTCAGCTATGATCCACATTCAGTCAGCATCAAAGATCTCCTTGAAATACTCGGGACACAAGGATATCGCGCCGCGGAATATTTTGAAGACGGTCTGACTGAACAGAAAGGCCCCAACAGGGATCTTCTGAAAAGGGTCGGAGTTGCCGGGTTTGCCGCTGCGAACATCATGCTTTTGTCGGTTTCAGTCTGGGCGGGCGCCGGCAGCGACATGAGTTCGTCAACCCAGACTCTGTTCCATTGGCTCTCCGCGCTGATTGCACTTCCGGCAATTGCATATGCGGGTCAACCATTTTTCGCTTCAGCATTTGAAGTTCTGAAAGCCGGCCGTCTAACGATGGACGTTCCCATCTCTCTGGCCATAATACTCGCAACAGGCATGAGCCTCTATCAAACTGTCCTGGGCACAACTCAGGTATATTTTGATGCCGGCGTGACACTCTTATTTTTTCTGCTATCGGGAAGATATCTTGACCAAATGATGCGCCGGAAGGCACATAACGCAGCTCAAAATCTTCTTTCCCTCCAATCGATGTGGGCCACTGTTATAAACGAAGACGGTACAGCAGAGCAAAAATCTGCAAGAGACATCGAAATCGGTGAGCACGTGCTTGTCACCAAAGGTCAACAAATTCCTGTGGACGGCAGATTGCTGTCGGGTACAAGTCTGATAGATGAAAATCTGATTACCGGAGAAACCCTTCCCCGTTCTGCCAAACCTCAGGATTTCCTCTATGCCGGTACAATCAATCTGTCTGATACCATTCAGATTGAAGCCAAGGCAGTTAACGACAGTACGCTGCATGCGGAAATCGGACGTCTCATGACACTGGCGGAGCAGGCCAGGGGAAAGTATGTCCGTATCGCGGATCGCGCTGCCAGGATTTATGCTCCAACGGTCCATCTGCTCGGCGCACTGGCTTTCCTATTGTGGATTTTATATGGTGCTGGCTGGGAATATGCTTTAACAATCGCAATCTCCGTTTTGATCATCACTTGTCCGTGTGCTCTGGCACTGGCCGTTCCCGCCGTTCAGGTTGTCGCGGCAAGCCGGCTGTTCAGAAGCGGCATGATACTGAAATCTTCCGATGGCCTTGAACGCCTTGCCGATATCGATACGGTTGTTTTCGATAAGACAGGTACACTCACAACCGGAATTCCGGAACTGATAAATGTTGCTCAAATTCCGGCAGAAATTCTCCAGCAGGCCGCACGACTCAGTGTTTCAAGTCAGCATCCCTATGCACAGGCAATCGTGCACATCGCAAGATCCATTGGACTCATTATTCGTCCGGCAAGTAGCACTGTCGAAGTTGCGGGTTCCGGAATAAAATCAGAATATGGCGGACAGGAGTGCCGGCTGGGCAACTGGGCTTGGGTTCACGCAGATCTGGATTTCCAATCCAGCCCGCCCAACGATGGTGAAGCGACTTTGTACTATCGATCCGGCCAGGGAAAAATCACCCCATTCGTATTCCAAGACCGTTTACGTTCCGATGCAACGTTCGTGATTGACATATTGAAAAAATCCGGGCTTCAATTGATGATATTGTCAGGTGACAGAATTTCAGCCGTGCGAGAAACGGCCCGTCGCTTATCTATCGCCAACTGGTACGGCCAACAGAAACCTGATGAGAAGTTTGCCCGGCTCGAAGCCCTGAGATCGGATGGGGCAAAGATTTTGATGATCGGTGACGGCCTGAATGACGCCCCTTCTCTAGCTGCGGGCCATGCGTCGCTTTCACCTTCATCAGCTGCCCGCATCTGCCAGACTTCTGCCGACGTGATTTATCAGGGAGAGAAATTAAACCCAATTATTGAAGTTCTGGCGATCGCGAAAATGACCAGGAAATTATCCTTGCAGAATTTTGCGATCGCGGCGGGTTACAATGCAGTATGTATACCTCTTGCAGTGGCTGGCCTAGTTACACCGCTGGTAGCTGCAATCGCCATGTCGGCATCTTCTATGGTCGTTACCCTGAATGCGTTGAGATTAAGCTCTTCCAAATTGGAGTTGATAAAATGACAGCATTGGTGTGGCTTATTCCCATTGCCCTGTTCCTGGGTGGGCTTGGATTAGCTGCCTTTCTTTGGGCTCTGAAAACGGGCCAATTCGACGATCTGGAAGGCGCAGCCTGGCGAATTCTGGAAGACGATCCGAGAGAAAAATCCGATCACTCCTGATCAGATTCAATTAAGTCAGTGAATGCGTGCCAAGTGGCGTGTCCAATAAGCGGAAATGCAATAGCCAGCCCAACAAAGGCCGTCGCGACCGAGCAAATCATGATGGCCGCAATTAGACCCGCCCATAACGACATTGCGCGAGGATTTTCGGTTACTGAGTTGAAACTGACCATAATCGCAGTCGCGATATCTATTTGATGAGTCATTAACAGAGGAATTGATATAACTGAAATTGTAAAAACCACACCGGCTAGAACTGCGCCTACCATGGTACCTACAATCAACAGACCCAGCCCACGAGGAGTAAACAACAACTCGGAAACGAAATCTTGAACAGGAGGAAGACTGCCAGCACCAAAAAACAGCATAAACAGTAAAAATGCTATCTCGACCCAAACCAGATAAATGAACAGCAGAAGAACGCCCATAAATGCCAGTTGACCCGGTGATTTAACACCGACTACGGCGATGTTTGCAAAACCGATGGGTTCCCCCGACTGTAACCGGCGGGAAGCCTCGTAAAGTCCGACCGCAAGCATCGGCCCCAGCAACAAAAAACCACCGGCAAGTGCCAGAAAAAGAGACTGCCAGCCCAATTGAGTCAGTCCAAACAGAATGATCAGCGCTGCAACCATGAATACAACACCATAGGACAAGCTGATCAGCGGAATAGTCCACAGATCGCTCCATCCCTGGGCCATCCATTTCCATGGCGCATCAAATGGTACATTTTTAATTTTGAAAGTCCGAACTTCGGACACTACATCGATCATCGGATTATCTCATTACCTGTTTAATCTTGGGTCGTCCGGTAGAGTACTTCAATTATCGTTAAAGCGGAACGCTGTATCCAGCCTGGTGCAGCAGTCAGGCATCATTCCAGACTCAAACGCACTATGAATCCTCGTTAAATCCCGTGTCCCGGGTGAACGGATTAAAGCAAACAATTGTGTTCGTTGCCACGATATCAGGAATTGTCTGAATATTATCGTTTATATAGCGGCCCACATCGTCATCGCTTTCCAATCTGAACATGCAGAACAGGTCATACTCGCCCGAAATCGAATAGACCTGGGGAGCAATTTCCAGTTCGGCAAGACTGGCGGCCACCTCATACGTCTTGCCCAGCTCGCATCGAATGAACATAATAAAAGTTCTCATTACTACTTACCTCCTGATACTCTCTGTTCCTGAATTTTTTCAGTTTCTTTAGTTTTTGTTTCAAATTAAACACCGAGATATTTCTTTTGAAGATCAGGATCGCCGCTTAGTTCCGCAGATGATCCGGTCCAGGCCACTTTACCTTTTTGTACAATGTAATGCCGATCGGCGATCTCGAGAAGATCGGTAAGATTTTTATCAACGATGAGTATGGACAGTCCCATTGCTCTGATGGATTGCAGACAACTCCAGATTTTTTTTCTTATCAGTGGCGCAAGGCCCTCTGTCGCTTCATCCAGAATTAATAGACTCGGGTTGGTCATAAGTGCTCTGCCGATGGCCAGCATCTGCTGCTCGCCGCCTGATAGAACACTGCCCATTGCATTCAAGCGCGCAGATAATTCAGGAAACATGTCCAGAATACCTTCAAGTGTCCAGTGTCCGGTTCCATTGCGGTCAGAATGAGTGGAGATGAGATTTTCGAGCACGCTAAGGTTGGGGAAAATCTGTCTCCCTTCCGGAACCAGACCAATTCCAAGCTGGGAAATCTTGTAGGACGCCAGATCAGTAATATCCCTGCCCTCAAATTTTACCTGGCCGGAACTGGATCTCAGAATCCCCATAATTGCGTTGATTGTTGTCGTTTTGCCCATGCCATTGCGACCAAGCAGAGTTATTACTTCTTTGGTTCCGACTTCAAACTCCATTCCGAAAAGAGCCTGGCTCGTACCATAGTAGGTTTCCAGCCCCGAAACCCTAAGCATCAAAAGTCCTCCCCGAGATAGGCTCTCTGTACTTCATCATTTGACCTGATAGCATCGGGCGTATCGGTTGCGATAATGCGGCCATAGACCAAGACACTGATCCGGTCCGCAAGCGCAAAGACGACGTCCATGTCATGCTCGACAAGCAGTACAGTTTTTATTCCGGACAATCCTGCGAGCGTGTCGACCATTCGTTGTCCTTCCTCGGAACCCATGCCTGCCATGGGTTCATCCAGCAGAAGTAGTTCCGGTTCAGTAGCGAGTGCCATCGCAATTTCCAGCTGCCGGCGCTCTCCATGAGAAAGGCTGGATGCACGTTCTTTAGCACGGGACTGCAACGATACCTTTTCCAATATTTCAAAGGCCGGAATTTGCAGAAGTTCGTCGGCTCCGGCGTTTTTCCAGAACCGAAATGAGTGACCTTCGTGAGCCTGAATGGCCAACGCAATATTCTCAATGACCGTTAATCCGAGAAAAACTGACGTTATCTGAAATGAACGAGCCAGACCCCGAAGGGCCCTGCGATGGGCCGGCATAAAAGTAATGTCTCTCTCTTTGAAGATAACGGATCCGCTATCAGGCTTAATCTGTCCGGCGATTTGCGAGATCAGGGTAGTTTTTCCCGCACCATTGGGACCAATTATCGCATGTGTTTCTCCGAGCATGACATCAAGCGTCACGTTGTCAGATGCGCAAACGCCGCCAAAGCTCTTGTGAAGATCAATTATGCTGAGCAAGACTTCAGCCATCTGTCCCGCTCAGCCTGTTGAAAAATCCACTTATACCCCCCTTCATGAAGAGTACGGTTAAAATGAGCAGCACGCCGAAAGGTAAATGCCAGTAGACCGTGATTCCGGAAAGCACCTCCTCAACCAGCAGGAACGTCATGCTTCCGAAAAGTGGCCCGAACAAATATGCCGCTCCGCCCAGTATGACCATAAACATCAACTCTCCGGAACGTGTCCAATCCATCATTTCCGGTGAAATAAATGTCGTAAAGTTCCCAAGTAAGAACCCGGCATAACCACATATGATACCAGAAATCACATATGCCGTTAATTTGTACCTGTATGTATCAAACCCTATGGCGTGCATGCGCTCTTCGTTTTCTTTGGCACCACGGATAACCATGCCGAAGCGGGAGTCTATAAATTTTCTTGTGACAAAGAGTACCACCAATAGCGAAACATAACACAAGCCATAAAGGTGCAGCGGGTTTGCAAGATCGAGGCCCGGAAGTTCCGAGCGAACATCGATGGTAAGACCGTCATCGCCACCGTAGGTTTCCATGGATACCATGGCATAAAAGATCATCTGACCGAACGCCATCGTTATCATGATAAAGTACACACCTCTGGTCCGTAAACATACTGCGCCGGTAATCAGGGCAAATAGAGCGGATAGTAAAATTGCCAGTACAATATGAACAATACCGTTGTAAGTAGCGATTAATTCAAATCCGCCATATGTGGCATGATGAGCTGGAATCCCTACGGCGTAGGCACCCAGGCCAATAAAAGCGGCGTGACCGAATGATGCCATCCCTCCGAAGCCAAGTATAAAATTCAGACTGACCGCGGCGATGGCCAGAATAACCAGCCGGATGCATACATCCATCCAGAAGGTCAGTCCCGCTGAAAAAGCGAGAGGCGGCAGAACGGCCAGACCAACCAGCAGCGCCACAATTATCCAATCATACAATGTCACAGGTCTTCTGGGTCCCGTTCTTGAAGCGAAAAAATCCCGGAATGGAAATGTTGTTTTCATTTCCTATCTCACTTTGGGAGGAAAAAGGCCCTGCGGACGGATCGCCAGGATGGCGGCCATTAACAGATAAATAAGCATGGAAGAAACAGCAGGAGCTGCGGTTTCCGCCGCCGTCTCGGTCAGAAGCAGCTTGAAGAAACCGTCCAGAAATGACCGGCCCATTGTATCGATCAGACCCATTAAAATTGCGGCGATGAAAGCACCCTTCATGGAGCCAATACCCCCTACAATTATAACGACAAAAGCCGTAATTATGATCTCATTGCCCATGCCAATAGATGCTTCGGTTATAGGTGAAATCAGCATCCCTGCAAGACCTGCCAAAGCGGCCCCGAATGCAAATATTCCGCTAAACAGTAATGTGACATTTACCCCCAGAGCACTGACCATTGTGCGGTTCGAGGCCCCGGCACGAATGAGCATCCCGAGCCTGGTATGATTTACGAGCCAGTAAAGGCCGGCCGCAATGGTCAGTCCGCTGACAATAATAAGCAGACGGAAGGTGGGGAACACAACATCTCCGAACAGATGCACCTGCCCATCGAGCCAGGACGGCAGCGGAACCGCGATGCCCTCGGGGCCCCAAATTAATTGTACAGAAGTATCAAAACAGAGAATCAACCCAAAGGTCGCCAGAACATGATCCAAGTGATCTCGGTGATAAAGATGTCTGATAACAGTGACTTCAAGCACCAACCCTGCGAGTGCCGTCAGGGGTATAGCAATCAATACGCCAATAATAAAGGATCCCGTCAGAAAAGTGGCGGTGGCACACAAAAACGCTCCGACCATGTAGAACGAACCGTGGGCCAGATTGACAAAATCCATAATACCGAATGTCAGGGTAAGTCCAGAGGCCAGCAAAAACAGCAGAACGCCAAGTTGAAGGCCGTTCATTAATTGAATGAAGACAATTGAAAAATCCATGGCACCAATGGAGTTGGATAACCTGTTCGTGAAAATATATTCTAACGGGCAATCCCTTCGAAGACTCCCAAATTCACAATTGCAGATATATTTAGATGCAGGATTGGAACTAAGGGTAACCGCAGGGCATTCCCTTAGTTCCCATCTTCATACTTTAACTCCCTGACTGAACGGAACTACATCTTGCACTGATCGGCATAGGGATCCTGATGATTTGTATAAACTGTCTTTACCACCTTGGTTGTCCAGTTTCCATCAACGTCTTTCACAACTTCACGTAAATAGAAGTTTTGAACCGGCATATGGTTTTTGCCATAGGTATATTCTCCCCGAACCGAGGGATAGTTGGCCGCTTTCATCGCGGCCCGCATTCCATCCATATCCTTCAGGTTTCCCTTCACGGCTTCAACAGCCGATTTAATCAAAAAGATCGCATCATAGGACTGAGACGCATAAAAGGAAGGATAACTTCCGAACTTCTTTTTATAGTCACTGACGAAGCGTTTGTTCTGAGAATTGTCGAGTGTGGGATCCCAATGCTGTGTTGTCCGTGAACCTAGAACACCGCTAAATTCCGCATTCTGTAATTTTGGAAGTGAAATGGCGTCAATGGTAAACACGGAATAGAGTGGAATCACTCCCTCAAGTCCTGCCTGTTGATACTGTTTTATAAACGCCCCCCCGGCCTTTCCGGGATAGAACACGAAAATACCCTGCGGTGATGCTGCCTTGGCCTTGGCCAGTTCAGCCGAAAAATCAAGCTGAGCGTCTTTACCCCATTTCGTCAGATCGGTGCCTTTTATCTCCCCCTTAAAAGTCCTTTTGACGCCGGCCACCATATTTTTGCCTGCCGCATAGTTGGGAGCCATGATATAAATCGATTTCACGCCCTCCTGATTTAGAACCTCCCCCATGGCCATCGGAGTTTGATCATTCTGCCAGGACGTTGAGAAAAAGTTTTTATGGCAGAGTGTTCCGGCCATTTGAGATGGCCCCGCATTTGCTGAAATGAGGAACTTTCCCGCATCCAGTACGGATTTTCGTGACGCCAGAAGAACGTGGGACCAGATATAGCCCGTTACGAATGTAACGTCATCCTGTTTTACCAGTTTGTCTGTCTTTTGCTTACCTGTTTCAGGTTTGAAACCATCATCCTCGAATATAATTTTGATATCCTTACCGGCCATTTTACCACCCATGTGTTCGACGGCGAGGTTGACGGCATTCTGCATCTGCTGACCGATAACGGCAGCAGGTGTTGTCAAAGTTGTGACAAACCCTATCTTTACTTCGTCGCCCAGTGCACTGTTCATCATCATGGCCGTGCCTGCCGTCGCAGCGGTGGCACAGAGTATTGAGCGGACCGACTTTTTCCTCATCAAAATGTCGATTATCTTTTTCATTAACTTTCTCCTTAATCATCTGAGGTGCGTCACAGTTTTCTGGACCGGAAAATGCTAACAGATGCCGCTTACAAAACTTGATTGGGTTGGATAGACTAGTTCAATTATAAAGACAACAGAAACCCTCATTTCTATCGTAGAGTTGACTTGGTTGTACGCTGGTTGTTTCCTTTAAGATAGAACCGGTGAAATATTGAGTTTACTTGGAAGATTTCGTTTCGAACTCAGATCGCAATATCCACGACCATCAACCGGTCGAAGGTTGTGCAACAGGATTTAATCTCGAATAGAAAGCGTGTCCAACATGATAGATTATCGCGTGGTTCCAGATCAATACCTGCATTGGCGGCTAAAAGTTGAAGGTCCCGTGGCAACTCTTACCATGGATACAGATGCTGCATCGTCACTGGCCCGAGGGTATGAACTCAAACTCAATTCTTATGATCTGGAAGTTGATATTGAACTTAACGATATCGTACAGAGGCTTAGATTCGAACATCCCGGGGTTAAAACTGTCGTCCTGCGATCAGGAAAGGAACGGGTATTCTCTGCCGGGGCGAATATAAAAATGCTGAGTCAGACCAGCCATGGCGAGAAAGTTAATTTCTGCAAGTTTACCAATGAAACCCGCCTGCAATAGAAGATGCCTGCCGACACTCCGGCCAGGTCTGGCTCTCCGTCATAAACGGTACTGCAGCCGGCGGGGGTTATGAACTTGCTCTCGCCACTCAGCATACCATTCTCATTGATGATGGAAATGCAGCCGTGTCATTGCCCGAGGTGCCATTACTTGGCGTGCTTCCGGGCACAGGGGGTGTTACGGATAAACGGAAGGTCCGCCGTGACCTTGCTGACATTTTCTGCACTCTCGAAGAAGGCATAAAGGGACAAAAGGCGGTGGCATGGCGCCTTGTGGACGAAGCGGTTTCCTCTTGACATATTCAAAATCGCCCGGCTTGTTGTCGATACCGACCTTGGGCGCAGCGATCTATCCTGCATAGCTACCTGGTTCATAGTTTGGTTTCATCAGGCTTTCCACATAATCCCGGTCCGAATCCGAAGGAAGCCATTCACTCTTTCTGCGTTGCCAGTCCTCGGCGGATACAACACAGCCATCCTCTGAAACGTGCAGATCACGAAACTCACCGATGGTCCGATTGAAGGCCTGATGCGGCAGTTTAAACTCGAACTCGATTCCAGTGGCGGCTACATGTCTATTCCAGTGGTTGATGCCACCGAGCAGCGTTGTAGCTCTGCGGTAATTCCATTGCCCATCCTCCCTCGCCCCATCGTACCATTTTTTTATATCTTTAAAGGCTGCACTGCATGGCCAGAAGACGGCATTTGCCTTGATGCCGCTGCAAAATCAGGAAATTCCGGTATCAATGTGGTTTTTTTGACGGCCCTTCCACTTCGAAACTCTGGAAAGCAAAATTTCTGGCCAGCCGCTCCTTGCCGACGTATCCCCGGCAATTTGCCCGTATCAGGGTTCTCCCAACTTTGACTTCCCGACAAACATGGGTATGACCGCATATCCAGCTCTGAATTTGTGGATGCTGTTCGATAAAATTGTGTAAATCTGATGCAAATCCCCCATCCAGTCCGAGGCTGGTCAGAAATCTGTTCAACATTTCCGGTGACGGGCAATGGTGAGTAACAACAACTGTTGGCAGCTCCGGATGCTCAAGCAGGCAATTGCGGATAAACCGCAATCCACTTTTGAATTCATCCAGCGCATCCTCTGGAGAAAATTTCCTGAGATATTCGAGATTATTTCCATCCAAGGATCTTTTCTTTATCTGTTTAAAGTCGTTTAAACGTTGCCCGACGATTTTCATTGAACGGGGATTGTGACCCTCAAAATCACTCCAGAGTGTAGTCAGTATAAACAGAACGCCTTGTTCAATGACGCAGCCTTGTCTGAAGTAATCAATATTATAGCCCTTCACATTACCGATGTAACGTTGGAGTAGGCTGTGAGCCTCACTAAATTCGCAACCATAAAACTCATGGTTACCGGCTATCATAAATACACGCTTAAACTTTTCTCCAGCTTCGGAGAAGAAAGAGTTGTATCTGCTCATTTGTTCGCCGCGATCAGGATGGTCTAGTGTCGAATCAAAATATTTTGCAACCACAATGTCACCGGCCAAAACTAGTACGTCACCCTTTGGCAACGGTTCGGTAAGTGCACCGAACTCCAGATGCAGATCGGAACAAAAATGAATTTTCAGTTTGGGTTTGTTGTGCAACCTATTCACCTGTGTATCCGTCCTGTTCAGGTTTATGGACCCAGTTACTGTCCAATGTCGCCGTAATTCAGGAATAAATTGAGATCAATCAGTTCTTAAGTTTCCTTCCGGATGAGATCAGATCTAGCATACCAATCACATCAAACAAATATTGATCCGGTGCACGAGCGGAGTTCTCCTCTTTACCAACAGCACGTATGAGGCTGATACCGACGGACTTCGCTTCAATTTTTTCACGATATCGAAAAATTCTGAGATTTTAACCACAAGTAACATTCTGAGTTGTGGGGATCGGCTGTACCAGTCTAGTTTTGGACTAAAAATTGGCTGGGTGGGATTTATGAAGACTGTAAAGGAACGTATCGGTCAATTAGGTCAACAGATAAACCAAAGCGCTATAGAGATATCGCTTCGCAACGACCAGGTTGACAAACTCATAAAAGATCGGGGAAGTTTCGCACAGATTCACGCTCTCCTCTCAGATATTACACGTCGTAAGATATTTCATCGAGGGTTGAAACTTAAACTAAAACAACTCGAACTGTACGACCTCCCTCGCCAAAATCTTGACAAGAACAAGTCCGCACTAATTTTCGATATAAAAAAGTAACGGAATACAATGTCAACAGACGACATTTCATTTTGTCGAATTGCCATCTACACCGAGTGAAGCCGTTTGTCATTCAGAATTCTGAATTAAAGCCCACCTGGTTTCATAGTTACCGTCATTATCGTACACCCCCGCTAAATTGGCTTTTTCGGCGGCAAGGGAACACTATGTGTCGACAGGCGGCTGTTCTTGTTATCGCTCTTTTTGTCGGCAATAATACCGCGTTCTGCATGCGGCAGAGGATTCGGAACAGGAGGCGGTACAAACTCGTTGCATCGAAACTTTAGCAATTCTTCAGTTGAAATATACGTTTTAATTTCACCCAACTCCGCTCGTGTCAGGTTTTCTTTTGCCCAATCCGGCCCATTAGCCATCCAATCAAGTATTTTTTCCAGGTCAAGATCGCTGTGTTTCTGCAATACGCTGTCGCAGAAACCGGTTTTTAACGGGGCAGCATCAGAAGCCACGACGCCTGCAAGTAAAAATGCCATAAGTGAGATTATTCTATTTATCGGCATGGCAACTCTAATCTTAAGCAACAACGTTTTGCGATTTATCAAACCGGAAAATTTTATCTGGAAATCAATAATAAATGCTGAAAACTAAAAAATTTCAAACCCCGGCTCTCAATACGAAAACGCGACTTCTGGTGCTTTGGTGCGGGTTAAAGCCAGGTCAGCGAGAAACCGGGGATCATCCTGGACATAAACAGCATTCACGACCCCATGAGATACCATACCCCGAAATCACCAACATCCCGCCCTGTGTCTTGGTCAGAGATAAACAATAAACATACACCGGTAAACATACACCGGGTGATAAGGCTCAGGAATTACAATTCTGATCTTACTCATATTTCACCTTCAGCCATTTATTTGATACCCAAAAGCTCCACTTCGAAGATTAGCGTGGCTCCTCCCGGAATCACATTCTGTATGCCCCTTTGCCCATAGGCGAGCTTTGCGGGAATAACGAACTCATACTTTGCCCCTTCTTTCATGAGCTGAACCCCTTCGATCCACCCTTTGATGACCCCGTTCAACGGAAACGAAATCGACTGGCCCCGATCATAGGAACTGTCAAACTTGGTTCCATCAATCAGCATCCCCTTGTAATGAACATTTACCGTGTCACTTGCCTTTGGAGATCGGCCATTACCCTTGCGAATGACCCTGTATTGCAATCCACTTTCAGTTACAACAACACCATCAGCCTTGGCGTTTTTTACAAGGTAATCCTTCTGGGGGTCCGCAGATACGTCCGCAACATTCACGAAACAGACAATTGCCAACAAACATCCGAGACACCAAACCAGACGCAATATTTTGGACTGCAACATCTAAATCCCTTTCTTTAACAGGCTTGCCCTCGTTGACATTCCAGAAATGGAACATGAACTTGAAATGCCAAAACAGGCTTAGTTAGTTAAGTGCTGAGTTTTATACAATACGATCATGGCAATAATCATGGCGGAACACGATCCCGGTTCGCGTTTCAGTTGATCCCGGGATCAATCCTGATAATTGATTAAATCACCGAATTTCATTACCTGTTATGGCCAAATGATGGCAGGATGGTCTACAACTGATCATTCTGTCTGGATTTAAGTAATGCTGGTAACAAGGAGATTAAAGACGTCATGGCCCGATTTCGCTATTTACTCACCGTCATCGTCCTTTTCACTGTCAACTTCTCTTGCCCGGATATCTCCGTTTGGGCTGATGAGAAACATGTCGCCATTACACAGATTGTTGAACATCCAGCTCTCGACGCGGCGCGCAAAGGTGTCAAGGATGCTCTCGCAGAAGCTGGTTTTGAGGCCGGAAAAAATCTAAAGTGGACGTTTGAGAACGCACAAGGTAACGGTGTGACCGCCAGCCAGATTGCCAAAAAATTTGTTGGTGACAATCCGGATGTCATTGTAGCAATTGCAACACCTTCGGCACAGGCAGTTGCCTCAGCAACCAGAACCATACCTCTTGTATTCAGCGCTGTTACGGATCCCGTTGGAGCGAAACTCGTTAAAAACTGGAAAAAACCTGGCGCGAATGTCACGGGTATCTCCGATATGTCGCCGATCCCGGCGCACTTGAAACTTGTCAAAGAAATTTTGCCCAATATAAAACGGCTGGGAGTCATCTCAAACCCAGGGGAAGCAAATTCAGTTTCCCTGGTGGCGATGATAAAGGAGAACGGACCAGAACTCGGCATGACCGTCAATGTGGCAGCAGCCACCAAATCTGGCGAAGTCCTGCAGGCGGCCCGCTCTCTGGTGGGGAAAATCGATGCTTTCTATATTCCCACGGACAATACTGTCGTATCCGCATTCGAAGCTGTCGTAAAAGTCGGTATTGATGCCAAGATACCCGTATTTGCAGGTGATACGGACTCGGTCAAGAGAGGGGCGGTAGCCGCTCTTGGGTTTAACTATTACGATGTCGGCCGGGAAACCGG
This sequence comes from uncultured Hyphomicrobiaceae bacterium, assembly GCA_964461525.1. Lineage (GTDB taxonomy): Bacteria > Pseudomonadota > Alphaproteobacteria > Rhizobiales > CAYWUX01 > CAYWUX01. The sequence goes on along the minus strand of CAYWUX010000002.1, from coordinate 14,075 downwards.
CATTTTGGTTGCCCGCATCCTGAACGGTGCCAAGCCCGGCGACCTGCCCGTCGGGCTGGTTTCAAAGCTTGAACTCTCAGTCAATCTCAAATCAGCCGAACAGATGGGAATTTCCGTACCGTCGTCGATCATTTCCAGGGCCAAGTCTATTATCAAATAAGAGAGCGTCGGTATAGTCGGTTCCGCCCGCAAACCAGGTCGCCGGGCCGAGGATACACCGGGGCGCAAATATAATAGTGAACTCGTAGTCAATTATGGTAACAGAGCATGCAGTCAAGTCGTCATTATTCCAACAATGGATTTCGTAAGTTCCACGGGAAGACGGCAATATGAGCTTGATCGCTTTTCTCGGAGCTCTGGAGCTCGGTTTGCTATTCTCGCTCGTAGCATTGGGTGTTTTCCTATCGTTCCGGGTGCTGGAATTTCCGGACCTCACTGTTGACGGCAGCTTTCCATTAGGCGCGGCGGTGGCTGCTACGATCATTGTTTCAGGCGGTAATCCGTATTTAGCGACGATCGCCGCCGCTCTTGCCGGTGCAGCCGCTGGATTTGTTACGGCTTGGCTCAATGTCCGACTTAGAATTTTACATCTCCTTGCCAGTATACTTGTTATGATTGCACTGTATTCAGTTAATCTCCGCATTATGGGACGGCCAAATATTGCGCTGTTAGGTGAGCAAACGATTTTCTCTCCTCTCGAAAATATGTCTGTCCCGACTTATGTCAGTACGCCTGTTGCTCTTCTGGTGCTGGTAATTATCGCCAAGTTTTCACTTGATCGTTTTCTGAATTCAGAGGCTGGTCTTGCATTAAGGGCAACTGGTGCAAACGCGCGCATGGCCCGGGCCCAGGGAATCAACACGGACCATTCGATTTTGACGGGCATGGCACTCTCGAATGCTCTCGTCGCGTTCGCAGGAGCGCTTTTTGCACAAAGCCAGGGGGCTGCCGATGTAACTTTGGGTGTGGGAATTATCGTCGTCGGTCTGGCTTCCGTCATTGGCGGGGAAGCCCTGGTTCCTCCAAAAACAATTTTTCTGGCGACTCTTGCCTGTATTGTTGGCTCCGTTCTCTACCGGTTGGCGGTGGCGCTCGCGCTAAATGCCGAATTTATTGGGCTGAAAGCTCAGGATCTAAATCTCATTACTGCCATATTGGTTGTTCTCGCCATGGTTCTGCCAGGTCTGCGCAGCCCGCTGAAATCCGTTTTTACAGGAGATAGACAAAACTGATACAGATAGAAAATATCTCTAAAAGGTTTAACAGAGGCTCCGCAGCCGAAGTCTCCGCGGTAAACCAGATTAATCTAAATCTGGCCGCTGGCGATTTTGTTTCAGTTATTGGCTCCAATGGTGCTGGAAAAAGTTCCCTGCTGAATATTGTCGCGGGAGAAATATCACCAGATCAGGGACGCATTGTTATTGATGGTGTTGACGTTTCTGACTGGCCTTCCTATCGCCGCGCGGCTTTTGTTGCCCGAATATTCCAGGATCCCTTAGCCGGGTCTTGTGGATCATTGACCATAGAGGAAAACCTTTCTCTGGCCGCCAGTCGCGGAAAAGGCAGAGGACTGGCTCGCGCTATTACAAATGATACAAGAAAATCGTTCCGCAATCTTTTGAAGCGTCTTGACCTTGGCTTGGACAATCGCCTTCAGGACAAAATGGAACTGTTGTCCGGCGGGCAAAGGCAGGCGATCTGCCTGTTGATGGCAACACTAAAACCGATGAAAATATTACTCCTTGACGAACATACAGCCGCACTGGACCCTAAAACCGCAGCATATATTATCGACCTAACAAAAGACATCGTGGCAGAACAAAACCTTACAACTCTCATGGTCACCCATTCCATGTCGCAGGCCCTGGCAGTCGGGAACCGGCTGATTATGCTTCATCAGGGAAAGATAATTCTGGACGTGGATGGCGATGAGAAAAAAGGAATGAGCGTGCAGAATTTACTGGAATTGTTCCGCCGGGAACAAGGGGAAGAATTGGTAGATGACTCAGCACTGAGCTAAAACTATGTCGCCAGCAATCCCGGATTTCCATCCGGTGATTATTGATGGACTTTTTTTAATGCAGTGATTTTTTCATCACCTGCAGACGTCGCCGGAAAGCCTCTTAGTTCAGGCCACTTCCGCCAGAACGCATTTCAACAGTCCCATATTGTATCTCCCACCCAGTTCCTCGTAACTTTCTGAGAGGTTTCCGCTTTCCAAAACATTAAACCGCTCAAAGGTTGCGATAATCTCATCCCATTCCACCTGATCGAGCTGTAAAACTTGATCTGCTGCAACGTAACCGATCTCAATGGCTTCTGAAAAATGCTCAAGAACTTCACTTATCTCCCTTCCGGTTTCTCGGGCTATTTCAAATATGTCTCTGCCCTTCTGAAAAAGCTTCAGAACCTGGCTGACATCGCCAGACAATCGCACGTCAGCAGGCTTCGCCCGTTCCGCATTCCTGAGCACATTTAGGAAGGCGGGGCCGTAACGTTGGATTTTCACCTCACCAAATCCATTAATGGATTTGAGATCCTGCGTTTCCAAGGGTCGGTGGTGAAGAAGCTCTTTAAGTGACCTATCATGACATATCATATATGGCGGTACACCTTGTTCCTGGGCCAAGCGTAATCTGAGCGCGCGCAATGTATTCCAGAGTGAGAGATCCCCTGGGGCAACATCCTGCAGCCCTTCCCTCGGTCGCCTGTCAGATACAGGTTTGACATTTTTGCGCAATTCAAATGGCATTTCGGCGCGCAGGGCGGCCCGGCAGGATTTGCTCATCAGTAATCCGCCAAATCCCTCAATATCGACGCTGAGAAAACCGCGGGAAATAAGCTGGCGAAATACATTTCGCCATTCCCGTTCGGTTGTGTCTGCTCCAATTCCGAAAGTCGAGATTTTGTCATGACCAAATTGTTCAATCCGTTTATCGGTCAATCCCCTAAGCACTCTCACCAGATAGTTGACACCAAATTTCTGGCCGGTCCGGTAAACAGTTGAAAGGGCTTTTTGAGCGAGTTCCCTGCCGTCAATTGTTTCCGGTGGATTGAGGCAGTTATCGCAGTTGCCACATGGCTTATCATAATCTTCACCCAGATATTGAAGTAGCACTTTTCTCCGGCAGGTCGTTTCCTCACAGAAACCAAGCAGCGCATCAATTTTTTGTCGTTCAATCAATTTCTGCGTTTCCGCTGCTTCAGATCGGTCAATCCACTGACGCAGTGTTATTACATCGTTTAAATTATAGGACATCCAGGCATTGGAAGGCTCACCATCGCGCCCACCCCGACCGGTTTCCTGATAATATGCCTCAATGGATTTTGGCAGATTGAGATGGGCGACGAACCGCACGTCAGGCTTATCGATTCCCATTCCGAACGCCACCGTCGCCACTATGATCACATTTTCCTCACGCAGAAATCGGTTCTGATTGAGACGCCGTTCATCATCCTGCAGTCCGGCATGATACGGTAGCGCAGTTCTCCCCTTCTGGCACAGCCAGTCTGCGATGGAATCAACCTTGCGTCGCGACAGACAGTAAATGATTCCCGAATGCTCCCTGTGTTCGCTTTCAATAAAATCCCAAAGCCGTTTTTTTGCATCACCACCGTCGGAAACAATATATCTGATATTCGGTCTGTCAAAACTTGCTATAAATTTCTTGGCACTGCCCAGACGGAGCTGTTCGATAATTTCGTCACGGGTTCTCTGATCCGCCGTCGCGGTCAAAGCAATGCGGGGTACATGTTGATAATGGTCGGCAAGAATGGTCAGCTGCCGGTATTCGGGGCGAAAATCATGACCCCACTGAGATACGCAATGCGCTTCGTCGATGGCAAATAAAGATATTTCAGTCTGGGAGAGCACGGTCCGCAGTCGGCCGGAAGCCAGACGTTCTGGAGCGACATACAGAAAGTCGAGTTCCTGATTTAAAAGGCGCCCATAGACCTGATTTTGGACAAAGGAATCCTGAGTGGAATTGAGAAATGCCGCCTTTACACCCATCTGGACCAGATTGTCCACCTGATCCTGCATCAGAGCAATCAATGGCGAAATTACAATTCCGGTCCCGCGACGGATAAGGGCTGGAATTTGATAACAAAGCGATTTTCCACCACCGGTTGGCATCAGAGCCAGAACATCTTCTCCACCAGTCAAAGTATTGACAATATCTGCCTGATGGCCGCGGAATGCCCGATACCCGAATATGTTTTCCAGAATATGCTGCGCTTCTTGGGACTTGTTGTTTGGCATGAAACTTAACTAGCTGAGTCGCAATATGATGGCGATTCCTACCCATGCTTTTCTCACATTTTCCGGGCAATCATCGTGTACTGACCACTTTTGAGAGGCGCGGCCCTACTGCGGACTTTACCTGCCCCATCTGGCAGATAAGCCCAGGGCTCATCACCAAAAATCCTGAGCTTGTGCCTTTCGGGAAATTTTGCAAAACTCGAGCTGGTCTGCGGTGATTGTCTGGAAGGGAGTTTCTGAATGAAACGGGATATCGAATTTCCGAGCGAAGGTGAAACAATACGGGGCTGGCTGTATACTCCGGACCAAGCCGAAGGCCCCTTTCCTGCGGTCATAATGGCGGGAGGGTGGTGCTATGTGAAAGAGCTTGTGCAGCCTGACTATGCTGAAATGTTTTCCCGGGCAGGGCTGGCAGCCCTGTTGTTCGACTACCGGAACTTTGGCGCCAGCGACGGTGTGCGACGTCAGCATATCGACCCCAATGGCCAGATCCAGGATTACAAAAATGCCATTTCCTTTGCGGAGACCCTCGGCGAAGTCGATGCCGAGCGCATCGGAGTCTGGGGGCTGTCCTATAGCGGTGGTCACGCCCTGATCGTTGGGGCGACCGACCCAAGGGTCAAGTGCATAGCCTCGCAAATACCTGTGGTTGACGGTTATCGAAATATGCGACGGGTCCACGGTACCATGGGATTCAGAACTTTCGAACGGTTATTACTGGAAGACCGGAGGAACCGCTTTCGCACCGGTCAGGACGGTATGATTCCCCATGCTGCGGCGGATCCCAATGAAGAAATATCTACCTGGCCGTTTCCCGAGACATATGAGACATTCCGGGACCTCAAACAATCAGAAGCTCCAGCCTATGAGAACCGGAGTACAATTGAATCCGCCGAGCTGTTAATGTCATACAGCGTCATGCCTTTTTTGCCGCGGCTTCTAGCCGTGCCGACGCTCGTTATAGTCGCTGAACACGATGACCTGACTCTATGGGACCTCGAAATTGAGGCCTACAACGCTATACCCACCGCACAGAAGAAGCTGGTGGTAATCGGCGATTCCACGCATATGACGCTTTACAGCGACCAAACTTTGCGCCAGCGTGCCGGCAGGGCCGCAACTGACTGGCTGTCAGGCCATCTGGCCTGTGAACAAATCGCTTAAATCAGGATAATTCCTTGCCAAGACAAAAGATTTCACAGGGTTCCCAGTTTGAGGAAGAGGTCGGTTACTCCCGAGCCGTGATTGACGGGTCTTGGGTCTTTGTCTCAGGAACAACAGGGTTTAACTACACGGACATGACGATATCCGATGACGTTGTCGAACAAGTCGTTCAGTGTTTCAAGAATATCGACTGGGCCCTGGAGCAGGCGGAATGTTCTTTCGAGGATATCGTCAGGGTTCGTTTTATTGTCCCCGACCGATCCGACTTCAGGCGCTGCTGGCCCGTGATCCGCTCCTATCTGGGCAATGTCAAACCCGCATCTACAATGATCTCTGCCGGACTTGCCGACCCGCGAATGAAAATAGAGATTGAAGTTACGGCCCGCAAACAATCCGGATAGCACATTTCTCAATTGATACGCGACACGAAAGTCGGAACTATCTGAGTACAATTTTTACTTCATTGACCCGGGTCAGGTAGGTTAAGCAGCCAAGTACCAGTGTCCCCAATATCCATGCCATAAATGTCCAACCTGAAATACCAGGCCAAATTGAATAAGTCAGATAGCACATTGCCAGATTGAAGATTATAAACGTCCACTTGCACAGCAGACCGAAAGGCCCCCTTCTACGAACTCCGAAGAATGTCGTCACATCCGCCATGAACTCCCCCAGCGCGAATCGTTTCGGAAATTTTACCAGTCTCATTAATGTATAACTAATGTCGCGAAATGCAAAATGAGGGTGTGGCCAAACTGTGTAAAAACTTATGCTGTAAGAAAGAAGGAGCGATACGGGATTCTGATATTCAGGCTACCTGTTTAATCGGATCAGCTATCCCCCGGCCCCGGAAAGGAGTTGATGGAAAAAGTTCGTCGCTCCAAAAGTTTCTGAATTGCGGACCAAGTAACGACAGCAATGTTCCGGGGGCAGCCTTGTAAAGCGTGTCAGATGGAATTTTGACTATCTTAGGTGCTAAATCGACAACTCTTTGCCATTCCAGTTTTTTTTTGCCAATCAAAGATTGTCCGCTGTCGATAGTCGCGATAACCAGTTCACTGCCATCCCAAAATGCAAAATCGACACAGACGTAATCTTGTGCTTCAACATTACCCGAATTCTTGGCGCACGGGGCATAAATATGCGCCCGTGGCAGAGGCATCAATGCCGAAAAACACCAGTGCCGCCTTTCACAGAGCCCAATGACCTTTTCAATTTTTTCATCGAGCACCAGACCATTATTTTCCACTTCGTGTTTGATATCTTTAAAATAGTTATGAATAAACAATTTGAGAAGTTTGTTCCATTGACCGCACAGCCTGTCCACGAACTGACGGATAAACTCCAGCTGGGCGCCGGCATCGATCAGTTCACCCGGACGAGGAGGTGTCTTAAATGTGAATATGGTGTTGTTTATTTTTAATGGAGTACGACTGCCACGATCGATCATAACGGCCGGAACCCCTGGACGAGGAACAAACTCCCCAGCCGTTTTAGTGTTCAGTTCCCAGCTGTTGGGCTTGTAAAAATCCGAACCGAAGGGAATGCACAACAATTCCTGATTCAAGGCCCTATCGGGGACTGCGTTGGTCATCTGGCATTACCTATGAGTCCATCACTCCATCATTTCCCCAGTCAGGGTTGCCGTAATTTCGCATCCGGACCATTGATCGAATATTTGTCGAGTCTCAGAAAATTCATGCAGGCCAAATTCAATCCATCTTCCAGAGCAAGCACTTTATCCTGAGCCAGTGAACCCATGGCGTCGTTATCGTCTGAAAAAGCATGAATGCAAAGACAAAGATAGGCAAGATCGATTCTCTGATCTTCAAATACGCGGTCCCAAAATGTATCAAACAATTTGTCGGGCACACCTAACTCCGCTTGAAAACTTATTATATCGGAAGCCTTCTCGCTTTCATCACCAAAACCGGCGGGATAGATCACACCTCCGTCATGCAAAAACTCCTCGGCTTCTTCCAGATCAATCTCTTCCGGGTCTCCTAACCCCAAAAGTAAGCTTTCGTCCGTTTCTTCCTTTATTTCAGATAATGGACGAAAATTCACGGCCAAGCTTTCGGTCACCAAACCAAATCCGAACCTTCCGATAAGCTGTATCCGATTACCGTCTTCTAAAATTCCGGAGGCATCGATGGATCTCTGGTAGCCGGTCTCGCCGTCGGGTTCCGTCAGACGTCCCGTGAAGCCAACCTGCAGCGATTCACGGCAAATGAAATTAGAGCAATTTAAAATCAGCATATGCCATTCTTTTTTGAACAATGTCTTTGGTGTATCAATAGTCTGATAGACCAGCCAGCTCAATCGGTCCAACTTGTTTTTGTTACCCATAGCCTATTCCCTGAGTGTCAATGTCAAATCAACAAATTAAAACTGTGACTAACAGAATTCGAAGAGACAGGCTTTTGAAAGATAAAACCCGCCTGTAGTAATCATAGAATATTCCCTATCCAAACGACTAGGCCACAAATCGAGCCCAAATTGAAGAAACAAATTAAAAAAACCCCGCTAAGCCCAGGGGACAAGCGGGGTAAGGTTTCCTTTAAGGAAAGGGGAGGATAAACTCTTTGATAGCAATTAACATGCCAAAGAAAATACTTTACTCCCTGTGACAAATAATCGGGCGGTATCACCCAAAATACAGTTTATAACTTCTGTCAAACATTAAAACCGGTGACTTCCCGGGCTTTGATCTCAGGAACCCAAGTTGCAGCTGTTTCGCTTTGAACCAACCGCGATTTTGAAAAAAATATTTGGTTCAGTTTGAAACAATTTGGAGTGAAAGTGAATATCTTGATCAATTTAAAAATCTTGCTGTCAGCGTTTAAACTGACGGCGGCAAGACGAATTATCTGTTTGCCTACTCAATATGGGCGGATGCCTATTCGGCCCGCAGGGATAGGAGGGATCTGGACACCAATTGAAGATAAAAAATGGTATAAAAAATTCAGAGAATCAAACTATTACTGTTTTCAGGGTCGCCATCAGAAGTGTTAATTATCTTGGTCCAAATCGCGTTATGTTGATATGGCAAAATAAAAAATTATCTCATTCCATGATACTCAGGGCTTGCATTATTGGCTTAGTCACGTCATAAAATTTCCACGTAGTTGCTTTATTGGAACTCGCCTCGGAATTCGGTGAAATTTCTGCGCCTTTGTTTAAAGACGATCGTTACTTTCCCAATATCTGAGATACCACCCGTCATCGGACACCATCGCGCCCGGTGGCGTTAATACCAACAGGGAAAGGGACTCCCATGAGCCAAAATGGCACCGTGAAATTTTTCAATCAATCAAAAGGATATGGATTTATCGAACCAGAAGATGGAAAAAAGGATGTGTTTGTACATGTCACAGCATTGGAACGTTCCGGCGTCGCCAGCCTGAACGAGGGGGATAAAGTATCCTTTGAAGTCGAAGATGATCCACGTGGTCGAGGTCAGCAGGTATCAAAAATAGAGTTGAGAGACGCCTAGCTCTCATCGGTCCAGGGAGGGGCCGGAAGCTGCTGACTTCGCCGGTTCCCTCCCAAATTCAATTTCAATAAATTTATCTCGGTTCTCCTAAAATTTGTAATTTGATTAGGGAACAGATACTCAGCAAATGTCTCCCGTTGAGTGTTTTAACAATATAGATCCCGCGCTTACGTATTGCGGCCCTGCCATAAAAATTTTTGTCGATTGAATAATTATTTGTAAGTTCCAGGACGATCAAATCATTTGATGCTCAAACCCTTTATCCGGTGCTGCGAAGTCCGATAAAAAGTAAGCCCTTGATAAAAGTTCGCCTTTGCATGGTCTTAAAATTAATAAAAGCCTGTTTAGAATTTATTTATGCGTTACAATAAAGGTTTGCTGACTTGATGAACCCGGATTTTTAGCCTAAATCATTGGTTCCAATGCAAACGAGTAAACACAGATCAGAAAATTCGGGATATTTGTAGCTTGATACTCTTTGGACCATTTTTACCCTACAAAACAGTGAGACGTTGCGGATACGACTGGATGGGATGATTACCCATACGAATGTTTTCCTAAAAAACTTCAAACAACCAAAGATAACAGAATGCCAGAAATCTTTATAAATGGAGAAGAAGGACGCATTGAGGCGAGATATCATCACGAAAAAGGTCCCAACGCCCCAATCGCGATGCTGCTCCATCCACACCCGCTGTTTGGCGGGACAATGAACAACCAGATTGTGCACAGCCTTTACCACAACTTTATCCAGCGCGGTTTCTCAGTTTTGCGATTTAATTTTCGTGGCGTCGGACGAAGTGAAGGTCTGTTTGACAATGGTGCGGGTGAACTTTCAGACGCAGCGACTGCCCTTGACTGGCTTGAAGCAATAAACGTAGATCCCAGATCCTGCTGGATTGCCGGAGTTTCGTTTGGATCATGGATAGCTATGCAACTTCTTATGCGTCGTCCAGAAATTGCAGGGTTCATTACAATAGCACCGCCGGCAAATCTTTACGACTACAGCTTTCTCGCCCCCTGCCCCACATCGGGGCTGATCGTTAATGGCGACGATGACAAAGTCGTACCGATTGAGTCAGTGGAAGAACTTGTTCAGAAGTTAAAGACTCAGAAACGAATTGTTATTGATCACGAAACTGTTCCCGGCGCCAACCATTTCTTTGAGAATAAAATTGACGAACTTCTGGATATCGTCGACTCCTATTTGAATGCTCGCCTGGGACCGATCAAAGTCGAACCCACCTAACAATCTGGGCATCAATCGAAAAAATGGCGCGATTGCAGATGACAAAATCCAATAAGTTTTGTCCTATAATAAATTGCAGGTTTTAGTCGGTCAAAAAAAAAGACCCTCGCGCACCACCCCGAAGGTCTAAGAAGTCAAACAGATTCAACTTATAATTCCAACAGATCTAACCAGAATTATGAATTATTCCAAAACTTTTATAGTTAATAAATCGCAAAGATGACCTCTGTACCGACAGCACATTTCAGAGGCCACTTTGGCATTTGCTACTTGAAAAATTACGTCCGAATGAACGCATTTTAATACAACTGGATTCGCGTTAATATTCTCTAAATTATGAACTTTTCCTACAACGAGTGAATTTTTAAGAGACACAACTTTTTAACAGCAGTCCAAATTAGTGTCCGACCTGTTACCAGTTGGCCCGCGCAAAAAGACCAATCTTCTGGCGGTCGAAATCATAAAAATTGACGCTGGAATCTCTGTTTGAATGCTCAAAAACCGCTCCGATATTGAGCCACTCATTCACCAGATACACTAATTTTCCCCCGAAACGGAGATACAAGTCTTCCCGGGCTAACGGATCATAATCTGACCGTTGAACTTCAAAATCGGCTGACAGCTGAAAGTTTTCAAATCCAGTATAGTTCAGTCCAACTTCCAGATATGAATCCAGTCGTGCTCTCGTACCCGAGACACTTGTTTCGGATGGCCCGCGTCTGGCCAGCAATGTCAATTGAATAAGTGGGCTGGCATTCCACTTCAGATCCGCAAAATAACTTGCACCGTCAACAGTCTCGGCGGGATCGTCCTCAAAGTCTTGGCGAAAGTATCCAAGTCCAATCTCCCCGTTTAACTGGTAGAAATCGATTAATTCAAACCCCGTATACAATCTCACGCCATCGGAATTTGGATTTCTGTCCTTGTTTGATAACGGAATTCGGACATTAGCTTCTCCGCGTACAAAAGCCTTCCATTTTTGCGTGACAGCATAATATGCGGCCCCGTCCAAAGACCAGATGTCAACATCTCGGTGATCCTGATCCAAATTGTACCCCTGCAAAGACAGGACATCCTTATAATCCCATCGTGAGTAATAAATCCCGAGTGCCGTATACAATCGCCCCTTGGAACGGTTCAATGATGAGTAGAGTTTCGTGGTTTTAATCCGGCTTGGTTTGATCGTGCCAGGCAGCGCCTCCGGGGATTCGCGCGCAACATGAGCGTGCTCATGAGAAACCCCGACATTCAGTTCGATATCATGTCCAAGACTGAAATCACCACTGAACGAACCAAAATAGTCAGTACGGGTCTCACTTTCGAAATCTTTATATTCCATCCGATGGACGTCAAACTCGAAGGAAACGGTGTTCCGGGACACCTTCGAAAACGATCGCCAACGGGCGTCAATGATCGTGACAAGATCGGAGTTCGGCAGTTCGGAAACCGCAAAAATATTGCTGTCATGATAGGTGCTGACAAAAGCTGAAGGCTGATGTGTCCAAATACCGGAACCTATATCACCGAATTTTATCCAGTCAGAAAAACCATCAACTGCCGAATGCGGTCTCGGAGACTCGTTTGCATGGGCGGAAGTCTGCTGCCCTGGCGATAACCGCTCTTCTTGGGCCCGTGCGGACAATATTTGTGTTTGCGGATGAAGAAGAATGACAATACCTGCAAACGATGCAGCTTTTAAAATCTTGGTGGCCGCAAACTTGAGCCGCGCAGCTACAAATCCGATACACAGGAACATTACTGACAAATAAAACACGATACTCAATTCAAAACATAAAACAGGAAGTTATATTATTTATTATAAAATTACTTCTTTATTTTTAGTATTTATTTCCGTATTTAACTTAGATATATTTAAAATATTTATTATTTATTTACAAAAACTTGTAAATTATAATGATTATACTTCGTTGCGTTGTCAATACGTTCAATCGGGAGTCTTAGCTTTGAGAACTCCTGTTATTTTCCTCTTTTAAATGTTACGGGAAAGATCAATGTGTATTAAATGGGCTGAACGAACTGTGCGGCCAGTCCTGTTCCACCCGTTCGCTGGCTTTAGGAAGTGCTGGCAATCTGAAGGTCCGTGTTTATCGAAGTGAGAGCAGTATCAACAGAAACAAATTAAGAACAACCAGGATAATCGCCGGTGCTCTGACGAAAACGTCATCAAAAGCCATTTGCAATTTCATGCGGACAGGGACCCTGCTAAGACGGGACAGAATCCATTGAAACCAGATGTTTTCATGAGGAGCTGCCATGTCATGTCCGTTTTCGTGAATGAAAATCAATGTTCCGTCGGGCTCCAGGCGAGCGCTGACACCCGAACCCGGATGAAACAGATAGATCAGAATTTTTTGGTTGCACGCCCAGTGATACTGATTCTCGATCAGCCATCCCCTACTCAACATCTCGGACAAACGAATATTCGAGACCATATTTTGCCGAGCTTTTTTAAAATGTGTGTCTTCAGACGAGAAATCGAAAACCTCCCCGTCTGGAATTGTTCCCGGCTGAACTTGCGACCTCCCTCCGGCTTTAGGCGCGGAGTTATTCGGTGAGAACATTTTAGCAGTGATTCCCAAACAATAACATTATCACTGGTGAACACATAACATACAATTGCACGACGTTAACCGCCGCATTCAAATTGGACCAATTCCATCTGTTCAAATCCAGTCCAACTCCACTTCGATCTTAACCGGTCAGGACAATATTGTCATGCTGCAGCCCAACAAAATATCGAAATTCTTAATTTGCGGACCTCAATGATGACAGTCGGATTTTTGATATTGTTTAATCTTATTTGGTTTGAGCGGACTTCCGAATTCCGGATCTGCCCGCCCATCGTCATTGAAATCGCCGACATTCTCAATGCGGTGATGCCTGCTCAATACGGTGATGTCGGCAATCCAATGTGTTGGCCGCAGGCAACACACATTCGATAGCTTCGGTTTGCTCGCCCGTACATTCTGTCACCCGGTCGGACCGGGTGACCGGCAGCCGGTTAGATCTCAATCCAGCTCTTCAGACACTGCAATTGCTGATCGGCTGTCCTGTAATTGAATCTGAATTCACATTCCTTCAGAAACAGAGGCAGGGACTCCTGACTAACCCCGTTATATTTGCGCAGCACCTGCCGGGTGTGTCTCCAGAAGTTTTCCAGCCCGAAGGTATTGTTGTTTTGATTCCCCGCCGACTGGGATACAAGTTCGGGATCACAATAAAGAGCGCAGGAATTCAGCAACCCCGCACCACCGGAATCCTCTCCAAAATAGAAATGGTCGGGAGCAATTTCCTGGCGGATCACCGGTTCCAGACAGGAAATTTCATCGTCCTGAGCGAAGCGAATGAATATCTTGCCGTTCCGGGCCGCCACACCAAACAGAAAAATTCCATTTCTGTCACTATATCGCGCCTGGTCTGTTTCACGGCAATCTGCCCTGCTCGGCGTTCGATTCCTGCGCCTTCCCGCTGACAACCCAAAATAACAGAAATCCTCCATCCTGAGTAACGAATGCTGAGAGTTCAGCTGTTGATCACTCAGCTGCCTGGCAATAACCTCCCGTATTCTGCGATAATAGAGGGCTGCCGAATTGACTTGTATCGCCAGTTGATCTGCTGCCGACCGGGCAGTTACTTCTCGGACAAAGAATCCCATGAGTCTAATTTGTGTATCTCTTGAAAGCCTGCAGTGTTTAACTTTCATTCCTGATTCCCAATTTCTTTCGCTTCCTCCGTGACTATTTTTTATCGAGCGCCATAATAATATGATCTTGAATAAAAAATGAAATTAATTCATTAATTTATATATTTGGCAATATAAAAGTTACTGTTATTCATAAATATCAATTGATTAATCTTTTATATGTTAATTCAGGAAATACAAA
>CAYWUX010000001.1:487745-501884 GCA_964461525.1 uncultured Hyphomicrobiaceae bacterium | reverse complement strand
TTGGTGAGCCCGACAGGTTTCGAACCTGTGACCTACTGATTAAAAGTCAGTTGCTCTACCAGCTGAGCTACGGGCCCACATATTGTGGCACATTGCGAAAAATCCGTCCCGACCACAGCGACCAAAAACTTGGATTAAACCAATCTGATCGCTACAGGGTAAGAATGTCTCTCGTATTTTTTTGATGGGGCTGAATCAAACAGAAACCATCATGGCGACTAACTACTATTTGTGAACAATAATTACAAGAGGTTGAAATAACAAGTTTTACAAAAATCGCCGGCTGGAAGTGAAATACCGAACTCTTCGTTCTTCGGGGTCAATTGATTGGATTCAAAATTAAAATTTCGAACCTGTTAAGCTGATCATAAATTACTTTATTTAAGATTTTGAGCGCAAAAGACTTAATATGCTTATCATTGATACTGATCCCTGCAAAACTTCCCAAATTCTGGCAGAAAGCCCACTAAAGTCTCGGACCTCAAATTTGCACATTATACGACATTGGATCTATTAAAATAAGTTTGAAGGCGATTGTTGCTATTGGGCGCCAATAGTTCTGAATTTTACCTTGGAAAGTTATGATTCAGATGTCGGATAAAAAAATCGGGCAATCAGTTCCTCCCCGTTCCAAAAAATTTGCATCAGGACGCGGCTATCCCAAGCTTGCAAGAACCAATTCGCGGCATTCATCAAGCGTAGGTTGTCGCGGACTGGTGCGATTAAACCAGCACGTTTGTGTGTGTTTGGCCATATCTTCAATGTCATTTCCGCCGTAACCAAGCGCGTGGACATTTTCGGGCAAACCGACCCGTTGGCTGAGATCCGCAATGGCATTAGCTACGCGATTTCCATTGCGCACCAGCAAGGCTTCCGCGAGGCGGTCCAATTTAGCGGGTACAGTATCTGCAACAAAACGAATGACAGGTGGCAGGCAAAGCGTGACGAGAGCGCCATGGTGCAAATCGCTGTCGCTGAAAGTGATGGATAGAGAGTGAGCCAAACCCAGCCCCTTGTGAATGGACATGCCGCCCTGAACCGCTGCCATCATCATATTCCAGCGGGCTTCACGGTCATAACCGTCATTTACAGCTCTCTCAATATAGGACAGAACACGGCGCACACCGTCCAATGCTATGGCATCAACCGGCGGATTTACAGTTGGAGATAGGTAGCCTTCAATGCAATGGCCAATAGCGTCCAGCCCAGTGCCGGCAGTGAGACGGGGCGGCAGGGTGAATGTCAGTTCGGGATCGCAGACTGCAATTTTAGGCTGGCACATCGAACCGCCTATACCAAATTCTCGCTGTCCATGAGACGGATGTATGCCTCCACCACGGGTCATTTCAGCTCCCGTTCCAGCTGTTGTCGGAACGGCGATAATGGGGGCTGTCGGACCTGTAACTTTTTCAGGATGACCTGCATATTGCCGAAGCGGGCCGGGATTACCCCTAAGAATTGTCGCCGCTTTGCAGTTATCTATAATTGATCCACCACCGATGGCGACGAATCCATCACAATTGTGGGCTTTGAAAGCTGCCGTGGTCTTTTCGACACCTTCGACTGTCGGATGTTCCGGGAGTTCGGCAAATTCAATCGCCTCAATTCCGGCCGGCAGCGAGCTTTTTGCTCGCTCCAGATATCCGAACTCGGCGATATCCGGATCTGTGGCCAGCAGGGGCCGCTTTATTCCTAACTCAGCGCAAGCCTGTCCAAGCTTGCTGATGGCGCCGAACCCAAAGTAAACCTTTCCAAAGCTGTCGATGACCGCCATTCGCAAACCTTGCATACTATCGCTGTCACACGCCGGGAATGAAAGTGTCTGTGTATTCCCAACCAGTTTCCCAAATTGTCTACAATACAAATTTTCAGGTCTTATTTGTGAAGACCCGTGCTCCATTCAGGTGGGCCAAAGTTTTCTTCAAATGCGAAATCCTTTCACACTGAACCTAATCCGGGTTTGGATCTGGGATATCCGAAGGCCAGTTGCGGACAGTTGTGTCCAGATAATTCAGGACCTTCACCGGGTCCAGATGAACCGATCTTTTGATTTTGTCCACTTCTTCCTGATTTTCCACTGGGATCTTCAAAGAATCAGTAAAGCGATTAAAAAAGTTGAAGAATCCGCTCATTAGGGTTAGCTCAATAATTTCCACTTCGCTAAACTGGTTCCTCACCTTCTCAAACACACCATTGTCTTCCTTAGCGGTATTCAAGGTAATGTGTTCAGCCCATAATATGGCCATTTTTTCACGTTCAGAGAACAGATCCGATTCCAGATAGTCTCCAGTTCCAATTTCCATCGTCTGCTTATCTGTGATGCCAGCCGCTTGACCAAGCGACGTGTTGTGAGCGACTCAATATTTACAACCGTTCAGGTGACTGGTTTTTATGATTACCATTTCTTTGATCTTGGCGGTCAGGATGCTCCCAGCTCCCTGTCGCTGCATGACTGCGTTGAATGGGATCAGCATTTTTGCGACCAAAGGGACTCTGGCGAGGACACGATATGAATTCGGAACCCTTCCGAGCATGGCTTTCACAGCTTCGAACAAATTTCTGGTTTCACCTGTCAGTTCATCGTCCCGGATTAAGCGAATGCGTTCGCCCATGATATTCTACTCCCTGTTTCAACTTGCCTTTGGTATCGGTTCGTCCGCAGACCAGCATATTCACATTCAGTAAACGGTCGACGCGGGAAAGCGGGCGCCCGATCATAATAGGCTACGGTAAAATTTCGTAAATCCAACTCAGCGGGCAATTAGTGTTTCAATGGGCGAACCGACCAGTTAACCACGGGCTCATAACCCGCATCCGTGAACAGATTCCCAACCGGACACTGATCTTCCGAAATTACCTTGAGTCTTTCTATTTTTTCGGGAGAAGCATCGGTTTCAATTTCAATATCCATTTCAGCCGCGCAGAAGCGCATCACTTTATTATCCTTATCGACGCCTGGTATGCGATCTGTCGTCGTCGAAACCTTGATATTGATGTCGCCGAGCTCAATCCTCATCGCTTTAGCGACCTTTCTGATTTGAACGGCCTGACACGTTCCGAGCGAAGCTGTAAAATACATCAAAGGTGCTGGAGCTTGTCCGGTTCCGCCGCGTTCTTCCGGTTCATCGGATATGACTGTGTGATTGCCTTCCTCGACATGAGCCTCACAACGAACGCCTGAGCTGTTGTTCAGTGTAATCGTGCGAACAGTGGCGTTCTGTGGGTCTTTCAATCTGACAACTGCCATTTTCCTCTCCTGGTTCTGTTTATCGGGTTTAGAAGGGCCGGTCTTTTGGGTCGGTCATCCCGATTGATCGGCCCCATCACATTATTAAATCATCATCCCGGTCTGATTAGTCCAATTCTGGATTTTTTGCCAATAACTTATTGTCATCCGACTATGGTAATATCGAAATACGGATTTCTCCATAACGATTTAGAAATTAATTTTTCTGCCCTTGGACATTGGTGGCAAAATTCAAACCCGAAATGCCGGTTCAAGCCATCGAAAAAGATCGTGCCGGATTGCGTTGAAAGACCAGTACAAATTCAGTTCAATGGCTGCAAATTCCGAACATTGACAGATCTAAATATTGAGCCTTGTTTCGCAATATTTGCGATAGATCTGGGATTTGGGTTTGTCCAGATCTTCGTCCCGGACATACTGAATGGTGCTTTTACCCTCAAATTCGGGCGGAACCAACATAACTCTGATGAACCGTGAGTGGGATTTCTCAGACGCCTCAGCGAAGACGGGTTCGGGCCCAGCCTCGAACCACGCTTCTCCTGGAGTAAAATGTTCGGAATGATTTTGCGTATCGATCCGGATCGCGCCTTCGATCAGACATCGAACTCCTGGACCACGATGGGTATGCGTATAGGCCCGTCCGCCAGCAGGAAAACCGACACTGTCGCATCGCATAAGCCAGTTTGCATCCAGCTTTACCGATTCAATGATTTCACTGATTAACAATCTGGAAGCCAGACCAGCCCCCTTTAGACTGGTTGGGGTTTGATGCTGATCCATAAGCTCCCATCGCCACAGTCTAGAGGGCAGCTCATTGGATGTCAGATTTATTTCGCCAAACCCGAACCAGATATTGTCCTGAATGAGAATGGAATGATTAATCGTCGTCCGACCCTCAACCTGGTACAGAATTCTGTTTAGCGGTGGTAACACGGATCGGGAAGAGACATCCGCCTCAAGGCAGTCTTCCAAAAGACATAATTTGTAGCGGTTCTGAACTTTTGCGGGCATAAGTTAGTTTACTCTATATAACCCTCTAAAGCTATGCTGCGAATTCTTTTATGCCCCCATTTTTTCCAGACCAGTTCAAGGGCTCGTTCAGGAAATTTTCCACTTCACTAATTGTCTTTTTATCAAAATAGTTTTTTGATTTTGCAACACTTAAAACATCCCACCAAGTCGCAAGATAATGGAGTTTTAATCCATTGTTTTCCAGCTTCTGAAGGGTCTCCGGAAATATGTCATAGTAAAAAATTGCCAGGGTATTACGGATATCAGCTCCAGCAAGCTTCAGTGCCTCGGCAAATTTTAACTTACTGCCGCCATCTGTCGTCAAATCCTCGACCAGCAATACACGGGTGCCTTCTTCCAGGACACCTTCGATCTGGGCATTGCGACCAAAACCTTTTGGTTTTTTTCGGACATAGAGCATTGGCAGGCTGAGACGGTCAGCAATCCAGGCGGCAAATGGAATACCAGCTGTCTCGCCGCCGGCAATGGCGTCGAATTGTTCGAAGCCGACATCCCGCAATACCATCGATGCAGCAAAATCCATCATTGTTGAACGTAATCGCGGATAGGAAATAAGTTTCCGGCAATCAATATAAACCGGACTCGCGAGGCCAGAGGTGAATTTATAAGGTTCATCTGCCCTGAAATGAACGGCTTCAATCTCCAGCAGCATATTGGCAACAATTTCCGCAATAAGTTTTTTGTCATAAAAAGCATTTGGGATCATCTTACTTTCTCCCTGAATTCAATATGAACTTCGGCCCTGCGGGTCTAGCTCGTAGCACTATTCTCAGCCTGCCAAAAGAGTTCAAATCCCGGATCAAACACTGTTATCCTGTCAGTTTCGGTGTTGATTGCGCTGGGCAGAGCCAATGCCCGCGACGACTTGAACAAGGTTATATACTCATGATTGGGCGGCAACTTATAAAATTCGGGTCCGTTTAGTGATATGAAAGCCTCAAGGTGTTGAAGAGCATTTTCATCCTCAAATATATGAGCCAGGCAGCTTAAGGCATTGATAGAAGTGAAAATTCCTGCACATCCGCACGCAGTATATTTGTCCGAACTTGGATGTGGTGCGCTATCGGTGCCCAGAAAAAATTGCTTATCTCCCGATGTCGCGGCTGCGACCAGGGCCCGGCGGTGATGTTCCCGTTTGGCAATGGGCAGGCAATAGTAGTCCGGGCGAATACCACCTGCAAATAGCGCATTCCTGTTAATTATAAGGTGATGACAGGTGATTGTTGCGGCCAGATTTTCAGGTTGAGACCGGACATAGTCAACACCGTCTCCAGTTGTTAAATGTTCCATAACAACCCGCAATTCAGGAAAATTGCGGCGTAACGGATCCAGCACGCGTTCAATAAACACAGCTTCCCTGTCAAATATGTCGACAGCCGGGTCCGTAACCTCGCCATGACAGAGAAGCGGCAGCTTCAAATCGACCATACGCTCGAGAACCGGATAGACATTTTCAATATTGCGAACACCGCTTTCGGAATTGGTTGTCGCCCCGGCCGGATAGAGCTTAACTGCTTTGACCAGTCCCGATTGCACGCCTTCGGTCAGGTCGGCGGGATCAGTCGATTCGGTAAGATAAAGTGTCATAAGTGGTTCAAACTTATGTCCGCCGGGCAGCGCGTCAAGAATTCTATTGCGGTAGGACAAGGCGTCGGAGGAAGTCACAACAGGTGGCACCAGATTGGGCATGATGATGGCCCGAGCGAAATTTGCGCTGGTGAAGGGCAATACAGCGCGCAACGTAGCTCCATCTCGCAGATGCAGATGCCAGTCGTCAGGCCGGGCGATTGTCATTTTTCGTTTGTCGATCACGGGCCGGTCGCCTTATGTTGGGCGGGAGTTCCGCAAATGACCTGGTATTTAACAGTCAGATCCCTATGATCTTTCACTTATCGACTTTTTCTGCCTGCTGTCAAAGGCTAATGCGACGAGAGGTTGAAACCAGTTGTGGATCAAAAATTCTTTGCCATAATTAGGAACTTATGAAAATAAAAACTCCCGGAAAATGAAATATACTGGATTGCGATATGGTTCTCGATCCGCAAGTAGAGAAATTTCTTGAACTGGCAGCGCAAAGCAAGCGCCCTCCGCTCGAAAGTCTGACTCCGCCAAAAGCGCGCGAATTTTACGATCAGATGGCGGAACTCGCCGCAACTTCGCCTCCTGAACTGCACGCGATCCGTGATATTACTGCAGATGGTGCCAGAGGTGGAATTCCATTGCGACTTTATGTCCCGCGCGATCCAGAAGGGGAGAAAATGCCTTGCCTCATTTATTTTCATGGGGGAGGTTTCGTCGTCGGTGGTCTGAACAGCCACGACGTGCCGTGCAGGTTATTGTCTCTGGCAGGGGACTGCCTGGTAATCGCCGTCGAATACAGAAAAGCACCGGAATTTCCTTTTCCTGAACCAGTTGAAAATGCCTGGGATGCGCTCGAATGGATTGTCGGTCACATTGTGGAACTCGGCGGAGACCGGGATCGGGTCGCGCTTGGAGGGGATAGTGCCGGCGGAAATCTCGCCACGGTTTTATGTCTTAGGGCCCGCGATCGGGGCGGTCCGGCTATCTGCCATCAACTCCTGATTTATCCTTCAATAGATATGACCCGAAGTTTTCAATCCCATGCAAGCCTGGCAGACGGTTACCGTCTGACCAAGCCATTGATTGACTATTTTTATGATCATTATTTTAGTGGAGGCATTCAGGACAGGCGCCACCATCTGTGCTCGCCTCTCTTCGTTAACGATTTAGCGGGATTGCCGCCGACCTATATCGTTTCAGCAGGATATGATCCCCTTCGTGATGAAAATCTGGCTTATCATGACAAACTTTTATCCCAAGGAGTGAGATCAACGCATCGTCATTACGAAGGGATGATACATGGTTTTATAAACCTGTCGGCTTTTCTGGATGCGAGCCAAGAATGTTTGGAGGGCTGTGGGCAGGCATTAAAGCAGGCGTTCAAGGTTGACAAAATGGGCGGTTGATTAATTGGATCAGGTGATGTGTTGAAAAAACAGGTAAGTTTATATGGACAATGAGAAGCCGCTTTGGGCATATTCAGCTATTGAGCTCCATGAGAGATATAAATCCGGCCAATGTGACCCTGTTGCCGTTGTAACCGCTTGTTTTGATCGCATTGAGACCGTTAACCCGTTGCTGAATGCCGTTATTTCACTAAATCGGGATGACGCCCTGGCAGCGGCCAGGATGTCCCGCGATCGATTTGGCAGGGACAGCGCGATAAGTGTTTTGGACGGAGTTCCCTGCACGATCAAGGACAATCTTTTTGTGAAAGGATTGCCGGCGACATGGGGAAGTGAGCTGTTTAAGGATCACATTGCGGTTCAGGATGATATTGCAGTTTCCAGACTGCGCGACCACGGTATGGTGATCCTTGGCAAAACAAATACGCCCGAACTTTCGCTGGCGGGTTATACCGATAACAGGCTTTTTGGTCCCACAGGAAATCCCTGGGCCCCACTACTCACATCAGGCGGTTCAAGTGGCGGCGCGGCTTCTGCTGTGATGTCAGGGATGGGCGTTCTGGCACTGGTCACGGATGCCGGTGGATCGTGCCGAAGACCGGCCTCACACGTCGGGTGTATCGGACTGAAACCAGGTCCAGGCCGGATACCGAGACGCTTTGGGTTTCCGCCGCTCGCCGCTGATCTTCAGTCAATTAGTTTGCTGGCCAGATCTGCCATTGATGCACGCACCATGTTTCAGGCTGTCGGTGATCCATCATCCCTTACTGTAGAGCGCGCTCAACCCTTGAAAATTGCTGCATTTGCAAAAATTCAGGGGCATCCCATTGAACCGGAGGTTTTGCGGCTTTGGAGAGAAGCTGTCCAGGGTATGATCGATATCGGGCATCAAATCGAGATTGTCGAGGCGCCATTTAATCCCGTTGACATGGATCGGTATTTGATGAAACCGGCTGCGGCCGGCGTTTTCCGCGCCATTAGAAAGTTCAAGAATTGGCCAGATGTTGTGACGGAAAACATAAATAAACTGGCCCAAACCGGCGCTGCAATGTCGGCCGCAGAATATTTAGAGACTCTGGATGAAATAAGGGAATTCCGGTCATCCTTTCAGGAATTCTTTGGCGAGTTTGATCTGATACTCACGCCGACTGCGCCAACATTTTTATGGCCGAAGCAAGAACCGTATCCGAAATCCGTAGGCGGCAAGGAATGCGCACCGCGAACGGATGCAATATATACAACATTTGCAAATGTTGCCGGTCTTGCCGGTATAAGTGTTCCGGCCGGCATTGGCGAGAAGATACATCCTGTTGGCATACAATTCGTTGGCCCGGAAGGATGCGAGGAGGTTCTTCTGGATTTGGCTGAGACATGGCAGGCTCACCGGCCCTGGCCGGAACTCGCGCCATTGAGACTTTGATAATCTGCCTGAAAGGATGTTTTGATGTCGTCGTGAATTACGACCGATATAAAAAATCACTATTGTTTCCAAGCAATGGAAAAGCACTTTCGTATCCGGATCGAAAAAGTGGTTCAGTTTTGGTCAGATAATTTCTGTCCAGATCCGAAAGCGAAGACACTCCGAGCAGGCCAAGGCAGCACCGCATCTCTTCTTCAAGTAATTCGAGCATCCTGATAAGCCCATCCGCTCCAGCGGCACCCGCAGCCAGGCCCTGCAGACGGCCAATTCCAACAGCATCTGCTCCCAGGGCCAGCGCCTTTACAATATCCGTGCCCCTGAGAATTCCGCCATCGACAATAATTTTCGCCTCACCGGAAACGGTTTCCGCTATCTCCGGAAGTATATCGATCGTTCCTACTCCATGGTCGAGCTGTCGCCCTCCATGGTTGGAAACATAGACACAATCGACACCATGCTCTATGGCAAGTTTGGCATCAGCCGTTGTCGAAATCCCCTTTAATATCAAAGGGACATTGAACTTGCCGCGAATTCTGTCAATGTCCTTCCAGCTGAACCGGGCCTGGTGAACTTCACCTGTCGCCAGCCCCCGCTGCGTGGGCTTGAATCGGCGGGCGACATCTCTTTCACGCCGTCCATAGTAGGCGCGGTCAACCGTGAGACACAGCGCGCAATATCCATGTTCAATGGCACGCGCCAGAACTTCGTCGACCCAATTCGGGTCACCCCGGACATAAAGTTGGAACAATTTTGGATAATCAACCGCTGCGGCAACATTTTCCAGACCTGGAGTGGCAACCGAACTGAGCATGTGCAGAACGCCAAATTCCGCCGCCGCCTTGGTAGGCGCGATGCCCCCTTCTTCTACAATATCCTCCAGCGAACCGATTGGCGCCAGTATCAGCGGCAGTCTGAGGGGGACACCAAACAACTCCGAGTTCATGTTTATGTTCTCGACATCGATCAGGACGCGCGGCAGGAAGGCCAGCGAATCTAGCGCTCGACGATTCCTCAGGAATGTAGTTTCCGTTTCTGCACTGCCCATAAGATAACCCCAGGGTCCGGGTTTCAGGTTTTCCTTTGCTGCCTGGACAAACTCGTGAATGAGCTGAAACTTGTTTCTGATATCCTGATCCACGTTTGTTTTTCTCCGTCTATTATTAACAATGACTGACCATTAGGGGCTGAACGCTGCTGCAAGTTTATGTCGCTATTGCGTATTGAACAACAGGTTGGCTCAATATTCACTCGCCGTACTTTATTCACTCTCCGTACTTTCGCAGATTATCCGGTTCGCAAACTGGAAAATTTGACCGGATACATGCATTACACTAATAGTAACATTGGTTCTAAAAAGGCAATCAGTTTATGGATTACTCATTCACCCAGGATCAGTTGGACCTTCGAAACCATATCCGAGAACTCCTGTCTGCAAAATGTCCGCCGGAATATGCGGCGGCCTGTGATCGCCGGGGCAAACCCCCTGTGGAGGCTTACAATGCTCTCGCTAAAAAGGGATGGTTGGGTCTGATAATTCCCGAAAAATATGGTGGCGCCGGCAGAACTGCAATTGATCTTGCAATTCTACTGGAGGAAGCCGGACGTCATTTCGAAGAGCTTGGTGTTTGGCTGTTCAGAACCATTACCTATGGTGGCTGGGCTGTAATGGAACACGGAACCGACGCCCAAAAAGCGTTTTTTTTGCCAAAGGTGGCTAGCGGAGAATTAAGCTTTTGTTTCGGTTTAACCGAACCAGAATCCGGATCTGATGCCGCTGCGCTAACAACCAGGGCCACTTCCGATGGCGCCGGAAACTATATTATAAATGGTCAGAAAATGTTTACGTCAGGCATGGACGTAAGTGATTATTGCCTGTTGGTGGCGCGGACCGACCAAAACGAAATCAAGCAAGATGGCATTACAAACTTTCTTGTCGATACCAGCCTTGAGGGAATTGATGTTCGGAAAATCGAAACACTGGGCCATCGGGCCATAGGTACGACGCAGGTTTTCTATTCAGATGTCCGGGTGCCGGAAACTGCTGTGCTTGGTGAAGTAAACAGGGGCTGGTCGGCAGTTGACAGTTACCTTTGGTATGAGCGCCTTTGTCTTTCGGCAGCGAGAACGGGAGCAGCTACGGCTGCTTTTGAATACGCGCTGGACTATGCTAAAAACCGCCAGCAATTTGGTCGGCCCATTGGAAAGTTTCAGGCCATATCTCATAAACTGGCCGACATGAAAGTTATGCTGGATGTATCTCAGACCATGGTCTATCGTTTTGCCTGGCTCGTATCGGAGGGCAGGGCAACCAGGCATGATGCTGCCGTTCTCAAACTGTACGTGAGTGAGGCCTACAAATCTGTAGCCGATATGGGACTTCAGATCCTTGGAGGATATGGCTATTGCATGGAATATCCCCTGCAACGCTTTTTTCGTGATGCCCGTCTGGCTGTTATTGGTGCCGGCAGTTCTGAGATTCAAAGAAACATTATTGCCCGCAACCTCGGACTATGAGAGCAGGTGAACATGGGATTTCCGCTGGAAGGTGTTCGAATTCTGGAACTTGGTCAAATAATTGCCGGCACCTATGGCGGTCAAATTCTTTCTGATCTGGGTGCTGAAGTGATCAAGATTGAATCACCTAAAGGTGATCTCGGCCGAATTCCCTCTGTCGCACCCTATAATGGTCAGTCCGGATTGTTTCTGACTTTCAACAGGAACAAAAAGAGCGTCGTCATCAATTTGAAAACAGGTGAGGGCCGGGAAATATTCTATGATCTGGTAAAGATTTCCGATGTTGTCATCGATAATTTCCGCCCCGGTGTTCTTGAACGACTAGAGATCCATTATGAAAGACTAAAGGAACTGAATCCGCGTATTGTACAATGTTCGGTAACAGGGTTTGGCAGCACAGGGGAATATAAGGACCTGCCGGCGCTGGATATTATTATACAGTCAATCAGCGGTCATATGGCAATCACAGGTGAGGAGGGAAGGCCTCCGGTGCGAGTCGGAATACCCATTGCGGATCTCGGAGGCGGAATTTTTTCCTGTATGGGAATTCTCTCTGCGCTTTTCTCGCGCGAGAAATCCGGTGAAGGGCGGCACATTGAACTTTCGATGTTTGATGGCATGTTAAATCTGCTGAGTTACATCGGTACTATCTGGTTATCCAAAGGCGAGCTTCCTGTTCGCCAGGGATCATCTCACGAGTATACCGTTCCCTGGGAAGCTTTTCCCACTCAGGACGGATACCTCGTCGTTGCTTGTCGCCAGGATATTTTCTGGGAAAAACTTTGTGATGCCCTGGACGCACCGGAACTTGGTCAGGATCAAAGGTTTGCAACCAACGCGAGCCGTGTCGAATACAGGGATCTGCTTGTTCCTAAGCTCAGAGAAATTCTCAGCACCCGGTCGACCGGGGAATGGCTGGACAAATTAAGACGTGCCGGGGTTCCTGCCGCGCCTGTGAATGGCCTGGACAAGGCTTTCGCAGAACCGCCGGTTTCCGAGCGCGATATGGTCGTATCATATTGTCATCCGGAGGCTGGCGAGGTCAGACTCCCCGGCAACCCCATTAAAATGTCGGGGATGACCGGGCCTAGAAGCGAACCTGCTCCCCTTCTTGGAGAACACACGTCAACAATCCTGGAGGGTCTGCTTGGTTTGTCGGGGGAACAGGTCAGTCGGCTCAGGAAAAAAGGCGTCATTGGATAGTTTGGCAATCAGGATAACGACATGACGGGAATGTATTGGGAGGAATGGGAGCTGAATGCAGAGTATGTAACGCCGGGGCGGACGGTAACTGAAACTGATATCATTCAGTTTGCCGGCATATCAGGTGACTTCAATCCTTTGCACATAGATGAGGAATTCTGCAAAAGCACGCAGTTCGGAACCAGAATAGCCCATGGTCCGCTTATTTATGCAATGGCGGCCGGACTGTTATTCCAGCTGCATCTTTATGATGATACTCTCATTGCATTTCTGGGATTTGACAGCCTTAAGTTCACCAAGCCGGTAATGGCCGGAGATACAATCCATGCAAAAATCAGGGTTTTGGAAAAAAGCGAGACATCCAAGCCGGATCGCGGCGTTATGAAGAGACGGTTGCAGGTTCTCAATCAGAAAAACGAAGTCGTGTAGGAAGGTATTCAGGCATTTCTGCTGAAACGGAAAGAGCCGGGAAAATAATAAAAACCCTTTAACTTACATAAAAATTGCAACAATTGAACTGATCGGACAGGAGCAGCCCGATGACCCATCCACTGATTACTCTTTATGTGCCGGGTACCCGGGACGATCTCATTCAAAAGGCTGCACGATATGAGCCGGATGCCATCATTATAGATCTGGAAGATACGGTTCCGCCCGCTATGAAGACAGAGGTTCGCCAGCGGGTTTCGGGTCTTATTCCCGAGCTTGATACTCCCGTGATCGTTCGTGTTAATAACGAACCTGAGTATTTGCAGGATGATTTGGAATCGATCGCAAGCGATAAGATCGTTGGGCTAATAATCCCCAAGATTGACAGTATAGATGTGGTCGAAGCTATCGATCAGGAACTCGAACGCCTTGAAAAGGAACGGGGGCTCGCTACCGGCACCGTTAAACTCATCTTGCAGATAGAGTCTGCTCTAGGCGTAATGCGTTGTTACGATCTTGTTACGGTTACCCCGCGTATTGAATCCCTTACGTTCGGAAGTGCAGAGGACGGTGATCTGCAACGGGATTTGGGTTGTGCCTATTCAAGTGACGGTATGGAGCTGCATTATGCCCGATCAAAAGTTTTACTGGAGGCTCGCGCGGCGCAGTTGCCCTATGTTCTGGACGGCGTGTTCAGCGATATAAAGGACGCCGACGCATTCCGACGGGATTGCGAATTATCGCGACGACTGGGTTATGACGGACGCACGCTCATTCATCCCGGACAAATTGCTATTGCCAGGGAGACTTACAGTCTGAGCGAAACAGCGATAGGTCATTACAGAAATGTTATTGAAAAGTTTGAAGCTGCGGAGCGGCTTGGCGAAGCATCAATTCAAGTTGATGGAAAGCTCATAGACTATGCCATGTACAATCAGGCCAAAAGAGCGTTATCACGCGTAAAACAGGGAAAATAGCCGTACTCTTTGGCCACTCGGATTACGTCGATCTCGAAGCAACAGACATTTTGACTGGATTTTTCGGGCGGCGACCAGATCA
Organism: uncultured Hyphomicrobiaceae bacterium; assembly: GCA_964461525.1. Classification (GTDB taxonomy): domain Bacteria; phylum Pseudomonadota; class Alphaproteobacteria; order Rhizobiales; family CAYWUX01; genus CAYWUX01. The sequence continues at coordinate 487,993 of CAYWUX010000001.1, read as the reverse complement.
ATTGACTATTAAATCCGGGTTAAGCTTTTGAATAATCTGCATCTGAGGAACCGGACCTCGATCCGAAAACAAAAGGAAATAGGCGCATTAAGGACAGGTTGGAACTGAATCCGGAACTCTGCCACGCCAGTTTTGCCGTTGTGCTGCCCTATTCTCAATATAATTGATATTGTCGTGGTGGGAGCGCGTGCAAATTGGCGTCAATTGAAAACTGGCAAATTCAGACCGTTCGGTGAAAGCGATGCGCT
>CAYWUX010000001.1:439424-487645 GCA_964461525.1 uncultured Hyphomicrobiaceae bacterium | reverse complement strand
TTTATTCAATTCCTTCCGAGGAAATTTATTCAAAGGGAAAGCGTTCGGTCCCCGGAGAAATCGGCAGGAATTCCTGGGGGTTTGCCTGTCGGAGATAGCCAAGAAATTTTTCCATTAGGTCGTGTTCACCACCTACGCGATATTGGAAACCTTGAAAACCCGGATCGGTTAAATCAAGAGAGCCGGAATAGGGAGCAATTTCTGGTTCAATCGAACTTAATTTTTCCTGACAATGCGCCGGTGAACACCCCACCTCGACAGAACAAATTGAGATCAAGACGTTTCAGGTTTGCACGATTTGTGCTGATCTGGGGTGCTGTCGCGGGATGTTGTTTCACGGTTCTTGTTGTCGGTGCTGTAACGATTTATGCCTTGATGGCGGAAGATCCTCTGAAAGCGGGATTAAGTAAAAAGCCCGCCAAACTTTCCATTATGGCCGCTGATGGCAGAGTCATCGCAGAAAAAGGATTGCGACGGGTACATGTTCCAATTGAAAGATTGCCCGACCATTTAAAGCAAGCGGTTTTAGTGACCGAGGATCGTCGTTTTTACCATCATTTCGGATTTGATCCCATCGGCATAACCCGAGCCATGATAGCAAACAGACGGGCAGGGCGAATAGTCCAGGGGGGCAGCACGATAACTCAGCAACTTGTCAAAGTATTGTTTCTGAAACCCAGGCGTACATATGCCCGGAAGATTGAGGAAATATTGCTTTCCCTTTCACTGGAATACAGGCTGGACAAGGATCAAATTCTTGAGCTGTATCTGAACCGGATATATTTTGGTTCTGGAAACTTTGGCATCGAAGCTGCGACGCAGTACTATTTTGGAAAATCAGTTTTCGAGATTGGTCCTTATGAATCGGCGATTCTTGCCGGTTTAATAAAGTCACCATCTTATTTCGCTCCAACCCGGAATTTTGACAGAGCCTTGGAACGTGGACGAACTGTTCTGAATAAGATGCGAGACAGCGGGCTCATTTCAGATGCAGCTTATGAAAAAGCCATAGCGAACCCGCCGAAGCTGCGCACATATTTGCCTGCCCGGAGTTATGGGTACGTTATTGACTGGGTTGTCTCTCTGATGCCTGATTTGGGTTACAACAACGAAGATGACCTCACCGTAGAGACGACTATCGACTATGAGCTGCAGGGTGCTGTTCAAAAAATTGTCAGCATGAAAATGGCTGAACATGGTAAAGCCTTCAATGCCGGAGAAGCCGCAGCCGTCATTCTTGACAGGTTTGGAGGTGTAAAGGCCCTGGTGGGTGGCAGAGATTATAACAATAATCAATTCAACCGTGTCGTACAGGCTCGCCGCCAGCCAGGATCGACATTCAAGCCTTTCGTTTATCTGTCAGCTCTGGAAAGGGGACTCACTCCAGATCATCTGGTCTTTGACGGTCCAATTCAAATAGGAAACTGGAGCCCCCGGAACTATAATAACCGTTACTACGGAGATGTTACGCTGCGCCGTGCACTTTCTTCATCTCTCAATACGGCGGCTGTTCGACTGAGCCAGTGGGTTGGTCCGGAAGCCGTCGCCAAAACGGCCCATAAATTGGGCATCAGTTCTCAACTGAAAATACACCCGTCTATCGCTCTGGGAACTTCAGAAGTAACCCTGCTCGAACTTACTTCAGCCTACGTACCGTTTGCCAATGGCGGCATAGCCGTTCAGCCACATATCATTAGAACGGTAAAAAATTCCAAGGGTGAGTTTATATTCAATATGAAATCATCGTCGTTGGGAAGAGTTGTTCCTAGACATTTAGTCTCGGCGATGAACGACATGCTGTCAGCAACAATCTTGGAGGGTACCGGAAAAAAAGCATCCATTCCGCCACATCCGATTGCCGGTAAGACGGGCACTGGTCAGAGTTACCGGGATGCGTGGTTTGTCGGATATTCGGCCCACTACATAACAGGCGTATGGATCGGCAATGATGATTTCAAACCCATGAAGCGCGTCACCGGTGGATCATTGCCGACATTTATCTGGAAAGATCTTATGGAATTGTCCCACATCGGCAAGCCTGTGGTTCCTCTTCCCGGTCATGATTGGCAACTTGCAAGAACCGCACAGGCCTATCAAAAGAAATCATTTTGGGATATGCTCTTTAATCCTTCCTCTTCCCGCGATCCCATGCTAAGCGGTTCAGGAAATTCACCTGCAACGCTTTCCCGCGGTGTTCCTCATAAGAGGCTGCGCAGGTGGCGGGAACAGGTATTTTCCAGTGACTGAATCCTAAGTTTGCTTGTCCCATAAAAGCCAGATGACACTACAAGGCGTGTTTTTCCGGGTCGTCCAGAAACTCCCAGGGAAACTCAGGACCCCATTGATTGGATAATCCTTTCTCAGCCGGAACAACGCTGGCCTGATGGGCATTATTTATCATGTCGCTGTCGGTCCAGTGCTCATGAATACGGCCCCATGGATCGCGCCAGTAGTCGAAGATTTGACTTCCGAGATAATGACGGCCAATTCCCCAGACATGTTTGTATTTATTCTGAGCTTTAAGATGGTCATGTCCGGCTTGAACATCATCGAAATCAAACACTTCGAAAGACAGGTGGTTAAACCCCGGAGATTCGCCGGCTACTGAAAGAAATACATGGTGATCAACGAATTCCTCGTCACTGTCGACGTGATTGAATATCGCAAGTGTGTTGTCTACCTCACCCTGATAGACCGTGTCTGTTGTCACCAAACCCAAATGTTTCTGATACCAGGCATTTGTTCGATGCACGTCGGGAGTCTTTATTACGGCGTGGGCGGAGCGTTTGACGTGACTGGGGCGCATCGGAACCCGTTGCAGATCTCCGGTACGGTTGTATTTCTCAAAACCGTTATTGTAAGTAATGCGGCGAACTTCCAACGGATCGAGCTGTTTCATGCCATGGACGACCTCAATCTGAAAACCGTTAGGGTCGCTCAAAGTAACCCGTTTAAGTCCGCCGGGTTCATCTACCTCATGTATCTCTGACGCACCGTCGGTTTTAGATATCATTTTCAGATCTTCTTCAGTATTGGCCAGAAATGCCAGGCCAACAAAATTCGGGTCGCCCAATTCGGTAACATGAATGGTATGATCTGGGTCCATACCTCGCATGAATAGAGCTTTTTCCGTCCGATCCGCACGGATCATACCAAAATTTGTTAAAAATTCCTCCATTAGATCCAGATCAGGAGCGGCTAAACGACCATAGGCCAGGTCTTTTACTTTTATCATTGATTTTCTCCCATATCCTCGAAAGCATTTTTGAACTTGTTATCCGAATCCCATCAAATAAGGTTTTACGATTATTAATTGTTCGACGTTGACAGGTAAATTCGTACACCGTTCTATTTTCAATCGGATTTCCGTATTGTTCATCTAGCTCGGACTACCAACACCATTTTACCCCACATTAATTCCATTTACAGACCTTCAACCGCAAAAAACTGTGCCTGTGCAGCTCCCTGACGAAGCGGAATTATGGCCTGATATTCTTTGCTATTATAGAAATCCACGACTGTCTTCAAATCCGGGTAACGCAATAGAGCCAGGCTCTGATAAACTTGCGCGCCTTTTACAGGTGTGGTCGGCCCTGCTGCGACAAGAGAGGCATTCCAATTGGGAAGCAGATCGGATGCTTCCACTGAATAAGCGCTATATTTCTCTTCGTCTTCAATAAGCAGTTTCGCAACCAAATAGCCCGGCTTGTCCCCCACTGTGACATCCTCAAGAGGTTTACCGTCTAGCGCGCAAATGACGACTTCCGCGGCATTCGCTGCGGGAGTCGAAATCTCTTTGTATTTCTCCGAGCCGTAACACTGGAGTCCTTTTTCCAGGCTTTTAAATTCAACTATGACGATCCTGTCAGGGGCGGGGGGACCCTCCAGATTTACGCGGGTGCCGCCTCTTGCCCGCATTATACCGCTAAAACCCGCCATGACGTCAGGAGCTTGTTTTGCATACGCACCATAAGTCTCCGCATCTTTGACGTCTGAAGTCGTGATAAAATAGCCTGCCATTTCGTTCCACTCCTTAATCGGCTATGGCGATGAAATTCTATTAGACCGATTTATGATTGATTGGAATTTTTTGTAAAAGTCTTCCGTGACCATACCAGAATGGTCTGTGACAGTTAGGGGAATGGAAGCTTTCGAAATCATGTTGAGGTCAGAATTCTCCCTTCGGTTCCCTGACGCTGGCTAAAATGCCTCCATCTGAATTTTCGTCAACCCAGCGTGCTATCTCGGTATGATCCACAGGCCCCCCAAGATCTGTCAACGCCATTCGCCACAGCGACAAGCAGCTTTTCGCTAACTCAGAACTGGCGTTGACGTGCTCCATAACATGAACGGCGGAGGTCAGATCCTTAACCATAAGTGGCAGGGAAAATTCGGAACTGTAGGAGCCGGAAAGGATATGAGGTTTAAGTTTGTTTTCCGTACTGTTGTTCCTCCCGGTTGAGCTGTTGAGAACATCAACCACCTGTCCACTGTCCAGACCAAACTTCATCGCAGCTATCAGCACTTCAGAAGCGATAAGCAGTCCCGCCGCGGAACAGAGATTGTTAAGCGCCTTCATGGCTTGTCCGTTGCCCAATTGTCCCAATTGAAAGATGTTCTTGCCCATTGTCTCAAGAACGGGTTCTGCGCGTTTAAACTGGCTTTTCTCACCTCCTGCCATTATCGTTAGCTCTGCCGTTTTCGCGCGTGGCACGCCACCGGATACAGGAGCGTCAACCAAAAATATGTCATGTTCAGACAGTTTTCTTCCCAACTCTCTTGTGCCGACCGGGTCAGACGAACTCATGTCAACAAGCAGACTGCCCGCGGCGAGTCCGGGAATTAATCGGTCTTCGGATGGTCCAAACAGCACAGTTGTCACAACGGTGATGTCCGGCAGCATTGTGATTACTAACTCGGTCTGTTTTGCCAGTTCTGTGAGGGATGAAGCATTCCGGGTTCCGTGCTGCTGCGAATGGGACAATGTCAAATCAGGCTTTTCATCGTAAACCGTAACGGAATATCCAGCGCCGGCAATATGGCCGGCCATGGGAAAGCCCATATTGCCCAGCCCGATAAATCCAATTTTGGGTTTTGTGACCATAACGTGGACTATATCTGATCAAGTTCTTTTAAAACTTCAGAGGTCGCTCTGAAAGCTTCCATTCCCGCCGGCACTCCGCAATATACCATGACCTGTATCAGTGCAGCCTGTATTTGTTCAACAGGTACACCGTTATTTATGGCGCCTCTGGTGTGGAGTTTAATTTCATGAGTGCGCCCCAGGGCGCTTAGCATTGCCAGATTGATCAGACTTCGGGTTTTCTTGTCCAGTGTGTCGTCTCCCCAGACTTCTCCCCAGCAGTACTGGGTGACCATTTCCTGCATACGCCTGGAATAATCATCAGCATTGGCGAGTGATTTTTCTACATGTTCCGCCCCCAGAACTTCTTTTCGCATTCTGAGGCCGGTTTCTTTCATATTTTCTGACATTGGTTGTATATCCCGTTTCTGCTTTGGTTATCTAAGAACAAATGGATTGGCGACTTTATCTGATAGTGACATCCAGACAGATTTCGTCTGCAGGAATTCATAGATGGCCTGCTGTCCGCTTTCCCGTCCGAGTCCTGAACGTTTATAGCCGCCGAAAGGCGACATGTAACTTACCGCGCGGTACGTGTTGACCCACACCATTCCAGCCTGAAGTTTCTCACTCATTTTAAATGCGCGGGGTATCGAAGTTGTCCAAACACCCGCCGCAAGACCATAGACAATATCATTTGCTATCGATATGGCTTCTTCGTCATCTTCAAACGGGATGATGGACAGAACTGGACCAAATACCTCCTCCTGCGCAATCCTCATCTGATTGTTCACATTACCGAATATCGTGGGTTCGACAAACCATCCCTCGGAAAGTTCCGGCGCATCGGGGATTTTGCCGCCGAGGAGTGTCTCGGCACCTTCGCTCTTGGCGATCTCTATATAGTCAAGAATTTTTTGATATTGTGGTTTCGTTGTGACGGGGCCGACCTGCGTCTCCGCATCCATCGGGTCGCCCATACGGGCAGTTCTGGCGAATTCAATGAGTTTTTCCGAAAACTCGCTCGCGACTGATTTCTGAACCAAAAGGCGGGAGCCTGCAATACAGGTCTGTCCAGTGGCCGCAAATATACCTGAAATAGCACCCTTTACAGCGTTGTCCAACTGCGCGTCTTCAAAGACAATATTTGGAGATTTCCCTCCGAGCTCCAGGGTAACGCCTTTCAAGCCTTTGGCTGCTTTTTCATAAACCTGCTGACCCGATAGTTCACCTCCAGTAAATGCCACCTTCCTGACTAGAGGATGTTCTACCAGGGGCGAACCGGCTTCGCCGCCAAATCCAGTGATGGTATTGACTACGCCTGGTGGAAAGCCGGCCTTCTCAAAAAGTTTAACAAATTCCAGGGTCGATACAGATGCATATTCGCTGGGTTTTATAACAACGGTGTTGCCGGCAGCGAGCGCTGGGGCCAGTTTCCAGGCCAACAGGAGCAAAGGCGAATTCCAGGGAATGATGCAGGCAATGACACCAAGTGGTTCGTGCCGCGTATAGTTGAACATGTCCGGCTTGTCGACTGGAATTACGTTGCCTTCAATTTTGTCCGCAAGGCCGCCAAAATAGTGATACCACTCAGGTACGTATTTGACCTGCAAAGCCATTTCTGCGATCAGTTTTCCATTGTCCAGCACCTCGAGCTCAGCGAGCCGCTCCGCGTTTTCTGCAGCCAAGTCGCCAAGCCTCCGAAGCAGTTTACCCCGCGCGGTCGGTGTCAGCGCTGGCCAGTCTCCGCTGGTGAAAGCGCGATGTGCAGCCTGGACGGCTTGATCTATGTCGGTTTCGGTGCATTTGGGAATTCGGGCCCATACATTGCCCGTAAACGGATTATGGCTTTCGATGAATGTTCCGGAGATTGATGGCCTCTGGATGCCATCAATGGTGTTGAGATAATCTTCGATAGCGGTCGTTTTCTCGAGCATAATATGGATATCCTCAGTTAAGACGGATTTGAGAAAAGCATAATCAGACTAACATCAGAAAGACTTGTCAGAATATCTTTATCCCAGGTATTTTGCCCATCCTCCACAGACTTCGACGGTTGTTCCAGTCATATAAGCATTTCTCTCTGATACCAGAAATGCAGCGACATCACCTATTTCTTCAGGTTCGGCGAGCCTGTTCAGCATTGCAAACGACGCCATCATGGCACGTACTTCATCCGATGTCATACCCCGTGCCTTGGCCATGGCGTCAGCCCTTGGTCCCATCCACGCCTCCGTTCTCACAGTTCCGGGGCAAATTGAATTGACCGTAATATTGTTTGCAGCCAGTTCACTGGCCAATTGTTTGGTCACCCCGAGGATTCCCGTATTGGCTATTGTGGTGGTCCAGGCACCTGGCAGGAGCTGTGTGCCCGACAGGCCCGATACGTTCAGGACACGTCCTGCCCCGGACTGCTTGAGATAAGGAATCGCAGCTCTCGAAGTCCAGATAAAGGACATCAGGTTCAAATTGATCGACGATTTCCATTGCTCATCAGTCAGCGACTCAAGTGAGCCTGGTGTCATGCCGCCAACATTGTTGACTAGAATGTCAATCGATCCGAGTTGATCATTCGCTTGCTCAACAAAATGGCTGCATCCTTCAGATTTACTAAAATCAGTAGTGATCGCTTTGGCCGTCACGCCGAGCTTCTGTAAATCGGAAACGGCGGAATTCAGTTTGTCCTGTCCGCGGGCGCCAATGGCGATGTTACAGCCTTCGCGGGCCAGTCCCCGGGCAATCGCAAGCCCGACACCCTGGCTACCTCCTGTAATTATAGCATTTTTATTCTTCAGGCCGAGATCCATTTTAGATTCCTTTCCGGTATGAAATCTATTGATTCATTTTAAGTATCTGGCAGCGAAGTCCGCGCACGCCTTGCCAACGATGTTTACATGATCTGGATTGTCATAAAGCGACATGTGTGAGGCGTCTCCTCCAACCTGAAGCAGCTCTTTGCGCGGGCTCGGAATAGTATTGAATGACGGGACTTCCAGTTCAGTCATCGTAATATCGTCATACCAGGACGTTACCATCAAAACTGGCTGATGAATAATACGTTTCATAAAGGGTCGAACGTCATACATCATGGCGAGTTCTGTGCTCCGGACCGTTGTCCAGTGCTGATGATTGGGGGCGACAGTTTCCTTGAATTTTTTGAAGACAGGCCACGTCTCGGGAGCCGGCCATGATGAGGGTTGCTCATGGGGATGTGCCGAATGCGCGATGGTTCCGTCTTTGCCAGTGTTGTACCGATTGATCCGGTCATTCTCGATATGAGCCCAAAGGGTCCTCAGACTTACATTCGAGTTCGCGCGTAGAGCCGTATACCAGCCATCAATCATAGGGACCACCGAGATCAGAATTCTATGCCGGCCATCCATGGCGGCGACGGGAAAAACATGGCCTCCCGCATAACTGATCCCCCACACACCGATACGATCATTGTCGACGTCGGACCGGGTTGTGGCATAGGTTGTAGCATTGATTATATCAAATATCTGATCCCATGGACTTATGTGCTGGCGCGGCTCTCCTTCACTTTCCCCCAGGTTCCGGTAATCAAATGTCAGCGCGGCGACGCCCTGCCGGATGAAATGGTCGGCATATTCCGGCTGGATCAGTTCTTTGACGTAGCACCAGCCGCCTCCCATGATAATTGTAGCAAATGGCGGATCCATATTTTCCGGGGTATAAAGATGGCCCGCAAGCCTGAGCCCGTCGCTTTGAAATGTGATATTTTCACGGGCCATTTAACCATTCTCCCTTGCGTTTGTTAAATTCAACAACGAAACTAATCGAGTTTACCATGGCAGAGTGGTGCCATCGAAATTCAGGAACTTGCCGGCATCCTTTTCCGTTATACCAGCAATCACAGTCTTTACGCCTGCCGCTGACTGTTCTACCGAGTTCGTCGCATTAGGACCGCCCATTTCCGTTCGCGTCCATCCCGGGGAGACAGCGACAACAGTAATCCCAAGGCTTTCAAGCCATTCGCCCGAACTCCGCATCAGCATGTTCAGAGCGGCTTTACTGGTGCGATAGGCATAGCGACCAGCCTGCCAGGTATTCGCGATTGACGCCAGACCGGACACCATCATAACCACGACACCAGAATCGGCAGTTCTTAAATTGTCCACAAAAGAGCCAGTAACGCGGGCCGGACCCAGAACATTTGTTGTTAGAATTTCCTGCCACTGCTGATAATCGTAATGCCTGAGATCCGGATCGTCCAAGCCTTCATAGGCCCCGGAACCATATCCTTCCATCTCAACGATGCCAGCATTGTTTATAAGAACATCGATTGTCTGACCTGTCAGGGTCTTTACTGCCTTGTCAATCTGCTCCTGATTGTTGACATCCAGTTTCAGTATGGAAAGCCTATCACCATATCTCTGCTGAAGCTGATGCAACGCCAGGGCATTATCCGGTTGTCTGCAGCTGGCGAAAACTTTCCATTGATCGCCCAAATACAATTCAACGAGTCCCAAGCCAATACCGCGGTTAGCACCGGTAATTAAGAGTGAAGGCATACCTGGTTTCCTTGTTGTGGTGGCGTTCAATTTTGCTTCCGAAACTGACATTTTGAATTTAATATCATTATGGGAAAAATTTGAATGATAATTTGCAGATTCAGCCTTCTTACTCCGATTTAGTCGAACTCGGATCACCGAGAAACCGGAGTCGATGATACTATTATGATTTAGTATTAGCCAGTGTGATGGATTGTTGGCGAGGTAATGTTAGAGAGTGCAACTGGTGGGACAAGATGAAAACGCGTTGCCACCAATTGCTCTCGGGGGGATTGATACTCCGGCGAGGAGATTACCAACTAAGCAGTAAAAGTTTTTTTTAGTAGACTGACTTGCAAAGCGCGCGGCTTTACAGGGGGCAATTCACTTCGGCTCCAGGAATCTGTATCCAATGCCGTAAAGGGTTTCAATTGCGTCGAAGTTCGGATCAAACCTTTTGAATTTTTTCCGGATTCTTTTGATATGACTGTCGATAGTCCTGTCATCGACGTAGACCTGATCGTCATAGGCCGTATCCATCAACGTGTCACGGCTTTTTACAACGCCGGGTCGCTGAGCCAGGACCTGAAGAATGAGATATTCAGTGACGGTCAGTTTGATCGAATTCCCTTCCCAATGGCAGGAATGGCGTTCGGGATCCAGCCGTAATTTTCCTCTTTCGATGACTTTTGTGTTGGAATAGGGCGAGTCACCGGCGTCCTTTGGCTGAGACCTCCTTAAAATTGTTTTGACACGTTCGATCAGTAATCTTTGAGAAAAAGGTTTTGCGATATAGTCGTCGGCTCCCATCTTGAGACCAAACAGTTCATCAATTTCGTCGTCTTTAGAGGTTAAGAAAATTACTGGAAGCATTGATTTCTGACGTAATCTTCGCATCAGCTCCATTCCATCCATGCGGGGCATCTTGATATCGAGAATAGCCAGGTCAGGCGGCGTGGTAGTCATGCCACTAAGCGCCGACGCGCCATCGTTGTATGTGTTTATTTTATAGCCTTCAGATTCGAACATCATTCGAAGAGAGGAGAGAATATTTCTGTCATCATCTACCAGTGCGATAGTTGCCATGCTCATATTTTTGCCCCATGGTGACGAGGGTTGATCAATAGATCGTCTGCGTCCTGCAGTGATCGTTAGCGGTTCGCACATTAGGCCGCTTCCAAGATGAACCTATTCTGAACAGGTTTGTCAGTTTTTTGAAATGTTCAAACACTCGTTCTGAGGAACTCGCTTTAAGCTAATGTTTGTGGTAGAAAATTTCATTGTAAAATATACCATGAAATTCCTGCCTGGATCTTTGATAAAATTGACGGAGTGTCCGAAGGGGCGGCCAGAAGAATCATAATCTATGTTAGGGCTCGGAGGTATTTATTGTCTTGGAGGTATTTGTTGCCATGACTGGCGCGATGTATCATCAGTATCCCGACACCATGGAATTAGAAGCGACAATCACGAACAGCAGACCTGGTGCGGTTCAGCTGGACAGAATGCTGTTTTTCCCGGGTGGTGGCGGGCAACTGCCGGACCGGGGCAAAATCGTGTGGGCGGGTGTCGAACTGGATATCACCGGCTTTGCCAGCGATGAAAGTGGTCTCTGGCATGTTTTCGAATCGGATGTAAAACCCGAGGGACCATGCATCCTTAAAGTCGATCAGGGATTCCGCGAAATGATGTGCGAACTTCATACGATCGCCCATGTCGTTAACGCCATCGTGTACCAGAACTTTGGCAATCCGCTACTGACGGGAGCACAGCTTGCCGATAACGACACTTTAAGACTGGATTTTGACTTACCTGGAGCAGACAATAGCGAACTTCGTGCGCTGGCCGATCCTGTCAATGAGGTCATCCGGCAGGGGTTGGAAGTTAAAACGACGTACATGCCCTGGGATGAAGCCCAGTCAATTCCTGGCATATTCCGGAGTAAATCTGTTTCGCCGCCCCGACAGCCGGACGGAATGGCCCGAATTGTCGAAATAAACGGGCTGGACCGGCAGGCGTGCGGGGGAACGCATCTGAGGTCTACGGACCAGTCAAGGGCAGTCAAAATTTTGAAGGTCGAAAATAAGGGCCGGCAAAATCGACGAATTCGAATTGGTATGGTCGATTAGGTAAGGCTGCCGGGCATCAGATCGCCGCTCAGTCTAATCCAGGCCAAGGAGTTTGTATATTCTGAGCGTATAGTTACCAAACTCCCTGTTGGTTCTGACATCGAGTTTGCGCGGCATTGGCAGGTCAACTTCGAAATTGTCTGCCATGCGGGCCGGTCGCGCGCTAAGTACAGCAACCCGCGTTCCGAGAAACACGGCCTCCTGAATGCTGTGAGTTACGAATATTATCGTTTTCCGGCTTTCACTCCACAATTGCATGAGTTCGAGATTCATCCGGTCGCGGGTCAGGGCATCCAAAGCGCCGAAGGGTTCGTCCATCAGAATTAATTTAGGATCGTGGATGAGCGATCTGGCAATGGCTGCACGCTGTTGCATGCCACCGGATAATTCGTATGGGTATTTGTCCTCGAAGCCTTCAAGCCCAACCAACGAAAGCAGTTCCAGGGCACGCTCCCGGCTCTCTCTCGGCGGCAATCCCAGAAGTTCGGCCGGCAGCAGCACATTGTCGAGAATTTTTCTCCACTTTAGAAGTAGCGCCTGTTGAAAGACCATTCCGATATCCCGCGCAGGATCGAAATCTGTGCCATCTTCACCGATATTGACCGTGCCGCTATCCTGTGATTGAAGGCCGGCAAGAATTTTCAGAAGTGTCGTTTTCCCGCAACCTGAAGGCCCGACGAGGGATACAAAATCTCCCTCATCGATTTCTAAGCTGACATCGGAAACAGCAACAATTTCCTGTCCCCGTACCTGATAGGTTTTTCGAACGCCTTTCAAGCTGATGAAGGATTTAGCCATTCGCGCTACTGCACCCTGGAATCGCTGATGACAAATGCCCTTTCCAGAACTAGGACGATCAAATATAACACCACACCGATCATTGTAATTAAGAGAACAGCCATGAACATCGCAGCCGTGTCGAGAGTTACCTGGACCTGCAGCATCAAATAGCCAAGCCCCTCTTCAGAAGCAATAAATTCGCCAACGATCGCACCGGCGACCGCCAGCACGACGGCTACCTTCATCCCGGAGAAAATATAGGGCAGCGCGCCCGGCAGCTGAATTTTGGTGAAAATCTGCCAGCGTGAAGCCCTGAGTGCCCGTACCAGGTCGATCAGATCCGGCTCTATTTCCTTCAACCCCCTTTCGGTCGTCAGCAGTATCGGAAGGAAGCATATTGTAAACGCTATTATTATATTGGGCACCACACCGTAGGACATCCAAACAATGAACAGCGGTCCCATGGCAACCTTGGGGATCATATTCAGGCTCACAACCAGGGGCATCATTGTCGTATTAAGCAACTTAAACCAGGAAAAAAGGAGGGCAAGACCAACACCCACAAATACTGCAATGAAATAGCCGCCGAAAATCTCATATGCGGTGATCAGGGCATTGTGAACCCAGTTGTAATCGACCAAAAGTGAATTCAGTGTTTCACTGGGTGACGGCATGACGTAGGACGGAATATCCCAGACAACGACAAAAATCTGCCAAACGACTATGACGAGCATGTGCATGCAAACAATTATGGCAAAGCGGCTCCAATTTGATTTTAACCAGTCCACGGTACATCCATTTTAGATTCTAATCTGCAGTTCAATTTAGCCTGTTCTGTTTTTATTCTAACAGAATTATCCGTTTAATGGGACGGCCAGGGCAATAATCAGCTGGAAATTATCGCTACGGTGTGATCTCTTGGTTATTGAAATTTTCTAACATCGACCAGAAAGCAACTGTTGTTCGGTCGACTCGAATTTTTGTGTCGTTGACAATGTTTGTCATTGCAAATATCGTTAAATAACCATTCAGTTACTAACTTGCAAACAAAATGGTTGTTTCAGCCCATATTGCGTTCCGGACAGACAGCCGTTTAAAATGTGACCGCATTGATAGTTTGTTCTAAAGAGCAGAGTGTCTCAATTATTTTGCCAGGCAGTTAGAAGGGTTACGCAAATTCGTAACCCGTCGGGGAAATTGCACCCAAGGGAGGAATAAATGTTAAAAAGGTACTTGGTTCCAATATTTGGCATAGCCTGTTTGCTGCTAAGTGGTGGATCTGTTCAAAGCGCGGAAAAAATAAACTTCATTCTTAACTGGATCGCTGGCGGTGATCATGCGCCATACTATTATGCCGAAAAAATGGGCATGTACAAAAAGGCCGGCATTGAGGTCAATATCGAACAGGGTAAGGGATCTTCCATGTCAGCCCAGCGGACAGGAATTGGCAAGAACGAAATTGGCCTGGCAGATATGCCGCCTGTCTTTGCCGCGATCTCCAAAGGCGCTGACATAGTCGCGGTGATGAACATTTACGCCAATTCGCCTTATGGCTTCTACTGGAAAAAAAGTTCAGGAATAAAAGACCCCAAGGATTTTGCAGGTAAGAAAATCGGTAATCCACCCTGGGATGCGGCCCGAAAAATGTGGCCGGCATTTGCAGACAATGTCGGCATCGATCCGAAGTCAGTCACATGGGTGAATGTGCAGCCCAATGCCAAGCTGGCCGCACTAAAGTCCGGTTCCATCGATGTGACGACATCATTTTACAATATACATCATATTTTTCAGGCCCAACTCGGTGACGATATGGGCTATGTGCCCGGCAAGGCTCACGGTGTTAACCCATATGGGAATTCAATTATAGCAAATGGCAATTTCCTGCGTGAACATAAGGATGCGGTTGCCGCATTCGTTAAAGTTAGTCAGACTGCCTTTGAAATATGCGCGAAAAATGCCAAACCCTGTATCGACGCACTGGTCGAAGCCAATAAGGGACTTCAATTCAAAAACGAGATGACGAACTGGGAACTGGTAAAGGAGTTGATGACTGATGAGACATCAACAACCAAGGGCCTGGGTTATATGGATGAAGACCGTATGATGGCGTCTTACAAACTGTTTGCCCCGTATCTCGACAAGCCTTTTGAAATGAAAAATCATTTCACCAATGACTTCATAGATACCAGCATGAAAATGCCGAAATAGTTACTTTGAAGTTATAACTGGAGTTGGTCTGAAACCTAAAGAGCCTGCGGGATTTTAAATTCAGCAGGCTCTTTTTTATAAAAATATTTCGAGTGTTACATTGTCTGATCGACAATTTGGTTGCTAGAACAATTAGCCCGGTCAAGATCGACATTCAAAAATATCCCGGCCTTTAACCAGTGCTTTAATTTTGGCGTCTGCGATCGATCTCGGTAACATCCAAAAACCGCAATCGGGATGAATATAGGCTATTCGCCCGCCTCCAAGAACACCTTCTATCCGCTCAAGATCCCGCGCTATCGAATCTGCCGTTTCCACTTGCGTTGACTTTATGTCAATAACGCCGATACCCAGTCCCAGATTCGGGCGAAGATTTTTCAGTATTTCGAGCTCTCGGGGCGGGCGTGATTTCATCTCAAGTACAATATGATCGGCATGAAGCCCATTCAGATAGTCTGTCAACCCTTTCCAGTCGCCGGTCTGGATATGTTGTCCGCCATAATTTCCAAAACACAAGTGCACTCCCGTTTCCCCGTTCGCGGCATCCAGCACTCGATTAATAGCAGCGAGAGCCCAGTCTGACTCCGAAGCATGGCCCGGCAGGTTGGCTTCATCAAGCTGAATGACAGGTGCTGCTAAATGCCGGACCTGTTCGGCCAGAACGTCAGCTATGGCAAAGGCGAGCTCTTCCATCGAATTGTAGTACTTATTGGCAACCGTCTTTGCCAGCATATGTGGACCGGTCAAAGTGAATTTCAGCGGCTTTGATGCAAGAGAAAGTGCCCGCTCGCAGGCACTTGGTAAATCGAGTGTACCGTGTCCGATGGGGCCATCCACAATTCCCGGTGGGCGCGTGCGGAAGCCCATTCCGGTCTGGGATCGGTAATCCAATATTTCCTCAAACGAAAGATCTGTTCTCACGCCAGACATTGGATTGAGGAAATATTCAATCATGCCATTTGTTTCGGGATGATTGACATCAAATCGATAGAGTTCACCATCACAGACAATATCAATCCCGGCCGACTCCTGAGTGTGGATGACGACCGCGGTTGCATCAGTAAGCGCCTGCTCCGAAGGCGCACGTATCAACCAGTCGGGAACTGGATAGGAACCCACTACTGTTGTTTTTATTTTCGCTTCCGTCATGACCCTTGATCCTAATTCGATGGACGGACCAGGCAGATTGGCAAGTCCGGAATTTACTAAGTAACTATATGGTTACGATTTGAAAAATCGAAACCTAAAGCAAATATGGTCGATTGGCAATTGACGAGTCTGCCTTATTTCCAGTCATCGGGAACTTTAAGCACTTGTGTTGAATGGCCGGCTTCCGCTAATTATTGACGACAAATTGCTGGTTCCGGTATGGCGCTTCCACTACAGTACGATGACGTGGAACCGGAATAAGTCAAGAAACAGGGGCGTCGAGAATGTTACCGCGGATAGTTTTAGTTTTATTACAAATTGCATGTGCCTGGACCGTAGCCCCGTATATCATTCGATATGTTCCTGGGATTGGAAGGCGAATATGACAGTGGATAACGAAGCGCAGGCCTGGCGTTGGCCGGAACAGCGGTGGCGCAAAATCGTATCAAAGGTGCGTGCTGGGCGTTCGCTTAAGCCGCGGGTATGGAGAGATGGGGCACGTGCAGCTGTTGCTCTTTCGTTTGACTCTGATCATGAAACACAAACCCTGCGATATGGACAAAGTTCTCCCGGAAAACTGTCACAGGGAGAATATGGCAGCAGAGTGGCCGTTCCGCGCATACTAAAGCTGCTCGCTTCCCGGCAAATCAAAGCCTCGTTTTTTGTTCCTGCCGTTGTTGCCAAGCTTTATCCCGAAGAACAGCGCAGTATTATTAATGACGGTCATGAAGTCGGTTTGCACAGCTGGATCCATGAACTTAACAGCGAACTGCCTTATGAAGACGAGCGTAGGCTTCAGTTTCAGGCGGCGGAAGTTCTTGAACAGATTACCGGTCAGCGTCCGGTGGGTATCCGAACGGGGTCATGGGATTTTAGCCAGCATACGCTTTCTATCAGCCGGGAAATGGAGTTGCTTTATGATTCATCGCTGATGGCAGATGATGAACCCTATGAGCTTTTGGAAGAGGGGCAGCCTACCGGCATAATAGAACTTCCGGTGGAATGGATTAGAGATGATGCTCCCTATTTAATGATGGACCGGTTCTCTCCCTACAGACCCTATACCGCCCCATCGGCTGTATTGGAGATATTCAAAAGTGAATTTGACGGCGCCTATGAAGAAGGCGGCCTGTTCTTGTTGACAATGCATCCCCACATCATCGGTCATCGATCCCGAATGGTTATACTCAGGGAACTGATTGACTATATTCAGCTGAAATCCGATGTCTGGTTCGCCACGCACAAAGAAATTGCCAGCTATTGTCTAAAGCAGGCCGGGCAGGATTTATAATGCTACAGATCGTCAGGCAGGCGTAATATTGCCAGGGCTAGAAGTTCGGCGCGTTCAAATAGGGTCTTTACTTCGAGATACTCGTCAACGGTATGAACCATTCCTCCCACCGGACCAACGGCGCAGAGTGTTGGTGTTCCCACTGCCGCAGTAAAACCTGAATCGGCACAAGCCCCCGAATGTTCTCCAATAATTTCGAAGCCTTTGCTCTTTGCAACGGACAGATAGTGATTCAGCAACTTATCGGATTCTTCGGTTGAAATAAGTGGATAAAACTCGCCTAGAATCTCGAAGCGGGACTGCGTTCCCGGGACAAAAGAGCGTTGAGCAATGTCCTCGACCTGCCGCTTGATCTTTGCTGCCCCCTTGGCGTCAAGATAGCGTATATCGACTTCGCTACTTGCTTCAGGTGCTACCATATTGATTGATTTTCCGCCGTTGATCAGACCTACGTTTACGGTGTTTCCTGCGTCAATATCCGTCAATGCGTGCCAGGCCTGAATTTTTCGAGCCAGTTCCTCGATTGCGCTAATGCCGTTTGCATGCTGTGAACCGGAATGGGCGGCCTTTCCTTTGACTTCAATCCTGTAAAAAGTTCCTCCCTTGCGGCCGGATACGACATTGCCATTGGCGCGGCCCGGTTCGGAGTTAAATACAACTCGTGAATTCCGGGCCTCATTTTCAATGATCGGGCGCGATGAGGGAGAAGCAATTTCTTCATCTCCGGTAAACAGACCGACTGTGGCGGGCAAGGTACTCTCATGCTGAGCCATGCCGGCAAGAATAAACGCGTTAATCACCAGACCGGCTTTCATATCCGCCACGCCCGGGCCATAAGCGATGCCGTCTTCTATGCGGAATGGACGTTTCGCTGTCTCCCCCTTGGAAAATACGGTATCGCGATGACCGAGAAGCATAATTGGCCGGTTTTTCTCAGAATGTCCGACCATGGCACGAATGGCGTCACCATGGTTCTCGACGGGAATTATTTCCGTTCTGACACCATAATTCTCTAGGAATTCAATGAGTTGCAAACCGACGGCATCTACACCTGCCTTGTCGTAACTTCCGCTATCAATATTGACAAGACTTTCCAGTAAATCGATCATGTCCTGCCGTCGGTTCGACAACCAGGAGATCAATAAATGCTCATCATTCGTCTTGTAATCAGTCATGGGAAGAGATTAGAGATAAATCGAAAATTGGCAAGACCTGAACGGTTTTCATTATCAGGGTTGACCAGCAAATCTGTTGAGAATTTTGAAGAATATAATCTTGGGGCCACGGGATAATTGGTGATGAACAGCAGTGCGAAACGTATAGGCGTCATTGTTAATGGCGCCACGGGTGGTGTCGTAAATTCGAAGCACTTAAGCCATGTTCTTATTCCGATTATCCGGGAGAGAGGAATAATACTGTCGGATGGCAGCCGGCTGGTACCGGATCTCCTGCTGGTTGGAAGAAACGAAAACCGTCTGAAAGAAGTTGCGGATAAATACGCCATAGAAAAATGGACGACAAATCTCTCGGATACCTTCAGTGACCCTGATTTTACAGTTTATTTTGATGGTGCCCAGACAGGCGGGAGGGGAGACAGGCTAAAAGCAGCCCTGACCGCTGGTAAACACGTTTACACGGAGAAACCGGTTGCGCGTTCAATCCAGGAAGCTGCTGAATTGATATCGCTTGCCCAACAATGCCGCGGGGCGTGTGGTGCCGTAGTGGACAAGATTTATCTACCCGGACTGCGCAAACTCAAACATGTGATTGATTCCGGATTCCTGGATAGAATACTTTCTGTCAAGTTAGACTTTGGCTACTGGATATTTGACGGCGAATCACAGGAAGGTCAACGTCCGAGTTGGAACTATAAGGCGGAAGAAGGGGGCGGGCTCGTCCTCGATATGTTCCCGCACTGGTCCTATATTCTGCACCACCTGTTCGGAAGAGTGACCGGAATTTTCTGTAAAGCCTATACCCATATTCCCAAACGCTGGGACGAAACTGGAACTGCCTATAATGTTGATGTGGAAGATGCGGTTTTCGCTTTGATGACGCTTGAGGAAAGCATCAGCGTCCAGTTATCTACCTCCTGGGCCACGCGGGTTCGTCGCAGCGATCTGCTAACGATCCAGGTCGATGGCACGGGTGGTTCAGCCGTGGCGACTCTTCATGACTGTTTCTGCCAATCCTTATCTGATACGCCCAGACCATACTTCGATCCAGTCAATCCCCAGTCGATGGATTTCTTCAGACAGTGGACAATGTTCGAGGACGATACTCCGTTTAAGCACAGTTTCCGTTATGGATGGGAGAATTTTTTGCGCCATATTACAACGGGTGAGAAATTGAACTTTGACCTGCATACCGGGCTTGAAGCGTTACAGCTTATTGATGCCGCCTATAAAAGCTCCAGGGAAGGGCACTGGATAAATATTGAACCGGTAACGGGCTTCTGACCGACGAGATTCGAATTATTCGACAATCACCGAGAGGGACTGAACGGAATTGTTTTCCATACCAAGATAGTTCCACGTCGCCGATGTTGGTTGAACCGATCCGTCAGCAGCCGTCGCGCGGGACAAAATCTCATATCTGCCTCTTTCTGCATTCCAAGGAAAAGTCCAACTCGTCCAGGAGAATTCTGACGATGATTTTCTGAGCTTGGCATCTTTCCACGAACGTCCCCTATCCAGACTTATCTCTACCCGAAGGATGGATTGCCTGCCGGCCCATGCTTTTCCCTGAAGTGTGACCGGACCACTTTTAAGAAGTCTCCTTCCGTCATGCCTGTATCTAACCCCCGGCGGAATGATTAATGAGCGTACTTTCTGCAAGGTAATCGGGGCGCCCGGCTCGTCTTCCGAGCTCTTGTTCCGATAAGCCTTGTCCATATAATACCCATGAAATTCGCGGTCTAGTACTTCGATTGACCGTAACCATTTGACACTTGCCATTCCATACCAGTGAGGCACGATCAGCCGCAGAGGATAACCATGTGGAGGTGTCAGAGGTTGCCCATTCATTGCGTAAGCCAGTAACACGCCGTTTCGCAGGGCTTCATCAATGGGAAGCGACCTTTCATATTTAATAACTTCGTCAACTTCAACGCCCTGGTCCAGGCCGGTAAACAATATTTCACTTGCATCAATTTCGACGCCAAGTTTTTCAAGTAGAGGCCCCAGGGGGCAACCCGTCCATTCTGCTGACGCTACAGCGGTATCATTCCAGGGTTGGCTTTTGGGACGGGGGTGAAAGTTTTTCCGGCCATTACCTGAGCATTCCAACGTGACCGCATAACTTTGTGCGGGCATTTTTAAAATTTCATCGATCGATAATTGAACAGGCCGCCGAATTCGCCCGTGAATACTAAGCCGGTATTGTCCGACATCAACCACTGGGATGTCGAAATGACATAACAGGAAATGCATCGATGTTGGCGTAACGTCAGTTGCCAGACCTTCATAAAGTGAACCGTGATTGCGAAGTGCTCGTGAGACTTCCATATCGGTAAAGTCGTCTCCGTGCCCGAAGTCTCGTCGGGCGCCATAGGCATTGTTCTTCGGTTGCATTAAATTTCCCAACAGGTTGCGGGCGTCGCTCCGTCACGATCTATTTGGTCGCATAATTTCATCGGAGATTCAATGAAAGCCTGTTACCGCTAAAGTATTTTGCACTCAGAGTATCCTTTCGATTGTCATATTGCTGGTGACTTACCCTTCTGTCTTCATGCCTGAGAATAAGTTGGAGTCAGTGATAGCAATACGGGTGAGGGCATAGTTATTCTCTATTGCGCTTTACCTCGCCATCCCAAAGAGCGGTGTTATTGGTACACAGAGTTCAGAAGCAGCTCGGTCGAAATCTGGGTGGTACGCTGTTGCAACGACCGTCATTGATGTCACAATTGAAATATCAAAAATTTTTCAATTAACGCTCTCTTAATGATTGGATTAATCGAACAATCAGTGCTGACAGATGTGCCGGCGGCCGTTTCAACAGTAATTGGGTTCTGGCCGGTGTGGCAGGCTCTTTATTCAGTATCCAACCTTATTAAATAATTTAGAATATATCTTAGCAAAGTATTTGCGATTTGGACCTATGATTGGGTCCAAGTCGGGTAGGGAGGACTTATCCACTGAATTTCCTCCCAGATAAAAGGTCTCCGTGGGTATTTGCGTCGGAGACCTTTTAATCATTGTAAAAAAATCCAAATATTTCTGTGAATCACTTGTTGAAGACCTGTTGATTACCAGAATCGGCGGATTTTGCTCGATTGACTCCCAAAATCATTGAATTAAATTGTCAGATGTTCACTGAACCCCAACCCCAGTGAATTAAGTTCTGCGTAACTGAGTAATGCGTACTCAAAAAGAGACCTCTGATGTACTTGCGTATTTCGGAGGTCTTCTCTTTGGCAGAAATCGAATTGCACTAACTAAGGTCTGGCACCTTAATTTCCCTACCTTCAACAAACTTGGAAGATATCCGGTTAGTGTGACTTCCAGCTCAAAATCAGTTCCAGTTGGTATTACAACTACATTACGTCTTTACTCGGCTTTCCCGGATTTGATCTATGAACTAGTGGTCTGGAATGACTTGGAACTTGTAATTGAACCGTGCTAACAAACAAGAAAAAGACTAAAAGCACTGCCACTGTTGCATTAGTTGGCACTTAAAGAAGCAATATCCATGCGTTGTCTGATTCAGAGAGTTTCGAACGCCAGTGTTGAGATCGACAATAAGACTGTCGGGCAGATTGGAAAAGGGCTGTTGATTTTCGTTTGCGTAATGATCTCCGATACCGAGCGCCGGTCTGAACAGCTGGTCAAGAAAATTGTTAACTTGAGGATATTTCCGGATGACCGGGGAAAAATGAACAAATCCTTAATTGACGTAGGTGGTGAGGCGCTTATTGTCAGCCAGTTTACGCTTGCCGCTGATACAACCCGGGGAAACAGACCCGGTTTTTCGGAGGCAGCTCCCGCCGAAATCGGACGCGTGCTTTATCAGCAATTTTGTCGATTAATAAAAGATTGCGGAGTCGACATCGCCACCGGTGAATTCGGAGCCAATATGCAGATCAATCTGACCAATGATGGTCCGGTAACTATTTGGATGGAAAGTTAGAGCTGGTCGAACTTGAGCGTCTGTTTCCGGATTTCCATTGAAGACAGGCGAATTTAAAATCAAATTCCAGGACCACAGGTCTCGAAGACCGGTCTGGTTTTTTCCGTTCTTCCCGGGATCATTGACAATTTTCAACTAACAGGTCCAATTTGTCTGAGTTAATCAGCGATTGCAGCGCGGAGCGGACACTATGCAGGAGACCTCGCGGTCATTCAAAGGAATGGTGACAGCGCCACACCATCTGGCGGCGCAAGCTGGAACCCGTGTTTTGCAGGACGGGGGTAATGCAATTGAAGCGATGATAGCTGCTGCAAGTACCATAGCTGTCGTTTATCCGCATATGAACGGTCTTGGGGGCGATAATTTCTGGCTGTTATATTCACCGGAAGAGCATGTTTCAGCTATTGATGCATGTGGTGGAGCGGCTCAAAAAGCGGATGTCGATTTTTATCTCGGCAATGGTCATACCTTTATCCCTGAGAGGGGGCCATTGGCGGCCTTGACTGTTGCAGGTGCTGTTTCCGGCTGGAAAGAGGCCTATTCTGTCAGCCGCCACCGTTGGGGCGGAAGGCTGCCATTGTCGCGATTATTTGAGGATGCGATCTTTTATGCTCGTTCCGGCATCGCCGTGACGTCATCGCAAGCGAGTAATACTGTCTCAAATCTTGCTGAGTTAAAAGAAATTTCAGGATATTCAAATTTTTTTCTGATTGATGGCAAAGAGCCGGAACCGGGGGACCGATTCCGAAACACGGCTTTGTCGGAAACCTTCGAACGTTTGGCAAAAGTCGGGTTTGATGATTTTTACAGGGGGGATATCGCCAGAAGTATTGCCGGTGATCTTCAACTGGCGGGGTCGCCGCTGGAGCTTTCAGACTTACAAAGACATAATGCAAAAATGGTTGAACCGCTCTGTTATGTATCCGCCGGCCACAGGATTTATAACATGCCCCCGCCAACACAGGGGCTGGCTTCATTGCTATTGCTTGGTATATTTAATCAGTTGGATGTGACCCAGCCGGATCAGTTTGACTTCGTGCATGGAATTGTTGAGGCGACCAAATGCGCGTTTCGAATTCGGGATGCTTATATCACGGACCCTGATTATATGGATGTCGATGTCGACTCCTTTCTTGAGCCGTCCAAAATATTGGAACTTGCTAAATCAATAAACCCAACCCGGGCGGCGACCTGGCCGGACGCAAAGCCCGGCGGCGACACTGTTTGGCTTGGTGCAATTGATGGCCAGGGGCGGACAGTGAGCTTCATCCAGAGCCTTTACTGGGAATTCGGGTCCGGTCTTGTTTTACCTCAAACCGGAATCATCTGGCAAAATCGTGGGGTTAGTTTTTCCTTGAGTAAGAGTCATCTAAACTGCCTCATGCCGTTTAGAAAACCGTTCCACACCATTCAACCGGCCCTAGCACGGCTCAGCGATGGACGGGTGATGTCCTACGGTACCATGGGTGGCGAAGGTCAACCGCAGACACAGGCAATAATTTTCAGCCGATATACCAGATTCAATCAGGATTTGCAGAAATCAGTTTCCGCACCCCGATGGCTTTTAGGGCGCACATGGGGAAGCGAAAAAACCAGTCTGCGTATCGAAAACCGGTTTTCAACGGATCTCATAAGAAAACTCGCCGCTGCAGGCCATGATGTCGAGCCTGTTGGCGCTTACGACGAAATAATGGGGCATGCGGGCGCTCTGGTACATTTTCCCACAGGCCGTATTGAAGGCGCTTCGGATCCTCGCAGCGACGGTGCGGCCATTGGATTTTAGTCCGGCGCTAATGTGCCACTTTGGGAACGCTGCCCACTTTTTAGAGTTTTATTTTTTTTTTGGATTTTGGATCGAATCCAGGAAAGGGGCACGAACTCTGTTAACGTTTTTGCGAGAAACAAAAAACCTGTCGCAAACACTTAGATAATTGTTCGAAGATTTAATCATTTGAAATATATATAAAAACTTATTTGAAAATTGTTTTTTCTCTTTCCAGTCTTCCTGCAAACCAATCCAATTTCATAACGGCCACGTTAAGAAACAGTCTCCTCTCACACTATCAGAATTTGCAATTTTCAGATGCCGATTTCCAAGAAGTGTGCCGTTTTCAACCAGTTGTCAGTAATTTATTAGGTTTTTAGAAGTATTGAATTTTCGGGACGGTTACTTGGGTTCCTGGGAAGGTCTAGATTCATGCATATATACGATTTATTTGTTCGTTACTTATCAAAGTGCGCTGTCATCGGCGCTGTTAGTTTGACTGTTACAACATTCCTGCTGATTGCGCCGGCTTCGGTATGGTCAGCCCCGAAAGGCATTGAACACAGATCCGTCGTTCATCTGCACACGGGAAATGGCATAAATCCCAGCCAGCATATCCGGATCGGACTGAACAAGTCTGTCGTAGTCGAATTGCCGACTGAACTGCGGGATGTATTGGTCTCAAATCCGAAAGTTCTTGACGCCGTTGTTCAGTCGTCCAAGCGGGCCTATTTGATCGGTGCGCAGGTCGGACAGGCCAATATTCACTTCTTCGACAAGGATGGCGGACACATTGCCGCCCTCGAAGTGTCTATTGAGCAGGACATTACGGGCCTTTCAGACATGTTCAAAAGATTCATTCCAAGATCGGATATCACGGCGGAAATGATCAATGAAAATATTGTTCTGACGGGAACCGTATCGAATGCGATTGACGCCAACCGCGCTTCGGATTTGGCAGGCCGGTTCGCTGGAAAGCCAGAGAATGTTTTGAACATGATCAATGTGACCAGTAAAGAACAGGTCATGATCAAAGTGCACGTAGCCGAGATGAGCAGGGAGATGATTAAACGTCTGGGCGTGAACCTAAATGGTGGCAGTATCGGCAAAAACAATATAGCATTTAACACGAACAATCAGTTCCCGATATCCAATCAAAACGGAACAAACAATATTCTTTATGGTGTTTTTGGCAACAATCCTGCAGCCTGCACAATTCCCAGCACGTTGTCGGGCAGTATCATTGAACCGGCGGCGACCTTGCCCATACTGGCCGGCCAAACTATCAATTGTCTGGCAACCTCAATTGAAGCGTTCGAGCGCAACGGATTGCTGCGATTGCTTGCACGACCAAATCTAACCGCCGTTTCCGGAGAGACAGCTAACTTCCTGGCCGGTGGAGAATTTCCGATTCCATCCGGGTGGGATGACGGAACAATTGCTGTTGAATACAAACCATTTGGTGTTGGTCTGTCGTTCACGCCAATCGTGATGTCGGCAGGTCGCATTAGTATGCGGGTGTCAACCGAGGTCAGCGAAATTACCAGCGAAGGTGCAGTAACATTGGCTTCGATTTCTATTCCCGCTCTGAAAGTACGTCGTGCCAATACGACTGTCGAACTGCCCAGCGGCGGGTCATTGGTTATTGGCGGTTTGCTTTCAGAGGATCTAAGACAGAATATAGATGGTACACCGGGCCTTAAAGACGTACCTATTCTCGGAAAGCTGTTTTCCAGTCAAGACTATCTCAAGTCTGAAACAGAGCTGGTCGTGATCGTTACGCCATATCTGGTTGACGGTGTGAACCGGAATAAACTGGCCAGACCCACTGACGGCTTTTTACCGGATTCTGATCGCAGAAGACTGATCATGAACCGATTGAACCGGGTTTACGGCTATCGTCCTGACGCGCTGCCTCGTGGAAGTTACAAAGGCGAATACGGTTTCATAGTCAATTGATCCTCGGATAGGGCTTCCGGTATTACGGACTAGGGCTCTAATCAAGGGATTCAGATGAACTATGCCTCATGTGACGAGAGCTAGCTGATATCGCTCGAGTTGAAAGGTAGCTTGGAATTCAATTTTCACAGCAATCAACTGATTGACTGTAAAACTTTGGGCAAAGATGAGAATTAAAAAAGGCCGCAAAATATATTTCTCGAACAGAGGGGCAAAAACAACGACAACGGCGAGGGCCAAAGTCAGCAACCCTCAATTCATTAGAAAGTAAGTTGCGGCCTGTGTCCCGGTATTGCAGCATTGCCGCATCGTTACAGTGCGCCCGTTTCCGTTGATATCGGTAAATAGCCAAACTATACCTTACCGGGGCTTGCTTCGAGACGCTGACGGGATTTCTGCATAAACAGAGTGCTTGCGATCAGAATAATTCCAACAATGTTCAACTGATAGCGAAATTCTCCATCGATTCCGAACAGGTAGGTAATCAGATGGTCAACAGGTAAGAGTAGGCAGGAGGCAGACACACATAGAATCAATCGTTCCATCGTGTTCGTTTTTCTGAAAGTAAAGCCTTCAAGAAATGTCGCCCAGGCGATAATCCCGAACATGCACGCTATGACCGTTAGACTTATATCCAGTCTGCTACCTTCCAGCAGAAGGGGCGTGTACACGAACAAAAATGGCATTACGAAAATCATTGAGGAAAGTTTGACGGATTCAGTGCCGGTTTTTATAGGATCTGATTTAGCTATGGCGCTCGCAGCGTACGCCGCAAGAGCAACAGGAGGCGTAACGGCGCTAACGACCGCGACCCAGTAGCAGATCAGATGAGCGGCGATCGTCGGTACGCCCAGATTGGTCAGGGCAGCAACACTGAAAATAACCAGAATGACGTAACTGGCGACGATGGGAAGGCCCATACCTACCACATAGCCGGCAACTATTACCCAGAAAATCGTTAGTGGTAGCAAGCCAAAACTGAGTTCGATCAATACGGCCGAAATCCGCCCAGGAAGATCACTCTGAGTTGCACTTGAAAGCAGAATACCCAATACACCCGCAATGCAACCTATGACAAGGGTGTTTCTGGCACCTGCCTCCATGGCGAGCCAGATAACCCGCACGAGTTCAACAACGTTCTGGCCAAGTTCTTTGAACATAGAAGAGCCGGAAACAATTACATCGTTTCCATCGGAGTCTGAAATACGGCTTTCACTCATGAAAGCGGCGACGACGATTTCGCCAAGCTTCAAGGCAATGAATGCAAACACGGTCCAAAGCAGAGAATCACCATAATTGAGCCCCCGTAAAGTATCTGCAAACCATGTAAAAGGGGCACCGATTTTGAGACCGAACAAATATGAAATAATTCCAAAAAGGACGGCAAGGACGAGAAAAATTTTATTGGTTCTGTCAGCCCATGGTGTCTGGATATGGAGAAGGAGGTCCGAAGCCTTGAGCAATACAATAAGGCAAATTGTTTTAACGGCTGCCAGGAAGGCGGAGTCTCCTAAAACAAGATAGTAAACCATAAACGGTACCGGTAGCAGCAAGGGAAGTCTCGGCAGAATCCTGCTCCAGGAAGGAAGCTCCGAAACTGGCACACCATGGAGGCCCAGCTTAACGGCTCTGACATAAACGATCAGTCCAACTGACAAATAATAAAATAGTGCGGGAATGAGGGCAATTTTGATAACTTCGAAATAGCTTATTTCGGTGAGTTGGGCGAGAAGGAATGCTCCGGCTCCCATGATGGGCGGCATATAGGCTCCACCGGTAGAAGCGGATGCTTCAACCGCTCCTGCAAATTCAGGCCGGTATCCAACCCGCTTCATCAAGGGAATCGTGAATGTTCCGGTTGTGACGACATTGGCCACACCGCTACCGGAAATCATTCCGAATAATCCGCTACTTGTAACCGAGGCAAGGCCTGGCCCCCCGGTTCGCCCCCCTGTTATTCGATAAGTAGTATCAATGAACAGTTCGCCAAGACCGGTTTTTTCAAGGAAAGCCCCTACAATGACGAAAATGACGACGAAAACTGCAAAAACTTCTATGATAAGGCCGGTCATACCATCGGCTTCAAGCATTAAGAATTCCATGACCCGTGCCAGCCCGTAACCCTGATGTTTAAACAGACCCGGGGACAGCTGTGCAACCGGTGCGAATGAATAAATTAGAAAAAGCAGCCCGATTATCGGAATTACTGGCCCGACGATTCTGCGGGCAATGTCGAAACTGACCGCGACCAGAAGGCCTGAAAATATGATCACCTGCACAGGCACCGGACTGCCGACACGCGCAGTTAATTCGTCGCTAGTCATGATCCACCAGATTATCGGGGAAACCGCGGCTACAATATAGAGCCAGTCGGTAAGGATGAGGCCGTCCGGAATTTCTTTTCGTGTCGCATCCCGCCAATAAAGGCCAACACCAATCAAAGCGCCGACCAAGGCAACGAAAATGATGCGGGTACCAGAGAATTCGCGCCACAGTTCCGTATTGTCAAAATAATACCAGTAAAACCAAATGGCAAACAGGCAACACATAATCGCCATGGAAAGCACCGATATCAATTCATCGAGAAGTACAAAACCCTCCCTTATCGGCTTCAGCCGGACTTTGTAAACCAGAATTGTGAGAACCGCCACACCCACCATGAAGGTGCCTTTGAAGATTTCCGCAACCGGAGGACCAAAGAATGCGATATGAATAAAAAAGTATGAGAATGAAACGGCTATGATCGATACCAGGTATTTTAATAACCCGGTTATCTTACGCGGTGGGGTCATTTCTTCGGAGATGAGACCGATCTTCTGAAGTAAAGTTAAAAAACCGCCAGTCATTTCTAATGCTCTCTAGTTCACTTTTGGGTTTGCTGATGCCAACGATGCGGCCTGAAGCGGGCTGCCGATATCTCTTTCAATATGATCCTGAATACATTTTCCAGATTTGCTTAAACAATATCCGGAATGGATTTGAATATCGACCGGGAAGCTTACGATTACTGGCGCGAACGGCCAATTAGACACCGGCCATTCGCGTCTCAGCTGCAGGATGGAACTTCATGAACGGCAGAGTTTCCTAATCCTGAAGGAGCTTCTGCTCAGGTCGAACCAACAATGTTAGTATCCTCTAACCACACTGTCTGGCACTTCGACGCCACGTTCCTTCCAATACTTCGCGGCAGCTGGATGGACCCAGATCTTGGTTTCAGTAAGCGCATTGAAGTTGCCACTGAGGTCCCGCCAATATTGTGCTGTTTTGGTCAGTTGATTTAGATTCTTGGGATCTGCAATCACTTTGAGCATATTATAAATGGCGTCGTCGGACATACTTTTGTGAGCGATCCACCAGACATCATAAGCAATCGTTTTTGCAGGGGCATCCATGCCCTGTACGTCTTTCTGAACAGGAATGGTTATCGGAACATAGAATTTATGTGCGTCGGTAACTTTCTTTTGCTCTTCATCGGTCATAGAGATATAGCGAACAGGTTTGCTGACGGAGAGCTGAGTTAGAGAGGGAATTTCAAAAGGCGCGCCCGCCGAGCAGAAAACATCCACCTGCCGATCACCAAGGGCCTGGGCTGCAGCCCGGAAACCAAGATTTCGTTGTTCAATTTTGTCAAGCAGGCCAAGAGCCTCAAATATGTTTTTGCAGTTTACGTGGCTGCCGGTACCTCTGGCAAGCAGATTAACTTTTTTGCCGACCATATCAGAATAGGATTTTATGGGACTGTCGGCCAGTACCGCAATAATCTGAGTTTGCGCACGAACATTGGCGATAATTCGAATATCCTTGTTTGCGCCGTCTTTCTCAAAAAGACCTACACCATTCCACGATTGCCAGACCTGACCGATATGTCCCCAGGCCGTTCCGAACTCTCCCTGTGCAACACGTCGGACGTTGGCGACCGATCCGGCTGATGGTGAATATTGAAAATTAACTTTACCCTTTAATTCCTTATTGAGAATCTGTGTGCCGGCGCTGATCGCAGGGTGCCAGGCACCACCAGACGGGCCACCGCCAAAACGATATTTTTCTTGTGCCTGAGCCATTCCCGCAATGGCTAAGCTGGCACATATTACAAGTAACAGTTTAATTAACTTCATGAGTTCCTCCCAATTAAATAAGCCAGATCAATGATTTCAAGGATTTTTGCATCCCAATTCATATCATTGATTAATCACAAGATCGCACATTGAAATTTGACGATCAATCAATTTATTTGGGGCCATAAACCAAACTCTTTGCCGGATCGGTGATTATTCATTGTTAGGGTAAAGGACGAGCGACAAATGATTTCGCTGTTCGTGACACTTAAACATTCGAAGATGAGGCTCTGACTAAGGGTACATACCTTCCGGCAAACAGGGCTAATTTTAATTCCGGCACCAATTTTTTCCGCAGAATTATCCGTTTTGACTTACAGGCAGTATTAGCACTGACTGACTTCACTTGCCAATTGGGCTTTGATTGCGCATTATCTCCAGGTCGTCATAAGTAGTGAATCTCGAAAACAATACAGCCTGATTTAAGCGGACCATGTGTCCTGAATGAAATTATCACTCAGCAGGGCGGCTTAGTCAGCTTCAGGATCGACCGGAAAAACCACCCGGCATGTGGCGGCAACCTTGAAACAGCTGCACCACTCCTCGGGATCGGCGATGTAGTTGCGATAACACATGCCGCGTTCCTGCTCGAAATCAAATGGAGTGGTGAGAACGAGGAATATTTCCTTCCAGGTGAACCCCTCAAATGCCATGGATATCTGCTTACGGATCAAACTGCCGCCCCTGCAATGAGATAGCTTCCTTTATACCTGCTGCTCTGATCAGGTGTTTCGACATCGACGGCGACAAATACATCACGTGCCTGAATCGAGGTGACGCGGGATGATTAATCGGACAGTCTGAAGTCGCTCTGTCGCTGCATGGCGGCACAATATGATGAAAATTTAGGCATAGTCTCGCTGAATAACCTCAGCTTATGTCTGGAGAATTATTCCAATTACGCATAATATGTCTAAAAAATCGGCAGTTTCCATCTGCCAAGGCAGCAAAATCGTATTTGAGGGATCAGCATGATTGACAGTGGAGATACCGCTTGGCTTCTGACATC
Organism: uncultured Hyphomicrobiaceae bacterium; assembly: GCA_964461525.1. Lineage (GTDB taxonomy): Bacteria > Pseudomonadota > Alphaproteobacteria > Rhizobiales > CAYWUX01 > CAYWUX01. The sequence continues at coordinate 456,519 of CAYWUX010000001.1, read as the reverse complement.
GACGGCACTGGTTCTATTTATGACCCTTCCGGGGTTGGCGTTGTTCTATGGGGGATTGGTAAGATCGCAGAACGTTCTGTCGGTACTTATGCATTGTTTTTCCATTTCGTGTCTTGTTTCGGTACTTTGGCTTGTCGGCGTTTACAGTCTTTCATTCGCTGAGGGAACGTCGTGGATTGGCGGATTGGGAAAATTCTTTTTACGCGGTGTGGGCAGGGAAACCGTTTATCCTGATACCGGTATACCAGAATCCGTATTTTTCATGTTCCAGATGACCTTCGCCATTATAACTCCTGCGCTGATCGTTGGGGCATTTGTTGAGCGAATTAAGTATTCAGCAGTTCTTTTATTCAGCGCTTTGTGGTTGATCCTTGTCTATGCACCCATCTGTCATTGGGTTTGGGGCGGCGGATGGTTGGCTTCAATTGGACTGATGGACTTTGCCGGAGGGCTGGTAGTCCATCTGAGCGCCGGAGCGTCAGCCCTGATACTGGCTTATTTGTTGGGAGGCCGAAGGGGTTTTCCTGAAGATGTGCTCCCGCCCCATGCGCCATGGATGACCATGATTGGCGCGTCTATGCTTTGGGTCGGATGGTTTGGCTTCAACGCAGGAAGTGCGCTGTCAGCCGGCGGTGATGCCGGAATGGCAATGACCGTGACGCATATTTCTGCGGCAACTGCCTCTCTTGTGTGGGTGATCATTGAGTGGTCCAAATTCGGAAAACCCAGCCTGATCGGCATGGTCACCGGAACAATTGCCGGGTTGGCAACCATAACGCCGGCGTCAGGCTTTGTTGGCCCTGGTGCATCTGTCTTATTCGGTATCGTCGGGGGTGGCATTTGTTATATATGTGTGGATCTTATAAAGCATAAATACAAGATCGATGATTCGCTGGATGTGTTTGCTGTTCACGGAATCGGGGGTACAATCGGAATATTAATGACGGCGATTTTTGCCGCTACCGCACTTGGCGGAGCCGGGCTTGGCGATAATGTAACCATCTTTAGTCAGTTTGGCGTTCAAGCCGTGGGCGTAATTTCGGTCGCAATTTGGTCACTGATAGGAAGTTATATAATAATAAAGGTTACTGAGAGTCTTGTCGGGCTGCGTGTCGATGAAGATGCGGAAGTACAAGGTCTGGATCTGGCAGAACACGGTGAGTCCGGCTATCACAACTCGTAAGGGTATAAGGGAATAATTATGAAGCTCATAATTGCGATTATCCAACCTTTTAAACTTGATACAGTCCGTGAAGGTCTAGCCGAAATCGGCGTGCAGGGTATGACGACAACTGAAGTTAAAGGTTTCGGCCGGCAGAAGGGACACAAGGAAATTTATCGCGGCGCCGAATACACGATCAACTATGTCCCGAAAATCAAACTGGAGATAGTGGTTTCGGATGAGCTTGCTCCGCGCACGACCACAGTAATTCAGGATAAGGCAAAGACGGGAAATATTGGAGACGGGAAGATTTTCATTTTGGATGTGGAAGCGGCGATAAGAGTTCGAACTGGTGAAACCGGAGAGCAAGCGTTATAATCTAATTACCACCTATATCATCATTACTCTGGTTGTGGACGCCTCATCTACGTGACTGGTCTGTTTAAGTCTCAAGGCACTGACTGCGCAACGCAGGATTTAAAAACTAAATCAGAGTCCAGAATATAAACCAAACCAAAGTAATAATCTTGGCGTAATCCGGCCAATGGCCGGGGTCTTCATATTTTTCCGCACTCCTCCAAACTGAAACCGTAATAAGGATATTGTAAGGTATTGGCAGCAGGAATATCAGTACAATCAAAGCTGCATGCCAATTGAACATGAACGCAAGCGGTATCAGAACCGTCGCGGTCAGGTTCAAGATCAGTCCGTAGATTATCGCATAATTCCAGAATACATCATTCAGATGAACCTCGCCGGACCAAAGCCGTTGAATGATGTTCTTATTGGCTTGGGAGTGTGACTTCAATCCTTATTCCTCCAGGGGAAGACTCTGCGTGGGAATATCAACTTAGTTGCGACGCCAATGGATACTTATACTCCGTTACAAAAAAGCTGCATTATTCTACAGGCTCGAAAGAATTTTCTCTAATTCAAAATACAAATTTGAACCCTGTATGGGCCACCGGTTACCGAATTGTTGCCTAAAGGAGGTGCCACTGTTTCCGCTCTCCCTGATGTGGGACAAAAAAATGGGTAGCCTTGTTACCAGATCTCGCTGGCCAATGGGCCAAAATTAATGAAACCAGGGGGCTTCCAGCTGGTTGTTGTCCTCGGTATTTCTTGCCCTTGTGAACGAGGTTTTGTTTTCAATCGCAGAAGAATGCTCTGATGCAGCTTTCCATCGGTTTGAAGAGCCGGCTTTATAACCGATTGAGCGCACCGACGAATAGCATTCCGAAATACGGAAAAATTTGGTTTGTGTTTTGCAGACCCAATGCTACACAGAAAAAAATGTGGTGAAAGTAGTGTGGTGAAAGTAGAAAGGAAATTTCATGTCGGCACGAAGTGAGCCTTTTAAAACCTCTCCCAGTAACCCGAACATCGGAGAGATTCAAACCATTCCGGAGCGTCATGAGGAAATGCCATACGCTCCTGCGATTCGGATTGAGTCGCCTGGAGATCTGCTGTTTATCTCAGGCGCAACCGCTTCGCCTTTGTACCACAAACATCCTCACGAACTTCACGAACATGCGCACCCGGTCGAAATCGCCAAGCAGGCAAGGCTTTCCATGGAAACAATTCGTTCAATTTTGGAGCATGAAGGTCTGACCTGGACCGACGTTGTTAAAGTTACCCGCTACCTGACGGACATGCGGGATATGGACGAACTGAATGTAGTAATGAACCAGTATTTCGGAGATTGGAAACCTGCGAGCACGACCATTTGTGTTAATCAGCTCTCTACACCTGGCGCACGGGTCGAACTGGAAATGACAGCCGTTTTTCCGAACAACTAGATCCGGGATCTGCGGGCAGGGGGTACTGTTAATTTTAGCAGGCGCCTGAAACTCTTCAGGCAGAGTGTGATGTCTTGCTGGATCGCCGCCATGGATGGTGTGATTAACAGGACAAGGAACATACCAAAACCCAGACCATAAACCAGGGTTATGACAGTTGGTTTCAGAAATGCCGCCTGGCGGCTTTGCTCGAAAAGTAGTGGTGTCAATCCTCCAACAGTTGTCAGCGTCGTCAATATCACCGCCCGAAGACGGTTGGCGGTACCATCTATAATCGCTGAGATCAGATCCTGTTTTTTCGTCCGTTCATCAATTGTCGTAACAAGAACAATGGAATCGTTGATTATGATTCCTGCCATGCCGATGAGGCCAACAACCGAAAACATCGTCATTGGGACATCGTGAATATAATGTCCCCAGATTGCGCCAATCAAACCGAACGGGATGACCAGCATGACTGGAAAAGGCCTTAGCCATGACCCGAATACCCAGGTGAGCATTAGATAAATACCGATTAGACAGGCTAACAGCCCCAATTTCGCATCGGAAATGAACTCCCTTTCCTGTTCGGCCAGACCTCCAAACGAGTAGGATACGCCATATTCGGATGCAATTCTGGGAAGTATGTCTCTTTCGAGCGCTAAATTGACCTGTTCGCTGCGGACCGGGTCTTCACTGAGATCCCCGGTAACTGTGACAACCTGATTTCCATTTTCTCTTCTGATGATGGAGAAACTCTGCTGTTCTTTTATTGTTGCAATGGACATCAGGGGAATAAACCCGCCGTTCGGAAGTGGTATTGTGGATTTATAGATGTAGGACGCGTCCAGATCCTGATCCGGTACCCTGACTTTAACTTTGACCTCATGTGATCCGCGGGCAAACGAAGTGGCTTCAATGCCGTCAAGCCGATGTCTCAGATATTCGCCCACGCCCTTAGTCGTTAGGCCAAGTGCCTGACCGCGAGGTGTCAGTTCAACGACCAGTTCACTTTTGTCGTATGCCAAGTCATCTTCGATGCCGGAAACTGCCGAAAAGCCGGACAGCAAAGCCTGTAATGCCTGTGACGCCGTTTTAAGGGTTTCAACGTCTGCACCGAATAAACGTATATGAACATCATCTCCTCCCGGTCCGCGGCGCTCTCCCCTGATCGCCAGCGTCTCCAGTTTTGGATGTCTGCTGATTAATTCCCTCCATTCGGATATCAGATCAAAAGCAGAATATGGCCTATCGTCCGGATCGATCAGCGTGATATCGATCCCGCCCAGACGATCCGGATCCTTGGTGTCCGATCCTCTGAGTCCACGACCTGTAGTGCCTCCAACATTAGTAACAGAAAGTACGACAGGTGCGGTCCCAAACTGCCTCTTGTATTTTTCGTTGACCGTATACAACGCACGGCTCATCTCATCCAGCATTGCTCGTGTATCTGCTCGCGTCGCGCCTGGGAGCATGGCAATGTTCGCACTAATTGTTCCTCGTTCAGGAGAAACAAAGAACCTCCATTTGACAGTTTGATCCATTACCGCAGCAATTGAGACTGCAAGAAGCAGTATGGCCATTGCAACTGTGGGATAACGGAATCTGATGACCCAATAAAGAAATTTGCGGAAAATCCCGTCGCGGAACCAGACGAAACCCCGGTTGACAAATTCGCTGGGTTTGTCGATCCATGAATTCCTCGCTTTCGTTGTGAGAGAATGACTCATATGCGACGGTAAAACCAGGAAGCATTCCAGAAGACTGGCGAGTACCACGACAGCAACTGTAAAGGGCATATCTTCCATGAATCGACCAAAGCGTCCCCCTATAAATGTCAGACCTACAAAAGCTATTACCGTTGTAATCGAGGCACTGAATACGGGCATTGCCATGCGTTGTGCCGCGGCTGCTGCTGCCTCAGCAGGTGGAAGACCGGCCTGTTGAAGTTGATCGGTATATTCACCAACGACAATCGCATCATCAACGACGATTCCCAAACACAAAATCAGTGCAAAAAGCGAGACCATATTAAGTGTAAATCCGAATATCAGCATTAGAGCGACGGTCGCAGACATTGCTACGGGAATTCCTGCGGCAACCCAGAAAGCCGTGCGGGAGGAAAGAAAAAGGAAAAGAAGGGCGAGAACGATAATTAGTCCTCCCAATCCGTTTCTTAGAAGTAAATTCACCCTGTCGGTAATTGCGTTCGCCCGGGTTCGCGCAAGCACCATCTCGATGCCCTCGGGTAATGTTTTGTTGATTTGTTCTACTGTTTTCTCAACTCGCCTTTGTATGGAGATGGAGTCACCCTGGGCGTCCCGCTCAACCGTGATCCGGAGCAATGGTATACCATTGCGATAGTAGGCCTGATCTCTATCCAGTTTTTCTTCGTAAACAGATGCGACGTCCCTCACTCTGAGCTTTGTGCCATCCGGCTGGGAACGAATGCCTATAAGTCCAATTTGTTCCGCGGTTCGATTGTTGTTTTCGGTGCGGATACGGGTAGCTCCCTGATCGACATCGCCTACAGGCTGAGTGCCTGTTTCCCTGGCAATGGCCTGAGAAATGTCATTGAGAGTTAGTTTGTATCTTTCCAGGGTTTCCGGGCGGACATCAACCCTTAACTCAGGTGTTGCCATTCCGGATAAATCTGTCTTTGTAATTCCGGCAGCAAACAGTTTGCTTCGCATCTCCTCTGCATACTGTTCCAGAAGATCAAGTGGAGCTCTGCCTATAACCAGTACGTCGGTCACACGGTCGCGAAAGCGGGCACGCCGCACGATCGGTTCGTCGATATCTTCAGGTAAATCAGTTCGCTCATCGAGAATGGATCGTGTTTCATCCAGCGCGGCTTCAATATCCCATCCGGTTTGAAACTCCAGCCGAAAGGATGCGCGCCCTTCACGCGCAGCGGCACGCACTTCCTCGATGCCCTCTATCGCCCTGAAACGCGGTTCTAAACGCGCAACTATGGCCTCATCAATTTCCTTGGGTCCGGCGCCAGACCATTTCACGGTAACATTGACAACTTCGAAGGTGACATCTGGAAAAAATTGGGTTCTGATTTGTGTAGCCGCTGCCAGACCTGAAATCAGCATGAGAAAGAAAATCAAATTGGCGGCGGTATGATGCTCGACAAAGTAACTGAAAAAACGGCTTGGTACCTTCGACGGAATGACTATCCGATCCTTTCCATTCATCGGCTCTGCCTTTTAATTCGGGCCTCGAGCTGGTCAATCATTTCCTTTGGGACTTTGGGTTGGTTCAATTGACTCAAAATACGACTTTTTTCCTGGTCCGGCATCCGTCTGCGACTTTCGACAAAGGATTTTAGTCGCTTGCGATCTTCGGCACTGAGCGCAACGAACCGGGCATCAGCAACCGGATCGGTTGGCCCTTCAACGGGCCTCGATTTTACCTGAATCCTCATCGATGAAGATTCCGGGGGTTCTGCTTTTGCAAGTCGCCTCTCAAATCTTTCGACCAGTGAAACGGGTACTTGCGGCTGCGATAATCGTTTTACAATCCTCGTTTTGGCAGCATCGGGAATTCCCTTGTTTTTCTTCACCAATGCAATGAGTTTCAGTCGCCTGTCTTCGTTTAAAATGGTCATTGCCTGTGGTATGTGACTCTGCACTTCGCGCCGGGGTTGGACTTTTATGTTTTCTGACAGATAGGGCGAGCGGGCTTTTACATAAGTCTCGCCAAATGGCAGGTCCGACACGACCCAGTTTTGTCCCTGCCGGCGAACCAGCTCTCCCTTAAATTCCTTTAGGCGATTATCCTTAGTCACGAGAAATATCCGACCATCAGTGCTCAGGGCGCTGGCAGGCAGAACCGCAACGTTATGCAGCGGCTCCTCTTCAACCTCCACGGTTACGAAATCACCGGACTTGAAAACACGTCGATTGTTCCCCGTCAGCCGGGCGAAGACGATCTGCCCACCTTGAGCCAAACTACTTTCCGCGGCTGAACGGTCAACAATCCCCTGAGCGACAATCTTACGGCGTCCAAGTTTCAGGGTAATATTTACCGGCCGCGGCTGAAGACTTCCATCCCCTTTGTCTGTCAACAGGCGTCCATATTCATCATCAAGTACGCGAAATGACACTTCAAGACCCGCAGGATCAATCAATTTTGCCAAAATCTCGCTGGTCGTCACCCGTCGGCCAAGCGTCGCGACAACGTCGGTAAGATGTCCCGAAAACGGCGAGTGGTAACGGGTATCGGCGAGTTGTTTTTCAGCGTCGGCGAGGGTAATCTTTGCCCGTTCAACGGCTTGTCGGGTCACCCCAACTGTCTTTTTTGCTGTTACCACAGCTTTTCGCTTGGTGGACAGAGCCTGTTCAGCAGCGGCGACAGCGTAGGCGGCGTCGTCACTCAAATTTTCTGCAACATGGCCCTGTGCCATCAGTTTCTTTTTTCTCTCAAAATCACTCCTTTTAAGCTCCAGCTGCCTCATCGCCGTCCTGACTTCGGACTCCACAAGAGCAATGGAATCTATTGCTTCTGAGTAATCCCCCCCAGCCTGCTGGAGGGCCAGATCGGCGTCGGCAACCCGTCTTTTCGCATCGGAGTCGTCAACACGGAACAGAAGTTCGCCTTCTGAAACAAAGGCACCGTCTCTGAAATTCTTGCTTAGTTCGACAATGGGCTGCTGGACTGCCGAGCGAATGTCAAGTGTTCGCCAAGCCCGAATCTGTCCGAATGCTGTAATCTTGGGTCTGATTGTTTGGCGAGACAGTGTGTCGACCTGAACTATATAGGTTCGCTCTTTCCCAGCCTGCCTTCTGCTGTTCTCAGATTTGTAATAGGCATCAACGACCTTCCAAATACCCGCTCCAATCAGACCGACGGATATCGCAGTTAGGCAAAATCCAAATATTGCGCGATATATGAACTTCATGATCCAGTTCCTGACAAATTGGATTCAACAAACGAGTGATGCAGTTCACAAACAACACTTGATAGCTTCTACGTAAGAATATTATAAATCTGTCGCAAATATCTTCAAATTATGCCATTTGCTGGAAATGTTTGCTATCTCAAACTACCAAACAAGGTGAAAATCTTTTGATACTTAACAAAACTTGGTCGTTCTTTCCCACTGGTGATAAATTATAGTTTACTCATGAACTTAAGAACGTTACCCGGTAGCCGGGCAAGGATTTCGTCTATTGGTCCGTAGTTTTGCTGGTTAGCCAAATTGTGGTGTTAGATATTGAGAAAACCATTACCGCACAATGAAACTGGAAATCGCCAATATTCATGACCGCATGGCGAAATAGCCAGATTTCCGTTTCCATGTTGCCCAATTCAATTCAGATCCGCACTTGATTATTGACTGTCAGACCGCCGGGCGAAACTAGTTGATCTCCCGGTAAAGTCCCAACAGTTTTTGTATGCCTCCATCAGTGAAACTGAACAGAACAGATTCTTCCTTAGATTCATGGCGATGAGGGTACCAAATTGGGATTACAAACTGATCATTTGTTTTCCATTCATAAATGAGTTCCTCACCGTCATCCTGTTTTATTATCGTTCGGCCGGAACCTTCGGCGCAGGAGAAAATTTGTGCCTCCGTTGTTTGTCGATACTCGCCTTTGAAGCCGGAAGGAAACAGACTTAAATAAGCATCCAGCGTCGGCATGATCGGACCACCGGTCGTGGGATCTATAAATTGCATGGCCCAGCCACGTCTTGGACTGATGTCTGTCGATCCCGCCATTGCCTCCAAGGCTTTTCTGGATTCTGTATAAGGATAGTGAAAAATCGGGCTGTAGGGACGGTGTTCATCATCGTGAACTGGACGAAGGTTATGCCCGAATGTGCCGTAAGACGACCCTGCGGGACGATTGGCAGGGTACATTTTTTCAGAGTAATGCTCGGTAAAAACCGTTCCAAAATATCGCACTAAAGGAATATCCAGCCCATCAAGCCAGATCATCGGCTGACTGCCTTCATGCCCGTGATCATGCCAGGCCCAGTTGGGAGTCAGGACCAAATCACCGGCAGACATATAAGCCTTCTCACCGTCAACAGCCGTATAAGCCTGATCACCCTCAATTACGAAGCGAAAGGCGCTGGCTGTGTGTCGATGAGCTTCGGCAACCTCGCCAGGCAGTATCATCTGTAGCCCCGCATAAAGAGTCTCGGTTGTGGAGCCTTCGCCGGCCAAACCAGGATTTTCCAGCACCAAAACCCGCCGTTCAGCTTCTTCGGCTGTAATCAGATTACCGGACTCAATTAACAGCGGGCGGGTTTCATCATATCGCCAAAGATGGGGTTTGGACTTTGTCACCGGTTTTGTCGACAGAAGCTTCGCCAGAATTTCCCACAAAGGTGCAAGAGAGTGGGGCTTCAAACGTTCGTAGTATTCGTTGCGTTCCGCAGTCGTATTCATAATTGCCTTCCTCTCAGTATTACAATCAAAGCTGTAATTTTATTCAGTCTAATCCTAGTTAGGTCGGATAAGGCAACATACTCTTCAGAGACTAGTGCACTTGGACTGTCATCCGGCCTATATTTTCGATCCAGCAGTCCATGACATCGCCAGATTTAACGGGCGAAACACCCTCAGGAGTTCCGGTCATAAGTATATCACCCGGAAAAAGCCTGTAAGCGGAAGAGGCATATTCAATAAGTTTGGGAATATCCCAAACCAACATGTTGGTATTTGACTCCTGCCTCACTTCACCATTGACCTTGATCCACAAAGAAAGATTGGATGGATCGGGAATTTCATCGGCCGTCACAAGCCAGGGGCCAAGCACGGTGAAGCTATCGAAAGATTTTCTGAAACTACGGTCCTCAGTACCGCGAATAGACATGTCGAGCCCTATGCAATATCCGGCGATATGATCGGTTGCGTCCTCCCGGGAAATATTGCGCCCGGCTTTGCCAATAACCACTGCCAGTTCGACCTCGTGATCCGTTCGCCGATCTGTCCAAACCACCGATACACCTTCGCTCGGGCCGACCAGAGACGTCGACGATTTTAAGAAGAGACCGAGTTCATCAATGGAGCGAACAAGTGTGCCCTGATTTAGTTCCTTATCGGCCCGCGCCTCATCCAGATGTTTTTTATAATTAACCGGTGCTGCAAGGATCTTGCTTGGAGAGCTCACCGGACTGAGCAAAAGCACATCGTCAACCGCATAGATTCTGGCACGTTCCAAAATGCTTTCAATTTCAGGTCTGAGCCTGTTCAAGTGATGGATCAGAGGGTCTCCAGGTTCCACAGGCCAACGAATTTCCGGCAGTTTGCCGGTGACTTCCGTAACGTCGTAAATCTGATCATCTCTGACGACACCAAGGTGATCATTGTTAAAACGTACAAATTTCATAGGTTATTCATCCTCTACAAGAACTGGTCTCATTTCGAACCATGTTGATCAGACTTTTACACGAAGTGGCACCGAAGCAGCTTCCCTGACCGAGTTTATCATGGATGTATTCATCAGATGAGCTTTTGATTTTTCGGGGTTTGAAGCAATTTCACGAAGCTCATTCAATCTTGAAGATCGCACTTTGGGATCACGTTCTTCCAGAAGCTGTTTATTCCGAATGCTCATGGCTTGAATAGCCTTGATATTAATGGGGCGGCGCTGGCGATCATAATGATCAAACTGCATTTCGAAATCAGCACCATAATGCCAGATCAATGCGAGTTTTTCAGCCAGATTGATTGCATCATGGATACTGCCGTTCAAGCCCATGCCTCCCATAGGGTTGTTTAAATGAGCAGCGTCACCGGCAATTACAACGCGACCTCTGAAAAAGCGGGAAGCTACACGCTGATGGACCCTGTATGTGCTTCTATATTTCAGATTGAAGTTGCCGATCCCATGATCTGTATGTTCAAGAATAATTTGCAGCCGCTTCTGGATACGCTCCTCTTCCAGAACCTTTTGCTCCGATTCATCCGGATCAGTCCCATAGGCGATGCGCCAGATGCCAGGAGGCCCTGCATCAGGGACATGAAAGATTGCAGCCCAGTGTTCCGGATCCGCTATGTAACCTGCGCCGGCAAAACCTAGCGGTCCCAGTTGAAAATCCGTGCTGGCAACCAGAAAACGGTCCGGCCAGGTAAATCCTTCGAAATCGACATCAATGGATTTTCGCGCGATGCTTCGAGCGCCGTCACAACCTATAAAGAATGAAGCTCGGGCCGCTTCACCATCTGCAGTCGTTAAGCTTACGCCGTCGGCGTCTGGTCTTACATCAACTACCTCGCGGTTGAAGAGCACCTGCAGATCGGGAGCAACCTTTTGCAACTGGTCAAGAAGTATCGGTGTAAGACGATGTTGTTCGAGGTGAAGTCGGTATGGAAATTTTGTCTCATCTGCGAGCAAGTTCAGATCGAATTCAGCCACCAGCCCCTGGACACGGTCACGTATCTGCCAGGTCGGTACTTTTATCCCGGTTTCGAGCATTGTTTCGGCAACGTCGAGCTGGTCCAACATCTCCATAGTTGGCGGGTGGAAGGAACCTGCCCTCAGATCGTGCGTGAGTTCCGATTGTTTTTCGAACACCGTACAGGGTATGTTTTTGATTCCGAGTGAAAGCGCCAGGCTGAGACCGGCGGGTCCAGCGCCCGCGATTATAACCGGGTCATGATTTTTAGCCATGCTTTGCGCTCTTTTGCCAACGATCAAAAATATAAAAAAAAGAGAATTGCCCAAAGGCAATTAATTAGCCTATCTATTTAGTTTAAACTATAGTCAAGTAGATTGTATTCAGCTGGTTTAGATTTCGTGCCGGTATGAATTCAAAAAAGTAACGCTAGATGTCTGGATTTAAGTTTAGATCAGTAATCAATGCGACGAGTGAGGATGCAATAATTTGTTGAACGATAAATGATATTTTTAAAGCATTCCAGATTCGCGCAGGCTCAGGCTTTGTTGAAATTTGGTTGAGCGACAAAATTTGGATTATCGAATTTGAGCAAATCGGACCCTTCTGGTCAGAAGCAGTCTCTCCGGAAAACTGGCTCTAAACCTCCGCCTGTGCTTGGCCGTATGCAGCATGTCCCGGGGTTCCTTGTAAGACGTTTGTCTAAGCAGTTTGTAATGACTTGAGACAGCGTGATTGCCGGCTTCGATATTCAAATTACTCCGGTTCAGGCAGGTATTCTCGTTTTGATTGATGAAAACCCCGGAATTTCCCTGGCAGAAGTCGCTCACATTCTTGATGTTGAGGCCCCCACGTTGGTAAAATCAGTTTCTAAACTGCGGGAGGCGCGGTTCATCACCAAGAAAGAACGCACCTCTGAGCGGCGGGCCTATTCCCTGAATTTATCTGACAATGCAAGAACGGTTCTTGGGGAGATCGAAGTGCGTCTAAAGAGGCGTGATGACAAAGTCTTGGCTGCACTTTCTAAGAAAGAACGCAAATTGTTTATCACTCTTTTGCAGCGAATACTCGCATCGAACATGCCAAGCGAAGCATGGCGTCTTGATCATCTGCATCCAAATGATTCTTCAGACTGACGGAATGTCGGGATTGGATTCTAGTTTTGTGTCTTAAAAGGGTTTATCACCCTCTAGTACAATTCGGTGCAATAGCCGGTGTTCCTTATAGTCGAACAAGGCGTAATGGACAGAAAGCCGGTTGTCCCAAATGACCAGATCATTGACTTTCCATTTGTGTCGGTACTGAAATTCTGGTGCGCGGATGTGATCAAAAAGATAACGCAGCAGAAAATCGCTTTCCCGGCGGTCTATGCCGTCGATAAAAGTTGTCATGGACTCATTGACAAATAGGCCTTTTTTACCCGTCACCGGATGCGTGCGAACGACTGGATGAAGAGGGGGACGGTATGTCGCTCTGATTTTCTTATTGTATTCAAAGTTTTCTCCCTCCCACAGTCCGGGATTGGCATGTTCGCCATAGGGCTGAAAATTGTCATGGTATGCATGAAGGCCATCAATATGAGCTTTCATTCGCTCAGATAACGCTTCATAAGCAGCTATTGTATTTACCCAGATTGTATCACCGCCCTCAAAAGGGATTTCACGAGCGTAAAGCAATGTTCCCATTGAGGGTTTTTCAGTGCCGGCAAAGTCCGTATGCCATAAATCCCTAGTTCCGTGAGGTGGTTGTGTTTCACTGGACTCCAGAACATCTATCTGCGGATATTCCGGCAGCTTCCCAAAGGCTGCCCGGCTCGAATCCTGAGGTTTTCCAAACTTGTTGGCTATCGCGATGTGTTGTTTCTCAGTAAGATTCTGATCGCGAAAAACAACGACAGTTCGATCGAGAAGTGCCTGTTGAATTTCGGCCAGTTGTCGGTTGGTAAGGTCTTTTGAAAGGTTCAACCCGCTAATCAGAGACCCGCATTTGGGAGTAAGATTGGAAATCTCAAATGAGGATATTGCCGAAGATGCCATAATCTGAACCCTTTCGTGCTTCGACCCTATGCGCTAGAAAATGAACCAAATGGAAGGTTCTTGCAACCCCGGTGCGATCAAACTGAAAATAATTGTTTATCCGCTCGCTTAAAGATATGAGTTATGCAACCGACTGAACCTCGAGGAAATAAGGAAAATCAATGTCCAGTTCAAACGATATTCAGGTCTTGCACCAATTAATTTCAAGAGCTCAGAAAAACGTATCCAAAGAAACCTGGGATTACATCATTGGCGGGTCTGAAACCGAGACGACTTTGCGCCGCAATCGTTTGGCTCTGGACAGTCTCGTATTACGTCCCAGGGTATTGCGTGACGTTTCAGAAATTGATGTCAGGTGCCGGGTCTTGGGTTATGATTTGAGGCTGCCTGTTATACTCGCACCCGTAGGGTCGCTTCAGGACATGGTCGAAGACGGAGGTGTCTCTCCGACACTGGCCGCCTCCGAATTTGGCGTGCTGCACATGCTCAGCTCATCCTGCGCACCCGGGCTTGAAACCGTAGCCGAAGCCGTTGACCATCCCAAGATCTTTCAGCTTTATATAAGGGGTGACGTCGGTTGGGTGGACGAGCGAATAAGTCGTGCAATTCAGTCCGGTTACATAGCCCTGTGTTTGACCGTTGACCTCGATTACTATGGTCGCCGGGAAAGGGATCTTGCAAAAGGGCATGTTCCAACTGCTCGACGGGCGGATACCGGTGATATCCACCAGGCCAGCTTTTCATGGCGCGACATAGATCGCATCCGAAACAAATTTGATATTCCTTTAATTCTTAAAGGCATATCTACAGTGGAAGATGCCAAATTGGCCGTAGAGCGCGAGATAGCAGCAATATATGTTTCCAATCATGGTGGGCGTCAACTTGATCATGGTAAAGGAAGCACCGCAATTCTCACCGAGATCGCTGACGCAGTAGGGGGACAGTGCGAAGTTATTGTTGACGGGGGATATATGCGCGGTACCGATATTGTTAAGGCCATGATCATAGGAGCCAGCGCTGTCGGGTTAGGACGGATGCAGTGCTATGCGTTGGCGGCGCACGGTAAAGAAGGGGTGGTTAGAATGCTGGAGTTGCTGGAGAATGAAATTATAAGAACTCTGGGAATGCTTGGGGTCAAATCGTGGTCAGAACTCGATTCGTCCTATCTGGAAGTTGCAGAACCTGTTGGCCTGCTGGGAACGCACAGTGCATTTCCACTTTTGGAAGAAGGTTATTAAATTTTTTTAACTCATTTTTTTGATATTCGGCATCTCTATTGTACGGGATGAAAAACGATGCTTAACCTATTGGACAGGCGTGGCTTTGTCACTCATGACATTCTGCGTAAGTTAATGGAAAGATTTGGCGAATCGGATTTGCTCGAAAGATTAAATCGAGAAGATGAATTCATCCGGAAAGCTTCAGGGAGAACATATTTTGATTTTGTACGTGGGTTATCGAGTCGCAAGCTGATTGAAAACCAACTCAGGCTGACGGGGCTCTATAGTCGAGCCGTAGAAAATGCGCGGGATGTCAGGATTACAAACAATACGGTCCCGCTTCGAAACCTGCCGAGGCCATTTGAGAACTTTAAAATTTTGCAGATAAGTGATTTGCATGTCGAACTAAGCTATCCAGCCTGCGACCGACTGGTGGAAATACTGGGAGAAGTTGATTGCGATATTTGTGTCTTGACGGGAGATTATGGTGTCGAAATCAACATGGCCCTGGATGAAACTCTTCGTGTTTTATCGATTGTTCTCGATCATATCAAAGGCCCAGTGGTCGGCGTCCTCGGCAATCATGATACCGTGGCCCTCGTGCCGGGCATCGAAAGCCTAGGGGTCAGGATGCTGGTCAATGAAGGTATCATTGTGAACAGAGATCGGGAGTCGTTGTTCATCGCTGGTGTGGACGATGCACGTTATTTCCGGCTGCATGATGTCGATAAAGCCGCCAGAGTTTCAAATTCAGCAGGCGTTCGCCTGTTATTGTCTCATTGTCCTGATATATACAAGGAAGCGGAGCACAACGGGTTTGATGTCATGCTTTGTGGCCATACTCATGGTGGTCAGATCTGTCTGCCAGGACAAATTCCCATAGTTCTCGATTCACGGGTTCCACGAAGGATGGGTTCCGGTTCGTGGAGGTATGGCCGCTTGATCGGATACACAACCACCGGTGTCGGGACATCAATTACGCCCGCACGACTGAACTGTCCACCGGAAATCGCCGTTCACCACCTCCAGAGTGCAGGCGTCAGAGATTGAACATTGCCCGTAAATGCGAGTTCGCTGGAAACTAATATGAACAATAAGCTATTAGTCTATCAATAAAAATGGAGCATTCTGAAAGCTGTTCAAGTTCTATATACTCGTCAGGCTGATGGGCCTGGGCTATATAACCAGGACCGCAGAGAACCGACGGGATGCCACCCTGGCGCGAGAATAGTCCCGCTTCCGCCCCATAGGAAACCTTGGAGTGGGAATTTTTGCCTGCCAACGATTTTACTGTCGTCACTATGGGATCTTCAGGTGCTGTCTCAAGGTCGTCATAGGCAATTTTCGTGCGGAATTTAATGTCCGCTTCCGGGGCTGCCGTTCGCATCTCCGGAATGAGTTCGTCGTGTGCAAAGTCTTTGACCTGCTTTATCAGGTCATCTCCGGAATCCGCTCCAATAAATCGAAACTCAAACTCCAAACCACAATGATTGGGAATTATATTGACCTGACTGCCACCGATGATCACACCTGTTTGACCGGTTGTAGTAGAAACATCAAAAAGCTCATCAAAAGGACCTCGAGAAGCTTTTTCATCGGCAATTGAACGAACATAGCTGATCAGACGGGCAGCATATTCAATGGCGTTTACACCGCTACCTGTCAGGGACGAATGGCCGGTCCGACCCAAGATATCGACCCAGACCGCTCTTTTTCCTTTATGACCGATGACTATTTCCATGCCTGTGGGCTCTCCGACAATACAACCCAGCGGCTTGACGGGCCAGCTGTTTATGTCCCGAATGATATCCCGTACACCGATACAGCCTATTTCCTCGTCATAGGAAAAAGCCAGATGCAGGGGAATGTTAAGATCGGCGCCAACCATAGCCTGGACTTTTGAGAGAACAACGGCGAGAAAACCTTTCATATCCGAGGCACCGCGGCCGTAAATCCGGTCATTCCGGAGATCGGCAACAAAGGGATTGCTTTTCCATTCAGCAGGGTTGGCAGGCACGACATCAGTATGCCCTGACAGGATATAGCCCGGTTTTTCCTGGGGCCCGATTGTCGCGACCAAATTTGCTTTTTGCTCTGCCTCGCCATAAACACGCGACGACTGAACACCTAGGTTAGCCAAAAATTCTTCGATAAATTCAATCAGACGCAAATTTGACTGACCGGTGGATGTATCGAAATTAATCAGTTTAGTAAGTAGTTCAATCTCTGTATGGCGACGCGTAGGCAACCCGGTGTAGATCATAAATAAATCGTCTTTTTTGCTCAATCAATAATCCAGATGATCTTCATGCATCTCAAATTTGTCACTTACCAGTTCTGTATGGGAGGATTGAATCACATTTTCACGCAGAAATCCAATCAGGTCGTGGGCAATGGGCGGCAGAGAATGGCGACTAGAATGAGTAAACAGTGAATACCGCGTTATGGATGGTTCAAAGTGTTTTACCACGATCTCGTCCGACAGGGACTGGGTTACGGGAAACGAATTGACGATTCCGACTCCTTTTCGTAAGCGGATCA
>CAYWUX010000001.1:436762-439324 GCA_964461525.1 uncultured Hyphomicrobiaceae bacterium | reverse complement strand
GACTGGGTTACGGGAAACGAATTGACGATTCCGACTCCTTTTCGTAAGCGGATCAATGATCCCGGGGAAGCAGGCAGACACTTCTCGATTTCACAAAGGGAATATGAGCCAGGTCAGGTTCAAAGACAGTGTTGGCGAAACGCACAGCAATATGAGCGCGTCCTTCGACGAGCGATTTTTGGGCGACTCTATCGGTTGTGGCTGCGAACGATATTTTTGCAAGAGGATTCTTTTTAATAAATGACGTAACTAATCGAACGAAATACGGGCTGGCAAAGCTGGGTTGAGCCATAATGTGTAACGTTGTCTTGGCCTGTTCGGTCCAGATATTTGAGTTGATAAAATTCAAGCCGGAAAAAAATGGTTTTAAAGCTTTATAGAGCTCGGTTGCTTTCTGAGTGGCGTAAAGTTGTCCTTTGGCTCTACGAAACAACAGGAATTGAGATTTTTCTTCCAAACTGGATATGAACTGACTGGCGGCTGGTTGACTTATAGCAAGTTGTTTGGCTGCCGCCGTTACTGAACCGTTCTCATAAACAATTCGAAAAGTTTCGTATTCTTTTATGTTGTGTTTAATGTTCATGACTGACGTAAAGATAATTCAACTGATTGATGACTATGCATTTGTTTCTCCCGGCCTCTTCGATTTATCGTCATAAAAGAAAATGATCTTCAAAAAAATCACATTCATCTTGGGCAAGCTTTATATGTGATGTTTCAACGACATGGGTCTTGGCATGGTCAATAAACTTGCGGGCAAACAGCGAAAGCGGTTGATCAGTGCGAAAAGTAAAATAACTGACCCGTCTAATTGATGGTTCAAATGGAATTGCAATGAGCCGATCTTCCATAGCCTGCTTGGCGGGAAAAGAATTTACAACGCCAATCGCCACGCCTTCACTGATGAATTCTGCAATATTATAGTCAGCTCCACATTCTGCAATCACTTTAAGTTCGGCTCCGGCTTGCTCAAATATTCGTTCTAATTCTATCCTGAACGAATGACGCCGGGGCACGGCAACCAGAGGAATGCCAGATAGATCCGATGGCGTGATATTATCGCGATTTTGAAGCGCGTGGCCCCTGGGAACAAAACAGCAGGACTCTGAAACAACGAAGGGTTCAAAGCCAACGTTTGCTGATTTTGAGATAAAAGCGTGTCCATGCATAAGCACCAGTTGAGCCTTTTGCTGCAAAACAAGTGTCAGCGCAGTGGCTGGGTTCAAAGCCTCCAGAGATATTTTCAAATTTGGATTTAGGCTTTGAAATGAATCGATGACAGGTAATAAAAAATGGTTCGCAAATGTAATCGAAGCAGCAATGTTAAGAGAATTTCGAACATTCCCATTTGTCGAATTTTTCTTGCTGATTTCTGACAGAACTTCGAAGAGTTTATCAAGTTTATAATTGAGAACACGTGCCTGAGAGGTCGGAATGAGCTGTCTGGTCGCTCTTTCAAACAGCAGGCAACCCAATCTGCTCTCAAGATTTGATAGAGCCTGGCTTGCAGCTGGTTGAGATATTTGCAGCTTTTTGGCCGCCCCTGTCAAAGAACCGCAATCGAATATACGCCTAAAAATTTGGTATTCTCTAATATTGTGCAGTTCCTGTTTCATGTTTTGCCCTCAACGGCAAATGGAGAATTACAACAAAATAAAACAGAAAAGAGGCCCGAACATATCAAAGCGATTTACCACGGGCTCACAGTATGGAGGCGCCATCACGTCTTTGCCAGACATTTCTGCAAATGAGTTTTATTTGTGTTGGAATATAAAGACTTACTTCAGTATCGACCTAAGGCGGATAGCGTGACTTCGGATTTCTGGCGAAAGCCACATTATAACGCGGCGGTCAATAATTGTGGCCGCGGTCTAAGGGTTATCCGGGCAAATGATTGAAAAATCGTGTTCCCCCAGCACCTTTAGTTAAACCGGTACTAACTTCATCGATCGACTGGATATGAATAGCTATATTTTTGGGAAAATTCTCTTAAATGCGAGCGAAAAGATCGCGCAAAATCTGATTCCGGTTTATCTGAATTTGAAATAAATACAATTGCTCTTGGATATGTCATCTCGAACTTGACCACTTCCACCATATCCAGATATCTCTCAACGAATGGAAAGGGAGTGAGAATAGTAACTCCCAACCCTCGACTTACAAATTCAATTGCTATCTCGTTGTCACGCATTTGAATTATCCAATTTGGAACTTCGCCAAGTCTGCTGAATTCATTGTCTATCAGCCGCTTGTTTAAAGCATCAGTTGCAAATCCGATAAGGGGTACGTCGATTAAATCTTTAATTTGGACGATAGGAACATTTGACAAAGCATGCCCCTTTGGGACAACGCAATGAAGGTCTGATTGTCGAAACGGCGTTACGAGAACATGGGACGACTCTGTGCCAGAAGATTGCATGACACCCAGATCAAACCGCCCTTCCAGGATGCCCTGGACTAAATTCGCTTTATTCTCAATTTCAAGAACGAATTCTAAGTCATCATGGAGGGGCATAAATTCGGCAACGGCATCCGTTATCAATGCTCTGGCAATGCCAGACG
>CAYWUX010000001.1:421233-436662 GCA_964461525.1 uncultured Hyphomicrobiaceae bacterium | reverse complement strand
AGGGGCATAAATTCGGCAACGGCATCCGTTATCAATGCTCTGGCAATGCCAGACGTGGTCACAACATTTAGACGTTGCTTAACTCCAGGAAAAAAAACGGCCTGTTCAATGTCTGTTAGAGCATAGAATATCTGATCCAATTTTTCATCCAGTTGGATAGCTTCCGGGGTGGGTGTCATACGGCCACCGGAGCGCAAAAACAACTTGGCACCGATTTTTTGCTCGAATTGGGAAATTGTCCGGCTGATCGCAGGCTGCGATAGACCGGTTCTTCGGGCAGCGGCTGTCGTTGAACCCTCGACCATCAGTGCCCGAAAAGATTCCAGTTCTCTAACGTTATAGGGTATCATCGCCATGCAAATTTCCAACACAGAGGTTAAATAAAGCAAATAGCCCGACTTTTAAAAGCACAAGACCTGAATAGTCCCATACTATTGGTCGACAGATTTTGACTTTGGAACTTGTCTTCAAGTGTTTCAAGTCGCTATTAAAACCTGTATTTACCATAACCGGGAACGAATTTTGAGTCTGGAAAATAAATAACGGTATTGCAGGTGGACGGTTATTTCTGACTGAACAGCGCTGGCGGTTAGCTTCCGCTTGGATCGGGAATTGAACAAGTCGCATCTGGCAGTATAAGATTTCATCGCGCGTGCAAAGTCCATGCTTAAGATTCAAATTGTCCGGAAACAAAAAAGGAGTATTGCTAACGACGAATTTGGGAGTTGCGCCTTGCAATTTCCAATTTTCTGAAATTCAGATAATAACATGTGTTTCAAACAAACATTTCGGAGTAGAGTTTGATTGAATCCGCAATAAAATTGAAGTATAGATTGATATAAAAAGGGAGGATTGCTATGAAATATTTGAGCACCTTACTCGCAGCCTGTCTGATAACCGTTTCATCCTATGCACAATCCGAGGATTTGACGATCGGACTGGCGTCCGAGCCGACATCAATTGACCCGCATTTTCACAATCTGGGCCCCAACAATGCCCTGTCCAGACATCTTTTTGACCGCTTGATCAACACCGATGAACGGCAAAGACTGAAACCCGGACTGGCGGTTTCCTGGAAACCCCTGGAGGACACGACCTGGGAGTTTAAATTGCGTAAGGGTGTTAAGTTTCATGATGGTTCACCTTTTACTGCGGACGACGTGCTGTTCTCATTCGAGCGGGCCCCAAATGTTCCCAACAGCCCATCGAGTTTCGGACTCTACACCAAGGGTAAAAACCTTATTAAAATTGATGATCATACCATACAGATAAAAACAGACCGTCCTTACCCCTTAATGCCTAATGATGTGTCAACACTGGCCATTGTTTCAAAAAAGATTGGTCAGAACGCCAACACCGAGGATTACAACTCAGGGAAAGCCGCAATCGGAACGGGACCCTTCACTTTCGTTGAAAATGTTCCCGGAGACCGTATCGTCTTGAAAAAGAACCCAGATTATTGGGGAGAAAAACCTATTTGGGATAAAGTAACCCTCAAGCCGATCAAATCCAGTCCGTCACGGGTAGCCGCGCTCCTCGCAGGTGATGTCGATCTCATCGAAGGCGTACCCACGACCGACATTGAAAGACTGAAGACGAGTGATAACATTGAACTTTCCCAGGGAGGATCAAACCGCGTTATCTATCTGCACCTCGACCACGAACGAGATAACTCTCCTTTTGTAAAAGGCAAGGATGGCAGTTCAATCAAAAATCCTTTGAAAAATCTTAAGGTCCGCCAGGCGATCTCCAAAGCCATCAATCGTGATGCCATTGTCTCGCGGGTGATGGAAGGCGTCGCCATCAAGGCCGGTCAGCTTTTGCCGGAAGGTTTTTTTGGGCGGTCAGAAAATCTGAAGCCCGTAGAATACGATCCAAGCGGCGCTAAGAAACTGCTGGCGGAGGCTGGTTATGCGGATGGTTTCGATCTGACAATTCATGGGCCGAATGACAGATATATAAATGATGCCAAAATAGCCGAAGCGGTTGCCCAGATGCTTACCCGTGTCGGAATAAAGACAGCGGTAGAAACCATGCCTCGTTCTGTTTACTTCAATAGAGCATCCCGAGGCGGCCCCAACAAGACTCCGGAGTTCAGTTTTATTCTGGTCGGATGGGGATCCGGCACCGGTGAGGCGTCCTCTCCCCTCAAGTCGCTTCTGCACAGCTACGACAAATCAAGAGGGTTTGGTGCGGCAAATCGTGGACGGTACAGCAATCCGGAACTCGACAAGTTAATTGAAGACGCCTTAGCGACAGTTGATGATGCAAAGCGTCAGGATTTGCTCGCCAAAGCTACGGAAGTCGCGATCAACGATGTCGGAATTATTCCGCTGCATTATCAGGTCAATACCTGGGCCGCGAAGAAGGGATTAAGGTATATACCGCGAACAGATGAATGGACCGTAGCGCAGTACGCTGTAAAGAATTAATCCAAATACAAAAAAGCATCTGCCAACGAAAAATTGCAGATGCTTTTTTGATGTCGTGGAAAATGGCGCCATCTCGAGGCGAGGACAATGACTACATTCATTATACGACGGCTGATGCAAAGTGTCGTAGTGATTGTGCTGATGTCCGGGATTGTTTTTTTCGGTGTAAATGTAGTTGGCAATCCGGTTGATATGCTGGTCAACCCGGAGGCTGACCAGGCAGACATTGAAGCGTCAATTCGTGCTCTTGGGCTGGATCGCCCGATTGGTGAGCAGTATCTGTATTTTATAAAAGGTGTTTTTAGCGGGGACTTCGGAAAGTCATACATTTTTGGGGAACCTGCGCTTCGACTTATTTTTCAGCGAATGCCGGCAACTTTTGAACTTGCTTTTACAGCTTTGATTATGGCCATCACATTAGGCATTCCGCTTGGTCTCTATGCCGGCCTGAAACCGGATACCCGTATATCAAAAACGATCATGGCCGGCTCAATTCTGGGTTTCAGCCTTCCCACATTCTGGGTAGGTTTGATGCTAATTATGGTGTTTGCAGTCATGCTCGGCTGGTTGCCTTCGACGGGCCGCGGTGAATTGGGAACCGTTTTCGGCATTACGTCAAGCTTGTTTACACTGAATGGGCTCAGCCATATATTGCTGCCGGCCCTGAATCTGGCCTTAACAAAAATATCGCTGGTAACCCGTTTAACCCGAGCTGGTACAAGGGAAGTCGTTCATCAGGATTATATAAAATTTGCCAGAGCCAAGGGCCTCAGCAATCGGAGAATTGTTTCTGTACATATCCTGAAAAATATTCTGATTCCGGTTGTCACAGTTATCGGACTTGAATTCGGGAGTCTGCTGGCTTTTTCTGTGGTTACGGAAACTGTCTTTGCCTGGCCCGGCATGGGCAAACTCCTCATCGATTCCATACAATTGCTGGATAGGCCGGTCGTCGTCGCCTATCTGATCGTAATTGTGTTTGTATTCGTAATCCTGAATTTGATTGTTGACATTGTCTACTCAATACTTGATCCGCGGGTGAGGCTGGGAGACGCAGGTAAATGACCACATCCGGAAATGAGTCAATTGGTACCGAAACTGTCCCGTCGGAGGATAGTGGCAGCGTTTTAAAGGAATCACCACTGGCGCGTTTCTGGTCGGATTTTTCGGACAGTAAAGTCGCCGTTGGTGCGCTTTTGGTTCTGATCGTCATAATACTTGCGGCAGTTATGGCTCCGTTAATCACTCCGCAGGATCCCTACGACCTGGCTCAGGTGGATGTGTTGGATGGACGACTTCCCCCGGGAGAAAAAAGCTATAACGGTTACACTTTCATACTCGGATCCGATGGAGCAGGACGCGATCTTTATAGTGCGATTCTCTATGGATTACGTATCTCCCTCAGTGTTGGTGTCATCAGTGGTCTTTTGGCTCTGTTTTTCGGGTCCGCGATCGGCCTTTTGGCGGCCTATGCCGGTGGCCGGACGGAAACATTGATAATGCGTTTCGTTGACATTCAGCTTTCATTTCCTGCAATTCTTATAGCTCTAATTCTGGTTGCCATATTTGGTAAAGGTGTCGATAAAATAATTTTGGCCTTAATAATTGTTCAGTGGGCCTATTATGCGAGAACCGTCAGAGGAAGCGCGTTGGTGGAGAAACAAAAAGAGTATGTGGACGCTGCTGCAAGCCTCGGATTGTCCCATGCCAGAATTGTTTTCCGCCATATTTTTCCAAATTGTGTCGCTCCGCTGATTGTTGTCGGTACAGTGCAGACTGCGAACGCCATTTCACTGGAAGCCACACTTTCGTTTCTGGGCGTCGGGTTGCCCCAGACCGAACCGTCTCTTGGCTTGCTGATTTCAAACGGCTTCGAGTACATGTTAAGCGGTCGTTACTGGATTAGTTTTTTCCCGGGCGTGGCCCTGCTTTTAACTATTGTTTCGATCAATCTTGTCGGCGATCAGCTTCGGGATGTATTGAATCCGAGGCTTCAGCGATGAACACGGTTCAACCAGCGTTGGCAGTAGACAGACTTCGGACACATTTTTTTACGAAGGCCGGCACTGTGAAAGCAGTGGACGATGTCAGCTTCAGTGTAAATTCCGGTGAAGTTCTGGGAATTGTGGGGGAATCAGGATCCGGTAAATCCGTTACCGGTTTCTCCATACTTGGCCTGCTTGATCCTCCCGGGGAAATCGTCTCAGGATCAATCAAGTTCCAGGGAGAAGAATTGGTCGGGGCTGGGGCCAGAAGAATGCGATCACTGCGGGGCAACAGAATAGCAATGATATTTCAAGATCCGATGATGACTTTGAACCCCGTTCTCCGAATTGATACTCAGATGAAGGAGACCATTAAGGCTCATCGGAACTTAAGTGATCGCGAGAGCTACGAAGAATCGTTAAAAGCGCTGGATCTTGTCGGGATTCCATCTCCACCTGAGCGGCTCAAAAATTATCCGCATCAAATGTCCGGTGGAATGAGACAAAGGATCGCAATTGCAATTGCATTCCTCAATAAACCAGATGTGATAATTGCGGATGAGCCGACAACTGCACTGGACGTCACAATTCAATCTCAGATTATTCACGAGGCACAAATGCTCTGTGAAAAAACTGGAACCGCGTTGATTTGGATTACACACGATCTGTCGGTAATTGCCGGGTTGGCGGATCGAATTTGTGTAATGTACGCAGGGCGGATCGTTGAGACGGGCCTTACGAATGAGATAATTGATCGACCTCAACATCCCTACACACAGGGGCTCATTGGCTCGGTTCCTAGTCACAACAAACGCGGGAAGCGCCTTTTTCAGATACCCGGAATGACACCTTCTCTGTTGAACCTTCCTAGGGGCTGCGCTTTCAAGTCACGATGTAATTATGCAGATCAAGTCTGTGGCAAAGCTCCCGAGATCACCTCGGTTGGCGAGGGGCGGTACATACGCTGTCACCATCCCGCTCCAGAAAGAGTTGCGGGATGACCGACATCCTTGAGACCAGAAAACTGACGAAAAATTTTGTTAAAAAATTGGATTTGGCAGCAAAAATTGCCGGTCACCTGGGAGCGAATGTTACGGAGGAAACTGTTTATGCAGTCGACAAAGCAGATATTCGGTTAGTCAAAGGAGAAGTTCTGGGACTGGTTGGGGAGTCCGGTTGTGGAAAGACCACAGTTGGAAGAATGGTGGCGGGGATTCTTCCTGCAACGAGTGGTAAAATAATTTATAAAGGTAAAAACACTCAATCCCTGACAGGGGCCGTATTGAAAGATTACCAACTGTCGGTCCAGATGATCTTTCAGAACCCATTCGCCTCATTAAATCCCCGCATGAGAGTTGAGACGATTGTTGGCGAAGCCGCAAGAGTTCACGGGCTAATTTCTTCAAGTGAATTCAGCGGCTATGTGGACGATATGCTGTTGCAGGTGGGACTCGATCCGGACTTCAAGAGACGCTTTCCTCATCAGTTCTCCGGGGGACAGCGCCAACGTCTGGGTATCGCCAGAGCTTTGGCAGTAAAGCCCGAATTGCTCGTGTGTGACGAGGCGATAGCAGCGCTTGATGTATCGATCCAGGCCCAAATTCTGAATCTGTTCATGGATCTGAAAGACTCCCTTGATCTGACTTATCTGTTTATCAGTCATGATCTGAGTGTGGTGGAACATATCTCAGATCGTGTGGCGATCATGTATTTAGGCCGAGTCGTTGAAACAGCACGTACGGAGGCGTTGTTTTCAGGTCCCAACCACCCCTACGCGCAGGCCCTGCTGGCGGAAATCCCGCGGCTCGATCAGAGAAACCGTCGATTTTACACGATAAAAGGAGAGATTCCCTCTCCTCTAAATCCACCGAGCGGCTGTCACTTTCATCCGCGGTGCCCATCCGCTACCGCGCGTTGTCGAAGTGAAGTCCCTTTACTGAAACAAGTTGGTGAAGACCATTTTTCGGCATGTCATCTGAACGATTGATACCCTCGGTCTTGGAAATTCAGGGCCCTTTAATTGCCGCGGTTCCTTTGGTCTTTGACAGCCCCCATTCTGGTACGAGTTACCCCCCGGATTTTGATTGTGTGCTTGCCAAAGAACAATTACGGTTTGCAGAAGATACTCATGTCCAGGATTTGTTCGGACATGCTGGCGAGATTGGTGCACCACTTCTGCACGCACTATTTCCACGATCCTACATAGATCCCAACCGATCGGAGTGGGATCTCGATCCGGAAATAATCGATGGTAAATGGCCCTCTGCGCTCAGTCCTTCGTCCAAAGCTCTGCTTGGAATTGGTCTGATTTGGAGTGAAGTCAGGTCAAAAGGGTCGATTTATGATCGAAAGCTGTCGGTTGCAGAGGTTCAAAATCGTATCGAGAACTATTGGAGACCCTATCACCAAGCTTTAGGAGCAATTATCGAGGCAACACACGAGAAATTCGGATTTGTGCTGCATGTAAATTTGCATTCTATGCGGAGTCGGGGCATTGATACGGACCCAGATGGCCCATTTGAACGACCTGATTTTGTTGTCGGAGATCGAAATCACACATCCTGCAGTGTGGTGTTAACGGAACAGATCGTAGGGGCCTTAAAGGATTTGGGGTACACGGTCGCCGTAAATTTTCCATATTCCGGTCAGGTGCTGATTTCCAGATTTTCGGCTCCTGCGGCAAATAAGCACAGTGTCCAGATTGAAGTTAACCGAAGCCTCTACATGGATGAACAGACTCGGGAGAAGCACGGCGGATATCAAGTGCTGAGGAACAATATGAACTGTTTCATTGAAAATCTTGCAGGTTTAGTGGGGTAATTTATTAGTTTCCAGGCAGAACCAAGACTTCGGGTTTTTTCGGCATAAGCGCCTGGGACAGTGTCGTGGTGGATTCTTCATTCAGCTTTATATTAAAATGCGATTTGGCGGTTTCGATAAATTCACCCAGGGTTAGCGGATCAAAATAGTGCATGGGGATGACAATCCGTGCCCTTAATTCTTTTAGCACGTCCATCACGACCTCAAGATTCATGGTATAAATACGGTCAACGGGTACCAGGACAATGTCAAGATGACCTATCATACCAAGGTGTTGTGGTGTCAGTTCATGATGCAGATGACCAAGATGACCAATACATAGACCTGCAACCTCAAAAATAAATATCGAGTTGCCGAAGACTTCCATTTCCTGCGCAAAAGTTCGAATATCAGTCGGGACGTTTCGAATGTAAACATCGCCCACTTCGATATTATGACTGGCCTGACCGCCTTCCGGATTCCAGCCTCGCAGTACATGCTCAATACGGGGATCGGGATAATCCGTGAAATGAGAACTATGGGCTCTATTCATGGTGACCACATTGGGAAGAATTCCGGGTCCGGCATAACCAGTATAATCGGTCGCAATTTTGATGCCTGCAGGACTTTCGATAAGAAAAGTGGAGTGTCCTATAAACGATATGCGGACTTCATCAGCCTTCAATGCACTAATTGTTAAAGACGCCGGAATGGCTTGTACCGGGGCGCGCGCCACAGCAAGACACCTACTCTGTTTTGGAGCCGCATGTGACGTGGATATAAACCCGAAAACGAAAGCTGCTACCAGTATTGCATTAATTCGGAATCTGAGGCTGCTTAAAGAACAAATTGCTGTCATGAACGCGCTCCAACAAACTTTTTCGTCTCGGCTGGAAACAGATGGCGGCGAGTATAACGCAACAAAATTTCTCAATCCATGAATTCTGCGGATAGTTATGACTCAATAAATTGTGAATTCCTGTAATTATCTGACGGTTGTGCTTTTCTTTGGTAGTCTGCGGGGTTTCCCTTGACTGTCAATTGCGACAAACGTGAATATGCCCTCTGTGACCTTGACCCGCTCACCTATTCTCCCCCTCACTGCCCAGGCCTCCAGTTCAATGGCAATTGACGTGTTTCCCACGCGTTTGATTGCGGAGAACACGCACAACAAATCACCAACATAGACAGGCAGCAAAAAGCTCATTGCATTTATTGCGACCGTAACGACACGCCCGTTGGCGCGCCGTACAGCGCAAATTGCCGCCGCCAGATCCATTTGAGAGAGGACCCAGCCGCCAAAGATATCGCCCGAGGGATTCGCATCCGCAGGCATTGCCAGAGTTTGGATCGTCAGTACCCCCTTGGGATCATTCTCTTTTTTGACCATGATTTTTCACCCCAACGCGCTCGTAATATTGTGAACTTGGCACAATTTGCCAAAATTAGTAACTTCAAACCAGCCAATGAACACTGTTCCCTTGACTGA
Organism: uncultured Hyphomicrobiaceae bacterium; assembly: GCA_964461525.1. GTDB lineage: Bacteria > Pseudomonadota > Alphaproteobacteria > Rhizobiales > CAYWUX01 > CAYWUX01. The sequence continues at coordinate 427,957 of CAYWUX010000001.1, read as the reverse complement.
GACTGAATAAATACACAATCAGCATTGGGGTCTACAGGATCTTAAGGGTTTGTTAAAGTTTAGTTTTTCTACTGGCGATATTAATAGCGCTTTGCCCCGCCATTTGCCTGTCGTCGAATTTTTATCATTGTTTTGATTTATAGACGCCTCTGTTAAACAATTGGATATGATTCAAAAACGTAAAATTAGCATCGACTTCCAGTATATCTCGTTCTAAACAACTAAGCCGATTATTGTGTTTGCTTAAAATAACTGCGGTTACCGCGTAATCTGACATCGATGTTTCGAAACCCTATTTACATGCGTTGGGCATGAGCAATGAAAGACAATAAGAATGAAATAAGTGATGTGACTTTTGAATCGGGGATCAGGTTTCTAATTCGTTCGTGCCGACCAGGCATGTCGCGGCTAGTTTGGGGTCTGTTATCGCTAGCCATCGGAATCACTCCTGCAAATTCGCAGAATCAGACCCCCTGGTGGCAGAATTTGTGGGGCAATGGAACGTCGCAGTCGGCAGCTCAAAGTCAAAAAGTGGCAGAGAACAGCGTAGAGAGGCCGGCCGTCGCTTCAGACTATGTGGATCCAGAACTCGTAGCCTGGAATACGACCGAACTTATCAGTCAGGAAACGATTGATGCGCTAGAGGCATCCGTTCAGTCTTATAAGAAAATCGTGGTAAAGGGAGGTTGGCCTCAAATTTCTAAAGGCAGAAGTCTCCAGGCTGGAATGATCGATGAGCGGGTCGGGATATTACGCCGGCGACTGGTTTATGAAGGAGATTTACCCCAGAAACTCTGGAAGGGCATCCGTTTCGACCGTAACGTAGAATATGCCGTAAAACGGTTCCAGAAACGCCACGGCCTTGAACCATCTGGCATCGTAAGGATCAGAACCCTTCGAACAATGAACATTCCTGCAGAAATCCGCCTGCAGCAGCTTCGGATTAATTTAGCTCGGTTGCGCCAAAGAATAATCGACGAGCGTGGGACCAAATACATTGTCGTAAATATTCCCGCCTATCAGCTTCAGGCCGTACGCGATGGCAAAGTTGACCTGTTCAGCCGCGTTATCGTCGGCAAGAAGGAACGTCAAACCCCGGCAATAACTGCAAAGATAAGGGCACTGAACTTTCTGCCGTACTGGCGTGTTCCCGACAGCATTTCCAGCCGTGACATAATTCCGCTGTTGAGAAAAGATCCAGACTACTTGAGCCGTGAACATTTGAGGGTGCTGAAGACCTGGGGAGGAGAAGAAATTGATCCGATCAGCATAGATTGGAATTCAGAAATTGTAAATTCATACAAGTTCAGACAGGATCCCGGTCCATTTAACGCTCTGGGAATTGTCCGACTGGATATGCCCAATGAGCACATTGTTTACCTGCATGACACGCCTTTAAAAAAATTATTTGGTCAGACTCATCGCGCATTCAGTGCGGGATGTGTCCGGGTCCACCGCATACGTGATCTTGCAATCTGGCTGCTCTCAGATGTGGATCCCAGTTGGAACAGAGAAAAAATCGATATGGTATCCATTATGGGAGAAAGTCTGGACGTCGAATTAGAGCAGAAAGTCCCTGTGTTGTTCGTTTATCAGACCGCCTGGGCAACATCCGATGGACGTACTCATTTTAGAGCCGACATTTACGGTCGCGATGGCGTCGGCAACGCGCAGGACTCTAATGAAGAACAAGTCGTTCAAAGAACCTTAACGCCATAATAAATTTTTTTATTCGGCCAACGATCTTCAAATTTTAAGTCGTGTGAGTTTAATGCAAAAGGCGAGCAGACCAGTGTAATGACTGAGTGTATGCAGATGTAGTTTGGTTAGCCTGCCTAACGAATGGACAAAAAATTTTATACTGCTTCAGGTACAATTTGTTCGGTCATTAAGATCAGTAAATTATGCTTTTCGAGGCATTTGCGCCATTCATTTAAGTTCAATCGGCGGTAATGTCGCTGATTTTAACGGAATATGGTTGGGAAAATAACGATTATTCTTTGAAAAATTAATCCAAATTCGTGAAATAATTCAATTCAGTCGCGCCAAATTGGCAAAAATTCGCTATAATCTCTGCAGCTAAAGGGAGGTTCAAGCATATGAAGTCAATTCTAGCACCAATTGAAGATGGACCGGGCATGGATGCGCAGTTGGAAACAACCCTGTTGGTGGCGCGCCATTTTAAGTCATGTATTCATGGCGTGGCACCCCGCCTGGTCTTTGGCCCCAACGTCTTTGGGGATTTTGTCAGTGCGGCGGATGTAGCGGCGGTTGAGGAACTGGAAGAAGAACAATTGGTCCGACTGAGGAAGGTCGAACAACGCTTCCGTGATTTTATGATTCAGCAGTCGATTGAATTATTGAGCATGGACCAAGACAGTGACGAGGTTTCCGCAAGCTGGATTTCTGAAATCGCACCGGGAGATGAAGCGGTTGGACAGCTCGCAAGATTATATGATTTGGCTGTCGTCGCCCGGCCCATAGCGAATTCTCAGGTTCCCCGAGCATCTCTGCTTGAGACGATATTGTTTGAGTCAGGTCATCCGATACTGGTTGTTCCACCCGAACCAGCTGATCATATTGGACAGGTAACTCTGATCGCATGGAATGGAAGTACAGAGAGTGCTAGGGTCCTTTACTTTGCTTTGCCATTTTTACACCGCGCTGAAAAAGTCATTATATTAAAAGTTGAGGGTGGTCCGGTCGTTGGTCCGGGATCGCGAGAAGTGAAGCGGGCGCTCAAAAGGCATAATATTGAATCGGAAACCATCGACATTGCCGCTTCGGACAAGCCTATTGGTGAAGTCATTCTTGCCGAGGCACGAAACCTGGCCGCAGATTTGTTGATTAAAGGCGCCTACACCCAAAGCCGGTTACGGCAGATGATATTTGGCGGCGCCACCAGTACGATCATGGCGAAGTCCGAAATACCGGTCTTGATGACACACTAGTCCGGACTCTCGCAGGCAACCCCAAGGAATTCTGAGAAAACTGTATGACGGGCCACAATTGCTGAGCTTATTTGCCGCCAGGGTAAGATATACAAGCGCGATGCCGTCAGTATATTGGAGTTCCGGAGGACGGTTGTCCCTTGATTGTTCGGAATACTTAATTATTTTGAATTAGCTGGAAAGCAGCGACCCGAACAGAATATTTATGAATTAGGGTTTGTACGGGCGTTGATTTTAGTTTATTGCATTGCAGCAAATTTACCTCGACCTGTAACGCATATGTTAAGGGTCCACATTTGGATAATTGACTAATTCATTGATAGAGCGTAGCTTTCGCTGATATCATCGGTGATAAAGCTGTGAATTAATATCATCCGGTAGCGAAAAGGACGTGTGCCGGTAATAAATGACGGAACTAAAACGGAACTAAATTGGGAAATACCGGTATTTGGATGTAATGAGTTGGCCGCCTTTCGGCCTTTTATTCAATTCAAATAGGTGCTGGTATAAAGAGTGGACAACAACACGAATAACTCATCAAGCTAAATTTTTGACAGCGGGTGTTTGTTGGATAAGCATCCAGTACCTAAAATCTCTGAGGCGCAATCCAGTGGGCCTGATTTCAGATCCCACTTACTCGGAGCCCGCGTAGTGGTGCGATCCATGTTATTCGATGGATGATTAGAGTATCAAGTAAGTAAATTATGGTCTTCACCCTTGCAATCAGGAACCTGCTGCATGACCGCATAAGGTTTGCCGTTACATTAGTCGGCATCGTATTTTCGATTGTGCTGGTTGCGGTACAACTTGGTTTGTACCTCGGTTCCGAACGGATCATAACGGCCATGATAGATCACACCAAATCCGATTTATGGGTGGTTGCATTTGGCAGCAAGAGTTTCGATAACGCTACAATTTTGGAGGGGCGAGAGAAGTATCAAGTCCTTGCGATAGGCGGTGTGGAAAGCGCTCAGGAGCTGACTGTCGGTTATGCCAAATGGACGAAACCGGATGGTGGTAAAACGGTCATTGTTGTTGTCGGCAGCGATTCAAGCGACGGTGCGCTGGTCCCTTGGAGCATTGTGGAAGGTACCAAGGAGACCTTGACACTGCCAGAAAACGTTGCAATCGACCGATCCTACTTTGATCACCTGGGTGTTACGAAAATAGGGGAGCAGGCCCAGATAAATGGCATACGCGCGAGTGTTACCGCGGTAACAAATGGGATACGTTCGTTTACCACATTACCCTACGTATTTACGTCCAAACGACAGGCCCGGATCTATATGAGGGCCAATCCCGATCAGTCTACTTTTGTATTAGTCCGCCTCAAGGATCAAGCGGATATCCAGAGCGTAAAACGGCAGATTGCTGAGAAGCTGGATGATGCCGAAGTTCTCACGACCGCTGAATTTCGCGACCGCAGCCTAGCGCACTGGTTGTTCGCCACCGGAGCGGGAGCTGCGCTGATCGGTGGTGCTATTCTGGGTATCATAGTTGGAATGGTGATCGTTGCCCAAACACTTTATTCAAGCGCAAAAGACAATATAAAGGAATTTGCGACATTGCGGGCCCTTGGGTCTTCATCCGGATATATTCACAGGGTAATAGTATGGCAGGCGCTTTTAAGCGCGGTTATCGGATTTGCAATTGCGATTGTGATTGATCTTATTATTGTCGCGGCCAGTGTCGGCTCACCGCTTCCCATTATTATGACACCTCAACTGGCGGGTGGATTGCTCGGTCTTACAATTGTCATGTGTATCGTCTCAGCACTCTCTGCAATCATTAAGGTAACCCGAATTGATCCCGCAGTGGTGTTCACGCAATGACCGGAGAAGTAATCATGAAAGCAACCGGGATAGTCAAGGAACTGGGTGAAGGGGCTGGCAAAGTCCAGGCGCTTAAGGGAATAAACTTTTCACTACTTTCAGGTGAACTTACACTACTGATGGGCCCGTCAGGTAGCGGAAAAACCACTCTGTTGTCCATTTTAGGGTGTATCATGACCCAAACAGAGGGTTCTTTGGTTGTAAACGATCAAAACACCACGGGAATGAAGCCGGATCAGCTCGCCAAATTAAGGCGGAATAATATAGGATTTGTTTTTCAGTCCTATAACTTGTTTCCGACATTGACGGCGCTCGAAAATGTGCAAATTCCACTTGATGTACGAGGTATTACGGGCAAAGAAGCCAAGGAAAAGGCGGCGCGCACACTTGAACTTGTTGGATTGTCGCACAAATTAAATTCTTATCCCCGTCACTTGAGTGGTGGCGAGCAGCAGCGCGTGGCTATTGCGCGGGCGATGGTCGGATCCCCCACTGTGATTTTGGCGGATGAACCTACCGCTGCACTGGATGGAGAGAATGGTCAGTACATCATGTCACTGCTTGCTGATATAGCCCACAATCATCACAGTGCGGTGCTCGCGGTGACCCATGATCCGAGAACTGAACCGTTTGCCGACAGAATTGTAAGAATCGAAGATGGTCGGCTACTTAAAACAGATGGTCTGGACAAAGCCGAAGTCGAATCAAGAGCAAATGGCAGTTCTCATCAGAATGCCAATTTAAGTGAAGTTGCATTTTCTCAGGCTTCGTTGAATGAATCTGGGCGCAAATCACGCAGAAGGAATCGCTAGAGTTATGAGTAACATAGTCAAACTGGCCCTCGTTGCACCAATATTGGCTGGAGTCGCTGCTGTTGGATTCTATTATGAAAATAACGAAGTCAAGGTCACCAAGGCCACGGCTGCGTCGGAAGCTTCCGAACCCAAACTCACCTGGTTAGCCGCAGCTCCCGGCCGAGTGGAACCTAAAACGGGTGAGATCCATATTCGAGCTGATATTGTTGGTCGGGTCGCTGATATCTTAGTCAATGAAGGTGACCAGGTCGTTGCCGGGCAGTTGCTGGTTAGGTTGGATGACGAAGCTGCTCTTGCGCAGTTGCGAAAAGCAGAGGCTGAGATCGAGGCACTGGAAAAACGAAGAAATGATGCAAAGTTGACGCGGCGATCCCAAAAACGGAGGGATGCAGAAAACGATCTAAGCGAAGCTGACCGTGCTCTGCTCGATGCCAGGCGAAACCTTGATAAGTCGTCAATATCAAAGTATCTCGGCGTATCTTCAGCCGATGATGTGCAAAATGCATCTCAGTCTGTAAAATCGGTACTTCAGGACATTGACAACAAATGGGAAGTTTTGCGGTCAATTCGCAAAGAACAGGAAAATCCAACGTCATTACCCGAAGAAGCAGCATTGGCGTCAGCCCGGGCTCAATTATCTCAGGCTATTGCTGCGCTTGAGAAGACACGAATTAGAGCACCGCATACTGGAACAGTGCTGGATGTTGACGTTAAGGTAGGAGAGATTCTTGCGCCGACTTCCATGAAGCCAGCTGTTGTAGTTGGAGACATTTCATCTTTAAGAGTGCGCGCTGAAGTCGATGAACGGGATGTTGCAAAGATACTCCTGGAGCAGGATGTCATCATTCGGGCGGATAGTTTCCCAAATAAGGATTTCAGCGGAAAGGTTTCCCTTATCGCGGCCTCTCTCGGACCTGCACAGTTGAACAAACGGGGTGATTCACGACCCGCTGATGCCACAGTGCTGGAAGTAAAAATTGATGTTACCGGTATATCGTCACTGCTTCCTGGCATGGAGGTTGACGTTCTATTTTCGCCCAAGCAAGTAGAGCCACCCAATAAGAAAACAGCTCGACAGGACCAATAGATTTTAAGATTGTTTCTGTTCGTCATCGGCCCTCGTCAT
>CAYWUX010000001.1:201744-421133 GCA_964461525.1 uncultured Hyphomicrobiaceae bacterium | reverse complement strand
TCGTCATCGGCCCTCGTCATGGACCGATGGGTCGATTGGCAACTGGATATCTTTTTCTCTGTCAGGCAATTAAACTGTGACAAGTCCCCACGCATTTGTCTAATATGCAATTCGAACAGTAGTGATACTCGGATTTGGAGAGACTTGTCCTTATGTCTGTAATTGATATTCACACACACATGTTTGGTGAATCATGGCTAAGAATGCTGAAAACCCACGGCAGTCCGGCGTATGGTTCAGAGGACATGCCCGACGGACGCACCTATCTTATGGAGAAGGGAGCGCCGGCGTGCGCGTTTGAACCAGAAGCATTTGACTATGATCTTCGGGTCAAAGCGATGGACCGGAATAAAATTGATGTTTCGGTCGTATCCCTGACATCGCCGAATGTGTTCTGGGGCAACCCGGATATTAGTGCCGAGACTGCTCGGCTTGCAAATGACGAGATGTGTGCCGGCCAGACCGCCCATCCTGATCGAATACGTTATTTAGCTTCGATACCGTGGCAATTTCCAGATCTTGCTGTTGTTGAACTCAACAGATGTCATAACCAGGGTGCCGTCGGTGTTATGGTACTGGCAAACGTCCAGGGCAAGCATCTGATAGACCCCATGTTTGAACCGATTTGGCGTGAAATAGATCGTATGGGATTGCCGGTTCTAGTACATCCCACAGCGCCATTCGGCGCCAAGGAAGCCGAATTCTCGATTGAGCGTATTCTGATGCCGGGGGTTGGTTTTATGTTTGATACAACCCTGGCCATCGCCCGAATGGTTGTAGACGGATTCTTAGACAGGTATCCAAATTTGAAGATCATCGCCTCTCATGGCGGTGGATATTTGCCCTATGTGTCGGGAAGGTTGGATGTATTTTTTGAAGTTGAGACTCTTGTCAGTTCCAAGATCAGCGATCCCCCAAGCACGTACTTAAATCGTATATACTATGATTCCATCGTATATGATTCTGGAGCTCTTGATTTATGTATCGAGATTGCCGGTTCAGAAAATGTGCTGTTTGGAACAGACTTTCCGATGCCCGCCAATATTCCAAAGCTATACGGTCTGATAGATAGGCTGCCTAGCAGTCAGATTTCAGCGATCAAGGGCAAAAATGCCGAGCGAATTTTTCAGCTCTAGATCACTATTGACCCGGTGTATCGATGTTTTCAGCTTTTGATTAAGATCCGTTCGCAATTTCAGCTTAGATGATCGACACTGCCTATGAACTCAGACAACCCATCAATACAGGCCGCAATTCCTTCGCTTGACAGAATTTTACGGAAACCCGAAACGGAAAAGCTTATCGAGCATTATGGACGAACTGCCGTTCGCGATTGCCTTCGAATCGTACTGGATAAGGTCAGGCAGGAATTGACATCCAATAACAGGAATGATCGGTCTTCAACTTCTTCCGACGATATTGTGCAGCAGGCTTCCGAATTTTTAGCGGACCAGAGCGGGCCCTCTCTCCGTAAGGTATATAATTTGACGGGAACGGTGCTGCACACGAACCTCGGGCGTGCACTGCTTCCTCAGGAGGCGATTGATGCAATGATCGATGTAGCGTCGGAGGCTACCAATCTGGAGTTTGATCTGTCTTCTGGAAGGCGAGGGGACCGGGACAGCCATTTGGAAGATCTCTTATGCTCGCTCACCGGTGCGGAGGCGGCCACGGTTGTCAACAATAACGCATCGGCTGTTATTCTGGTTCTCAATACACTGGCCTTGAACAGGGAAGTCCCCGTTTCACGAGGAGAACTGATTGAAATAGGTGGCTCTTTCCGTATCCCCGATATCATGCAAAGTGCGGGATGCCAGTTAGTGGAAGTCGGGACGACAAACAGAACTCATCCAAAGGACTACAGAAATGCAATCTCCGAAAGGTCGGGGTTGCTAATGAAAATTCATACCAGCAACTATGTCGTCCAGGGTTTTACGGCCAGCGTCAAAGACGTGAAACTGGCGAAAATTGCACATGACCATGATTTGCCTTTGTGTGTCGATTTGGGGAGTGGCACGCTGATTGATTTTCGCGAGTTCGGCTTGCCATATGAGCCAACTGTGTCGGAAACTTTAAGCCACGGCGCGGATCTGGTTACATTCAGCGGAGATAAGCTGCTTGGAGGACCCCAGGCCGGATTAATCGTCGGTAAAGCTGATCTCATATCAAAAATTAAACGAAATCCTATGAAACGGGCCATGCGGCTGGATAAAATCACGATCGCTGCATTGTCGGCAGTTCTCAAACTCTACCTTGATCCAGATCGGATTAGCTCGCGCTTGCCAACTTTAAGACTGCTGACCCGCCCTGTCGATGAAATCAATGCTCAGGCGGATCGATTGCTGCCAACCATCTCTCAATCTTTGAAAAACCTGGCCACCGTTGAAAAAGTTTCCTGCCGCAGTCAGATCGGCAGCGGTTCCCTGCCGGTTGAATATCTCGAATCCGTGGCAATTTCTATTCGCCCTGAAGCTGGTAAAAAGAAACAGGGCGCTGCTCTTGATCGGCTAGCTGAATTATTCAGGGAATTACCTGTTCCAGTTATATGTCGCCGCCATCAGGGGGCACTGCTTATGGACCTCAGATGTCTGGAAGATGACGAGGGTTTTGTCGATCAGCTGGAATATTTGGGTGTGAACTCCGGGAGTGGTCGATGATAATAGCGACCGCAGGTCATATAGATCACGGCAAGACGACACTGGTTGCTGCATTGACGGGTGTTGAAACTGATAGATTGCCAGAGGAGAAATCCCGCGGACTGACGATTGATCTGGGATTCGCTTATCAGTCCTTGAACGATGGCCAGATTCTGGGGTTTGTCGATGTGCCGGGTCATGAGCGTTTCGTACGTAATATGCTTGCTGGCGTGACAGGCATTGACTTCGCCCTTCTGGTTGTCGCTGCAGATGACGGTATCATGGCCCAGACTGAGGAGCATCTTGCCATTCTGGATCTTCTGAATATCAATAGCGGAGCAGTTGCAATTTCCAAGATTGACGCGATCAGCAAGTCTCGAGTTGCGGAAGTGGAAAGGCATATTTCAGACCAACTGAAACATACGACTTTGAAGGATGCAAAAATCTTCCAGGTGTCCGGGATTACAGGAGCTGGAATTCCTGAGCTGAAACAGTACCTGGAGGACACCGCCAAACAGCACAAGGCACGAAGTAAGCACGGACATTTCAGACTTGCCATAGACCGCTGTTTTACCATGACTGGTGCTGGGCTGATTGTCACCGGTACGGCATTTTCAGGAAGCCTGGCGGTCGGCGACCAGCTTGTGATTTCACCGGAAAATCTTCCGGTCAGGGTGCGGGCCGTTCACGCCCAGAGCAAGCGGAGTGAAGCAGGGATGGCCGGTCAGCGGCTTGGTGTAAATATAACTGGTTCGGGACTGAAAAAAACCGAAATTCATCGTGGAGACTGGTTACTTGAACGGCCCATCCATATGCCGACCCGGCGAATTGATTGTCGCATCAGATGTCTTGCGAGTGAGAAGAAAAGCTTGAAACACTGGACTTCGGTTCATGTCCATTTGGGCTCTAAGGAAGTGTTGGGACACATAGCCATATTGGGAGATAAAGAGTTGCATCCCGGGCATCGCGCGCTCACCCAGCTGGTATTGGACAAGGAGATATGCGCGCTCAAGGGCGATCGTGTTGTGTTGAGAGATTCTTCGGCCCAGAGGACAGTTGGTGGTGGTTATGTCATCGATCCTTTTGGAGCACCTCGAGGGCGTTCCAAACCTGAGAGGCTCGACATGCTGGAGTTAATGGACGACACCGATCCTGCCAAAGTTTTCACTGCAGTGCTTGCCCGAACGCCGCGGGGGCTGGATCTTACGCGATTTAGATTATCCATGAATCTGAAGGAAAGCGAGTTTCTGTCTGCTGTTCAGGATTGCTCATATATGCTTGCAGGTCAGGATGAAAAACCCAAGGCGTTCGCCGATTCAAGCTGGGCCGCTTTGCAACAGGATCTGCTCGATACTTTGGCGGAAGCGCACAAATCGGCGCCCGATGAGCCAGGCATTCCCGAGGATAAACTTCGTCGGCAGATGAATTTGCGGGTAGAGCCGTCGGTTTTCCGCACTCTCATCGACCAGTCGCTGGACTCTGAATTAATTCGGCGCAGTGGTGCAAATATCAGGCTTCCCAGCCATCAGGCTAAGATTTCCAAGTCAGATCAGGAGTTCTGGGATAAACTGATGCCTCTGCTTCAGGTTGATGGGTTCCGGCCACCCGTCGTCCATGATCTGGCCGAAAGCATCGGGAGTAATGCTAAGCTGATTGATGGTGTTTTACGACGGGCAGAACGCTTTGGTCTGGTCTATAGGGTCGCCGACAACAGATATTTTCTGCCAGAGGATATCTGGGAATTGGCAAGAATTGTTGAAGCGCTGATCTCGACTTCAAGTGATCATCGCATGAGTGTCATATCATTCCGGGATACATCTGGAATTGGCCGCAATCTGGCGGTTCAGGTGTTGGAATTTTTTGACCGCGTTGGACTGACGGTTCGTGAAGGGAATGTGAGACGCCAGATTAAACCGGTGGACGAAGTCTTTCCCCAGTCAGAGTAGCAAACATCTCTCACTGATTTTCGGTGATCCAGAAGTGAAATTTATTAAGATTGAAGCTGATTTGTTTTGACGTTACCGGAAGGAATGTGATTTGTAGGATATAACTAGTCCAATATGGGATGGGATCGTTTTTATGAAGTTTATACTTGCTGCTGGTGTACTCATGATGTCATTTGGCCACGTTCTGGCGCAGGCACCTGATTGTAGTTACAAGGGTCTGGCCTATTCGCAGGGAGCAGTCGTTTGTTCAACCAACCTATCTAAGAAGGAAATCAGGGCAAGCGTTTGCAATGCGAATGGTATCTGGGAGATACAACAGGATACAGTCTGTTTACAAGGCTGCGTTTATGCCGGGACAGACTACGCTGAGGGCGCGCAGGTCAGAATTGCGGGTACCAACACCAACCCCAAAGTTATTACCTGTCAAGAAGGTCAGTGGCAATAGCCCGAAATCATTCTAGCGATCAAAACGCTTGATTTTATCGCGCATATTGCGCAGCCATTTGGTTCGCCAGGCTTTTCCGAGGTTAAGTGCCTCAGCCAGTTCGTCCTGTTGCTCAACACCCGTACCATCGCACGAACTGCAATCCGGTAATGGTTTGTTGCGCCCAAATTCAGTGCATTCGCAAATACCCCAGTCTGATATATACCGCGTCACCTCTGCATAGGCCTCTTCTGGTGAATGCCCGTTTTTAATCAAATCTCGCGCCTGCCTTATCAGATCCTGCATGTGCGGTCACCATTTCCAACCTGGGATTCACCAATAAAAATGTCTGATGGCACTAAACAGCCGCCTTCGTCAATGATACCGTGCGCACAAAATCACACAAGACAGGCAGACAGTTAAAACCCGGATTTTAGCGATTGTTAGTTTGTTGGGTATTTTAGCGAACAATTGTAATCCTCTCAGCAGCTCTCGTTATAGCCGTATAAAGCCAGCGCTGTCTGTGCTCACGAAATGCATAACTTTCGTCGAATAATACAACATCATTCCATTGCGATCCCTGGGCTTTGTGAGTTGTCAGCACATAGCCGAAATCAAACTCGTCCGAATTTCTCCTTTGCGGCCAGGTCAGTTCGTTTTCTCGCCCCTGGAAAAAGTGCGGCCACACATTAACGCGCACCTGTTTTGCTTCTGGTGGATTGGGATCAGGCAGGATGTGCATTTTTATCCGCCCGCGCCTGTCTCTACCCACCGTCATGACATCCCACAGGCTGCCATTCAACGTGCCCTTGTTTTTGTTGTTCCGAAGACAAATCAATCGTTCACCGGCGACCGGAATATCACCTGAAAAGCCTTTTAACTCCCGCATGCGGGAGTTGTAATTGCGTCTGGTAATATTCCTCCCAACAAGTACCTGGTCAGTCTTGAGTATATCATCGGGAAGAACATCTGAACGTGAAACTATTCGACTGTCTCCGTAGCGGCCATATCCCAGGTCCTTACCTTCCCGGACGGACATTGAAAGTGCGATTATGGGGTTGTCGCGCGCTTGTCGATGTACTTCCGTCAAAAGAATATCAGGCTCATGTTCGGTAAAGAAACCTCCCCCGCTAACGGGCGGAAGCTGAGCCGGATCACCGAGAACCAGTATCGGTTTTCCGAATGAAAGAAGATCGCGGCCAAGCTCTTCATCGACCATTGAGCACTCATCGATAACAACGAGATCTGCTTTCCTGACTATACTGTCCCGATTCATCGAAAATGTAGGGGTATTTTCGCCGGTGTCGGAAGGGCGGTAGATCAGACTGTGGATGGTAGAGGCACCATGGCACCCCTTATTCCGCATTACCAAAGCAGCTTTTCCAGTAAATGCTCCGAATACCACCGTTCCATCTACGCCCTCGGCGAGGTGTTTGGCAAGCGTGGTCTTACCGGTACCTGCGTATCCGAATAATCTGAAAATCGGGCCATCTGGTTCTGCCAGCCACTTGGAAACGGCTGTCAGCGCCCGGTCCTGCTGGGGAGACCATTTCATAAATACCTCGTTAAAGTCGCACGTTCATTGAATTGCCTAGCATGGCTGGAGCCAGAATCAGACAGGAAATTTTTCAAATCGGCGGGTGTTCTAACAGGTTAATTATCGTGCTGGCAAAATATGTCATAACGGTCTAAATTATCGATTGATAAAGAAGGATTTTGATCACTATCGAAATCACAATTTGCGATAATCAGTGTTTAAACACAACAGGCAGAGTCGGGTACTAAAAGTCGCGGGAGAGAAAAATGGAGCAGATCTATATTCAAACGGAAGAACAGCAGGCAATTTTGGAGACAGTGCGTCGATTTGTCGAAGACTATATAAAAACGACAGCACCTGACCTCGATGCAAAAACTGACCCAGAAGAAGGTTTTTCCTGGGAAATGGTCGAAAAAGCAGATGAACTTGGGATTCGGACAATGACGCTTTCGGAGGAATTTGGTGGATTGGGCGTCGATTCTCTGACCACGGCGATGGTGGTCGAAGAACTGGGACGGGGTGATCTGGGGACATCCGTGGTTATGGCTCAGACACTGAAACTTGCGCAAATTATGGAAAAAGCCCTTACTGATGATCAGAAACAACGTTCCCTGAAATTGTTCGCCGAAGATCCGCGCGGGTGCCTCGCGATAGGGATCACTGAACCGGACAATGCCTCAAATTATTTTTTGAAAACCCCTGTACCCTTCAGAACCAGCGCCGAAAAGACCGATGGCGGCTGGGTAGTCAATGGAATGAAGCACTTCATCTCAAATGGCAATGTTTCGAGCTTTTATCTCCTGTTCGTTCAAACAGAAAAAGGAAAGCCCATGGCGGAAGGGGCAACCTGCTTTCTTCTGGAGCGCGACCGGGAGGGTTTCACCATTGGCAGGGTACATGACAAGTTGGGAGAGCGAACGGCCAATAACGCGGAACTGGTGTTTCAGGATTGCTTCATTCCGGATGAAAATGTTGTCGGCGAAGTCGGAAAGGGCTTTGACCTACTTGCTCAGTTCTTCCCCCAAAGCAACGCCTATGCCGGTGCCAGTATTCTCGGTGTTGCCGTCGCCCTTTTTGAACGGGCCACGGAATGGGCAAAAGTTCGCGTTCAGGGGGGCAAGCCTATCATTGAACATGATGGAATCCGCGCGCAACTCGCGGAGATGAAAATGCTGATTGATGCTTCCCGGTCGTATATTCATCGCGCAGCGTATCTTGCGGATAATCAGCATATCGGCTGGGATCCCACTTTGGGAGTTCTCCCCAAGGCGATGGCATCACAGGCGGCCTGGAAAATTGCCACATGGACCATGGAAATCCATGGAGGTCATGGATTTATGAAGGAATTCGGAGTTGAAAAACTGTTGCGCGATGCAGCGGCATTTCTTCATTCAGACGGCGTCAATCGTACCTTGTTCCTGAAGGCTGCAAATTTTATGTACGAACCAATCTGAGACTATTTTAACCCTTTTCGAGAAACTTCTCTCGGGCCGTGTCGTAATGATGCTGGCGTGTGACCTGTGCCATCAGTTGCTTGGAAGCGATGCCTTCAAGCTTTGAAGGAGGTGTGCCGCTGCGCATGGCCATCATCGTATCGTGGACAGCCTGCACCGCAGCGGCGAAGGTGTGGTGCCCCTGCAGACATATTTTTACGCCTCTGCTTGCAAGATAATCCAGATCCGACAATTCATTGGGCGCACCGCCTAAAATGATTGGTAGATTCACGGCGTCCGCGAGTTGGTCAAGGTCATCACGTGTTTTGACTCCGACCAGAAAAATGGCATCGACACCAACGGCCTCATAGGCCTTTATGCGATCGCGGGCATCGTCAATACTGGAATAAGAAGGTGCGCTGGTACGGCCGGCGATGACCAGCCGGGAATCTCGGCGAGCTTCGAGGGCTGCCCGCATTTTTCCCACACCCTCTTCAATTGAAATGAGTTCCGGGTTGCCTGATGATCCAAATTGCATTGGCAAACATGTATCTTCGATGGAAAGCGCAGATACACCAGCCGTCTCCAATTCTTCCACCGTGCGCATGACGTTCAGGCTGTTACCATAACCATGGTCGGCATCGACCAGTAGAGGAAGTTCACCAGCCCGGTTAATGCGATATGCCTGATCCGCAAATTCAGACAATGTCAGAACAATCAGGTCCGGCGCCCCCAATACGGCCTTTGAGGCGACAGAACCCGCGAACATTCCGATTTCATACCCGAGATCCTCGGCCAGACGGGCAGATATCGGGTCAAAAACTGAACCGGGATGAATGCAACGGTCTGCGGCCAGCACTTGACGAAATTTCTTGCGGCGATTTTCCCATCTTTCTGTCATGACACTAATCCTCCTTATCTAGTTATATTAACCGGTCTGGCCTTCTCAACGATATTCTAACGGCGCAATAAAGCAATGAATGGGGTGATGCGTCTATAACCTGGGACCAATATATAAAAGGAATCAGGCTCGCACCAGCCGACTTTTGCGATTCAGCCAATCAATTGGCCAGCTACGGTGGTGGAAAGTTTTACAAAGGAATTGGATCTTCGAGCCAATACGCCTTAACCTTCAGGTAAAGTATTCGCTAACACAGGTGTGAGATGATTGGCTGGCGACTTTAATTTCCCTGCCATCTTAAGTGCGAAGTCCGAAGGAGTAAAAGTTGCAAAGACTGTCCAAACCGATCGAACAGATGCGGTCGCAATACGATGTTGTAATTGTGGGATCAGGATATGGGGGCGGAGTCGCCGCTTCAAGACTGTCTCGGTGTGGCAAGCAGGTCTGCGTGCTGGAACGGGGCCGGGAATTCCTGCCAGGTGATTTTCCAAGCCGGTTTCCGGAACTCAAGCGGGAGTTGCATGTATCCGGCGCGAAAGCGGAAATTGGATCTACATCTGGTCTGTTTGATTTTAGGTATGGAGAAGACATACATGTGCTTTTGGGATGTGGGCTTGGCGGCGGTTCATTAATCAACGCCGGTGTTGCACTGCGTCCGGACCCGACTGTCTTCGGTGAAGGCTGCTGGCCCGCTGAATTGCAGTCCGACTCTGCACTGAATACAGGGTTTGAAAGAGCGCAATTCGTTCTTTCTCCGCAAACCTGTCCTGACGTGGAAAAATTACCCAAGTTTTCCGTCCTGCAGCAGGCGGCCAAAGGGATCGGGCGAACGGCGGTAGCGGCTCCTGTCACCATCAGTTTCCGTGATGCAACAAATTCTTCCGACCTCTTTCAACCAGGCTGCACATTGTGCGGAGATTGTTGTTCCGGTTGCAATGTCGGTGCAAAAACAACGGTAACCGCGACATATCTTTTTGACGCTTTTGCACATGGCGCTGATATATTCACGTTGACCGATGTCCAGTTTGTGGCGAAGGAGGAAAAAGGCTGGAAGGTTGCGCTGGAGTGCCGGTCGAAGGACGAACCAAAAAATAGCCGCATGCGCACCGTTGAGAGCGAGCTCGTAATTCTTTCTGCAGGAGCGCTGGGCAGCACTGAAATTTTACTCAGATCGAGAGAGCTGGGGCTGTGCGTATCCGATCAGATTGGTCAGCACTTCTCAGCCAATGCTGATGTCGTTTCATTCGGATATAATGGCGAACGGCATGCCAATGCCATTGGCAAAGGTCATCCGGCAAAAGTGGAGGGCGAACCGGTGGGACCGTTCGTGTCAGGGATGATAAAAACACTATCTGGTGAACACAACACAGATCAAAACAGCCCAGCTGAAATCGTGATACAGGATGGTGCATTACCCTCGTCGGCGGCTCCTCTTCTTCCAATGTTTTTTGTTCCGAATGGACGGATTCTGGGATCGCTGCAAAGCCTGATCAAAGGTGTCTACCAGGGACCGCTTTCCAGAACACAGACCTATTTTGTCGTGTCTCATGACAATTCAGGCGGTCGGATGGTGCTGGAGAATGGAAAATTAAAAATTGTATGGCCTGATATCGACGAGCAGACAATCTATAAGGACATTGAAAATGAACTTAGAAAAGCTACTGATGAAACCAAAAGCATATTTATAAAAAGCCCTTTGGGCAACACAATGATCGGAGGAACGCCCGCCTCAACCCACCCTCTCGGAGGATGTGGAATGGGGGCTGACAGTAGTGATGGGGTTGTAAATCACAAGGGACAGGTTTTTAATGCCGCACCGGGGCTTGCTTCCCACGAGGTGCACAATGGCCTGTTTGTGTGCGATGGATCCATTGTGCCGGGATCGCTAGGTGTCAATCCGCTCCTGACGATTACCGCACTTGGCGAGCGTATGATGAGCCTGCTAATACGGGATCAAGGCTGGTCAGAAATGAAATAACCGAGAACCCAGTCAAAATCCGTCTTCGACTGCCATTATCGCGATGATCAAAATTACGAGCTTCGTGATCAGATATCCACAATGAACATCATTTTCTGGGCGTGAGTTCAGTCAGCAATCTTTACGGCGGCCCGACCAGTTACAAGACCTTTTTCGACACGGTCATGGACAATTTCTGCCTCCTCCAGAGGATAAATCTCGGTAACTAAAGGCCAGACCTGGCCCCTTGCCACCAAATTCAGAGCATCTTTAACTTCCTGCTTTGTTGCATATCGGCTTCCCATGAGTTCGAGCTCCTTGTGAAGCATGGGTCCTGCATCGGCCTGAAACCGGCCTTTTCCGCCGCCGCCCAAAGTTACCAACCGGCCGCCATTGCCGAGCGCGCCAAAACCTTGTTCCAGAGTTTGCGTCGATGAAACAAAATCGATGGCGACATCAATGCCTTTGCCGTTGGTGAAGTCAAGGAGCGCTTCAACGACGTATCCATCAGAAGCGTCTATTACTTCTTCAGCTCCCGCCTCGCGGCAAGCCTCAAATTTGTCAGCGGCAATGTCGACCGCAATCACGTGCGCGTGGGCCCACTTTGCGAGCATCAGCATGTGAATGCCAAGCCCGCCTCCGGCGCCAAATACGGCGACCGTATCGCTTGGCTGTATCCGCGCCCTCCTGGTGACCTTCAGAGGTGTCGCGATTGCATCGCAGATAACACCAACCTCTGCCGGGCTGGACTTGTAATCAAGAGCTTCTGGTAGTTTCAGGAAATTCCTGGCCGGAAGTTTCATGTATTCGGCATAAGCACCGTCAACTTCACGCCCGACATATCCACCAAAGTTTTCACAAAGCGTCTCCCGGTTGTTGAGGCACCATTTGCATCTGCCACAGGTTATATAAAAATAAGCAGTTACCGGATCATCAACGGCAATTTCACCAACACCAGGACCGACGGCGACAATCTCGCCAGTTATTTCGTGGCCAATTATGCGGGGATACTCGACGTCCACCCTTCCGGCGCGGACATGTTGGATGGTGAGCCCCGACCCGCAGGCTAGAATTCGGGCTACAGCTTCACCGGGACCCGGTGTCGGATCTGCAACGTTCTCCAGTTTAAATGGTTGATTTTTTCCATGCAGAACCATTGCTCTCATATCCATACTCCTTCCTGCGAACACGGCAATTAACCAGTATTGCGACAACCCGCTCATTGAAGACAGATGCTATCGACTGGGTAGGAACAGCTGACATCTTTCAGTTGTTTATAATATGGATAATTTAAATTCTCAAAGGATTTGGAACAGTCCCGAATATGCGGGTCTGATAGCAATGATATATCAGAGCCGGACATTCGGGCACTAGTCAGGGGCGAGATCTTTGGCAATGCCAATCTGCACCAATGTCGAATTGCAGCCGGCTAGAAGCCGGATTGCATCCATGGAGGAGGTACGCGGAGTGTTGCGCCGGTTTGTAAACGCCCACGCCAGGGTTTCTGCTTGACACGGATACCGATTTTCGCATGAAACCGTTTTGAAGACCAACCGGGAGCATGCCTGCCACGAAAGCGGGGTTGGTGAATTCTGGTACTTCGAGGGATAAATGTACGAAAGTTAGCGCCGCCGTTGAACGTGTAGTACGGCTGTGGGATGCGTCTGCCAATTACCACCCTGTTTCGTCTGATTTTCGTGTTGTGGATCTTTTTTCCGTGGCCTGTCGAGAACTTTCCATTTTCGGTTTTGGCTTCCGCTTTTTCCGTCATCAGTAGAGAAAATGTCGGGACAGTGACTGATGCTAACGCCAGCATAAGTACACTTGTTAGTCCGAGCAAAGGAATTTTAAAAAACTTCGTCATATTAACTGACTCTTAATTTGTGACCCCCAATCGGCCGTGAGAGTATAGAAAAAAGATCTCGTCACGTTGGATTTCAATGGTGTTAGGGTTAATCGAAGAACCTGGCTGACATCGTTCATTCCGGTTGTCAGGCAACCGGACCGGAACCAAAAAACTGGGTTGCGGGCTGAAACATGACGTGTACAAATACCATATGAAAACTGACGCGCCAGAAAATGAAGACATCCGAAATTCATTAGCCGGACTTGCCCGTGAAATTGAGGGTGAGATTCTGACAGACAAATTTTCCCGCGGGCGTTATAGCACCGATGCCTCGTTTTATCAGATCGAGCCGCAAGGCGTCGCCATTCCCAAAACAGACGGGGATCTGCAGACCATAATCGAATTTACCAGGGACGAGGGAATTCAGGTTGTGGCAAGGGGCGGGGGTACATCTCAGAGCGGCCAAACCATTGGAGAGGGTCTGGTCATTGATTTTTCAAAATATCTCAGACAAATCCTTGATATCGATGTTCAGGGAATGAGTTGTATCGTAGAGCCCGGAATTGTATTGGATGAGCTGAATAAGATGTTGGCTCATGCCGGACTTTGGTTTCCGGTGGATGTTTCGACTTCGAGCCAGGCGACCATTGGAGGAATGATCGGCAACAATTCCTGCGGGACCCGGTCTCTCAGATACGGAATTATGCGGGACAACGTCAAGTCGCTGGAAGCCTTGCTTTCCAACGGTGTCAGGGTCCAATTCAGTGAGGTCGCTCAATCGGCTGACAGGCCAAATCAATCATCATATGCAAACAGTCTTATTCAGGAACTGGTTGAATTGGGAATCAATGAAGCCAAACAAATTGAGACAATGTTCCCGGACGTTTCGCGGAGAGTCGGAGGATATAATCTCGATGCCCTTTTGCCCAGAGCTGGTCCTGTCAATCTTGCGGCCTTGCTTACGGGGTCGGAGGGCACACTGGCCATAACCCGTCAGGCGACTTTAATGCTGACTCCGCGGCCGGTAAACCGGGTGCTTGGGATCTGTCACTTTCCGAATTTTCGCTCAGCCATGGAGTCAGCTCAGCACATTGTAAAACTCGGGCCAGTGGCCGTTGAAACGGTAGATCGCACGATGATTGATCTGGCTCGTGATATTCCGATGTTTAGGCAAACCATCGACACCTTTATAAAGGGAAGGCCGGAGGCAGTCCTGCTTGTTGAATTCAGTGAAATTGAACAGGACGAAAACCTGCGGCGGTTGAACGCTTTGGACGAGCTTTTGGGAGATCTGGGTCATCCTGGAAGCGTTGTAAAAATATCCGATCCGGCCTCCCAGACTGCAATTTGGAATGTGCGAAAGTCGGGTCTGAACATAATGATGTCCATGAAGAGTGAAGGAAAGCCGGTTTCGTTCATAGAGGATTGTGCCGTTCCTCTGGAACATCTTGCCGATTATACCGAAAATCTTACAGCCGTATTTGAAAAATACGGGACCAGGGGAACCTGGTATGCTCACGCGTCTGTCGGTTGCCTTCATGTACGCCCGGTATTAAACCTAAAACAGGAACTGGATGTCCGTCACATGCGCGCAATTGCGGAAGAAGCATTTGCATTCGTTCGAAAGTTCAAAGGGTCTCATTCCGGCGAGCATGGAGACGGACTGGTGCGATCCGAATTCCATGAGAAAATGTTTGGGCCCTATGCCATCCAATTATTTAAATCGGTCAAGGACCGATTTGATCCCCCGGGCCTATTCAATCCGGGAAAGATTGTTCAGCCTTCCCGGATGGATGACAGAAATTTGTTCAGATATTTCCCGGACTATCATGTGCCGGAATTCGAAACGGCTCTGGACTGGTCGGAGTTTCCCGGAGCCGGCGGCGGATTCCAGGGCGCTGTCGAAATGTGCAACAACAATGGAGCCTGTCGAAAATTTGATGCCAATGTGATGTGTCCATCTTACCGGGTGACCCGCGATGAAATTCACGTAACCCGTGGCCGGGCAAACACGTTAAGACTGGCGATATCGGGTCAGCTGGGTCGCGATGCTTTGGCTGCACCCGGAATTGCAGAGACCATGAAGTATTGTGTTTCCTGTAAGGGATGCAGGCGAGAATGTCCTACCGGTGTCGATATGGCGAAAATGAAAATTGAAGTTCTTCACGCCATGAACAAGGCGAACGGTATCAATATTCAGGATCGTGTTATTGGTGCTTTGCCGCGATATGCAGCTTTAGCTTCAAAGTTATTCTTCCTATTTAATTTACGTGATCAGATACCCGGTTTGGCCTGGTTAAGTGAGAAAATTTTCAATCTAAGTGCCAGCCGCGAACTGCCGAAATGGCGCTGGCGGCCATTTGACGAAAAATTATCCCTAGGGCCGGAAAATGGTTCCGAAGTTGTTATTTTCGTTGATACCTTTAATCGCTATTTCGATCCTGGAATCGTTTATGATGCAGTTTTTTGTCTGACACAGTTGGGCAGGCGCGTTCATTTTCTGAATTCAGGATCCGCTACACGCGCATTATGTTGTGGCCGTACTTATCTTTCAGTGGGGATGATTGATGAGGCCCGTCGGGAAGCTCATCGGATGCTGTCAGAGCTACATCCTTTCGTAAGTCGCGGGGTGCCGATTATCGGCCTGGAACCCAGCTGTCTCTTCACATTTCGGGATGAATATCCAGCTCTGATGCCGGAACAAGACTTCCAAAAACTTACTTCTTTGACAGAGATGTTTGAAGACTATATCGCTAGAATCATAGACCAAGAGGACATAATATTTGAATCCGGAACCGAACCAGTGAAAGTCCTATTGCACGGACATTGTCACCAAAAAGCATTTGCTGCATTCGACAATGTTAAGAAAGTCCTCAACCGGATTCCAAAAATGGACTTGGAGGTGGTAACGTCAAGCTGTTGCGGTATGGCGGGTTCTTTTGGTTATCATGCGGAGACGTATGACATTTCCATGCAAATGGCAGAACTGTCATTGTTGCCGGCCTTGAAGGATGCGGAGCCGGACCGAATAGTTGTAGCAGACGGATTTTCCTGCCGTCATCAGATTAAGCACGGTACTGGGCGAAAGGCGGTTCATACGGCTGAATTACTAGCGCATATTATAAGAAATTCCGGTTAGAATTGCCGGCGATTTAGTTGCAGACCTCACCGGTTTCAATATATGACATAATGGTTTCCAGTTGGATGAGAAGGGCATCGGAGTGTGAAATATCCGTTATGGGAAGTTCGGCAAAAAGTCCGGTTTGAGACTGCTTAATCTCGGAATCCGCAAACCGTATATAAGGATGCCAGATCGGATGAGAATCTGAATTCTTATTTTTCGCCAGGAGATTTTTCCTGTGAGGATATCTTGGCTTGAAAGACTGGCCGCCAATCCACGCATAGGCCGCTTGCCACACACAGGCGGGCACCCGATGGTTTGCCGCTCCACGCAGTTGTTCTATCGTTGGGATTGAACTGTCATCTTCATGGGCACCAATTTCAACATTTGCGATTCGCTGTCCATTTTTCCAGATTGTAAAGACGCGAACGTCGTCATACCGGATATAGTCGGCATATTGATCCAGGCAATTGTTCATAGCCTCGGACTCTTTTAAAAAGTCTGTAGCGGTGCGTAATGGACGGAAATCATATCCCATGACTTTTTCTCCGCTTAACCAGCTGTCTTCTAATTCCCGATCTCCGATCTGAATGAAAAGCTTTACCCGATTGTACCAGGCTTTTGCCTCTTCCAGGGCCGTGTATAATCCGATCTTCGGATGCCAGCGTTTTTTCAATAGATCATTACCCAGGGTTGAAGCCTGTTCTCCATACCACGCCCAGGCCGCCAGCAGTTCCAGCGGGAGGTTTAAAATATCTGGTTCCATCCAGATTTCCTTCCGACGTGCGAGCCAGATTACGAAATCATCATGACAAAGTTCACTTGCCCTGAGTACACAGCGAAACCAGTTTGGAATATCGCGCTGTTTTCTGGGCACCAGGCTTGATATCCGACGATTAAAGCTCTGACTATTGGGCAGGATATTCACCGGTCTCGAAAAGGACTCAGGTGGTAATTTCCGCAGCCACCAGGGAAGACCCAGGATCTTAGCCGCATTTTTCAAATTTCCACCCTGTTGGAGGTAGCGATAGGTCCGCAACCGGTTTTCATATTTTCCGTAACCTGTCGCCAGAGCAAACGCCATTGCAGGAAAACTTTCGAGCAGATCGCAATGTATCTTAGATCCCTCGGCAAATTTGAAAATTTCATCCCTGTAAGGCTCGGCGAAACGGTAATATGCGTCATCAGCATGAGTTGCTGATACTCCAAATGTAGGGGATACACTAACTTGTTTCAATTCTCTTACTCCTGACAACCAGTATGCTGACTGTTGCGCATGGCCGAAATTTGGCGATAAAAAAATTCAGTTGACCCTGTTGAAAAGTAACTTACCAATCATTAGTCTGACAGCACAAAACGGTCTTATCCAATCACTTTTGGTCGTGCCGGATTTTTAGTGCTGAGGTCCTGAACATGCTCCAGGGTAAGTTTTGCAAAACTCTGCTTTTGGTAACAATCGGCGCTATTTTAATGAGTTGCGCGACTGCCATGGCCGAACCTTTCACATTGGGTTCGGTCATGAAGCAGATCCGACGGGATTATCCATCTGTGAATCAGATGACTGCTGACGTATTTGCAGCCTCACTGGATGGGGCTTCAAAAGCTGCGGATAAAGATGGGGAAAATCTAAAATTTGTCCTTTTTGATGTTAGGGAGGTTTCAGAATACGCGGTCAGCCATATTCCGGGTGCCGTTCGGGTTGATCCCGGAATCGGGACATCGGAATTTATTCGAAAGTTCGGCCAAGTCATTAATGGAAAGACGGTCGTTTTTTACTGTTCGGTCGGTGTTCGAAGTTCAAAATTGGCTAACGCCTCACAACGTCAACTTGAAAGCCTCGGGGCCAAACGGGTTTATAATCTGGAAGGCGGTATATTTGCCTGGCACAATAGACAAATGCCTCTGGTTAATCAGCGAGGTCCTACCCAGTTTGTACATCCCTACAATCAAAAATGGGGAACTTTGCTGATACATTCCGAACTGCATCGTTACAGGCCGGACTCATGACATTTTCTCGTTACGTGGCGAACCTGATAGGTCGTTGATCATTTGTACCTATTTTCTGGATGTTAGCGGTGAAATCCCGGCTTTTATGGCAAATCGACTGATGACCAATAATATTTTAAATGATGCCAGTAGAGTTCCTTTAAAGGTGCCGGAAATCTTTGAAGTTCCGATGCGGCTACGGTAACTGACTGGAACTTCTTTAATTTTCAATCCGTGGAGCACTGCCTTGATCTGCATTTCTATTGTCCATCCGTAGCTTCTGTCGCTCATATTTAACCTGCTCAGTGCCTGACTTTTAATAGCGCGAAACGGGCCAAGGTCTGTATATTCGGCCTTCCAGAACAGTTGCATTAACTTACAGGCCAGCGCATTCCCAATTTTCTGCTGGGGTGTCAACGCCCCGGAATGTTGGTGACCCAGAATTCTTGATCCGATTACAAAATCAAAATCGTCATCAGTAATCGGTTCTATCAGATTTATCATTTCGCTTGGAAAATCACTGTAGTCGCCGTCAATGAAGACAATGATATCACTGTCTTCTACTGCTGTAAGTCCTCTTAGGCAGGCCGCACCATATCCACGTACAGGTTCGCTCAAAACTACCGCTCCAGCTGAGCGGGCTACCGCCGCAGTATTGTCCTGAGAGTTATTGTCGACAACTATTATCCTGTCGACGCAATCCGGAATATCATTGATAACCCTCGGGAGCGCCAATTCTTCATTTAGTGCCGGAATAATCACCGCAATCATTTTCCGGTCTTTCATATCGGCTCACCAGGACTTGATTTTGCGGATAGATTACCACGGAGGTTCGTCGAATATGCTTGAATTGCCAAAAGCGACCAGGCAGGCAACCAAATAATCCATACCAAGGCATTGCTGAAAACGTAATCCAACTCGCGAGGATACAAATAGAATGCCAAATAGTAGATGGGAATTGTTGCCGTGAGAATATAGACGCCATATATGGGAAAAAAACACATGTATGGCAAAACCCACATCAGATACCAGGGGAACTGGGCGGGGGAAAGAAAGAACATCGCCGTCGTCAGAATACTCACCCGTCTAAGCATATCCTGAGAATTTGCCATTTTAGCGGAGCACACTAGAACAAGTGCAGTCAAGATTAATGCTGCGAGAGTTAGACGGGCGAGCAGACTGGAGCTGACAACATCGGTCCCGGTGATGTTCAGAATCTGCTCGGTCAGGTGCTCTATTGCGGGTGTGAGAGCACTGTTGGTTTTCCAGTTCCGAGCGTAGGCCAGAAGCCCGGATGATGCGTCCGGCCCGGAGAGCACGACAGGGGCAAATAGGGCCGCGACCACGACCGAGAAAATAACAAGGCACTTCACAAGGTCTTTAGGAGCTTGCCAAATAGGTCGAAGCAATAAAGGCAAAAGCAGCGCCGGCCAAACTTTTACACCGGCAGCGAAGGCAAGAACAACGGAGCTCTGCCAGTAAAACCGTTTTATGGAAAACAGAACAGCCACAAGTACAAAGGGGATCAGAATTCCATCCATATGCCCGGAATTGAACAATTCTTTCAATACCACCGGATTCCACCAGTAGAGCAGACTCCAGAACCATGACAGACCTGCTTCCTTCAGGAGAATCAACAAAAGGCAAAGAGTAAACAAATCCATTATTAGTAAAATCAGTTTCCAGGTTGTTATACTCCAGGGGTTGATCCAATAGGAAAGGGCAAAGAAAGCCTGGGCAACTGTTGGGTAAATTGTTCGCAGCTCTGGATGGTTAATACGTTCAATGACAGGTCCCGATGCCGCAGAAAGTTTTGAAAGTTCAGCAGGAATTCCTGGGGTAGAATTAATTGCAATAGGGGCAAACCGATAGGGGTTGAAGCCGTGAGCCGTCACCGCACCGTCCCAAAGATAGCGCTGGTAATCATCTTCCAGAACCGGTTCGCTTGGAACCAAAACCAGTCGCATCGCCAATCCGATTAAGATTGCAAAGGCAAAATATTGATAATGTAGCGGATGGCTTTCTGGTCTTAGTTTCCTGATTAGGGGAAGCAATGGCAGATATATACAGCCCGCCAGGACCAATCCTAGAGCCAGCTCAATGACGGGCATATCAAATACGGCATGATTGTAGTCGAACGGTGAAGAAAAATAGGTAAGGCAGCCGCTGAGTACAAGTAGCAGAGACCCGAGACAACAAACACAAACCGTTATAAATTTTTGAGATAAATCAAATGTGATTTTGTCGTTCATCCCAGCCTAAGTTCACATGATGGTTCACAAAATTCAAGCTGTTAAATCAGGGAGCTGCTTAAATGCGCCTCGGCTGTTGGCTACAATAGGCTGTTTGCAACGCTTAATTAACTAACGATCCCGTGATAGGCGATCCAGGATTCAGTCAGCACCTCAATGCTTTTATATTATTGTTTCAAGTGGATACCTCACTCGATTTGTCTGAATTTCAGGGCAGTCAAAAGCCGGGCCAGTAGTACCCGGATCCTGCGGGAGGGTTGAGTGTAGAAATTAAATTATCAGGCCTTTTTTCCAAGGGAATTGCCTGGCATTCAGCTGCGGTTCATTTTCTTATGTTATGGATTTGAGTTGTTCCTCCTTAAGTACAGCATCTGTGCCGGCATCGCCACAATTGTATAAATTTAATTGAAGTATTTCGATTACCTAAGATAGCTGCCAGACGAAACTAGAAAGAATTCCGAATGTTGAGAAATCAAGCGAAAAACCGTAGATTAATGATGTGGGGAGCGATGGGTTTTTTTGGAGTTCTGTTTGTCATCGCTTTGCATTTATCGAGCGCTGTTTTCGTAAATGCGGGAGATGAGAAAAAAATCGAACAATTGTACGCCTGTAAAGCCGCATGCGAACGTCTGCGCCAGCAGTGTTCTGGAGATCCTGGTTGCAGAAAAAGAGTTCAGTCCTGCCATCTCGCCTGCAGTAAAAAATTCTAGCCGAGCGAATTCAATATTTCCTGGAATTGTGAACGATTTTATTCCTCAACGATGATTACGCAGAGTTGACGAGGACCATGTGCTCCGAGAGCAATGGTTTGTTCGATATCGGCCGTTCTGGATGGTCCGCTAATGAGATTTACAGTGCGCGGCATGGCGGGATATTGAGGCGTTTTTCTTAATCTCGTCCATACATCCTCGTAAGGTCCAGAAATGTCCGAGCTTTGAAGCATGACAATATGAGTTTCCGGCAAGAAATTGTTGGAAGTCGGATTTTCCGGACCAGACAACAAAAATAGCGTTCCGGTTTCGGCAGCCGCCCCAAAAGCAAGGCTTAACGATACCCTGTCGTCGGCATTCGCCGGACCAATAATCCGTTCAAGAGAGGGTTTCTGGTCCCAGGGAATTGCATCCCAATGAGGATCATTGCCGCAACGAATTCTGGATGGAAGATTGTTAAGTTTAAGAAACTCTGATATTGCGGCAGGCAGTTCTTCCTTGTTTTTTATCCGAATGATATTGGCCTGCTGTCCCTTTAAATAATGAGTTAACAGTTCAACCAGATTGACGCCGTCAACTATGGACCGCTGGGGGATCAGGTTGCGTTTGTGATACCGGAGGTGGTCCAGAACTACACGCTTTCTCTGTTGATCTTTATTGCTAACCCTGAGGGACTTCCTTACAGAGTCGAGGATTTCATTTCGGGCAAGATCTGATTTCATGATTTTTCCTGTCGCTCTTTGTCAGCTTCCCACAGCTCCTGGAACGTCCGGCCTTGCGGCGTTGGCAAGTCCCGGTGAGCTGTCCAGCCCGAATCGAAAGGAATTGATCTGATGTAGGACTTTCTGCCGGCGACAGTTGCGAATAGTCGAGATGCCTGCCTGCTTGCAAAGTGATAAAGTCGGGGACGTTTGGCGAAATAGGCCCAGATTTTCAGTCCGGCTTTTTGAATCGCAGACGTCTGACCAGACTGGAATTCGCGCTCTCGCCAATGGCGCATCATTTTTGGCAACGGTATTCGCATCGGGCAGACGTCTTCACAGCGGCCGCAAAAAGTCGAAGCATTGGGTAAGTGTCCTGCCCGGTCAATGCCCAACAGAGAGGGGGCGAGAACCGCGCCCATGGGGCCGGGATATACCCATCCATAGGAGTGTCCCCCGACAGCTTGATAAACCGGGCAGTGGTTCATGCAGGCACCACACCTTATGCAGCGAAGCATTTCCTGGAACTCGGTTCCGAGCATTTCTGTGCGGCCATTATCGAGTAATACCACATGGAAGTTCTCCGGTCCGTCCGGATCTCCGGCCTTCTTTGGTCCTGTTGAAAACGTCGTGTAGCTGGAAAATTCCTGTCCAGTTGCGGAACGGGCCAGAACCCTCAATATCGTACTGGTATCTTCCAGGGTAGGAACAATTTTCTCAATAGACGCAACCACGATGTGGACCCTAGGCAGGCATTGCGTCAGATCTCCGTTGCCTTCGTTGGTTACAATCACCGTACTACCTGTTTCTGCAACAAGAAAATTGGCACCCGTTATGCCAACATCTGATTCAAGAAATTTGTTCCGCAATACCTGTCGGGCCTCGGCAACGAGCTGGGCGGGTTCATCCAGAACTCTGTCCGCGGGGAATGACTGATGGCGCGTCCTGAAGTCCTGTTCGATCTGTTTCCTGTTCAGATGAATTGCCGGGGCGATTATGTGACTTGGCCCCTCTCCACGTATTTGAATGAGGTAATCACCGAGATCTGTTTCAACGACTTCGAAACCTGCATTTTCCAGATAGTCGTTCAAACCGATTTCTTCCGTTATCATGGACTTACCTTTGGTAATTGTCCTTGCATCCACTTTTTCGCACAATTCCGCTATAATAGCGCAGGCATCCTGATCGGTCTTTGCCCAGTGTACATGCCCGCCCGAATTGAGAACATTTTTCTCGAATTCCTCAAGATAGAGGTCCAGGTTTTCAAGAACGTGATCTTTTATGTCTCTGGCTTCATCGCGCAACTGGTCGAATTCCGGAAGTGCAGCGCGGGCCTCGCCGCGTTTTTTTGCAAATCCGCCACCGACTTTACGAAAGGTGTCCTGCAGTTCCCTATTGTTCAACGCCTGGCTAGAGCGATCCAGGAAAAATTGTGATTTCGGTTCCATGTGATTGGCCAGTTGCAATCAGTGTTCAGATGAGGTTCAGAAATAATTTCAATTTTTCTGCCCAATGGGCGGGGTATCTGTCATTCCGGCCAGAACTTCGGCGATGTGTCGCACTTTTGTTCTCTTGCCATCCCGTGATAACTTTCCCGCCATGTTTAACAGACAACCTAAGTCACCTGCGAGCAGCAGGTCCGCATTGGTTGCCCCGATATCGTTGGTCTTTCTTGTAACGATAGCGTTAGAGATTTCCGGATATTTTATCGAAAACGTTCCGCCGAACCCACAACAGCTCTCGCATTCCTCCAACTCTCTAAGCTCGAGCCCATGCAGAGACCGAAGAAGCTGACGAGGCTGCTCCTTAATTCCTAATTCACGAAGCCCCGAACAGGAATCGTGGTAGGTTACCGTCCCCTTATAAGATCCGCCGACATTGTTTAAACCCCTTACATCTACCAGAAACGAAATCAGTTCATGAACTTTCCCGGCGAAATCGACAGCTTTTTCAGACCACTGCGAATCGTCTCGGAAGAGTTCGGGATAGTGCTTTGAAAGCATCCCGGCGCAGGAGCCGGAGGGCGCGACAACATAGTCATATTGTGAAAATGTCGCAATTACCTGTTTTGCTATTTCCTGTGTATCCGGACGATTTCCGGAATTGAATGCAGGTTGACCGCAACAGGTCTGAGCTTTTGGAACTTCCACATCGCAGTTTGCCATTTCGAGCAACTTAATTGCGGCAAAACCAATGTTTGGACGAAAAAAATCGACCAGACAAGTGACAAACAGCCCAACTTGAGGGCGCTCAATTTCAGGGTTCACTTAAACATCCTTTTTTCTGCCTGACGGAGGGAACCTGATTGAAGCAGAGTCATCAATATTGCATCGTGTCACCAGGATTCCTACACATATTTTCAATTCATTATCAGATATTAATTTAATCGGTGTTGTTTAACAAATCCGGCAGGAGTAGATAATTGAGTAGGCAATGTCTGAATTACCGAATGGGTAATGGTCTATTTGATCAAAGGAATGCTATTTTGATCTTTGATAGTTTGATACTATCCACCTGAGATTCAGAGGCAGTACAAATCTTGAACTCGGGAAAACGAGGTGTTGATGGCGCACATACAATTGCTAGAACCGGACATCAGAATTCTCAGACGGCGTAATTCTATATTGAATGCGTTGCGGAAGGTCGTGCCTGAATTGGAAATAATTTCCGATGAGGACGGGCGACGAGCTTTTGAATCTGATGCCCTGACCGCCTACCGGCAGATGCCGTTGGCGGTCGTGTTACCCAAGACAACAGAACAGGTCAGCCGTCTGCTGAAATTCTGTCGCCAAAACAAGATCAAGGTGATGGCGCGCGGGGCAGGCACGTCTTTAAGTGGCGGAGCCCTTCCTTATGAAGACGGCATCATAATCGGTGTTTCGCGCATGAACAAACTGCTTTCTGTTGATTATAAAAATCGGACTGCTCATGTCCAGACGGGTATCACCAATCTCGGAATTTCATCCGCGGTTCAGTCTCGGGGTTTCTTTTATGCTCCCGATCCCTCCAGTCAACTGGCATGCACGCTGGCAGGAAATATTGCGATGAATTCCGGCGGTGCCCACTGCTTGAAATACGGTGTGACGACCAACAACGTTCTCGGCGTAAAAGTCGTGCTCATGAGCGGTGAAATCATCGAAATTGGTGGCGCACATGTAGATCAGCCAGGCTATGACCTTCTTGGCCTGATTATTGGATCGGAAGGGCAGTTTGGAATTGTTACCGAAGCTACGGTTCGTATTCTCCGTTCCGCAGAAGCTGCCCGGCCCATGTTAATCGGATTTGGCTCAAGCGAAGCTGCGGGGCAATGCGTTGCATCCATTATCGCATCCGGTATAATACCAGTCGCACTTGAGTTTATGGATAAACCTGCAATTCATGTCTGCGAGAATTTTTCTCACGCGGGGTATCCGCTCGATGTTGAAGCCTTACTGATAGTTGAGGTTGAGGGTTCGAATGAGGAAATTGAATCTCTATTGCAGAAAATTGTTGAAATCGCGGAAGAGTTCGAACCTCTGGTCGTGCGCATTAGTGAATCCGAGGAGCAATCCGCGGCTATTTGGAAAGGACGGAAATCGGCATTTGGCGCTATCGGACAGATCTCGGACTATTATTGTATGGATGGTACCATTCCGACAGGCCGTCTTCCCGAGGTTCTGACAAAAATTTCTGAGATTTGCAGCAGATATGGCCTGAGAGTGGCAAACATATTCCATGCGGGAGACGGAAATCTGCATCCCCTGGTGCTTTATGATGCCAACGATCCCGATGAAGTCGAGCGGGCCGAATTGGCCGGTGCCGAGATCTTGAGGTATTGCGTACGAGTCGGAGGATGTCTAACCGGAGAGCATGGGGTTGGAATTGAGAAACGGGATCTTATGTATGATCAGTTCTCCAAAACTGATCTGGCTCAACAGGTGAGAATCAAAAATATGATTGATCCGGACTGGCTGCTTAATCCGGGAAAAGTTTTTCCGCTCGCAGAGCTGCCAGATGAGCTGGAAGGGTAATCGTAATGGTTCATGTGGTTCGTCCATCAGAGGAACGTGAACTATCCCATTTTATCGCGGAAGCCAATGATTCTGGCACACCGCTTGAGGTTCGGGGTGCCGGGACAAAGAAGTTGATCGGGAGACCGATAAACGCCGGTGCAATAATCTCCAGTGAAAGCCTTAACGGCATCACACTTTACGAACCTTCCGAGCTTGTTCTCTCTGCAGGTGCGGGAACACCTCTCGCGGATATCGAGGATCTGCTTGCCCGTCACAATCAACAGTTGGCTTTTGAACCAATTGATATTGGCCCTGCCCTGGGCGAGCAGCCGAATAAAGGATCAATTGGCGCGGTATTTGCTACAAACCTCTCTGGATCGCGGAGGATATTTTCCGGGTCGGCTCGGGATCATTTTCTCGGAATGCGAGCCATTAACGGTCGAGGTGAACTGTTCAAATCCGGAGGCCGGGTAATGAAGAACGTGACCGGGTATGATCTTTGCCGTGCATTGACAGGGTCGTGGGGCACACTGGCATTTATGACAGAAGTTACGATGAAGGTTCTCCCAATCAATGAAGAAAGCGCAACCTTGCTGTTCCTCGGGCTTCCGGATGACATCGCGATAGACTTGATGTGTGATGCGATGGGGACACCATTTGAAGTCTCGGCCGCCTCCCACATTCACCATTCATTGACTGCCGGAATTGCACCTGCTGAACTCGCCGATCGAAAGAGATCGATTACAGCGCTCAGACTTGAGAACTTCAGCCGGAGTGTCAGCTATCGGAAAGAGCGCCTGAAAGATGCCTTGAGAACTTATGGTGAAATTGAAACTCTGGACAATGAGTCCTCTTGCCGTTTTTGGTCGGAAATGCGTTCTCTCAGGTTTTTGCAGGGAAATCATACGCCGGTCTGGCGAATTTTAACAGCTCCGGGAAATGGAGCGCGGCTGGTACACTCGATTCAGGCTCATCATCCGGAAGCGCGCCCCGTTTATGACTGGTCGGGGGGGTTGATCTGGTTGCTCATGCCGGCGCTTTCCGATGCGGGCATCTCCGAGGTTCGGCGCGCTGTCGGTTCTCATGGAGGTCATGCCACATTAATTCGCGGTGACCAGACAATCAGGTCGTCGGTAGATGTATTCCACCCTTTGGACAGTGGACCAATGAGGATCACTCAAAAACTAAAGAAAGTGTTTGATCCCGAAGGCATATTAAATCCAGGGCGCATGTATCAGGGAATATAACCTAAATGCGGACCAATTTCACACTGGAACAACTGAAAGATCCCACCATTGCCGAAGTGGAGGGCATTCTGAAGAAATGCGTCCATTGTGGCCTGTGCACGGCGACCTGTTCAACCTACGTTCTGGTGGGTGATGAACGCGATAGTCCGAGAGGACGAATTTACCTGATCAAAGATATGTTTGAGCAAGGGAGGGACGCCAGCAATGAAGTCCGGTATCATGTAGACAGGTGTCTTTCATGTCTTTCATGCATGACAACATGCCCCAGCGGTGTCGACTACATGCATTTGGTCGACCGCGCACGCGTGCGAATTGAAGAAACCAGCACGAGATCGCTTAAAGAGCGACTGGTTAGAAACCTGCTGGCAGACATATTGCCATATCCGTTTAGATTTCGCGCAGCTCTCTGGGCTGCAACACTGGTGCGCCCTTTCGAGTCTGTTTTCAGACGCATGGGGTTTGCCGAATTCGCGGCTATGCTTAGGTTGGCTCCGAAAACACCGCCAACCAAAGGGCGTTATGCTGGTGGAGGTGTGGCTCGCCCGCATAGCCATCGCGCAAAAAGAGTAGCACTGCTGCCAGGCTGCGCCCAACAGGTTCTACGCCCTCAAATCAATGACGCGACAGTACGTTTACTCGCCCGTCAGGGTATCGAAGTGATCGTTCCTCGGGACGTCGGCTGCTGTGGTGCGCTGGTTCATCATATGGGACGGGAAGATGAAGCCCGCCAAGCGGTGAAAAAAAATGTGGATGCATGGTATCAGCTCATGCTGTCAGAGCCGCTCGATGCTGTTATTATCAACGCGTCCGGCTGTGGTACGACTGTAAAAGATTACGGTCATATGCTGTCTGGAGATCCGGACTATGCGGACCGTGCAAAAGAAATTTCATCCATTACCAGGGACGTCACCGAATTTTTATACGACTACGAGCAGGATGCCCCGCAGAACTGGTCTTCGATCGTCGTCGCTTACCATTCCGCCTGTTCGATGCAGCACGGACAACAAATATCCGAACAGCCAAAAGAATTGTTGCGCAAAGCTGGGTTTACGGTTGTTGACGTTCCCGAAGGTCATATCTGCTGCGGTTCCGCTGGCGTATACAATATCTTGCAGCCGGAGCTGGCGACCGAACTTCGAGACAGGAAGGTCTGGAATATTGAACTGGTAAAACCAGACATTATTGCAACGGGCAATATTGGTTGCATTACCCAGATAAGTGGGGGAACTGCTATACCCGTCGTTCATACGGTCGAACTCCTGGATTGGGCGCTCGGCGGGCCTATACCTGACGGACTGGAAACACTCGCAAGTAGTTCTAAAAATATCAAAAGTCTCTACGACCATTGACCAGGTCCCGACTAACCCAGCCATAATCGCTTCGTAATAATTCGCGACTGGCGGTTATGAAAGAAATGCACTTCTCTTTTCTGTTACGGGAATTGCGATGTCATAGAGAGCGCCAAAAGGAAAGTCCTGATGCTTTACTGTACTCGAGCCAATGGCCCCGAGATCGCTCAGGTCTCGCGAGAACTATCGCTAATCAAGAGGATGTTGACATCCCTTTGATTAGAACGATTGCAGGTCACGAAGGGCATCCGATCTGTTTCAGGTCGTCGCTTTCTCTCCCCCGTCAGATTCAACCTTGGATTTTTCTTCGCCTTTGATTTTTTCTCTGAGCATCTGGAAAAATACATATAGGACAGGGATAAACACAACACCAAATACCGTCGCAAACAGCATCCCGCCGAAAACAGTAATACCGACCGATACCCGGCTTGCGGCTCCGGCTCCGGTCGCCAGTACAAGTGGAAGAACACCGAGTATGAACGAAAGGGCCGTCATCAAAACGGCTCTGAACCGCAAACGCGCGGCTTCTTCGGCCGATGCGATTATCGATTTTCCTTCACTGCGCAGCTCCTTTGCAAATTCAACTATAAGAATTGCATTTTTCGCAGCCAGACCAATGAGCAGAACGAGTCCGACCTGCGCATAAGTATTTAATGCCAGGCCGAAAATTTTTATGAGGCAAAATGCTCCCAGAACAGCAAATAAAACCGAGAGCATCACAGGCATTGGTATACTCCAACTCTCATACTGGGCAACCAGAAACAGATATGCGAATATAACTGACAGTATCAGAATAAAGGATCCGGCTTGACCGGCCTGGATTTCCTGTAGAGCCATGCCTGTCCATTCGTAGGTATAACCCGCCGGTAAATTCTTATTCGCCAGCTCCTCCATTGCCTGAATGGCCTGACCCGAACTATAACCTGTGGCCGGATTTCCATTTATCGTCGCAGAGCGGAACAAATTGTAACGTTCGATATTTTCCGGCCCCTGAATTGGCCTGACATTTACAAAAGTCCTTAACGGAATCATCTGGCCATCTTTGTTACGCACGTAAAGTTTGGCAATATCCCTTGGGTTTGCCCGTTTGTCTCCTTCAGCCTGTATATAAACACGGTATACGCGTCCAAATTTATTAAAATCATTCACATAAAAAGCTCCGAAATTGGCGCCTAACACCTGAAAAATTTCGCTGATCTCGATTCCTTTCGTTTTCGCCAGTTCACGATTTACATCAATGAAATATTGAGGTGAATTGGCGCGGAAAGTTGAGAATACATCCGCGAGGCGTGGATCACTGTTGGCCGCAAATATCAGCCCGCCGAGGGTCGCTGCAAGTTCCGTGGGGTCACGTCCTTCGGTATCCTGGAGGATAAATTCAAAGCCGCCCGTAGAGCCTAGTCCCGGGATCGGTGGCGGTGTAAATGGAATGATCGTGGCCGAGGGAATGGCAAACAGCTCCGGAATGGCTGAATCGATGACTTTCCTCAAATTCAGCCCATTTTTGGCTCGTTCGTCCCAAGGGTCCAGAACTGCAATGACGAGTGCGCCATTGGAGGCCACCGCGCCAGACAGTAAACTATAGCCCCCGACGGAAGTGACACTTTGCACACCGGCGGTTTTTTTCAGAATAACTTCCACGCGTTCCAGAACATTACCTGTTCGGGACAGGGATGCACCATCGGGTAACCTGATGTCGACAAAGAATGCGCCCCTATCCTCCTGAGGGATGAAGCCCGTCGGAATTGTCCGTCCAATCAATGCTGTGACGACGATTACACCGACAAACGCAAGCATCGATATTGTCAGGATTCTAATGAGTCTTGCGACAAGGGAAGAGTATCCTGTTCGAACCTTGATCAGAAAATTCTCAAACCACGCAAGGGGTCCACTTTGAACAGCTTGAGGCGGTCTTAATATTAGTGCACATAATGCGGGACTAAGTGTGAGCGCATTGATGGATGATAATGACACGGCAACGGAAATGGTAACAGCGAACTGTTCCATGAGTCTGCCGGTCAGCCCTGGAGTAAAACCTACAGGAACAAATACCGCAAGAAGAACCAGCGTGGTCGCAATTACGGGAGCCGAAACTTCATCCATTGCTGTTCTGGTAGCTTCGCGGGCATCCATGCCATCGGACATATGGCGCTGTACATTTTCCACGACCACAATGGCATCATCAACGACTACGCCGATTGCTAGTATCAGCCCGAACAGGGAGATCGTGTTAATAGTAAATCCCATCAGTAAAAGAGCTGCGAAGGTTCCTATCAGCGACACGGGAATGGCAATGGCCGGGATAAGTGTCGAGCGCCAGTCCTGGAGAAAAATGAATACCACTATAACAACGAGGACAAGTGCCTGCATCAGTGTTATAAGCACTTCTTTCATCGAAGTTGATATATAGAGAGTGGTATCATAGGTTATCTGATATTTAAGATCTTGAGGGAACCTCCGGCTCAGCTGTTCGAGAGTTCTCTTGACTCCATCTGCAACATCCAGCGCGTTGGCGTCGGGCAGCTGGTAGACGGCTAAAAGCGCGGCCGGTTTGCCGTCAACACGGCCATACCAACCATAATTTTCCGCCCCCAGTTCAACGCGCGCAATATCGCTGAGTTTTATCACCGATCCGTCAGGCCTGGCCCTGATCACGATGTTCTTGAATTCTTCAACCTCCGTCAGCCGGCCTTTGGCCCGCAGGGTATATTGAAACTGCAGATCCGGAGGGGCCGGCGGTTGTCCGATAGCCCCTGGAGAGACCTGAACGTTCTGGTCCCGAATGGCATTTATAACGTCACTTGCAGTGAGGGAAAGGGAACTCATGCGGTCGGGGTGAAGCCAAACTCGCATTCCATAATCACGGGCGCCGAGAATATCGACCCTTGCAACACCGGGAACACGGGAAAGGGGGTCGCGAAGATTAATAGCGGTATAGTTACTCAGGAAAATATCGTCATATGTGTTATTGGGTGAATTGACGGCCGCAACCATGAGCATTGACGTGGACTGTTTGCGGACGGACACGCCCTGACGGGCGACTTCTTCGGGCAGTTTGGGTGTCGTAAGAGAAACCCGATTTTGGACATTTACCTGGGCTAAGTCGCCGTTGGAACCCACTCTAAAAGTTACTGTCAAGGCATAGCTTCCATCATTTGAGCTTTTCGAAGACATGTAAATCATGTTTTCCACGCCATTGACCTCTGCTTCAATGACCGAAGCTACAGTTTGTTCCACAACTTCTGCATTTGCACCGGGAAACTTGGCGGTCACCTGAACCTGTGGCGGGGTAAGCTCGGGAAATTCTGCGATGGGTAACTGGGTTAGACTTAACAAACCAGCCAGAACCATCACGATTGCAATGACAAACGCAAATTTCGGTCGGTCAATAAAAAATGCGCTGAGCATTATTTGTCCTCGACACTTGCGTTTGTAGTCTGCTGGACCGGATCGACTTCAACGCCCGGTCTAACTTTCTGCAGGCCTTCGACGACAATAAGTTCACCTTTTGTTAAACCTTCGGTAACAACCACGACCGTTCCCACTCTCTGCCCGGTTTTTATCGGCCGGTATTCCACTTTATTATCCTGGTTCACAACCAGTACAAATGGTCCGGACTGATTTTGCTGAACGGCGGATTGTTGTACAATCAGCTGGTTTTCGGGATTGTCGCTGACTAAAGATACATTGACGAACTGCCCGGGAAGCAGCAATTCGTTGGGATTGGGAAAAGTGACACGAACCGTTATCGTTCCTGTTGTCGGGTCGACCTCATTGTTTACGAAATCCACCTTGCCGGGATGCTCGTAGACGTCATCATTTGCCATCCGTATTTTCGGCGTAAAAGAAACACTTTGCCCTTTTTCTTTCGCTTTCCTGTAATTGATGTAAATTTTTTCTGATACTGGAAAAGTTACGTAGATCGGATCGAGATTAATGACAGTTGCTATCACACCGCTTTCAGGCCCGATGATGTTTCCAGGATCTACACTGCTGGCGCCGATTGTTCCATTGATCTCAGAAGCTATTTTTGTGTATCCGAGGTTCAGGTCGGCGCGAACGAGGTCTGCCTTGGCTGCCGCCAAATCAGCTTTGGCCTGATCCCGCTTGGCTCGAGCTTCATCGAGCTTTGCTTCGCTGCTGGCTTGCCGTTCGACGAGCACCGAATAACGGGAAAAATTCCTTTCAGCCTCCAATAATGTTGCATCCGCTCTCTCTTTTTGTGCCAAGGCGGCGTCTCGGGCGGCTATAAACTCGGCCGGATCAATTTCAAAAAGTAGCTGTCCTTTCTTGACTGACGATCCTTCTTCAAAAAGTCGTTTCGCCAGAAGTCCCTTGACCCTGGCTTGCAACTCCACTTTCTGAAAAGACGTTGTCTGACCGACAAATTCTGCATAATCAGAAACCGGTTTTGAATTAACGGGCGCAACAATTACCGATGGTTTGGGGGCTGTATTGCGGGGTGTGTTGGCTTCCTCTGAACCGTCGCATCCGAATAATGCTATCGATATCGCGATTATCGATGAGACAAATGAAATTTGCCCTATCGGATTTTGACGTTCCAATCTTGACATTTTTGACACCTTAAGTCCCCTCGGTCTGCAGCTCCAAACCGGCGTACTGATATTTTTTCAATAAACTAATTTTATTCAGCCTCAGGTTCGCAAATAAATTTTAATCTGGCCAGAACAATCTTCCAAAGACCGGCGTTCAAATCCAGTAGGCATCAAAACAATTTCACTAGCGGGTGGGTTGCAGAAAATCGGGCGGCGCCGTTACCCATAAATTGTCGTTTTGCGCCAATTTCCGGGCGAATTCAAACAACTCGTTCATATAACGCTTGTCAAAGGGACTATTGGGGTGACTGGTAAAGGACTCAGGGATACTGGCCATCCGAAACCGGATGCCGTCCCGGCGTGATCTGTTGTAGATCCGGTCAAGATCTCCAATTCCCTGATTCTTGATTATTGTCGCAAGCGATCGTTCGGCAATTTTAAATGTATTGGCCTTGACAACCTGCCATTCCGGATTTAGGCGTCCATTCCGGATAACGTACAGTGTGCGTTTGGTCCTGGTGCCTAGATTCTTGTCAATATTACCGAATATAACCTGGGTCGGAGCAAAAAATACTTGGACCGTGGGGCCACCGTCCACATGCATTTCTTCGTGTTTTTGACCACCAGCCTTGACGGTAATATAGACTGGTGGAAATATACCGGGCAGTGCCGAAGACGCGATCAGGATATTTCGAAAGAGTTCGAGGGATCCGGGTCTGTTGCTTGCCGCAATTTTCCCCATGTGCCAGATAACCGGTCGTTGGGCATCCAAATTGGTTGTGCCTATTTTCAGCCTTCTGCCCTTGCGATACTCAACGGCAATTTCAGCAAGAAGTTTTTTGTCAACATACTTGGCCACTAGATTTTTCAGTTTTGTATTGTCGGCGATCGATTGCCCGCCCAGAAGTCCGGCAAGAGGTTGCTTGTCGACGAGATCATTGAGACCATATTTTGTATATATGTCTCTCAGTTTATCATCATGGTGAGACCCTAGAAATGCAAACGGCGCCATCAGTGCACCGGTACTGACGCCAGTGACAAAGTCAAATTTGGGACGTGTCCCTCTTTCACTCCAGCCAACGAGCAAACCGGCCCCGAAAGCGCCGTTCTCGCCACCACCTGAAAGGGCCAGCATGTTAATCGCCCGATATTTCTTTTGCAATGAACCTTTAATCCGCCGCAAAAGTTGCTGTTGTGTGATGTGCACCCGTTGTTCTAGATCATCGGGGATTTCGTCACCCCATGATCGAACATCTGTCAAACCAATAATTTCTGCGTCAGCTATTAATTTTTGTGGAACGGGATTGCGAATAATCTGTGTGGCACACCCCTGTAGCAACACCAAAATGCCAATGAGAACGAATTGAAACCGACAATGATACGCGGTTGTCGTCAAAGTCAAACGCTCCAACTCTCCCCAGATTATTGTTTTTATACGGTCTTTCCTGACACATATCATGCTAATAATCTGCGATTACTCTAAATAAGTTTTAATTCGTGGTATTAAGGCCATTAATTTCCAAATTTTGGCTCATTTATGCTGACACCACCAAATTTTGATATTAATTGTCAGTTTACTAACGGACATGTTGCTCAAATTTCAACAATCGGTTAGAAGGCCAAACACTTAATCTATTGGAAGGCCGAGCTTTTTTAATGTCAATGGAGCATTAAGCTGTTTCAATTATTTATTTAATTAAGCAGCCTGAATGTTTTCCAATTCGACTGAACGGTTTCAATTCTATGGCAAAAAAAACCAAAGCAGCCAGCTTGAAAGCCCGCTTGCCTAAAGGACTTCGAGACCTCGAAGCCACAGAGATCAGAGCGCTTGACTCCATGTTGGGCAACATCAGGGCCACTTATGAACTTTACGGGTTTGAGCCTCTGGAAACACCTGCATTTGAATATTCGGATGCATTGGGCAAATTCTTGCCGGACCAGGAACGCCCCAATGCCGGCGTTTTTTCCTTTGAGGATGAGGATGAAGGCTGGGTTTCGTTAAGATACGATCTTACTGCGCCTCTGGCGCGTTATGTTGCGCAAAACTATGATGCGCTTCCAAAGCCGTTTCGCCGATATCAGACCGGTCCGGTCTGGCGAAATGAAAAACCGGGACCGGGTCGTTTCCGCCAATTCACGCAGTTTGATGCCGACACGGTTGGAACGGACAATATCGTCGCTGACGGCGAACTTTGCATGCTGGCAGCAGATTGCCTGGAAGCATGTGGTATACCCAGGGGCTCCTACCGTATTACGGTGAACAACAGAAAATTGCTTGATGGAATTCTTCAGGCGATTGACATTGATCCTCGGGCCGAAGCAAATTCCTGGCGGCGGCTGACTGTTTTGAGAGCCATAGATAAAATTGATCGGCTGGGCCCCGAAGGTGTTGAAAGACTCTTGGGAGAGGGCCGCAAGGACGATTCAGGAGATTATACAAGGGGTGCTGATCTGAAACCCGATCAGATCAAGACTGTCATGGGTTATGTCACCTCTTCAACTGACAAACCGGATCAAACCCTGTCAAACCTGGAACAACTGATCGGCGGAAGCAAGCTGGGCGAGGAGGGTGTTTCTGAATTAAGACAAATCCAATCCCTATTGGGATCCGCCGGATTCGGTTATGACCGGGTTGTCGTTGATCCAGGTGTGGTCCGCGGACTGGACTACTATACTGGTCCGGTATTTGAGGCACAGCTGACACTTGAAACTATAGACGACAAGGGACACAAAGTGTCTTTTGGTTCAGTAGGCGGCGGCGGACGTTATGACGATTTGGTTGCAAGGTTTAGGGGGGCTAAAATTCCCGCCACCGGGTTTTCGGTCGGCGTGTCTCGCCTGCAGTCTGCTCTGTCACTTCTCGGTAAGGGCG
The DNA here is from genome assembly GCA_964461525.1 of uncultured Hyphomicrobiaceae bacterium. Lineage (GTDB taxonomy): Bacteria > Pseudomonadota > Alphaproteobacteria > Rhizobiales > CAYWUX01 > CAYWUX01. The sequence continues at coordinate 385,667 of CAYWUX010000001.1, read as the reverse complement.
GGAGCGAGGCCGGGACCGGACCGGTGGTGGTCCTGGTTATGGATAAAAACCACCTCGCAGACTATCAGACAGTGGTGCGTAAACTCAGGAATGCGGGCATCAGATCTGAGATGTATACTGGGACCTCGGGTATGCGCGCGCAAATGAAATATGCCGATAAGCGAAATTCTCCGTGTGTGGTAATTAAGGGAGAAGATGAAAAATCTGAAGGAACAGTGACAATCAAGGATCTGATAGAGGGAAGCCGTTTGTCCGAACAAATTGAAGACAATATATCTTGGCGAGAGGGGCGGCCCGCCCAATTTTCGGTTAAGGAAGAGGACATGATTGCGGCCGTTAAAAATATTCTCGACCGTCACGATGCCTAGTCGGTTATTAACAAAGCCAGTTTAACTCTAACGATATTGGAAAATATGTCAGCAGAAACAGCGCGTGAATTTGAGGCTCTGGAGGCACAGGCCAGTTTGCTGCTGGAAGTCTTTAAGGCAGCCGGATACGAGCCCGTTGCACCCGCCGTCATCCAACCAGCTCATATCTTTCTCGATCGGATCGGCGAGGCTATCAGAAACAGAACCTACGTGTTCACCGACCCGGAGGGGGAAACGCTGTGCTTGCGGCCTGATCTCACTGTTCCCGTCTCCCGTCTTTATCTGGAACGCAATCCTGAAGCCCGGGCCAAGGCACGATATTGTTATAACGGTTCGGCTTTCCGGTATCGACCGGAAAGTGAAAATGGTGCGGCCGGTCGGGAGTTTCGCCAAGCGGGAATCGAGAACTATGGCGCCGCCGATCCGTGCAAAGCTGAAGCGGAGGTGCTTAGCATTGTATTGGATGCCCTTCGCAGGTCCGGCCTTAAAAATTTCAAACTCCGGTTTGGGGATCTCGGCTTGTTTGTTGCATTGCTCGACTCTCTTGCCATTCCTGAACGATGGCGTCAGCGCCTGAAGCATCACTTCTGGAGACCTCAGCCGTTCCAGGATCTGCTTTACCGACTCTCCGACCCTGCGAGCGCTGTCAGCGCGGGCATCGCTCATGATCTGCTGCCCAATCTCAATCCCGACGAGCCCAAGGCTGCCATGGACAAGGTAATCTCTTATCTCGACAAAAACGAGATTCCACATGTCGGCGTTCGCAATATCAGAGAAATCACCTCCAGATTGCTTGAGCAAGCAGCAGATCTGGAAGCATATCCATTGCCAGCTGAAACCGTCGAGCTGATTAACAATTATCTTGCAATTTCCGGCCCACCGAAGGCTGTAGGCGCGCGAATCGCTGATCTCGCAAGCGCTCACAAGCTCGATCTGAGCGATGGGCTGAATATCTACAAACGACGCTTAAAAGCTTTTGCCAATGCGGACATAGACCTGGCGGACGCCCATTTTTCAGCGGAGTTTGGACGAAACCTTGAATATTACACGGGATTCGTCTTCCAGGTTGAGATACCCGAACTGGGACTTGCCGGCCAAATTGCAGGAGGTGGCCGTTATGACACCCTGATCAGCGATATCGGTTCTCCCCGGCAGGTTCCGGCAGTCGGATCTGCTATTCATACCGAGCGATTGTTGGCTGTCGTTGGGAGGGCCGAGGCGTTATGAGTGAAGCAAAGCTTATTCTCGCAATACCCTCAAAGGGCCGTCTCATGGACAAGACAAGGGATGTTTTCGCCTCGGCAGGTCTGGTCCTACGCAAATCCGGGGACGACCGAGGCTATCGCGGCGTTATTGACGGTTTTGACGATGTAGAAATTGCCTATCTGTCGGCCATGGAAATCGCCGAACAGCTCAATATTGGCAGGGTCCATATAGGCGTAACCGGGGAAGACCTGCTCCGTGAGACCATTCGCGATGTCGGTGCAACCTTACAATTCATGCACCCATTGGGCTTTGGCGATGCAAGCGTAGTTGTCGCCGTCCCCATGTCATGGCTGGATGTATCGACAATGAGAGACCTTGAAGATGTTGCTGTTGCCTTTCATTCAATTCATGGTCGACGCCTTAAAGTTGCAACAAAGTATATGAATGTGACACGGAGGTTTTTTTCGCAGAAAGGGGTCTCCAGCTATACGATTGTCGAAAGTCTCGGCGCGACGGAGGGAACACCCGCAGCGGGCACAGCAGAAGTGATAGTCGACATTACTTCAACGGGACAGACATTGCAGGCCAATCACCTCAAAGTTCTGGATGATGGAATAATTCTTCAAAGTCAGGCCAATCTGGTTTCCTCGGAAAATATTGAATGGTCGGATACGGCCATTAAAGCCAGGGACCAGGTCCTCAAACGATTAGGTTTATCCCCGACCTGACGCGTAGTCTCTGGTTTCGAGGATCGCTCGCACCATTCCTGATCTGGATCGCCGTTTGCTCGGCGTTTCAATCATGGACGGGGCCACAAAAAAGCCGCTACATCTTTGACTGTAGCGGCTTTCAAACTCTGATTTAGTGACCGTATCGCAAGTGCGACATCGAGGCTTACATCATGCCGCCCATGCCACCCATGCCGCCCATTCCAGCCATATCTCCGGGACCCATCGGGCTGGCGTTATCTTTCTTCGGTGCATCAGCTACGCCTGCTTCTGTGGTAATGAAAATGCTGGCCACCGAGGCCGCGTCCTGAAGTGCGGTCCGTACAACCTTGGCGGGATCGATAATACCCTTTTCGAACATGTCGCCATAGGTATCCGTTTGCGCGTCATATCCGTAGGATACCCGGTCCTTGTCACTTATGCGGCCGACGACAATCGAACCTTCGACACCCGCATTTTCCGCGATTTGGCGAATTGGAGACTGCAGGGCCTTGCGAACAATATTTATACCAGCTTCCTGATCTTCATTGTCACCTTTGGCCGTGATTGCTTTGTCAGCTCGAAGCAGAGCAACACCACCACCCGGGACGATACCCTCTTCAACAGCAGCCCGTGTCGCATTCAATGCGTCGTCAACGCGGTCTTTACGTTCTTTAACTTCGACTTCGGTCGCACCGCCAACTCGGATTACTGCGACACCGCCGGCAAGTTTGGCCAAACGCTCCTGAAGTTTCTCGCGATCATAGTCAGAAGTTGTGTCTTCAATCTGCTTTTTGATCTGAGCAACACGCCCTTCGATATCTTTTTTAACACCAGCTCCATCAACGATTGTGGAATCGTCTTTGGTGATGGAAACCCGCTTACAGGTTCCAAGCATATCAAGACTGACATTTTCAAGTTTGATGCCGAGATCCTCGGAGATAACCTGACCGCCTGTCAGCACAGCAATATCCTCAAGCATGGCTTTGCGGCGATCGCCAAATCCAGGTGCTTTTACGGCGGCAATTTTTAACCCGCCACGAAGTTTGTTCACAACCAGTGTAGCCAAAGCTTCGCCTTCTATGTCCTCAGCAATAATGAGCAGTGGACGGCTGGACTGTACGACAGACTCCAGAATTGGCAGCATAGGCTGAAGATTAGAGAGCTTCTTTTCGTGAATAAGAATATAGGGGTCGTCCAGCTCAGCAACCATTTTGTCAGCGTTGGTAATGAAATAAGGTGACAGATAGCCGCGATCAAACTGCATACCTTCAACGACATCCAGCTCACTTACCAAAGATTTTGCTTCTTCAACAGTTATCACGCCTTCATTGCCGACTCGTTGCATCGCCTCGGCAATCATGGAGCCGATTTCTTTTTCACCGTTAGCCGAAATCGTTCCGACCTGCTCGATCTCTTCGGATGATTTAACTTTTTTGGATTTTTTCTCGATATCAGCCACGACATCCAGCACCGCTTTATCAATTCCGCGTCTGAGATCCATTGGGTTCATGCCAGCCGCGACAGCTTTCATGCCTTCTCGGATAATCGAATGGGCTAGAACCGTTGCAGTCGTGGTGCCGTCACCGGCAACATCATTTGTTTTGGACGCGACTTCACGAACCATTTGGGCGCCCATGTTTTCAAACTTGTCGTCTAGCTCGATTTCCTTAGCGACGGTAACGCCATCCTTGGTTGTTCTCGGTGCGCCAAATGACTTGTCCAGAACAACATTTCGACCCTTAGGACCAAGGGTCACTGAAACAGCATTGGCAAGAATATCTACACCACGAAGCATGCGCTCCCGCGCATCGGTAGAGAAGCGGACTTCTTTCGCCATTAATTTCTCCTAATTTTTAACTTTTAACATTTTGCAGGGAATAAAAAAATCCAGCTCTTCAGCTAGAATATTCGAATTTGAGCCTGATTTACGCTTCTAGCACACCCATGATGTCAGACTCTTTCATTATCAACAGTTCCTCACCATCGATCTTGACTTCGGTGCCAGACCATTTGCCAAACAGAACTTTGTCGCCAGCTTTTACATCTGGCGGGGTGATGGAACCATTTTCACTGCGGGCACCATCTCCCACAGCGAGTATTTCCCCGTGCTGGGGCTTTTCGGCAGCGGTATCGGGAATGATAATGCCACCGGCTGTTTTCGTGTCTTCTTCCAGACGACGGACCACAACGCGGTCGTGAAGTGGACGAAATTTCATCTAGTTCTCCAATAAAAGGGCGCCCCCTATCAGGGCGATGACCATATACTAAGGTTCTCAAAAAGATTTTTTCTGGCACTCACATGACCTGAGTGCTAGCACCCATCAGATATTGCGGGACGTGACAAATGTCAACCCTTGGTTATTTAAGGGGAATTGGATCGTGTTTCTTGGTTAATCCGAAAATGCTTCAAATATTAAGATATTTAACATCAACGGATAAAGGTTTTTTTATGCTGGATACCCTGGACGATTGTATTGTTGGAAAAATAAATCTGGATAATGGAACAGACCGATAGCTATATGGGGAAGAGGCTTTTGAATTGCAATGGAAATCTGCCATTCTATTGGATTATGCTGACATTTGTCCGCGATAATATAATGTTGTCAAATTTGATAAATTTATACCTCGCACGTGAACCGTATTGAAAGATGGATTTCTATAGGTCATTGTCATTAAACTGGTATTTGGGAGTTGGAAAAGTCTGAAGTTAATCAGATTGCGGATAGGGTGGATGCTTCACCCAATGAGCTGGAGTCTCATTGGATGCCATTTACAGCAAATCGAGCCTTCAAGAAACGGCCGCGGCTGGTTAAACGGGCTCAGGATATGCACTATTTCACGCCCGAGGGGCGTCAAATTCTCGATGCTTCGGCGGGGTTGTGGTGTGTCAATGCCGGCCATTGCCGACCTGCAAATGTTGAAGCCATCCAAAAGGCCGCAGGTGAATTGGATTATGCCCCTCCATTTCAATTTGGACACCCGGATGCCTTTAAACTGGCGTCACAAATCAGCTTGATGGCTCCATCGGACCTGGATTACATATTTTTCGGGAATTCCGGCTCTGAAGCGGTCGATACCGCACTTAAGATTGCCCTTGCCTATCAACGGGCTATCGGAGAAGGCACGAGAACCCGGATTATCGGGCGGGAACGTGGATATCATGGCGTTGGATTTGGCGGAATCTCAGCCGGATTGGGGCGCTCATCTCGCTGACGAATTGGAACGTCTCGTCGGGTTGCATGATGCCTCTACGATTGCTGCCGTCATCGTCGAGCCGATGGCCGGGTCGACCGGCGTGTTGCCGCCGCCCAAAGGTTATCTCGAAAGACTGCGCGAAAATACTGAAAAATATGGCATCCTTCTCATTTTTGACGAAGTCATCTGCGGATTCGGCCGGCTTGGTGCAACTTTTGCAGCTGAGCGGTATGGGGTCATTCCAGATCTCCTGACTTTTGCAAAAGGTATTACCAGCGGAACTGTTCCGATGAGCGGCGTAATTGCACGCCAACAGGTATATCAGTCCTTGATGGATGGCCGGAATACCTTCCCGAACTGTTTCACGGCTATACCTACTCGGCTCACCCGGTTGCCGTAGCGGCCGGCTTGGCCACCCTGGATCTCTACCACAAAGGATCGTTTGTTTGAACGAGCCCGGGAGCTTGAACCCGTTTTTGCCGATGCGGTCCATAGCCTTAGTGATCATCCGAATGTCCTGGATATTCGAACTTTGGGATTGGCTGGAGCTATCGATCTGGCGCCAGATAGCGAAGGAGTGGGTAAACGTGGATTTGAAGCCATGAATCTCGGATTTCACGACCATAATATCATGTTCAGAATAACCGGAGACACGATCGCTCTGTCGCCACCTCTTATAATATCCGAAGCCAGATCGGAGAAATTGTTGACAAAGTGGGTTCAGTTTTGAAGACATTCAAGTAATACTGAACATTAACCGGTTAAATCTGTCCTTAAAAACATGCCTGAATTTCGGTAGTGTCTCAGTTTGAAAGACACTACCTGAATTTTATATCAATTGACCCGAAACAGGCACGTCGAAAAGCTTCTGTCTTGAAACTTCCCGACTTTAACTGCGTGGTTAGTCGTGGATACTCTCGTATCTGCGGTTGATCTAACGGTCTGGAAACGGAACAGTATCGCCACACAAAGGGTTGATTCGCTTTCAATTGGAACAGAAAACACGGGCAAATCGGGTTCATAGCAAAAAATGGTTACAAATGAGAAGGCCTCAGGCAAACAGCCTCCGATCCAGTTGGAGCATGAAAAGTCGGCGTCATCCGCTCCGAAGTCTGAAAATTCCGGAGCTGCAGGGCGAAAAATGGTAAATCGGCAATCAGAAGGCTTCCGAGAACAGGGCTCTCCGCCTTTGAAGCGCCTATTGGGTGCGACGGACATTTTTATATTGTTTGCCATTTTGCTGGTGGCATTAGCGGTTTCCGCCGCGATTAGGTTCGAGGCGAATTTCGATTTCCTGCCGGCGATTTCCATTGGAATTGTTGTTTTTATCACAATGGCCTTTGGCCATGGATTGCTCCGGCGTCGCGTTGTCGACAAGGAAAGAAGTCGGGAGCAGTCGTACTTGTGGCCGACTCCTGATTTTCCAGCTGATTGGCAAAGTAAGTTGGCCCGAGTGGATGAACTCGCCAACCAATTGAAACGGCTTGAAGGCATTTTCAGTGGCGATGGTTTGAAGGAAGCCTTCGCAGTACGCGACCGGGACCAGCAAAAACTGGCTGAAAAGATAAACAAAATCGAGCAGCAGCTTAGCAAACTCAGGAATGACTTCCATCGAACGAATATTGACCAGCAACAATTTGTCCGCTCCAAACTCCAACTTGTAGAGACTTTGATAAAACAGGTTACCGAGAAATTGACTGATGGGAACTGTTCACAAAAACATGGAACTCAGCAGAGTCATGAGGCTTCCGATGGACCTGCCAATTCGCCTATGCCACCAGAGTCGCTGCCAGATTTCGATTCTCGGGGGCATTCTGTAAATTCGGGATCCGACTTTCCAGGATTAGTGGAGAGGGATCTGCGCTCTGGTCTGGTGCCTTTGGAGTTGGTCAGAGAGTCGGTCGAAATGCACAAGATTGATCTGTATTTGCAGCCCGTCGTAACTCTTCCGACCAGAAAAGTTTGTTATTATGAAGTTTTGACTCGTCTGCGTACCGCATCCGAGCAGACAATTTTGCCGGCCAATTACATTCCCGTCGCCGAGCAGGCTGGCCTTATGCCGCTGATTGATAATGTTGTATTGTTCCGTTCCATGCAGATTATGAGTCTGCTCGCAGAACGCGAACCCGCGCGAGGGTTATTCTGCAATATTTCTCCTCGCTCTCTGCTTGATGCCAAAATTTTTAAAAAATTCAGGGAACAGTATGCAGCCCATGCCGGGACACTGTGTTTTGAATTCGGTCAGCCGATGATTAAAGAATGCAGCGCGGTTGAGCTGGACGGATTGGCCCCCCTTTTTGATCTTGGTTTCAGATTCTCGATGGATAATGTCACTGATTTGAACATTGATTTTTCAGAACTTCAGGCACGTGGATTTCGATTTATTAAGGTGGATGCGGGGGTGCTCACCAATGGAATGTCTGAGGTCGGGTCACCAATTCAGGCGGCTGAATTGAAAAGTTACCTCAAGCGTTACGGTATTGAGCTAATTGTTCAGAAGATCGAGGGCGAGAGTCAGTTGTCGGAACTCCTGAAATTCGGAGTGGAATTTGGCCAGGGCTTCCTATTTGGCGAACCCCGCCCAGTCCGGCCGGAAATTTTTGGTCATGCCAGCAGAGTGAACAACGCCGTAAAGGCCGCTTAGCAATGGCGTGTTTGAAGGCCTAATTTTTTACTTGATTCAGTTCCCATGTGATCTTACGCAATCCTTATGAAGCAAATTCGCACAAGCGTTGAAATCCTGGAGTCCGTCAGTTCCTTTGCCAGTCGTTATGATATTTGGTTCTGCGATATCTGGGGTGTAATTCACAACGGCCTGGAGAAGAATCAATCAGCAGTCCGGGCCTGTTCCAAATTTCGCGAACAAGGTGGCACCGTAATATTAATTACGAACGCTCCGCGACCTCGAGAAGCTATTCAAACTCAGCTTCAACAGCTTGATATTTCTGAAGCAACCTATGACAATATTGTGACGTCTGGAGACGTAACGCGGCATCTTTTACAAGAATATTCCGGGCAGTCAGTTTTTCATCTTGGTCCCGGGCGTGATTTGCCAATATTTGACGGCTTGGATCTGAATCTTCAACCGCTCAATCTGGCGGATGTTGTCCTGTGCTCAGGCTTGTTCGATGACCGGACGGAAACGCCGGATGACTACGTTGCTCTGCTGCATGACATTTCAGAGCGCTCCCTTCCTATGATTTGTGCCAACCCCGATCTCGTCGTGGAGCGCGGAGAGCAAATTGTATACTGCGCTGGAGCGCTGGCCCAAGTTTATATCCAGTTGGGCGGAACAGTGATGTATGCGGGTAAACCCCACAGCCCAATTTATGACCGGGCTCTGGAACTAGCCGCCGACAAATCTGATCGACGCATTTCAAGAGACCGGGTTTTGGCAATTGGTGACGGTCTGAAAACCGATTTGGCCGGTGCGAAAAATGCGAATATAGACGCATTGTTTATTGCCAGCGGCGTTCATCTAAATCCTAGCCGGACTTCAGCTCTCCGTCAGGACATTAATGACCTATTTTCCGAGGCGGACCATCTGCCGATCGCCGCACAACGGAAATTGAACTGGTAAACTGGGCGGCATGACCGGGAGGGTCCTGACTGACCCTCTCTCCCCCCGGTGATTCAGATAATGCCCAACCTTGGACATCTATGAGGCCGCGTAGGTCAGGTATAAAGATTATCTATTCCATCCGGGTTGACGCTACCATTGTCAACCTTGCGATCGTCGAGAACTAGTCTCCCATTTCTTTCCGGCCGGCGGCTTTCTTCTTGGTCAATGGAAGTGTGAGAAAATTGGCTATCGATATTGTTCATCGTCTTTGCGTATTTGCTGACGCGTTCGTCGATGCAGGTCAGAGTTTCAACAATTTTTGAAATCTTTTGGCTAGTACTGTCCTGAAATGAACAGGCCTCGAATATCGACATGATACTATCATTGATTATGGCGTGGTAAGTCGCCGGATTGCTGGGATCAGCGGTCATGATTGTTTCAGCACATTCCATGATGCGGTTGGTCGCGGACTCAGTGGCTTCGACGATTGTTTGCAGTTCGCGTCCGGCTTCAGGTATCCGCCCGCAGCGCAGATCATCCGCCTGAATCTGACATACCTCTTTCTTTGTTTTGGCAAGGTAGAGAGCAATTTCACGAAATTCTTTGTAGATTGAAGAATCCAATACAATCAACGATGATTTCAGTGCATTTACCGTCTGTTCGGTATGAGACAGGACATCGACAAGTGTCATTTGGTGAGTGTGCATCCCGGTTAAATCATCAACACACACGCCGGCAGAGCCTGGTTTGGCCATACTCAACTCCTGAATTTTATGAGCTTCGCCCACAACTGTTATTAGTTCTCGTGGACAATGGAATTAATTATCAAGGACAACAGCTATTTTGGCCTTTAGCGTGCCCACATTAAATGGCTTGATAATATAATTTGATCCTGGGGAGCCATATTCCGGTTTGATGTAACCAGCCCATAACGCAGTTTTACTGGGGCTTCAGTGCCACAAGCTGCGTTATCCACGTCTTTAATACCCATTTTTTGCAGAATATTGTTGAAAATCCGAAATACGGAATTGTCGTCATCCACAACCAGAATCGGCATAGAAAGATCCACCGACATTACGCTCTCCTATCCCCGATACTCAAATTTCTATTGGGGTTTTTGCTACTTAAAATCAACAATTACGCGCCAATCCGGCGGCAATCGAACTCATATACCCGGCTTAATCACCGTTCACTGGCCTGGAGATTACGGTAGCCTGCTAAAAATATGGTTAATGCCGGATTTCAACATCTAATCCAATTCTTTACCATCGGAGCTTAATTTTATTGCAGTGCATTAAAGGCTCAGATATGCTGCACTGCAAATATAATGGAATCACTATCTGTATGGGGCAAACAGGGGAGATTTGAAATGAATAAACCATTCAAACCTGGGTATTATTTTGAAGATTTATATGTTGGAATGGAAGTTGAGCAGAAGAAAATCGTATCTGCTGAAGACATTGATAAATTTGCGGTCGTGAGTGGCGACAATAATCCTGTACATTTGGATTCGGAATATGCCGCCAGAACCATTTTCAAAGAACGTATCGCTCACGGTATTTTAACTGCCAGTTTCATTTCCGCCCTATTTGGTACAAAACTTCCCGGGCCTGGGTGTATCTATGTTTCTCAAAGTCTGAATTTTCGAGCGCCGGTACGAATTGGGGATGGCGTAGTGGCCAAGGCAGCAGTAAAAGAGCTGATTGAAAAGCGGGGACGGGTCATAATGGAGTGTGATTGCTCTGTGAATGGCAAAACGGTTCTTGATGGTGAAGCCGTGCTCATGGTGCCGTCGAAACTGTGATGAGAGCTTGATTGTTTCTCAACTTCGCGTTAGCGAAGTGTTATGGAAATTCTCCGCTCCTACAAAAATGTACCTCGGCGGTTAAAGGGTGCGACGTTCGCGATCGGCAACTTTGATGGCGTTCATCGTGGTCATCAATTTATATTAGATGTAGTCAGGCGGCACGCTGATCGGGACAAACACCTTGGGGGCGTGATGATTTTTGATCCTCACCCACGGGTGTTTTTTCGAAGGGATCAGCCAATATTCCGTTTGACGGATCTGGATCAAAAACTCGATTTATTCGAAAAATTTGGAATGGATTTAGCGGTCATCCTGCAATTTGACTTAGCTCTATCGAGGATGTCTGCCGAACAGTTTGCAGAGACTGTGGTGGTCGAAGGGCTGGGCGTAAACGGTGTCGTGATCGGGTATGATTTTCATTTCGGAGCAGGACGGTTGGGAACACCTGATGTCATGAAGCAGCTTGGAAATCAATATGGATTTAATGTGTATGTCATAGAGCCCGTAGGTTCCGGTGAAGAGACCTATTCTTCGAGCCATATTCGTGATCTCCTTCGTCAGGGAGATGTTCGCGGAGCCAGGGATGCCCTGGGTTACTGGTGGCGCGTCAAAGGTATCGTCGAAAAAGGTGACGGGAGAGGTCAGTTTCTTGGATTTCCAACCGCCAACATTCGACTTGATAGAGGTCAGGATCTGAAAAATGGCATTTACGCTGTAAATATCTACGTCGATGGCAGAAAATACGCTGGCGCGTCATATCTGGGACGTCGTCCAACCTTTGGCGAAGGTGATCTGAAACTCGAAGCATTTGTTTTCGAATTTGATGGTGACCTCTATAACAAGTTGATAGAAATAGAGTTTATCGAATTTTTGCGGGAAGATCAGCGTTTTGAAGATGCGCAGTCTTTAAAGGTACAGATGGAAGCTGATTGCCAGAAGGCTCGTGGAATCCTTGCTGAGTTGGCATAGTCACGAAAATACCTGGGCTGACCATTCAGAATTTTCATGACAGCGTGCTGGCGGTCATTGCAGGCTTGAGTTACAGACAAAGCAGAACTAGTTTCCCAGTAGATTTCTGTCGCAAGGAAATTTGATCCGGAGGACCGGTATAAACACAATCTGACTTGAACTGATAAGTTTGCTTGTTGCGTATTGAAGGCAGACCGGAAATTGAAAGTGGTGTCGATGTCGGACGTTAAAAACCAGAATGACAAGATTTCGGCAAGGGATTGGCGACAAACGCTGTTTCTGCCGAAAACGAATTTTCCAATGAAAGCCGGGCTTCCCCAGTTGGAACCGACGTTGCTCCAGCGTTGGGAAGCGATGGGCCTGCACGACAAACTGAGACAGGCAGGGGGCGGAAAAACAAAGTATATTCTCCATGATGGACCACCTTACGCCAATGGGCATTTGCATATCGGACACGCGTTGAACAAAATTCTCAAGGACGTCGTCACCAGGGTTCAGCAGATGAAAGGCTTTGACTCTGTCTATGTTCCGGGATGGGATTGTCATGGTTTGCCAATCGAATGGAAAATTGAAGAACAGTATCGCGCCAAAGGTAAAAACAAAAACGATGTTTCGGTAATCGAATTTCGAAAGGAATGCCGCGATTTTGCCAGTCACTGGATCGAAGTTCAAAAACAGGAATTCAAGAGGCTCGGCGTTGAGGGGGACTGGGAAAATCCCTACACGACAATGTCGTATCATGCCGAGGCCAGGATAGCCGGTGAATTGATGAAGTTTGCCATGAACGGCTCTCTTTACAGAGGATCAAAACCGGTCATGTGGTCGGTTGTGGAGCGGACCGCGCTGGCAGAGGCAGAAGTCGAATATGAAGACCATACCAGTCCGACAATCTGGGTAAAATTTCCGGTTCAGAGCTTGAGTCCTGGGACAGCCGACGGCAACCTGGCTGGTGCCAATGTCGTCATTTGGACCACGACTCCATGGACGATCCCGGGAAACAGGGCCATCGCCTACTCAGGCTCCATCGGATATGGTCTATATGAAGTCACCGAAGCAGCCGGGGAGAACTGGGCAAGGCCAGGTGAAAAGCTGATTCTCGCCGATCCGCTGGCCGAAGCCGTCAGGCAGGCAGCCCGTATTGACGATTGGGTCCGCCTTTCAGACGTTGATCCTTCAAAAATTTCCGATTGCCGGCACCCGTTTTTTGGACAAGGGTACGATTTTGACGTTCGGTTATACGAGGCGGAGTTTGTTACCGATGATGCGGGTACAGGATTTGTTCATTGCGCGCCGGGACATGGTGCCGATGATTATAATCTCTTTGAGGACAATCGCCGGTCATTTAAAGAAGCCGGAATTTATGAAGTTCCACATACAGTCGGACCGGATGGATTCTACTATCCAAACGTGCCGATATTCGGTGGTGAAAATCCGAAACGCGTTATTGACGATAAAGGCAAATTTGCAGATGCAAACGAAGCCGTCACTGCGGCGCTGATCCAATGTGGAGCTCTAATTGCTCGCGGGCGTGTTCGGCACACTTACCCTCATTCCTGGCGTTCAAAAAAACCGGTTATCTTCCGTAATACTCCACAATGGTTTATTGCGATGGACAAAACTGTAAAGATCTCAGGAGCGCGGGATGCCTCAACCATTCGGGAACTCGCACTAAATGCAATTGACGAAACCCGGTTTGTTCCATCTCAGGGAAGTAACCGCATTCGGTCGATGATTGAGACCCGGCCCGATTGGGTAATTTCGCGGCAGAGAGCCTGGGGTGTGCCGATTACGGTGTTTCTGAATCGACAAACCGGTGAATTCATTCCGGGTCCGAACTTCCCAGAATCTCAGGACTTGATTGATCGCATTCTTTCGGTCTTTGAGACCGAAGGAGCAGATTGCTGGTTTGAAGACGATGCCCGGGAGCGTTTTCTCGAAGGTCTGGTTGACGATCCTTCAGAATGGGAACAGGTCACGGATATACTGGACGTCTGGTTCGATTCCGGATCGACGCATAGCTTCGTTCTTGAAGATCGGGACGATTTGGCGTGGCCTGCATCGCTTTACCTCGAGGGGTCTGATCAGCATCGGGGTTGGTTTCATTCCTCGCTGCTGGAAGCTTGTGGCACGCGAGGTAGGGCGCCATACAATGCCGTTCTGACGCATGGGTTTGTGATGGCAGAGGATGGACGGAAAATGTCGAAATCTCTCGGCAATAATGTTGCGCCCCAGGATGTCATAAAGCAGAATGGAGCGGAAATTCTCCGTATGTGGGCACTGAGTTCCGATTATTCCGAAGACTTGCGCATCGGTCCAGAAATCATAAAAACCAATGTGGATGGCTATCGAAAGCTGAGGAATACGATTCGTTTCCTGCTCGGAAATTTAACGCATAAGGACGATGAACTTACAATTCCAACAGCGGAAATGCCGGAACTCGAAAGGTTTATGCTCCACCGACTTCATGAATTGGATAAACTTGTTCGGGAGTCCTACGATAATTTTGATTTCAAACGGATATTCCAGTCATTGTTCCACTTCTCCACAATCGAGCTGTCTGCTTTTTACTTCGATATTCGCAAGGACGCGCTCTATTGTGATCCGCTTGACAGTAAAACGCGCAAAGCATGTCTGGTTGTTCTTGATGAACTGTTTTCCTGCCTTACAGCGTGGCTTGCGCCAATTCTTTGCTTTACTATGGAGGAAGCTTGGATGTCACGCTATCCGGATGATCAGGGTTCGGTGCATCTTCGATCATTTCCTGACATCCCCTGCGATTGGCAAAATTCAGCCTTGGCGGAAAAGTGGCGGAATATCCGCCGGGTTCGTCGGGTGGTAACGGGTGCCCTTGAAATTGAGCGGCGAGAAAAACGTATTGGTTCCAGTCTGGAAGCCGCTCCCATTGTTTATATCACTGACGAAACCATCATGGATGCCTTCAAAGACATTGATTTAGCTGAAGTTTTCATTACCAGTCAGTCTACAATGTCATCGGACCAGATGCCACCTGAAGCATTCAGATTGGAGGAAGAGCCGAATATCGGTGTGGTTCCAGAAATGGCCGTAGGTAAAAAATGTCAAAGGTCCTGGAAAATCGGTGCCGATGTGGGTGCGGATCCTGAATTTCCGGAACTTAGTATCAGGGACGCAGAAGCCGTTCGACAATTCGACAGGCATTTGCAGACTACGGGATAAGCCCTCAACTCATAACGAAATTGTTGAATGGGGATGACTGATAACATTTTCAGGCGTTGGTTTTGGGGGCCATTGAGCCGCCTGGGGATAATCGCAGCCCTGCTATCGCTTATCGTTGATCAAATTCACAAGACCTGGATGCTTCGTGTCTATAAGATTGCTGAGCAGGATGTCGTAAATGTAGGCCCCTTTTTTGACCTGGTCCTAGTCTGGAATAAGGGTATCAGCTACGGATTGTTTCAACAGGACGGCCTGACAGGGCGGCTGGCCCTTGTTATATTTGCGGTTCTGGCTTGTCTGGCGCTTTTGGTGGTTCTGGCGAGATCGGAATCGGTTACAATGGCGGTTTCCGTTGGTTTGATTATTGGCGGTGCGCTGGGAAACGCCGTTGACAGGTTAATTTACGGGGCCGTAGCTGACTTTTTTTCACTGCATGCCTTTGGACTTTACTGGTATGTCTTCAACATAGCTGATGTCGCAATAGTTGCCGGAGCTGTCGGACTTCTGTATGATTCGTTAGTAACGAGTCGCAAAAAAGTCTAAAATCCTCTCTAATAACGATATATGATTCTTTATTGTCGAAATTGTCGACGCAAATTTAAATGGGCTGGGCTGGGCACGCACGATGAATTTGGCAAAAAAATGCTTCGCTTTCGGGATGTTATTGCCAAGTGTTGTTGCACTTGGCGCCTGTGGTTATGATGTTGAAATCAATGTTCCAGGTGGTCAAATGGTCACCGATGCCTTGGGACTTGGCAAGAAAAAAGCTGAACCGCAGTTGCGGGAGCGTGGACCATTAGTTGCGCCTCCAAAGGGAGCAGCGTTACCTGAACCGGGAAGTGGCCATTCAGATCAACGGCAGATCGCTGCAACAACGGAAGACTGGCCGGTTGATCCGGATGTTAAGGCAAGGCAGATCAAAGCGGCAGAAGACAGCCAGCGCAACAAAGAGATTTCCGAAGAAGAGCGCCTGCGTGGAATGGCCGTAAATAATGAGGATCCTGCGCCAAAGCGGCTGTTCCAGAACAAAAAAGTCCCGGACAAGTATCGGAAAGAAGAAGGCTCGGACGAAGACAACAACTTTCCAGGTAACTGAACATTACCAAAAATTAATTGTTCGTTATCTTTGGTTTCCTTTCATGCGATCTTAAATCCTGTGTTGTAACGTAGCTGTTATTTCGCAATCGGCTGCGGCCGCTCTAATGTAAATTTTCTGTGGATTAAAGCAGGCAACGATGGATTCGAGAACTGCGCGTATGTGTGGGCATATCATCTCAGTTTTCTGCCAGTGCCGTAAGTTAAGTCCTGAGATTTATTGTTGCGGACTGCATACCTAGTTGTAACGATGCAAAGCAAAGGATAGATTGAATGAACGGTTCACTCCCTGCTCGGTTAGGGCTAAGCTTTACCGCGTCACTGTTCTTAAGTATTTTGGTATCCGGTTTAATCGCTATGGACACTAGGCCCCTGCAATCCGCGCCCGGCATCTCTGAATTCAGCTTATCTAATGGAATGAAGGTCATTGTAATACCTGACCATCGTGCACCTGTCGTTACCCATATGGTTTGGTACCGCGTCGGTGCGGCTGACGAGCCGAGAGGAAGGTCTGGCATCGCCCATTTTCTGGAACATCTCATGTTCAAAGGCACGGAGAAAATTAAACCCGGTGATTTTTCTAAAATAATCGCTCGAAATGGAGGTCAGGATAACGCGTTTACGAGCCAGGACGCGACGGCTTATTTTCAACGTGTGGCCAAGGACCGCTTGCCTCTGGTCATGGAAATGGAGGCCGACCGAATGACAAATTTGAAACTCGGCGAAGAGGATGTGATAACAGAGCGAAAAGTGGTTTTGGAGGAACGTCGTTCCCGGGTTGAAAATGATCCCTCAAGCATTCTGAACGAACAAATGCTTGCCGTACTTTATCTGTCCCATCCCTACGGCGCGCCGGTTATCGGCTGGCCGCACGAAATTGAAGCGCTAAATCTGAAAGACGCCGTCAACTTTTATAAGAAATACTACGCACCCAAGAATGCCATACTGGTGGTGGCTGGCGATGTCGATGAAAGTGAAGTGCGCAAGCTTGCTGAACAAACTTACGGCAAAATAGCAACAGCCTCTGAAGGAAATATTCGCTCACGTCCTCGGGAGCCGGAGCCGGTCGTCGCCCGAAGGATTGAACTTATAGATTCACGTGCGGGGCAGGCAACAATACAAAGATTTTATCTTGCGCCCAGCTATTCAGCCGCCGCGGAAGGTGAAGCGGAAGCTTTGGATCTTCTGATGAAGATTACGGCTTCCGGTACCACCAGCCGTCTTTACAAAGAGCTTGTGGTCAATTTGAAATTGGCGTCGTCTGCCGGGGGTTGGTATTCGGGCTCTGGGCTCGATTCCGGGCGAATTGGTATTTATGGCGTATCGAATGGAAAGAATTCAGTTGAGGAAATCGAGAAAGCCATCGACCGGGTGTTGGATGACATCAAAAAAAATGGTGTAACGCAGAATGAGCTTGACCGCGCCCGAAACACTTATATCGCAGAATATGCCTATGGAGCCGATAGCCAGTCCCGCTTGGCCAGACGCTACGGCTGGGGTCTGGTAAATGGGCGTACGGTGAAAGACATCAGTGAATGGCCGGACCGGTTGCAACAGGTCACCGTCGAGGACGTGCAGCGTGTGGCTGCCAAATATCTCGATATGAAGAGATCAGTTACGGGTGTTCTGTTGCCCAACCTCCCGAAAGCAGCGGATACCAAGTCCAACGTCAAAAGCCAATCTAAATCATGAGCTTCAGGATTATGGAAAATCAAAAAGTCATATTGAATAGACAGTTTGCGCTAGGCAGCCTATTGCTTACGTTTGTTTTTTTCGCCATTGTATCAATAAATGGCCCGGCTAACGCTATGAAGATAAAAGAAGTAATCAGTCCCGGTGGAATTAAGGCCTGGCTCGTCGAAGAGCATGCGATTCCCGTCATTTCCATGCACTTTGCGTTCAGGGGCGGCGCTTCTCAGGATCCCGATGGTCGCGAAGGACTTGCGTATTTCGTTTCGGGAATGCTCGACGAGGGCGCCGGCGACCTTTCTTCCACTGAGTTTCAGGAACAGGTCGAGGAAGTTGCCGTCAAAATAAATTTTGATGCGACCCGGGACTTTTTTACAGGCAGTTTTAAAACACTTTCGGAAAGACGCGACAAGGCGGTCGATCTTTTGCGGCTGGCTCTGACCCAACCCCGTTTCGACGAGGATGCGATTGATCGAATCCGGGGTCAGATAATAACCGGACTAAAATTTGATTTAAATGACCCAAACAAGATCGCTGCACGCGAATGGTTTAAGCTGGCTTTCCCAAGCCACCCCTACTCAAGGGCCATTAAAGGTAATGACGAGACACTGATATCTGTCACAAAGGCGGACTTGCAGGACTATGTCTCAAAAATTTTTGCTCGCGACAACCTGACGATTGCTGTGGTTGGAGACATAACTGAAGATCAATTGCGCCAAATGCTTGATCGGGCATTCGGTGATCTGCCGGCGTCCGCAAGATTGAGTGCGGTTCCGGAAGCCAATCCACCGGCCGGACCCAAAACCAAGATTATTGAAATGAAAGTTCCACAATCGGTTGCACAATTCGGCCACAACGGACTAAAGAGAAAAGACAAAGACTTCACGGCTGCTTTCGTGCTGAATTACATTATCGGCGGTGGTGGATTTTCGTCCAAGCTTATGGAAGAGGTTCGCGAGAAACGGGGACTTGCTTATTCCGTATACAGCTATCTGTCTCCCTACCTAAGAGGTGCGGCTTACATTGGCGGAGTGGCCACGGAAAACAAATCAGTTGGGCAGTCACTGCAGGTTATCCGGCAAGTTTTTTCACAGATGGCTAAAGAAGGTCCAAGTGCGGAAGATCTTGAAAGCGCCAAGAAATATCTGACCGGGTCCTATGCCCTGAGATTCGATACAAGTTCTAAAATAGCCTCGCAACTGATGTGGATTCAAATTGAAGATCTTGGCATGGATTACATTGACAAAAGAAACGATCTTATAGAATCAGTTACTTTGGATGATGTACGCCGGGTCGCCTCACGGCTTCTTAAGGCCGATGATCTCATCATAACAATTGTTGGAAATCCGTCAGATCTGAAAAAAGTCGACAAAAACCAGCAGGGATAAGACGGACTTCGTATTTCCCATATGTGAAAGCTATGATAAGTCCTTTATGCGCCTGCTTCAGCCAGTGCGCCTCTTAGTGATTTGCGTTTAGGCATGGTCAACGTCCACTGAGCTAAAACCAGGCATGGCGGGGAATCTTCAATATATCGAGATGGGAGCTTGTTTGTGTTATGGGGATCGTTCAATCGGTTGAGGGATGTCTGGAGAATTCGATAGGCTTATCCGGCTTAGCCGCCCAGGAGTTCAGGAATTGGTTGACTGAGGTCATGCCCCACATCGATAAGCTTAAAGAAGCCTATCATAATAAGTCACTTCCATTGTTAAGAGTTCCTGAGAAGCGGAATGATATTGAAGCCGCCCGGCAGAAGTTCGAGCAACTGTCCAATAGCGCTGATTGTATTGTGTTCCTCGGCACTGGAGGCTCCAGTTTAGGTGGGCAGACATTGGCGCAGTTTGGCGGTTGGTCAATTCCTGGTGAGAAAAGCCGGGCTGGCTTTTACGGGCCACGGGTCCGTTTTTATGACAATCTCGATCCCAGGACTCTCCAGCAGGCACTAAACAGTTTTGACCTGTCCAAAACCCGATTTGTCGTAACGTCAAAATCGGGAACGACAAGCGAAACCCTGGTGCAGACACTTGCCGTCATGGATGCCGTGCGCAAAGCTGGACTGGAAAATCAAATTTCCAAACTGTTCCTGGGACTGACAGAACCTTTTGTCGAGGGGCGCCACAATTCGATACGAAATCTGTTTTCCGAGCTTGGTATCCCCATGCTGGAACACGATCCGGGCGTTGGAGGACGCTATTCAGTATTGACTAATGTTGGTTTGCTTCCAGCCTTCTCGAAGGGCCTTGATGTGACTGCCCTGCGATCAGGTGCCAATCTCGTTTTGCAAGAATTGTTGAATGCCGAGTCTCCCGAACAATGTGCACCTGCAGTTGGAGCTGCGGTGTCGGTGGGCCTCTCAAAAGAAAAAGGTGTCAGCAATATGATTATGATGCCTTATGCAGACAGGCTCGCAAAATTTTCTCACTGGTTTGTGCAGCTGTGGGCTGAAAGTCTCGGAAAAGGTGGAGAAGGTACATTTCCCATCGCCACACTTGGCCCGGTCGATCAGCACAGCCAGCTTCAATTGTTTATGGATGGGCCCAACTGCTTGATGATAACAATTGTCAGAACCAGGTGTGCCGGCACGGGGCCGGTTATTCCGGCGGATCTGGCCGCCAAGGTCGGATTGGACTTTCTTGCGGACAGGGCGGCGGGAGATCTAGTCGCGGCCCAGCAGGATGCTATAGCACAAGCTCTGATGGGTGCTGGAAGACCAGTCCGGATTTTGGATATTGATCCCTTTGATGAGCACACGCTTGGCAGGTTGTTGATGCATTTTATGCTTGAAACAATTTTGGCCGCCGGACTGTTGGGAATTGATCCATTCGATCAGCCAGCAGTTGAAACGGGAAAACGACTGGCGAGAGAGAGCCTCTCAAAAACCTGAAGTCAATTGCGGAACAGGGAGATTGTTCCTTGGTAATAAAACAACTTTCTACATCAACAATAAATCGCATCGCCGCGGGTGAAGTTATTGAAAGAGCAGCCAGCGTAGTGAAGGAACTCTTAGAAAACGCCATTGATGCCGGGGCCGATAACATTGACATTGTAACCGTGGACGGAGGACGGGCTGTCATTCAGGTTACTGACAACGGTTGTGGAATGGACACGCAGGATCTTTCCCTGTGCGTCGAGCGACATGCGACGTCCAAATTACACGATGAAGAGTTGCTTGACATAAACACACTCGGTTTTCGCGGGGAGGCGTTACCGTCGATAGGAGCGGTGGCAAAGCTGACTATCCAATCTCGGCCGGGGGATGGGGAGGGATATGAACTCCTCGTCAATGCTGGTGCAAGGAAGGGACCTCGACCCGCTGCTGTCGGCCGGGGGACAAGAGTTGTCGTTAACGATCTCTTTTATGCAACACCTGCCCGGCTGAAGTTTCTGAAGTCAATCCGTGCCGAGAATGCGGCTATCGCTGATGTCGTGAAAAGGCTGGGTATGGCCCATCCTCAGATATCGTTCAGTTTAACTACGGGAGAAAGAGTTTCTTTTTCCATACCTGCTGTGTCTAAGACCGATAGTTCAGCTTTGCTTAATCGTTTGGGTCGGATTATGGGACGGGAGTTTGTTGAAAACGCCCTGACCATAGCAGCTGAGAGAGAGGATACTGGAATACACGGCTTTGCCGGACTGCCGACACTCCATCGCGCTACCGCCCAAATGCAGTTCTTATTTGTGAATGGCAGGCCGGTCAGGGACAAATTACTGGTGGGGGCGGTTCGAGCAGCTTACGGAGATTATGTTCCCCATGGCCGGTATCCGTTAATGGCCATTTTTCTTAGTCTTCCCACCCATGAGGTCGATGTAAATGTTCACCCCGCCAAAACGGAAGTGCGATTCAGGAATCCTGGACAAATCAGAGGGCTGATTGTCGGCGCATTACGGGAAGCGCTTGTTAAAGCCGGCTTCCGAGCAACGTCCACCCTGGGGCAACAGGCACTGTCGGTATTTTCATCTCAAATGCGGCCGGCAAATCAGGAGCGCAGTTTCAACTATTCCCCTTCACATGAAAATAACTTTATTGACCCCGGTTTCGCCGACACCTCTCAAGCACCATTGACGGGCATAAACGGTCTGAGCGGAAATACTATTGCGGCCGGTCAGGAGCCTCGGCAGGCGTATCTGGAACAGCCTTTGGGTGCCGCCAGAGCGCAGCTCCATAAGAACTATATTATCTCGCAGACGGAAAGCTCGATTGTCATAGTGGATCAGCACGCCGCCCACGAACGGCTGGTTTATGAGCGCATGAAAAAATCCCTGAGGTCCGGCGGAGTGGCACGTCAGGGTTTGCTTATACCGGAAATTGTAAACCTGGAATCTGCCGCAATCACTGTGCTGCTTTCCCGGTCATCTGAATTAATGGAACTTGGAATAACACTGGAAGGTTTTGGGCCGGACGCGATAGCTGTTCGAGAAATACCGGCCCTTCTAGGGGAGACGGATATCAAGGGACTTGTTCAGGATCTGGCGGAGGAACTGCTGGAGTTTGATGACACTGTAAGCCTGAGTGAAAAACTCGATCAAGTTTGTGCAACTATGGCTTGCTATGGGAGCGTTCGTTCCGGGCGTGTACTGAATGCCGAAGAGATGAACGCCTTGTTGCGCGATATGGAGGCTACGCCTCATTCCGGGCAATGTAATCACGGCCGGCCAACTTATGTTGAACTAAAACTGCATGATATTGAGAAGCTCTTTCGGAGGCGATAAGTTCGATTGGGTCGAGAGTGCGAACGTTCGAGATGCCAATCTCTCACGCTGCCAGCGCCAGATCGAAAAAATGGCGGAACAAATTATGTCTTGACCGGGTCGTTTTCCATGGCTGGAACATTCGTCACATGTTCGCGATCTGGTGCAGTCGCACAAAAGGCCACACATAGATAGGGTATGCTCGGGTGAGGGTTGTGACCACGATGGATTTTGCCGATCGGTTCGGAGTAAACGTCGCCGGCTTTGGCCCGAATTTGCACGCCATCTTCGAAATGGGCCTCAAACTCCCCCTGTAGGGCAAGGAAAAATGTAGCACCGTTATGCAAATGAGGATTCGTAAACCCACCAGGTACGATTTCAGCCGTGTAGACCATAATTTTAACCTCAGGGTCCTTCGGCAGGGATGCGTAAAGTTTTTCGAAGAGAACGTTGCGATGCAGTTGTTGTCCTTCGGGTACAAGGTTGGCAATCTGTAATGTTAGATCTTCAATAGTTTTCCTTTTCATTTCTTCACCACGTCCTCTCAACCGGCTACTGACATCCGCTCTCACCAATCCAGACGACCTCCAGCCCAAAAATCGCGGACATTCGATGAGGTATCCAATTCAAAAACTCAATTCAAATACCCTCAGCAACTATAAGGCGAAGGACGGAATGATTTCCGATCAGGCGGGATCCGTTGGTTTATTTGAGGAGTCGATGTAAACGTTGCTTCCCATCTCCCTGAATTTATCCCTCATTTCCACCATACCCTGATCTTGTTCATTTAACTTTGCAGCATAGTCACGCACATCCTGACTGATCTTCATTGAGCAGAATTTAGGACCGCACATTGAGCAGAAGTGGGATACCTTATGCGCCTCTTTGGGCAGGGTTTCATCATGAAATGCCAACGCCGTATCGGGGTCCAGCGAAAGATTGAACTGATCCATCCAGCGGAATTCAAATCGAGCCTTGGAGAGAGCATCGTCCCGAATTTGGGCACCGGGATGCCCTTTTGCCAGATCCGCAGCATGCGCGGCAATTTTATAGGTTATGACGCCCGCTTTCACATCATCACGGTTAGGCAGGCCCAGATGTTCTTTCGGTGTAACATAACACAGCATCGCGCAGCCGTACCAACCGATCATTGCCGCACCAATTCCCGAAGTAATATGATCATAACCGGGTGCAACATCCGTAGTCAGCGGGCCGAGGGTATAGAAAGGAGCTTCTCCGCATTCGGCGAGCTGCTTTTCCATATTGATCTTGATTTTATGCATCGGCACATGCCCAGGTCCTTCAATCATGACCTGACAGCCCTTGTTCCAGGCAACTTGTGTGAGTTCACCAAGGGTCTCCAGTTCTGCAAACTGTGCTCGGTCATTGGCATCTGCAATGCTGCCGGGACGCAATCCGTCTCCCAGTGAAAAACTCACGTCATACTGTGCGCAGATATCGCAGATCTCGGGAAAATGCTCGTAGAGAAAGCTTTCCTTATGATGGTAGAGACACCATTTGGCCATAATCGAGCCGCCTCTGGATACGATACCCGTGACCCGGTCGGCGGCAAGGTGGACATATCCAAGCCGAACGCCTGCATGAATGGTGAAATAGTCCACACCCTGCTCAGCCTGTTCAACCAGGGTATCGCGGAATATTTCCCAGGTCAGATCCTCTGCGACGCCGCCTGCCTTTTCAAGAGCTTGGTAAATTGGTACTGTACCAATGGGTACCGGGCTGTTGCGGATGATCCATTCCCGCGTATTGTGAATGTTTCGCCCGGTCGAAAGGTCCATGACCGTATCGGCACCCCATCTGATGGCCCAGACCATTTTCTCCACTTCCTCAGCAACCGAAGAAGTTACGGCTGAATTGCCGATATTGCCGTTAATCTTTACCAGAAAATTGCGGCCAATGATCATGGGCTCGAGTTCAGGATGATTAATATTCGATGGTATGATAGCCCGGCCTCTGGCAATCTCAGCACGAACGAATTCCGGAGTGACATGTTCGGGAATAGAAGCGCCAAAGCTTTCCGCGTCCGCGAGCTTATCATGGGCGTCGGCCAGTGCCTGGCGACGGCCCAGATTTTCACGCTCGGCGACGTATATCATTTCTTCTGAAATGATACCTGCGCGCGCCATCTGCAACTGAGTTAAGGGGGCGGCACCGGTGCCTTTCAAAGGCTGATGCCTTACCGGAAAGGGCCGGGCCAAATGTTTGCCGGTTACGCCGCCATTGTCTTCTGACTTTATATGTCTTCCCTCGTAGATTTCCGTCGCACGTTGGCTGAACCAGGATAGTCTGTGACGGGGCAAACCCTTTTCGAGATCAACCTGCTGGTTTGGGTCTGTATAAACACCCGATGTGTCATAGACCTGAACTGAAGGTTGTTCCGGATCCGTCAATTCAATCTCTCTAAACGGGACTTTGATTTTCGGATCGGCTTCCGGGGTCGTGTAAATTTTTTTCGAAGCCGGCAACGGTCCTGTAGTCACCTGGGGGGTGGCAGATTTTATTTGAGAAAGATGTTCGTTCACAGCTGATCTCCTTAGAACCTAAGAGTCCATACCTGAATTTCCGAATGGCAGATGTTGGGTTTTGGAAGGATACCGCGCAAAGTACATTTCCGTTCCCTTCGCCGGCATTACCCGGATCAGGTTCGAAGGGTCCAACGCTGCACTACGTTGTCTCAGCTCAATATTTAGAGCTCCCCTTGGACTTGTACAAGGTAACTTAATTTGCTGTCTGCTGTAAACACTCCATTCCATCCGACAGTGAAACAGGTTCTTGCTGGACAACATGACATTAGCTCGACAGGCTGGGATTCATGTGTGACTTCAGAGTGATATGGCGCTGAAAGGCACTCTTTGGAACTCTGAAAAAGGACCTGTGTTGAGGGTTAGTTTAGCCCAATTCAGAAACTCCTGTTTTCGAAGCGCAACAATAATTTCGCCGCTCTCGATTTTTGTCATTTTATTGTTCGGTTCAAACCGGTTGGATCATGGTAATTCGTGTGTCACCATAGGACCTGTTGTCCAGGATTTTCAGAGTATCCGGCAGATCCAGTTCTATTTTATGGCTTTCTTCTAGAACAATTCTGGCGGCAGGGCTCAGCCAGCCGCCCTCCTGGAGGGACCGTATCGCCCTCTCACCTAGATCTTGACCATATGGCGGATCTAAAAATACGAGGTCGAATTGACCGTGCCGCCCAGATGCACTCAATTTCGTGGCGTCCCTGCGAAAAACTTTTGTTGACCCGGTCAAGGACATGATTTCTATATTCCGACGAATTATGGCGCGAGCGGCGGTATTATCTTCAACAAACAGACAAAATGCGGCGCCCCGCGACATGGCCTCAAGTCCAAGAGCACCGGTCCCGGCAAAAAGATCCAATACCCTTATCTGTTCCAGAGAAAATGCATACTTGCCATGTTCCAGGATATTGAAAATCGATTCACGAACACGATCGGTTGTTGGTCGTATTTTGTCCGATTTCGGTGACACCAGTTTTGTGCCCTTGTAGTTTCCGGCAATGATACGCATGACGTTGATTTTGACTAATCCAGCCTGATCAGGGCGACTATATTATGCCCAGCTGTTGAGATCTGTTGCGACCTATTTGTTCCACCAATGTCCTTTTTTTTATTTCCCGCGTATCGCCCGGCTTGAGATCACCAAGCTGGAAAGGTCCGTAAGATACGCGGATCAATCTATTCACATCGAGACCGAAATGGGCGGCAACACGGCGGATTTCGCGGTTTCGACCTTCCTTGAGGGCAACAGTCATCCAAATGTTCGCGCCGGTCTGGCGATCAACGGTTGCAGTTATCGGGCCATACCTAACGCCGTCTATCGTTATGCCGTCCTTCAGCGAAGTTAACTGGTCCTGGTTCACGATACCCCTTGCGCGGACTCTATACCGCCGCAGCCAGCCGGTGGACGGCAGCTCCAGATACCTTGACAGGCCGCCGTCATTGGCCAGTAAAAGCAGCCCTTCCGTATTGAAATCAAGCCGGCCGACGGTTACGACACGCGGCATATCGACAGGAAGTGTTTCAAATACTGTCGTGCGCCCTTGTGGATCACGGTTCGACGTTACGGTTCCTTTCTTTTTGTAGTGCCGCCACGCCCGAACTGGCTCGGGTTTGGGAAGTGGTTTTCCATCCACCAGAACGCGGTCCGTTGGGGACACATTAAAGGCCGGCGAATCAAGCTGAACACCGTTTACCTGGACCCTTCCGTCCACAATCCAGCGCTCGGCCTGGCGCCTTGAACAAAGGCCTGATCGGGCAATCGCTTTGGCGATGCGTGTTGTCGAGGCCGCGAATCCGGTATTATCAATCATCGTTTACTTTTGAGTCGCCATAAAAACAGGTTGGCGAACTCATATCAGCTGATCGGTGCAAAACAAAACATTAATCGGGGAAGTGGTGACATGCGACGAGATCGAATAATTCAAGCAGTAAGCACACTGCGAGAGGCGCTAATTGCAGCCCAGATTCGGGATGTATTAAGACTGGGGCGGGGCGCGAAAGCAGAGGAAGAGCAGGAGAACAGAACCCAGAAAATTCTCATGGCCTATAGTATATTTTCTCAGCATCATTTGAGTTTCGCTGAAGAAGAAAAGTATTTGATGTCTACCTTTGGTCTTAATCCTTTAATGAACGTGAATTTTTGGTCTGTTATTCTTGATAATGACCAAAATGTATCTCCTAAAATACTTTCTGATGTTGATGTGGGCGTTTACAATATCATCTATGTTATGCCCAAGGTTAAAGATATACTGTTTCGGGAAACAGATAAAAATAGCGTATTTGTTAAGCTTCAAGGGGGCGTGGAGCAGGATGTAAAACGGCTTCGGGTCCTGATCAGTCAGACCGGCCAGTCGCTGATGAAAGTTAATGCTCTCAGCGAAGTTATTCGTGCGATCGAAAATATTTATGAAAATCTGGCCAACTTTCTTCGTGTCGACCACATTGCCCTATCAGTGGGGAGCATCGATTCGGGTAGTGCAAAATGCCTCGATTTTTTTGGAACGCCCGAGGTAATAACGGAATATTCGGAACTTATCAACAGCGTTTGGCAACGTTTGAAATATGCAAATAAGGATGAGTTCAGCTATCAGGTTGAGATCGCATTGATGTCTGTTGGTTTCACGTCGCGTATTAGCGAAGCTCAGAAGAATGGTCGAATTTCAGAGCAGGATAGGGGGCGCATCACCAAAGCGATATCGAATGATATTGAGGTCCTGTTCCGAAACGGTGCCTATACCGAAGATATGGATGAGCAGGAAGCGGTACGGGCAAGCGATATACTGCCAAATCAATCCAATACCATTCAGATGGCCAGCAAAAGTGAAAATCGGAAGATCGAACAGAAACCGGTCACACTGAATCCGATTCCAGTGGCCCGAGTTGAATCGATCACATCGAATGAAACCGCCGGTATTGAACTCGGTGAAATTCATGGAGAAAATAAAAAGCGCGCGAACCTGACTTAAGCTTCAAAATGCCGTCGGATTCTGCTGTACATTTTTGGGGCATCTTGGTCAATTCTGTCAGGGGCCATCGCGTCAACATTAGAAATTAGGTTCAAAAGCAGTTTATTAGTATCGTGGACGAGCTGACAAAGAGTTACATGGGGCTGGCCCTGGAATGTGCCGAGGCTGCGGCATTTCGGGGCGAGGTGCCGGTCGGAGCACTGGTCGTCTCCGGCAACGGAGAAGTTATTGTTAGAGACGGCAATCGTACTATCGAGCTTAATGACCCGACCGCCCATGCCGAGATAATGGTCATTCGTGAGGCATGCCGGATTCTGGCCTGTGAAAGACTGGTTGGATGTGATCTCTATGTCACCCTTGAACCCTGTGCCATGTGCGCAGCCGCAATTTCTTTTGCACGCATACGCAGATTATATTTTGGCGCCGATGATGTAAAAGGCGGAGCTGTTGAGAACGGGACTAGGTTCTATTCATCACCAAGCTGCCATCACTCCCCCGAGATATATGGTGGGATAGGTGAATTACAAGCAAGAAAACTGGTACAGGAGTTTTTCAGGTTGAGACGACGATAAGCAAACTTATGTTTCCTGATTCTTACGCGCCAGAGAGAAATCAAGTGCTCGTTTTAATTCGTCCTTGATGGGGGCAGAGGCTTCCAGTATTTCCGCAATTTTATAGAACGCCAGAACTTGAATATGATCAACCGGTGGTCGTATTAAAATTTCCGGCCGTCTGATTTTGAGCTTCTCTTTGACAATCGTATTTTGCTGAATTTGAGAAGCCGCGAAGAGCACATCTGTCGGAGTTGGTTTTGCACCGTTGTCTCTCTGAACCGGCCCGCCGGTAACATCGACGGCGATGGTCAAGTTTATGTCACCGGAGACGGCATCAAATGGCAGTGGATTGGTCATGCCACCATCAATCAGCAGCCGGTTGTTAATTTCCACAGGGGCGAAAATGGCTGGCAGTGCTATCGAAGCCGCGAGCGCCTGGCGCAGATCACCGGACTGCAACAATACCGGCTCCTGGGCGTAATAATCTGTTGCAACGAATTTTGCAGGTATGAGAAGCTCCGAGAAAAATTGGCTTACGGTATCCGGCAGAACCACTTCCAGAAGACGTTCAGAGTTCATTAAAGACGAACTTAAAGGGGTTAAATTCCAGAGTTCCAATAAAATTTCCCGCTTTTGTACAAAAAGTTTTTTCAAAATATCAATTCGTTTTCCCAGAGTGCCGATTGCCTGTTCACGAATGTCTGCGGCTGGAATTCCGGATGCATAGGCAGCACCAAAAAGAGCACCGATCGAGGTGCCCAGAATTTCATTTGGCCTGAGGCCAAGTTCATCAAATACTTCCAATACAAGGATGTGAGCAATACCACGGGCCCCACCCCCGCCGAGCACCAATCCAATACTGAACTCCTTTGCAGATTTATCAACCTGAAGCATGGGTTGAGACATATTCCTGAAACCTCTCAGCGTGTTCGAACATATTTGTCAAATTTGGGAATCCATCCAGTTTCTGTCGATTGATTCTGTTCCGATATTTATTTGTCCAGCAGCGAATTCTCGGAATTCTCTCTTTCGATCGCCCGCCAACCAATATCCGTTCTGTACATGCCTTCAGGCCAATCAATTTTTTCAACAGCACGGTATGCATTGTCGCGCGCTTCAGCAATTGATTGCCCGCTGGCCGTTATGTTCAGTACACGACCTCCGGTCGCGATAACATTGCCATTCATTCGGGAAGTCCCTGCGTGGAATATCTGAATCGAAGGAAGTTGACCGGCGTCGTCCAACCCTTTAATCACCGATCCATTATTATAGCTTCCCGGGTAGCCGCGCGTCGCCATAACAACAGTCAATGCGCACATGTCATGCCACTGAAGTTCGGTTTCCTCGAGGCATCCGTCAACAGTCGCATTTAGAGCTGTTAACAGATCGGATTTCAGACGCATCATCAATACCTGACATTCCGGATCCCCAAACCGGACATTGTACTCAATGAGTTGGGGGCCTTTTTCAGTAATCATCAATCCGGCATAAAGGACACCTTTGTATGGAATTCCCCTGTCCTTCATGGCTTTAACTGTCGGATTGATAATCTCCTTCATGGTTCGATTGCATAACGCTGCGGTCATGACCGGAGCGGGTGAATAGGCCCCCATCCCGCCGGTGTTGGGTCCATTGTCACCGTCAAAAACTCTTTTGTGGTCTTGGGCTGTAACCAGAGGGAGCGCAAAATCACCGTCAACAAGAGCAAAAAAGCTTGCTTCTTCGCCGCTCAGATACTCCTCGATAACGACTTCCTGACCGGCAGTGCCGAATGTGCCATCAAAACAAAGGTCGATCGCCTTTTCCGCTTCTTCGATTGACCAGGCAATAACAACGCCCTTACCGGCAGCCAATCCATCGGCCTTGACGACAATGGGTGAACCTTGAGACCGGATATAATCCTTGGCAGGTTGAGCAGATTGAAATCTTTGATATTTCGCAGTCGGAATATTGTAGTCCCGGCACAGGTCTTTGGTATACCCTTTTGAACCTTCAAGTTGAGAAGCGGCCCGGGAGGGACCGAAAACTCTAAACCCGGCCGCACTCAAAGCATCACTGAGACCTGCGGTTAACGGCGCTTCCGGTCCAATAACAATCAGGTCGATTTGATTATTTTTGCAAAGTTCAATGACCGCCATATGGTCATTGACGTCCGCATCGAGAGCAATCGCCAGCTCATTTATTCCGCCATTTCCAGGCAGACAGTAGAGTTGACTCAATTCAGGACTTTTGCGCATTGCCCAGGCCAGAGCGTGTTCGCGGCCACCGGATCCGATTAACAAAACATTCATGATCTGCCCTTGCGTTTCTGTCCAGCCGTTTGGTTGATCGCTGCTATCAGATGATCGGCTCCTAAATGTTCTTCTGAAGTTTAAGGCCGATATATGTTTACTGTGCCGGGTTTATAGGCTGTGAATGTACCGGAATTTAGTTCATTCACATCTATGTATAAATAGGAGATTTATGTATAAAGAACACATTTCTATATAAAAACACAATTTTGCTTTTCAATTCCGCCGGGCTCCGAATTGCAGCAAAATTTAATAGAAAATTTAATAGTCAGTCCAAGTAAACATGTTCAGTCAGATTCATAATCCGGATGTATACTCATCATGACCCCTAATTCGTCCCATGAGTCAGGTAGTGGACGCAATGTTGCTGAATACAGTGTAACCGAACTGTCATTTGCACTTAAGAATATTGTGGAGAATCAGTTTTCCTATGTCCGTGTGCGAGGTGAACTGGGACGCATTTCCCGCCCGGCATCCGGTCACATCTATCTTGATCTCAAAGATGAAAA
The DNA here is from genome assembly GCA_964461525.1 of uncultured Hyphomicrobiaceae bacterium. Taxonomy (GTDB): domain Bacteria; phylum Pseudomonadota; class Alphaproteobacteria; order Rhizobiales; family CAYWUX01; genus CAYWUX01. The sequence continues at coordinate 354,322 of CAYWUX010000001.1, read as the reverse complement.
ATCAGTATTGGCTGGTGTGGTCTGGAAGGGCCAGGTGACTGGCCTCCAAATCGAGCCGGAGCAGGGACTGGAGGTAATCGCGACAGGGCGGTTAACAACTTACCCAGGCCAAAGCAAGTATCAGATCGTTATTGAGGCAATGGAGCCTGCAGGCATCGGCGCTCTAATGGCCCTGTTGGAAGAGCGCAAGAAAAAACTCGAAAAAGAAGGTCTGTTTGATGAAGAGCGCAAGCAGCTTATACCTTATCTGCCCGGGGTTATCGGCATTGTTACGTCTCCCACCGGCGCGGTAATCCGCGACATGATCCATGGATTTGAAGAGAGGTTTCCGGCCCATGTTATTGTTTGGCCGGTTCGCGTACAGGGCGATAGCTGCAAGGACGAGGTCGCGAATGCCATAAAAGGCTTTAATGCATTGACGGAATCTGGGCCGATACCGAGACCGGATGTCCTTATCGTCGCCCGCGGAGGCGGCAGTCTGGAAGATCTCTGGGGATTTAATGAGGAGATCGTGGCGCGTGCGGCGGCGGAAAGTGAAATTGCTTTGATCTCTGCTGTTGGCCATGAAACGGACTGGACGCTGATAGATTTTGTTGCTGATTCCCGGGCGCCCACGCCAACCAAAGCCGCAGAATGGGCAGTGCCAAAATTCTCGGAACTGTTGGAGCGCAACAATGAACTTACGGCGCGCCTGCATCTGACAATACGTCGTTTGCTCGAACAGCGGCGTGCAAATCTGATGGCAGCATCCCGTGGTCTGCCGAGACCTGGGGACCTTATCGCATTATCTCGTCAACGGTTTGACGGCGCAGCAAGCCGGCTGGAGCGCGCTCTGATATCTAATTTCAATGCACATGTTAACCGATATTCCAGTATTGTCAGCCAGCTGTCGCCATCGCTCCGGATTGCCGTACAGTCGCACCGAGGGGCGTTTGACCGCACTCGCGCCAGATTGACATTTCAGCCAATACGCATGCGTCTCGAACAATATAAAGGTAAGCTGGAAAGTTCCATGATCCGGCTGGCGCAATCATATGCCCACACCGTTTCCAATTTTCGCCGGCAACTCGATGGTCTGGCGCAGCTACTTAATACGCTTGGATATCAACAGGTTCTAGCCAGGGGATTCGCCCTGGTCCGGGATAACGCGGGACATATGGTACGATCAGTCAGCAGCATCAAGCCCAGCGACCTTCTCCAGATCCAGTTTGTCGATGGCGCCGTCAAGGCCCGCAGCGTGGTAGAAACCTCAGTGGATCCTGATGGTGGGAATAAACCACAATTAGAGAATTTTGCGGCAAACAAAGAAACCAAAGTTGAAAATTCGCAAGGCGGAATAAAAAAATCCAGAAAATCTGAGGAAAAAACCGAAAATCTAAACCGGAATAAACAAGGCTCTCTTTTTTGATTGACCAATAAGTGTGCTAATGCAGAATGGCAGGCTGGAAAGCCGAAAGTTCGGTGTCAATAATAGCTAAGTCGGACAACCGGCAGAAATTCGGCCAGCGAAAAGATCAGGTATCAAGTGACAGGCAGAAGATAGACAATGAATCGTTTCGAAAAAATCCTTGGTGTGTCAGGAGAAGCAAAGCTCAATTATCTGAACGGAGAGTATCAGGTGAGAAAAACCGGGGATTTCGTTCGTTGTGCCGTTACCGGAAACCCCATTCCGCTTGCAGATCTTCGATATTGGAGTGTTGAGCTGCAGGAGGCTTATTGCAGTGCTGAAGCTTCATTGCAGAGATTGAAAGAATTTAATGAACGTTGATAAAATCTTCGCTGCTGAATTTGACTTTCCCAACTTTTGAATCGCATTAAAACGGCGTAACTACGTTCTTTAAGTAATTGCATTCTTTAAGAAGGTGATCATTACGTCTTCAGACCTTTGATCGAACGCAATCTCTATGGCCAATGCGCGAGTTTTTGATCTCAGGGCTCCAAGACGATTTGAGTGATGTATCAGACGGACCAAATCCTTTTCCGTTGTTACCAGCTGATGTCCGGTGTTGCGCGACAAATCCAAAAGCTGCTCTGCTTCGGCCGGTGAATACTTATGGTGATCCGGAAACCCAATTTTGTGACTGATCTTTCCACCGAGCTGTTCTAGTGTATCAAAAAATTTTTCAGGTCTGGCAATGCCGCAGAATGCTATTAGTGGCTGACTGGTGATCCAATCCACGTCGCCACCTGGCTGGTAAGTCGCATAAGCAACTTCCAGACCATAGTCTGATTTCATATTGGCAAGGAGCGAGCCGGAACTTTGGTTATCTCCGATAGCCACAATCAGGTTCGTTTTCCGAAGCTGAAATGACAAGGAGGCGCGTAAGGGACCCGCCGGAATTACCCGGCCATTTCCTATCAATCCACGACTGTCGATGGTTATGATGGAAAGGTTTTTTTTTAGTGTGGGATTTTGAAAACCATCATCCATTACGACAACGGTTGAATCTGTCGTTTCAATAAATTCAACACCGGCTGGCCGGTTTCTGGAAACGATCGTAAGCGCATATCGTGCGAGAAGGAGCGGTTCATCGCCGACCTGTTCGGCCAAATCTTTGCCCGGTTCAACGATATGCGGTCCAATTATCCGCCCGCCATAACCCCTGGTCAGAAAGGCTGGTTTTTCCCCCATGTCAATCAATAGTTTGGTTATTGCAATTGCTGTTGGGGTTTTCCCGCCTCCACCTGCGGTAAAGTTTCCGATGCATATGACGGGAAGGCGCGAGCGGTAGGGATTGGTGACAGACCAACGCACGCGGTTTGCGAGATCATAAAGAAAACCGAAGGGCGAAAGTAACGCGGGAATGGGCCCGCGATCATTATACCACCAGAACGGTGCTTTATATGACACGTTTTAGTTCCCTGCTGTTGCTTAACCTGGAATAATCATCAAGGAAAGGCTTGATATAATCCAAAGTCAGCTCCAGCGCTCCACTCATATCCTTGATGACTGTTTCCGCATTTTTCTGCAATTCATTTATGATTTCTTTGTTTTCAAGCAGGCTTCTTAACTGCGGAACCAATGACTGCTCAGTCACTAGCACACAGCCTCTGTTGTCGATAAGTTTTTGGTAGATATCACTGAAATTGTGCCGGCTTGGCCCGACGATTACGGCGCTCTTCAACTTAATTGCTTCGATGGGGTTTTGACCACCATGTGGAATGAGGGAGCCGCCAATAAACGAGATGTTGGAAAGGCTGTAAAACAGTCCCAGTTCGCCAATTGTATCAGCGACGTAAATGTCGGTATCGGTATCAGGCAGCTGAAATTTCGATCTTTGAGCTACATTGAATGAACGATCTTGCAGCATTTTTACAATGTCATCTCCCCGTTCAGGGTGCCGTGGAGCGATAAAAGTCAACAGATTTTCGAAACTCTTAACCAGTTCCGCATGAGCCGCCGCAATCTGCACTTCCTCGCCCGGATGAGTGCTGGCCGCAAAAACCACCCGGCGAGGTCGGATAATTTTTCTCAATTCGGCAAGAATCGATTTGTTTACAGGAGGGGGAAGTGAATCCAGTTTCAGGTTGCCCACCGGGAGGGCCCGGGGCGCACCCATTTTCAGGAACTGTGTGGCAAAAGAATCATTCTGAGCCAGAACGAGGTCGAAGCTGGAAAACAAAGGTCGGGCTAGTCCAGGAAATTTTCTCCAGCGGCGATATGACGAATAGGACATTCGGCCGTTTACCAAAATGAGGGGGATATGCCTTTGTTTTGTCGCCAATACCAGATTTGGCCAGATTTCAGACTCCACAAATATTGCCAGTTCCGGATGCCAGTGTTCCAGAAACTGATTGACAAAATCCTTGTTGTCCATCGGCACATATTGATGGATGACTTTGTCGGATAAGCGATTTTCCGTCAGCCTGGCTGAGGTTACGGTGCCTGTCGTTATTAGAATGCTGAGTTCTGAATAGGATTTGCGCAGTACCTCAATTAACTCCAGGATGGCGATGGTTTCTCCGACACTGGCCGCATGAAACCAGCAAAGCTGACCGTCAGGCCGGGGAATTCGAGGCTGACCTAATCGCTCATTTCGGCGGCTGAAATCTTCCTTTCCTCGGCGCGTGCGTCGATCGAGGATGGTGCCCGCGACCGGTTTCAACATGCGGGTCAGTGTCTGGTAGAGCTTTAGAGTTGGTCCCGCGTGATTGGGCAAAACCACTTTCGGGTCAGCACCGATCGTCTCATAAGCCTTTTGCGTAAGTGTATTGAGCATATCTTCGACTTCAAGGCGGGCCTGTTCCGCCGCAATATTATCAGCCGTCGATGCGACCCATATGGGATCGCCCGCTAATACAGCAATTTTTGAATAAGGCAGATTCAGAATAAAACGATTCCAGCTGTTAAACGCCCAATATCTGGAAGAAGCAATGGCCGTGGGAATAATGGGACGGCCCGACAACCTGGCCAGTGCAATTATGCCTTTGCCAGCTGTTCTGGCTGGGCCAGGCGGAATATCTGCTGTCAACGAGATCGAGTAGCCCTCCTGCATTGCCCGAAGGGCACCACGAAGTGCGCTCGCCCCACCCCGGTCTTTTTTTCTCTGGCCCGCTCCGGCGCCTCTGAGAAGCTGCATATCGAAATGCTTGAGCATTTCAGAAATAATTTCAGCATCGTTATGGCGGGCGACCATGACCTTGACCGGAAGTCCTTTAGGGCTGATGTCGGCGGTCAAGAGAAACTGTCCATGCCAGAATGCGAAGATTACCGGTGCATTGGCCCGTATGCGCTGTTCAAGATCGGCGGGGATATGGGTGATTGTGCTGGAGCGACACGCCCATTTAATATACCGGGCAAGAAAACGACCACCAACACTAATTATTTTATTTGTTTTGAACAGCCCTTTGAGCATCGCTATTGCTCATTCTCCCGGCACGGCCTCTGTTGCCTGAATCTCAGCGCCCAGTGCATTATGATTCACCGAAACCTCATCCTGGCCGAACTGTGTTTTGTGAAGTTGACTATAGAGCCCCCCTCTCGCTACCAGTTCATCATGACTTCCCGTTTCCACAAGCTTACCTTCATTCATTACGCAAATAAGGTCAGCCTTTTTTACTGTCGAAAGCCGGTGAGCAATCATTAAAACGGTTCGGCCCTTCATTAGCCTTTCCAGCGCTTTCTGCACGATTTCCTCAGCTCGGGAGTCCAGAGAACTGGTGGGTTCATCAAGTAGCAGAATGGGCGCATTCCGATAAATGGCGCGCGCAATGGCGATACGTTGCCGCTCGCCACCGGACAGGTTATTACCCGCCTCTCCAACCCGGTAATCATAACCCAAGGGCAGTTGAGAAATGAAAGTGTCAGCCGCAGCAGCCTTGGCGGCTGCTTTTAACTTTTCCGGATCTTCGCCTGATGCCCCATAAGTGATATTTGCGCCGACCGTATCATCGAAAAGCACCGGATCCTGCGTCACTAGGGCGGCGGAAGCACGAAGGCTTGATATGGTTGTGTCGGCAATATTCTGATCGTCAATGAGAATTGTTCCGCTCTGAGGATCATAAAATCTCAGCGCGAGGTTCAGAACCGTGCTTTTGCCTGCTCCTGAAGGTCCGACCAATGCCACGGTTTTGCCCGCGGGGACGCGAAGTGAGAATTTTTTAAGAACTGGCGTATCCGGGTCGTAGGAGAAATCAACATTCTCAAAGCGAATTTCACCGGCCTTGATCTCGATTGGCTCTGCGTCAGGTTTTTCAAACAGTTCTGATTCCTGATCAATAATGCCATATACACGGCTGGCGGCGGCGACACCCTCCTGCAGGGAAGTTTGTAACGTCGCGATGCTTTTCAAGGGTGCATAGATCAGCATTGCGGCAGCCATAAATCCCATAAAGCCACCTATTGTCGCTTCACCTCGTAATCCCTTGACCCCGGCATAATAGATCACAAAGGCGAATCCTAAGCCCGTTAAAAATTCCACCGCTGGACTCGATATGGCGCGGGCCCGGGTTCCCCGCATATTAAACTCAAGCGTCCTTTCAACAACGTTTGTCGCCCGTTTAATTTCTCGTTCTTCCTGTCCGTAAGCCCTAACAATGCGAATGCTTCTGAGTGTCTGGGAAATAAGGGTAGATAAATCTCCGGTTTCCTGCATGGACTTGGTAGTCGATTTCCGCATTCGACGCCTCTGGCGTCCCATGATGTAAACCCCTACAGGCATAAATATCATTAGCAATGTCGCAAAACGCCATTCCAGGTAGAACATGTAAACAGCAAGTCCGATGGCCAGAGCCGAATGCTGAATGAGGACAACGATTGCGCGGCTGGCTGTGAAATGGATCAGATTGATATCATTCAGGAAGCTGGCCATGAACCGGCCCGAATGAATGGTTTCGATCCAGCTAAGATCAGCATAGGTCAGTTTGCGGTAAAGTCTTGTGCGCAAATCCGATATGTAACGGAACCCAAGATAGCTGACGGAAACATTAGCTATATACTCGGATAGAGATTTTATTGCAGTGATGACAATTACGCCAATCGTGATGGGCAAAATGACATTTTCATTTTGGGCGACAAAAATATCGTCTGCGGTGCGCTCGATCATGTAAGGGATGCAGGCGGTCGCCGCTGCCGTAAATATCATGGCCAGACCGGAAAAAAACAGAATTTTCATTCGTGGCTGAAGATTTTCGTGCCAAACACGTCTTGCGACTTCAGCGGTCGTATAATGCGCCTGCAGGGCGTCATTTTTGCGTCCGATTGAACGGGTATCATTGAAAAGCTTGTTTTTCACGATTTTTTCCATTCAAGCCTGAAGAAACGGTTTTTCGATGAACATTTCGGTCTTGCAACGCAGCGATCTACTTAAACTGATATCAGGTTTCAGCCCATAATACTGTAGACGTTTCGACTCACCTGTGGATTCAATAATAGCGGGCTGATCAGTACAAATAATTTGATGAATGGTCAAATTTATTCAAATAGTTATTCTCTATTTGATTCTGGGTCGAGCAAACGGTGCAAATGCACGATAAAGTATCTCATTTGTGCGATATCAACGGTTTGTTGTGCGGCATTCTTCCATGCATCATAGGCGGCGGCATAGTCTGGGTAGATGCCGACAATGTCCAGATCCTCGAGATTATCAAATTCGATTGCATCAAGAGACGTGAGTTTTCCACCGAATACGAGGTGGAGAAGCTGGGTCTTATCGGAAACATTGCTCATTTATCTTGCTTTCCCGGTTAATAGAATCATCAAAACGTTTCATGTATTTCAGCTCGGGACTACGTTTTTTTTCGGGCAAATTTATCCAGCAATAGCTTTTGAAGTTGGGGACCTGCTGCCAGCACGTTGGCGTCCCGTGGCATGATCTTGTTGTATGTGAGCGCCGTTCCATCAAGGGTGGCAATCTGCCCACCCGCTTCCTCCACCAGAAGATGAGCCGCCGCGAGGTCCCATTCGCTTTTGGCAGATAGCGATATTGTAGCATCCGCCCAGCCCATTGCGACCAGACAGAGCCGGTAAGCAATGGAATTGATCCAGACAAGTTTTACACCCGAACTGTTTCTGCTCATTTCCAATTTGGCCAATGCACTTCTGGAGGCAATTATGCGGCTATCGGGTAGAGCGTCTTTGGCAGAAACCGATATGCGATTTTTGTTGAGTAGCGCTCCGCCATTTCGTCTGGCTGAGAAGAATTCATCCTTGGCCGGGTTATAAACAGCCGCCAAAACCGGATATCCAGTTTGCACCAGTGCCGCTGACACCACCCATTCGGGCGACTCTTTTAGAAAGGAACGGGTTCCGTCAATGGGGTCCACGATCCAGACCTTTTCGCATAAAAGTCGCTCCTGACTGTCCTCAGTTTCTTCTGATAGCCAGCCATAGGATCGACGATCCTTTAGAAGAATTTGTTTCAATAGTGCGTCGACCGCCAAGTCTGCTTCACTAACGTCAGTGCCGTCTGATTTTTTCTCGGTATCTGGAGAGTTACAAAAATAGGTCATGGCCAGGTCACCGGCTTCGCGGACAGCCATGCAGAGGAGGGCATAATCCCGATCCAGCTCGGCATCGGTCATGGTCATGATATAAGTTTCCGGCACTAAGTATTAATCGAAAAATTTAACAGTTTCACTTAATCCTGTATAAACTGGCACTCATTTGTACGTTTTTTTAACGATGTTTATTAAGCTGATAGGAACTCTTATGTGTCATTCTGGGCAAAATCAGATGGCACAAGTCAAGCCTCAGGAAGTTAACAGTTCCGCGTCAGACCAAACAGCCATGCGGGAGATGGCCGTTTGGTTAAACATAATTCGAATTTGAGCCCTGTCACCTTTTAACTTAACATTAGTGAGAAGGTTGCACAGGTGTTTTCAGAATCGCGCTTGAAAGAGCATTTCAAGCGCGATTCCTGAAAATATGATTAATCCAAAATCTCTGTTGGAGCGAAAACGAAGTAGGCAATTCGTGCTGTCATCTATATCCAATGTCCTGATTTGCCATAACATTTGCAGACCGGCAAGCATCAATGCAAAATTGAAAATCAACCCGCCTCCGGCCAGTTTTGCGGCAAGCCAAATCCCGGTTAAGGCTAGCACATAAAAAAGAGTCAACCACGATTTTGTACTTTCCCCAAATTTCAGAGCGGTAGATTTCAGACCAAGTAAAGCGTCATCGTCTTTGTCCTGATGCGCATAAATCGTGTCATAACCAATTGTCCAGAAAATGCAGGCCGCATACAAAATGACAGCCGCAAGGTCAACTGTACTCTTGACGGCGGACCAGCCCATCAGCGCCCCCCAACTGAATGCAAATCCCAAAAAGATCTGCGGCCAGTATGTAATGCGCTTCATAAACGGATAAATTGCCACAATGGCAAGGGAAACAATACCTAGAATTATTGTAAATCCATTGAACTGGACCAATACCGTTAATCCGACGAGTGCCAGCACAACCATAAACAGTTTGGCCTGTTTAACAGTAACCTGACCGCTCGGGATTGGACGGAATCGGGTGCGATCAACGCGGCCGTCAAAATCCTGATCAGCCAGATCATTGTAAACGCAACCTGCACCCCGCATAACGATTGCTCCCAAAATAAATAACAGGATGTACCAAAAATTCGGTAATATTCGAGCCTCGGAAAGATCAGCAAGTGCCAGGGACCACAAACAGGGCCATAACAACAACCAGGTTCCGATGGGTCTGTCGAGCCTTGCTAGTCTTAAATAGGGCTGAAGACGGACTGGCGCCCAATCGTCAACCCAATTGCTGGCCGGCGCATCAGCCACTTTATTAAATTTGGCAGGCTGACTTTTTCGGTTGCTCGTCATTTAGGGCTCATCGTCTGATGATTCCTGTTTGCTTCGCATGCGAGATAAGGCAATCTCAGCTTTCCTTGCAAGAAAATAATTCTTTCTCTTTGGCCTACATTTCGCTATTAGCTCTGATTTGAGTTCATCACTGAAACTGGCGACGTGATTTGCATATTGGGTGTATGTCCCATGTATCCGAATATACAGATAGTTATAATCAACGCCCATGCGTGAATCCAGCTCTTCGGCAATACGACTGTTCGTTGACTTTGACTTGAGCAGTCAGACCGTCGCTGAATGTTCGCGAGGTCAGGCCAACTACCTCCTGAATGTTCTAAGATTGCCCACTAATCAAGAAGTAAGCGTGTTTAATGGACGGCATGGGGAATGGCTGGCCTGTCTGAAAAAAACCGGGAAAGGAAGGTGTCAACTGCAAATTCTAAAGCCTTTGAGAAAGCAGGAACTCGGCCAGAATATTCACTATTTGTTCGCACCATTGAAACGAGCTCGTTTGGACTATATGGTGCAAAAAGCAACTGAGATGGGTGTCTCCCGCATTCAGCCGGTCATAACGGAGAGGACCAACGTAAATCGCATCAATTTGGGGCGGATGAAGTCCAATGTTATTGAAGCTGCAGAGCAGTGCGGCCTGTTGGCTGTCCCTGAAGTATGTGAACCGGTGAAGCTAAAGGATCTACTGAAATTCTGGTCAGATGATCGTCGGTTGATATTTTGCGATGAAAATGCGGAACCCGAATCTCCTCTGACAATCCTCAAACGCTTGCAGCCCGGGCCCTTAGCAGTTTTAATCGGACCAGAAGGTGGTTTTTCAACTGAGGAAAGAGCGCTGTTGTTGGATAAGAATTATGTTACCGTGATATCAATAGGGCCACGCGTCATGCGCGCCGATACAGCCGGAGTGGCGGCCCTGGCCGTGATCAATGCCGCACTTGGTGACTGGGGCGAGTGGAGAGGAAATGATTGAAATTCGTGCTTTGCGGATGGCGGTACATGGGCATTTTTACTCCGCCCATCGTTGTCTCTGTTCAAATTTAATTTATTTGTTTTTGCCGGGGCATTGGGCTGCGAGTCTACAGGCGGTGGATGGCCGACATTCTCAATGAAGGGTTTAATTTCAAGGCTACATGAATGTTAGATAATGATTCGAGCAATTGCTCCGGAATTTCCCGTGATTCTTTGGTTGAAGATCTGGAAAGTGGATGCAAGCCAATATCGGCGTGGAGAATTGGAACCGAACATGAGAAGTTCGGCTTCCACAAATCGGATCTAACCCCACTGACTTATCACGGAGACGCGGGAATACAATCACTGCTTAACGGCCTGGCTCAATCCAAGGACTGGGAAGCCATCCAAGAACGGGGGAACACCATTGCATTAAAACAGTTGGGAACAGAAATAGGAAGCTCAATTACCCTGGAGCCAGGCGGGCAGTTCGAATTGTCGGGCGCTCCTCTGAAAACAATTCACGAAACCTGCGATGAAGTTCACGATCATCTGCAACAGGTTCGCGGAGTTGCGGAACCGTTGGATATAGGATTTGTGGGACTGGGTTTTTCTCCCAAATGGACGCTGGACGAAACGCCGCGTATGCCGAAGGGGCGTTATGAAATTATGTCTCGCTATATGACAAAGGTCGGAAACCATGGACTCGATATGATGTTCAGATCCTGTACCGTGCAGGTCAACCTGGATTTTTCGAGCGAAGAGGATATGGTAAAAAAATTCCGGGTGTCCATGGCCTTGCAGCCGGTTGCCACAGCGATATTTGCCAATTCACCATTTACAGAAGGCCGCCCAAACGGCTTTCTATCCTATCGCAGTGAACTCTGGCGCGATACCGATCCTGATCGGACCGGCATGCTTCCCTTTATATTCGAAGACGGCATGAGTTTTGAGCGATATGTTGACTACGCTCTTGATATACCTATGTATTTCATCGTTCGAGACAAAACTTACATAGACGCAACCCAAAGTACGTTTCGATCCTTTATGGAAGGGCGGCATCCCTCATTGGAGGGATATTCACCTACTCAGGCAGACTGGGCTGATCATCTCACGACAATATTTCCAGAAGTTCGGTTAAAACATTTTCTGGAAATGAGAGGAGCGGATGCCGGCCCCTGGCAGAGCTTGTGCGCGTTGCCGGCACTTTGGGTCGGGATATTGTACAGTACGACCTCTTTGAATGCTGCCTACGATTTGATCAAAACCTGGAGTTCCGAGGATCGTCAATCCTTGCGCGATCAGGTGCCCAGATCAGGTTTCGACGCGCGAATTCCGTCTGGCACTGTTCAGGACATTGCTCGGGAAATGGTCGAGATCGCGGAAATCGGGTTAAAAGAACGCAATTGCCGCGATGCCAGGGGCAATGATGAGCGTCACTTCCTAACCGAAGTTGAGGATATCGTCTATAGTGGGCGCACACGAGCGCAAATGATGCTGGAGAAATATAAGACAGACTGGGGCGGGTCAGTCGATCCAGTGTTTGAGAATCAGGCTTATTGAATTTTCCTGCTGATCACATTTGAGCGGCCGGCGCATTTTTTGCCGGTGGCCAAAAAAGAATTGAACTCAACCTGTCTGTAAGGTTTTGTTTCGAATGCGACGATGCAGCCCGTTCCCCGGGTCGTTCACAGTCCTTCTTGCTTTCAAGGCCGTCCAACAAATCTACGGTGGCGCGAAATGGATTTTGCATTTGGTCATCCGCCATCGTTGCGTGTTGCACTACACGTAGAAGCGCGCGGAGCTGGACTCGCAGTACTTGATCCAGGGCACCCATCGCGAGAGAGGCAATCAGGGGGAGAATTTCTTCAATTACCTGTGGTCGGAGACTGGTCTTTTCCATGATCTCCACTTGCAGCTTATGTCGGACATCGGAGCTGGGGATCGCATGGTTTAATATCGCAATGCCATCATACTTCACATGGGCATTCGAAAAAATTTTTGCATCCAGATAGTAGCGCTGGTATCGATTGGTGCCAAGTGCTCTCAAAAGTTCTGTGAGGCCTTCCTTAGTCAATGAGTTCTGAGAAAATCCTTCGCTAAGCACGGGAATTATTGTCCGAGCAATCACAGAAATGTCGGCTTCGCTCACGTTGAACTGACTGGACAGATTGTTAAGGGCATTTCCCGAATGTGCCGATACTATCAAATCAAGTAACTTCATCCTGTTCGAACCTCATTTCCCAAACGCATGAGTTGGTTAAAATGCTAGATATCGATTTAAGGCGCGTGAATTTCCCGGTTCGGTGTATGCCCTGAGAAATGGAGATTTCGGTGAAACCTATCCAGCAAATTTACCGCCATAAAAAACCATCCGGCGCTCGCAACCGTTATCCGATAATAGAAAAGACCATTGAGGCAAAATTGGGGTAGTCATTTATTAAATAAGCCGGATCGCATTATCAGGTAAATTTATTTGAGGGCGGCAAGTGCCGGGCTGAACCCTTTCAGAGAAATCGGTATTCCAATTCCGGCTTCCGGCGTCTGAAAAATTATAAAGACCGCCGTCGCCCCATTCTGAAGTTTGGCGACCAGTTCCTTATTGACGACCACTTCCGCGATGCATCCGACCTTGCCGCACTTCAGGAACGGAGCATGACCGACATCCTTGTCATCAATCTTGAGGCCAAGTCCGGTGGGAAGCAGTACCCCGAGCGGTGCCACCACTCTCAAAAGTTGTTTTTTGCCGTCGATTGACTTCAAAAAGATCACGGTTAAGCCAACGTTAGGACGATCCTCAGCCGTTACGCTTTGTACAAGAGCACATTTTTCACTGCTGGCTCCTGGAGGTTTTCCGCAACTAACCTGCCAGGCGCCATGGGTCGCCCGGATATTGCCCGCTTGTGCATGAATTCCGTCAGGCTTGACCATTGTCAAAAGCGCTGCGCAAACAACAATAATGCATAGCGGGAATAATGCGGGTTTCATTTTGATTCCAATTCCAATCCAGACTCGGTCAAAAACAGAAATCTGATGCCCGTTTAGACATGGGCTCGGGAGTCTTTGCAAGTGACAATCGATCAATTTTAAACAATAGTGATGCGTATTCAGATCTGTTCTTATCAACCAGGCGGTTCAAACTTCCATGGTGAAAAAACATAACAAATACAGAACAAACATTTAACAAGATGGTGGTTGACGATTTTTGGGGCCAAATTTGGACGATGGATCCGATTAGGGTGCTGTTTTAGGCAATTTTATCCACAAAATGGGAAAATATGCCGCAGCCCCGACAGTTGCCAAGGAGTTGAAACTGAGGCGGCATTGTGATTTGACTTTTACTGTACGGTTTCTTGAGTTTCAGATATCTCCTTGGGTAACAATAGAATTTGTTTCACAAGATATTTGCGGCGGCGGTGTATTTAGTAACCAAAGACTTGAATGGGGTCATTATCGATCGGGATCTGAACGATCGGACATTTTGTCCCTGTTCGGTGTTTTGGCCCAATGTTATGCCTGATAGAGGACGAAGGTCTCACAGATCTGTTATGAAGAGATTGGGAGCCTAGGATTAAGGAGCAAGTTTATGTCCAAAATGATCTTCGGATCTAAGGCTGCAGCAGGCCTGTTGGCGCTGCTGGGGACCTTGATGGGATCGTCGGAGCGGCTTTTCGCTCAGGGACAACCAGAAAATTGGCAATTGGGTTTGCAGGAGAGTGTTACGCCTATCGGGCACCAAATCCATACATTCCATAATTTGCTTCTGGTCATCATTACGGTAATCGCGCTTTTCGTCCTTGGGCTTCTGTTCGTCGTGGTTATGCGTTTCAACGAAAAGGCCAGTCCGGAACCTTCAAAAACGACGCATAACACGACCCTGGAAGTGCTGTGGACTGTAATACCAATCTTCATCCTGATCGTGATCGCTGTCCCATCGTTTAGGTTGCTTTTCGCGCAATATTCGTTTCCTCAAGCTGATGTTACGATTAAAGCTGTGGGCAATCAGTGGTACTGGAGCTATGAATATCCTGATTCCAGTGTCAGTTTTGATTCGGTATTGCTGGAAGGCAAAGACCTTGAAGAGGCCCGTAAAGCCGGATTTAATGCACCACGACTGCTTGCTGTTGACAATCCGGTGGTGGTGCCGGTCAACAAGGTAGTGCACGTGCTGGTTACAGCGTCGGATGTCATCCACAATTGGACGGTTCCCGCATTCGGCTCCAAATTGGATGGTGTTCCGGGGCGCGTTACGCGGACCTGGTTCAAGGCGGAAAAGACCGGCGTTTATTACGGGCAGTGTTCGGAACTGTGTGGCATTCGTCACGCATTTATGCCGATAGAGGTCCATGTGGTTGAGCAGCCCATCTACGACAATTGGCTTAAAACAGTTGCGCAGGATCAAGGAAAGGCGAAAGCGATTTTGCTGCAGGCAGAACTCGGCCGGCGCGGTGTCAGGCAGATTGCCGATGTAAAACGGTAGCCATTTGGATCAAAGACTTCCCACACTGAATATGTGTCGGAACGAGTTTGGAATTGATAAAAAATAACATAGCAGAGATTACGGCAAATATTAGAATATTCAAGCGAGGATAACAGTCATGGCATACGGAGCAAAAGCAGGCGATCACGACGATCACACGCCGACTGGATTTAAGCGATGGCTTTACTCCACCAACCACAAAGATATCGGCACCATGTACATAATCTTCGCTGTGATATCCGGCTTGATCGGCGGATTTCTGTCGATAGGCATGCGCATGGAACTGCAGGAGCCGGGAATGCAGATATTCTCTAATCCGCACACCTTCAATGTGTTCGTGACCGGTCATGGCTTGATCATGATATTCTTCATGGTTATGCCCGCTATGATTGGTGGTTTCGGAAACTGGTTTGTGCCATTGATGATAGGCGCACCTGATATGGCATTTCCGCGTATGAACAATATCTCCTTCTGGCTTCTCCCCGGCTCCATCAGCCTTTTGGTGTTGTCCATGTTCGTCGAAGGGCCTTCAGGTGGAAACGGCGTCGGTGGTGGGTGGACGATCTATCCGCCACTGTCAACTACGGGGCAGCCGGGCCCTGCAATGGACCTTGCCATACTTGCACTGCATATGGCCGGGGCGTCCTCGATCCTGGGGGCAATAAACTTTATTACAACGATTTTCAATATGCGGGCACCCGGTATGACCCTGCATAAGATGCCTCTGTTTGTGTGGTCGATATTAGTCACTGCTTTCCTGCTGTTATTGGCCCTTCCGGTTCTGGCCGGGGCGATCACCATGTTGCTGACAGATCGAAATTTCGGGACAACCTTTTTCACCGCATCCGGGGGAGGGGATCCTGTGCTATTCCAGCATTTGTTCTGGTTCTTCGGACATCCGGAAGTTTACATTCTGATCCTTCCCGGGTTTGGCATGATAAGTCAGATTGTTTCAACGTTTTCGCGCAAACCTGTTTTCGGCTACCTTGGTATGGCGTATGCGATGGTCGCAATCGGGCTGGTCGGATTTATTGTCTGGGCCCACCACATGTATACGGCCGGACTGAGTATGGATACTCAGGCATATTTTGTGTTTGCGACTATGGTGATTGCGGTTCCCACGGGAGTTAAGATCTTTTCATGGATTGCAACCATGTGGGGCGGCTCAATTTCGATGCGCACGCCGATGCTTTGGGCGCTGGGGTTCATCTTTCTGTTTACGGTGGGAGGGGTTACAGGGGTTGTGCTGGCTAATGCCGGGGTCGACCGGACTCTGCATGACACCTATTACGTTGTCGCTCATTTTCACTATGTGCTGTCATTAGGTGCAGTGTTTGCAATTTTTGCCGGCTGGTACTACTGGTTCTCCAAAATGACCGGCTACAATTACAATGAGTTTATCGGCAAGCTGCATTTCTGGGTGACTTTTATCGGCGTGAATCTCGTCTTTTTCCCGCAACATTTTCTTGGGCTGGCGGGGATGCCAAGACGCTATGTCGACTATCCGGATGCATTTGCAGGCTGGAACTATATTTCGTCCATCGGCTCGTATATTTCTGCACTTGGGGTGTTCATATTCCTTTACGGAGTTTTTGAGGCTTTTTCCAGAAAAGAACAGGCTGTCGAGAATCCTTGGGGAGAAGGGGCAACAACGCTGGAATGGACTCTGCCATCGCCCCCGGCATTTCATTCTTATGAAGAACTGCCGAAAATCAAGTGATAATGAAATTAAACTCAGACGGCGTTATGGGGATCGGTTTTTGACAAATCAATTGGCGAGAAGATAGTCGGCTATGTCTCAATCGGGTTTACCAGTTTGTGATACTGATCTGAGTCTCGATAAGATCGGCGACGGTGAGGTCAGCGATTATATTGCTCTTATGAAACCTCGGGTCATGTCTCTTGTCGTATTTACCGCTTTGGTTGGCCTGGTGGCGGCGCCGGGAAGTATGCATCCGGTGTTGGCCATTGCGGCCTTAATATGTATCGGCTGCGGGGCAGGGGCTTCCGGTGCCCTGAATATGTGGTATGATGCCGATATAGATGCCCGAATGCAGCGAACCGCGACCCGGCCCATTCCCCGGGGTAGAGTGTCACGGGAACAGGCGTTGACGTTTGGTGTGGTTCTTTCAATCGGGTCAATTCTCAGTCTGGGACTTTTGATTAACTGGATCTCTGCAATTCTGCTGGCGGCAACAATCGCATTTTATCTGTTCGTCTATACAATGTGGTTAAAACGCCGCACGCCACAGAACATTGTTATTGGAGGCGCGGCCGGGGCTTTCCCGCCAATGATAGGATGGGCTGCGGCTACGGGTTCCGTCAGCATGGAGAGCATTATCCTGTTCCTGATCATTTTTATATGGACTCCGCCTCATTTTTGGGCTTTAGCCCTTTACAGGGCGCGCGACTATGAAAAAGTCGGCGTTCCTATGCTGCCGGTTGTGGCCGGACTGAAAGAAACCCGAAGACAGATCCTGCTTTACAGTATTGCCCTGGTCAGTGTTGCGATCTTGCCGTCCTTCATTGGCCTTGGAGGTGTTATGTATGCCGTAATATCCCTGGTATTGGGGGGGATATTTGTTGCTTTTGCCTGCCGGCTCTATCAGCAGAAGGATGAGTCCCATTATTATGCCCGCCGACTCTTTTCATTTTCCATATTTTATCTGTTCATGCTCTTTCTGGTGCTTCTGATTGAGCACGGCCTTGAGTTCAGAACAGTATTTTCGAGCGCCCCTGTTTGGGGAATGTAATGTCAAATGATGAGGACAGGAATAAACGACGGAAAAGACGGTCAATCGCCATAGCTTTGGCTCTGTTTGCAGTGGCAGTACTTTTTTTTGTTGTAACAATTATACGCCTAGGCGGAAATGTATTGAATCGGCCGTTATAGCCAGTGTTCACGCGGTGCAGATCACTTATCGGTCGCAGACTGCAAAGGCGTTGATTGAGGTGATATTGTTTTAAACCGGCTCATGGTTACAAACGAACGGTAGTTACAAACGAACGGTAGGAATCTGGGTGGTTGAAGAGACACAAGATTGCAACGGCATCGTCGGTGGAAACAGCCGCAGGCATGCATTGCGGAAACGGCATAATGCAGTCGCGCTGGCGCTTGCCGGAATTGTGATTTTGATGACCGGCTTGTCATTTGCTGCGGTACCGGCTTACAGGCTGTTTTGTCAGGTAACGGGTTATGCAGGAACGACACAAAAGGCCGAACAGCCTGCAGATCATGTATCGAATCGTCACATGAAAATTCGCTTCGATTCTACTGTATCACCGGATCTCAACTGGGATTTTCAGCCTGTTCAGAAGGTCGTTGATGTCAGGATAGGTCAGTCTACGCTGGTGTTTTACCGGGCCCGCAATAATGGCGAACGCGATTCCATCGGCACCGCGACTTTTAATGTAACACCCGAAGGTGCAGCTATATATTTTAACAAGATGCAATGTTTCTGTTTCACGGAACAGAAACTGGCTGCGGGACAGGCTGCAGATATGCCTGTGGATTTTTATATTGACCCGGCAATTCTTGACGACAAGTATGCCCGGAAAATCAGGGAAGTTACTTTGTCCTATACGTTTTTCCCCGCTGAGGAACCAGATGGAAAGCGTGTTAACGAAGCAAGATCCGTAAAGACGAGAATCGACTAGTCCGGTTCGGGATGTGAACAAAAAGATTTAGGAATTTGGCGGAGCACATATTTTTTCAGCGTGACGCCGGGATTAGAGAATAAAGACGCAGCAGGAGACAAACATGGCTGACGCTCACGCAAAGCATCATGACTATCATTTGGTTAATCCAAGCCCGTGGCCGGCGGTGGGGGCTACGTCCGCATTTCTGGCTGCAGTCGGTGCGGTCATGTATTTTCATGACGCCGGATCGTGGTTACTTATGCTGGGCTTGCTCGGAATTCTTTTTACGATGTTCATGTGGTGGCGGGACGTTATCAAAGAAGCACAGGAAACCAAGGACCATACGCCAATCGTTCAATTGCATCTGCGTTATGGCATGATCATGTTTATCGCCTCAGAGGTCATGTTTTTTGTGGCGTGGTTCTGGGCCTATTTCGATGTCGCCCTTTTTCCTGCGGCAGTGACGGATATCCCCGGAACCGGCGAGGTTATAGGGATGGTCGAACGTAATGAGATAACAGGCGGACAATGGCCGCCCCAGGGCATCGTGACGTTCAATCCATGGGAATTGCCGCTGGTTAACACTCTAATTCTGTTAACTTCGGGAACGACTGTAACCTGGGCCCATCATGCTTTGCTGAAAAATGATCGCAAAGGGCTGATCTGGGGATTGTTTATAACAATCATCCTGGGTGTTCTATTCACGGTAACGCAGGCCTATGAATATGCTCACGCCGCATTTAAATTTTCCGGTAATATCTATGGGGCGACTTTTTTCATGGCTACTGGTTTTCATGGATTTCATGTCATTGTCGGAACAGTTTGTCTGACTGTAATGCTTTTTCGGGCTATGGCTGGCCATTTCACGCCCAAGCAGCATTTTGGCTTTGAAGCTGCAGCCTGGTACTGGCATTTTGTCGATGTTGTATGGCTGTTTTTGTTCGCCTGCATTTATGTCTGGGGTGCGGGAGTGATTCATCATTGATGGAGATGGAAAACTTTGCTGAGGATTTGTCCACGAACGGTAATTGTTTTCCTGAATTCTGGTCCAGATATTTTATTGATCGTTTCGATAGCTCGGGCACAGCATGCAACTGTTGAGGCCGGTTGAATTACATAACCGAGTTGTCGGAATTATTGGACCAATAAACTCTGGGTTCTTGATGTGACTAAAGAATTTGAATTATCCAATGGTCAAATTGGTCTGCGAGACTGCAATTGAACCCAAGTCTATCTAATCGAATGCCTGTATCATTGGGGAACCGCGATTTGATGGTATCTGAAAAGGAGTTTCCGCCGGTATTTGCTCTGAAGGCCGGTATGCTGGGGAGATGCCCCAGATGTTGTCAGGGCAAATTGTTTGAAGGATTTTTATCGACATCCAAAAGCTGCAGTTCATGTGGTCTCGATTTTAGTTTTGCGGATTCTGGTGATGGCCCCGCTATTTTCATTATAATGATTGTTGGGTTTCTGGTTGTGGGAGGCGTTTTGGCCGTGGAAATAATGTATCAGCCACCCTATTGGGTTCATGGAATATTATGGTTGCCAATCACAACGGTTTTGTGTCTTGTTCTGCTCCGGCCGTTCAAGGCGACTTTGGTTGCGCTTCAATATCAAAATGATGCTCGACAAGGTCGGATTGACGATAACGCTTCGCACAACGAATGATGTCCGAAAAGTCAGGATCGAAACAGTACACTGGAAAATTTTTCGCATCAAACAAGGTTCTGTTAACTTTGTTCACCCTTGCAGGTTTGGTCTGCTTGACTGGTTTGGGAATATGGCAGTTGCAAAGATTATCCTGGAAGCAGGATCTGATAGCAAAAATTGAACTGAGGACATTGTCTGAGCAAAAAACATTCCCGGAAATTTATCGTTTATGGGAAAACAAAAAAGACGTTGAATACTACAGAATAAGCGTTAGAGGTATTTTTGAACACGATAAGGAGATCCATTTTTACACCGTTGACAAGTCACTGCCAGGATGGCGAATTGTGACCCCTCTTAAAATGGATAATGGTAAGCGCATCTTTGTGGATCGGGGTTTTGTTCCGCTGACCCACAAGAATGCGGAGACCCGGGATAGTGCACAATTCAGACACCCCCTGGAAATTTCAGGGCTGGTCCGCCATTTTACGGACACAAAGGGCTTGTTTGTGCCAGATAATGATCCAGAAAAAAACGAGTGGTATTGGAAGTCACTGATTCAAATGGCAAAATACTCATTTGGAGAACAGCCGGTTCAGATCGCTCCCTTTTTCGTTGAAAGTGATGATATGGGAAACCGGGGTGGTTGGCCCCGAGGCGGAGTAACGAGAATAAGATTACCAAATCGGCATTTGGAATATGCCATCACCTGGTTCGCTCTCGCAGGAACATTGTTAATTATATATCTTTATTATATGAGAAATAGAATGAATGAATGAAGCATGATCTTCTCCTGATCAAGATTGCCACATAATTTCAGCAGGTTTCATCATCGTAAATGAGTAAATGAGTTCAGTTTGCCGTTTTATTGCCGGGCTAATTTTGGAGGACAGGCGATTTGAAATATATCAGCACAAGGGGCTCGGCGCCGATTCTCGATTTTGAGGATGTGCTGCTGGCTGGATTGGCGCGGGATGGTGGTTTGTATTTGCCGGAGACCTGGCCTCAATTCTCCGACCGGGAAATTGCAAACCTCGCTGGTCACTCCTATGCCGAGTTGGCTCAGACAGTAATGTGGCCATATGTAGAGAATGATTTCGCCCGCGCAGAATTTTCCGAACTCGTCCACGATGCCTACGATCAATTCAGTCACCAGGCTGTTGCACCACTTGTTCAACTGGAGAGTAATCTCTGGCTCCTGGAATTATTCCATGGACCGACACTTGCCTTCAAAGATTTTGCCATGCAGGTATTGTCCCGGTTGATGGACCATATTCTTAAAAGAAGAAAGTCGACCGTAACCATCATTGGCGCAACATCGGGTGATACGGGCAGTGCGGCAATTGACGCGTTCAAGGGGCGTGACGCCATAGATATTTTTATTCTTTATCCGCACGGACGGGTAAGCGACGTTCAGCGCCGCCAAATGACTACGGTTAACGCGGACAATGTCTTTACGATAGCACTTGAGGGCACCTTTGATGACTGCCAATCTATCGTTAAGGAGCTGTTCAACAGACATGAGTTTCGAGATGAAGTCAGATTGACAGGTGTCAATTCCATTAACTGGGCTCGAATAATGGCGCAAACTGCATATTATTTTTCGAGCGCCGTGTCTCTTGGCGCGCCTTATCGGGAAGTCAGCTACAGCGTTCCGACAGGAAATTTTGGAGATGTGTTCGCGGGCTATGCTGCAAAGCAAATGGGTCTTAATATCTCTGCGCTGCATATTGCTACGAATGTCAATGATATTCTGGTTCGCGCCCTGGATTCCGGTAGTTACCGGCCCCAAACTGTCATTCCGACCCGAAGCCCCAGTATGGATATCCAGATTTCAAGCAACTTTGAGCGTCTTCTCTTTGAAAATTCAGGCCGGGACAGCACTCGAATTATTGGATTGATGAAGGACCTTGCTGACAATGGTGCATTTGAACTCTCACAAAATGAACTTAAACCATTGAGAGAACTATTTTCCGCGACATCGATAGGGGAAGCGGAAACTTTAGACATCATAGACGCCGTCTATAGGAAGACCGGTTATCTGGTTGATCCGCATACTGCGGTTGGTTTAGGTGCTGCGCGACAGAATGTTGACAGTGGCGGAACACCTGTTATCGCGCTGGCAACAGCTCATCCGGCAAAATTTCCCGAGACGATTGAAGCAACCATCGGTCGAACACCAGATATTCCTGAGCAACTGATCCATCAGCAGCAAAGCCCTGAGGAATTTTCGATTTTGGAAAACAATCCTGACAAAGTCATAGAGTTTATTAGAGAACATGCAAGACATCTGGAGGCAGTTCCGCAATGAGCGTCAAAACAAGTATACTGCACAATGGACTGCGCATCGTAACCCATGAGATGCCGCATCTGAGAACGGTCTCCTTGGGAATTTGGGTCGATGTCGGAGCCAGGTCGGAAAGGCCTGATGAGCATGGCATTGCGCATTTGTTGGAACACATGGCATTCAAGGGGACAAAACTTCGCACTGCCCGGGAAATTGTGGAGCAGATCGAGTCCGTTGGTGGCGAGCTCAATGCAGCTACGAGTCTGGAAATGACAGCCTATTATGCCCGGGTGCTTAAGGGTGATTTGTTTCTAGCCTTGGAAATTCTCAGCGATATTCTGAAAAATCCCCGTTTTGATGAGAACGAACTTGCCCGGGAGAAAGACGTGATTTTTCAGGAAATTGCCGCAGCTCAGGACAGCCCCGATGAAATTGTTTTTGATCTGGCACAGGAAGCTGCTTATCCAGGACAGTCTCTTGGCCGTTCAATTTTGGGAACCCAGGAAAGTGTGGCCAGTTTTGATTCGGCCGCACTCAGAAAGTATCAGAACGAAAATTATCGCGCCAACAGAATGGTTCTGGCGGCCGCTGGTGGTCTCGATCACGATAAATTTGTGGCAAAGGCCGAGCAATATTTAAGCAAAATTGCCGGTGGTGGGAAGTATTTTAGTCAACCGGCGAAAT
This sequence comes from uncultured Hyphomicrobiaceae bacterium, assembly GCA_964461525.1. Classification (GTDB taxonomy): domain Bacteria; phylum Pseudomonadota; class Alphaproteobacteria; order Rhizobiales; family CAYWUX01; genus CAYWUX01. The sequence goes on along the minus strand of CAYWUX010000001.1, from coordinate 331,361 downwards.
ATCAAGGGGGAATGCGAATTTCAAAACAATCCTTTGAACAAAGTCATATCATTGTCGGTTTTGAGGGGTTTTCTTTTGAACATGAACATTTTTATGCCGCACAGGTCTTTTCAAGCCTGTTTGGCGGTGGAATGTCATCACGACTATTTCAGGAAATCCGGGAGAAACGTGGATTGTGTTACTCGATTTACTCTTTCAGCTGGGGATTGGCGGATACTGGTCTGTTCGGTATACACGCCGCAACAGGCAAGGATATGGTACCTGAACTTCTGGATGTGCTGGCAATAGAACTGAAAAAAATGAGCGCTCAAGGGCCAAGTGAACAAGAATTAGCACGAGCTAAGGCTCAGCTCAAAGCCGGCTTGGTGATGAGTCTGGAAAGTTCAGGAGCCAGGGCGGAACAGCTGGCGCGCCAGATGATTGTTCATGGCCGCCCTCTGGAAGTTGATGAACTGATTCAAAAGGTTGAACGAGTTGATTGCGATCAGATTCGAGATTTAACGCAGCTGCTGATAAGCCGGGCCGGTCCGATTTGCTCCGGGACCGGTTCGCTGGATTTGCTTGAAACTTATGACGAATTGGTCAACAGATTCAATTGAAGATGGAGTAAAAAATGCGGATAGGTTTAAACATCATGAGAAAGGGCGAAATCTATGGCATTTCTTAGATCCGTCTCCACTTCAGATCTGGGTCCTATCTTGGATGGAGACAGGGTTACACTGCGGTTGCCGCAAATGTCTGACTATGGCGAATGGGCAGAACTTAGAAACCAAAGCCGGGAATTTTTAATTCCCTGGGAGCCAACCTGGATGCGAGACGAGCTTACACGCTCATCATTCCGACGTCGAATTAGACATTATCAACGGGATTTGCGCGAAGAATCCGGATATGCTTTTTTTATCTTTGACAAAAGTGACAATTGCCTTAAGGGTGGCATTACCCTTTCCAACGTTCGTCGCGGGGTAACCCAATCCTGCTCTTTGGGTTATTGGATCGGTATGCCTTACGCAAAAAAGGGGCTAATGACGGCAGGCGTACAGGCTGTCGTGCCATTTGTGTTTGAAACGCTGGGATTGCATAGATTGGAGGCGGCATGCTTGCCAAGCAACATTGCCTCCATGCGTTTGCTTGAAAAAGTTGGTTTCCAGCGGGAAGGTCTGGCCAAAAAATATTTGCGAATCAATGGCGTCTGGCAGGATCACATATTGTTTGCTTTGTTAGAGAATGAAATCTAGCTGATTGGTGATTGTCGTTCTTAGTGCTGTCGCAGTTGACAGTAACCCAAGAACCGGCGGATATCTAAAATGGGCTTACTATTGGAGACTGATCGCAGAACGTTGCTTCAAGCCGGAAAGAGTGCGGCGGGCATCTCCTCTTTTCATCAGCTTATCAAGCAGGTCGAGTTCATCCGCCTCATATTTATTTTGTGCTGCGTATTTTTTATCGTCCTGCCTAAATCCGTAAGTGCACTGGAGCCTATACAAATCGTTCCTGGACAGGAACAGATAGAGATAACGCATCTGGGAGAATTTTATGAAGGGCGCGGTGACCGTTTGCAGGTTGAAACGGCGCCGGGAATAGACGGTATTGCGGGCCGCATGGAAATCACGGCTCTCAATGCCGGAACCAATCCGAACTGGGTTGTGTTTGCCCTCAACAATCCGACTGAATCAAAAATAGAACGTTGGATTACAGCTGAACGATACAGCATGATCGGTTCCGGGGTATTCTGGCCGACGCTTGACTCAAGACATATATCGCAGATTACGCCTTCACTCGGTTTCCGCCCGGAACGTATTGAAAATGACAGTGTGGATATATTCAGAATCGAGCTCGCACCAAGAGCCACTGTGACATACATTGCCGAGATAAACTCCAGCAATTTCCCGCGGATTTATGTATGGCAACCTCAAGCGTTCGAAAAACGGGCTCGGGACTTTACGCTTTTCAAGGGTATTTTACTGGGCGTGACCGGCCTGCTTGCGGTTTTTCTGACGGCTATTTTTGTAGCCAATCACAGGGCAATCTTTCCGTCCGCTGCATTGATTGCCTGGAGTGTTGTGGCTTATTTGTGCGTCGACTTTGGATTTTGGCATAAACTTTTCCAGCTCGTTGCCGACAATAATGCCATCTATCGGGCAGCGGCAGAGTCGGCTATTGCCGCCAACTTTGTACTGTTTCTCTATACGTTTCTCAGACTGTCATTGTGGCATGGATGGATTCGGCTGACATTTCTCGGCTGGTACATTGCGCAACTTTCCCTGATTATATTAGCCATACTTGATCCGGTCCTGGCGGCTGGTTTCGCCAGGGTATCTTTTTTGGTTATTAGTGTTGTTGGCGCACTGCTTATTGTTTATTTGTCTGTTCGCGGGCAGGATCGGGCCTTGGCCCTGGTGCCGAGCTGGCTGCTGTTTTTGGTATGGATTTTTGGCGCTTCGGTGACAATTATTGGCCAGCTTTCGGGTGATATAGCCGTTGCGGGAGTTATTTCCGGTCTTGTCTTAATAGTCATTCTACTTGGCTTTACTGTAACCCAGTATGCATTCCATTCTTTCGAGCCGATGTATGGGGGAGGCCTTCCAGGGCAATTGCAGCAAAGATCGCTTGCTATCGAAGGCGCCAACGCTGCGGTATTTGAATGGAATGCCCGGCGCGATGAAATCAGTGTAAGTGAAGATGTTGAATTGGCGTTGAGGCTTGCACCGGGGTCATTGAATTGCCGGGTCGATGACTTTCTTATCCACTTACATCCAGCCGACCAGGAAAGATTTCGGATTCTGCTGTGGACCTTGCAGGAGCAAAACGGCGGCGAATTTAATCTGGATTTCAGAATAAGGCGGTCTGATAGCAGTTATTTATGGTTCGAGCTCAGGGCTCATTCCGTGCCTAGCAATCAATATAGATCCCTCAAATGCATTGGACTGATGCGCGATGTCACGAATTCGAAACGGGCTCATGAGCGACTACTGCATGATGCTGTTCATGACAGCTTGACAGGAATGCCCAATCGAGAATTATTGCTGGATCGTCTGGGAACAGCAATTACGCGATCCAATGAAGAAGGCGCGAACCGACCTACGGTCCTGTTTATCGATATTGACCGGTTCAAGAATGTCAATACAAGTATGGGCCTTGCGGTTGGTGACAGTATGCTCTTGACCGTGGCGCGCAGGCTGGCTCGCCATTTGAATCCTTTGGACACCATCGCAAGGATAGGGGGGGATCAGTTTGGTATCCTTCTGGTTACCGAAACCGAACCTCGGCAAATCGCCATGTTTGCTGAACGTGCCAGACGGTCATTGCGCAGCCCGATGAAATTTAGCGGTAAAGAAATCATCCTTACAAGCAGCATCGGAATTGCCGTTTATGACGGTTCGCAGCCCACCCAGGCCGATGTTCTCCGAGAAGCTGAATTAGCCATGTATGCTGCGAAACGGTCCGGCGCAGACCGCGTGGAAATATTCAGGCCGGAAATGAGAAGTGATAAGGACAATCGCGCCAACTTTGAAAGTGATCTCAAACGAGCGATCGATCGCCGTCAGTTGCAAATTTTTTATCAACCGATCATCGATCTGGAGGATGAAGAAGTTGTTGGATTCGAGACGTTGGTGAGGTGGAATCATCCAAGTTTTGGCATACTGATGCCGGAAGATTTTAATCGGATCTCTGAAGATACAGCCTACCTAAGGGATCTAGGTACATTTGTACTGGACCAGGCAACAAGACAGGTCGCTCGTTGGCACAAGGCATTCCCGGGAAGAGAAAACCCGTTGTTTGTAACCGTGAATATCACGGGTGGTGAAGTCTTTCGATATGACCTTGTCCAGGATATTCGATTAATTCTAAGACGTGATGCCATTCCCAAGGGAACACTTCGCCTAGAAGTAAAGGAATCGCTTGTTCTGGAAAATCCAGAGCAGTCTGCTGAAATTCTGGAATGGCTGAGGGGGGCCGGTGCTTCACTCATACTGGATGACTTCGGAACAGGATTTTCGTCTATAAGCTATTTGAGCAGGTTTCCTTTTGAATCCGTAAAAATTGACAACTCTTTTATTCAGCAGATTGGTTCCAGCCAAAAAGATTTGGCGGTCGTGCGTTCAATGGTCGCAATGCTTCATGAACTTGACAAGGTCGTCATTGCGCAGGGCATTGAGTCAGTAGAGGATGCTTCATATTTGAGATCCATAAAGTGTCAAATGGGGCAAGGCTACCTGTATGGCGAACCCATGACAGACAAAGAGGTAATGTCTCTGCTATCAGCAATTGCCAAAGCCAACAAGAAACAGGAAAAACGTCAATTGTCGCTTCTCAGGCGAAGTAACAAAAATTTACAGGAATCACCAGTATCCGATAGTCAAAAGACCGGGAAGCCAATTGGAAAACCTCTCTTCAAGAGCCCGGATACCCGTCCAGGGGCAAGCACCGGACGTCCTTTATTGAATTTGCCAAATCCCACGAAAGCTCAATCTGGTGCCGGCTGACTAATATCTACCGGCCCTTCAACAGTTTCAGGCATTGCCAACGGTGTTTACCAGATGAGAGGGGTCCACCCCGAGTTTCGCCAGTGCCTGACTGTATTTTTTATCGATTTCCGGGTTAAAGATCAGTTCGCTGCTGGCAGGACAAATCAGCCAGCCATTGGAGCGAATTTCATCCTCAAGTTGTCCTGGTGCCCATCCTGCATATCCCAATGCCAACAGTGCTTTGTCAGGCCCGGAACCTCGGGCTATGGCACGCAGGATATCAATAGTTGCGGTGAGAGAAATTGAACCGTCTATTGGGAGAGTATTTTCATCGACAAAATAGTCCGAACTGTGCAGGACGAAGCCCCGGGCCGCCTCAACCGGACCGCCTAAATGGACGTTCAGAGTTGACAGTCCGGACGAAACCTCCATTTTGTTATTTTCCGGGACAATATCAAGTTGTTTGAGAAGATCGAGAAAGTTAATATTGGTCGCTTGCTGATTTATGACAATACCCATTGCACCATCAGCCGAGTGGGCGCAGATGTAGACGACCGAACGATCAAAACGTGGGTCCGAAATCGATGGCATCGCAATCAGAAGCTGTCCATCTAAATATCCGCCAGAATCACCCATCATTCTATTCGCCTGATTCAAATCGCATTATCATGATCTTGTCACATGTTTTACAGATTCAAGAGTAATCTTAGCCCTGCTAGCGGGGTAATGTGAAGACCTGATGAAAAAGTTTAAGGGCATTGCGTCCATAATATCTCACATTTCGTTGATTAACCTTGAGGCATATTGAGCAGGAATTATGTTTAAACCATTTTAAAAATATACTATTCACTGGTCTTGTCGCCAATTCAGGTGGAGTTATATGTTAATTAAAAGAAAATTATTTGAATACAGGGTGTTGGCTCCCGTACTTGCAGTCGTGTCTGCATTGATTTTGCTTCAGCTTAATTGTGGTGATGCCAACGCGGGTGGTGGGGCCTCACCGTGGTCAAGTGGTGCCCATCACAAGGTACGTCTTATTTCCGGAGTTTATAAATCGCCATCCGGGAGAGAACAAATTCTTGTGGGGGTGCATATTAAGCTTGAAAAAGGGTGGAAAACATACTGGCGATTTCCGGGTGATTCGGGTGTGCCGCCCCAGTTCGACTGGCAGGATTCGAACAATCTCAAGGACTCAAAAATCCTGTGGCCGGCCCCCCAGCGATTCAAAGACCCTTATAGCACGACCATTGGTTATAAGGATGAAATTGTATTCCCGGTCGCGGTCAGTCCCCGTAGTGCCGGTCAACCGATTGATCTAAATGTCAAGTTGGAATTTGGTGTTTGTCAGGACATATGTATTTTTGCCGTAGCCAATCTAGATTTAAGTGTTTCTGAGGATGATGCACGGCAGTCTATCTACAATATTCTGTTGAACCGTTTTGTATCCAAAGTTCCAGAAGTAATTCACCCCACCGCAAGTTCAACGCATTCCATCCGGAGCGTAAGCGCTGTCCTGGATGGAGACAAGCCGCATATCATTGTCGAGGCGCGCTATCCGGAAGACGCGCGCAAAAGAGATCTATTTATTGAAGGGCCTAACGATTTTTACATTCCGATACCAAGTTTGACAAAGCAAATTTCTACGAATCTTGATGAATACCGTGTGGATCTGAAGGGGGGAGACGATCCAAAACTTCTCAATGGCAAAGTCCTCACATTTACGATGGTTTCTACGGATGGGCAGGTTGAAATCAAGCGACAGCTTAATTGACTTAAACATCGCTATTTATTACAGCTTTCTAGTTCTAAAGAACTTATTCCAAAAAGATGGTGGTGCACATGGTAATTTCAGTGGGGGACAGGCTCCCCGACGCAACCTTTCAAATTATGTCAGCCGACGGCCCGGCTTCGGAGTCAACCGAGGAAATCTTTGGACAGAAGAAAATAGTCCTCTTTGCGGTCCCCGGAGCATACACGCCGACTTGTCACATGAAACACCTACCTGGATTTATCAAAAATTTTGATACATTTAAATCCAGAGGTGTTGATGACGTCGCATGTATATCGGTCAATGATATATTCGTCCTCGATAACTGGTCCAAGGTTACAGGCGCAAAGGACCAGTTGCTGTTTCTCGCGGACGGAAGCTGTCTTTTCACCAAAGCAATCGGTCTGGAAAATGATTTAACCAGTGGGGGTTTGGGATTTCGTTCAAAGCGGTACTCCATGCTGGTCGAAGACAGTATCGTCAAGATCCTGAATATCGATGAAGCCCGTGGAGAAGTAAACGAGTCTTCAGCCGAGCATATGCTGGAGCTGTTATAATCCGCCATTAACAGGAATCGAACCAGGCTTTCCGGGCACTACTCGTTTTGAGAGTCCATTATTGAAGAAATACCCAACCGGGCCAGTTCATCTGCCCGTTCATTTTCCGGATGTCCCGTGTGTCCTTTAACCCATTGCCAGTTAACGTGATGCTTGCTCTGGGCCGCTTCAAGACTTTGCCAGAGGTCGGCATTCTTCACGGGTTTTTTCTGGGCGTTTTTCCAGCCGTTACTTTGCCATTTTGATATCCACTCCGTAATTCCCTGCTTTACATAATTAGAATCCGTATATAAATCGATTTGACACGATTCTTTGGTCAATGCTTTGAGGGCTTCGATCGCTGCAGTGAGTTCCATGCGGTTGTTGGTGGTTTCTCTCTCTCCACCATAAAGTTCTTTTCGATGTTTTCCATAGATAAGTATGGCCCCCCAACCACCAGGACCCGGGTTGCCCGAACAAGCTCCATCAGTGAAGATTATCACCCTGTTATTTTGATTTTTATCGCTGGACACTATCCGTCTCCTAAACCGTATTCACGGACATCCTTCACGCTCTGGTGAAACCGGAGCTTCCGGAGATACTCGGATGGATCTTTAGGTTTGACGAAAGCATCCATTTCTTTATTCAGCCAATCATAAGAACGCGTCAGCAGAAATCTTATGGCTGCTCCCCGTGCCAGTAAAGGGAGGGTTGACAGCTCAACTTTTTTAAGTTTCCGGACCTGCTGATATCCATTTAGAAGCGCTCGGGCTTTCGAAATATTGAATGAATTATCCGGTTCAAAGCACCAGGCATTCAGACAAACTGCAATGTCGTAGGACAAGAGATCATTGCAGGCGAAATAAAAATCAATCAGTCCTGATATTTTATCCCCCAGAAAGAAGACGTTATCTGGAAACAAATCAGCGTGAATAATACCGTTGGGCAGGTCCGTTGCCCAGTTCTGCTGTAGATGTTCAAGTTCTTCCTGTATCAGATTGGAAAGACCCGGAGCAATATTGTCGGCCTCCGAACGGAAGCTTTCGAAAAGGCCCGGCCAGCTTGTGACCGAAAGACTGTTTTTACGGCTCATGTTAAAATTGGAACAAGCCAAATGCAGTTCGGCGAGGCTCCGGCCAAGTGCTGAGCAATGATTTAGCTGCGGTCTTCGCACCCAAAAGCCTTCAAGAAAACTAATCAGTGCCGCAGGCCGTCCTGACAGTTCACGAAGCATTACACCGCTTTGGTCACGGACAGGCGTCGGGCAGGAAAAACCGGATTTAGCGAGATGTTCCATAAGTCCCAGAAAAAACGGCAGATCTCCTTTTTTGACCCGTTTTTCATAGAGCGTCAAAATGAAGGGACCGGAATCCGTATGAATAATGTAATTGGTGTTTTCGACACCTTCGGCAATACCTTTGTAGGACAGTAGCTGTCCAAGTCCGTAGCTAGTTATGAAGGACTGCAGTTCAACATCGGGAACTTCGGTATAAACGGCCATATTAATAGTATCAGTAAATGTTCAAATATTAGCTATCCAAAACGGCATGTTTTTTTTCAGTCGGAAAATTCAGAATCAATGGATCCTGTTCCTGTGTTGATTGGTCTAGTAGACTTCAACTTGGGCATCGTCAAGTCATGTCATCTGGCCATGCCTAGAATGTTTTAGAATTGGTCAATCCGGATTGCCGCCAAAGCTTATTCGGTTATCATATCGCGAAGTTCTGTCGGGAGTTTGAAAGAAATTTTTTCATCGGCTGTAACCACTGTGTCAACGGTCACGTCAAAGCGTTCCGAAAAGGCGTCGATGATTTCTTCAACGAGAATTTCCGGTGCGGACGCGCTGGCGGTGAGGCCAACAACCGAAATATTTTCAAACAGTTTCCAATCAATTTCGTCAGCACACTGCAGCAGTTGCGAAAATTGGCAACCGGCCCGCTCACCGACCTCAACAAGTCTTTTCGAATTTGAGCTGTTGGGGGCACCAACGACGATTAATGCATCGCATTCACTGGCTATTGCTTTAACGGCCGCCTGCCTGTTGGTGGTGGCGTAACAGATATCATCCTTGCGCGGCCCCACTATTTCCGGAAATCGTGATTTGAGAATATCGACAATCTCCTGCGTGTCATCAACAGAAAGCGTGGTTTGCGTGATATAGGCAATTCTATCGGGGTGCCTGGGTTCGAACGAGCGGGCTTCTTCCGCCGATTCAATCAGCCTGACCGCCCCGGCCGGCAGCTGCCCCATCGTTCCTATGACTTCAGGGTGTCCGGCATGACCGATCAATATAATCTCGTATCCTTTCTTGTAAAGCCGGTCTGCCTCAATGTGTACTTTAGAAACAAGTGGACATGTTGCATCCAGAAAGAAGAAGTTGCGTTCGCGGGCTGCAGCAGGTACCGATTTGGGGACACCATGAGCCGAAAATATAACGGGAGCATCTGTGTCGGGAATTTCATCCAATTCTTCTACAAAAACGGCTCCCTGGTTTCGCAACGACTTTACGACAAATCTATTGTGTACAATTTCGTGCCGAACATAAACTGGGGGCCCGAATCGCTGTAAAGCTAACTCTACAATTTGAATGGCGCGGTCGACCCCGGCACAAAAGCCGCGAGGGGCACAAAGCTTAATAGTCAGTAGGCTTTTAGTACCGTCCCGCGAAAAGGGATTTTCTTTATTTTTCAGTATCTTGTCCATTCAAGTTCTCGCCATGAGAATGACATATGGGTTAAATATGCATACTGGGATTAAAATCAAAAACATTGAGCTTGTTGCGACCTATTCTGGCCTTTATTTATGCCTAATTAGGACGAACTGCAAATTCGCGCGCTGGTTTCAAAGTGTGCAATTGAATAGACACATCAGATGGCGGTCTTGGGGAGGGCTTGTCAAGTACCGAATTGGGGCGATTGTGAGAGGCTGGCATCAAAAATCACTGCTATTGCGTAATATAATCTTCTATTCAGGATTGGCTTTTCTTCTGCAGGGCTGCTCTATGTCTAATGTAACGTCGGGTTTCGGTTCTGACCTATTAGGCGCGAAAAAGAAAGACAGTCAGACGGCAAGTGAATGGGCGCCCTCCGTCTCAGAAGGGTCACTGCTGGCGGCGGCAAAACAAAACACAGATCTGTCGCAATTGATGACTGCCGAAAAGGGGTGTCCAAAATTCGTTATTTGGTCAAAAGGCCGGCACTTCACGCAATATTCAGATGATTTCAATAAGAATCCTCTAAATATTAAATATCGCGGCGAAATTACAAAGATCGCTCGCGAATGCGAATTGGCTCCCGGCCGCATTACCGTAAAGTATGGTTTTGCTGGCAGATTGATATTAGGGCCTAAGGCCAAGTCGGATCAATACAACCTGCCCGTGGTTCTGACCGTAACCGCAAAGTCCCGTGGTAAACTGAAAGAAGAAAAGCTAACTGTTCCGGTTATTATAGAGCCGAACAATTCGACCGGCTTTTTTTCCATGGTTCGTCGCGTAACATTTGATATACCCGAAGGTGCTCAAATGCAGGACTTCAAGGTTTTCGTATCGTTCGACAAATCATTGGAAAAACTAAGTTAAGCCGTTCGGGTTTAACGGATTCCTTAAATTTTTTATTAAAACCCACCATACGTTCATCCCGGATTGACCGTGCTGCAGTGCTGGTTTATCCCTGATTTGGGACGCTTGCCGGGCTCGCAGTAGAGAAATTTATTTGGATTAAATGAAAGATGGAGGCATATTGATGGGAACATGTGTTCTCGGTCTGACAGCAATGTTCATGAATTCAAACAGCTGGTTGTTATCGATCTGAAACTAAAACAGTGTCCCAGATGCCCCGCGAAAGTAAGGAAGAAACAAAACTGAAGAAATTGCCGCTTCACAATTTGCATTTGGAACTCGGCGCCAGAATGGTTCCTTTTGCGGGATTCGAAATGCCGGTTCAATACAGACAAGGCATAATTTCCGAACATAATCACACGAGAGCGAAGGCAGGTTTGTTTGACGTGTCCCATATGGGGCAGGCGATTTTGAGAGGTCCCGACCACCTGACGACTGCCAAAGCTTTGGAGAAATTGACACCGGGGGCAATCCAGTCTCTCGCTCCAGGTGGCATGAGGTATACTCTTTTGCTCAATGAAGGTGGAGGTATCATAGATGATTTTATGGTAACGAGACCGACATTGCCCGATGAAGTTGATGGCTTGCTTTTTCTGGTTGTAAACGCAGCCAGAAAGAAAGTGGATTTCGCGCACATTCAGTCAGGATTGGACAGCGAAGCTGAACTGGTTGCCGGTTCAAATCGGGTTTTGCTCGCTTTGCAGGGGCCGCAAAGTTCGTCTGTCATCAAAACCTGGTGTCCCGACGCAGTGGAGCTTCGTTTTATGTCGGCCATTCAGACTGAAATTGACAACGTGGTGTGCATTGTCAGTCGAGCCGGATATACAGGCGAAGACGGGTTTGAAATTTCTCTCGCCGCTAACCATGCTGAGAACCTCGCACGTAAATTGTTGTCCCACCCTGATGTCGCACCAATTGGTCTCGGCGCCCGCGATACACTCAGGTTAGAGGCGGGCTTATGTCTGTACGGACATGACATCGATGAAACTACATCGCCGATCGAAGCGGATTTGAATTGGACAATTGGGAAAAAACGCAGAGAAGCTGGTGATTTTCCCGGGCATCAGAGAATCCTGAATGAACTCGGCAGAGGAGCGTCTCGAAAAAGAGTGGGTATAATTGTCGAAGGCCGCGGAATCGCCCGCGAAGGAACCGGAATTCTGTCATCAGACGAAGATGAAATCGGAAGCATTACCAGCGGTGGCTTTGGGCCCACATTTGGCGGTTCAATAGCCATGGGATATATACAATCCGAATTTGCGCAAAAAGGGAGAACTGTTAAACTGCGGGTCAGGAACCGGCTTATGAATGGTGCGGTAACCGAACTACCTTTTGTGCCTCACAGATATTACAGAACTTGATAAAGCATGGATTAAGAAAAAGGGACAGCAATATGGCCGATCGTTATTTTGCAAAAGACCATGAGTATATCCTGGTGGATGGAGATGTCGGCATCGTTGGCATTACGGACTATGCTCAACAGCAATTGGGAGATGTCGTATACGTGGAACTGCCGGAAGTCGGAAAACAGATTATCAGAGGTGACGAGGTGGCGGTCGTTGAGTCTGTTAAAGCAGCAAGCGAGGTTCTAGCTCCGGTTGATGGTGAAGTTGTCGAAGTAAACAATAACCTCGAGAATAATCCCGGAATAGTCAACGAAGATGCCGAGGGTGCTGCATGGTTCTATAAAATAAGGATTGCAAACGGCACCCAACTCAACGATCTCATGAGTGCCGAGGACTATAAGATTTATACGGACTCTCTGGATTAGAACTTTCAAACAACATTCTGATGGGCTGAAACTTGTTGTCCGTAGCAGCAAGATAGCAGAAAAAAACCGAGCCTTGTCTGGCTCGGTTTTTCGGTTATGACATGTGAAGCTTATCCAACCCAGGTCGACTCTTAGTTGAGTCTTGTTTTTAAATCTTGAATTGTTTTGTCTATCAAATTCGCGGCGACGTCGCCGCTCATATTTGCAGATATGAGCTTATTGGCAGCTGCAACGGCAATATCAACGGCTGTAACACGAACCTCTTCCAGGGCCTGAGCCTCAGCGCGGGCTATTTTTTCTTCTGCAATTCTCGTTCTGCGTTCGAGGGATTCTTCCAGTGCCTTGTGCGTTTCGTCCGCAAAAAATACCGCCTCCTGTTTTGCCAGAGAAATTATTTCCTCTGCACTTTTTTCAGCTTCTCTTTGTTTCCGCTGATACTCTGCGAGTATTGCCTGAGCCTCTTCCCGGAGTTTACGCGCTTCTTCTAGTTCCTGCCTGATTTTTTCCGCGCGGTTATCAAGCGCTTCTCCCAGTTTTCCTGGAATTTTGTAATAGATCAGCAGCGCCATGAAGAAAAGGAATGAAACTCCAACCCAGAATGTCGGATCCCTAAACATGATTATTGTCCTTCAATCACTTGCCGATTTCATTTTGAACAGCTTTTTCGATTTCAGCTCCGGGAATTTTTTTGCCGATCAGAGCTTCAACCAGGGCCCCAGCCGTATCACTAGCGACTTCATTGATTTGAGTTAAAGCGGCCTCCTTCGCGGCCATGATGCGATTTTCCGCTTCCGCCATTTTTTCCGAGAGTTTGGATTCGACAGAAATGCGCTTGTCTTCAACTTCCGCGTTTAGCTTGTCTCTAGTTTCCTGCGCAATGGCATGAGCCTTGGATCGCGCTTCGGCCATGGATTGTTCATAAGCCACAATTGCGTTCTCTGTTTCCGTTTTCAGTTTTTCAGCTTCATCAAGGTCACGGCTGACACGATCCTGACGTTGTTCGATAACGTTTGCTATTCGTGGCAGTGCGACCCGAGCTAAAAACAGGTAAAGTACAACAAAGCTTATGGCCAGCCAAACGAGCTGTGACGAAAAGTTCAATGGATCGAGTTGGGGCATAACAGATTTCCAGTTAACATCCTGATTTCCGAGTCAATTAAGTCGTTTGGTGTCTGCTAGCTTTCAATGTGCAAGTGCAATATTTGACATCGCAAATTGATATAGCACGAATCGGGACCACAATTGCACCATGGTTTACGCCAGGATTTATCCCGTTCTAACAACTCCATCAGTAGTAGTATTGGAAAGTCAAAATACGAACAAGATAATGAGTGCAACAACCAGACCAAACAGTCCAGTTGCCTCGGCTAGAGCAAAGCCCAGCAGGAGGTTGGCAAATTGCCCGGGAGCGGCGGATGGATTGCGAAGAGCTCCGGCCAGATAATTACCAAAAATTATACCGATGCCGATACCTGCACCGACCAGGGCGATTGAAGCAAGACCGGCCCCAATAAGTTTTGCTGCTGCTGGATCCATTTTTTTCTCCTTGAGATGATTTTATAATATGAAGGTGGGTTAGTGATGCATATGAAGGGCATCATTGAGGTAGATACAAGTTAATATGGCAAACACGTAGGCCTGCAAAAATGCGACCAGTATTTCCAGTCCGGTGAAGGGCACCAGGAATATTAGAGGAGCCCATCCTCCCCAAAACCCCATGGCAATAACGAATGAACCGAACACTTTGAGCATAGTGTGTCCCGCCATCATATTGGCGAACAAGCGGACGGATAAGCTTATAGGCCGGGTCAGATAAGAAATGACTTCGATAACGACCAGAAGAGGCAATAAAAATACCGGGATGCCGGATGGGACGAAGAACTTCAGGAAACTGAAGCCATGTTTGGCAAACCCAATAATGGTAACCCCAATGAATACGACCGCTGCCAGAGCAAATGTGATGATGATGTGGCTGGTTACGGTGAATGAATAAGGAACCATCCCCATGATGTTGCAACCAAGCACAAACATAAACAGCGTAAAAATAAAGGGAAAATATTTCATTCCTGCGGTGCCCACATTGTCGCGGATCATATTGGCGACAAATTCGTAAGCGATCTCGGCAACCGACTGCATTCGTCCGGGTACAAGTGACCGGCTTTTGACGCTCAGGAACAAAAAAAGACTGATCAAAAGAATGACGATGACCATAAACAGAGATGAGTTTGTAAATGAGGCATCTATGTTGAAAATCTTCAATGGCACCAGACGATGAATTTCGAACTGATGCATCGGATCTGGAAATCCCCCTCCCCCGTGATCAGCGCCGGTTGCGGCCGCCATAGCCTTCTCCTTCAAATCCTTTAATCTTCATCTTCATCTTGATCGCGTTTCGCTGATTTGTCCCTTGTTTCGCTACTTCCCGGATCGTCCGAAAACTCTGTTTGCATCTGATGAGCTGTGCGTATCACGTTCATGATACCCGCGGCCAGCCCCAATATAAAAAAGACCAACAAAAATATGGGGGTTGTTTCAAACCACTTGTCAAGCAACCACCCGACAAATCCTCCAAAACACACCCCTACAACCAACTCAATCGCCAATCTGAATGCATATCCTATGGCGCTACTTCGTTGCCGGTTACTTTCTTCATTCGTCCTGCGCCCCCGTGCCTGATCAATATCGTCATCCAGCTCTGACAATCTTTTCTTCAGATCATCATGATCCCTCACAAGCTTTCTCCATGAGCGGTATTCAATTCGCCGGATCAGCCGATATCAATCACCCGGAGTTTGAGACATTTTGTACACACACGACACACCTCGAACGGGCGGCACAATAGGCGTGCGGGAATAACGTGTCAAGGAGGCTTAATGTAAAACTAACCCTATGTTATATATGCAATAATTGGCTTAGGGCAGTGGTGCGTCGAAAGGTCCTGTTCCATAAAGGCGAATTGGAACCAGAAATTAGCCGCTTAACGGGCAAACAAAACCCCATTTATCCCGCTGCCCTAAAACTTTCCGCAGTTGCAAGATCCACTGAAACCAGCTGGCTAACCCCTTTTTCCGCCATTGTCACGCCGAACAGGCGATCCATGCGGGCCATTGTGGTGGGATGGTGCGTTATAACCAGAAAACGGGTATCGGTTTTGCCGGTCATTTCATCCATTAGCTGACAAAAGCGCTCTACATTGGTGTCGTCGAGCGGAGCATCGACTTCATCAAGGACACATATCGGAGATGGGTTTGTCAGAAAAACGGCAAAAATCAGCGAAAGGGCCGTGAGAGCCTTTTCTCCTCCGGAAAGCAAAGTCAATATTTGAGGTTTTTTGCCTGGAGGCCGGGCCAGAATTTCGAGCCCGGCCTGCAGCGGATCTTCAGATTCCACAAGCTGCAATTGAGCTTCTCCGCCTCCAAACAATGTTTTGAACAGCTGCTGGAAATGCCCATTTACTTCGTCAAAAGCCGAAAGCAGCCGCTTTCTGCCCACCCTATTCAAATCCTCGATTCCACGTTTCAGATGCAGTATGGCTTCGTTTAAATCAGTGCATTCGCTTTCCATGCTTTCATACTGATCGGAAAGTTGGGCAGCTTCTTCTTCAGCGCGCAAATTGACACTTCCTAACCGGTCCCGATTTGCTCGGAGTTTCACCAGGGTGGCCTCTACCTCTGTCAGGTCAGGCAGATCAGAAGCTCCCATTGAGCCGGACATCGTTAAACAATCATCCGGGGCGCAATCCAGTTCACTGCGTATCTGACGAGCCAGTTCAGCCCGGCGCTCGCGTGTGTTTTCAAGTCGCGCTTCGGATGCGGCCCGCATTTCCCGGGCTTCAGCAAGAATGGACTGCACTTCGCCAAGAGCCTTGGTAAGTTCCTTGAGTTCCGATTCAGCTTTAACTAAGTCATCGGCTGACTGCTTCCTGTTTTGTTCAGCCTGGCTTATAGCGGTCAGTATTTTGTTGCGTCGTTCCCCGATATCGGCAGGCAGACTCTCAAGTTCATTGAGCCGACTTTCAGCTTGTTCCTTTCGGGTCTTAAGGCTTTCAATCTGAACGCGCGCGTCGTCAAATCGATTTTTCCAGCGCGTGAGCTCAGTCTCAATCGAGTCAATACGATCTTTCCGGATACGGCATTCCTGCTCCAGCCCAGCCATGGTCGCGCGTGCCTCAGTGAACTGGTTCCTATAATTTTTCAGCTGGTGAGCGTGTTGTTCAAGTTCGTCCTCAAGTTCCTTCAGTTGCGGCAAATGCTCAAGTTCAGTCTGCGCGCGCGCTATTCGGGATCTTGCTTCCTGTAATCCGGAGGACAAATTTTGAATGGATTCGTTTAGTGCGCCAAGCCTATGCAGGCCAGCCTGTTTTTGACGTTCCAAATTCGACAGGTTCTCACGGATGGAGCTTAACCTATCCTGCAGTTCCATCCAGTTCTTCCGGGTTTGGGCTTCGCGCGCATCAGCCATCTGGGCTTTTTGTTCCGCGTTGACATATTCGGCTTCCGCAGCCGCTCGATTGGATCTTGCGCGGTCCCGTTCAATCATCAGGGATTTGAGCCGCGCCTTCTCTGTGAGCCGTTTTGCTGCGGACGTCGAAGCGCCCGCGGACACCGCATAACCGTCCCAACGCCAGAGATCGCCACTTTTGGAAACCAGTCTTTGACCGGCATGAAGTAAAATTTGCGCGTTCGGACCTATGGTCTCATCCACAACTCCGATGCTATGTAATCTATCAGATAACAGGGATGGTCCCTTGACAAAGTTGGCTAAAGGAATCGCATCGGCTGGCAGCGGCTCCAGTCGTTTTTTGTGCCCACTTCCTGGATGGCCTGCAATTTCGTCTGTTTCTGGCGAAAGCGTCCAGCGAACGGGTGCGTCACGGGCATCCTGAGCCTCGAGATCATCTCCAAGAGCGGCCGCCAGTGCCAGTTCGTATCCTTCTTCAACTTCCAGAAGATCAATAATTTTTCGATTTTCCCCCGGAGTTTCCGAAATCAGCAGTCCTGAAAGTGTCTCAATTTCGATGTCGAGTCCGCTTGCACTTTGACGCGCGATTGTCACCAAGTCCTGCTTGGCCCGCAAATCAGTGCGGGCCTGCCGGCTGATGAATTCAGCTTCTTCCATACATTTTTTTTCTTTGTCCAGGGCAACTGTGAGTATTTCAATATCCTTCAAAGATTTTTCAATCATTTCACCGATATCGTCACTCTGGTTCAGCCGTTGAAGTTCTGTCGCAATTTCGGTTTTTTGCCTGTCCAACTCTTCAATGATCCCTGTCTGCTCCACCACAATCTGACTGAACTGGTTGCGTTTTGCTCTCAACTCGGCAACCCTGCCGGTCTTCGACGAGTAGAGATTTTCGTTTTCTGTGAGTTTCGATGAAATCTCTTCGAGTGTCCGCCGCGCCGCCTGTTCCGTCCTCTCGCGGCCCGCTGAGGCATCAAGCAATTCAGACCTTTCAGAAAGAAGTTGTTCCACAACGGCATTGGCTTCAACAATAAGCTCCTCTTCCCGTCTTATATCGTTGCTATGTTGAGCAATCTGGCTTTCCAGTTCTGCGGCTCTAATTCTGGCTTGGGCTTCTTCTCGTTCAAGATTTTCACGTTCAACAATCAAACGGTGTAAGGCGGCGGACTTGTCTGCTTCCTGTCTACGCAAGGGAGGTATCGCATTGGAGCTGTTGTTCTGTTTGCGTAACGCTTCACTTTCGGTTTTGGTCAGTTGAGCGATTTCCAGCAGGGCATCCTTAACCGAGGCCTCTTCTGCTTGCACGCGTTCACCTAACTCCAACCACTTCAGGTGGTATTGCAGAGCCTCGGCCTCTCTCAGTTTACCGGAAATTTCCCTGTAGCGAATGGCCTGTCTCGCCTGTCTTTGCAAACTTCCCAGTTGAGCACCGATTTGAGCCTGAATATCCATAAGGCGCTGTAGATTGTTTTCGGCGGCGCGTAATCGGAGTTCAGCTTCATGGCGCCGGCCGTGCAACCCGGTTATTCCGGCCGCTTCCTCCAGAACCAGACGCCGGGCCTGCGGTTTGGAGTTAATAATCTGTCCTATCTGACCTTGTCGCACAAGGGCCGGCGAATGGGCTCCGGTCGATGCGTCAGCGAACAGGAGTTGCACGTCCCTGGCCCGTACATCCCTGCCATTAATCCTGTATGCGGAACCTGCTTCCCGATCAATTCTCCTGGTGACCTCCAGGACATCTTCATTATTATATGCCGCCGGAGCTTTTCGTGAAGAATTATCGATGAAAATTGTGACTTCCGAAAAATTTCGTGCCGGGCGGTTTTGCGTTCCCGAAAATATGACGTCATCCATGGTCGAGGCACGCATTGTCTTGTAGGAAGTTTCCCCCATCACCCATCGCAGTGCTTCCAGTAAATTGGATTTACCGCAACCGTTCGGGCCAACCACACCGGTCAATCCGTCTTTGACAATTAATTCCGTGGGTTCAACAAAGGATTTGAATCCCAATAATCTCAACCGGTCTATCTGCAAGTATAGCTCTCTGCTTAGCTGCGGTATTTTTCAGAATTTACTGTTTACTTCACCCGAGAAAATAAAAGCCGGGAAATGTAGAAAATGACGTGATGATCGAACTGTACCTTAATACACCCTATAGGCTTATAGGCGGTAACCCGTACATTTCATAGACGCAAAACACCGGGTTTCCTCAGATTTCGAAGACGATCATAACATAAATTTGGTTGTGAATTGCCATGTTGGGGCTGCATGGCAATTCACGATAACATTGGGGCGGCCATTTTTTTAATTTCTTCCATCGATAACACGGACCGGGCTTTCTTGCCGTTAATGAAAAACGTAGGTGTGCCCGAAACACCGAGATCACGGCCTCTCTGTTTCACCCATTTAAGCCCTTCCAAAATTTCCTGATTCGCATAGCACGCATCGAACTGCTGTCGCGAAATTCCGGTCTGAGCCGCAATACTGAATATTTTGTCCCGTCGAACTTCCAAGGACACCCATTTTTTCTGCTGGGTAATAAATTTGTGGTAGAGTTCGAAATAGCGTGCAGTGTTGTCCTGGCCAAGACAGCGCATGGCAATTGTGGCGGCGCCCGATGCGTGACCAATGGGAAATTCCCGCAATATGAACCTGACTTTTCCGGTATCGATGTAGTTACGCTTCAGTGTCGGCCAGGTCTGCATATGAAAGGCCCTGCAATAAGGGCAGGTCAGTGAGGCATATTCTATTAGTGTAACGGGGGCCGCGTCCGAACCCATCGACTTTTCCCCAAGGGGGCCAGCTTTCATCAGTTCTTCAGGTTTTGGCGTTCCATCCGCCTGCAGGGTGAGTTTGCTCTTATTTGCATTGGCTGGGTCACCGCTGATGGGATCGTCATCCGAAAAGTTGACCGGACTGACAGCGACGCCATTGGAACCGTTACCACAACCCGCAAGGCCAACTAAGGTTGTGGCAAATAGGCCATGAATGACCAAACGTCTGCTGTTTGATTCAGGCATCGCACAAAACCAGCTCTTTATGTCCAACCAAAAATCTTTGTCATTAATTATCAAAATTGCCGCAAGCCGATGACCACAGATATATCCAAAGCTCTCTTGTTGTTTGGTTCAAGCGACCCATTCAGCTGTTTGACAATATGGGCTCAATTATCTTCTCAAAGTCGTCAAAATTTTGAGACCCCGTCATCATTTTGCCGTTGATAAAAAATGTAGGGGTGGAATTTACACCGAACTGCTTGGAGCCCCGTTCCCTTACGGCCATTATACCCTTAAAGAGAGTATCATTCTTGAAACACTCAAGAAACTCATCTTTGGTGAATCCGGCCTGTTTTGAGATTTCAAACAACTGATTTTCGACTTCTCCCTGTTGTCCAAATGCCCACTGTTCCTGTTTATCGTACAGAACCTCGACGAAAGGAAAAAACTTTTCCTTACCGGTGCAGCGTGCAAGCATTGCCGCGGCAAGAGCCGGGTTATTCAAAGGAAATTCCCGTATGATGTAACGAACTTTTCCGGTGTCTATGTATTTTTTCTTGAGGTTCGGAAGTGTATTTTTGTGGAAAGCTGCGCAGTGCGGGCAACTCATGGACGAGTATTCAATGATTGTGACCGGAGCTTTCTCATTTCCGGTTGAATTTTCTGGTAATTGGCCGGGCTGCATCAAATCTGCGAATTTAGCATCAGTCTGATCAGCTTTGACCACCTGTGGAGGAGATGACGGCGACCCACTGAATATATAACCACCGACAAGAGCTGCTACTGCGACCACGGACAGGCCCCCAATCAGCGCGTTTCGACGCGACACCGGTAGCTTATCTAGTAGATTATCCTGCGGCACAACAATCTCCAATTCTGATCTTTAAACTCAGATTGTTTGAATAACATTTTCTATCTTTTATCAACCAGCTGATACAGACAATTTTCGTACATAAGATTGTGAACCCGGAAATTTGTTGCAAGAAGTCTCTGCATAGCTGCAGAATTGTGCACGAATATGTCCAAATTGACGTGCGGGCATAATCTTCTTGCCGACGCCAAATTTTCCAGAACCTGTACTGATATCAATCTGATGATCCCTTCAGTTTCGAGCCGTTTGCTCCCTTTTGACGCCGCTGGCCATGCGAGCGAGGGCGAGACGAAGGTGCTTATCCCGGATTTCCTTAAGACCTGTAACTCCCGACGCCGGGCGAAGAGGGGGTGGGAACTGCTTAGAATTCTCGTTTTTGCTCAATGGGGCCTGAAGGATTCTTATCTCGGTTACGGCTTTGTAACCGAAAAAACAGTTAATGCGTTCAATGATTTGCTCGGACTGAAACTGGACTTCAATGGCACGAGGCCCGTCTACTCTTAATACCAGAGTCGCACCGTCCAAAACTCCCGATTTGCCAGTCAAATTCGAGGAATTAAAATTTTCTCCGTGCGCATCAGCCTTTTGCCTATTCCACTTCAGTTTCTCTGGCTGGGTGAAATTCGCCAAATCCTGACCAACAATCACTGTCCATTCGGTAATGATTGACGTAATGGAAAAACCGTATTTTTCGAATACAGGTTTGGTCAGTTTCGGTAACAGGGAGCCAACCGTTCTGAAAGTTGGTTTGCTGGAAACTCTAGATGGGTGAGCAGGCCTTGAACCATGGTCTGATATATATGACATACCGAGCTGTCCTTCCTGGCGGGGCCTCAGTTTTTGACCCGAATCTAAAGATCTGTTGTGGGAACTCGGTACTTGGATTCGCTATCCAACCCAAAAAGAGAATAGCATCATATTATTGATTCGCAGGAAATTGGGACTAAATTCGTGAAACACGCGATCCAATCTGTTGTTGAAATGACACAAAGCATTGATTTATCAGAACAGTTAACCCGTTGGTATGATCGGGCCAGACGGGATCTGCCTTGGAGATATGCTCCCGGTATCGCTGCTGATCCTTATAAAGTCTGGCTTTCAGAGGTTATGTTGCAGCAGACAACCGTAAAATCAGTTACAACTTACTTCGAGAAATTCATCACAAAATGGCCGACAGTGGAAAAGCTGGCCGCGGCATCGCTGGAAGACGTTCTGAGAAATTGGGCCGGCCTAGGTTATTATTCACGCGCCAGAAATCTGCACAAATGTGCCCGACAGGTCGTCTCCGAATTTAAGGGCCGGTTTCCATCCCAGGAAGAGGAACTTTTGAAGCTGCCGGGGATCGGGCCTTATACGGCTGCTGCTATTGCCGCTATCGCATTTGATGTGCCGGCAACGGTCGTGGACGGAAATGTTGAACGGGTCATCAGCAGGCTGTTTGCGGTAAAAACACCCTTGCCGCAGGCAAAAGCAGAACTAAAGCAACGGGCAGAAACCCTGACGCCGCAATTCCGGCCCGGAGATTATGCCCAGGCCATAATGGATCTGGGTGCGACTGTCTGTTCTCCCAAAAGACCATCCTGTATGCTTTGCCCGATCAAGTCTCATTGTCAGGCCTATGAACAGGGAATTCAGGGACAGCTGCCAGCTAGAGCCCCCAGAGGCGAGCGCCCTCTCAGATGTGGCGCGGCGTTTTTTTCGTTGCGGGAAGATGGTTGTGTGTTATTGCGAACCCGTCCCCGGGAGGGTTTGCTGGGGGGAATGATGGAAATTCCGTCCTCGGACTGGCTCGATATTCCACCCTCGTTAGATGAATTGTCGCAGATTGCTCCGGTTCACGGCGATTGGTGGCTTGTGCCTGGGCAGGTCCACCACACATTCACGCATTTCAGGCTGGAATTGTTGGTCTACCGGGCCGTCGTACCGTTGGAGACAACGTTGAATTTATGGGCAAAGCCGGAACACTGTATTTGGGTGCACAGATCAGAACTTAAAGATCAGGCGCTGCCAAGCGTCATGCGGAAAGTCATAGCCCACGCTATGGAACACAATTGACGACAATATAATGTGACGAACAGCATTATGAGAAGAGCAGCCGTATTTTACCCCATGCTTTGCCCTGTGACCCTAAACAGCGGGCTGTTCAGCAGTAAGCCCCAGCTCCGTACGGGCTTTCTGTCTCAGGTTGTCAATGGGTTTCAGCTTTCCATCGGATTTGTAGTGCCAAAATGTCCAGCCATTGCAGGCTCGTGCCCCCTGAACTTTTGCCCCGAGCTTGTGGATGGAGCCCTGACTGCCGGAGCAGACAATTGTACCGTCTGCTCGAACATGGGCCGAAAACTTTTCCCGGGGGTCATAAAGGGTGCTGCCCGGTTGGATGATGCCTAGTTCCACGATCGTACCAAATGGTACCCGGGGTTGAGAACGTTTCGATTTGGCAATCTGCAAATCAGCCTTGTCAAGCGGAGAGATTTCGGAAATGCGGTGCTGGGCTTGATCAGCGTAGTTTTCATCGCGCTCAATGCCGATCCAGTTTCGTCCAAGTTTTTTTGCCACTGCGCCGGTTGTCCCGGTGCCAAAAAACGGGTCAAGAATGATATCTCCGACATTGCTCGAAGCCAGAATGACACGATGAAGTAAGGCTTCCGGTTTTTGAGTGGGGTGAATTTTCATGCCGTGGTCGTCCTTTAAGCGCTCCGGTCCTGCGCAGATAGGCATAGTCCAGTCCGAACGCATTTGAAGATCATCATTGAGCGCTTTCATCGAGTCATAGTTGAAAGTATACCGGGCCCTTGAATCGCGGGCTGCCCAAATCATTGTTTCGTGCGCATTGGTAAACCGAGTTCCGCGAAAATTGGGCATGGGATTGGTTTTCAGCCAGATAACATCATTCAATATCCAAAACCCGAGATTTTGCAGAGTGGCTCCTACTCTGAAAATATTGTGGTATGAGCCAATCACCCATAGTGCACCGTTTGGTTTGAGCACTCGTCGGCACGCTTTCAGCCAGCTGGCGGTGAAATTGTCGTATGCTTCGAAATTGTTGAATTTGTCCCAGTCATGATGCACGCCGTCGACACGGGTGTTATTGGGGCGCAGCAGTTCGCGGTCGAGCTGGAGATTGTATGGAGGATCAGCAAAAACCAAATCCACTGAGCTTTCCGGGAGTCTTTTCAATTCCTTAAGCGAGTCACCTATTAATATTTTGTTTATTATTTCTTCTATACGAGGCTTACGGCCAATACTCATGATACGCAACTTTCACTCTACAATTCAAACAACGGAACCGCTCACGGACTGTTCTGTCTCACCTGACTCAGCAATCGCGATGCACCCCCCGTGGGACCCTCACCGTACTTCCTACAGCTCCAGAGTCCGGAAGTCTACAGCCTTTTCCATAGCCCATAAATTTGTGGTCTGAGCATTGCGGAATAGAAATTGGAGTGCCCGGCGGGATGCTTTCATAGCGAATGTTAAACCAAGAGTGGACCCAACACGATTAATTTTATGTTTGTCTGTTGAGCACTGCGCGGACAGGCTTGAACGAGCGGCGGTGATGAGCTGTAACACCAAGGCGGTATATCGCCCGATGATGTTCGGCCGTACCGTACCCCTTATTGCGTTCCCATCCATAGCCCGGATGGTTCCGGGCCAGATCCACCATGATCCGGTCGCGGGTGACCTTCGCAATAATTGAGGCCGCAGCGACTGATAGCGACAGGCCGTCTCCCTTGACGAGGGCCTGTACCGGGCAGTTCAATTCGGGGCATTTGTTACCATCCACTAATGCGGCGTCCGGGGCAGCGGTGAGATCTGCAACCGCTTGGCCCATCGTCCAAAGCGTCGTCTGCAGGATGTTATCTCTGTCAATCTGTCCGACGTGCCCTATTCCAATACCAACGTCAGAACCATTCAAAATCTGATCGAAAAGACGGTCCCGGTCGCCGGCTTTTATTTGTTTTGAATCGTTCAACCCATCCGGAATATTATCGGGATCCAGAATTACGGCGGCAGCCACCACCGGACCAGCCCACGGTCCGCGTCCGGCCTCGTCAATGCCAGCAATACGAGAACCGAAACTCCCGGCTAATTTTGTTTCTTCATCAAATGAGGGTCGCAGTTGGTTCATTGGATTTGTATTGAACCGAATCAGTTTGGAAGATGGTGTAAGACTGAATGGCATAATGAATGCCTGTCAACTCCATAACCCCTGCAATATTTTAAAAATCCAAAGCTGATGGAGGAATCCTAGGCAGATCCAGCTAGAGCAGGGGTAACTGTTGTCCCGAACGCTCCTGTGGCCGGAACAAATCCGTGCGAAGCGGAAGTTGGCGGTTGTTCATGTTCAACCGCTTCATGGCCATCTCAAATCTTCGCGCAATCTGATCTGCGTATGGTCCGCGGCCACGCATTCTCTCCCCCCATTCAGATTTATAGGCCTTCCCGTCTCTCATGTTGTAAACCAGGGATAAAACACGCTTCGCCCTGTTGGGAAACTCCGCTGTCAGCCATTCGTGGAAAAGGTCTTTTACTTCCAGGGGCAATCGCAGAATGACATAACCGGCCTCCCGCGTGCCCTGATTTGCTACCCTGGTTAGAATATTTTCTATTTCGAACTCATTTAAAGCGGGAATAATAGGTGCGACCATAACAGCCGTTGGTATACCCCTTTGTTCCAACTTTCTAAGCGCCACAACGCGCTTTTTAGGTGTGCTGGCCCTTGGTTCCATTTTTCTCGATAGTTTGTGGTTTAGCGAGGTAATGGATATTGCCACTTTGACCAAACCGCGGGAAGCCAGCCTCTCCAGAATATCCAGGTCCCGCAGGACCAGAGACGATTTTGTTACGATGACAACGGGATGATTGGTTTCCTCCATGATTTCAAGGAGTTGACGAGTAATGCCAAATTGTCGTTCAATCGGCTGGTAGGGATCTGTATTGGTCCCGAGCGCTATAGTTTTAGGATGATAATTCGGTGCGGCCAACTGGCATCGCAATCTTTCCGGCGCATTGGGCTTGGCCACCAATTTGGACTCAAAATCGAGACCGGGCGATAGTCCGAGATAAGCGTGCGTCGGGCGGGCATAACAGTAAATGCAGCCATGTTCACAGCCCCGATAAGGATTGATTGACTGATCGAAACTGATATCGGGCGACTTGTTGGTCGATATAATGTTTTTTGCCTGCTCTAGCCTGACGGAGTTCCGCAGGGTATCTATTTCCTCAAGGGTTGACCAGCCATCATCAAACCAGTCGCGGGTCAACGTTTCGTAACGACCGGAATTGTTGGATTGGCTGCCGCGTCCACGACGAAAGTTCGGGGGAAGGAGATCTGCCATTGTTTTGTTGAAAAACCTGTTCCATTTTGGGTTGCTGCTGTAAATAGAATAACTTTCTTCAGATCCTTGATACGGTCGAACATCTGATATCTCATCAGATATCTACGGTTAAAAGCTGATTAGAACATAACATGAACATTTAAGGGAAGTCAAATTCACCCTCTTGTTGAATTTTATCGCTCCATGGTAAAAACCTGACCCATGATTTCGATTGTTATTCCGACGTTCAATCCTGATAAGCGCCTCGCCGGTGTGATGGCCGCATTGGTACCGGCTGTCGTCATTGGCCTGATAAAAGAGGTTATAGTGGTGGACGGGGGGTCAACAACCTGTGACGCCGCGGATCTCGCGGAGCAGGGCGGGGCTCACTATATTCAGTCGCCCAAGGGACGGGGCTCGCAGCTTGCGGTCGGAGCCGATTTTGCCCGTGGTGAGTGGCTTCTGTTTCTGCACGCGGACACTATTCTGGAAAATGGCTGGGAAAAGGAAGCGGCACGTTTCATAGAACGTGTTGAAAATGGTGAATTAAATGAAACTGCCGCGGCCTTCAAATTCTCGCTCGATGATTTCGGCTATATGCCCCGATTTCTGGAGTTTGTTGTCAATGTGAGATGTTTCGTATTGGCGCTGCCTTATGGAGACCAGGGGTTATTGCTGCCCAAGTCGCTTTACAGGGAACTCGGAGGATTTAAAACGCTGCCACTTATGGAGGATGTCGATATCGTCAGGCGTTTGGGGCGCAAAAGACTGGTGATGTTTCAAAGCCGGGCAATCACAAGTGCCAAGCGATATAAAAAAGAAGGGTACGTCATGCGCATGATGCGTAATCTTTCTTGCCTGGCCTTGTATTATCTTCGAGTGCCGCCCCGATATATTGATCGCATTTATGGCTAGTCAGGTTTGCCGGCTTGGAAGAAAACGGATCCGCTCAATAAAAATACGCACATGAGAACAATCTGCACACTGGTTATCATGGTCAAATATCCGGTTGCGGGAGCCGTTAAGACCCGTTTGGCGAAAGATATTGGTGAGGTAGCCGCCACCAGATTTTTCAGGGTAACAGCATCAAACATCATCCGGCGGCTGACTTTCGACAGGCGCTGGACTACGAAACTGGCCGTGTCCCCGGATTCAGCGCTTAACCGGAGAAACTGGAGGTTCGTCGGGGATAAGATTTTCGGGGGCGAACTGGTTGCGCAGGGCCGGGGAGATCTCGGCCACAGAATGCAGAGGATCTTTAATCTGGACTTTAAGGGTCCGATCATAATTATTGGAACAGATATTCCCGAGATTACTCCGTCACATGTAGATCGGGCATTCCGAATATTGAGGCAAAAAGACGCTGTAATAGGTCCTGCTGGAGATGGTGGCTACTGGTTAATCGGCCTCAGGCGCGCGCCACGCCTGCTCAGAATATTTGACAATGTAGACTGGTCAAGTTCGACAACACTCGACGACACACTTGAAAATCTCAAAAATTTTGACGTCGGATTCTGCGAAACGCTCAATGATGTTGATGAACTGGCGGACTTTCGCAGACTTTCCGGAGTTGAGGGACGGTTCGTGCTGGTCAGGACAGGCAAAGCTAATTCCTGTGCTCCTCCAGGCGCGGCATAATTTCAACGAAATTGCATGGTCTGTGGCGATAGTCGAGCTGAAATTTCAAAATACCGTGCCAGGCATCTCTGCAGGCTCCCGGGGAACCGGGAACACAAAATATGTATGTCCCCCGGCAGACACCGCCGCAGGCGCGGGATTGTATTGTCGATGTGCCCACCTTGTCGTAACTCAGCTGGTGGAATAAAACCGAGAACCCGTCGATTTCTTTTTCAAAAAGAGGGCGAACGGCTTCAGGCGTAACATCACGGCCGGTAAACCCCGTGCCACCTGTCGTGATAATAACATCGACATCGGGATGTTCGATCCAGGCCTTTACCTGGGCCTGGATAGCAGGAACGTCATCCTTCACAACCGCATGTTCTGCCAGTTCGTGACCTGCCTCGGTTAACATTTCACCGAGAATGCGACCTGATTTATCTTCTTTGGCGGTACGGGTATCGGAAACCGTCAGTACAGCAATCCTGACGGCTATAAATGGTAAATTTTCATCTATTCTGGACATGGAGAATCCTGATTTAGCTTTCTATTTTTGTCTCTGCATCGAATTGTTGCGTTTCTCGGTCCGCTGGTGGATAAGATCGCAGTTATGCGTCTTATTCGAGATTAAACCGTTTTGCTTTGATGTAGCGGCCAAAGTCCGCTCTTTCTGGTTTTGAATATTGTCGAACCTTGTCTTCCGACCAGCCATAATTTTCGACCTCTCCATACTCCGCCGCAAATCTTTGTCCGGACATCGGCTGAATAGCATCGCGTCTGGAATCGTATTCGTCAATCCGCCGTTTCAGTTCTGTTTCCCGGTAAACATCCTTGTGCAGTGTTATATCAAGTGGCAGCCTTAAACTGATTTCAGTTTCTGTATTTGGCCAACCGACAGTCATTCCGGCAACCGGAAATACACGATCCGGAAGTTCGAGCAGTTCATTGATTTCGTCAAGATGAAAGCGCAATGCGCTGAGTGGACAGCAGCCAAGGCCGAGGGCCTGTGCGGCGACTACAAAATTGGCCAACACAATGCCGGCGTCCACTGATGCATTGAATAATGCATCGAGATGATCGTTGGCGAACGGAATATGCCGCCACTCATGAAGCAGAGTCTGACGGCGGTTGTTGGCGCAAAACACCAGAAATACCGGGGCGTTGGCAATCCAATCATGGCGCATGAGCTGGTTTATGCGGTCTCTTTTTGTTTTGTCTTCAATAACGATAATGTCTCTCTGCTGAAGGTCGCTTTTGGTGGGGGCGGCGAATGCCAGGGCGCAGGCAAGCTCAATCAACTCGGGGCTGACAGGCTCGTCGGTGTAATTGCGGCACGAAGCGTGGCGGGCCATTACTTCAACGGCGGTCCGGTTTGAAATGCCGGTTCGGGCAGCTGTTGATAATGTAGGGTCTGCAAGACTGCAACCAAATCGATGGTTCAGGAGTTCAAGTATATCTTTCATTAGTATTTCCGCCATGATCGTTCTGTAAAAACTGGAATTCAAAAAAATCAGAGCAAATTCAATCTTATCCGGAATTTGATAAATATTAAAAATACTGACGCCAGCAAAACTGCCCCGTTTTTACAATGTGTAAAGTAAGAAAAAACGTTATCCCGTTTAGATCGTCGTTTTGTTCTTGAAGGTCTGCATTTAACGCATTTGCCGTATGCGACCGAACAAGTCCTTAATTAGTCGAGTTGATCCTTGATCAACAGTAAATCATGCCAGGCAAGGCGTTTTGCTGCGGGTGTCCTCAACAGATATGCCGGGTGCAGTGTCGCAATGGCCTGACATTGGTGAGAACCAACATTATAGGTTTGCCATTTCCCGCGTAACCTCATGATACCCTGGCTACTGTCAAGCATCAGTTTTGCGGCCGCGCCACCCAGAAAAACCAGAATTCGAGGTGCGACAAGCTCGATTTGACGTTCGGTAAATGGCAGGCAGGACTGAGCTTCGTGGGCGGAAGGGGTTCGATTGCCCGGTGGTCTCCAATAGACAATATTTGTGATGTAGGCATTTTCCTCGCTGAGATTGATCGAGGCGAGCATTCTATCAAGTAATTGACCGGCCCGGCCAACAAATGGTCTGCCTTGAATATCCTCGTCGCGGCCTGGTGCCTCACCAATCAGCATGATTTCGGCGTGTGGGTTTCCCCGGGCAATGCACGTTGATTTTGCCGTCATTTTAAGCGCGCATCCCTCAAAGCTTCGGATTGCCGCCTCCAACTCATCGAGACTTTGACATGTCTGAGCAGACTCTCGCGCGATAAAATTAGCTTGGGAGGGAGCCATTGGCGGTTGTCGAGGTGATTTAGCGGGGATCGGATGCGGCGCGGCGGGTTTATTTTCCAAGCGGACGGGTTCGCGTCTTTGATCAGTACCAGACCAATCAGTCGGCGTTTGCCTGGATGTTCCACTCAATTGTGACATCTGTGCCAACTCGGCTGAATTGGTTTTTTCGTCAACGTCAAACCAGTTGACAGGCTCATCGCTTATGATTTCATCGACGCCGGCTTCCAGATATATTTGAAGTATAGAGCTTGCCGCTCGACTAGTCCCGTTCATACGCAAATTTTCCAAAAAATACGTTTCAGAGGTTGGCGAAGTCTAACATGATTGCCGGCATTGCGCGATAGAGGAAAACGCTCTCAGGTCATTGACGGAACAGCAACTACGCTCTATCCAAAGTTACTGGAGTAAGAGGATTTGGGATGACCCAACCAAACGAGATGAATATTGAACGAGAGTCAATGGAATTTGACGTAGTAATCATTGGGGCAGGACCAGCGGGACTGTCAGCCGCCATTCGTCTGAAGCAACTGTCTCACAGGAACGGTCGGGAGCTCAGCGTCGTTGTACTTGAAAAGGGCTCAGAAGTCGGAGCCCATATCCTGTCAGGTGCCGTATTCGATCCCATAGCTCTGGATCAGCTGCTACCTGACTGGAAAGCAGAAGGGGCACCCGTTGATACACCGGTTACGGTGGACAGGTTCTATTTTCTTGGACCTGCAGGTTCGCTCCGAATTCCCAATTTTCTTATGCCCCCTCTCATGAGCAATCACGGGAACTATATTATAAGCCTGGGAAACTTGTGCCGCTGGCTGGCTTCCAAAGCGGAAGAACTTGGCGTTGAGATCTATCCCGGGTTTGCGGCTGCCGAACTTCTTTACAATGACAATGGTAGTATTCGGGGTGTTGCAACTGGCGATATGGGGATCAGTCGGGATGGCGAGCTCAAAGACTCATTTATGCCAGGCATGGAACTGCACGGAAAATATATTCTGATCGCAGAGGGGGCCAAGGGGTCTCTTGCCAAGGAACTGATGAAAAGGTTCGATCTGGATAAGGATACCGAACCTCAGAAGTATGGTATTGGCCTTAAGGAGTTGTGGGAAGTTGATCCGGAAAAGCATTCTCCTGGACTGGTACAGCATACGATGGGATGGCCGCTGGATAACCGGACAGGCGGCGGGTCTTTTTTATACCATTTCGGTGAAAATCTGGTATCAGTGGGCTTTGTCGTTCATCTCAATTATCAAAATCCATATCTTTCCCCGTTTGACGAGTTCCAAAAATTTAAAACTCATCCGCTGATCCGAAACTTGTTTGTCGGCGGCAAAAGAATTGCCTATGGAGCCCGGGCGATAACCGAGGGTGGGTGGCAATCAATTCCGCGACTTATCTTTCCAGGTGGCGCGTTGATCGGCTGTTCCGCAGG
The DNA here is from genome assembly GCA_964461525.1 of uncultured Hyphomicrobiaceae bacterium. Lineage (GTDB taxonomy): Bacteria > Pseudomonadota > Alphaproteobacteria > Rhizobiales > CAYWUX01 > CAYWUX01. Next base: position 300,219 of record CAYWUX010000001.1, on the reverse strand, counting down.
CTTTGTCAACGTACCCAAAATCAAAGGTTCACATAACGCGATGGCCAGTGGAATGATGGCTGCTGAAGCAGTTTTTGAGGCCATTGTTGAGCAAAGGCAGAACGACATGCTGCGTGCTTACACATCAGCGTTTCAAGCGAGTCATGTGGCCAAGGATCTGAAGCGTGTACGTAACGTGAAGCCGTTATGGTCAAAATTTGGGACAATCTTGGGCGTTGCTCTGGGCGGAATGGATATGTGGCTCAACAGTCTACTTCCATTCCTTAAATATACTTTGAAACACGGCAAGCCCGATTACGCTACGCTAAGCCCCGCAGCGAAATGCGAGCCAATTAGGTATCCCAAGCCGGACGGTATAGTAACATTTGACAAGCTTTCATCGGTATTTTTATCGTCAACAAATCACGAGGAGGATCAGCCTGTTCATCTTAGGCTGAGGGATCCGGAAATTCCGATAAAACAGAACCTTCCACTCTATGCAGAACCTGCTACGCGTTATTGTCCCGCCGCTGTCTATGAAGTTATAGAAGGGGCGGATGGGGAAATGAAATTTCAAATAAATGCGCAGAATTGTGTGCATTGTAAAACCTGTGATATCAAAGACCCGGCACAGAATATAGATTGGGTTTGTCCCGAAGGCGGTGGCGGACCCAATTATCCAAATATGTAGTTTCCCGGCCGTCGGTCGGACGTGTTTAAAATTATTGTCCAAGTGACAGTTCTACACATCGATTTGAGTCGGGTTTGATAGATTTTCGATTGGAAAAACCTTCACAAAACAGCATTTGAGGTTTGGTGACGCATTTTTGACGAATTTATGAACGCCAACTGAAATTATAAGTCTTGGAATTCATACAATAAAATCTTAACTTGTTATTTTTGGACAATATTGTTGCCTATAATTCCTTGCAGGATAAGGCAATTTGGGTACATCTTGTAACTTAGACTGGTCGTCATTTCCCTGTTGAACGAAAGAGCTTACGTTCATGAAAAGATTATCTTCCCGAATGCGGCAATTCGGCCAAATAGTTCCATTGACACTAATTTTTGTGCTGGGTTTCGGTGGCATCAACGATATTCGGAGTAAAGACTTGTTAGAGGAGGGAAATGATTCCCTGCTCGGTAACTATTTGTCAGGCAGATTTGCAAAATCTCAACGGGATGTCGACAAGGCCGCGGAATACTATCAGAGGGCACTGGATAAGGATCCGGGAAACGAGATCATCCTGGAGCAGGCCTTTTTGCTTGCAACTTCAAACGGGGAGTGGGATGCCGCCCGACTACATGCAAATGAACTCGTCCTAAAAGAGCCAAATCATCGGATCGCCAGAATTTTTCTGGGAATTGATGCGTTTAAAAAAAGTGAATATGGCAAAGCTGAAGCCCAGTTCAGTGCTGTTGGGAAAGGCCAGATTGCCGGGCTTATAACTTCTCTTGCCAAGGCCTGGACATTGGCAGCTAAAGGCCGTTACGACCAGGCGCGCAATTCACTTAACGCAAAAAATTCTCCTGAATGGGCTGTATTTTATCGAACCTATCACCAGGCTTTGATTTCGGATCTGAAGGGCCGCAACAAATACGCAGAATCGCGTTATTCGTTATTGTATGAGAGGGACCCCAGATCATTGCGCGTTGCAATTGCCTATTCGCGCCATCTGGCCCGGCGCGGCTTAAGGAAACAGGCTCGCAAGGTGTTGCAGCGTCACATCGCCTTGACACGAAATCACCCGGAATCCGTTGCGCTACTGGAACAGATTGTGTCAGGAAAGAAGATCAGCAGACTGATTGAGAACCCGACGGAGGGACTGGCAGAGGTGTTTTACGGCCTTGGCGAAGCCCTCACTGCGGAAGGCGGAATTGATTACGGAATTATCTATCTCAAATTGGCTTTGATTTTAAAACCTGACTTTCCGCTTGTTTATAACGCTTTGGGGCAAGTCTATGAACATTCAGACAAGTATGATCTTTCTATTGCTGCTTACGATCAGATTCCAAAAAGTTCCGCTATTTGGAAACAGGTTCAGATTAGGAAATCATTTGTATTAAATGCAGCCGAACGCCTTGATGAAGCTAGGACACTGTTGTTGTCGCTGGCCGAGGAAAATCCCCAAGATATGCTGCCGCTAGATTCTTTAGGCAATATTCTCCGTTCGCGGATGAAATATGAGGAGGCTGAAAAGTATTACAGTCAATCCATAAAACTCATGCCAAATCCCAATAAGGAAAATTGGTCTCAGTTCTACTCACGCGGAGTGTGTTATGACCGCATGAAAATGTGGGATAAGGCGGAAGCGGACTTTCAACAGGCGCTAAAGCTGGACGCTGATCAACCGTTAGTTCTCAATTATCTCGGTTACTCTTGGGTCGATCAGAACAAGAACCTGAATGAGGCAATGTCACTCATACGACAGGCTGTTAAGATCAGACCGAAGGATGGTTATTTTGTAGACAGTCTGGGTTGGGCATATTATCGGCTCGGTGACTATGAAAACGCAGTAAGGCAGTTGGAAACTGCCGTTCAATTGCTCCCCGAGGATCCGGTAATCAATGATCATCTTGGTGATGCATTCTGGCAGGTTGGCCGGAGACTGGAGGCGCGATATCAGTGGATCCTGTCACTTTCATTGAAGCCCGCAGACGATGTCGCAAAAACGATCAATGAAAAGCTGGCTTCGGGTCTTCGAACGGAAGGTGAAACAAAGGCAGCAGAAATCAAAAACAAAAAAGCCAAGAAGTAAGCAGGCTGTTTGAACAACGGCAGTTCATTTATTCGATAATGGTATTCCGGATTCGACGTCATACCGCCTCATTCACAAGCCAATTGCAGTTTCTGGAATGACATTTCAATAATGAATGAATTGTCCGAAATTGCTAAAGCCAAGGTTAATTTAACCCTGGACGTATATGGGCAAAGGTTTGACGGTTACCATGAACTGTCAAGTCTGGTTGCTTTCGCGGACATTGGCGATTCCGTGTCTTATAGACCCGACGTTCAGGGCGGACTGATCGTGGAAGGTGAGTTCGCGGCCGGGCTAAATGAAGAAAATCTCGTTCTCGATGTCGTAGCTGCCGTTAAAAACAAATTGCCTGGCGCGACAATTGGTCAATTTGTGCTAAAAAAAAACCTACCTGTTGGTTCCGGACTTGGTGGCGGGTCTGCCGATGCCGCTGCCTCCATTAGGCTGCTGAATAAGGCGCATCCCGATCTATTGTCCCAAGATGACTGGCGGGATATTGCCCAGAAGATAGGCGCCGACGTGCCTGTTTGCCTTCTGCAGAAAGCAGCCGCGATTTCAGGGATTGGTGAAAAGATCTCTATCTTACCCGTGTTTGAGCCAGTCAATGCCATTCTAGTTAATCCCCTGGTCCATCTCTCTACTCGGGACGTTTTTGAGGACTTATCGGCTAATCCCTTCGACTCCGAAATGGCGGAACACCGGTATAAAATTAGTAAATACCGTGTTACTGCCCAACAGGGTATTCACTCGTTAGAGGTGTTGGCTGAATTTATGTCCGAACACCCCAACCAGTTGGAGGATGCAGCCGTGCGTCATGTCCCCGAAATCAGACGCATAAAGTCCATTATTGCAGACGACACAAACTGTGTGATAACGGCAATGAGTGGCAGTGGGCCGACTGTATTCGGACTCTATAGATGCGAAGAGTCCGCAATTATAGCAGCTGACCGGCTCATTGGAATAAATGGGCATTGGTGGATTAAGCGGGTTAAACTGAGCTAACGGCGTGTTGGACTCGAAGTTCACTTCCGTGCCAGTTATGTTGGGCCTGAGATTGCGTAGTTCAAAACAGGCGATTTATACAGAATGATACGACATCCAGAAGGGCCGATTTGTGGCGACCTTCAGGAAAAATTGCCAGCGCATCTCGCGCAATCGATCCATAATGTTTAGCTCGGCCTATGGTATCTTCCAATGCTTGATGCTTGGACATCAACTTGAGTGCCCTGTCCAGATCACTGTTGGAAATCTCCCCATGTTCCAGAGTTCGCTTCCAGAACTTGCGTTCAGCATCCGATCCCCGTCGGTATGACAGCACGACAGGCAGTGTAATTTTGCCATCTCTGAAATCATCCCCGATGGTCTTGCCGAGAGTGGTTTCCTCTCCGCAATAATCAAGAGCGTCATCAACGAGTTGAAAAGTCAGTCCGAGATTTTTTCCGTATGACAGCAGCGCAGACTGTTCAGCTTTTGACCGCCGGGATATGACGGCGCCTATTTCAGTTGCCGCAGAAAACAGTGCAGCGGTTTTTGCATTTATGACGGCTAAATATTCATCTTCGGTAGTTGCCGTATTATGTGCAGCCAAAAGCTGCATAACTTCCCCTTCAGCAATGATCGCGGCGGCATTGGACAGGATCCGCAGAGCTTCAATGGATTCGACCTCGACCATCATCTTGAAGGCTTGACCGAGCAGATAGTCCCCCACTAACACGCTGGCCTCGTTACCCCACAGCATGCGTGCCGTTTTCCGTCCACGGCGGAGGTCGCTTTCATCAACGACATCATCATGAAGCAATGTTGCTGTGTGCATAAACTCTACACTTGCTGCGAGCATGACATGTCCGGAACCGGTATAACCACACATTTGAGAGGCTGCGAGAGTTAGCATGGGGCGAAGCCGTTTTCCCCCTGAAGATATCAGATGATGGGCCAGCTCGGGGATCATATCAACATCGGATCTCGCTTTGTCCAAGATGATCTGGTTGACTTTCGTCATATCCGTTTCGACCAGTTTCATCAACGGAGTAAGTGTAGCCTCAGGATTATGAGTTCCATCAAACGGTACAACAACGCCCAATATTATTCTCCTTCAGTAATAAGAATCGCGACAATATTAACAGGCTTTTAAATTCGTTTCAGAGCCACATAGCCGCAGTAAACGCGTTTTCTTCTGCGACTTGCCGTTAATGTTGCTGTAAATTCCACTATCTATTAATAGCATAACTGGCTAATTAGAGAATAGGTGTCGTGATTGAAAGAATTACTTCGATCCAATGATTTGGTGCTTGTTAGTTTTGTCCAGGCATTGCTGGATGAATGTAGCATATATTATATTGTCCTCGACAGCCACATGAGCGTTGTTGAAGGGTCTTTAGGTATTCTGCCCCGGCGGGTAATGGTCGATGACAACGAATTTCTCCATGCTCAGAAAATTCTGAAAGATGCGGGTATTCATTGATATTGAAAAGTTGAATGGCCCGTTGTGTTCGGTGTCCGCTTAGAGCCAGAAATGTATGATATGTGGAGCCGTAGTGAATTCGCAAAACAATAAATTTAATTTTGATTTTGAGACTACCGATGACCGGATTCTTGGCGGTAAACTCTCGATTTTGCAGCCCAGAAACGGTCCGAGGGCGGCCATAGATGCGATTTTTCTTGCGTCGGCGGTTCCGGGCCGTTTGGATCAATATTCCTTGGTATTGGATGCGGGTGCGGGCAGCGGAGTGGTCAGTCTGGCTCTGGCCTGCAGACTAAAAGGCATTTCCTGTATCGGGATCGATCTGGAGCCACAGCTGGTAGAATTGGCGAAATTCAATTCCGAGCGCAATGGTTTGTCGGATCGTGTCCGGTTCCTGGTCGGTGACGTAAGGCAGTCGAGTTTAATGGGGCGCAATACCGCTTTGACGAGAGAGGGATTTGATCATGTGGTTGCAAATCCACCTTATTATATAGACGGATCGGCACGCAAATCTTCGCATAAGTTTAAAGATCGGGCCCATTTTCAAGGCACTGATGAACTGGATGCTTGGGTGCGATTTCTTACCAGCGCCTTGCGGGCAAAAGGTACATTGACCATGATCCATGTGCCCGAAATATTGACCCAGCTGTTAAATTGTCTGGACGGTCGATTCGGTAGCCTTTCAGTTTTTCCGCTTTTCCCAAAGAAGGGGAGGAAAGCTTCGCGAATTCTGGTTCAAGGCGTTAAGGCCAGCCGAGCACCACTAACTTTGATGCCGGGTCTGGTTCTGCATGAAAGCAACGGTGAGTACACCGTGCGAGCTCAGGAAATCTTAAGGGATGGTCAAGCGCTTTCCCTTAATTCGGTGGTCCGTTAACCTATTGCGGCTTGATTTCCGCAGGATGCGCTTTATGTTGCAACCGTAGAAATGTCGATCACATTTAACTTGAACTCCATGCCAGACAAATGAGATGCAAATTAATGCGGCTGATCATGGTTACTTGATTAACGACAATGCCAGTTGCCGGAGATTGTTTGGCTGACGGAGTTTGGGTAAGTTGTGGTTGACGAAATATAAACGGATACGAGGTGTGAATTACTGTGAGAATTTGGCCATTCAGACGATCAGGGCGGGTTCCGGTTGTAGCGATCCTGCGATTGTCGGGAGCTATCGGTATAGGCTCTACATTGCGGCCGGGATTAAATCTCTCAGAATTGGCCGACGCAATCGAACGTGCATTTTCCATTAAGCGGGTCAAGGCAGTCGCATTGCAGATAAACTCTCCGGGTGGTTCGCCGGTGCAGTCATTTCTGATTTACAAGAGAATTCGGGCGTTAGCAGAAGAAAAAGAGATCCCCGTCTATGTATTTGCCGAAGATGTCGCGGCATCGGGAGGTTATCTGCTGTCATTGGCCGGCGATGAAATATATGCAGATAAAAGTTCAGTGATAGGTTCAATCGGTGTCATTTCGGCAGGCTTTGGGTTCGACAAGCTCATAGAGCGGTATGGCGTCGATCGTCGCGTTTACACTTCCGGTCAGAGTAAATCCGTCCTGGATCCATTCCTTCCGGAAAAAGCGGAAGACGTAGCCAAACTTCGCAGAATTCAGGAAGACATCCATGGACATTTCATAAACCTGGTAAAGACCCGGCGGGGCGACCGGATTGAGAAGTCAGAGGAAATGCTTTTTACTGGAGAATTCTGGAGCGGAGAGAAGGCGGTTGAATTGGGTCTCATTGATGGAATTGGCGATCTGCGTTCAAAAATGCGCGAAGTCTATGGAGAAAAAGTGAAACTGAAACTCATCACATCCGAGCGCGGTTTTTTCAGAAGAAGATTCCGACTACCCCTCGGTCGAGGGGGCGAACCCGGTGAGACGTTACATGGTTACCTGCCGCCGGGACTTGTTGAAGATGTCGTGGCTTCTATCGAATCTCGAGCATTATGGTCAAGATTTGGACTTTGAGATTGACTCTTCGGATGGAGAGCTGGAAAATCTGATCGTGGAGATCAACAGATGCCTCAGATCTTAGTAGCTGCAGCCTCCGGTATTGCTGTATGGATCGTTTCCGGGTGGTTGAAACGGGAGCAGGATCGGATTTCTGATTATTTAAGGCAAATCCGTGAACAGGATCCCGGACGAAGCGAACATCAGCCGGACGATGCAGTCGTTCTAGAGAAAAACCCCGTTACAGGCATTTATCAGCCCAAGCAATAAGTTGTCAGCATTGATCCAAAATCCATGAGGCCGGTTATTCATAAAATGGCAGCCAACCAGCGATCGGATATTTTCGGGAAAGTGAACTTGACCCAACTGAGCTGCATATTTAGGGTCCTCATCGCGAACAGTCGTTCGCTCAGTTCCAAAAGGGAAAAACCATTTTTTGATAAATCAGGTCAGGGATCGGTTTCCGGATTTCCTCTAAAATTGGCACTCGACAAAAATGACAAAACGGTAATGACTTGGTCCAATGTCCATTAAATTTTCAGCAACCGATCATGTGGCAAATCGGAGCCTTAATCCGCAAACGTCTTTCCAGGACCTCATACTGACGTTGCAAATTTATTGGGCGAAATATGGCTGTGTGATTTTGCAACCCTATGACATGGAAGTCGGAGCCGGTACATTCCATCCGGCGACAACATTGAGAGCCTTAGGTCCAAAACCATGGAACGCCGCTTATGTTCAGCCTTCGAGACGACCGAGTGACGGGCGTTACGGGCAAAACCCCAACCGACTACAACATTATTATCAGTTTCAGGTCATCCTGAAACCATCGCCTGATGATATACAGGAACTCTATTTGAAAAGTCTCCACGCAATCGGAATCGATTCAGAACATCACGACATAAGGTTTGTTGAAGATGATTGGGAGAGTCCTTCGCTCGGTGCGTGGGGCCTTGGCTGGGAAGTCTGGTGCGATGGTATGGAGGTATCTCAATTCACCTATTTCCAACAGGTAGGAGGATTTGACTGCAGGCCAGTATCCGGCGAACTTACATATGGCCTTGAACGCCTGGCCATGTATTGTCAGGGCGTAGATAGCGTATTTGATGTGTCTTTTAATGGACGTGATGACGACCGAGCGCTCAACTATGGTGACGTATATCTTCAATCTGAGAAGGAATTCTCCCGGTACAATTTTGAGCTTGCCGATGTCGATATCCTCTTTCGGCATTTTCGTGACGCGGAACAGGAATGCCGGCAACTTCTGGAGGCTGGCGACGTTGGAGAGTCCGGGCCGCATCAGTGTGTGCTACCAGCTTACGACCAGTGCATAAAAGCGTCTCATATTTTTAATCTTCTGGATGCAAGAGGCGTTATATCGGTGACAGAACGGCAGTCATATATTCTACGTGTACGGGAATTGGCCAAGGCCTGTTGTTCGGCGTGGCTAAGAACTGAGGCGGGCGGTTTTGATGGCTGATTTTTTGTTGGAACTTTTTTCCGAGGAAATTCCTGCCGGATTGCAGAGCCGGGCTGTACAGGATCTTGAACGGCTGATCCTGCAAGGTTTCGGCGCCGAAGATCTCACTTGGGGTGAGGTATCGTCATTCGCGACGCCCAGACGTCTGTCGCTCATTGTGAAGGAAGTGCCTTCGAATTCTCCTGATTTTCGCGAAGAGCGCAAAGGACCACGTCTAGGAGCGCCAGAAAAAGCAATTTCGGGATTTTTAAAATCTGTCGGGCTGCAGAGCTTGGAACAGTGCAAAATCGGCAGCGACAAAAAGGGTGAATATTATGTCGCGACCATTGAAAGGCCGGGCAAGACAGCGCAAGAGATAATTAAACAATTGGTGCCGGATGTCGTTCGGAAGTTTCCGTGGTCGAAATCGATGCGCTGGGGCGACGGCAGTTTGCGCTGGGTGCGGCCGCTTCACAGAATTGTTTGTCTGTTTGACGATGAGGTGGTGTCGTTTGAAGTCGATGGCATTTCATCTGGAAATGAGACTCTGGGTCACCGTTTCCTCGCACCGGAACGAATAGTCATTGATAAAATAGACGAGTACAAGTCGAAACTCGAGGCGGCATTTGTGATGTTAAATGCCAACACGCGACAAGAGGCAATCATCGAACAAGCCAAAAAACTGGCAAACTCGGAAAAACTCAATCTCGTGGAGGATCAGGGCCTCTTGTCTGAGACATGTGGTCTTGTCGAATGGCCTACGGTTTTGTTGGGAATATTCGATGAGGACTATCTGGCGGTGCCTCCAGAAGTCCTGATTACATCGATGAAGAAACATCAGAAATGTTTCTCACTGGTGGACAGAAAAAACGATAAACTTGCCAATCGGTTCCTGCTTGTCTCAAATCTGATTGCGGCGGATGGGGGCGAAGCCGTCGTCCATGGCAACGAGCGGGTCATTCGCGCTCGACTGGCCGATGCTAGATTTTTTTGGGACCAGGATCGCCGCAAACCGCTCGAGGACCAGACTGAAAAACTCGATGGCGTGATATTCCACGAGAAACTCGGGCGCCAATCTGAACGCGTTTCCCGCATCGTTAAGTTGGCGCGCGTGCTGGCGACTTATATCGACGCCGAATTGGAGGTGGTCACGCGAGCGGCAAAACTTTGTAAGGCTGATCTGGTGTCGGAGATAGTGGGGGAGTTTCCCGATCTGCAGGGTTTGATGGGTTATTATCTGGCTCTGGAGCAGGGAGAATCCGAGGAAATTGCCTTTGCCATAGGAGAACATTACAAGCCAGCCGGTCCCAATGACGACATCCCGGAGCGGCCTGTATCAACGATTGTCGCTCTGGCGGATAAATTGGACACCATCGCAGGATTCTGGGCAATTGACGAGAAACCAACGGGTTCAAAAGACCCCTACGCGTTAAGACGGGCGGCTTTGGGGATTATCAGGCTGGTGCTGGAAAATGAAATCCGGCTTCCATTGCGTTCGGTATTTGACAAGGCGATCGACAACTATCGGGACGTTTCGGGGGCGTCAGATCTGTTGCGTAAAATGGATGACCGCAAATTAGCGGAGCTTACCAAGGACTTGCTTTCATTTTTTGCTGAACGGCTGAAAATTTACCTGCGGGACAAAGGCGTGCGCCATGACGTAATCGAGGCGGTCATCACCGCCGGTGATCGGGAAGATCTGCTCATGATTGTCAAGCGCATCCGGGCCGTTGAAGAATGCTTGGTAACGAGTGACGGAATTAACCTTATTGCCGGGATTAAGCGGGCTGAAAACATCCTCAAAATTGAGGAGAAAAAGGACAACCGCTCTTACGACGGTTCGATCGAGCCTCAACTTCTTAAAGAAATGGATGAAAAACTGCTATATGCAGCCATAAACAGGGTTGCAGAAGACACCAGAAAGGCTGTTCAAAATGAAGATTTCAAATCCGCGATGCAGTCCCTTTCAGAGCTGCGGGATCCCGTTGATTCCTTTTTTGAACATGTCATTGTGAACACCGACGACCCTTCGATTCGGGAAAATAGGTTAAATTTACTATCCGCCGTGCGAAGCATTGCCGGTGATATCGCTGATTACAGCGTGATCATGGGTGGAGAACGATGATTAACTTATTGGAATAATTGTTAAAAACCAATATGTCGCTTTCTCTTTCAACATTTTTCACCACGTGTGTAAATTTCGATTATAGGGCTGCCATTTAGGTGCTAAATCAATGCCTGTAAAAGGGATTCTCATTAATGTAATTCGGTGTGCCAGTTCATCAGGAAAATCTTCGGATTTATGACATTGGACTGCCCGCCCTAACACACTCTAAGGCGCAATTTGGGCACGGCGTCGACAGAATTGCTAAGGAGCAACGTCAATGAGCCAGGCTTTGGCAACGGACAATGTTAAACACAAGTGGGTGTACAAATTCGGATCTGGATTGGCTGATGGTTCTGCCGAATTAAAGGAACTGTTAGGCGGCAAGGGTGCCAATTTGGCTGAAATGGCAAATCTGGGGTTGCCGGTTCCCCCGGGGTTCACAATCACGACAGAGGTCTGTTCGGCTTACTATGACCTGGGCCGAAAGTTACCTGAAGGACTGATTGACCAAGTGGAACTGGCGGTCGCGGAGGTCGGCAAGGCTGTCGGGGCTCAATTCGGCGACCGGAACAATCCGCTTCTCGTATCCGTCCGCTCCGGCGCGCCGGCTTCCATGCCGGGCATGATGGACACGGTATTGAATCTGGGCCTCAATGATCAGACAGTTGACGGGCTGGCCGAACGATCGTCCGATCGCAGATTTGCATACGATTCCTATCGGCGCTTTATTCAGATGTATTCAGATGTTTGCCTGAGCGTCGATCATCATTTGTTCGAGGACATTTTGCAATCATTTAAAAATGAGACCGGATTATTCAATGATACCGAACTTGATGCGGATGATTGGGTCGGAATTGTTGAGTCCTACAAAAAGTGCGTGGAGCAGGAACTCGGTGAGCCTTTTCCACAGGATATCAACAAGCAGTTGTGGGGGGCTATCAGCGCTGTGTTCGGCTCATGGCAGAACGCTCGTGCAATCACTTATCGGAAACTGCATGATATCCCAGCACATTGGGGAACGGCGGTTAACGTTCAGGCGATGGTGTTCGGTAATCTGGGTAACAATAGTGCGACCGGAGTTGCGTTTACCAGAAACCCTTCCACCGGTGAGAAAAAGCTCTATGGAGAATTTTTGGTAAATGCGCAAGGAGAAGATGTCGTTGCCGGTATCAGAACGCCTCAGAGCTTAACCGAACAAGCGCGCATTCAGGCCGGAGACGAACTCCCCTCACTTGAAGCTTTAATGCCGGAGGTCTTTTCGGAGTTCAAAACGATTTGCGAGAAACTCGAAGCCCGCTACAAGGATATGCAGGATATCGAATTTACCGTCCAGAACGGTAATTTGTGGATGCTGCAGACCAGGGCCGGAAAGAGGACAGTTGAAGCCGCCCTCAAAATTGCAATTGATCTGGCCGAAGAGGGGGTAATTTCCCAGGAGCAGGCTGTTATGCGCATTGAACCGGCCGCGCTCAACCAGCTACTCCATCCCACGCTTGATCCTAATGCCGACCGTAATGTGATTGCGACGGGATTGCCGGCCTCACCAGGAGCTGCATCGGGTGAAATTGTATTTAATTCCGATGAAGCCGAGGCGATGAAAGCAAATGGTAAGGATGTCATTCTGGTTCGTGTGGAGACGAGTCCTGAAGATATTCATGGTATGCATGCTGCGGTTGGAATTTTGACTACCCGGGGTGGCATGACAAGTCACGCGGCGGTGGTCGCGCGTGGTATGGGCAGGCCATGCGTTTCCGGGGCCGGAACAATTCGAATCGACTACAAAGATGAGACAATGAAGGCTGGTACTCACACCCTGAAAAAAGGCGATCTGATCACAATCGATGGCACCGCAGGGCAAGTCATTCTGGGTAGCGTTAAAATGAAGCAGCCTGAATTGTCGGGAGACTTTGCCAAGTTGATGGCCTGGGCAGACAAAGTCCGGGTACTCGGTGTGCGAGCCAACGCCGACACAGCGGTTGATGCTTCGACGGCGAAAAAATTTGGTTGTGAAGGTATAGGTCTCTGCCGCACAGAGCATATGTTTTTTGACGAAGAAAGAATACTCGCTGTTCGACAAATGATTTTGTCTGAAACTGAGGAAGGCCGCCGCAAAGCATTGGCCAAGCTTCTTCCGATGCAGCGCAGTGATTTTGAAGCTTTGTTTGAAATTATGGCCGGCATGCCGGTGACAATTCGCCTTTTGGATCCACCACTGCATGAATTCCTGCCCCACGGGGATGCGGAGATTGAAGATGTTTCGTCTGCCATCGGCGTTACACCTAAGGCTCTCCATAATCGCATTCAGGAACTTCAAGAGTTCAATCCAATGCTCGGTCATCGCGGATGTCGTCTCGCTATTACATATCCGGAAATTACCGAAATGCAGGCAAGGGCGATACTGGAAGCTGCCGTCAGTATGTCTAAAAAAACAGGCGAGCCGGTGGAGCCCGAAATTATGATTCCTCTGATAATCGGCCGGCCTGAGTTTGATTTTCTGGCCGGACGTGTGCGCGAAGTGGCGAAACAGGTGGAGAGCGAAACCGGTACAAAAATTGAATATACCATCGGTACGATGATCGAACTTCCGAGAGCCTGTCTTAAGGCGGATGAAATTGCGCAGTCAGCGGACTTCTTTTCTTTCGGCACCAATGATTTAACGCAAACCGGTCTTGGAATTTCCAGAGATGACGCCGGAAGTTTCCTCACAGAATATGTTGAAAAAGGATTGATCGATACGGACCCATTTATTTCAATTGACGTTGAGGGCGTGGGGGAACTGGTGAAAATTGGTGTGAAACGAGGTCGAAGCACAAACGGAAACTTGAAACTGGGAATTTGTGGTGAGCATGGGGGAGACCCGAAATCCATTGAATTCTGTCACCAGGTCGGCCTTGACTATGTTTCGTGCTCGCCATATCGGGTTCCTGTGGCCAGGTTGGCCGCTGCACAATCCGCGATAGCCAGCAAGATCTAGTCCTACTTAACTCCGTGCCTTCGCGATGATGCGGAGCGAGGATGCAATGTTTGATTTCTGCACCGAACTAGCCCAGTTTCGAACTGTCGATAAAGCCAGGATTTCAAAAGCACTAACGAAAATTGAGACTTCCTGGAGCGAATCCCGAACACGGGCTTTCTTGGATCGTGCGTTTGAGCTGGAACGCGCCCACGTCGTCGGCATTACCGGGCCGCCCGGGGTAGGAAAATCAACTCTCATTAGTGCACTGGCACAGATTTACCGTGGTCAGAATCTAAGCGTTGGAATAATTGCTGTTGATCCATCGTCTCAGATATCCGGCGGGGCATTGCTCGGTGATCGCGCGCGTTTCGATCTGAATCCGGATGACGAAGGTGTATTTGTACGCTCCATGGCCAGCAGAGACAGATTGGGAGGTCTCTCAGAATTTACTTACCCTTCTGTCGTCTTGCTCCAGGCAATTTTTGATCGGGTAATCGTCGAGACCGTTGGAATTGGACAGTCTGAGGTGGATATTTCTTCGGTAGCCGACTCGGTTGTTCTGTGCATACAACCGGCGTCGGGAGACGGGTTGCAATATATCAAGGCCGGTGCAATAGAAATTCCCGATATAGCTGTCGTAACAAAAACCGATCTTGGAATGGTCGCCGAACGGGCCCTCCACGATGTCAGAAGTTCATTGAGCCTGACCAAACCGTTAGGGGGCGACTGGGATGTTCCGGTTATTGGAACTTCAGTTGTGCGCGTGGAAGGTATTGGCGAACTCAGCCAATCCATTTCAGATCACTATGCGTCACTCGGTGCCAGGAATATAATAGTGTCCAGTCGAATGCGGAAGTCTCAAGACTGGCTTCGTTCGAGTCTTCGAGAAAGGTTCGGACGGAGGGGGATCGAGGTAATTGAAACCAAATTCGATCTCGCAGAATTTTGCGACAAGCCTTTCCAATCAGAATATTCAATCATGAAAAAATTCGATTTCCGGTTCAAATAGCCAGAACACAGTTTTTTTTTGGAAATTTGGGAAAGCACAAGAGAATTGAAGCTCTATTTAATAAACTATCAACTATATAACTTGTAATATATCAAATGACGACAACAAGTACATAAGATCCGGCATGCTCTGATTTCGCTGTAAATCAAAGCTTTTAAGCAATTATTTACCCATTTTAAATTTGGAAGATCATTTTATTTCAGTCGGAGTATTAGTGATAATGAGAAGGCTTATCGGATCAGATCGCTTCAAGTCAGCAATGTGCTTGGTCGCCTTCTTTTTTGTTGGAGTTGAAGTAATGTCCGTTATTGAGCAGGTGCGTTTGGCCGACGGGATTAATCACAGCTTCTTTAAAAAATCAATATCCCCAGGCAAGTCTCTGTCTCTTAACCAGGAACATACGGGAGCAATCCACACTCAAATTTCCGGCGATCATCCGGACCGGCAGTCCCGGTCTGCACCTGTTTTAGTATCTTTAACATCTGAGCCTTTTGATGCTGCCATTCATACCCCAAAGAACCATTCGCAACAAAGACCTGCTACCGAAAGTAACCAGATCTCATCCCTGGATATGGTTCACAAGGCGCTCAAGCCCGGCTTTGCGGAGGAGAGCTGGCAGCAACCTGTTCGGCTTTCGAACTGGAAAAACCGGTTTGTTTCAGCCGGCGCTCAACCAGTGGAGGTTAGATCAGATGCTGCGTCCGAAATTGAGCGGGGCAGGTTCAGAATTATTGATCCGACAACGGGTGAGACGATTTCTGAGATACCGAATCTTCCGGAACACTACAGGTTTTCCGGTCCCCATAATCTTATTTACGGCACCAGATTAAGCAAAGAAGCAAGACAGAGGGATCTAAGCTGTCTTTCCAAAGCGATTTATTTTGA
This sequence comes from uncultured Hyphomicrobiaceae bacterium, assembly GCA_964461525.1. Taxonomy (GTDB): domain Bacteria; phylum Pseudomonadota; class Alphaproteobacteria; order Rhizobiales; family CAYWUX01; genus CAYWUX01. Next base: position 284,654 of record CAYWUX010000001.1, on the reverse strand, counting down.
AGCTCGTGGAGAACCCGAACGCGGACAGAAGGCCGTGGCTCAGGTCATTATGAACAGGGTCAGAAATAGCTTCCATCCGGATACCGTTTGCGGCGTGGTCCTCGAAGGTGAACACTTGCGCAACAAATGCCAGTTCTCATTTGCCTGTGATGGAATTCCCGATGTTATCAGGGACGCAGAGAAATGGAGGGAGGTTCAAGCTCTGGCGAAAAAGGTTTTTGATGGCAAAATTTGGCTGAATGAGATTGGGAATGCAAATCAGTATCATGCCAGTTCGGTAAATCCTGACTGGGCGCGTACCATGCGGAAGATAACGACCATTGGAAATCACAAGTTTTATTTGAGGCCGGAATTTGAAAGAGTGTCGGCGAGATAGGCAACTTAGGTCTCAATGCAGATCTAGGTCTGTCGTTCCAGTGGAAACCAGAATTATTTGTCGAAGCGGGAATATTGGCGCCATAAGCCGAATATTAATCCCACATACTTTCTTTAAGTTTCCGAATATCTTTTTCTGTGAGGGCAGATTTTTCGGCTGGTGCTGTGTTTTTTGAGAGAAGCAATAAAATTAGCAGTGCAGGTGGAAAGATAAAACTGGAAAAGCCCCAATGATCAGCGCTCCGCTTTTTAAATTTTGCAACAAGAATTGCCAGAAAAGCGCTGGCAAGACAGACAATTCCATAAATTAAAATAAGCTTTGGCATAGTCGCTCCCAATAGCCGATAACTGATTGACCTGTTCGCGCCTTTTGTTGCACACCGTTGGAACTAGGTTTGCAATTTGAAGAATACAAGCCCCAACTTGAGAATAATAGGTTTATTATAATTCGGTGGGAAGTTAAATGCCTACCCAAACTTCGGTTATATACAAGTCGATTGCGGGTCAACCAATTCTGTGCGAGACAGAAAACGGCGCTCCTTCGTGGACAAGGACCCCTTGACCTATGTCTTCGATCGCTTTGTTCATTCTGCCATTTCGCGTGAGGATTTGATCTGCAATACTGACCAATCTTCGGTTGGGTTGCGCTGATGGCGAGGCCTTCCTTAGCATCCGCGCAATCGTCAATTCGTCGGCGCCTGGATTCAAAACACAAAGAGAAATGAAGGCGGCAGCTGTTGACCGGCTGATGCCGGCCCAGCAGTGGATAACGATAGGCGCCTGTTTGTGCCAGGCCTTTGTAAATTCAATCAGCTCGGACACATGACCATGGTTTGGCAAAACCAAGCCTTCGGCCGGTTCTGAGATATCATTCATTGCGAGTCTAAGATGATTTGCATTATCAATACATTGCGGCGTGTCGATCATGGCTTCATTGTTGATAAGGGTAATCAGATGACTTGCACTGACTCTGGAAACGATGTCGTTTACTTTGCTCAGGGAGCAGACATAAATTAATCTGTCACGTATTCCTGAGTCGGTTGTTTGTTTGGCTGCAATCATATTCTCATATCCAAGCCTGCATGGATTAAGTGCAGTTTGTCATCTGAGCGAATCACGCGTTCACATGAGTACAGAATAAATATAAGAATCTCTCGTGAACATTAAATGTCAATTTCTTTGTTTTCCTCAATCATTGGCCATCGCTACGAAAGTTAATCCGGGACCATGGATTTGTCACCATAGAGCTCTCGAAATCTCCTGAGAAACTGTTTCTGTGCAAGTGACACGGACCATGGAGTTAAACTGTTGAGCTGAATGTTTAAATGGTTTTTAAAATCATCCGGGTTTCCAAAATATTGCCGGGCCTCCTGTTCATCAAAACCGGCCAATCCGGTAGCTTCATAATATGCTGCGATCGTGTCGGCACGTTTGATCAGTGCCCTCAGTGGATCTGGTCCGTTTTGTTCCAACCCAAATCGGATATGTATGGTCTCCAGAAGAAGTTTTTCGAACGCACGGTAATCCAGACCGATAGCCGCTTTGAAGGGGCTGATAAGATCACCTATAACATATTCTGCAGAATCATGTAGCAGTGCCGCCAGTTGCCATTTACTGGACAGATCATTTCCAATTGAATTAACAATATCCAGGACAAAAACTGAGTGCTGTGCCACGGAATACGCGTTTTGGCCAATCGTCTGTCCATTCCAGCGGGCAACCCTTGCCAAACCGTGTGCGATATCCTCGATTTCGATATCTGCGGGGGAGGGATTCAGCAAATCCAACCTCCGTCCTGACAGCATTCTCTGCCAAGCTCGAGGCAGGTCATCGTTCACAGTGTGAGATCTGTTCCTATGGTTCGATGTCATTTTCAGGCTGGTTCTCCGGGGCACAAATTTTCCACGAAGCCTAAACAGGCTTAATGCGGGTGGCTGGATGCCAGATGATCATTAATCATTTAGACCGACCGCATAAAGGCTTAGACAATAGCTGGTCCACAGAATTTAAAGCCACGCAGTTTGAGGTAAGCCCGAACCTTTTGCCGGATTCAATTTTTAATCTGTCCCGTACAATATTTGGATCGTTCATAAGAGCTTCATATCTCTGAGTCTTCATCGAGAATCAATCTGTTACCGTCATGATTAAGTTCATAGTTGGACCAAGATGGCGGTCTGAGTTGTAATTCGACAGGGCCGCAATATATGGGCGCTTTTCTCTCCAGCGCTTCACGAACACGGTCCAGTCGTACGATGCCGGTCCCATCCGTATCATTAATGGAAATCACGGTTCCAAGAACGCGATTTTCCGACATTATGTCAGGTTGAGATTTGTCCAATGGCGTCTGTGCCCGAACCAGGACAATTCGTTTGCGGGCTGTTCCCCTGTGACGCATTCGTGAGACGACTTCCTGACCAACAAAGCACCCTTTATTAAAATCGACACCATTTAATAGGTCTAAGCACATGTCATGTGGAAAGGTGCTTCCGGGCGCCAGATCTTGGCCCAACTCCGGTATTCCAAATGAAATTCTGTACCGACGATAGTCTGATCCCGACTGCTGAACATCGCTGGTATCGGACTTGTATTCCTCGAACTCATTCTGAGTTAAAACAAGCCTCTGACCCAGCGGCGCAAATCGGGGATCTTCGAAGCACAATCCCGAACTCCTTAAATCCGCTTTCCCGTCCCATACCGCGACGATTTTCATACTCTCACTGATGTCGCGAATCTGAACATCTGCCCGTAACCGGTAGAAGAGCAGCTTGGTCAGCAATTCCTCAGCCAATTGTGATGAGACATCAATGAGATAACCGCCTTCCGTTGTGATCAGAAAGAAATCAAACAAGATTTTTCCTTGTGGAGTAAGAAGAGCTGAGAATTTGGCATTTGCCTGTAAAACCGGATCATAAGTTGGTACGTTGTTTGTTATCAGACCTTGCAGAAATGAGTAGGTGTCTTTCCCCGAGATAAAAAGTATTGATCGATCGTCTAGAATTGCAAATTTGCTGTTCATTTGTCGGATCCGGTGAATCAGATGAATTAGATTTACGAGAGCAATGCGCGGGGTTCAAGATCGGATTTCAATTTGGAAACCGGATTTAAGAGAATTACTGCAAAATTAAAAAATTGAAATGTAACCTATTCGCCAATGGGATGGTTTGGTCTAGCCGCCGGAAACAAAAAAGTGCCAGACGCCAGAGCGGTCTATACCCGCCCGAATATAATTGTATTTTCCATTACGTTCCATCGCCTTGATTTCTGAATGCGGCAACAGTTGATAAAGCTCAACTTTTTGAGACGGAGTCAATTTATCAAGTGGAATTTCGGCAAAATATGGCCAGATATATATCTCTTCAAGCGTATCCTTGTTAATCCGGACAAAGCCCGCCTTGAATATTTGTACCATGCTGGCCAGAGTTTCATATCCCTTGCCGTCAGCGGATTGGGATTTCCAATACGCGATCGCATCATCAACACCTTCCGGACTGATCACGGGAAGTAATTCGTTTGATTCAAGTATCGGGCGAAGGTTCTCTATATTTCCAGAGCGGGCGGCTTCCAAGATCGATGTTCGAGTTTTGGCAACACTTTCCGGGAGCAACTCCGGATCATAGATAACTTCAGGCAATGCTTGCGGCGACTGCTGTGTCTGCTTTTTCTCTTGACCCGGCATGGCGCCGATTTCTACACCTTTGACGACAAAAAACAAACCAATCATTGCAGCACAAAATAACGTCACTCCTAAAGAGTAGAAAGTCTTCATTCCCGTCCCAATAATTCCCAATTAATAAAATGTTGATTTGGATCGACAGCTGCCATTTTTAAGTGTGTGCTTCAGATAATAATATCCAGAATTGGCAAGCTTCGGTCAATATTTTTTGACAATCATGTCTAAAATTGCAATGAAATTACAACTGGAGCTCTGCATTGGACGATATTATTTATCCGTCAACCACGAAGAACTCATTTCTGGCCTGACAAGCTTCATAGGATTGCAGACACGTTACAATGTTTGTCTTAATTCAATAATTTCATAAGCTATGATCGGATAATATTTTGACGGCGGGTGCTGGTATCACTGTGTGGTTCTGATAACCGTAAATTCACCATGCTGAATGCGCTTGGACAAGCCTTCAGCCATTGACGCGACGGCTTCTTCCCCATAGCTGTCAACAAGGTCGGATATCGCTGCATATAGCGCGGCATTAACGAGCATTTGTGGTTCCAGACCATCAAGAATCGCTTCTTCCCAAGCCTCCTGAATATAACGCAGAGCGACGTGGTTTAGCCGTTTCTCGATTGAGCTTTCTAGATCCTGCATTCAACTGACCTGTAGTTTGTGTTCAAATTCGCGAAGTTTTTCTTCGTTCGAGTCTCAAACGTCAACATTATTTATTATCACAGGAACCGAATCGGTATCGATCTATCTGTAAGTAAGGTAAACTTTACCTTTGCAATTTTTATGGCAAAGAAGGGCAACTATTATGGCAAAATAAAGGGATTTTATTTATTTTCAGCGACTAGATTTTGCGCAATAGTGGTGCCTTCAGTCATAAATCTGTCGAGGGCGACCCTGGCAGAATCGGTACAATGGCGGTAAGTCCTGCGGAAACTTCGATATCCCTTGTTGAAATTCAGCGCAAGCCTGACACGTCGAATTGCTGAAGTTCCCTCGGATTTCAGTATTTCCTCCATCTGCTGCCGCCACAATTGACCCTCATTGGCACCACAAAGTCCGCGAAGGTAATGAATAACCCCCAGAATTTCAGACAGCCGATTCAATTTAGTGTCATACGGGCGCAAATCTTCGTTTAAGGACTGACTGTTCGCTGAGTTTGCTCCCGCCGTTGCCAAAATGAGCATTATGCTCACGAATATCGCTATTGAATAGCGGCTGAATTTTGCTTGATGGCAAACTGGTGTTAACTGCATTCTCGGCATCACAATTGGTATTAACGGTATCAGTCTGCTTTTTGCAGATGTTTTTGACAAGTCCCAATAGGAGAGAACGATTAATTTTTTCCAGAAAGGCGCTCTTTACAGCAACAGATTAGGTACAGATTTACGGTTAACTGGAATTCTGTATCGGCTGAGAACAGGGTATTGCTAGTACTGCCTGATTTGTTGGTCCGGGTAAAAGGCTTTAAAAACAAAGGCGAATGTTACGTCATAGACATGATCCACCATTGTTCCATTTTGCATCCTCTGAGCGGTGATATTGCCGACATCCCGTCCTTTTTTGATAGAAGAATCATCGAGCGCTGAATTCTGGCCGTTCTCCCAGGAAATTGTTATGTCATCGATTTTAATGGGACCGGATTTGCGCACGAGATCCATAGTGACACCAACAGGTTTGCCCTTGGATTTCACGACGATAACTCTTGACATCGGGTTGATGTCCGTTGGCAGATCACCGCGAAACAGCGGATAGGGTGCATTCCGAGAATCATAACCAACATAGGGATTGAAACCATACTGTCGAATTCGCCGTTTGCGCGGCGTTAAAACTTTGCCGTCGGCTTGTCTGGCTTTGAATTTCGCGAACGATTCCAGTCTTGCAGGAATAGTTACCAGTTCCCTGCCGGTATACTCGCCGACAATTCCCTTGCCTTCAAATTGCTGCCACCAACTTTCGGTTTGCCGGTCATACATAACTAGATCAGAATTGCGAAGCTTACCGGTGGTACCGAAGTCATGAACGCGGCCATTGAACTCCCTCTCGAACACAACCGCGGAATTGCATAATGGACAATATGTGACTGCAACAGGTTTACCGCCGATGACGTCATTTACAATCTCGTGCCATATCAGAATTCTGAGCGGATAAGCTTTGGCCTCACCATTCACTTCGAGGCCGATCACGGGTTCCATTTCCCCGAGATCCTTTTCCTCTGCTGCAGCAATAAACTTGGGATTGTCGATTGATGGGATACCGTCTTTCGGCGGCCCCCCTGACAAGATCGCTTCAAATTCTATAATTTTCTTGTCAAAATTTGTCTTTGTCCATCCCTGACCTTTCCACACACTCGGAGAAGCATTGGTCCACGTCGTCCCTGACAGGACAGCGAAAACAACAACGAGTGCGATGGCGGAAATTTTTTTCATGGGATCGGAAATACTCATAACCTGATGCCTTGATGCTGAAATCGACAACTCCGGTCTATTACCTTCTGTTCCAATTCCGGAGATCAGCTGAGGTCCAAATACACCCGAAATTGAAAAACAATCTCAGTCATCTTGCCCTGAAGCTCGTATAAATCCCAAACACGGCAAGTGAAATCTTTGTGATCATTGTTGTATGCAGAGTTATTTTTCGTTGTGACGACCTTGTTTCAAAATCAAATTCCAAGCTGTAAAAATCAGATCCTTTGCGCCCGGCGTTAAAGAAAATTGCGAAAGAATTTCGGGGGCAGCCCAACAAACATCAATGATATCACTTGCTGCTTTAGCCTGGCCCGCCTCCCAATGCCCGTAATAAACATTTAAAACATAGTGGGCTGACAACATCCCGTGGCTGTCCCGGAGTATCATATCGTGACAGGTCAGGTGTTTCACGCCCCGGGCGGTTACTCCCGTCTCTTCTGTTAATTCCCTTAATGCCGCATCCCGGGCTTTTTCACCGGGCTCTATATGTCCACCCGGAAGACTCCAGAGGCCTTTCAGATGCCCTCTACCACGCTTTGCGAGCAATACGGAATTTTCCCTGAATACAGCTATGCTGGCTGCGGGGACGGGTGTAATTCCTGGGCTGTCGTTTCCCCTGGGCATAGTGCGTCTCAGAAACCGGAATTGTGCAACATTTACAGAGCATCCTGACAGGTTAACTAGATATTACACCACCGCTCTTGCTGATAGCTATTCTCTCGCTGTTTGTCCAGCATCGCGCAAATTCGAATCTCCGGGATTCAATTCTCAATAAATAACCATACTATTTGGCATCATCCGATCCTCTATTTCCGCAACGCGTTTGCGAAGGATGGGAGCTTTCTCTTCGCACAATTTAAACAGCGTGCCCAACTCACCAATTTCCATCGCACGTCTTAAATTTTCCACCAGCCTTACAGAGGTGGCCTGTAAATCTTCTATGACTGACGCGAACATTCCGTTGTGATCATTATTTTTTCCCGAACCGGCCTCGATCTGTCGTTCGACTCTTGGTTCCGGCGTCCATGCCAGGATATCAAGTGCAAATTCTTCAGGTGCCTGTGGCATTTGCTCCAGCAACATGACGAGAGCTGATATTTGAATCAAATAACATTTGGCCAGTTCATGTTTGTGATGACCTACACTGTTTTTGGCTCCGGCCCGGGCCAATTTCCTGAAATGCTCGCGCATAAGAGACTGATAGATTTTTAACGGTGTATGTCTGGGCTTAGAATTTTGTTTAGCTGGTACTGTCGACATTTTAGGATATTCTTCTTTAGGGCAATATTCTGTTAAATTGAGAGGCGTGGTGAAAAAACTCAGTGTTCCCAACCGGCGGTTTATCCGTTTGGAAACGAATTGTTGTTCGACTTCAATCCACTTTAATAAAGTGTGAGTGCATTTGGTTTCCAAAGGATTACGATAGCACAAATTCAATGCAAAATATTTTGATAATTTTTGGGGGACGACAAAACTGATTCTGGATTGCAGCGCTGAGCTTAAATTACCTTTCCAGGATTCATAATTCCATTGGGATCGAAGACATTTTTTATACCCCGCATAAGGTCGAGTTCGGCCTCGCTGCGAAAGCTTTGGAGCATCTCGCGTTTCAGACGGCCGATACCGTGTTCAGCACTGATTGATCCGTCGAGAGATATGACGATTTCGTTTACAGCTGCAGCTAATTGAGGCACCAATTCCAGGAAATTATTTTTATTCATCTCAACTGGTTGGAGAACATTAAAATGAATGTTTCCGTCACCATAGTGACCAAATGGAATGGGGCGGCAATTTGGGCAAAGTTCAGTTACAACCGAACTTGCTTTTTTGATAAATTCGGGAATTCGGGCTATGGGTATCGAAATGTCACATTTAAGGCTTGCGCCTTCCAGCCGCTGAGTTTCCGATAACTCCTCCCGAATGTGCCAGAGATTGTCTGACTGAGCCAGTGATGAGGCCAGTGTTCCATCGGACACCAGCTCTTGTTCGAATGCTGTTTCCAAAATGTTTTGAGCAATGGATTCCGCTTTTTCCGACTTACCCGTTGACGAAATCTCCAAAAGAACATTCCAAGGATAACGTTGCTCCAGCGGATCAACTGCTCCTTCGACATGGGTCATAATTATATCCAGGCAGAGATTTACCATTACTTCAAAGGAAGTGAGCTGTGAACCTCCAATCTCCATCGCCAGGTTAAAAAATTTCTGAGTTTGCTCGAGTGATTCAAGTCCTGCGAAAGCAGTTGCCCTGGACGTTGGCTTGGGAAACAGTCTGAGCGCGGCCGCTGTAATTACGCCTAATGTACCTTCCGAACCGACCATGAGATTTTTAAGATCATACCCCGTATTGTCTTTTCTGAGGCATTTCAGGTCGTCTATGATACGTCCATCCGGAAGAACGAACTCCAGCCCGAGAACCAGAGACCGGGTGTTTCCATAAGCAAGAACGCCAACGCCGCCCGCATTGGTGGCGATGTTTCCGCCGATTTGACAACTGCCCTGAGCGGCCAAACTCAGTGGGAAAAGACGGTTTACATCACTTGCAGCACTTTGAATGTTCTGCAATATAACGCCAGCTTCCACAGTTATACTGTTGCTGTCGAGATCGATGTCGCGAATTCGGTTAAGACGGTCCAGACACAGTATTATTTCATTACCACTCTCAAACGGGATTTGAGCCCCCACAAGTCCCGTATTCCCGCCCTGGGGAACAATGGCAGTTCGCGTTTGATTGGCCAGTGACAGGATTTCGGATACTTCCCTGGTGGTTCCGGGGCGCAAAACCATTGCAGCTTTGCCGAAATAGGTGTCACGCCGTTCAACCAGATAAGGAGCCATCTCGGTATCATTGCGCAATGCGTATTTGTCACCAACAATTTCGGCCAGGCGTTTTAACGTCTCTTTGGACGGCGATTTCAGTCCGGGAGTTAGCTTGTCTTTCATCCTAATTCGTCCAGGGCTTTCTGGTACCGGTTAGCGGTTGCCGGATTGGTGCAACTGTTTTGAACAGTTTTGCAGACCGGTCGTTAGTATCAAAGAGTTTTAAACAGTTTCAAATATGAAACCTTTAGGTCATTCCGGTAAAACCGGGGACAATTTTTACATCCTTCGAGTTAAACATCTACTTATTTGAAGGGCGGGGGGCTGCCGCCCGTCTAAGCCGGTCATTTATAGCCTCACCAAGTCCAAAATCAGGCACGGACATGACTGCTATTGTTTCGCATTCGCTTTGGTCAAGTTCCCTTAACAGGGAGAACAGTTTAGCCGCAGCTTCGTTCAGATCCCCTTTGGGACTAAGGTTCAATGAATATCGTGCTCCTATCAATGGATTCGGACCAAACGCCAATAGCGCCTCATCGCTGGTTACCTCCGTTGCATCAAGACGCAAGCGGGCTTTCGGCGCATAGTGGCTGGCCAGCTGTCCCGGAGCATTGGGCCGGGACCCAATTTGTTCTGATGTTTCCAAAGTGGTACCGAGTCGTTCTTCAATCGAGGCTCTGTCCACGGCGCCAAGGCGTAACAAACTGATTTTTTTGTCTATGAGTCCGACAATCGTTGACTCCAGACCGCATTCCGCATCTCCACCATCCAGAATTGTTATATTATTCTCAATGAAATCATCACGAACGTGTGACGCTTTCGTAGCGCTGACGCTTCCCGATATATTGGCACTCGGCGCAGCAATTGGACGCCCTACCTGATTAAGCAGGTTCTGAGCTACAGGATGGCGGGGTATTCGCAGGGCAATACTGTCCAAATTTGCGGTAACCCGCGCCGACAAATTAGCTGATAACTTTAGCGGCAGCACGAGTGTAAGGGGTCCGGGCCAGAAATATTTGGCAAGAATTTGCGCTGCCGGTGTGAATTTCGCAACAGTTCTCGCCATGTCCATATTGGGAATATGTACAATCAACGGGTTGAACTGCGGCCTCCGCTTTACCTCGAAAATTTTACCAACGGCGGTGTCATTGGTCGCGTCGGCGCCCAGTCCATAAACAGTTTCCGTAGGAAATGCAACCAGATCTCCCGCTTTTAGGCGGACCGCGGCCGCAGAGATTTGTTCAGATAGTATAGAATTGATCTTCATGGGGTTTATTTATACAAAAATTCATGAACATTATTGGCGCAGACATCCGGAACAGGTCAAGATCTGAACGAAGGCATTTTTATTGAGGATCATACTATGAGTTTTCGTGCGCCCTTAGTTGACATTAATTGCACCCTGAATCAAGTTGCCGGATTTGACCAACTGGTGGAGCGTGGCCTTTTTCAAAACCTGGATCGAGACCTATTAGCTGCAATATTTGAAGAAGCTGGAAAATTTGCAGAAGAACGTATCGCGCCGATTAACCGCGAGGGCGACCTGGTGGGTGCGTCTCTGAAGGATGGTGAAGTCAGTCTGCCAGCGTCGTGGAGGGAGACATACCGTGACTGGACTTCAGCAGGATGGGCCGCCGTATCGGGTCCTGAGGCCTATGGTGGCCAGGAATTGCCGATTTCGGTTGCAATGGCATGTGTGGAAATCTGGACAGCAGCTTCATTGTCGTTTGCTCTGAACCCTTTGCTGACCCAGGCGGCTGTCAATGCCATCTACAGGTTTGCCAGCGACGAGCTTAAGTCTCTCTATCTGGAAAAAATGGTAAGCGGTACCTGGTCGGGAACGATGCAACTTACCGAACCCCAGGCGGGTTCTGATCTCAACAGTATCAATACTTCCGCGGCACCACAGGCGGACGGTTCATATCTTATTAAAGGCACAAAGATCTTTATCAGCTACGGTGAGCATTCACTGACTGAAAATATCATCCATATGGTGCTTGCCCGAACTCCCGGAAGCCCTCCCGGCACCAAGGGAATTTCCCTGTTCCTGGTGCCAAAGTACCTGTTGAATAAAGATGGAAGCCCGGGCCGGCGCAATGATGTGATCTGCACAAAAGTCGAGCACAAGCTTGGAATTCATGCCAGTCCGACATGCGTTATGAATTTCGGCGAAAAAGGAGGTGCCGTCGGGTGGCTTGTGGGACAGGAGCATAAGGGACTGGTTGCAATGTTCACAATGATGAATGAGGCTCGTCTGGGAGTCGGCATTCAGGGCGTTTCATTAGCTGAAAGCGCTACTCAGCAGGCCATGGCTTATGCGAATGAGCGAAAACAGGGACACACCGATTCTCGTGCGACCGGCAATTCTGCAAAGGAGATGCAACCTATCGTAAATCATCCTGATGTTCGCAGGATGCTTCTTACGATGCGGGCGAAGACCGCGGCAGCCCGGGCCATCTGCTATACGACCGCCGCGGCGCTGGATTTGTCCCGTTGCGGTTCCGATCAAGATGAAAGGACCGCCGCAAGCGAAAAGGCCGGGCTTCTTACCCCGGTGGCCAAGGCCTACAGTACCGATATCGGCGTAGAAGTCTCATCCTGCAATATCCAGGTGCACGGCGGTATGGGATATATAGAGGAAACGGGGGCCGCGCAGCTATTTCGAGATGCCCGGATTACACCTATCTACGAAGGAACGAACGGCATTCAGGCCATTGATCTCGTCACCCGTAAACTGCCACTCAAGAACGGTGCTGTAGCCCGGTGTCATATTAACGAGCTAACAAAAGTTTCCGAGGAAGTCTCTAACTCCAATCACAGGGCGTTGAAAAATATTGGTGATTATCTATCTGATGCTGTGAATCTGCTGGAACGCACTACGGACTGGATGCTGGAACAACTGGTGTCCAGACCTGATGCTGCGTTGTGCGGGGCCACTCCATACCTGCGCCTGTTTGGCGTGGTGACAGGTGGCATCTATCTGGCAAAGGGGGCTCTGGAAATTCAGCGTTCGGATTTGAAGGAATTATCGGATCAAATGCTGCTGGCCCGGTTTTTTGCCGAAAATCTGATCGGGGAATCTGCGGCTCTTGCAAAAACCGTTATGCGAGGTTCCGAAACTATTCTGTCTGATGAAGTGGAAGAACTGCTCAAAGCTTAAATTTCTGTGATCTCGGCCAGGATAATTTAGATCGGTTATAGCTTTAAGGGAATGGAATAATTCCATGGGCGATTTAAAGGGTAAAACATTATACATCACAGGTGCCAGCCGCGGTATCGGATTGGCTATTGCACTGCGGGCCGCCAGAGACGGTGCGAATATTGCGATAGCCGCCAAGTCCGGCGAACCGCATCCCAAACTGCCGGGGACGATATACACTGCGGCAGAGGAGATAGAAAAGGTGGGCGGCAGAAGTTTGCCCATGATCGTCGATGTCAGGGATGAAAACCAGGTGTCTCACTCGATTGAGCGGACGGTGGAACAATTCGGGGGCATCGACATCTGTGTCAATAATGCTAGCGCCATACAGTTAAGCGATACGGCTTCAACACAAATGAAACGTTTCGACTTGATGCATCAGGTCAATACGCGCGGAACATTCATGGTGTCAAAATATTGTCTGTCGCATTTAATGAAATCGAGTAATCCGCATATTTTGATGATCGCCCCACCTGTGGATATGAACCCCAAATGGTTTTCGGGGCATGTTGCCTACGCCCTTGCCAAATTCGGGATGAGCCTCTGTGTTCTGGGAATGGCTGATGAATTTAAAAAGTTTGGAATAGCAGTAAACGCACTCTGGCCGAGAACTACGATCGCAACGGCAGCGATTAAGTATATCGTCGGAGGGGATGAAATGATGCAATCCAGTCGAAAACCGGATATTATGGCAGATGCCGCCCATGTGATTTTTCTGAATTCCGCGCGCAAGTTTACAGGCCAATTTTGTATAGACGAAGCGCTGCTGGCGGAGAATGGTGAAACAGATTTTGATAAATACCGAATGGATCCAAATGTTGATCTTACGCCGGACTATTTCATTCCCGAAGATTACACGTCAGATATTCCGCTGCGGGCGGTCGATGCAGATTAGAAGATAGAACCTTATGGAAAAGATTGTTCATGACAACACTGTATCTGACACATGATGCGTTTTTGCGCCATGACACGGGTCCTGGGCATCCTGAAAGAATAGAACGCCTTCAGACGGTACGAAATGTCCTGTCAACGCCTGATTTTTCTGAACTTCAGCGATCGGAAGCCCCCGAGGCCAGTATTGATGACATCGTGAGGGCGCATCCAATTGACTATATAAAGATGATTCAGGAAAGCGAGCCCGCAGGGGAAGGAGAAAATTATGTCAGACTTGACCCTGACACGGTCATGTCTCGGGGAAGCTTCGAGGCGGCGCGGCGTGCTGTTGGAGCGGGCATTCATGCGGTTGATAGGATAATGGCTGGAGAAGTACAGAACGCGTTTTGTGCCGTACGTCCCTGTGGCCACCATGCCGAAACCGCCCGCGCCATGGGTTTCTGTCTGTTCAATAACATCGCTATCGCTGCTTTTTATGCCCGAAATCAATATCACCTCGATCGTGTGGCTGTTGTCGATTTCGATGTGCATCATGGCAACGGAACACAGGACCTTTTCTGGTCTCACAAAAATATGTTTTTTGCATCAACGCACCAAATGCCGCTATTTCCGGGAACCGGGAGTATTACTGAAACGGGAGTTGGCAACATTGTGAATGCGCCACTGAATCCCGGAGATCGCGGCAGTCAGTTCCGGGATGCGTTTGAAAGCAGGGTTCTTCCAGAACTTTCCACATTTGCCCCGGAATTCATTCTGATTTCCGCCGGATTTGATGCTCATATTCGTGATCCGCTGGCCAACCTTGGGCTGGTAGAAGAAGATTATGCATGGGCGACAAAAAAACTTTTAGACATCGCAGATAAATCCTGTAGTGGCCGGATCGTGTCGATGCTGGAGGGCGGATATGATTTAAAGGGGCTGGGCGACTCGGTTTCCACACATGTGCGCGCCCTCATGGATGGCGGAAATTAAATCAACAATTTATGTAACTTGCAGAAATAAGAGAGAGTTAAATGGCGAAAACAGCACCGCAATCCGATATAGATGATATGAGTTTTGAAAGGGCGCTGAAGGAGTTGGAGCAGATCGTCAGCCGGCTCGAACGTGGCGATGTCGAACTCGAGGAATCCATAAATATATATGAGCGTGGTGAAGCGCTGCGCAATCGTTGCGACAATCTGCTCAAAAGGGCAGAGGCCAAGGTTGACAAGATAACCTTCGACGCGGACGGCAAGCCGGTTGGAACAGAGCCGCTGGACGTCGAAACCTGAGTCCAGACATCCAGAATCTACTGCAGACGAACGAGCTGCAGGCAGAGGCCTTCTTTATGACTGAGGGCAATCATGAAAAATTCGGTTGGCAAACGACTGTTATGCAGAGTATGACTTGGATTTGATTGTTGTCTCTGCCTAAAATTCAGAACAAGTTGTTGTCTTGATTATTGCGGGTTGAGTGAAATAATGCAACAATTCCAAAACCTTAATATTCCAAGGCCGTATTGCCAAGAATACTATTTAAAGACATAAATCAGGTTGCGCTTATGACCGGTAATACCCCTATACTCGATCAAGTCCGCATTCCAGAGGATCTCAACAAGATTTCTGATCAGGATTTGCAGAAGCTTGTGGATGAATTGCGCCAGGAAACAATTGATGCGGTCTCCGTTACCGGTGGGCATCTGGGAGCGGGACTCGGTGTGGTCGAGTTAACGGTCGCACTGCATAAAGTTTTTGACGCGCCGAGGGATAAGATTATTTGGGACGTAGGGCATCAGTCTTACCCGCACAAAATACTGACCGGTCGGCGGAATCTAATTCGGACTTTGAGGCAGGGCGGCGGTCTGTCGGGTTTCACAAAACGCAGTGAAAGCGAATATGATCCGTTTGGTGCCGCCCATTCATCCACATCCATTTCTTCAGCTCTTGGAATGGCGGTTGCGCGAGATCTTTCCGGTGGAAACAATCACGTGGTCGCTGTTATCGGTGATGGCGCGATGAGTGCCGGAATGGCCTATGAGGCCATGAACAATGCTGGAGCCATGGACTCGCGTTTGATCGTAATTCTAAATGACAACGATATGTCGATCGCCCCGCCGGTTGGTGCCATGAGTGCATATTTGGCCCGGCTCATATCTGGCGGCACCTATCTCCATTTACGGAATTGGGCCAAACAGGTCGCACAAAAGCTTCCGAAAAGCTGGGAAAGGCGAGCGGCAAAGGCGGAAGAATATACCCGGGGTTTCTGGACGGGCGGGACCATGTTTGAGGAACTCGGATTTTATTACGTCGGCCCCATTGACGGACACAATCTGGATCACTTGTTGCCGGTTCTGAGAAATGTCCGGGATGCCGGAGTAGGGCCGATTCTGGTCCATGTCGTCACCAAGAAAGGTGCAGGATATGTTCCAGCAGAGAGCTCTGCGGATAAATATCATGGGGTTTCCAAATTTAATGCGATAACCGGGGAGCAGGTGAAATCAAAGCCCAAAGCCCCCTCGTACACAAAGGTTTTTGCCCAGTCCCTTATACAAGAAGCCAGAGAGGATGACCGGATCGTGGCAATCTCAGCTGCAATGCCATCTGGCACCGGACTGGACCTTTTTGCCGAGGAGTTCCCAACGAGATGTTTTGACGTCGGTATTGCCGAGCAGCATGCCGTAACTTTTGCCGCGGGTCTGTCAGCCGAAGGTTACAAGCCCTTTGCAGCAATTTATTCAACATTTCTTCAGCGTGCCTATGATCAGGTCGTCCATGATGTCGCGATTCAGAGGCTTCCCGTCCGTTTTGCCATAGACAGGGCCGGACTGGTGGGAGCCGATGGACCTACCCATGCCGGATCATTTGATATTACCTATCTTTCGACATTACCCGGATTTGTTGTAATGGCCGCGGCCGACGAGGCGGAATTAGTTCATATGGTGCGAACAGCAGCCGAGATCGATGACCGCCCTTCAGCGTTTCGCTATCCAAGAGGAGAGGGTGTTGGCGTCGAACTGCCGGAACGGGGCGAGTTCCTGGAAATTGGAAAAGGCCGGATTTTACAGGAGGGATCGACTGTCGCTCTCCTTTCTTTTGGCGCCCGACTGTCGGAATGCATGGACGCTGCAACGAAGCTTTCATCATACGGATTGTCAACGACAGTAGCCGATGCAAGATTTGCAAAGCCTCTTGATCATGACCTTGTACGAAGGCTGGCTCTGGAACATGAGGTTCTGGTCACGATCGAAGAAGGTTCAATCGGGGGATTTGGCTCTCACGTATTGCAGTTTCTCTCAATTGAAGGCCTTCTGGAGAAAGGGCTGAAAGTGAGATCAATGTTTCTGCCTGACATTTTTATTGATCATGACAAGCCGGAAGCGATGTACGAAGCCGCCGAATTAACTTCCAGCGGAATTGTGAAAACCGTCTTCTCTGCTCTTGGTCGTGGTCAGGCAAATGAGCTCATTGAACGGGCATAAGCTCTCAGGGCTTAGACAAACATTGCACATATGCTGATTTCGTAGCAAAAATTATGGCTCAATTTCAGGAAAGGCTCGATCTGGCGCTGGTCATCCGGGGACTGGTGCCAACCCGGTCCAGGGCTCACGATCTGATCAAAAGAGGTCTGGTCCTGATAGATGGCAAGACCGCGTTAAAACCTTCCCAACAGGTATCGAAGGATACCGTTATGGAAATTGACAGCGAAGCGGCCCGATATGTTTCCCGCGGATCGGTAAAATTGATCAGGGCGCTGGATGAATTCCAGCTGTCTCCCCTTGATAAAGTTTGCCTTGATCTGGGCGCTTCCACCGGTGGTTTCACGCAGATATTGCTGGAGCGTGGCGCGAGCCACGTTTACGCACTGGACGTTGGTACCGGGCAGTTCAATAAGGATTTGGCCGGACATCCGAAGGTTACAAACTTTGAAAACACCGATGTTCGTCAGTTTGACCGCCAGTTGATAGCGGAACCGGTACAAGCCGTTGTTGCAGATTTGAGCTTTATTTCGCTCACACTTGCACTGGAGGCTCCCTTACGCCTGGTGGCGCCGAAGAGCTGGCTGATTGCTCTTGTCAAGCCTCAGTTTGAACTTGGGCCGAAAGCCGTCGGGAAAGGGGGGGTCGTCAGGAGCGAAAAGCTCAGACAAACCTCAGTTGACCGGGTGAAAAACTGGATCGATAAGCAACCGGGATGGCGTGTTTTAGGTGTGATTCCATCTCCAATTGACGGGAAAGGGGGAAACAAGGAATTTCTGCTGAGTGCCGAGGTTCGGTGACGCTGCCGGTTTCGTTGAAGATTTTCTTGTTATCCTGAACAACCTACAATACTGGCATGGGTTTACAAATTTTGCGTCGATCGAGATTTTAATATTACCGACCATGTCCAAGAAATCTGAATCAGTTACGACAGTTTTTATAGAGGATCTTGGCTCGAAAGCGGAGGGGCGGGTCAATTGGCGCGGACAGGATTTGAATGTTCCTTTCGCTCTGCCCGGCGAACAGGTCGATATCATCGTTTCCAAGGATAATTGTGAGCTAATTGATATAAAATGCAGATCCGGCGCGCGCAGGGAGCCGGTTTGCCAATATTTCGGAGAATGTGGCGGTTGCGCCCTGCAACACCTTGACGAGCAGGAATATTTGCAATGGAAACGCGACCAAATAATCAGAACGCTCTCGTTTCACGGGGTAACTACGGACGTCAGTCCCGTCCGGAGTATAAGTGCCGGAACCCGGCGGCGGACCGTGTTGTCTGCAAAGCGAACCAGGAACAAGGTCCTTCTTGGCTATCATCGCTACCGCGACACATCCATAGTACCAATAGGGAAATGCCCGGTACTTGTGCCGGAAATTGAACAAAGCCTGAAAGAGTTAGGATCATTTATTTTTCCATTTCTCACGCGCCGCAAGGAAGCGAAAGTGACGATTAATCAAACGGCGTCAGGTTTGGACATCGCGATCACTGGAGCAAGGGATGTCTCGCAGGTTATCAATGCATCGTCAGTACTGAATTTACCCGAAAAGTTGAATGTCGCACGGTTAACGGTCAACGGAGAACCTGTCCTGTTGGTCAGAGAACCTGTTCTTGAAGTCGATGGAATCAGCATTCCGATTTCTCCAGGAGCGTTCATTCAGGCCACAAAAGAATCCGAGCAGCACATGTTAGAAATTGTTTTGGAGGAGGTCGGATCAGCTTCAAACATTGCCGACCTTTTTTGCGGGTCCGGCACCTTCTCTCTGCCGGTGGCCCGACACGCCAGGGTCACGGCATTTGAATCAGATACATCAGCTCTGGAAGCGATAAAAAAAGCCTATAGCCGTAACCAGGGATTAAAAACAGTCGAAACAGTGCAAAGAGATCTGTTCCGCGATCCACTGTCAAAGGACGAATTAAAAGCTTACGACATGGTAATCATCGATCCTCCAAGAGCGGGTGCCCACAAGCAATCAATGCAAATTGCCGGGTCTGATGTTCAGAAAGTTATGGCCGTTTCATGCAATCCTTCCACCTTTTCAAGAGACGCCAGGATCCTGATTGATGGGGGGTATGAACTGGCATACGTCGTGCCGATAGATCAGTTCTTATTCTCCCATCATATTGAACTCGTCGCAAAATTTATCAAAATCTAAGTCTTCAAAAAGCGGTCTACGAAAGCTGGCACGATTTCTGTTGCTTTACCATGGATCACTTCGGAGAATTCGGAGACGCCCTCGGAAGGCTCCAGATTGAGTTCGACGGAATGGGCTCCGCTTCGGTTGGCCTCAGAGACGAAACCAGCGGCCGGATAGACAGTACCACTCGTTCCGATCGACAAAAATGTGGTGCATTTCGATAAGTGATGAAAAATTTCGTCCATGAAGTAGGGCATTTCACCAAACCACACGACATCGGGGCGCATACCTTCCGGCTTTCTGCAATTTTTACAAACAAGATCGGTTGACAGGTCTTCAAACCAAGGCTCGCGATGACCACAATGGGCGCATTTCGCTTTATTTATTTCGCCGTGCATATGGATGATGTTCCGACTTCCAGCTTGTTCATGTAATTGGTCAATATTCTGGGTCACGGTTATTACGTCACCATTATATTCCTGCTCGAGACGGGCCAGTGCGAAATGTGCAGCGTTCGGTTTTGCATTGATCTGCAGACTGCGACGAAGATTGTAGAATTCGTGCACGGCGGAAGGATTTCTCTCGAAACCCCCAGGTGTGGCAACTTCATTGAGATCAAATTTGGTCCACAGCCCGTCCTTGTCGCGAAAGGTTCCGAGACCTGATTCCGCGGAAAGACCAGCTCCCGACAGAATAACAATTTTATTCCTTTTACCGGATTGTTGCATGAGGGATTCCGCTCGAAAAATTTATTGGGGGGCATGTAAAGAACGATAATGGCATGCTATGCTTGATATCTCATTTTTGAGTATGAATTGGGGTCAGACATGGCAAATAGATTGGAGATGATTCAGCATCTTTCAAACCAAACTCTGAGAACATTATTCTATACCGGGGTGAGAAGTGCAACCAATCGAATGATGGGCCAAGGGGCGCCATTGAGCACACAATCTCAGGCCGGGGGCAGTGGTAGGCAACCCGGAGCTGTTACTGGTGATGGCGCTGAAACGGGATCTAATCCTTCCCGCACTGATGCAGGACGTAAAACATCAACTCTGGGATTTGGATCCCTGTTGAGTGATCTCGCCGCTTTTATCTATAAAGATGCAGCTCTGGTCCAACAGGGAATTATTCCGCCGCTGCAAAACGAGCTGGACGCCTTTCCCGTAACATTAAATCGAATTCGGAAGATGTTTGAAGATATTCCGGCCTCAAACCGGCGACGCCTCAAGGGTGACAGTGATGAAATTTCGAACTTGATGCCGCATCAGGAACTGCCAGACTATTTTGTCCAGAATTTTCATTATCAAACCGGAGGATATCTCACTGGAGAATCGGCGCGTCTCTATGATGTTCAGGTGGAAACTTTGTTTTATGGCCTGGGTAACGCGATGCGAAGGCAGGCATTGCGACCCATATCAGAATTTCTTCAAGGCCGGGATCAGCGCGAAGTAAGATTGCTGGATGTCGCCTGTGGAACGGGCCGGTTTCTGGCTCAGCTTAAACAGGCATATCCCGCACTCCCGGTGACCGGGTTGGATCTGTCCTTTCCCTATCTGTTGGAAGCCCGACGATACTTGCGGGATCGGCGCAGCGTGAGTTTGATAAAGGCAAACGGTGAAGATTTACCATTCAGTTCGAACAGTCTGGATATTGTAACCAGCATATTTCTATTCCATGAAATTCCTGATTATGTGCGCCGCATAGTTGCAGCTGAAGTTGCACGCGTTCTTCGGCCGGGGGGGATATTCATCATGATTGACTCACTACAGCTCGGAGATCGTCAAGAATATGACGGACTCCTTAAGATGTTTCCCGCGAGATTTCATGAACCGTTTTACGGAAGTTACATTTCGGATGATCTGGAGACAGCATTTACTGATGTCGGCCTGATGCATCATGACAAGCATCTGGCATTCCTGTCAAAAGTAATGACCCGCCAACTGGCCTGCTAGAATCCAGGCAAATCCGCCGCAATGCTACGCCGGATTATTACCATCTTTACAGACCAGCCTGTTATAAATAGCGGCCGGCATTCAATTGCCGATCTGTCCTCTGTGAAGCAGATAATGATCTGCCAGCACTATCGCCATCATAGCCTCTCCGACCGGCACGCCTCTGATGCCGACACAGGGATCGTGACGCCCTTTGGTAACAATTTCCGTGTTGTTACCGTCAACATCTATTGTTCTGCGTGGCGTCAGAATTGAAGAAGTCGGCTTAACGGCAAAGCGTGCGACGATGGGTTGACCTGTAGAAATGCCCCCAAGTATTCCGCCTGCTCTGTTCGACAGGAACTCGGGTTTACCGTCAGGTCCACTTCTGATTTCGTCAGCGTTTTCCTCACCGCTTAATTCGGCTGCTTCAAAACCGGCTCCGATTTCGACGCCTTTCACTGCATTTATACTCATGAGGGCTGCAGCTATGTCCTGATCAAGCTTGCCATACACAGGCGCCCCCAGCCCGGCAGGTACCTGCTCCGCGACAACTTCAATTACGGCGCCTGTCGATGAACCGGATTTCCGGATTTGATCGAGAAAACCGGCCCATTTCTGAACACTGCTATGATCCGGACAGAAAAACGGGTTGCGATCGACTTCACTCCAGTCCCAGTTGTTTCGGTCAATTTTCAGGGAACCCATCTGAATCAGCGCTGCCCTGACTGTCATTCCAGGTATGATCTTCCGCGCTATACCGCCTGCCGCCACGCGCATTGCGGTTTCGCGGGCCGATGAGCGACCGCCACCGCGGTAATCCCGCAGGCCATATTTGTAATGGTAGGTAAAGTCGGCATGACCCGGTCTGAACTTATTCCGAATATCGGAATAATCCTTAGATCGCTGATCAACATTTTCTATAATCAGTGATATCGGCGTACCCGTGGTCACCTGCCCTCCGGTATTCTCGTCCTCAAACACTCCGGACAATATTTTTACCTTGTCGGGTTCCTTGCGCTGCGTTGTGTATTTTGACTGGGCCGGCCGGCGTTTGTCCAGCCATTGCTGCAATTCCTCAGCTGTTATCGGAATACCTGGCGGACAGCCATCGACCGTGCATCCGATTGCCGGACCATGGCTTTCACCCCATGTAGTAATCCTGAACATTTTTCCGAAGCTGTTAAACGACATGCGGGCCCACTCAGTTGCTTGTTACCGATAAACTATAACATGATTTAATCAAGGCCGATAATTGCGTCAAACTCAGCCTTGTGCTTAAACCCATTCATACCGATTACCGCAGATCTTCAATACCTTATCCTGAGGCACTTCCAGACGCGGAATTTCGTTTGTTGGAACTCCGCCCGCCAGACCGCGCAAACAACGACTGACGCCACCATGAGAAACCACAACTGTATCGCGGTTTACTGATCCGAGCCAGCGCTCAACGCGCGCAGACAGTAGCTCGTAACTTTCACCTCCCGGAGTCAGGGTTGACCATCGATTGGCTTTCCAGCTATGCGCCAATTCTGGATTGACATTTTGAATCTCGGACCAAATCAGTCCCTCCCAAGAGCCAAATTCGATTTCTCTCAGTTCCTCATGAATAACATAGTGTCTCAAGCCCGCTGTTTCCCCCCCGAACCGTGGAAACTGGTCGAGGATGATTTCCATGGTTTCGACGGCACGTGCCAGCGGGCTTGAGACAAACGACCAGTGTTCTGCGTTCGATATTAATTTTTCAAGAATACGGCCATTGCGTCTCGCTTGGATGCGACCGGTGTCATTCAGCGGGATATCCTTGTTGCCCTGAAGCCGATGCTCCACATTCCAGTCGGTTTGGCCATGGCGGACAAAATAGATCGTAACGTCAACTAACGCCACGCTTTCTATTCCTTTACAACGGAAATATCTGGTGCGTCTTCGTTCTTCATGCCCTGGACATGATAGCCCGCGTCAACATGATGGATCTCTCCCGTTACTCCATTTGACAAATCGGACAGAAGATACAGTCCAGCGCGACCGACATCTTCAATCGAAACCGTACGTCGCAAAGCTGAATTATACTCGTTCCATTTTAATATATATCTAAAATCAGAAATGCCTGAAGCGGCCAATGTTTTGATCGGACCGGCTGAAATGGCGTTTACACGAATATTCTGTTTTCCAAGGTCAGCGGCGAGATATCTGACGCTCGACTCGAGAGCTGCTTTGGCGACCCCCATAACATTGTAGTGCGGCATTACCTTTTCGGCGCCATAATATGTCAGGGTTAAGAGTGAGCCACCATCCTTCATCAATTTTTCGGCACGTTGGGCCAGCGCTGTAAACGAATAGCAGGAAATCGCCAGTGTTCTGTTAAAATTTTCTTCGGTGGTATCCAAATACCGACCACCCAGCTGATCCTTGTCGGAAAACGCGATGGCATGAACCAGAAAGTCAAGTCGGCCCCATGCTTCTTCTATGTCACGAAAGACTTGATCCATGCTTTCCTTATCGGTGACGTCACAGGGCAGAACCAAATCGGAGTCTATCTCCTTTGCTAAGGGGTTTACCCGCTTTAACAGCGCCTCACCCTGATAGGTGAGTGCAATCTGGGCACCATGGCTGTGACACATCTTCGCTATCCCCCAGGCGATAGACCGGGCATTAGCCACACCCATGATGAGACCGCGTTTGTTTTGCATTAACTGTGCTGTATCGGTCATAAAAAAAGTCCTGATTACGGGGCGTTCGGTTCCAACTTGAATGAGAAGTGCAATGGTCCTCTAACCCATTGAAACACCCCTGACAAGATTGCATTTCAGCAATCATCAGTGTTTTGACGAAATAATTCTGTCAGCCTATCAAATTATTCAGGAAAAAACTTGTTAAATTTAACCGGATAGAATCCAATTCCCGTTGAGGTCACGACAAGCGATACTCTCGATCTGGTTTGAATACCCTCCAAGGGCCAGAGCGTAGACGACGTGACGACAGAGCCGACCGTCACTATCACGGAAAACACTTGTTGGTGTTACCCGACCTTGCAGCCAGCTTCCTTCACGGGTCCATTTATAGGTTACATTGTCGGGAATTTCATTCAGAGCATCGTTGAGGGCTCTGAGCGCAATTTCATAGTCGACCTGCAGAAGCCGGGATTTCAATTCCGCAATTGTAGGTGATTGATATTGCTCAGTTTTTTCTGTATATTGATTAGAAATTTCCCGAGTGTTTGCTTGATTTTGATGATCAAATCTCTGGGCATAAGTCGTTTGAGGGAATAAAACAGAAATAGTAGCAACACAGAAACAAAACAGGATGCAGATAAACTTAATAACATGCTTGAACGCAAACATTACGCAACAATTCTCCTTGATACGCCAAAATACGGAGTATTAACAATGTTAAACACTGTTATAAATTTGGATTTTGCCTGATTGGGGTGATTAAATCGTAAACACGTGGTCAAAATTTCCAGAAAACCGATATTGAGTGAATGCCGTTCATAGATTTATAAGTTTTGGATGCCAGATCTGTCCCATGCCTATGCGCGAAAATAAGGAGTGCGCTGTTGGATGTATTAATAGTTTCGGGCCACGATTTCGCGTTCCGTTTAGCCGGATAAACGATGACATAGTCGCCGGCGGAGAACCAAATGAGAGATAAAATAAAAGGGTTTTACAAGGGCTTACCTCAGGCTGAAAATTTTGGGGACGCGACCGATCCCATGGCTCTGTTCGAATCCTGGCTTGCAGACGCGGAACAGCATGAATTGAATGATCCAAATGCAATGTCACTTGCAACTGTGGACGGCGACGGGTTCCCTAATGTAAGAATGGTTCTTCTTAAAAGTTCAGGCCCGGACGGCTTTGTCTTTTATACTAATATTGAAAGTGCCAAGGGGCAGGAACTGAAAAACAATCCCAAAGCTGCATTGTGTTTTCACTGGAAAAGTTTGAGAAGGCAGGTCAGAATTCGTGGGCTGATTGAACCGGTGACGGAGGAGCAGGCCGACGAATATTTTTCGACCCGTTCACGGGGCAGTCAGATAGGTGCCTGGGCTTCTAAACAGTCCAGACCTCTTGAAAGTCGGTTTGCCCTGGAGAAAGCGGTTGCCGTTTATGGAGCTCGATTTGCAGTCGGGACTGTTCCCCGCCCGGATTATTGGTCGGGATATAGCTTATTGCCTCTTGAGATAGAATTCTGGCATGACCGCCCATTCCGTCTTCACGAGCGCCTGGTTTTTCGCCGCAAGGGACTGAACGACGTTTGGATAACGACAAAATTATTCCCGTAATGGCTATTTTTCAGTTACAGAATATTTTTCGACGAACGGACGATTGTTCAAATTTTGAAAGGAATCGAGCCAGACAATGCCAATGACGTCAAATGAAGAGCGTCGCACGCTGATTCTTACCGGAGCCAGCCGAGGTATAGGTCACGCGACAGTCAAAAGGTTTTCCAGTGCAGGCTGGCGGGTTATCACCTGTTCCCGCCATCCCTTTCCGGAAAACTGCCCCTGGGAAGCCGGACCGGATGATCATATTCAGGTCGACCTGTCCGACAAGCAGAACACGCTCAATGCAGTTCAGGAAATGCAGGATCGGCTGAAGGCACAAGGGGGAAGACTGAATGCACTGGTTAACAATGCCGCCATTTCACCCAAAGGCGTGAATGGAGAGCGCCTGGGAAGCATACAGACCAGGGCTGATGACTGGCAGAAAGTATTTCAAGTGAATTTTTTCGCTCCAATCCTGCTTGCGCGCGGGTTGATCAATGAACTGAAAACCGCAAAAGGTACGGTTGTAAATGTCACATCTATAGCTGGCAGCCGTGTGCATCCTTTCGCGGGAGCCGCTTATGCGACGTCAAAGGCAGCCCTGGCTGCTCTGACGCGAGAGATGGCAGCGGATTTCGGTCCCGAAGGTATACGTGTGAATTCCATATCTCCCGGAGAAATTGACACGTCAATTTTATCCCCGGGGACTGAGAAAATTGTCGAGCAGATTCCAATGCGTCGACTGGGAGCGCCTGACGAGGTTGCCAAGGCCATCTATTTTCTATGCACCGACCAGTCAGGGTATATAAATGGAGCTGAACTACATATCAATGGAGGGCAACACGTTTGAGGACAGAATATCCCTTGAAAGCACAGGTTCTGGCTCTGATATGTGCGGCTGGTGTGGGACTGGTCAGCCGTGTTGCATCCGCGGACAGTTGGACCCTCCAGCTAATAAAACTGGAATCTGAACCTGTCCAGGTGTATCTGAAAGACAAACCAAAAGGATTAAAGCGTGTTTATGTCAGAACCAAAGACAATCAGTGGTTCCGCTTTAATCCCTGCCCGGATGACTGGTGTCTGGAGAAGAAAAACTTTAAGCCAAAGTCAGATTATGTTCCTCGTGGCGCGATTCCCGACGCGGTCATTTCGAAAGGTAAAATAAATATCCGGGCCGCCTGGCTGACCGAGCCTACACGCAGATACAGCCATGGTGTTCTGGGTGATAATATCGAAGCCGGTGGCCTGAATATCAAGAATAAAACACAGGATATTATTTCATTCAGCCTGGATCTCCGGTCAGTCTTTGAAGACCGTTTTGTCCGTCTTGCAGATCTCGACAAGGACGGTGAGGATGAAATGGTCGTCGTTCACAGCTACCTGACCAGCGGTGCTGCTCTGAGCGTGCTTGAATACGGTCGGGGAGGAATATCGATGGCCGCTGAAACTCCTGCGATCGGACAAAGGAACCGATGGTTAAATCCGGCCGGTATCGCCGATTTTGATGGTGATGGATATCTCGAAGTTGCAATCGTCGTAACGCCGCACATTGATGGCCGCCTGGAGTTCTGGCAGTACCGAAGCAAAGGGCTTTTGCGGAAAATGCAGTTAAAAGGGTTTTCCAATCATTTTATTGGATCTCGCATTCAAAATATGAGTGCGGTTGCCGATTTTGACGGCGACGGCATCGCGGATCTGGCTCTGCCAAATGCCGACAGAACGGCAATTCGCGTAATATCTTTCGCGGATGGCAAAGTGGCTGAGCCTGTAAATATGAAATTGCCCGCGCAAATCGTGACCGAGATGATCACGGTTAAACCATTTGGTGAAAATAGAAATGCAATTATTGTTGGATTAAAGAACGGTCAGGTCGCGTTGGTTCGTTACAAAGATGATCTGAAAAAAACGGAAAAAAGCATATTTTTCAGATAATTCGGCCACCTAAGCTTGAAAATGCATCGATAGAAATTAATCCACAGTCCGAAGATTATTTTCGATGACCCAGTCATGGGTCTTTTGCACGGCCCGCTTTAGTGCCGAAAACAGCTCTTCAATCTGCGTTGTGGAAATGATCAATGGGGGGCAAAGCGCCAGGCCCTCACCTAACGGGCGGGCGATGATACCCTCTTCACGGCAGAACTTTGCCGCCTGCGCACCGATACCTGAACTGGACTCGAATGATTTCTTTGTTCGTTTGTCTTCGACAAATTCCAGCGCACCGATCAGTCCCATGCCCCGTGTTTCTCCGACAAATTCAAACTCGTTCAGCTCACTCAGACGTTGAAGAAACAGTGGCGTGACCTGTTGAACATGTTCCAAAATTTTGTCTCTCTTGTAGATCTCCAGCGTCTTCAGGGCGATCGCTGTAGACAGGGGATGGCCCGAATAGGTGAATCCATGACCAAATGTGCCGATTTTTTCACTCTGGTCCAGCAATGCCGAATACATATCTTCTCCGACAGTAATTGCCCCAAGCGGGGCGTATGCGGACGTGATGGCTTTAGCGATAGAGATACTGTCCGGAGTGAATCCCAGAGCTTGCGATCCGAACATCTCACCGGTCCGCCCAAATCCGCAGATGACTTCATCGGATATCATGTAGATATCGTACCGTTTCAACACCTTTGTAATCTCATTGAAATAGGATTCGGGTGGGACAATTACACCTCCGGCTCCCATAATTGGTTCTGCTATAAATCCAGCAATAGTTTCCGGTCCTTGTTCCTGGATAAGCACCTCCAGATTATCAGCAAGCCGTTTTGAATATTCGATTTCAGATTCTCCAGGCTCTGCGTTTCTATAGTGGTGCGGACAGTCCGTATGAACAATCCCGGGTAGCGGCAAATCAAAATCCATATGGTTGGCCGGCAACCCGGTCAGGCTGGCCGCGGCGACAGTGACGCCGTGATAGCCTTTCAATCGCGCTACTATTTTCTTTTTCTCAGGCCGTCCCCTGGCGTTGTTATAATACCAGAGAAGTTTAATCTGACTGTCGTTTGCTTCTGATCCCGAGCAAGTAAAAAATACTTTGGACGCAGGCGCCGGGGAGATTTCCTTAATCTTCTCTGAAAGTTCAATTGCCCCTTCGTGACTGCGACCAGAAAATATATGACCAAAGGAAAGTTGCGAGATTTGTTTTTTGGCGGTTTCTGCAATCTCGAGATTGCCAAACCCGAGTGAGCAACACCAAAGCCCGCTCATGGCCTCAATGTATTGCCGACCTTCCTGATCCCAGATATATACTCCTTCGGCCCGCTCGATAATATGTGGTCCAGTTTCCCGGTGCTGGGCGAGCTGAGTATAGGGGTGTATCAGCGTTTCGATATCTCGGACCTGCATATTTGTAAGAGGGGACATATAAGAACTCCTGAGCGGGGCAGTTTCAGATTCAACCCATTATCAATGTTAATCAATCGTTGTTAATCAATCGTTGTTGATCAATGTGACTTGATTTGTTGCCTGATCGACAGGTTGATTAACTTGCCAATGGCGGTCGCGTTGAAATTGTGCAGCGATTGTGCCAATTCTGGCAGATCGAGTTCAATTTAGTTAGCTATTTCGATATTTAAAAGTTCAGTTTGCTCTAATATAAACAAAAAGATGATCTAACAAAATGAATACGAGAGCAAACTTTTGTCTGTCATAATACTGGAGTTTCAATGGCTTACCTGGCTGTAACACCCTATTCCCGTTTGTCGATGTGGGGCTGTCGCATCGGGCTGCTGGCGCTTCAACTATTGATACTGACATGGCTACTTCACAGATTTGCTTCTCTTTATACGCCGGCAGCAGTAAATTTGTTTATTGGTATTTTGATTGCGGCAAGTGGTGCACTTTTATTGTCGGTCCTTGGGCTGTACCACGTCTGGAACAAAGGCATGTCCGGAGCCGGGGCTGCGTTGACCGGGCTCTGTATTAGTGTTCTGATTCTCGCGTTACCGGCGACACAAATCTGGAAATACTTTGAACTTCCTAACATAAACGATGTCAGCACCGACACTTCTGCACCCCCTCCATTTGATAAGCTGGCGTTGGCCCGTGATCCCGGGGCCAACACTGTCCTTTACCCGGGAACTGACTTCGCGAGCATACAACTGCGGGACTATCCAGATATCCGACCAATGACCGTGAGGTTTTCTGTGCAGGGAACCTTTGAAGTGGTGCAGAAAGCCGTAAATGATCTGGGGTGGTCGGTTGTGAGGCGTGTTCCTCCAGATAATGCTGGAAATGCCGGATATTTGGAAGCTGTTGACAAGACTTTCTTACTGGGATTCGTCGACGACATTTCAATCCGTGTTTCCGGTAATCGTTCCCGGTCACGCATTGATATTCGTTCCGCATCAAGATTTGGCACACATGATTTCGGACGGAACGCAATTCGCATTCGTCAGTTCCTGAGTGCGGTGAATGAAATACTCGAGAAAGGAGAAATTCGATCTCAGACGCGCAAGAGAACTTCTTCGAGGTTATAATTAGTTTATATAATAAGTTGCATCCAGAGTGGGTTCCCCCTCGCTCTTAATACGTTGCATTTCAACTAAACGGATAAGATGAGCCCAGACCGACCTTTCTGCAGCGGGTTTCAGTGCGTCACTGAGGTCGGAATAAATCGAGCATGTAATATCGGATATTTTTCCATTTCCACTTTTTACGCTGTCGAGGATTGCGGACTCTCTCCAACTGCGATGTACGAGATAGGCTTTAACAAGTCGTTTAGGATTTTCGATTCGGCCCCCGTGACCCGGAAAATAAGTAGCATCATCACGAGCCATAAGTTTCTCTAAAGAATCGATGTAATCGCTCATAGATCCTTCAGGGGGCGAAATGACGCTGGTGTTCCAGGACATGACGTGATCTCCGGAAAACACAATGCCGCGTTCTTCCAGGGAGAGACAAAGGTGATCCGGCGCATGGCCCGGCGTATACAAGGCTTTAAGCGTCCAGCCATCACCCGTAATCGAATCCTGATCTTGAAGGACAAGATCGAGTTTCAGGTCACGATTAAAGTGTGCGTCTCCAGTCGAGCCGCCACTTTTTCCCTGGACGTCATATGCCGGAAACTGAAAAGCATACAGGGGGGCTCCTGTTTCTTCAGTGAGCCGCGGCACAATATCGCAATGATCACGGTGAGTATGGGTAAGGATAATATGTGTAATTGTCCGCCCCTTCGCAGCTTCCATAATTGCCTCAAAATGGTCATCCAAATTCGGGCCGGGATCGATAATTGCGAGATTACCTGCCCCCAAAAGATAAGTATTCGTTCCCTTGAATGTGAATGGGCTTGGATTATTGGCGACAATTCGTCGAATACCCGGTGCAATCTCGACAGCTTCGCCATATGTGAAATTAATTTCCAGATTAAAAGGAAGAACTTGATCGTTCATGGTATTCCTGCCAAAGGCTGATTAAAAAATTAGCTGGAGATGCGTATTTGCTGATCCTGATTACAGACTAACAACCGGGCATGCAACCCAAATTGTCTGACTGCAATTCGGGCTGAGTTCAATTTTATCCCGGAAAGCCCGAGTTCGGACCGCATTAATCTTCATCAAGCAATTTGCATATCCGTTGAGGGGTCAACGGGGTGATCATTGACGACGATATTGAGTGGTTGGAGCGCATTCTAAATTGCCGCAATAACCGCATTCGGAGCCGGTATTGTTCCCCCTCACCAGCCCCTTTTACACTCAGCTCGTAGTGCGGATCTTGGCTTTCAGATAGCCATCACCCTGCAATTATATTCGCACGGGTTTGCCAGTTTCTATCGAACGCAGAATGCTCTCAAGAATCTCGACATTGTGAATCTTTTGTTGTTCCGTAAATCGGTAGGTCTCCCTTCCTTCGACCGCATCAGCCCATGCATGGAAATTTTCTCGCACGGTGTTTGTCGGGTCATAGCTGAAAGTTGAAAATTCATTCTTGTTGTCTCTGACAGTCAGGGTTGCCGGATCCGGAATATCCACATTTGAAATTTCCCGTGCTTCAGCCCAGCCCTGATCACCAAAAACCGTAATCCGACAATAAAAAGGTGTTGTCGCGATGTTTGTCATCGTTCCGGTCACGCCGGACTTAAATTTGAACTGAACAGTTAAAACGTCGTCTCCGGGAAAGCTCGATGAGCGATGAGCTGCCTGCGCATATATCGAGTGAACAGGTCCCGCCAAACTTTGAAAATAGTCCGTAATATGAACACCGAGAGCCGTCAGTGTTCCGGCGGGGGCGTGTTTGGGATCCTGACGCCACCCGCCGGCTACAGCACTCGATGCGAAATTATTATGAGACCAGTTGCATTCCAGATGCGTAAGTGTCCCGAGGGAACCGCTATCAATCCGCTGCTTAATTTCTTCGAGTGCCCGTTCATACCGGCGTTCATGTCCGACCCCGATTATTATGTTTTTTTTTCGGCAGACTTCCAGCATTTCTTTAGCCGCTTCGGTGGAAAGCGCCAGGGGTTTTTCGCAAAAAATCTGTTTTCCCGCCGCTGCTGCCGCAAGAACCTGTTCCTTATGCAAGCCATGAGGTGTAACGAGTATCACCGCATCTATAGTTGGATCGTCGAGAACAACATTGAGGGTATCGGTCAGCTTGAGATCGTGTTTGTCAGTGAAAGCCTTAACGCTATCAATATCAATATCGACAGCATGGGTAATTCTGATTTTATCGCTTTGATCGAGACAGGCAACGATCTGTTTGCCCCACCATCCGAGTCCGACAACCGCTGCAGTCAGCATGATTTGTTTCTCCTGATTTCAATTCAAACATCAATTCCGAGATTGAAATACTCTCCGATGATCCTAAGAAGCCTCATTACAATTGCAATCACTTCCCTCCAGATCGGAAGAAGTGCGGGATTCAGTCGGGTAAACTATCCAGAAATGTAACTACTTCTATCGTATTGCCGTCCAGGTCATTGATAAACGCAGCGTAGTAGTTGGGGGAATACATCTCACGCAGGCCGGGTTTACCCTGGTCCGCCGCACCAAGACGGCGGGCTGTTTGATAAAAATCATCAACCGCCTTCGTGCTCAGACATCTCAAACAGATATGGGCCCCATTAAATGATTGGGATGCCGTATGTATGGACCTGAAATTAATCCAGAATTCAGGATAGGACTTGCCGAAACCGACGGTTCCTTCCTTCTCCATCAGTTTGGAATAGCCAATAGTGGCCAGTACCTTTTCATAGAATTCAGCACTTTTTTCCAGATCGGAAACAATTATCGAGACATGATCAATCACAAAACGTCGGTCCGTTCAACAACGGTTTCGGTTAAAACCTATTATTGTCCCAAGTGTCGAGCAGCCTCTTCTTTACTCTTTCGTTTGGCTTTCCAAGATTCAATATCCGTTTTAACGTGGTTAACAATTAAAGTGGGTAAACCAACTAATATGTCCCAGACGGCAATCCAGCCAGCCTTTAAGGTCACAGGAATAAAGACCCAGGGAGGCGTTCCAAGAATTACGATATGTTCATTTGTATCAATTGTGTCGCGGTTGGATAAAACACGGTCAACATTTTTGGCAAAGGACCAGTCCGCGCGGTAAATAACTTTACCCTGTGGATCAATCACATACACCATATTGGGCAAAAGCCCCCATTCGTGATGCCATTTACCATCGACACTGTCGACGAATATTTTCCTCTCTTCGCCATAGTCGTTCCTTGATCTCTTGGCCATTTCAATTTTTTCATCTATCGAGGCCGGAGGTTTTATCCGTGAACCTGGATGAGCTTCCCGCACGTAAACTACCAACCATTCCACATCCGGATATTTTTCCATAAGCTTTTCAAAAGGCCTGACATTTTTCACATACATCGGGCAGGTCAGACTTCCTGTTTCGATAACAAGCCACTTACCCAGATAATCATTGAGCCGGACTTCGTTTCCCTCAAGATCATGGAACGTATAATCATAATTCATCATTTCCCCGGCCTTGGGACCGGGAAAATAACCGAGTTCGTAGTTATCCATTCGGAAGCGTTGGTAATTGTAAGTATCGCCACGCGCGACCATGAGCGTCTCGCAGATATTCATTGGAACCTGTCTTATCTGCAGAATAATCATTTTATTTCATATTGAAAACCTAATATATCTGCAAATTTGTTCACAATAAAATTAGAATCAAGTGCCTAGGAGGACTGAAGCAGTTGATCATCGCGTCAATTTACGACAAGGCTGGCCAGGTTTGGAAAGGGTTCAAAATGGGAGATGCTGGATCTTGTCCATTCGATGCAAGCTTCAACATCTGGCGCACAGGTTTGATGGAACAAAGTAATCGAAAATGAATGAATATTTCCCGGTCTGAACTTGCGGTCCAATTTCAGATTGATATCCTGTTCAAAGCCTTTCTGGTTGGGATGCCAGAACCATTCGCTAATGCCAAAACATTGAGGACCCGCATACTGGGAGATTTCACCTAACGGAATATCCTGAAGGCGCTGCGGAGAAAATTCCCAACTTTCTCCCCCACCATTATTGAAGGTAAAGCTGTAAGTAACCCCATATATGCTACCTTCCGAGGGACGGTTATTCCATTCGACGTCTTGTAGCTCTCTGTCAAAACAGAAAACCAGTTCGTGATCCAGCTTATCAAGCGCCGGGCGGGAGTTTTTTTCATAGAAAATATCAGCCGTAACATCAATATCGTGGAGTCTGTTCATAAATACTCGATTGATTTTTGGGGGGTGTCTCATGGCCAGGCGGCGAGCCCAGGCGTGCCGGCTTTCAGTTTGTTTTTTCGCCAGTGGGTTCACAGGGGATTTAACCGGTTCTGTAATTTTTTTTTGGCTTGACCGTACAGACTTATCAGCCGGCTTTATTTCTTCAGGGGGGGCTTCACCAGTAAAATAAATCCAGACGGCTAGTAATAATGAGGGGACAACCGAAAGGCCGATTATCCAGCCTGCCCCAAATTTGAATTCTCTTACGTCAAATTTTCTCTGTTTCATCGCAGAGCATGTTGGGTTGAGAGCCAATCAAACTTAAGATACTTTTCTGGCTCGCGTTTGCATCATATCACTTTCGCATTCATAAAATGGTAAAATTTTGTTATTGGGAGGAAACATGACCAGTTAATGCCTGCATAAATCCATTTTAAATTGTCCTCGAGTTAGAATTTTTCATATGAACATTGATTGTGCGGCATTTTCGCCAACTAAAGACTGGAAAGGAAAAAAGACTGGAAAGTAAAATTCTACCTCATTTGAGATAGAAACCCACATCCGATACTATCGGGATGCGATTTCATCCAATGAAAAACCGGCTATTTTCCTGTATCTGTCTGACATTTTCTTAAGTTCGTTCCGGCTGATAAAATCATCGAGGTTTTCAAATGGTTTGTCGCCGGTCAGTTCCTCAACGCGAATGTTAATGAAATCCGGCGGATTTTTTCGATTGGTTTCAATGATACGACTTGTGGTCCCCAGCCTTTCATCTTCATATTTTCTGAGCGCCGTTATTGGCTCTTCCTGCGCCAGAAAGTCTGACAAGACGCGGGCATCAATCAGCCCCTGGGCGGATCCGTTCGATCCCCGCGGATACATGGGATGAGCGGCATCACCGGCAAACGTGATGCGATCGAAACTCCATTGGGCCACCGGATTTTTGTCGACCATGGGATATTCAAGAATCTTTTCCGCGTTTCTGATCAGCTTGGTGACATCGAGCCAATCGAAAACCCAATCCCTATAAATCGGATAAAAATCATCGAGATTTCCTGGCCGGTTCCAGTCATTCCTGGAGACATTATCGGTCTCGATTTCGGCCATCCAGTTTATAAGTTGATGACCGTCATCATCATAATTATCAATTATGGGATATATTACCATCTTGCCCGTACGGATCGAGCCAACCCGCAGGTAGCTTCTGCCCGTCAGTATTGGCGCATGCCGAGTCACCCCCCGCCAAGTGTTTATGCCGGTGAACACCACATCTTCGTCCGGATAGAAACGCCTGCGAACGGCTGAATTGATCCCATCGCATCCAATGACGACTTTACCGGTTGCCTGGCCGATGCGCTTATTGGTCAATGGGTCTGCGAAAGTGGCAGTTGCACTGCTGTCATTCTGTTCCACCGATACGCATTTATGTCCGGCGTGAATTTTTTCATGACCTAATTGTTCAAGCGCCGTCTGATAGAGGCACAGATGAAGTTTGCCGCGATGAATTCCAAGTTCCGGATATTGATAGCCGGCATAGCGGCCCCTGGGTTCGTCATAGATCAATTGGCCAAATCGGTTGAAGAAGCAGCTTTCTTTGTTTTCGATCGCAAGCGCTTTTAATTGATCCAGCAGGCCAAGTTCACTCAGCTCTCGCATCGCATGGGGAAGTAGCGTGATGCCAACTCCAAGCTCTGAAATTTCTGTAGCGGCTTCATAGATCTCACAAGGAATATCACGACGTTTGCACTGCAGGCCAAGCGCTAATCCGACAATGCCGCCACCAACAATGATTACACTCAAGAATTACTCTCCATTCAGTTTCCACTCCATTCTGTTCCCAATTGTCCGCCCGTTCGTTGTCGGTTGTAACCGTAACATGGTTTTGAGATATTATTGCCTGATACTTGTTGGCGATACCAGAATTTCGCTTGAACTAACGGGTTCGGATGCTGGCACGTTTAATTTGGGCTTAATTTCGAAATTGATGCTTAGAATGTGCTTCCGATCCATCCGAATTTAGGCATAATAATTGGCTATCAGGAGATATGTTATGGCATATATCAAGCCCTTACAATGGGATGATGTACCGCAATTCAAAGAAAGATTTGAGCATTATCAGAATACTAGGGGGTTTTTGCCAAACAGTATTCTTACCATGTCCCGCCGCCCTCAAATCGCGGAAGCATTCATGAAACTCAATCATGCTGTTCTTTATGAAGGAACAATGCCGGAGGAGCTTAAAATGCTGGTGAGTTTAATCGCCAGCCAGGCTTCGGGATGCCGCTATTGCCAGGCTCATATGGCAAATTTGTCGAGCATTTATCAGGCGTCGGATGAAAAAATACGAGCAGTTTGGGAATTCGAGGCAAGTCCGCTTTTTACCGAGGCAGAGCGTTCGGCCCTGCGCCTTGCGTCGCACGGTGCTGCCGTTCCCAATCAGGTTACCAGCGAAGACTTCGATGCGGTCAGAAAGCATTTTGATGAAGGTCAGATAGTCGAGTTGGTGGGCACTATCGCCTTATTCGGCTATCTCAATCGCTGGAACGACACCATGGCAACGGATCTGGAGGACTATCCAAAATCCGTCGCAGAGAGAAGTATCGGTCCGGTCGGATGGAATGAAGGCAAACATTCGGGATAACCGGGCGTTTCCGGTGAAAACTGCACCGATTGAATTCCGAAGAAGTTGATGTCCTAGCATAAACCCTGATTATAATATTTGCGTTCCGAAAGTACTGAATTTTGTAGAAGTATTGGGACGGATATAAATTTGATCTAAGGTAAGGGAAATTTCAGAGTGTCCGGATTGAATTGTAAGACAATATAACGAATTTCAAACGAAGCAAATAGTCTGGAAAAGTAAAGGGAGATATCTCATGGTCAAACAATTCGCGTCAGCGGGTGATCTTGAGGAAAAGAAAATTTCATTTGAAGAAATCGGTCGCGACCTGTTCGCATTTACTGCGGAAGGAGATCCGAATTCCGGGGTCATAATCGGTGATGACGATGTGATGGTTATTGATGCTCAAGCCACTCCGGTGGCGGCCAGGCAGGTTGTCGACCGGATCAGACAGGTTACAGATAAGCCCATTAAGTATGTTGTACTGTCACATTATCATGCTGTTCGGGTGCTCGGAGCGTCGGGGTTCGAGGCACAACAGATCATTTGCTCAGATAAATGCCGTGCAATGATCCATGAGCGAGGACAAGAAGACTGGGTGTCGGAATTGGGTCGGATGCCGCGTCTGTTCAAGGAACCGGAGTCTATACCCGGTCTGACATGGCCGACACTGACTTTCGAGCGGAAAATGTCCGTCAATTTGGGTAGCCGAAGGGTGGATTTATTATTTTTGGGAAGGTCTCATACTGCCGGAGATATCGTCGCCTGGGTACCAGATTCCCGTGTCATGTTTTCCGGAGACGCGGTCGAGTACAAATCCGCATGTTATTGCGGGGATGCGCATTTTACCGACTGGCCGTTCACCCTTGATAAAATTGCAAGTTCTGACCCTGAAGCGCTGATGCCTGGGCGGGGTGAAGCCTTAAAGACCCCGCATCTGGTGCAGGAAGCTATTGGTCTGACCCGGCAGTTTCTCGTGGATCATTACCAGTCCGCTGCCACGCAGGCCGCACGCGGCGCGCCTTTGCGTGAAGCGTTTGAAGCGGTACGTTCCGTATGCGATGCTAAATATTCCGACTATGCGATCTACGAGCATTGTCTGCCGTTCAATGTCGCCCGGGCTTATGATGAAGCCCTCGGCATCGATACGCCTCGTATCTGGACTGAAGAGCGGGACCGCGAATTGTGGGCTGCACTACAAAATGGTTAGATTTTCGTTGAAAGCAGATCTTGCGTTCCGAAAGGCGAACTTGTCGTAATCTGATATTAAGAAGATTTTATCTTGATCGAAGAAAAATTATACCCTTATCGGAGGTCTCCGGATCAGGACGTCGCAAGCCCGGCCCGACATCAAGTCGTGATTGTTGGCGCCGGCCCGGTAGGATTGGCGGCCGCAATCGATCTCGGCATGCACGGAATTTCCGTCATCGTGCTTGATGACAATGACCAAATCAGCGTTGGGTCAAGGGCTATTTGTTTTTCCAAGCGGACACTTGAAATATTCGATCGCCTCGGCTGCGGCGATAAAATGGTCGGCAAGGGGGTTACCTGGAATACCGGCCGGGTGTACTGGAAAGATCGTGAAATTTTTAATTTTAACCTGCTGCCGGAATCCGGACATAAGAGACCTGCATTTATCAATATTCAGCAATACTATGTAGAGAACTATCTCTTCGATCGAATCCAGGAGCTTCGCGAAAGCGGAACCCCCATCGAAATCAGGGGAAGAAACAAGGTTATCGATATTCAACAGGAATCTGACTTTGTACGACTGACTATGGAAACGCCAGAGGGACCGTACAAGCTGGATGCCGATTGGGTTCTGGCATGTGATGGTGCCCGATCGAGCGCGCGGCGCATCCTTGGACAGACATTTTCCGGGCGAATATTTGAAGACAATTTTTTAATCGCCGATATCGTTATGAAGGCGGACTTTCCCGTTGAGAGACGCTTTTGGTTCGATCCTCCTTTCAACCCGGGACAATCAGCTCTGCTTCACAAGCAACCAGACAATATCTGGAGGGTCGACTTTCAACTGGGTTGGGACATTGATCGCGAATATGAAACCAAACCGGAAAATGTCATAGCCCGAATTAAGGCCATGCTGGGCAGTGAAGCCGAGTTTGAACTGGATTGGGTGAGTATTTATACTTTTCAGTGCTGTCAGATGGATAATTTCTGGCACAACCGTGTGATATTCGCGGGAGATTCAGCTCACCAGGTATCTCCATTTGGAGCAAGGGGATGCAATGGAGGAATTCAGGACATTGATAACCTTGTCTGGAAACTGGTTCATATTATCGACGGATCAGCTCCAACCGAGTTGTTACGCAGCTATGAAATTGAACGTCAGTCCGCCAGTCAGGTAAACATACTGAACTCAACGCGATCAACGGATTTTATAACGCCAAAATCAGAAATCAGTCTGTCGTTCCGAGACAGTGTCCTGCAACTGGCGTCAGAGGTACCATTTGCAAAAACTCTTATCAATTCAGGCCGGCTGTCCGAACCTGCCACCTATGCGCATTCTCCCCTAAATGGTCCAGATGATGGTGTACTTCCAGATCGAACATGCCCTGGTGCACCTGCAGTCGATGCCGATATCGGAGGTTCATGGTTGCTGGATAAACTGGGTTTCGAATTCAAACTGCTCGCAATTAACTGCGAGATCCCTGAAGCAATAAATCTCAAAGAAAAAATTATACCTGTGATTGAGATTTTGTCGGAAGATTCGGAATGGATAAACAGCCGTTATCTCGGTGATGCCAAGCAAGCCATTTATTTGTTCCGGCCGGATCAGCACATTGCCGCAAGATGGACAAGTTTCAACAGGTCCGCAGTGGACCAGGCCTTAGCGTATGCTGTTTGCCAGCAGTCTCAGGAATAGCAACATGCCGTCAACTCTGATAACAGAACTGAATATTTCAGATCCTGATGAATTTTATTCCGAACTCCTGGAACTTCACCAGGGCCGGTCCACATCTGAGAGCCATGCCCTTAACGCTAGACTGGTGTTAATTCTGTGTAATCACATTGGTGACAGGGAAATCCTCAGCGCGGCCTTTCAACTGGCTGCGCGTGACGAAAACCCAGATATGGGAAAAGACCGGAACTGATCACGGCATATTACAATGTTGGATTCGCAGAACTTGCTCCCCCGTTGTCACAAAGATCATGTGAAAAATGTACCAGTCTTTGTCTGCTATTCCTGATCGTGGTCGTATCCTTCGACGATTACAAGATCCGCCCACGCTGCATCATTTCTTAATTTTCTGGCTTTCTGATATTCCTGCGAGTCATAACAGTCAATGGCCGACTGGTAAGTGGGGAATTCCAGAACAACCTGGCGTTCACGGACAGCTCCTTCGCGGCATTGACAATCGCCATTTCGGACCAGAAACCTGGCACCAAAGGCTTTGAATGGTGCGGCATTGGCTTCAATATAATTCCTGTACTGCTCGGCATCCTGCACATCGACATGTGCAATCCAATATCCCTTGGCCATATTAAGGGTTCTCCTGTGTTAGCTGTCGAATTTTTATATTTGGAGGCAGTAATCAACCAACCAAATTGCCTTAAGTGCATCGATGGTTTTTTTGCCTCATTGACAGTACTGCCGATCTTCTCAACTCGCAAGTTTGAGGTCAGGGCTATATCAATTTATTCGTTCGATTGCGACCGCTGTTCCTTCACCCCCGCCAATGCATAGGGCTGCAATACCCCGCTTCAGATCATAGGTTTCCAATGCGTTCAGAAGAGTTACGATTATCCGGGCCCCGGATGCACCGATAGGATGGCCCAATGCACAGGCGCCACCATGAACATTGAGCTTTTCCCGCGCGATGCCAATTTCTGCCATGGCAGCCATAGGAACCACGGCAAAGGCTTCATTAATTTCCCAGAGATCTACATCTTCAGGTGTCCAGCCGATGTGTTCCATCAGGTTTTTAATGGCAGGTATGGGTGCTGTGGTAAACCAGCCCGGTTCCTGGGCATGGGTCTGATGCCCCCGGATATATGCCCGTATTGGCAGATCACTCGCTGCAGCATCCTTTTCGCGGGTGAGGATTATAGCCGCGGCGCCGTCAGAAATAGAAGAAGCGTTGGCAGGCGTTATAGTGCCGTCTTTTTTAAATGCAGGCCGAAGCAGTGGAATTTTTTCCGGGGAAGCATTACCCGGCTGCTCATCCTCTTCAATAACAATCTCCCCCTTCTTTGTACTTAAAATAAATGGTGCAATCTCTGCGTCAAACCGTCCGTTTCTCTGGGCTTCAAGGGCATTGTTAAGCGACGTCAGCGCAAATTCATCCTGCTGTTCACGGGTGAATTGGTATTTTTCTGCACAGTCTTCCGCGAATGACCCCATTAGGCGGCCTGTCTCGTAAGCATCTTCCAACCCATCA
This sequence comes from uncultured Hyphomicrobiaceae bacterium, assembly GCA_964461525.1. Taxonomy (GTDB): domain Bacteria; phylum Pseudomonadota; class Alphaproteobacteria; order Rhizobiales; family CAYWUX01; genus CAYWUX01. The sequence goes on along the minus strand of CAYWUX010000001.1, from coordinate 243,747 downwards.
ATGAACATGTGGTCCATGACCTCACTGTGACCAAGACGGGCCCCGTTTCTCATTTTGGGCAGGAGATAGGGAGCGTTGGTCATACTTTCCATGCCGCCGGCGACAATGACCGAGCCGTTTCCTGCCTTGAGCTGATCATATCCAACCATTACGCATTTCATGCCAGATCCGCACATCTTGTTTAATGTGGTACAGGGCACGTCAAGCGGCAGGTCAGCCCCAAGCGAAGCCTGTCTGGCCGGTGCCTGCCCCTGTCCGGCGGGCAGCACACATCCCATAAGAACCTCATCGACGGAGGCGGGATCAACATTTGATTTTTCCAGAGCGGATTTGATGCAGCTTGCGCCCAGTTCGGGAGCCCTGGCATTGCTAAAACAGCCCTGGAAGCTGCCCATTGGTGTGCGTGAAGCACCAGCAATTACGACGTCGTCTTTCACTGTTCAGTCTCCAACTTGTTTTCTAGTTTTTACGGTGGCAAAACTCCAACTCAATTGGACTCGAAATTTAAATCATGTCTCAAAGTCACGCTCGTCCGCTATGACGAGGCCATCATTCGGCAGTTCATCTGTTCCCGTATATACGATGTCACCGCTCAGTTTCGTAATCCGCTGGACCGTAGATTTTATTGCTTCCACTGGCTCGTTTTGGGCAGTGCTTCCAGCACAGACCAGGGTCATTTTATCCCGATCATTTTCGCGGCTTATAACCAGCCGCATGCGGGATATCTGAGGGTGGCATTTCGCAATCTCGGCGATTTGATGGGGGTGAACAAACATTCCTCTGACTTTCACCGTTTGATCTGCCCGACCCAACCATCCTTTTAGCCTGATGTTGGTCCTTCCACACGGACTTTGACCGGGCATCACCGCCGAGAGATCCCCTGTTGCCAGCCGGATCATTGGATAAACTCCGTTGATAGTTGTCACCACAACTTCACCGACTTCACCATCAGGAAGGGGATCACCCGTTCCTGGCCGAACGATCTCAACCAGACAGTCTTCATCCACAATCATACCTTTGAGTGCTTCAGTCTCGTAGGCAATCAGACCGAGATCCGCGGTTGCATAAGCCTGATAAACGGAAATGCCACGCTTGTTGTATTCCTTTCTCAATTGGGGAAACAGAGCGCCACCTGATACCAGGGCTTTTGATATAGATGAAATTCTGATCTCCGCGTTTTCCGCTTTGTCCAAAAGGACTTTTAGAAAATCGGGTGTGCCCGCGTATCCTGTGGGTTGAAACTGGGTTATCGCCGATAACTGCTGTTCAATATTTCCGATGCCTGCCGGAATGACAGTGCAGCCAAGTTTAATGAGGCCGGAGTCAACTATCCACCCGCCGGGAGTCAAATGATAAGAAAACGTATTATGTACGATATCTCCAGCGCGGAAACCGGCTGCAAAAAATGCTCTCGCAAAACGCCAGTAGTCAGTCGCGTACCCCTGTGGTTCAAATATAGGGCCGGGACTTTCAAACAAGCGGGCTAAATCGCCTTTTAGCTCGGATGCGAATCCACCCAGGGGAGGTCGGGATTGCTGATGCTTTGAAAGCTCGGACTTTCGCAGGAGCGGAAGGTGGGCGAGGTCGTCTGGCGTGCGAACATCGGAACTTCTTACATGAGCCAGATGTTCATTCCACCCCGGATTTTTTTTTGCCTGGTCAATCAGTTCGGGCAAGTGCGAGAAAAGTTTTTCTATTCTCCCGGTGTGCGGCTGGATTTCCCGCTCATCATAATATTTTTCGCGGAATGTCATATCTCTCGCTCTAGTCAAAAACCAGCCATATCAGGCCAGCCATCTTTTCCGGCGTTTGTAATGTTTGACATCTCTGAATGACTTCCGGTTTTCTCCAGCGATACCCAGATAGAATTCCTTCACATCTTCGTTTTCCCGAAGTGTTTGGGCTTTTCCATCCAGAACCACCCGACCGTTTTCCAGGATATAACCATATTGCGCATATTGCAGGGCCATATTTGTATTCTGTTCGGCCAGCAGCAGGCTCACACCCTGCTCCCGGTTGAGGCGGTCAGTAATCTCAAATATTTCTTCGACGAGTTGTGGGGCCAACCCCATGGAAGGTTCATCCAGAAGCATCATTTTCGGTCTAGACATAAGAGCCCGGCCAATGGCACACATTTGCTGTTCTCCGCCCGATATATATCCTGCCAGAGCGTCCCGCCGTTCTTTGAGCCGGGGAAAGTAAGTGTAAACCAGATCAAGATCAGACCGAATACCGGTATTATCACCGCGGCGTGTGTAAGCTCCTGTCAGCAGGTTTTCCTCAACCGTCAAATGCTCGAAGCAATGCCGCCCCTCCATAACCTGGATGCAGCCACGGGTGACCAGTATGTTGGGGGTCTGATCATGAACCTCCTGCCCGTTGAAAAGTATGGAGCCCTTTGTGACTTCACCTCGCTCAGCACCCAGCAAATTGGAGATTGCCTTCAAGGTTGTCGTCTTCCCCGCACCGTTAGCGCCGAGCAGGGCGACGACGCCACCTTCGGGAACTTCAAGTGAAACGCCTTTCAAAACCAGAATGACATGGTCATAGATGACCTCAATATTGTTAACAGATAGAATGGGAGGCGGCGGAACCCCTGCCTCCGCTGATGTGTTGTTCATTGGTGAAATTTCATCCATGACATTCTCGCACGAGCATCTGAGAGATCAGGAACATGATCGTGGAGTGATATTGTTCTCCTTGGCAAATTGTTCTGAATCTTCCTTGATCAGCTTATTCACCACTTCCCTGTCGGGTTCATAGAATTTGGTGATAATCTTCCAGTTAAAACCATCCCATTGCTGGATAGCGACACGGCCTGGGCCCTCATGATTGGCACATGTAATCTTGACTGGGATGGTGAAGCCTTCTAAACCGAGCTCTTTCAATTTGTTACTATCCACGTCAAGCGCTTCAAAGCCATCTCTCAAATCCGGTGCTTTGATCTCCTTTGTGTTGTGGATTTCCATGGCTTTTTTAATGGCTTCCGATGTCCACATGGCGGCGACAAGGCCACGATTGTAAAGCACCTCGCCGACGCGCGCCTTGAATGCTAAGTCGGTAGCTTTACCAGTATCATAGACGTATTTGATAATGTCTTTATGAACGGGAAAATCGTCACCTGGGGCATGAAAGGTTCCTGACAGATATCCCTTCGCAGCTTGTCCTGCGGGTTTCACGTCATTTTCAGAACCCGACCACCAGACTCCGATAAAATGATCCATGGGAAATCGAATAGAGGCGGCTTCCTTGATCGCGACCTGATTCATGACACCCCATCCCCACAATAGAATCCAGTCAGGACGGTCTCTTCTGATTTGAAGCCAGGTGGCTTTCTGTTCCTGTCCGGGATGATCAACGGCCAGTGCCTTAAAGATAAATCCATGTTTTTTCGAGAGCTCTTCGAGCGTTCGGATGGGTTCCTTACCATAGGCGGAATTGTGGTACACTAGAGTTATTTTCTGCCCTTTGAGCTGACTAATATCATCGAGACGGGTTTGACCGATGTAATTGATTATCGCCGAGGCCTGGCTCCAATAAGTTGCAGGAAAATTGAAAATCCACTTGAATACCTTGCCGTTGGCGGCCGAGGTCCGGCCATAACCCATGGAATGAATCGGTATATGGTCCACCGAGGCTTTGGGGATGAGCTGGTATGTAATCCCTGTCGACAGAGGCTGGTACATCAAGGCACCGGACTCGCCAACCCCCTTTGTTTTTTCGTAACACTCAAGACCTTTCTTGGTGTTATATCCCGTTTCGCAGGGCGCCGGGTTGATTTTAACTCCATTAATCCCGCCATCACGCTCGTTAAGCAGGGTAAAATAATCGGCCCAGCCATTGGCAAACGGAATGCCATTTGGCGCATAGGGACCGGTACGGTAATCCATGGACGGAATTGTGAGTTCATAAGCCTTGGCCGCGCCGGCGACAATGGTTGTGGCGGTCAGGGTCACCAGCAAAATTTGAGCCCATATTTTAACTTGCATGAGTGTTTCTCCTCCATTTTTGATATTCAAGTTTTCTATTCTTCGAAAATCTCATTCATTCGCAGATCTTATAATGGCCGTTTTGTCTGCGACAATGGTATTAATGTGGAAACGGCCACAATCTCAGTTTTTCTTTGCCAATTTGCCAAAGTCTGGCCAGTCCGTGGGGTTCTACAATCAGAAAAAATACAATAAGAGAGCCCAGCAGTACAAATTTGACGTGTTCGGCAAAAGTCGTTGACATATTCAGCCCGTCCACGAGCATCATTTCCAAACCGATGGGAAGCAGTACCAGAAATGCAGCTCCCAGAAATGATCCGAGAATAGTTCCCAGTCCGCCAATGATAATCATAAACAAAATGTCAAAAGATTGCTGGATACCGAATGTTTCACCCGACTCCGCCGCTCCGAGGTATATGGCGAACATCAGGGATCCCGCCACGCCAATATAGAACGAGGATATCCCAAACGCGGTGAGCTTGGTAATCAAGGGTCGAATTCCAATCAATTCGGCGGCAATATCCATATCGCGTATGGCCATCCACGCCCGGCCAACACGTCCGCGCGTCAGATTCTTTGCGACCAGGGCCAGCACCACGACGATCGTAAGTGTTACCAGATATTTCATCTCTACCGGAGCTGCAGGGCCAGTGAGCTGATAGCCAAACAAATACCGGGGAGGCACACTGATCTGACCTGAAGCATTATAATTGAAAAACCAGGGGACCCGGTAAAACAGCCAAATTATGAAAAACTGTGCTGCCAGCGTGGCCACAGCAAGGTAGAAGCCCTTGATGCGAAGGCTGGGGAGGCCAAAAAATATGCCAACAATTGCTGTGATAATTCCGGAGAGCATAAACACCAGAATGATGTTAAGCTCCGGAAATGACGTCATCAGTTTATAAGAAGCATAGGCTCCAACTGCCAGAAAAGCGCCCGTACCAAGAGATACCTGACCGCAATATCCCGTCAGAATATTCAATCCGATAGCAGCAAGACTGTAGACGAGAAACGGCAGCAAAATGGCCTTGGTCCAGAAATCATTCAACAGAAATGGGATCACCAGATAACAGAAAGCTACCAGCGTCAGGACAAACCATCGATCCTGTGGAATCGGAAATATTGCCTGATCGTCCTGGTAAGAAACCTTGAATTCACCTGCCTCACGATAAAACATGGAACACTTCCCTAAACCCGTTCAATAATTTTCTCACCAAACAATCCCTGTGGCCTGAAAAGCAGGAAGACCAGTGCCAGCATATAGGCAAACCAGTTTTCGATGGCGCTGCCAACCAGAGGACCAATATAAATTTCAGCATATTTTTCCCCAACGCCGATAATAAGGCCGCCGACGATTGCGCCAGGTATCGAAGTAAACCCTCCCAGAATGAGCACTGGCAGCGCCTTCAGGGCTATCAATGACAGCGAAAACTGTATGCCCGACTTGGCGCCCCACATAACACCGGCAACTAATGCCACAATTCCGGCGACCGACCACACAATAATCCAGATTGACCTGAGCGAGATTCCAACCGACAAAGCGGCCTGATGATCATCAGCAACCGCCCGCAGGGCCCGCCCGATACGTGTTTTCTGGAAAAATATGGCAAGGGATGCCACCAGTATCGCTGCGGTTACAGCGGCTGCGACTTCTATTTTTTCAACATATAACCCAAACTGATCCAACATCCAGTCACTGGCGCCCTGGGGAAGACCGATATCAAATACCTTCACATCGGATCCCCACATGATATCGCCTGTCCCCTCCAGTACATAGGCGAGACCCAGTGTCGCCATAAAGAGAATAATCTGTTCCTGATTGACAAGATAGCGCAGCATCAGACGCTCTATCAGAAACGCCAGACCAATCATGATAATTATAGTGGTTAAGATGGCCAGCCATGGAGGAAAGGCATGATCGGGATTGTTCAGATGTGTAAACGGAACAGTACCCTGAAGCAGGCCCACGAGCGTCAGACCTGCAAACAGCGCCATGACCCCCTGAGCAAAGTTAAAGACGCCGGATGCCTTGTAGATCAGGACAAAACCGAGGGCGACAAGGGAATACATAACTCCCGCCATCAATCCTGAAATGGTGACTTCGATGAAAAATAACATGGCTTTACATTCTCACAGTCTTGAATAACTGCAAAGAAACATCACTCACCGGAAACTCCGAGATAGGCGCTGATAACAGTCGGGTCTGACTGGACGTTATCCGGGGAACCGTCAGCAATAAGTTCTCCATGATCAAGGACTGCCACTCGGTCGGACAGATCCATGACGACACCCATATCATGTTCAATCAACGCAATTGTTGTTCCAAACTGATTATTGACGTCGATAATAAAACGGGACATGTCTTCCTTTTCTTCCAAATTCATACCGGCCATTGGTTCATCTAGAAGCAAAAGCTCCGGTTCCATGGCGAGTGCACGACCCAGTTCGACACGTTTTTGCAAACCATAGGGAAGCTTTCCCACCGGAATTTTTCGAATATGTTCGATTTCGAGAAAATCAATAATTTGTTCCACCCTGAGGCGATGTTCAAGCTCTTCTGATTTTGCAGGGCCGAGATAAAGCAAGTGCCAATACAGCCCAACATGCATTTTCAGTGTTCGGCCTGTCATGATATTGTCGAGCGTTGTCATCCCTTTAAACAATGCGACATTCTGAAATGTACGGGCAATCCCCTGTTTGGCAGCAATATGGGGACGCATGTGTTTTCTTGTCTGCCCCTTATAAGTAATCGTTCCCTCCTGAGGCTGGTAAAATCCGTTTATGACATTGAGCATTGAAGTTTTCCCGGCGCCGTTTGGCCCTATGATAGCCCTTATCTCTCCTTTGCGGATGTGGAAACTAACGTCGATTATGGCTCTGACACCCCCGAAAGAGAGTGAAACATTCTCCACACTAAGTACGGTTTCATCTGAGTTCTGCCGCATGTCAGGTTCCCGCCCATTTGCCCTCCGTCCAATATCTGTGGGCCAATCCCCGGATAGACTGGTTTGTAAATTGGATCGTGCATTCATTCCGCTGCTACCCTGTGATCCTCTGATTCGTAAATCTTCATATCCATAATCTTCACATCGCCTTCGATTGCACCTTTTCGGCCATCCTCGAAAGTGACTTCGGTAACGATGTGACAATAATCTGATCCATCATACAAGGCATTTACCAGGGCCTGATAGCGCTCTAAAATAAATCCCCGCCGCACCTTTTGAGTACGGGTTAATTCGCCGTCATCGGCATCAAGCTCCTTGTGGAGAATGAGAAACCGCCTGATCTGAGCGCCGGCGACACGGGGTTCATCTGCGAGACTGCGGTTAACTTCATCCACGTGCCGTTCGATTATTTCGTATACCAGGGCGTTGGCGGCGAGTTCCTGATAACTTGCATAGGATATATTATTTTTTTCCGCCCAATTGCCGACAGCGATCAGATCGATATTTATAAAGGCGGTACAGAAGTCGCGATTGTCGCCAAAAGCCACGGCTTCCTTGATATTCGGGAAAAACTTCAGTTTATTCTCGATATATTTGGGCGGAAAAAGAATGCCATTTTTCAGTTTCCCGACATCTTTTGCCCGGTCAATGATTTTCAGATGACCGCTCTCGTCGAAGAAGCCAGCATCTCCAGTTTTTATGAAACCATCCTCCGTCATCGTTTCCGCTGTTTTTTCCGGGTCGTTGAGATAGCCTGCAAACATACCAGGAGATTTGAACTGAACCTCACCATTATCCGCCAGTCGAATTTCCACATTCGGGGCAGGTGGTCCGACCGTATCGGCTTTAATGTCACCATCTTTCTGGCACGTTACGTAAAGGAACGCCTCAGTCTGGCCGTATAATTGTTTGAGATTTAGCCCTAAAGACCTGTAAAATGAAAAAAGGTCAGGACCAATGGCTTCTCCGGCGGTATAGGCAACGCGAATATTCGATAAACCCAGGCGGTTTTTCAAAGGACCATAAATAAAAAGTCCACCAAGGGCATAAAGAATTCGGCCGTAGAACGGCACGGATTGTTTATCTAAAATAGCTTCGCCATATTTCTTGGCGATTTCCATAAAGTATTTAAACAGCCATCGCTTGAACATACCTGCATCTTCCATTCGAATCATCACTTGTGTGAGCAGGACTTCGAACACGCGAGGAGGAGCAAAATAGAATGTCGGACCGATTTCGCGCAGATTTTCCTGTACTGTTTCCGGACTCTCCGGACAGGCGAGGCAGAAACCGGCAACCATCCCCTGAGCATAGTTCAAATAGTGATCGCCGACCCAGGCCAAAGGCAAATAGGCCAGGGCTACATCGTTTTCCGTCAACTTGTCGAACCTGACTGTGTCCTTCGCTGCGTCGATGCAGCCTTTAGCGGTGAGAATGACACCCTTTGATTTGCCGGTTGTGCCGGAAGTGTAAAGCAAGACGCTTCGGTCACTACCTTTGCCGGCCTCAATTTTCTCCAGCCACTGGTCTTTGGCCATGACATTGCCAGTCAGTACCTCCCGCCCAATCTCCTGTAGGCGTTTGAAACTCAGTATTCGTTGAATATTACCATCTAAGACTTGGCCATTTATTTTGTCCGCGAGGGATCTGTCGGTATCTTGGGATGTATCGTCACGATCATAATTTCTCAGACCGCGGGGATTGTCATAAATGATGGTCTCGATAGAAGAGATCTGATTTACCAGTTGCAGTATTTTGTCAACCTGCTCCTGGTTCTCTGCCATAACGAATTTGATGTTGGCATCCTTAAGGACAAAAGCGAGTTCTTCGGCAACTGAATCCTGGTAAGCAGGTACGGGAAGGGCTCCCAAACTTTGAGCGGCCATAAAGGTCCAGTATAAGCTGGGTCTGTTGTCACCTATAACGGATATACTGTCGCCTCGCTTGAGACCGAGTTTTTGTAGCCCAAGCGCCAGATACATCACTTCATTCAACACGTCCTTCCACGTCCATGTCTGCCAGATACCCAGATCCTTTTCCCGAAACGCAGGCCGGTTTGCAAAAATCCGAGCATTGCGAAGCAGGTATTTGGGAAAGGTATCCTGCTTATTATTCATAGATGCCGAATTGTTGTTCAATGAAAGTGGCTCCAATCTTGCTGAAATACTTCAAACCACGGCAGTTGGTTTTCTCAGGTCGCCAGCATTACATAACAAATATTTTTCCGACATAGTATTTTTAAATCGCGATCAGCCTTTCTGGCCAATCGCGTTTTTTTTCGTCCTGTTTCAAATCAAATCCATGATATCCCAAAGTCGCAATTCACAATTAGTCTAGGTTGCTTGAAGCCGGCGATTACAAACTCTGGAGAATTATTTTTCGAAAAGCAATGTTCCAGTGGAATCTAATCCGGAATATGACCTTTGTTGCCCTTTCAAACCCGTTCAAAACAGGCCCATTCCTCGAGTCCTCGAAAAATTTCACCTATGAAACGCCCTGCCATTTGTTTACAGTGGCTTGGTTCATGACGTGAGGTTCCGAGCAGAAGTTTATTATAGACAGAGCAATTTGGTTGAGCACCGGTTTCGCTTGTAAAGACGCGATTCCCGAGCCAGTCTGGACACTGTTCACATTTGGTCAATCCTGGGTTTGTCTATGAATTTTAAACTTACCGAAGAGCAAAATGCCATTTATCAAATGGCTCGCGAGTTTGCGGCTGAAATGATGGAGCCCCACGCCCTGAAGTGGGATTCCTCTGAAACATTTCCGGTGGAAACACTGAGAGAAGCCGCAGCTTTGGGGATGGGTGGTATTTATGTAAGTAACGATATCCATGGGTCCGGATTAGGACGAATTGATGCAGCGCTTGTGTTTGAGGCGCTTGCCCGGGGGTGCCCGTCGACCGCGGCATATTTGTCCATTCACAATATGTGCGCCTGGATAATCGATAGATTTGGATCAGTGGAATTACGAAATCGATGGGGACCGGGGCTATGCTCAATGGATTATCTTTCAAGTTATTGTCTAACCGAACCCGGTGCCGGTTCGGATGCAGTCGCTCTTGCAACGACGGCCCGGGAAGACGGAGAAAATCTCCGACTGAATGGAACAAAATCATTTATTTCCGGTGCAACTGTTTCTGATCTTTACTTCGTTATGGCGAGAACCGGCGGGCCGGGAGCGGACGGGATCTCGTGTATTCTCGTGCCCAAGGACACCCCCGGACTGTCATTTGGTAAACTTGAAAAAAAGATGGGGTGGAGGACCCAGCCGACGGCTATGGTGCAATTCGATGACGTAGCTGTACCCAGGTCGAATGTCATAGGAAGAATTGGGGACGGTTTCAAAATAGCAATGAAAGGACTGGATGGCGGTCGGCTCAACATTTCGGCCTGTTCTCTGGGTGCCGCTCAGTTTGCGCTGGAACGGAGTCTGAACTATTTGCATGAGCGGACGGCATTTGGCAAAAGACTGGATGAATTTCAGGCTCTTCAGTTTCGCCTCGCAGATATGGAAACCGAATTGCAGGTTGCGCGCATCTTTCTATGGAAGGCTGCCTGGGAGCTTGATCAAGGATCACAGGAGGCCACCAAATATTGCGCAATGGCCAAGCGCTTTATAACCGACATATGTTTCAAAGTTTCGAATGAGGCGCTGCAGTTACATGGCGGTTATGGCTATCTCCAGGATTTTGGCCTTGAAAAGATTGTCAGAGACCTCCGCGTTCATCAGATCGTTGAGGGCACTAATGAGATCATGCGTCTTATAGTTGCCAGGACGTTGTTGAAAAATCCGGATTAAAGCACAGTTCGGAATTTGCTTAGGAGAATGATATGTCGCGTCAAAAGGCGTATGTTTTCGATGCTTATGGAACGTTGTTTGATGTTCATTCAGCGGCCCTGCGTTTAAGTGAGGAAATTGGACCGGATTCCGATCGTCTGTCGCAGATTTGGAGAGACAAGCAACTTCAGTATACATGGATACGGGCATTGACGGGGCGTCATCAGAATTTCGAGTCAGTAACGGCTTCGGCTCTTGATTTCGCGATCGCCATTGTTGGAGGAATTGAAGATAGTACGCGTCAAAAACTGCTTGATGCCTATATGGAGCTGGATGCCTATCCTGAAGTCAGGGATGTATTGTCTGGACTTAAAAGTCGCGGCGCTCAAACGGCCATATTATCCAACGGGACACCCAGAATGATAGAGGCCGCTGTCCAGTCATCAGGAATTGCTGATTTGCTGGATACATGTATTTCCATCGAAGAAACTGGAATTTACAAGCCGGCACCCCAAGTTTATGAACTCGCAGTTGACAGGTTAGGCGTCGAAGCTGCTGACATTTCTTTTCAGTCTTCAAACCGCTGGGATATTGCCGGCGCAAAGTCGTTTGGGTTTCACACAGCCTGGATCAATCGCTATAGTCAGCCGGATGAATTCCCGGACATGGCAGCGGACCAGATATTGGAGTCTCTTGAACCTTTGGTCAGCTAACTCAATTACCCCGGCAAAGTGAATTGCAGTTAGAGCAAGCTTTTTTGTTGTGCCAAGGAGTCCAGAACAAGGGCCGACCCTAAGACCAGCATATAGGCGCTTGCGCCTCCTCCGACAAATCGCAAAGTTATAAAAATGGCTACTGATGAAGTGAAGGCCATGGCTGCCGTCGTTGAACTGCTCACCACCAAAGAACACATCAGCCAAAATCTGCGGCTGTGCGTGGAATTCTGTCGGGCAGCGGTCCAGGCGCCAAGCAGATAACCTGCAAAGTTCATGGAAGCAACGATGCCGGAGTCAGTTTTTGACAATGACAGTCCGGACTCCATAAATGGAAGTATAGGCGTATAGACAAACCGGCCAATACCCAAACCGGCAGCCAAAGCGAACATGCCGCCCAAAGCGACCGCAATGGCGGGAGAATTTTCAGATGACTTGGAGGAATGTCGCAAGATTGAAAATCCCGTAAGAAAGCGTTTAAGGTATTGTTCAGATTAAATACTAGGAAAGAAATAAAATTGATTAGAGAAGTTTCCGGCACATCGGAATTTATGACGGCGTCAGAACTGATGTCATTTCTGCATTCAGAATTTCCGCAAGTCTTTTGGGGCGGACGAGAATTTTTTGTTTGTGATACGACCGAGGGCAATTTGGCATTGAAAATGATACCCGGAAAGTACGATATCCGACCGGGAGGGACCGTGTCCGGCCCAACGATCTTTACCTTAGCTGATTTGTCGGCCTATGTCGGGATTCTGTCCCGTATCGGACCCGTAGGCCTGGCGGTTACGACAAACATCAATATGAGCTTTTTGCGCAAGCCCCCGCCTTTGCCGCTTGTCGGTCATTGTCAGATATTAAAATTGGGCAAGCGGCTGGCAACAGCTGCGATTGCCATAAGAGATGAAAAGTCTGACCTGCTTTTTGCCCATGCCACGGCCACTTATTCAATTCCGCCATGGGACTGAAATCATTTTCCGAACAGTCCATGGTTTAATTATTTTGTCAAAATGACGTGTATTTTACTGAGAAATTTGCAAGAAAACGAATATTGGATTTCCAAAATATTGATAATTTAAACTTTTTTAAATTTGGGAATTGTTGTCTGGAACATAAGTCAGGCAATAATTTTGGCAGGCCTCCATAACTACAGTGATGAAGAAACTTTTCGAACAACTGGCAACCAGATTTTTTAGATTTTTCGGAATTCTGTTTGTGGTCAGGCAGCGCCTGGATCATCGAGCAGACAACGTTGCTAATATTCAAACATAAATAAATCATTAATTTAAATCAAAAAATTCTTCTAATTATTGAGGCGTGTCGTCCAATGCGGTATTGCCAAACTCTGTCAAAGCTGGGTACGTTAGTAAATGTCACCCTGTTGGAGGAGTAATTGGAAAAAACGGCCGGAAAATCTTATCCGTTTAATGGAGTTAATCATTCGGCGATCATTGTTTAAAATTAGAAGGTTGGAAGGGAGAATGATATGAAGCAATTTAAAACACTTGCGATAGCAGGTATCGCATTTAGCTTGACCGCGGTCGGCGCCTGGTCTGCAACCCTTGATAACGTTAAGTCCAAAGGCGAGATTGCCTGCGGCGTATCACCCGGGGTGCCGGGATTTTCTGCACCCGATGATAAGGGGCAGATGAAAGGCATTGATGCTGACGTCTGTTATGCCTTGGCTGCGGCCGTTCTTGGAGATCGAAGTAAAGTCAAGTTTACACCACTCACCGCCAAGGAACGCTTTACGGCTCTTGCTTCCGGCGAAATTGATGTGCTGTCGAGAAATACGACGCATACTCTTCATCGGGACACGGCCCTGGGTATAAATTTTACTTATTACAATTACATTGACGGCCAGGGGTTCATGGTCAAGAAAGACCTGGGGGTCAAAAGCGCCAAGGAACTCGATGGCGCTGCCGTTTGTGTACAGGCGGGAACGACGACAGAACTGAATCTTGCCGATTATTTCCGTTCAAACAACATGAATTTCAAACCGGTTGGCTATGAAACCTCTACGCAAACGCGGGAAGGGTTCGACGGTGGGGCCTGTGATGTGTTGACTTCCGATAAATCGCAGCTTGCCGCAATTCGTACCGAGCTCAAAGATCCTGACGGTGCTGTAATTCTTCCGGAAACAATTTCGAAAGAACCCTTAGGTCCTGCCGTTCGTCAGGGTGATGATCAATGGGCGAACATCGTTCGCTGGACCCTGTTCGCTCTGATCAATGCGGAAGAGTTGGGCCTTTCTTCGAAGAATATTGATTCAATGAAATCGAGCACCAACCCGGGAATTAAACGGATTATCGGAACAGAAGGATCAATGGGTAAAGACCTCGGTCTAAATGCCGACTGGGCCTATCAGGCAATTAAACAGGTCGGCAACTATGGTGAAATATATGCCAGAAATGTTGAACCTCTTGGCCTGGCTCGAGCTGGCAGTGTAAATGATCTATGGACGCGTGGTGGTATTCTCTACGCGCCGCCGATCCGGTAGAAATAGAAAGGTGGCCGGAATAATTTGCAATTCTGGCCATTTTGTCCGTTAGCTAATATTTGCGTTTAACAGGTAAATCAGTTGGCTGAAAAGTCCCGAATTCCATTACATCGCGACCCGCGAGTTCGTGGCATCGTGTTTCAGATTGTTGTAGCAGTGTTGGTTATCTGGTCGCTTATGACCATTTTTTCCAACACTGTAACAAATCTTCGCGAAAGAGGCATTCAGACAGGATTTGGATTTCTGGAGGATGTCGCCCCATTCAATATTGGATTTTCGCCAATCTTTGATTTCAAACTTGGCATCAGCACCTACTGGGATGTCTTTCTGATTGGAATTCAAAATACGATAATTGTCAGTGTATTCGGGATTATTGCCGCCACATTTCTGGGATTTTTCATTGGAATAATGCGCTTGTCGCCCAACTACCTGGTTTCAAGGATAGCACTGGTTTATATTGAGACACTGCGCAATATACCGCTGCTTCTCCAGATCATGTTCTGGAATTTTGCCATATTCCTACCTCTGCTGCCGGGCCCCCGTCAAAGCCTGACTTTTGTCAATAGCGCCTTCTTGAACAGCCGTGGTCTGTATATTCCGAAACCTGTTATCGAAAATAATACCGGATTTGCGGTCGTTTGTGCGTTGGTGATAGCAGGTATAATTGGGACCGTCTGGCTGTACCGCTGGGCCCGTCGTAGACACGATGAAACCGGCAAGTCTTTTCCGGCCATTTCGCTTGGTCTTCTGGGTGTCCTGGTATTGCTAATTCTGGGCCTGATTGTAACAGGCATGCCCATATCACTGGAGTTACCCAAGCTGACACGATTCAATTTAAGTGGAGGCATGGAATTTCCACTGCCACTATTTTCTCTTTGGTTTGCGCTCTCGACATACACATCAACGTTCATCGCGGAGAATGTGCGTGGGGGAATTATCGCAGTGCCGAACGGGCAGACCGAAGCGTCTCAGGCCCTTGGTCTTCATCGAACTAAAATGCTTCGGCTAATTATCATCCCTCAAGCCATGCGGGTGATCATACCTCCGACTATCAGTCAGTATTTGAACCTGACAAAGAATTCGTCACTTGCCGTCGCCGTTGGCTATGAAGAGCTGGTAAGTATTTGGGCGGGAATTGCACTGAACCAGACGGGGCAGGCTTTGATTATTATTGCGATGACCATTGCCGTCTATGAGTCACTGAGTCTGTTCACTTCGGCGTTTCTGAATTATTATAATAAACGCGTTCAACTTGTGGAGCGCTAAAATATGACCACGACTGAATTCATACCAAAACCGGATCGTGCTCCTCCAATATCTCAGACCGGAGTCTTCGCGTGGGTTAAAGAGAATTTCTTCAGCAGCACGTCAAACGCGGCATTGACGCTGATCTGTCTATACCTGCTTTATCTTATTGTTCCACCGTTTGTCGAATGGGCAATATTGAACGCAAATTTTGCAGGTGAGGATAAATCAGTCTGTGTCGCGAACAGAAGTGGCGCCTGCTGGACGTTTATTAAAGTTCGGTTTGTCCAGATTATTTTCGGTCTATTTTATGGTTCAAATCCCGACCAGATATGGCGGCCGATTTTGGCTTTCGCGCTACTTGCGGCTCTGATTGGATCATTGTTTATCAAAATTGTACCCTACAAAAATTACATAGGTGCATTTATCCTTATCGTGTATCCTTTCATTGCATTCGCACTTATACATGGAGGGTGGTTGGGATTGCCGGTCGCTGAGACCTCCCAATGGGGAGGATTTATGCTGACGTTCATTCTGGCCAGCGTCGGGATTGTGGTGGCACTGCCTATTGGAACCTTACTGGCTCTCGGGCGTCGCTCCGAACTCCCCGTAATACGAACAATTTCAATTGTTTACATTGAGTTCTGGCGCGGAACACCCTTGATCACAATACTTTTCATGGCATCTGTGATGCTGCCATTGTTTTTTCCGTCCGAAGTTGATTTTGATAAGGTTGTGCGGGCCATGATCGGAATTGCCATGTTCCAGTCCGCCTATACGGCAGAAGCCATCCGTGGTGGGTTGCAGGCTATTCCCAAGGGGCAATATGAAGCGGCGGATGCGTTGGGCCTGGGATACTGGAAAAAGATAATATTCGTCATACTGCCTCAGGCTCTTAAGATTTCGATTCCCGGTATTGTGAATACATTAATTTCGCTTTTCAAAGATACATCTCTTGTATCTATCATAGGACTTTTGGATCTTCTGAGCATGGCTGAATCTTCCGCCCGATCCCTGGAATGGAAAGGGTATGATATTGAAGGATACATATTTGCAGCCTTTATATTCTGGATATTTTGTTACGGAATGTCGCTCTATAGCCGTGGGCTTGAAAAGAAGTTAGATACAGGGCACAGGAACTAAGGAAATAATTATGACGGATACAGATAGCACGAGTATTCAGCTTAACCCTCAATCGAGTGAATCTGTTATTCAGATTCATGACCTTAACAAGTGGTACGGAAACTTTCATGTCTTGAAAGACATCAACATGGAAGTGAAGCGGGGTGAGAGGATCGTAATCTGCGGACCTTCGGGGTCCGGAAAATCCACAATGATCCGCTGCATTAACCGTCTCGAAGTGCATCAGGAAGGTTCCATTGTCGTTGATGGTATTGAATTGAATGACGATATAAAAAATATAGATGAAATACGCCGGGAAGTTGGAATGGTTTTTCAGCATTTCAACTTGTTTCCTCACCTGACCGTGCTCGAAAACTGTACTGTTGCACCGATCTGGGTCCGAAGTATGCCCAAACGTGAGGCTGAGGAGATTGCCATGAAATTTCTTACCCGCGTTAAAATTCCTGAACAGGCCTCAAAATATCCGGGACAATTGTCGGGCGGGCAGCAGCAACGTGTGGCAATAGCCCGCTCCCTGTGCATGAATCCTAAGATTATGTTATTCGATGAGCCGACATCAGCCCTTGACCCCGAAATGATTTCCGAGGTGTTGGATGTAATGATCGATCTCGCGGAAAGTGGCATGACGATGTTATGTGTCACCCATGAAATGGGGTTCGCCAAACAGGTTGCCAACCGGGTTGTTTTCATGGACGGAGGTGAAATCGTTGAACAGAATGAGCCTCACGATTTTTTTGATAACCCCAAAAATGATCGCACAAAACTCTTTTTAAGCCAGATTCTGGCCCATTAAAACAAACTCCAGCCCTCCGCATCCGTGTTTTAACCGCGGCAAATTTAATAGGTTTGAACTGTCGTTCACCCAAAAAATGTCATGGAGTCCATTACATTATTTGGATTAGTCTCTGCCGATGGGTGTATGCAGGACTGTGGTCCGTTGGTTAATCCCGCAATCAGAGATTTCAACAGGCGACAATCAGATCAATCTCAACCAAAGCACCTGTTGCGAGAGCCGTAACACCGATGCAGGTCCGGGCAGGAAGTTTAAGCGGGTCAAAGTAGCTTTCATAAATCGAATTCACGATCTCATAGTGTTCGAAATTCACTAAATAGACTCGAGCGAATATTGTTCGATCCAGAGAGTTGTCGAAACCTTTGAGAACCAAAGACAAGTTTTCCATGACTTGTCGGGTCTGAGCTTCAATACCTCCATCGACAATCGTTTTCGAGTCCAGCCCAGACGTCGGCATTTGCCCGGTAACAAAGAGGAAATCTCCGGCCCGAACCGCATGTGAAAAAGGGCCAACTGGTGCTGGGCCATGTGGGCTCATAAGATATTTAATTTCTAGCAAAATTTTTCTCCAAATCAGTTTATCAAATTTTTTTGGAAATTAAAAAATAACCTTTGTGAGGTGTGCGGCTGATTTATTCAGTCTATATTGAACAAAGAAAATTTCCGGCAAGCGCAATCAGGGAGATTGAGAAATATCCGCAAAAAAGCCCGGGATCTATGCCGATTCCGGGCTTCGGTCTCAATTAGGACTCTGAAAGACTTAATTGGCCATATCTTTCAGTGCCTTTAGCGGCTGCACCTTTACGACTGTTTTTGCAGGTTTTGCTTTGAACATCATTTCTTCGCCGGTAAACGGATTAATTCCTTTACGGGCTTTGGTGGCGGGTTTTTTTATTGTTTTAATTTTCAACAGGCCTGGCATCGTGAATTCGCCTGCGCCTCGCTTCTTTAAATGGCACTCAATAATTGCGCTCATTTCATCGATTACAGCTGAAACAGATTTTTTGTCCAGCCCAGTATTCTCAGCAATTGTCGACAGGAGTTGAGATTTAGTATATGGCTCGCTCACAGCCGTCATTTTGCGTGCTGCTTTATTTTCTTTAAGCATCGTTGCCACCTTTCTTTTGATGTTCTGACGGATAGTTATTTGATGATCAATGTTGCCAGACGATTCTTCATATCGTTGGACTGTTGTTTTGGTTTTCGAAACGATTTTTTTTTGGGTTCAGCCATGGCCTACTCCGAATAACGGAATTTTATCCGAAAAAAGTCTATTCCGTAAAGTTCCTAAGTTGCCAAAGTATCGATAACACAACACCACATAAGCCATCAATTTCACAGAATATCAACACCCTGATGTACTTTTGAGCAGGAATTTCCACCTATGTTTGCAAGGGAATTGGAAAACTCGGTTATGATTTCCGCGCAACCGACTCTGGATCGCTGTTATCATCGATGTTTGCGTGGCGAAGCCAGCGCTTGGCAATCGCTTCTACACTACCTTTGAGCTGTTCCTGTGAATTGAAGTTTTCAAATGCAATAGCCTCACATCTGGCATTCTCGTATGTGGGAACCGGCCGTACCGCCAAGCTCAAGGCGCGAAAGAGTCTCATATCAGACGATGATTCGTCACCATTTACAATTTCAGACAATTCCAAAAGTTTTTCAGTGGCCTGATGGGCAGCCCTATACATCAGGGCTTCGCGGCGGGAAATCTCACTTTTTCTGTCTCTTTTCAATTTGCGGCGTTGAAATTCATTCTCCAATTCTTCTGCACGGGGCAATACGGTACGGCGAGCTTGAATTGCCTTCTCTTTCCAGTAGGCGTGCGCATGACAAAGCTGAACGATTGTCTGGAATATATTCCAGACTTTCTCAGACACATCACCTTGCTCAAATCTGCCCCAATTTATTGTTGGTTTCCAATTTTTTAGGACGTCCATTTGTTCCTCCGTACAATCATCGTCCGATCGTTCGGGAGGACCTGAACGTCACTCCCTAGTGGTCGAGGTTGAGTAACGCGGAACACAGTCTCACCTTTGTCCGACAGTAACACATTTGCATGGAAATGGATAAGCAGATTGATTTATTAACAGTATTTTCCAAAGTTTATTGGCACTTCCTGTGCAAATTGAACGGTCTAGGATAGGTTTGATCCGGCCTTTTAACTCAGACTTTCGACTTTCCGAATGCTCTGTTATCAAACAAACGATGGATTGAAAAGGCTTTCTACAGCACAGAATTAAAGCAACTAACGAATTCATCTATTCGAAATTACATCAATGATTGCTTGCCCCATTTCCCTGGTTCCGGCTGTTCCGCCAATATCGGGAGTTAGAAATTTTGCGTAAGAAATGACCTGCGAGACGGAGTCGCGAATCAATTTGGAAGCCTCGACAGCATGTGGAACATGATACTTGCGTCCAAGCCATTCCAGAAGCATCGTGCCTGATATAATGAGGGCGTAGGGGTTCGCTATATTTTGTCCGGCAATATCCGGAGCTGAACCATGCGTTGCCTGTGCCATAGCTTGTGTTTCACCGACACACAGTCCAGGAGCCAGCCCAAGCCCCCCGACCAGTCCGGCACCGAGATCGGTTAGAATATCCCCAAATTGATTAGTTGTGACGATAACATCGTATGATTGGGGAGCCATAACCAGCTTGGCAGCAATTGTATCAATGTGCATTTCATCATAGTCCACATCCGGATAATCTTTCGATACTTTTCTGCATTCTTCAGCGAACATACCGCAAACCAGGCGATAAACCGCGGCCTTGTGCACAGCGGTGACCCGCCGTTTCGGCCGGGTTCTGGCAATTTCGAATGCCTCTCTGGCGACCCGGCGAGCGCCCTTACGCGTAACGACTCTTGTGCCAATGGATATTTCATCGTTGGGACGGAACTCACCGGTACCGACGGTTGCCACGTCGTAAGACTGCAGTCCTTCGGTCACTTCTCTGATGAAAACGATGTCAACATCCTCATGAATGGAAGCAATATTTGGGTAGGACAGCACGGGTTTTATACTGGCAAATAGATCAAACATTTTCCTGAGCGGTAGCATGCCTCCCCATCCAGGTTGGTCTTTGGGATAGGCTGCGTGACCTATCGGCCCTAATATCCAGCCTTGCACGCTGGTCAGCCCCTGTTTGGTAACCTCAGGCAAGGTATTTCCATATTCTTCATGCGCCTTGCGGCCTATGGGCAGCGGCACCCATTCAATCTCCAGGCCAACCCGACCGGCGGCTGCTTTCATAATGCTCACACACACGGGAACAACCTCAAGACCAATGTCATCTCCAAGTAAAACGCCGATTTTCAATTCTGTTGTTTCTGCCATTTCCAATGTTTCTGTTGTTGGTTTAATTCTGCCTGATTCCTGATTATAAGTTGGTGCCGTTAATTCTGACAGGCGGCAAAAAAAATGCTCAGTTTTGGGTTTATTAACCTCACCCAGGGGACCATAGACAGGATAATATCGACCTGTCTCCAATCGCGATCGGCCTGCATTGCGAACCAGACCGGATTTGAGACCGTGCTCCAAGTCACTTCATTGTTACGATATCTCTGTTTGCCTTCCCGTTAGACTATCTACAGACGATTAACAACCTTCAGCCGCTGCACCGTATCTCCTGCAAGATGGGTCCAGATCATGGCGTCCCGCACCAGCTTGTCGACACGAGCGTTCATAATACACCCCTGAACTCCGTGAATTTCCATATTTAGACGCGTTACTCTCTGTATTACGTCTGAAGAATAATTCATGGCAAGTCCCGCATTTGCCGAATGTGTCCCCTGATCATGCTGCCATGCAACTCGCAGTACAAACGAGCGGAGGGCTTCAGTGAGCATATGCATTTCGTTTAATTTCAGTTTAATTATCTGATGGTCATACAAAAGTTTTCCAGTTTTTGTCTGGTTTCTGGAATATGCCATCGACATTTGAACTGCATCATCACATACGCCGAGCGCATTTGCTGCAAGTTCAAGATCGCCAAACAGATCACCGCCATCGCCCCCTCCTGCTTTTGAGGCGCCAATTCCAACAGGTCCGACAACATTTTCATGAGGGACTCTGGCATCTTCGAATATCAGTTCAGCGTTCTGGTAAAAGCGCCAGCCGCGTTTATTGAATATCTTTCCGATGCGAAAACCGGGTGTATCTCTAGGAACGAGAAACAAAGTGCCTCCCTGTCTGATATTCACATCCGGGTCGGTTCTTGCATCGATAAAGAATAGCGATCCAACGCTTCCATTCGCAATAAAAACCTTCTCTCCATTAAGAATCCAGTAGTCGCCGTCCCGCACCGCCCGAAGACGGTAACCTGCTTTTTTATCGTTCTGCGGCGGCAGGCGATTATCGGATCCTGAATTTGGTTCCGTTATGCCGCGTCCCATGACATAGCGATGGTCTGCGAGAAAGGGTTCCAAAAAACGCCGTTTCTGATCGTCGGTACAGGAATGGGCAATTTGATGACTCCATTTCCAGTTCTGACTGAATGCCTTGGACATCGCGCTGTCTGCCCTGGCGAGTTCCGCCATGACGAGAGCCTGAGACACAAAATCCGCACCTGGACCGCCCCATTCCTTGGGTACGGCAAGCGTCCGAAAACCAAGCTTTGAACCTTTTTCAATAATTTCCCAATCCCAGGGTTCAAAGCCCCCTTCAATCTGATCCCGCGACAACGATATAGGTCGGATTTCTTCGTCAGCAAATTTTCGTGCTTTTATTTGCCAGTCTTGCTGTTCATCGGTAAGTGAAAAATCCATTATTTATCCTCGACTTTTTCAGCTGCTTGATATCATCCTGATAACTTTGCTGGTACCTGCCTCAACGTTTCTCAAAATCCACGGCAGCTTCTGACACCAAAAGTTTTGTTGCACAGTCCTGGGTTGCGCTATTGAGAAACATGAAGCTGTCATGGACGTATTTTTGCAATGGCATATCCCTCATGACACCCATGGCGCCAAATATTTCAGCAGACTTAAGCGCGATTTCATTCACTGCCTCGGCCGTATTTACCTGTGCCATGATATGATAGGGAAGATCCGGCAGGCTTCCCTCGGCAATTGCGCTGGAGTTATCCGCCGCCCACGCTGCTTTCCATATCAGGTTTCTAGCCAATTCAAGTTTTATGTGCATATCGGAAATTTTTTCTCCGATTGCCTGATGCTCTATGATGTAACGGCCACCCTGATAACGGATTTTAGCGTAGTCGATAGCCTGATTCATTGCCGCAGTGGCAATTCCCAGATTTATTGCCGAGAATTTGGTAAGCATCGACATTTCCAGTTGATATTGGGCTGAGAGGTAGTTGTCATCGATATCGATGCGGAACTCTTCCGGGATATTACAATGGTCCAGGTTACAGCTCGAGGCGGTGCCGTGTTGCCAGTTGACGCCATCCTCACCATCAGTTGTTTTCTCTGCTATGGATCCCAAAGGGGTTTCCACCGAAAGCCCCTGTGCTCCCCGTGGAATAAGAAACAAACTCCGTCCTGCATTTCCATTAGCATTCGGGCTGGTAATTGCTTCGACGGCTATAAGTTTTGCGACGGGTGCGTTTACAACGCCGGAAATGCTTCCGTTCAGAATCCAGTCATCGTCCTCTTTGGTGGCAACCGGTAAATTCAATTGTTCGCCCGGCTTTGACCGACGATATTTCCAACCATTCAAATTCCCATCCCAACTTGCAGCAAGTGCCAGGTGAAACTGATCATCTTCAATAAAATGAGGAAGAAACTTCTGGCTCACTTGTTTCGGCACAATCCGGTCGAACAAAAACCTCCCAAGCCCTGCCGTCTGCGCCAGCGTGACGGCAATGTCAACATCGCCAGCGGCCAATTCCTCAAAGACAATGCAGGCTGTCAACAAATCAGTTCCAACACCACCCAGTTCTTCTGAAAGGGTAAAAGTACGGATACCAAGTTGTGATGCCTCATCCAGAAGGTCGACCAGGAGAGGTTTGGCAAAGGGCTCCAGCCGGTCGGGATGAATAGCTGCCGGTTTTACTTTCTTCTGAGCAAAGCTTTGAATCGTTTCTCGAAATTCAAGTTGTTCAGATGTTAAATTCAAATTGTACATGGCTGTCTCGTTCCACAATTTTATTAGATTGAGATTAAAAGACCTCGGTCCGGATGGGAGTTTCGTACTTGAATTCCTGATTATTTCCGATGAATTCGTTCTAGTCGTATATTCACCTTGAAATTCTGTGCACCATTCATTCACACGATAAACCGACACCCAACTAGTATTGTCATCACTAACAGTAACTCGCAAAGAAAAAACTATTCTTTTACGAAATAATTTAGATATGTTAGAACTATCAGCAACTGTTTCAAAAGTGTAGAATTGGCTTCCTTTATGGCAATTTTTATTCAGGAAGACCAGTCGATAATAAGGAAACAGATTTATAAATAGGAGCAGGAAACAAAAAGGAGTTGCTGAATGAAATATCCGAGTACGGTAATTAAGGGAGCTTTAGGCGCCATTTCGGCTGCCGCGATATTAGCTCTTACAACCAGTGTCTATGCTGCCGGTGATTTAACTCCGCAGGAGCAAAAGCTTATTGAAGGCGCCAAGAAAGAAGGTTCGGTTACGTTAATTAATCCATTATTCAGTGACCGCACGTCTCAGAGGCTCGATGCTGCATTCAAAGCGCACTATGGCCTTCCAGACAGTTTTAAAGTTAACGCTTTGCGTAAAGGTACCGGGGCGACGGTAGCGCAGGTTCGCCAGGAGATCAAAGCCGGAAAATTCACGGTTGATGCCATATTGGTGCACAGCCCTAATTTTTTCGATAACGCAGCAGAACGGGGCGCCTTCCTTGAGCTTGATAGCAGTCATTGGAAAGACAGTGAAGTAAACGTAGAGAAAGCCGGTCAGTATTCAAAGTATCCCTTCGTTGTGACTCCGCTGGCATATACATTCCAGCCGGTTTGGAATGTTTCCTGCCCGGGTATGGAAAATTTCGACGTTACTTCCTATGCCGACGTAGTTGAACAATCGCTCAAAGGAAAGACCATTTCTTCCGATATTACCAAGAGCTTTACTTATACCAATACGGTCTTGGCCCTCCAGGAATCCGGTTTTAATGTCGATAAATTATGGGATGAATTGAAAAAGACCGACCCCATCGTCGAATTCAGGACGGAGCCGAAGATGCAGATGGTTATTTCCTGTCAGCGTCCCCTTGACATGTGGAATCTTTCAGGCCGCGTCTACCAGAATGTGCAGAAAAAAGCAGACCTCGCCAATGTGCTGAAAATGGGCTCATATAAAGAAGGCCAGGTCATGCTGGGAAATCAGATTGCAGTGTTGAAGGGGTCACAACATCCGAACGCAGCCAAGTTGCTCGTCGAGTTTCTGCTTACCAAAGAAGGTGCTGATGTTTTTGTAGAGGGCGAAGCCATATACTCATTCCGCGCGAACTATACGCCTCCGGATGCAGCTAAGCCTTATTTGCTCGACCTGTCAAAATACAAACTCCTAGGTATGAAAGACTGGGTAAATGCAGCAAAACAATACAAGAAAGTGAGAGCGGAATGGTCTGAGCGGTTCCGGTAGGCCGAAGCTACTCCTTTTTGATCCTGGCCTGAGATCCGTTGCCTACGGATCTCAGCCTAACAGCAAAAGGAATATTTCTCAGACGCCCTTTGCCGCTTTAAGATTCAAGGTGAATTGTTATGACAACCGAAACTGTTTCCGCGTCGGTTAAACCCCTTCCGAGTTCCCGGACGTCAAACCTGATCCGTGGGATGTTTACCCAGGAAAACATCTTAACTATAACCGTGAGCCTTATCGTTGCAATTGCCGTTATTCTACCGCTGATGACCCTTTTAGTCAGCTCATTTCTTGTGCTTGATTATTCGGGCTTTGATACGGAATGGGGTCTCGAGAATTACCGGCTGTTATTTACCGATCAAGTAATACCAAAGGCCTTTGTAAACACCTTGATCATATCTTCCGGGTCAACATTTCTGGCGACTTTTTTGGGCGTATCGCTTGCCTGGATAAATGCCCGCACCAATTGCCCGGGACGCCAAGCACTCGAGCCGTTCAATCTTATACCGTTTTTTCTGAGCCCGTTCGTAGGCGCCATTGCCTGGCACAACCTGGCTTCGCCTAAAACCGGGCTCCTGAATAACTGGGCCCGGGAGTTATTTGGAATCGATTGGGCGCTTTTTAATGTAGACAACATTTATGGTGTGATCTGGGTGACCGGGATATTTTTTGCACCACTTGTCTATCTATTCGTTGTAGGTTCACTGCGCAGAATGGATCCCTCCCTTGAAGACAGCGCGCGGACGACGGGGGCGGGTCTTGTGAGAACAACGCTCACCGTTACTCTGCCGCTGGTGATGCCGGGTATTCTTTCCGGGGCCATTATCGTATTTGTAACCAGTGCCGGTGAGTTTGGCGTACCGTTCAAGCTTTCTGCCCCTTATGGGTGGGAAACTCTCACAACCCAGATATTTTCAAAAGCAGTTGGAGATGACGCCAACCATTATCTCGGAGCGGCCATGAGTATGCAGCTCGGAGTGATAACAGCAGTACTGATCTATATCCAGCAGCGATATATTGCGCCGCGCTCCTTTACAACCGTAACGGGCAAGGGGTTTCGTCCGAACATTCTGGATCTCGGCCCCTGGAAGTGGGTCGCATTCGGCTACAACGTTCTGTACATACTCATAGGTGTTGTGCTCCCTATCTTCTGCCTGGTCGTGGTGAGCCTGCATCCGGTATGGCAAGGATACATTCAGACCAATGATCTGACCTTCGTTAACTATGAAAAGACCCTTTTCTTCTGGCGTCCTGAAGCGATATCGGCGGCATCCAACGGCATCATCAACAGTTTTATTCTTGCTTTCGGCGGTGCTTCGATCGCGATGGTGCTTTCTATCGTCATGGCCTATATGATCCATCGCACCAAAGGTTTTGGCGCCCGCCTTCTGGATTTTCTATGTGTTGTCCCCATTGGTTTTCCAGGAATCGTGCTGGCAATGGGTGTTCTCGTAACCTACATCCAAACGCCGATTTATGCGACACTTTGGATTCTTTTGCTGGGATATATCACCCGGTTCTTTCCTTACGGACAGAGAAACGTATCCTCGATACTGCTTGCCATATCAGAGGAACTGGACCAAAGTTCGCGCATGGCCGGCGCGTCGTGGTTAACGACACTCAGGAGAATTACCATTCCGCTGCTGAAACCGGGAATCTTTGCCGGTTGGATCCTGCTGTTTATCATTTTTCTGCGTGAACTCTCTATCTCAATCATTCTTTATACCACAGGAACGGAAACCCTCTCCGTGGGAGTTTATTACCTGTCGAATTTTGAGAACGAACCACTCACTTCCGCGCTGTCAGTTGCTCAAACCGCGATCTTGCTTATTTGTATTTTAATCTTCCGCCGCGTTGCTGGAAAAGAGGCGCTGACCGCGTGATGATGGTAGGAGACCGGTTCTAATGAATGCAGCGTTGGATAACGACCAATATCTGGTCGTTCAGAACCTTGTCAAATGGTTCGGGGAGGATCGCGCGGTTGATGATATTTCCTTTTCGATTCCAAAAGGCCATTTCCTGACTTTGCTGGGTCCGTCAGGTTGCGGGAAAACGACGACCTTGATGAGTATTGCCGGACTTCATAGCATTGATTCAGGAGAAATCCGCGTGGGTGATGTTATCTACACATCACCTGAGCGCGGTATTTTCATGGCGCCTGAGAATCGTGATATCGGCATGGTTTTTCAGAGCTATGCGATCTGGCCTCATATGACCGTAATCAAAAACGTTGCTTATCCGCTAGAAATCCGCGAAGTCCATCCTTCGGAAATTAATGATCGCGTTGCCGATGTGCTAGAGCTTGTTGGTTTGACGGATATGGCTGACAAACTTGCAACTCAGCTATCGGGGGGGCAACAGCAACGAGCTGCCCTTGCGCGGGCTATAGTTTCGAATCCGCGTTTACTGCTGTTCGATGAACCGCTATCGAATCTTGACCTCAAACTCAGAGAGCAGATGCGGGTAGAGTTAAAGCGCATTCAAAATGAAGTAGGTATCACCTCCGTTTATGTTACCCATGACCAGTCGGAAGCACTGGTGATGAGCGATGATATCATTGTCATGAGCAAGGGTAAGATTGAGCAGACAGGCGGACCAGTTGAAATTTACAGCAAACCGGTAAATGGTTATGTCAGCAATTTTATCGGGGTGGCTAATTTATTGAATTGCCGGGTTCTTGAGTCAGATGGCAAGGGGCATGGCAAGGTTCAGATTAGTGAAGGTGGGCAAAAGATAGCAATCGAATGCCAGCTCGGAGCCGGAATTGACCAGGGTGGAGATGCTATTGTATCGATTCGACCGGAAAACATCGAAGCCGTACGTGAGAATGGCGATGGTGCAATACTGGAAGGAGAGGTTCTTGAGGCTATTTTTCTGGGCAACTATGTGGACTGCCGGATCAGGTGGGGTGATTTTGAATGGAAAGTTATAGCCCATCCAAGATCGCGATTAAAAGCCGGCGAAAAAGTATATCTTCGATTTGATCCAAACCATACTCTTGCGGTGCAGCCATGAAAAGCGAATACCCCATCATGGTTCAAATTAACGGGCTCGACAAACACTTCGGCCGTGAAACCGCCGTCAAGGGTCTCAATCTGTCCGTGGAACAGGGAGAATTCGTCACACTGCTCGGGCCATCCGGCTGCGGGAAAACCACAACCCTTCGATGCATTGCCGGACTGGAACGACCGGATGCGGGCAGTATTTATATTGGCGATGATCTTGTAGCTTCGGCAGAAGACGGGATCTATCTTTATCCCGAAGAGAGAAGCATCGGAATGGTGTTTCAGAGTTATGCGGTCTGGCCCCATATGACTGTATTCGAAAATGTGGCATATGGGCTGCGGGTTCGCCGGGTTGGAGCGACGGAATTGAGATCCAAAACAATGCGGACACTTGAACTTGTTGGATTGGATCATTTGGCCAAACGCTATGCGACAAAGCTGTCGGGTGGCCAAAGACAAAGAGTGGCTCTCGCCCGCGCCATCGTCTATGAGCCGAAAGTTGTCCTGTTTGACGAACCATTGTCTAATCTGGACGCTAAACTCAGAGAGCAGATGCGCATCGAAATAGTACGTCTGCAGCGCGAGGTGGGAATTACATCAATTTTCGTTACCCATGATCAATCGGAGGCTTTGGTCATGAGTGACCGCGTCGTGGTCATGGACAAAGCCGTTGTACAGCAAATCGGCGATCCACAGACCATATATGCCGAACCTGCAAATAGTTTTGTCGCGAATTTTATAGGTGTCGCCACTCTGCTGGAAGGTAAATTGCTCGGACGCGACGGCAAGAATTGCCAGATTGAAGTTCCCGTCGGGCAAGGCAGCGAACCACTGCGACTGCAGGCTGTTGGGGCAGTTGGGGCCAGGCCGGGTCAACGCATTATTTTAAGCCTGCGTCCCGAGGATATCCAATTTTACCTGCAGAAACCGGGTGCTGCAAATGGAGGTGCAGCAAATGTATTTTCCGGTGAGATAATAGATACTGTTTATCTCGGAAATTTCCTGGAGTGTCGTGTTCGAGTCGGAATGCACGAAGTTGGAATTCAGCTTGATCATTTTATGCAGCTCGAAACCGGACAAATCGTTTATTTGTCATTCCGGCCAGAACATGGGCTTTGTCTGACGGAATAAAATTATAGCTCGGGCCGGTGCGCCCATGGGCAGGGACGGGTTACATAGAGAGTGTAGCGCCCGGCTTCTCCTTTAAATCCTGACGAACCATCGGCAATGATCCAGTCCCCGAGGCCGGATCTCTGCCGGACAAATTTCCCGTTCATAAATTTTGAGCTATCATATTCAACCACGTCCCCTCGACCAGCATAGCCATAATTGAATTTGCTCTCTATTTGACAAAATTGCCAACGCAAGCCAATGACAGATAAGATCTGTCTCAATTGGAACTAATAACTGTCGATGTTTCAACCGCGGAGCAGGATGTCTGTGATGTTGTTATCACCGTTCGAAAAACGGATAGGGATCATCAGCCCGTTTTACAAATCGTTGCCTGACCAATACAGGTTGTTGACGATGACTCCTTGCTGCATTTATATTTTTCTTTTTTAATTTTATAGCCAGGAAGCTGGCCTGTCGCGACCCAGCCTGGCCACAGACCCCAGCTTACCTGCTGGACAATTGTTTCCATCACAAACCATTTGGCCGAGGATTCCGAATAGGATGTTGCTTTTGCGCCTTTAGTTACGCAATTTGCACTGGCTCCGATTGCCGATACCGTCAGTATGAACACGGCCAGTGGTCCAGCGATTAAAAGTGATTTATTCCGCATTTTTTACTCTCCATTGCGCTAAAAAGAACGAATGGGGGTTCGGTATATGGCTGGCTCTAAATCAATAATTTGAAGCACTGCCCCCGGGCTATTATGAAACCAATTTGTTACAACAGTCGACAATTTTCGACGCAAGTCTATTGGATTATGAAAATAATTCATAATCCAAGATTTATGACCCTAACAATATGAAATATTGAGAAATATCTATTTGTTGGAACCATTCTATTTGTTCCCATTAGGGGCGCATGGGTGAGACAATCGGAGCACAGTTTTGCAAAAATTGAATATTACGATGTCAGGAAGACAATTATGATGTCAGGAAGACGATGGTTTGGATCATATCAACTGGATTGCGTTGGAGTTCTGGGACAAGCAGGAAATGCCTGAAGTTTACCCAGTTGTCTTTCTTAAAACACTGTCTTCACCGCTATTGAGCCTATCGGTTTTGGGAATATGGTCGCCATGAGTATACGTGAAAAAAGCGCCAACGTAACCCAGATTAGGATGGTTGAAAGCGCATTGAAACCCGCCCACAATACCAGATACACAGTTATTCCAAAGTTTAGCAGCTGGCTGATTGGTTTCTGCATCCAAATTCGTTTGGCTTCAGCCTGGGTTGCCGACCTACAATATGCATATGAGATTCCGGCTGAAACTGTTTCATGCATTGCAAGGCATATTGTTTCAAATCCATCTTCGCCCGCTTCACGAATATTCACCGCATTTACTGCCGTCCGAAAAGGAATGCTGTTTGTGCTTAATCCACAGTAACCGGTTTGAATTAATGACGATTTTGAACGGGCAGATGATGGACAATTGGCTCCGATCCTGCGGAAAAGCTCAATAATACCCAATAGCCAGATCGCGAACAATTAATGGATATTAACTATAGTTATTATCCTGTGATTTATTAATTTCAGCTATGTTAGATGGCAGCTGAGTCCAAATCAAATATGCTTTTTTTGTGAGAAGTAACAGGTGCAATCGTGAACTTGCCCATTTTGATACAGGAGTTCCTTGATGACGCTGAGAAGAAGGTATCTCAGGGTGACGAAACCGAGATTAGGTACTATTTATTTCAATGATGGGTTGTCAGAAGTAAATTGTACGATGCGCAATTACAGCTCGAATGGGGCCTTGTTGAAATTGCATAAATTAACTCATCTTAGCAGTGACTTTGAGCTGGTTGTTGATGATGACCAGAGCAGACTCATGTGCAGAGTGGTCTGGCGCCAGGGCGATCTACTCGGCGTGCAGTTTAAATCGGAATGGAAATGGGGTCATACCGATGAAATTGAGGTCGTTGATAAGACGATCGTTTCGAAAAAATCCGTGCCGTCCTGAGTTCAAACTGCTGATACAGTCGCATACTTTCCCTCGGGTATATTTCTCAATAACCCGTTGGCATGCGCGAAGTTCAGATTTCATTTTACAGCATTTAACCTTTAATCAAAGTGATGCTAACAACTTTTATATTCTGTCCATCTCCCGTGACTGTCACATTCTGTCGATTTTTAGATTTTTTTACAGTCATTTTTGCGACGCCGGTTTGACTCTTCACTACAAGATGAAAGCCTGATTTATGCAGCGTACCCGAAATACTCCCATTTTGATTGTGGTTGCTTTCCGTCCAGCTGCCCTGCAAACTGCTGTTTTTATTGTTGAATCTGCTCTTAATTTCAAACTTTACGCCGGACGGACTACTGCAACGAATATTTTGGGCGAGCTGACTCCCAGAATTTCTGACAAAATAGGTTACGCGACAAGTGAGTTTTTCACGGGAATTATCTGAAAATATAATATGACCACCGCCGATCCATCGTCCGGCATAGGAACTGAAAACACTGCTGGCTGCCTGCGCGGAGTTCTGCGTTGCACCGTTTAATGGCAAAACAACTGTAAAAGCCATAAGTAGCGAGTAAATATATAAATTTTTGAATTGTTCCATGGTTTTAACCTTCCCCAACAGCACTCAAGTCTCATTACATTACTCTAAGCCGCCAGAATTTTAAGTAGAATTATCGTTAAGGCAATTAATTTTTGTGAAATGAGAACATTTGTCCTGCTGTTACAGTCTCGCAATGAGTGGCTTGAAGTATAGACACTCCCCCTAAGGTGAACAACCAGCCATGGACTGAGACAGGCGACTGAGATTGGTTAATTGGGGATTGCGCCCCAAATTGGTAATATTGAAGCAGGTTTGTGGTCCGCCATCATCAGCGATCTTCCATCTGACACCATCGATATCACAGATCAGCCGTCTGGAGACAAGATCGTAATTTCCATTCTCTCTCTCTATAAGCTGGGGACATTCGCATACAATCGCCCTTTCTGAGAATGCACTTTTTCCCATTCGGCATATTTCTGCCTTGAGTTGCGAGGACGTTGACAAACAAATCAAGGTTACCAACGTGAAAACAAGGGGTAGTTTCTGCATCAACGGTCGCCGGAACTATTTATAGTCAATCAGCTGCAAGTGTATCCTCAGCCTGGAGCGAACAGGTGAATTATTGGATTATTGGTTAACTGCCGGTGGACCTCCGGAGTCTGCTTGCCACACGGCAGGCAACAGTGCAGCTTGGAGTATGATTATTGGTTCAACCAGATTGATTTTATAAGGTCAGATTATGTTTTGAAAGTCATTGATCTTCCCACAGTTCAATTAATGCCATAGGTTTGATAGTATTTTCTATTACTCGATCAATGATGCAGATATGCTGTTGTATTCTAACGAAAGGAAGTTTCAGCGGTGTCGGACTGCAGGTCAAGGCCATATGCGGGGAGAATAGCCGGCCGAGAATTTCTTGAACGGGTTAAAATTCAGGTTTTGTCTTTGCGGCGCGTTTTGCAACAGGAAAAACGGGTAATTGCCAGGGACAGGACTTTCATACGAGGAGTTTCTAAAGGGGCCTTCTTTTTTCGTTATCAGTCATGGAGTATACAATGCGTGCCGCCTTTTATAATGAACCAGGACCAGCCAAAGCAGTTATTAAATTTGGTGATTTCGAGACCCCGGAGCCGGGGGCTGACGATGTACTCGTAAAACTTCATGCATCAGGTGTGAACCCTTCGGATATCAAAAGTCGAACCGTCAATTTTGGGAGGGTTCAAAATCTGGTACCCCTTATTCCCCATACGGATGGAGCGGGGATTGTAGAGTCCGTTGGTGAAAACGTTAAGTCTTTCGTGCCTGGTGAACGTGTTTGGGTGGCATTTGCACAATGGCGAGGTTCTAATGGTACATGTGCCGAGTATGTTTCAGTACCCCAAAATTTTGTTTTCTCTCTCCCCTCAAATACCAATTTTATCGAAGGAGCCTGCGCTGGTGTTCCTGTTTTGACAGCCATGCATGCACTATCGATAGGCCCTTCTGTCAAGGACAGAACCGTCCTGATAACTGGAGGAGCTACATCTGTTGGAAATTACGCTATTCAATTTGCCAAACAAGCTGGTGCCCGCGTCCTGACGACAGTAGGAAGCGGCCCCAAAGCCGTTACAGCGAAGTCTGCGGGTGCGGATGAAACAATTCTTTATAAAAGCGAAGATGTTGTCAGTCAGGTCAATCGTATGACCGACAATGAGGGTGTGGATTACCTCGTCGATATGGACATGTCTTATTATTCAAGACTCTATCCAGAGATAGTTGCGCAGAATGGTTACATTGTCGTTTATGGGTCAAATCAGCCAAGCGCGGATGGTGTTCCAACTAACGCATTTTTTATGCGCGGACTGACGCTAAGAGGCTTTTTACTCTGGAACATTCCGGAACAGCGCGTTCGAGAATTAGGTCAAAAAGCCAATGCGTTGTTTTCAGAAAACAAATTGAAGCACAATATTGGCGCCATCTATCCATTTATTAAAGCTGCAGAAGCCCAGGAAGTCGTCGAACAAGGTACAGTTTCTGGTAATGTCGTCATAGAAATCATTTGAATCATCTGCACAGCACTTTGTGGATGCAAAACAGTACTCGAAATAAATAAATGGAATAGGAACCCGATGATGAAGGTTTATGGATATCAACTTTCCCAAGCGACAATGCGTATTCGCATTGCTCTAAATCTGAAAAAAGTTGAATTCCAAGAAACAGATATCGACCTCCTAAAAGGAGATCAATTTGATGAAAATTTCAAATTGATTAATCCGCAGCAGGTTGTACCTGCTGTTGATTTAGAAGATCGAAACCCGGCGCTTTTCCAATCCATGGCGATTTTGGAATACTTAGAGGAAGCCTTTCCCGAACCGCCCCTTCTTCCTAAACAGTTGAGGGACCGTGCCAGGGTTCGTGGTCTCGCCCAAATGATTATCGCTGACACCCACAGATCATCCGTTCCCTGCACAAGAAAATATTTAACGGAAACACTCGGGCATTCCGAAGAGGTTCTGCTGCAGTGGATTCACCATTGGGTCGGCAGCGGTTTACAGGCATTTGAAACCCGCCTTAAATCAGATGACGAAACCGGCCTTTATTGTCACGGCGACAGTCCAACTTTTGCGGATCTTTGTCTCTTTCCACAAATAATGGGTGCTAAGCGATTTAATGTGCCATTAAGCTCATATCCCGTCGCAATGAAAATATTTGAAAGATGTATGGAGCTGCAGGAATTCAGTCTGGCCGTTCCGGGAAGGAGTGCGAGTTAATCTACCGGAATTCCAGATCCCAAATTCATATCTGGATATCTTTTAATTATTTCAATCGGAAGCACCCATGTATGAAGGACCAATTATAGACAGTCATCACCACCTGTGGGAATGGCGAAACTATCCATGGCTGACGGCACCGATGACTCCGAAAATGTACGGAGATGACTATAGCGGCCTGCGAAAGGACTACCTGGTCGAGGATCTAAAATCAGATTTTGGTGACAACAATGTTGTGAAGTCCGTACATGTTCAGGCAAATTACGACCCTTCGGATCCCGCAGGTGAAACAATGTGGTTACAACAAGTTGCCGATGAATCCGACTTTCCAAATGCTATTGTCGGTTACGCCGATATGATCGATCCAAACGTGGAAGAGCTTCTAAAAAAACATCTCGAATACTCTAACATTCGGGGAATTCGTCACCAGTTACATTATTGGGGAGGAGATCCATTGCGTTGCCGAACGGACCGGCCGGATCTTTGTGTTACCGAGCAGTTTCAAAGAAGTATCGAATTTCTAAACAAATACGGTCTTCATTTTGAGCTGCAGGGATTTTCACATCAGTTCGTTTACTTTGCGGAATTAGCAAGGGCCCATCCGGATATCGAATTTTGCCTCGTGCATGGCGGCATGCTTACATCTGATGATGATGAAACGGTGCAAGCATGGAAAAAAGGGTTGGACCATCTTGTTCCACTATCGAACACTTCAATCAAATGCTCTGGCTTGAATTTCTTTTCAGCCCGATGTGATGTCGACCATATGAGAATTGTTCTCGATCATGTCATAAACGAATTTGGCGCAGACCGCTGTTTTTATGGGAGCAACTTTCCGCTTGAAAAGCTATGGGCGACGTATGATGAATTGATAATGGCTTGCAAAGAAATTCTAGAGAAATATTCAGAAGAAGATCAGAACAAATTCTTTTACGACTCGGCCGCTGCTTTCTATCGCATTTGAAACATGACATTTAGCAACGGTGTCAGGTTATCGGAACGAATTTGTTCTGAGGAGTAGTTTATTCTTTCCTGAATTTATTTCTCAGAATCCCAATCCCGGTGATCTCAATCTCAACAATGTCGCCGGATTTAAGGTTGCTGGGCATACCGTCGGTCCCCATCCACAGAACGTCTCCAGGAATGAGAGTAATGTATTTTGAGATCGTACTGATATAGGTCTCAATTCCGAAAATCATATTGTTGGTGGGAAAGCGAGCTTCTTCAGTGCCATTGACGCTTACTCGGGTTTCAAGTTCGTCAAGTTCAATGTCTGTTTCAATCCAAGGGCCCATGGGCTTGAATGTATCGGAATTTTTTGCACGCCAAAGTGTCCTGTCGGTTTTCTGCCATTCTCTTTCACTGACGTCGTTGCCGATTGTATAACCCAATACACAGCTTAAAGCCTCTTTTTCGCTCAGATTCCTGGCTTTTTTTCCAATCACGACGACAAGTTCACCTTCATATTGAATTTGCTGTGAATCGGTTGGGATAATGACCGTTTCGTCATGCGCGATCAAAGCATTTACAGCTCGATATCCGACATCCGGCTGCTCGGGAAATACAGGTGGAATACCCCGCCTCGCCGCGGATTCGGTAATATGGTCAGCGTAATTAAGTCCGACACAATAAAATGTAGGTGGGATCACGGGCACCTCAATTTTAACTGTACCTAGTGCATGGGTTTTCTTAGTTGCCTCATAATCCTGGAAAGGGTTGCCAATAACTTCAACAATCTGATCTCCCTCCAAAATGCCGTAGTAAGTCTGCTCCTGGTCTCGTGTTGAATATCGAACCCAACGCATTGGCCTCTCCTATAACATAGATTCCGCAACAATTTTTTTAAGAACTTTCTCCGATGACAGATTTTCCGCTTCTATAAAATTAATACCAAAGACCAAAAATAGAAAGTCGTTATCGGTTCCATTTGTCGGGTTCTCCATTGAGCCAGGCAACTCCCTGACTGTATAGCGCCTCAACTTCGGGGCCTGTAAGACCTGGCATGTCCCGTTTTACATTATAACCAAGTCCTTGCTGGAAGTAAGCCAGATGCCGGTAGCCCGCCGGATAGCTTTTCAGGATTTCCAGATCCAATTCCGGGGATTGTGAGAAATTTAACGGTGTAATACGGTCGCGTTCATAGATAGGCTGACGCAGGACTATACCCCACTTTTCGTTGCGCCGTTCAATGAGGTCATAAAACCGTCCTGTGCAAACAATATCGCATTCGACCCCGCGGACATCTCCTCTCTGTGATATCGTCATTTTGGTCTGGGCGACTGCCCGGTCCCCCTCAATTTCCACCGATGATCCGCCGAGAAAATGCAGAATGTAAATGCCTCTCTCGAATCCTTCTATACTCGCCTTTATAAAATCTTCGGCTGGGCCCCAGAACCAGGTCGCCATCATTCGACCGTCGTCTGTCCAGACGGTGCGGAATCTATCCCAGTCGGCGGAATCCCGGTACATCACCCAATTTTCGACGAGTTCACGAATTTCCATCCGTTTTATTATTTCATTTGTATCGCTCATTGTTCTGGCTTCCTCCCGTATCGCAATTTAATCATTAATTTCAAACTCTCTCAATGCAATGAGACCGATTATGATTATAAAACATTTTTTTGTCCGCTATTTGCGGACGCCACCATTCCCGGATTTTTAGCGAAAAGAATAGAAATGACCTCGGACTTTCATTGAGAAGAATTGAAATAAAAGTTGTGGCAGCTGTAGAGTAATATAAGATTTGCTACACGATTTATGGATTTCAATTCGGAGTATGCCATGACTGTTTCCCTATATCAGGTCTCCATACCGCTGTTTCTAAATAATCTTGTGGCTCACTCAGAAGTTCTCGAGAAGGCGGAGAAATACTGTAATGAAAATAATATTGATCCGCTTGAGTTTCTGAGTAAACGGCTGGCTCCGGATATGTATACGCTAATTCAACAAGTGCAACGGGCGACATTTCACGCGTCCCAAACAGGCGCGAAATTAGCGGAAGCGGCAATGTTTGAATTCACCGACGACGAAGTTGCATTTTCGGATTTACAGGAACGAATAAAGAATACGATCGCGTTCTTACGCGGTTTAGATCCCGAGAAATTTATCAACGGAGAAAGTAGACAAGTTCAGATCCAAACTCGTATAGGGACACTAAATTTCACAGGTTTGGAGTTTCTTATTAACTTTGCCTTGCCTCAGTTCTTATTCCATTCGACCACGGCTTATAACATTATCAGAAATGCAGGCGTAGAGATTGGAAAACGGGACTTTATTGGTAGAGATGTTTATGTAAATAGTCTGCGCGGCCCGGGAGGCGAATAAGAAAAATTTGGAATTCCTATTCCAACAATGGACAGAATTAGTT
Organism: uncultured Hyphomicrobiaceae bacterium; assembly: GCA_964461525.1. GTDB lineage: Bacteria > Pseudomonadota > Alphaproteobacteria > Rhizobiales > CAYWUX01 > CAYWUX01. Next base: position 206,276 of record CAYWUX010000001.1, on the reverse strand, counting down.
ACATAATTAAAATTCCGTGCTTTCGTTTTTGTTAACCGCAGGTATGGTCAATAATTCTTTATAAAGTTGGCAAAGCAGCCAAGATATTCGGGAGGTATGAAGTGAGTATTACGGGAAAAAAAGTGGTAATTGTAGGGGGTAGTTCGGGAATTGGTCTGTCAACAGCAAAACTTGCAATTGCCCAGGGCGCAGAAGTAAAAATCGGAAGCAGATCCGCCGACAAACTGAATTCCGCCAAAACTGATCTCGGCAATAGTGTTGATACTTTTGAAATAGATGTTTCGAGGGATGAAAGTGTTGCATCTGCTTTCGCGACTATTGGCAAATGTGATCACGTTGTCTGTACAGCACCCGGAGCAACGGTGGGAGCAGTAAAGGAGCTTGATATTCAAGCTGCGCAAAATGGACTAAACGCAAAATTCTGGGGATGTGTTCGTGTCGCAAAATATTCGGATATAGATTCATCAGGGTCACTTACTTTCCTGTCCGGCCAAATGGCTCGACGGCCCATAAAGAATTTATTGGCCGGAGCTGCAGCCAATGCTGCAGTTGATGTACTTGCGAGAGGATTGGCGGCTGAACTGGCGCCCGTACGTGTCAACTCTGTATCTCCCGGATTTATTGATACCGCATTACATTCAAGATTGCCGAAAGAAGAATTGGAACGGAGAATAGAAGAAGCGAAAAAGACATTACCTGTGGGACGTGTAGGCCATCCCGATGATATTGGCATGATGATAATTCATATAATGCAAAACGGTTTTCTGACAGGGGCCGTTGTGGAAGTTGATGGTGGGCGTGCAGTCTTATGATTATTGGAACTGCAAGGACAGTAACCTCAATTTAAACGATTCTTCGATGCTGACTGGCAATGTGATCAGTACCTTCCCAAATCGGGGAAAGAACATCGCGAGAACGGAGAAGTGCGCCGAGAGACAAGAGAGGTAAATGTCCCGGATTTGTTCATTTTCAAGAATTAAGCGGAGTTTGGAATACTATACCTCCGTTATCCCGCTTTTCCATTCCACAATTCCCCGAGAAAGGGACTTTAAAACCCGCGATGTTCCTGCTAAAAGCACAGTCTGATTTTGGGGTGTAGCCAAGTGGCCTAAGGCACCGGTTTTTGGTATCGGCATTCGGAGGTTCGAATCCTCCCACCCCAGCCATTCTTTTGTTTTCGACACATCTTCGAATCTATCGAACGGGAAGTTCAAGGAATAGCAAAGCCTTGCGCCGTTGAGCTGCAGGTTCGAAAATACGAAACCGAGCAATTCCCGCTTTTCCTCCAGGTTCGAACCTTTGAAGGCCTGATGACGCGCTCCTCGCGCACCCACATTTTGCGTTTCGGGTTATCCGGATTCCATGTTAACAGATATGTCCATTCAGCCGTGGCGCCACTCACATAGTTTCTGCGCTTGGTATCCGCCGACCCCCTGCCGGTGACCGCGCAGGTCAGAAACCCGCGAAACAGATAGCGCTTAGCACGGTAGCAGAATGGCTTCTTGTTCCAGCCTTCGCGCACCGCCTGGCAATCCATGAACAAATCACGCGTGATCAGCGGCTCGTAATTATGCGGATACATCTCGCCCTTCACACACATCTCGCCATAGTAAAACGTATTCTGTGATAAATTATACAGCACCGTCTTGTTGACCACGGCTCCCTTCTTGCTGCGCAGACCCCACTCTCTGCATTTCTTCGTCATATCGCCCAGCGTGTAGATGCCTTTGGCGTATTCGGTGAAAAAGCGCCGGATGATCGGCCCGCGCACCGGGTCAATCACCACCGCGCCGTTGCCGTGTTCGTCCCGATCATTGAGATATCCCAGCGGTGCCGCGCCAATGCATTCGCCCTTCTTAAGCTTCCATTCCAGGCTGCGCTTCACATTCTCGGAGAGTTGCAGCACATAGCTCTTTGCACCCATCACCGAAAAATCCCAGCGCATGATGTCCGAAGCGCTGGCGTCCTTGCCTATAATCATGCCTTCGCGGTAGAAATGCAGTTCGTTCCTGCAATGAAAATCCCTTCACCGACCGTAGCCGACTCAAAGCTTAAAACGTTGTGAATCAATTGGTTTACTGATCATCCAAGTGGAGTATGGAGCCACATGTCATCGTAGCGGATTGACATTGGCTTCTAATCCGATGGCTTCGACTTTGCTGTTGGTTCAATTTTTGGTGGTAAAACTGAAATAACTTCGGTCGGGATATTGCGTTGGCTGTTTAGCATATATTCCAATTATGTTAAGCTTTAATGATTCGATTTTCGGAGGGGTACAAATCGATGATACTTTCATTTCCAACCACTGAAATACCGTCCGCCGCAGTATTTATTACTGTCGTCACAGAAAATGGACAGCAATTTACTGCCATAAGACGTCATTCTGACGGGGTCTGGCTTAATTCCCTGTCTGGGGAAGTTGTTGAAGTCGAGAGCGTTAGCGGATTGGCTTACGTTACTAATGACGCATTGGACAGATCGGCAATCATTCCTCAGCACTAGCTGCGGGTCAATTTGTCGTAAATTTACTGGGGCACGACTGTGTTGAGCAGTCGTTGAGCCCCAAATCTTTGAGAGGGGTTGCACCTGTTATCTGTAAGTAGAGAGGGGATCTCAGTTCAAAAATTAAACCGACTGTCAGGGAAAATCACCGCGGTACAAAAGCATAAGTTTGTGTATTCAACTCGTCCCCCAAACACGTGCCTTGCTTGCCACGAGAATTAATTACGAAAGGTTTTACTTAACTGATCGGATAAGGGTTTCAATAAATATGACAGAGGCGTTCTTATTTCTGTCTGTATAAATACATCGGCAGGCATGCCAGGAACCAAAACCAAATTACCAAGTAACTTTCTCTGGTCGGGAAAAATCTCGATCTTGACCAGATAGTAGTAGAGGCCTGAAAACTGATCCAGAGACCTGTCAGCTGCAACTGTTTTGACCGAACCCCAGATGGCTGGAGTTGTACGCCGGTTGAAAGCAGAAAATTGAATTTTTGCTTCCTGACCAATGTACAGCTGATCCACGTCAACCGGGTTAACACGGGCTTCAACCACAAGACTTGATTGAACTGGTATGATCTTGAGAACGGGTTCGGCAGCAGATATTACACCACCAATAGTGTGAATACTCGATTCATGAACGATTCCGGAGACTGGAGCTTTAAGTTTGATTCTCTTGATTTTCTGGAGGATAACATGATGCTGTTCCCGCAACTCCGTCACACTAGCGTTCGCTTCGCGCAATTCATTGAGTACCGATTCTCGAAATTCTTTTTGAATAGACAATATCTGCACCTTGGTTTCGGCTATGGCGTTATAGGCGCGGGCGATATTCGCCTTGTTACTTCCAAACTGCCCTTTAATTCTCGACTCCTCTCGCTCCAGAGCTAAAATTCGAGTGATTGAAGCGTGCCCGCGAGAATACAACGCTTTCAAACCATCCAGTTCTTTCGAAATAAGTTCGATCTGTTTCTGATTGTAAACATTGACTTCCTTATATCCGTCAATCTGATTTGTCAGCTGCAATATTCTCTGTTGCATCTGTTCAATTTGTCCATTGACGGAATCCCGACGTGCTTCGAACAGCTTTTGTTGGGAATCTACTATCTTTTCGACTGATTGGCTGGTCATTGCCAGAGTTGCGAATTTAGGCCATTCGATGTTTTTGGAATTATCTCTTTCAGCCTCAAGACGTGCTTTTGATGCCAGGGATTCGTGCAATCTGTTTTCGATCAGGGTCAAGTTCGATTTGAGTAAGGTGTCGTCAAGTTCGATGAGTGTGTCACCTTCACTTACCAAATCTCCATCGCGCACCAGGATCCGACCGACAATCCCTCCGTCCAGATGCTGAATTCGCTTGGGTTTACCTTCAACGGCGACCGAACCTGTGGCAATAACGGCACCGGCGATATTTACGGTGGCAGCCCATCCACCAGCGATGCCAAACAAAACGACAAAAGCGATTATTCCTGTCAGTATTAATTGATTATAGGTCCTCTTGACGCTTTTTCGCTGAGGGGTGTCTTTGCCAGATATCATCTGAATTTGTTTGTCAGCCATTTTTTGTCGCCAACGCAATCTGGGAAACTTCTTTGAGAACATTCTCCTTGGGACCGAAAGATCTCTGACGGCCTTGATCCAACATCAGCAGGAGATTAACGGCAGCGATAGCACTAGATCGATGAGCCATGACGATTACCGTTGCCTTACGTTCCCTTGCCTTGAGGATGGCGTTTGTCAGGGCCATTTCTCCTTCAGAGTCCAGGTTGGAATTTGGTTCGTCTAGAATGATTAGCGCAGGGTCTCCATACAGGGCCCGTGCGAGTGCAATGCGCTGACGTTGACCGCCGGAAAGCGAGGAACCAAAGTCTCCAATTCCTGTTTCGTATCCATTGGGAAGTCGCAAGATGATTTCATGTGTACCGGCAGCAATAGCAGCTTCGACAATTTTTGAATCTTCTGCGTTCTTGGAAAAGCGGGAAATATTCTGAGCGACCGTTCCATCGAACAGCTCAATGTCCTGTGGCAGAT
>CAYWUX010000001.1:153968-201644 GCA_964461525.1 uncultured Hyphomicrobiaceae bacterium | reverse complement strand
CGGGAAATATTCTGAGCGACCGTTCCATCGAACAGCTCAATGTCCTGTGGCAGATATCCGATATACTGGCCTATCTGATCACGCTGCCATTGATCAAGGGTGGCGCCATCCAGTCTTATATTTCCACGCAGCGTCGGCCAAAGTCCGGTTAACAGCCGGGCAAGTGTTGATTTTCCGGAGGCGCTGGGTCCAATGACACCGAGACCGTCCCCGGGCTCCAGAGCAAAATTAATACCCTGCAGAAGCGGCGAACGTATGCCTGGCGGCGCGGCAAATATATTTTCGACCTGAACCCGGCCTTTCGGAGCAGGAAGCTGCAAACGTGTTTTTTCGTTCGGCAAAATGTGAAAAATTTTCTGCAAAGAGGTATAGGCCTGAAAGGCTGAAATAAAGTTTTTCCATTGTCCAATGGCCTGATCGACGGGAGCCAGCGCCCGGCCCATCAGAATCGATGCGGCAATCATTGAACCTGGACTGACAATTTGCTGTATGGCCAGATACGCACCGACAGCGAGAATGGAAGATTGAATAAAAAACCGAAACGATTTGGAGCCAGCGGAAAATTTCTGGGCGCGATCGGTGCCGAATAGAGTCGTGTCACGGCCTTTATCCTGATGGGTTTTCCATTGATCATAGAGTGACTGTCCCATCCCCATGGCCTGCACGGCTTCAGCATTTCTGAAACTGGAATTTGCCAGGGCGGCGCTTTTGCCAAACATTTTCCCCGCTTCATCAAAGGAAGGTTTCGTAAGAAGATGGTTAGTTATGGCAGCAACCAGGATAATGATGGCGCCAATAAGTGAGACATGACCGAGATATGGATGGATTCCGTAGACCAGGATCAAATAAAATGGAACCCACGGTGCATCCAAGACGATACCAGGCCCTGAACTGGCACAAAAATTTCTGATCAACTGCAATTTCTCGATGGGATTGGAGCCAATGCGTGGATCCTTTTTTATACTATTCTCAAGCTGGAATCTAAACAAAGGAGACGATAGTTGATCATCAATCTTCAAGCCGATACGTGATAATATTCGTGCCCTGACGGAATCAAAAATTCCCATAAAAAGGAACAATATTGCTGTAATGGAGATCAAGGCTATCAAGGTTGGCACCGATCCACTGGACAAGACCCTGTCATAGATCTGGAGCATAAATAGCGGACCGGTAAGCATCAGCAGGTTGATGCCGCATGACAGCAAGACCAGAATACCAAATGCCATTTTGCAACGAGCTAATACCGCACGAATATCCGGTCTTGACTTCTGGTTATTGAAATTTACCTGCGGGGCAGAATTCAATTTTACCAATATTCCAAAATTACTAACAATGTTTTACTGAGAAAGATAAGCTGAAATAAAATAATTCCAAATATAAACTAAGGAATATTTCAGTCTATATCTTATTATAGCTCAAAGTAATCATATTTATAATTCAAAATTTTCATGAAGATGTATTTTGTTTAATATTATTAATATTATATATTCAGCATATGAAAATATTTGTGCCGATTGATCCGTCTAATGCGGAGTGAAGCAGTTGAAACCTAATCGTCTGATATTTTTTGGGAACTGCGACTTAGTTCATCTATATTGTCACCCGTCAACGTTTTCAGAAAAGAGATGATTGCCGCGATTTCCGAATTTGAGAGATGAAGCGGTCTAATCCTGACATCCTGTCCCGTATGAGGGGCTCCATCTCCACCCTGGTTATAAAAATTCAAAACGTCATCAAGCGTTTCGAGGGATCCATCATGCATATAGGGGGCCGTAAGCTCTATGTTTCGCAGGCCCGGTGTACGGAAACGCCATTTATCAAGTTCATCGCCCGTAACTTCAAACCGACCGAAGTCGGCATGTCCGGATTGGCCCTGATTGACCGTCATCCGCCGTTTCAAGCCTGTGTCGTGAAACGCCTGGTCAGTAAAAAGCGCTGCGTCCTTGCCAATCTGATGACAGCTTTGACAATCGGCCTTTCCCTGAAACAGATCGAACCCCCTGATCTCCTCAGGCGATAAAAGGTTGCTTCCACCCCCAAAATACCAGCGGTCAAACCTGGAATTAGCGGACAACAGACTGCGTTGGAATGCGCCCAGGGCCCCACCAATATCACTAATTGTCGGGGACCGCATGCCAAACAGACGGTCAAACAATGGTTGATAATCTTCCAAACCGTTTAGTTTATCCAAAAGCCATCCCACCGACGGGTTGGCCATTTCATTTGGGTGGGTTAAAGGAGAAATAATCAAAGTTTCGAGTGCTGTTTCCCTTCCATCCAGAAAGAGACGTTCGTAAAATGCGGAATTGAGGAGAGACGGTGTATTTCGCCGAAGAGAAAAGCCATCCCGGCCTTTCGCACTGGGGACCCGGTTCTGTGTAAACGCCTCCTGGGGTACGTGACAGGTTGCGCACGATGTCTGATTGGAAATAGACAAGCGGGGATCAAAAAACAGTTTTCGTCCAAGTTTGATATGATTCGGTGTTATTGGATATTGGGTCTTCGACAGAGAGTTAGGCAGACCCAGCGGCGGCTTCCTTATTCGATCCAATGCGCGATAATCCCAGGCCGCGTTTGTATTCCGGTCAATTTCAACCTCTGCAACAGTGTTTTGACCAAAAACAGGAATTGTGGTCACCGGGAATGTAAGCCAGGGAATCAAACAAATGAGAAATGTATGTTTTCTCTTCGGTTGCCGTTTTAATTCTGTGCTCAACATTGAATGTTTCTCTGGAAACGACGCTTTTTACAGTGAGACATTGCCAAAGGCGGCGATATTTCGAAAGGCTTCCGCGCTCTGCTGGGATAGATCTGGTCCGATTGGTTTGCCGAGATCCATTGCCCGAACAGCTCCTTTCTTTGCGCCCGATATCATATTGTTCATGATCGTTGCATAACCAGCTTCACTATCGATAGATACACCTATTCCGATATCCGTATTCCGGATGACATTGTTGGAAACCGTTGCATCGCGCAGATGCCGGCCCCATCCCAGAAGAATTCCGGCAAACGGGATATTTTCCACTATGTTAGAGTTAACGGAACAGTCCGTCTCGACAGCAATACCGACCCCTTGCTGACCTTTGAGTCTGCTCAGATTCCGAACGATATTGCCCTGAACGATGGACAGTCGACCACCTTCCTTGCGGTTGGAGAGGGAAATACCTGTTGACGCCCCATCAACCATATTGTTGGCAACGATCACCCCTTCGAAATCGGCAGTTACTTTTATTCCTTCTTCAATCGACCTTAAAAAGGAATTGCCTACTAGTTGCAAATTCGATACTTCAGACGCGTGTATCGCGGAGCGCCCGCAATCTGTAACCTGATTACCTGATATGATGACATCATTAGTGCGATATAATTCAATTCCAGTACCGGTTCCGTTGTTCTCCGAATTTATGCTGATCCGTTCAATGCGGTTATTGGTGATAAATGTACCGTCATTGTCGCGTCGCCGCCGGCGGATCCTGATACCACCACCGCAATCCTGTACAGTATTGTGGAAAATATCCAGGCTTCTTGAATCCTCGCTGGACAATGCTGTCCCAGCATTATTTATAAACACATTGTCCTGTATCTGACCGACACATTCCCGAATTTTCATTCCATCCGAGAAGCTGTTTTCAAAATGGCAGTTGCTGATGCGTAGATGAGGAGTGTTCTTTATAAAAATCAAGGCTTCTCCTTGCTTCCTTCTCTGTCTGCCATCTCGGAAAAAGCCAAGTGAATGCAATAAAATGTCATCAGCCGATGATGCGACCATCAGGGCTTCAGGTCCTGACCCCAACAGTCGGGAGCTGCGTCCTTCACCAATTAGATGAGAAAAACCCCCCAGTTTCAACTGCCCGACAATATAGTCTCCTGAGGGAAAATATAGAGACTGAGACCTCTGCGATGTCAGGTCAATGGCGTCCTGAATTTTTTTTGTCTGGTCCGAGGGGCTTGATGGATCCACACCGAAGTCCGTTACACTCAAAGTTTTTGATTGTGGTTGAGTTTGAGCTGCCGCCAATCTCGGGCCGACGACGGCCGTGGCTGTACCTAGAGCCATGCTGCCGGTTAAAGTCAGTATCTGTCGCCTGTCTGGTATCATAGCTGGTTCCAAACTCCCGCAATTGTCAGGTTTCAAATTATGATAGCGCGTTCGTTTTTTTCGGTTTCAAATTGTTCCATAACAGTGGCAACAATTTTTATGGCGCCTGCTGTCAGCCTCTCAAGTGTGAAGCCGTTATTCAGTTGGGTGCCGCTTTGCTCAACACCGTCTGTGAGTGGAGGCACGTGGACAAACAGCACGCTTTCCGGCCCTTCTGGCCGATCTGACAATTTAAGTGAATGATAGTATAAACTGTTACAGATATAGTTTCCTGGATCATTCGAAAAGTAGGCCGGACACCCATAATTATGATTGAGTTTATCAATCAGAGCTTTGATATCTATCCTCGTAAAGATCCTGTCTTCGTCACGGGATGCGTTCATGTCGGGAGAATATCTGAGACCGGCGGCATCTAATTTTGTCGAAAATCCATTATTGGCACATTGTTCAAATTGGAATCCAAATGCTTCTGATGAAACACCGAAGTGGATCATTATATCTGGTTTAAATTTTTCGTGTAATAGGCCGAGACACTGGAGTGACGCTTTCCACTCTGTCGGCAATACCTCAGCCAGAGTTTCAAAATTTTCAAACTCGTCTGGCTGCAGTTGATTCAACTTTTTAACCAGAAGTTCAGATGGATTGACCTTGAAACCCGGAAAGGGTCCGAAACCCGTTACAAGGCATTTCAGGGGATTTTTATTGAGGCTGGCTTTCATTAATCTTTTTTTGGGCTACTCCAGCAGAGAATACGAACGTTAAAAGCAATCTGCTAATGTTTTCTAACGATATTCAATGTTTCCGCGATTTTCTGAGCTGCGAGAAATGGCGTGATTTTGTCGTTTCTAATATCCTTTTCAAGTTTTTCGATTAGATCTGAAATCACGGAATCTGACTGAAAACTGTGTTCAATTCTGTCTTTGAGAATATCATGCATCCAAGCTACGGCCTGATCATGGCGGCGTTTATAAAAAAGTCTGGCGTCCTCCAGAATTTGCCGGTGTTCAACAATTTTGTTCCATAAATCATCCAGCCCTTCGTTCAAAAGGCCGGAAATAGTCACAACGGGCGGAGACCATTGTGGCAGACTTGGAGTTAGTATGTTAAGTGCGGCCTGATAGTCTGCGGCAGTCGCCGCCGCTTTTGATTTTAATTCTCCGTCCGATTTATTGACAGCAATTATATCTGCAAGTTCCAAAACTCCTTTTTTTATGCCTTGCAGTTCGTCTCCGGCACCAGGTTGAATAAGTACAACAAAAAAATCGACCATATTGGCGACAGCAAATTCGGATTGTCCGATGCCCACCGTTTCCACCAAAATTACATCGAATCCAGCAGCGTCACAAAGTGTCATCGTTTCACGGGTTTTCCTGGTAACACCACCGAGTGTGCCGGACGTGGGGGAGGGCCTGACAAAGGCTTTGTTGTCGGTCGCAAGCCTGGTCATCCGAGTTTTGTCGCCTAATATCGATCCGCCGGTTCGTGATGACGTTGGGTCAACAGCGAGAACCGCAACATTATGATCCTGACTCGTCAGGTTAGTGCCAAGGGCTTCAATGGTTGTCGACTTGCCGACACCGGGAGATCCCGTAATACCAATTCTGTGAGCTCTACCAGTTTTGGGCAATAATTTCTGAAGGAGGCGCTGCGCTAATTCCTGATGTTCAAATTTTGTGCTTTCAACAAGAGTGATGGCGCGGGCCAGGATTGCCCGGTTGCCGGCAGTTACCCCTTCGTAGAACTTTGCAATTGACAGATTTTCTGACGATGTGGATTTGTTCATATAACGGGCATAGGAGGGAATCATCCGGAATTCAAGCATTTGAACGAGAAAACCAAATATTATTGTTCGCCAGATCGACCTGAAACAAAAGGTTTCATATTGGCGGCTGATCCAATCCATATGGCGGAAATAACTAGAATGGCGCCAATAATCTGATTTTTTCCAATCATTTCTCCCAGAAATATGACGGAAACCAGCATTGCGGATAACGGCAGAGCGGTTGTCATAAGACCGGCAACAAAGGTTTCGACATAGGGAAGTGCCCGATACCAGAGCAACAATGCTATAACACTTGCGGCAAGAATATACCAGAATGAGAGGGTAACGATTTTAACATCCAGAGATGTATAATCGAAACTCCCGATCTGGCTCCATGAAAGCGGTAATATTATCAGTAAACCTGCCACGTTTGCCCCGAGGGCCAGACGGACTGGAGACAGCAGCGAGCTCAATTGTTTTGCCAAAATTACAAACACTGCCTCACAAAAGACAGCTCCTACAATCATCAGATTGCCAACTAAGGAACTTGTTTGGTTGTCAGACCTGTCGAAATGGATCAACCGGACCCCAGTAACGGCCAGGGAAATAGCGATGGCGTGGCGAAAGGACAAATGCTCCCGGAATACTATAATGCCGAGAACGGCGACCATCGCCGGCATAGTCGCTGTAATTATTCCGGCATCCGTCCCGGATGTGCGTTTCACGCCCTCCAGAATCAGAATGGAAAACATCACCATGCCGACAAGTGCCATTAAAGTGATATGAAGGTACTCCCGCAACTCAAGTTCACTGAGTTTTTTTCCAGATTCCCCCGGAAGTAGCAGAACCAGCGCAAGGATAGATACTGAAAATCGGAAAAATATAAACAACAGAACCGGAATCTTGGCGACCAACAATTTTCCAAGTGGAACATTTGCACCAACCAGCGCCATAGCCGCCGCCAGACATAAGCACGCGGTCAGCCGGGACATGAACTTGTTGGTCTGGAAATGCAACCGCCATCGAAATAGGCTAAAATCATTTCACGGTCTTACCGGTCTTATGTCCAAGCTTTCTGGATAATTGTTCGAGAAGTTTACATGCTGCGTCCGGAATGACGGTTCCAGGGCCAAAAACGGCCTTAGCGCCGGACGCAAACAGGGCATCATAATCCTGAGGCGGAATGACACCACCGACTACGATCATAATATCTCCGCGACCCTGACTTTCCAACGCCGCCCTGACCTCGGGAACAAGAGTAAGGTGACCTGCGGCAAGGGAAGAAATTCCTATGATATGAACATCGTTCTCAACAGCCTGACGGGCCGCTTCTTCAGGTGTCGAAAACAATGGTCCGATGTCAACGTCAAATCCCAGATCGGCAAACGCCGAAGCGATGACCTTCTGTCCCCGGTCATGACCATCTTGCCCCACTTTGGCGACAAGAATGCGTGGTCTGCGCCCTTCATTTTTTTCGAAGGCCTTAACTTGAGTGAAGATTTTGGTAACCATTGTATTTGCCGGTCCGATTTCCGCTTTGTAAACGCCTGAAACAGATTGTGTATCAGCGCGATGGCGGCCAAATACCTGTTCCATGGCATAGGAGATTTCTCCGACCGTCGCCTTGGCACGGGCGGCTATTACAGATTGCTCCAACAAATTTCCCTTACCGGTCCTTGCACATTCTGTCAGAGATCGTAATGCCAGCTCAGTCTCCTCTGCATTTCTTTCCTTTCGAAGTTTATTTAGTTTTGCAATTTGGCTGGCACGGACATTCGCGTTGTCGACTTTCAGGATATCTATTAAAGGCTCATTATCAACTCTGTACCGGTTCACACCGACGATGACCTGTGTACCCGAATCTATGCGGCCCTGCGTCCTTGCTGCCGCTTCCTCAATTCTTCTTTTGGGAAGACCGGCATCAATCGCCTTTGCCATGCCGCCCATGGATTCGATTTCCTGCAGGTGTTCCAAGGCTTTTTCGGCCAATTCCTGGGTCAGCCGCTCCACATAGTAACTGCCGCCCCAAGGGTCTATGGCCCGGCAAGTCCCGGCCTCATTCTGGAGAAAAAGCTGGGTGTTTCTCGCGATTCTTGCCGAAAAATCAGTGGGCAACGCCAAGGCCTCATCCAGAGCATTCGTGTGCAGGGATTGGGTATGCCCCTGAGTGGAAGCCATGGCTTCGATGCACGTTCGGTGAACATTGTTGAAAACATCCTGTGCAGTCAGACTCCAGCCGGATGTCTGGCAATGCGCCCTAAGACTGAGTGACCTCGGATTCTTCGGATTGAAATCCTTCATTAAGCTGGACCAAAGCAATCGCGCCGCCCGCTGTTTGGCAATTTCCATATAGAAATTCATCCCCGTTGCCCAGAAGAATGAAAGTCTTGGTGCGAAGGAATCAATATCAAGACCGGCGCTGATGCCGGCTCGCACATATTCTATGCCGTCTGCCAATGTATAGGCGAGTTCGAGGTCCGCCGTGGCGCCGGCTTCCTGCATATGATATCCGGATATCGAAATCGAGTTGAATCTCGGCATGTTGCGGGAAGTGTAAGCGAAGATATCGGAAATGATGCGCATGGAAGGTGCAGGTGGATAAATATACGTATTGCGAACCATAAATTCCTTCAGAATATCGTTCTGAATGGTTCCGGCGAGTTTTTGTGAGGAGACGCCCTGTTCCTCTGCGGCGATAATATAAAGGGCCAGAACCGGTAATACGGCACCGTTCATTGTCATTGAAACGGTTATCTGATCCAGTGGAATTTCCTGGAACAAAGTCCGCATGTCATATATGGAGTCAATTGCCACGCCTGCCATTCCGACATCGCCACTAACGCGAGGATGGTCAGAGTCATACCCTCGGTGAGTAGCCAGATCGAAAGCGATCGATAATCCCTTTTGTCCTGCAGCCAGATTCCTGCGATAGAATGCATTACTGTCTTCAGCGGTAGAAAATCCCGCATACTGTCTGATTGTCCAGGGGTTTTGAACATACATGGTGGGATACGGCCCCCGATGAAAAGGAGGAATGCCCGGCAGCCCATTCTGAAAAGTTAGACCTGCGGTATCCTCGGCCGTATAATATGGCTTGATAGGAATCCCTTCTGCAGAGGTCAGCAAAGTTTCAGAGTTCGCCTTTTTACACTTGCCGGCAGACTTCCCTGAGTCGTAATTTATTTTACTGAAATTAGGAATGGAGGTCATGGCATCAGTTGTCCGTCTTTGAATTAACTCAGTAAAAATCAATATCAACCCGACTATAGACAGCTTCAATTACAGAACCCAGTAGTGTCAGCATGTTACAACCTGGATACACAAAGTCATCAATTCCAGCATCTCTGTAGTCTTTTCGAAATTCCCCGGGCCGGCCAACTTGAAAGATCAGAAGTGCTCCGGCGCTTTTTAAAATCGGAGCGAGTTCTGCAGATTGTGTCTCGTAATTCTGGTCGGAGCCGCACAAACAAGCAACCTTACTATGACTTTCGGCAAACTTCGCCTCCAATTCACGAATGTTGGATTGGTAATTAAAGGCTATACTGTCCAGTCCCGCCGCGGCAAAAAAGTTTCGTGAGTAAGTAAGCCGGGAGGCATGATCCAACTTATCACCCAGGGTAACCACAAAAACCGCCGGGCGCTGACCGGTTTGCTCTGTTGCCTTGTCTGCTGCGTCCCTGAGCTTTTCAAACGGCTCCGACAGACGGCGCAGTTGCAGTGGCTCTGCCGTAATAGCTTCAACGTCAATTTCCGGGACTGACGAATAGGGGGCGACATCCCCAACATTTTCCAGGTCAAGGGAAGGAAATACAGTTACGCCAGTTATTTCATGGACGCCCTTCGCGATATTATCATAACGTTTTCGCGCAGTATCCCGTATCTGTTTTTGAATCACGCCACTTTCTAACGCGTTTTCCATCCCACCAGATGCTTCAATGGCCTGGAATTCAGTCCAGGATTTTCGAGCGATTTGGTCGGTAAGTGTCTCGACATATCCACTGCCGCCGGATGCATCGGCGACCATGGCAAGACCCGCTTCTTTTTGCAGAACAAGCTGTGTCGTTCGCGCCATCCGCCGTGCAAAATCGTCGCCATTTCCCATTGGCCAGGTAAACGGCAGCAAACTGACTGAATTTGCTCCGCCAATCGTAGCGGCCGCACAGGCAACGGTCGTTCGCAACATGTTCACGTAAACATCGCGGGTCGTCATCATGGGCTCGGATGAGAGGGCATTTACGGTTATTGATTTTGCTTTTTCTGCTATGCCACAGGCCTCGGCAATCCGACCGACAATTATCCGCAGTGCTCTTATCTTCGCAATGGATTGGAAAAAATCGGCGTTGGCGCAAACAGTAACCGCGGCACCGTCAATAGCATCGGATGGAGATACACCTTTGTCCTCCAGCCATCTGAGATAGGTGACGAAGGTGGCTGCGATAGCGGCAAGTTCCTGTGCTCCACTCGCGCCGGAATTGTGATATGGTCGTCCGTCGGCTGCAAAGGTGGTCAGATTTGGCCAGTCGGATAAGAACTGCGACACAGTCGCACAAAGCCTTTCAGAGGCCTGTTCGAGATTTATCGGAAGACTTCCTGTCATAGCCAACGTTCCGAGCGGGTCAATATTGAGACCACCAGAAACTTGTTCGCCACTTAATCCGCGCGATTTCCAAAGTCGGATAAAATAGTCGGTAACAGTCCAGATATTACTTCCCGCATCCAAGGCGATGGGCACGTTTCGAATTTCGATACTGTCCAGAATTTGTTCCAGATCGCTCTCATTGCTTATTCGGACACCGTGCCGCCCTGGACTTTCTATTTGCAACAATATTGAATTTGCACCGCCCTGGAGATCTTCACGGATTGCGAAATTGCACCGGGATAAAGACGGAGAGGCCACTATTTGCCGGATATCCCAATTCGGTTTCGTTGCTTCGAGAATAATGTTGCGATCGACGGGAAGCGTTTCCGCAAATTCGGGTCGGGCCTGAGAGGATTGGAAAGGCAGATAAAGCGGTTCAATTCGTATGTCATCATAAGTATATGATGAAAGAGCCTTGTCGAAAGATGCACCTTTCAGAGATTTTTCTACAAGGGTTTTCCAATCATCGAGACTCGGGGTATCAAAATTACTGGATAGGTCCAGATCTGGTTTTTCTCGTTTGTTTCGCATTTTTAGATGGCGTTAATTTCTAGTCATGCTGGAAATATCATTCCGCGAGTCGGAAATGAGATTTTGGCAACCAGCATATCACGAAAAGGATCAAATTAGGAATGAATTGAGTTTAAAAATATTCAATAGTGATTATGGAAATTGGGTAGCCAGATTGCCGATTTGTTTGAACTTCGTGGATTTCCTGTTGAGTGTCAAACATAAAGCGGTGACTTGGTCAGCCACCGCTTTGCAAACGACTCAACAAGTTTTGTTAAATTATTGGATCGTAATAATTACAAGGATCAGACTAGTAAGTCATAACGGGTTTGAGTTTTTTGGCTTCGGTCACCCATTTTTCAACTTGTGACAGGCCGGGCACCTGCCGAACGAGCTTTTTCTTGCATTTGGCATTTACTTCGGCCATGGCCTGGTGCAAATTTTCCGGCTTGCGTTTGCGCAGTTCCCTGACCGTATCAACACCCGCGACCTCAAGGAGTTCGGAATACTCCTCTCCCACACCCTTGACCCGGAGCAGATCTGCCATGTTTGTCCATTTCAGAATCAAGGTCTCATCGATGCCTGTTAGTTTTGCAAGATCCTTGCGAGCTTTCTTTTTGGCACCTGCTTCTAAAAGTTTTGCTGTACTTCCGATACCGTTATCCTTGAGTATCTTCTTGTACTTCACACCGATTCCCTCGATCGTGTCGATCGGGTAGCTCATAGTTCGACCTCCTAAATCACATTTAGAGATGTGAAACCAAAATGATGGTTTCGAATTAATTTACAACAATAGTAGTGCCAGCTAATGAAGTGAATCTCAAGTGTTTGCATGCGGATTTATAACTTTTTCACAGAGGGGAAGGCATAACTACACGGCTGAATGTGCGCCTCACAGAAACTGACTCAATCCGGGAATAGAGTCTGTTACATCTCTGACGACTTCCACACCCGCAGTTGATTTGGCGAATTCGAGGATGTCGAGACCAATGACTTTCGCCTGATCCATGTCCAGCCCGATCGATTGCATTTGCGTCATCAAATCCATAAGCGGGTTGCCGCCATCATCCTCCGATAAGTCAGCAAATGGATTAGACGGTTCGCCTGATAATGCCGGTTGGTCCTGCATATATTGGGCCATCAAATTTTCAGCCCCCGGGATAGAATTGACAAAAAGTTCGAATTTATCTTCTGGAGCGTACTTCCGGAGTATGTTCAATATAATTGCGACTGCTTGCTCAGAGACGGAGGTTTCGATGTTCAAACTGGAAGCAATCTGTTCTATGAGTGTTTTCATCAACGCACCTCTATCGGCCTCATCATGTTTATTATAATGCACATAAGATACCGTGATGTCGTCAACAAGGACATAACAGTTGTTTGCAAATTATGTCCAAGCATGCATAAAGTCCTCAAACGGGGAATCATTCAGTTCGACTGCCGGCAGATAAGGATTTGGAGTGATGGGCGACGAAAATACGATTTTCATAGGAAAAAGTGTAAAGAGGGAAGAGCTGGAACTTAAACTGGCTAACCGGCACGGTTTGATAACCGGTGCGACCGGCACCGGTAAAACTGTTTCTCTTCAAATTTTAGCGGAAGGTTTTTCCGAACACGGTGTCCCGGTTTTTTGTTCGGACGTCAAAGGAGATCTGTCGGGTATCGCAGAAAAAGGTGTCTCGAAGGACTTCCTGGAAAGCAGAGCCAAAAAAATAGAATTTGAAAACTATTCCTATAACTCGTTCCCTGTAATGTTCTGGGATTTGTTTGGTGAGCAGGGGCATCCCGTTCGAACGACTATCCTGGAAATGGGGCCTCTTCTTCTGTCCCGTCTCCTGGACTTAAACGAAACTCAGGAAGGGGTGCTGAACATTGCCTTCAGAGTCGCCGATGATGAAGGGTTGCTGCTTCTGGATCTCAAAGACCTGAGATCGCTGCTCGTCAATCTTTCCGAACGCACAAGTGAGCTTACTTCTGAATACGGCAATGTCTCCAGAAATTCGATCGGATCAATTCAACGCCGGTTGCTGGTGCTCGAAGAACAGGGTGGAGAAAAGTTTTTCGGTGAGCCGGCCCTAAAAATAGAAAATTTTATGCAGACGCATAAAGATGGAAGGGGATATATCAATATTCTTGCTGCGGACAGGTTGATGCAGTCCCCGCGGCTATATGCAACATTTCTTCTCTGGTTGCTCTCCGAGTTGTTCGAGGAACTGCCGGAAGTCGGAGATCCGGATAAACCGAAACTGGTATTTTTCTTTGATGAAGCCCATCTCCTGTTTGATGAAGCACCAAAAGCCCTCCTTTTGAAGGTTGAGCAGGTTGTCAGGCTGATCAGATCCAAAGGAGTTGGCATATATTTTGTAACCCAGAATCCCCTGGACGTCCCAGACACTGTATCAAGCCAGCTTGGCAACAGGATACAGCATGCCTTGCGGGCATTTACACCCCGGGAACAACGGGCGGTGAAGGCCGCAGCGGAAACATTCCGTCCGAACCCGGATTTAGATACTCAACAGGTTATTATGGAACTCGGTGTCGGAGAAGCGCTGGTTTCGACGCTTGAGGCTAAAGGACATCCGTCAATTGTTCAGCGGACACTCATCCGGCCACCTTCATCGCGGCTGGGGCCACTGACCGACAAGGAACGCAAAGATCTTATACAGAATAGTCCGTTGGCAGGGATTTACGAAGATGAGATTGACAGACAATCCGCATATGAAATTCTGAAAAAAAGAGCCGAGCAAATTGCCGAAAGAGAGGAACAGCTTGCCGAATCTGGAATGGAGCAGGAACGTCACGGATCGTTCCGGGTTCCGAGGAAAAGATCGCGCACTGGCGGTTCAGGGCCGCCCGGGAGTGCCAGGCGTTCGACAGGCCGGCAATCAGCGACCGAGGCGTTCTCAAAATCACTTCTGCGTTCCCTGGGAACTTCTTTAGGGCGTGTACTTGGACGCGCAATCAGAGGTACGCTCAGGGGACGTTAGCCGGAACTTCCGAATATGTATTGGTCCGGCTTTTTATTTAGCAGATGATATTGATTAAGTCGTTTCTACAGGCTAGGTTTTGCCAACCGAATCCGGGGACGGCAAATTACAGCCCAAAATAAGCCGCCCCTTTAATAAACGTGAAGCAAAAGACATGAAATCAAGTTGCAGCTTCATAGAGTTGCTGTACGTAATCCCAGTTGATTAAATTGTCGACCCAGGTTTCAAGATATTTGGGACGGGCATTACGGTAGTCGATATAGTAGGAATGCTCCCAAACATCACAGCCGAGAATTGGTGTTGCCCCATGAACCAGCGGGTTTTCACCATTGGGTGTTTTCATCACTTCAAGTTTACCATCTTTCAGTGCCAGCCAGCACCAGCCTGATCCAAACTGAGTCATTCCAGCCTGAATGAAAGCGTCACGAAAGACGTCATAGCCACCTAAATCTTCTTTGATTCTAGCTTCCAATGCCCCTGGAAGGCTTTTTCCGCCACCGCCAGGCTTCATCCAGTTCCAGAAGTGAATGTGGTTGTAATGCTGGCCTGCGTTATTAAAGAGTCCAGGATTCGAACCATAGGATGCTTTCACGATGTCTTCGAGTGACTGATCAGTCATGTCAGCTTCTTTTGCGAGGTTATTGCCTACTGTCACATAGGCCTGATGATGCTTGTCATGATGAAATTCGAGAGTTTCGGCAGACATGTAGGGTTGGAGTGCATCGTATGAATATGGAAGGTCAGGAAGTTCAAAAGCCACAATAAATTCCTCCTCTTTGGTAAAGTTCGATCGTTAGTCAATTTTTAGCTGTTTGCTCGCCAAGAGGCAATACATCAACTTTCAAGAAATTTTTGCCGAGCACAAATGCTAAATTTATAAAACATCTTACTTGCTAGATTTAAAAAAATGCATGTATCCCTGTTTGAGCCCGACCAAGAATAAGGGCGTGGATATCATGAGTTCCCTCATAGGTGTTGACGGATTCAAGATTCATCAGATGGCGAATAACATGAAACTCGTCATTAATGCCATTTCCACCATGCATATCCCTGGCCATCCGGGCAATCTCCAGGGCTTTACCACAGTTGTTGCGTTTCATAAGCGAAATAAGTTCCGGACTGGCGCGTCCTTCGTCCATCATCCGGCCGAGCCTGAGGGCCCCCTGCAACCCCAGTGAAATTTCTGTCTGCATATCCGCAAGTTTTTTTTGAATTAGTTGATTGGCCGCGAGAGGCCGGTTGAACTGCTTGCGGTCCAGGACATATTGTCGTGCTGCTTTCCAGCAGAATTCCGCTGCACCCATCGATCCCCAGGCTATGCCGTAACGGGCTCTGTTCAGGCAGCTGAATGGTCCACGCAATCCCTTGACGCCGGGAAGGAGATTTTCTTCGGGGACGAAGCAGTCATCGAGAACGATTTCACCTGTGATTGATGTTCGCAGGGAAAATTTCCCTTCAATTTTTGGAGTTTCAAATCCCTTTGATCCCCGTTCGACAAGAAAACCGCGTATGGCGTCATCTTCAGTTTTGGCCCAGACCACAGCCAGATCTGCAATCGGAGAATTGCTGATCCACATCTTGGACCCGTTCAGAATATAACCCCCATCGGTTTTACGCGCTCTGGTTGTTAGACCGCCAGCATCCGACCCATGATCTGGTTCCGTGAGTCCAAAACATCCGATCAGTTCTCCGGCTATTAATCGGGGCAGGAATTTTTCCTTCTGTTCCCGCGATCCAAATTCATAAATGGGGGATATTACCAGGCTGGACTGCACGCTAAGTGTCGAACGATATCCTGAATCAACCTTTTCGATTTCACGGGCCACGATGCCGTAGGCTACGTAACCCTGATCCGTTCCTCCAAACTCTACAGGCATTGTCATGCCTAACAGTCCTATCCCTCCCATGTCGGACAACAGACTTTTATCTACAATTTCATTACGAAATCCTTCCAGCACAACGGGCTTGAGTCTTTCCTCTGCAAAGCGTTGAGCTGTCTTCTGGATTAGATGTTCCTCCTCTGTCAGCTGACTTTCAAGGTCGAACGGATCTGCCCAGTCAAATTCTCGATTTACCGGCGAATTCTCGCTAAACTCTGTCTTTTCCAACATATTTTGGTCCTTAACGAATGTTTAGTCATCGGCGCCAGAAATAGACAATGCCGGCAATACCAGTACGGCATCGTGTTAAATTTCCCGCGATAGGACGAGCGGCGCACAGACCAAGATCAGAATATTTCGTTGAGTTTTGTCTCAATGACGTCAACTGTCAATATCAAGCTTGCAAGTTCGTTTCAGAACAATCAGATTGGGCTCAGAAAAATTCCTTTGATTCTGCTTAATTTAACAACGTCTCAACTGTGACGTGTTAACAGGCGTATTTGAACTACTTTACGGTTACGTCAGTCTTATTTGTTACCTTTAACGCAAATGCATAATACAGGGCGACTTCCTTTAACCTGTCGAATCGGCCCGAGGCGCCGCCATGTCCCGCTTCCATGTTTGTCTTAAGAAGCAGGAGGTTATCGCTTGTATTGTGGGTGCGTAGTCTGGCAATCCATTTTGCCGGTTCCCAGTAGGTAACGCGCGGATCGGTAAGGCCGGCCAACGCGAGCATATGGGGATAATCCTGAGCCGTTACATTATCGTAGGGCGAGTACGCGGCAATCCACTCATAGGCTTCTTTGCTCTCTATCGGATTTCCCCATTCCGGCCATTCCGGAGGGGTAAGGGGCAGAGTTTCATCAAGTATTGTGTTCAGCACATCTACAAAAGGTACTTCCGCTATAATCGCTTTGAATAGATCGGGTGCCATGTTTGCGACGGCTCCCATCAGCATTCCACCCGCAGAACCGCCATGACCAACAATGTTTCCTTTTGTCGTGAGTCCTTCCTCGACCAGAAATTCACCAACCGAAATAAAATCCTTAAAGCTGTTAGATTTCTGATCTCGCCGTCCCTGTCGGTACCAGCGATAACCCCTGTCTTTTCCACCTCTAATATGGGCAATCGCATAGATGAACCCGCGATCAACCAGACTCAGTATGGACGTGGAGAAACTTGCAGGAATAGAAATCCCGTAAGCACCATAACCATATAGAAGAGTCGGCGCCGACCCGTCCAACAGAGTATCACGATGGTGAAGGAGCGTTACGGGCACTTGTTCGCCGTCATGAGCTGGCGCCATCAGGCGACGCGTTACGTAACTTTCGATAATATGGCCACTCGGAACTTCCTGTGTCTTGCGTAATCGGCGATGCCGAGTTTCCATATTATAATCATAAGTCTGATTTGGTGTCGTCATTGACGAATAGGAAAACCGGATTTCGTGAGTCTCATACTCATAGCCCGCAGACATTGAAAGCGAATAGGCTTCTTCATCGAATGAAATTGCGTGTTCCGCGCCGTCGTCAAACCGGCGTATCACAATTCGGGGAAGACCATCCTCCCTTTCAAGTCTAACCAGGTGATCACTGAGTACCGCCATGTCCAAAATCAATCGACCGGGCTTGTGTGTTTCGATATCCGACCAGTTTTTCTGATCCGGTAAAGCTATCGGCGTCCGGACAATCTTAAAATCTTCCGCTCCGCTATTATTTGTCAGAATTATCAGGTCATCCCCGCGATGTTCGACAGAATATTCATGCCCTGCTTCGCGGGTGCAAACCAATTGTGGAACCGCTGTATCACTTTCAGCATCAACAAGTCGAATTTCGGAAGTCTGGTGATCATGTGCGTTTATCAGAATGAATTTTCGACTTTGCGTCGCTCCCACGCTAACGAAAAATCCTGTATCGGGTTCTTCGTAAATCAGTTCATCGTCCTCCTGGGATGTGCCCAGCCGATGCCGGTAGACCCATCTGGGACGATGATTGTCATCCAGCCTGGTATAGTAAAACACTTGACCGTTATTGGCCCAAACCGCGCCACCACCAGTATTGGTGATTATCTCATCCAAAACCTTACCACTAGATGGTTCCAGAATTCGCAATGTGTAAAATTCCGATCCCTTATCATCAACGCCATAGATTACGTGCGTATGTTCAGGGCTGTGTGAAACCGAACCAAAACGAAAATAAGCGTGACCTTCTGCGAGCGCATTTCCGTCAACCAAAACTCTTTCCTCGCTACCCTCGCGGGGGCGGCGGCAGAAAATTGGGTGCTGTCCTCCCGTTATGAAACTCACATAATAGGCATATGGGCCATCATTCATGGGAACCGTTGAGTCGTCCTCCTTGATCCTGCCCTTCATTTCTTCAAACAGAATAGATTGAAGCTGTTCTGTATCCTTGAGTACCGCTGTTGTGTATGAGTTCTCAGCTTCAAGAAAGTCTCGAATTCTGGTTTCAAGCTTGTCCGGGTCCTGCATGACTTCCTGCCATTTGTCGGCGCGGAGCCAGTGATAGTCATCACACAATGAATATCCATGAAAAATCCGTCTCAGAGGTTGCTTCTCAGGGACAGGAGGAAGGCAAGGCATATTGCCCGATTTAGGGGTCATCGAAATTAGGTCCGGTTTCTGTTGGGTTGTTATAAATTCGCTGGGAATTCAGTTGGTATGGTTATTCTTCGGCGGAAGGGTCAGACTTCTTCTCACTTTTCAATGAGAGGGCCAATCCATTAATGCAATAGCGCTGCCCCGTAGGTTTGGGTCCGTCGGGAAAGACATGGCCCAGATGGGCCTCACAGCGGGCACACTGGACTTCCGTCCGCCGCATGAACATGCTGATGTCTTCAAGTTCTGCTACGTTATCGGGATTTATCGGTTCAAAATAGCTTGGCCAACCGGTGCCAGAGTCAAACTTGCTCTGGGAGCTGAACAATGGCGCACCACAACAAACACAGTGGTAGGTTCCTTCGCTTTTTTCTTTGTGATAGGGATGGGTAAATGCGCGTTCCGTTCCTTGCTGGCGGGTTACGTAATATTGATCCGGCGTCAATCGCGCCCGCCATTCGGCTTCGGTTCTTCTGACCTTCCCAGGATTTTGGTCGTCGGCCATGACAATTCTCCAAATTTGGTACTTTTCTTAAACTTTGTAATCGCAGCTTAGAATATCTAATATAAAGGTCAAATATTGTTTGGTAAGCCCAATATGCCCACAATTTTAGCGCAAGTCATTTAGAGGCAAAAATTCGGCTTTTTGATTTAAATCCTGTCTAGACTTGATATTACCCCGATTTTTGTGAACATTTCCTATGCTATAAGGTTTCGTCTAAAAGTTGATACCAAATTATATTTGTGTTTGCCCTGTACATTTAAAATCGTTAAAACGCAGAGGCTTTGGCAAAGACAAACGGTACGAAGCCACTGGGGAGATGATGTTGCGATATTTTAGTTTGGGATGTTGGTTGTTCGCCTTCTGGTTGTTACTTTCCGGGCATTATACAGTGCTGTTATTGATTTTTGGGGTATTATCCGTATGTTTGTGTGTCTTCCTATCAAGCCGCCTGAAGATTACGGATTATGAAGGACATCCCGTACATCTGGTTCTCCGAACGTTTACCTACTACCCCTGGCTGGTCATGGAGATTTTTAAAGCCGCAACAGATGTCGCCAAAATTGTATTGTCACCTTCACTGCCAATTTCCCCTGTCCTCTTTAAAGTGAAAGCTACCCAAAAAACTCACTTGGGTATCGCCACTTTTGGTAATTCAATCACGCTCACACCGGGAACAATAACTGTCGAAGCTCAGAACGACGAACTAACAATCCATGCGCTCACGCAAGCCGGAGCCCGCGATCTGCTGAGCGGAGAGATGGACAGACGTGTAACTGAATTTGAGGATGAGGGTGACTGAGATAATGTTTTATACCGCTATTTTTGCTGTACTCGTTGCTCTTGCACTGGCGGTGGCTCGATCACTTAAAGGCCCTACGGTCTTTGACCGGGCGCTGGCCGGCAATACAATCGGCACCCTGGCCATATTGCTTCTGGCGTTGATAGGCTTTGCCACGGGGCGCCCGGAATTCCTGGATATTGGGATCACCTATGGCCTGCTCAATCTGATCGGGACGCTGGCCGTCCTAAAATTCTTTCGGTTTGGAGATATTGGACATGATGACGAAGAGGAACAGTCAACATGATGAGTGAATTCGCCGACATATTGAGTTGGATCGCGCTGACCGTCGGCGCTTTTTTCACAGTGGTCGGCGCCTTAGGCTTTTATCGGATGCCTGATGTATATACGAGGATGCATACCGCCGGCGTTATCGATACCGTCGGAGCGGGATTATTGCTTCTTGGAATGATACTGCAGGCCGGATTTTCTCTGGTGTCGTTGAAACTGCTGGTATTGCTTGCATTGTTTTTTTTCTTCAGTCCGGCCGCTACGCATGCTTTGTCGCGGGCGGCGCTGCATGCGGGTATCGAACCTATTTTGCATGAACCAGAGGCTAATGAAAACGAGCGACGCTGACGGCAGTTAGAACGGAATGGAAGTAAAAAAATTAGGAGGCGGTAATAGAATCATTTGTCAACATGGCCCTGTTAACGCTGATGGCAGTTGTCACCGTTGGCGTTGTTCGTCTGCGCAGCCTGTTTGCTGTGGTGATTCTCGGTGGAATCTACAGTTTTCTGATGGCAAGCGTGATGATTGTTCTGGATGCGGTGGATGTAGCGATGACGGAAGCGTCTGTTGGCGCCGGTATTTCAACGGTGCTTATGCTGGGTGTTCTGCACATGACAAAGACGCAAGAAGCTGATCCAGTCCATACTCCCGTACTGCCCTTACTTGTTGCCTGTGCCATCGCGGCAGCGCTTATATTCGGGACTTGGGACCTGCCCCCATTTGGAGTTGCTGACCAACCGGTCCACCAAAGGGTTGCCGATCGATACCTCGCCCAATCTATTGCCGAAACCGGTGTGCCTAATGTTGTCACGTCCGTGCTGGCCAGTTACAGGGGATTTGATACGCTGGGTGAAACTACAGTTATCTTTACCGCCGGGATAGGTGTTTTGTTGTTGCTCAAGGGACGGCACAAATCCAAGGACAGCGATTCGAACTCTCGGAGAGATGAGGCATGAGGAAAGATTTGATTCTGAGAATTGCGGCAAAACTCATCTTGCCCTTTATTCTGTTGTTTGGTCTTTATGTGCAATTTCACGGAGATTACGGGCCTGGTGGCGGTTTTCAGGCGGGCGTTATCGCCGCAGCTATGATTATCCTCTATTCAATAATTTTCGGAATCCGGAGTGCTCAATCCGTAATTTCTAATAGATTTGCTGAATTCATGGTGCCGCTTGGGGTGCTGATTTATACGTCTGTCGGAATTATTACCATGTTCGGGGGCGGAAATTTTTTGAGTTACTCTGCGTTGGAACACGATCCGGTGAAGGGGCAGCATTTGGGTATCATGCTTGTTGAGCTCGGCGTTTTCATAACAGTCGCCGGAACCATGATTGCAATATTTTATACATTTGTCGGACGAGGGCGTTAATGGAATTTATTCAGGAAATTGTTGGTCACTATAATCAATGGATTACTATTTTTCTAATGGTTTCGGGGTTATATATTGTCATTGCCCGTGGCAATATGATCAAAAAACTCGTTGGGCTTTCCATTTTTCAAACTTCCGTTTATCTGCTGTACCTGTCGCCGGGCAAAATTATCGGCGGAACGCCACCTATTCTCGATCCCAACTATACCGTTTATTCAAATCCGCTTCCCCATGTTCTTATTCTGACCGCTATCGTTGTCGGTGTCGGGACCCTGGCGCTGGGTCTGGCACTGGTTGTTCGCATAAACGAGGAATTCGGCACAATTGAAGAGGATGATTTATTCGGGAAGGGCGACGATATCTAATGATGACGCAGCTTCCCGCTCTACAGGTAGTCATACCTTTATTGGGTTCCGTTTTGTGCGCTTTTATGAAACGGGGGACCGTTGCCTGGTTTCTTTCACTGATCATCAGCTGGACCATGCTGGCTATTTCGGCGCTGTTGCTTCATGAGATACTGCTTGGTGGGCCGATATCGTATGCCATGGGAGGATGGCTGCCGCCGTGGGGAATTGAGTATTATATAGACAAACTCAATGCATTTCTGCTTCTGCTTGTATCGGGTGTTGGCGCTATCATTATGCCATTTGCCCGACGGAGTATCGGTACTGAAATAGATTCCACCCGACAGCCCTATTTTTATACAATGTATCTGCTGTGCCTATGTGGTTTGCTGGGAATTACAATCACCGGAGACGCCTTCAATATTTTTGTATTTCTTGAGATTTCATCTCTTTCAACATATGCGATGGTGGCTATGGGGCGTGACCGGCGGGCTCTGCTTGCCGCCTATCAATATCTGATTATTGGAACCATCGGTGCCACCTTTTATGTAATTGGAACTGGACTTCTATATACCGTTACCGGCAGTCTTAATTTGGTTGACGTTGCCAAAAACCTCAACCTTATCGAGAACACCAAGCCAGTATTGTCGGCCCTTGCATTCTTAACAGTCGGCATCAGTCTGAAACTGGCGCTGTTTCCGCTTCATGTCTGGCTGCCAAATGCCTACGCCTACGCCCCCTCCGTCGCCACGGCATTTCTGGCGGCTACGGCAACCAAGGTCGCCATTTATTTACTGATTCGCTTTTATTACTCCGTCTTTGGTGTTGAGTTTGTATTTGGGACTCTGCCTGTATCCAATTTGCTTATACTTTTATCCGTTGCCGCGATGTTTGGTGCCTCGATCGTTGCGATCTTTCAGGAAGATATCAAACGGATGCTGGCTTATTCGTCAGTTGCGCAAATCGGTTACATTACGCTCGGTATAGCTCTGGCCAATCAGATCGGTTTGTCCGGAGGTATCGTTCATATTTTTAACCACGCAATCATGAAGGCTGCTTTTTTTCTGGTTCTTGGGGCCATCTATTATCGAATAGGTTCCGTCAAAATTGATGATTTGGCGGGTGTTGGCCGCCAAATGCCACTGACAATGATCGGATTTGTCATCGCCGGTCTGTCAATTATCGGGGTACCTGGCACGGTTGGATTTATTTCAAAATGGTATCTTGCAGCAGGTGCCCTCGAAGACGGTAGATGGTGGCTAGTGTTCGCCATCATGGGCAGCTCAATGCTTGCCGTTGTTTATGTCGGCCGTGTCATAGAGGCTGCCTGGTTTCAGGAGCCCAAAGGCCAAATGCTGAATGCAAAGGATCCGCCACCATCCATGTTAGTTCCCATCTTTTTGCTTTGTCTTGCCTCCATATATTTTGGAATTGACACCAACCTTACCGTGGGAATGGCCAGTCAGGCTACTGAACTATTGCTCGGAGACGCAAAATGACTGGTTCGGATCTCATTATTGCGTCACTATTAATTCCATTTTGCGGTGCTGTCCTAATCCCCGTATTCCGCAAATGGGAGAATGTACGTGAGGCAGTAACTCTGATTTCAGCCGTTCTGCTCTGCTTCACGGTTTTTGCCATACTACGGCATTTCCTAGCTGGCGAATTGCTTGCGACAAAACCGTTTAGCGTTGTGCCGGGATTACCCCTTGCTTTCAGGGTAGAGCCATTGGGTATGATTTTTGCGCTTGTCGCATCAAGTCTCTGGATAGTGAATTCACTTTACTCAATTGGCTATATGCGCGGAAACAATGAGCCCAGGCAAACGTCTTTCTATATGTGTTTCGCGGTTGCTCTATCGAGTACCATGGGAATTGCTTTCGCCGATAATTTGTTTACGCTTTTCCTATTCTACGAAGTGTTGACATTATCAACCTTTCCCCTGGTCGCGCACAAAGGTGATCGCGAGGCCCGGATAGGAGGCCGGATTTACTTGATCCTCCTGCTCGGAACTTCCATGATTCTGTTTCTTCCCGCTATTGTGTGGACCTGGGTACTGACGGGAACAATTGAATTCAAGATAGGCGGCATTCTCGCAGGTAAGGCCGACCCTGTTACAATATCAATCCTGCTCGCCCTTTATATCTTTGGGATTGGAAAGGCGGCGGTTATGCCACTCCATTTCTGGCTGCCTGCTGCGATGGTCGCCCCCACTCCCGTCAGCGCACTTCTGCACGCTGTGGCAGTTGTAAAAGCCGGTGTCTTCAGTGTGGTGAAGGTAATTGTCTATATTTTTGGTGTAGAAGCCCTGAGTCAGAACGGAAATGCAGGCTGGTTCCTCTACGTAGCGGGAGCAACAGTGATAATTGCTTCAATCGTCGCACTGCGACAGGATAATCTCAAAAAACGCCTGGCCTATTCGACAGTCAGCCAGCTGTCCTATGTGGTCCTTGGGGCTGCAATTCTTACACCCATTTCCATCGTTGGTGCCGCCATGCATATTGCTGCACATGCGGTAAGCAAAATTACTCTATTTTTTGCCGCCGGCTCTATATATACCGCCGCTCATTTGACTGAAGTCAGTCAGCTAAATGGAATTGGGCGTAAAATGCCCTGGACAATGGGAGCATTTGCTGTTGGAGCCCTAAGCATGATTGGGTTGCCGCCAACAGCTGGATTTCTTGGGAAGTGGTTTATTCTGAGTGGAGCCATGCAGACCAGTCAATGGGTGGCTGTTGGGGTCATAATTGTCAGTACAATTTTGAATGCTGCGTACTTTCTTCCCATTGTGCTTGCGGCATTTTTCAGGGAACCTTCCGTGGTGTCGGTTGGAGCGGCTCGCAGCTCAGAAAGGGATCATAGGGTGAGCAATCACGGAGAAGCGCCATTACCGATGGTGATTGCATTAACGGCGACGGCTGTTGGTACAATTTTACTTTTTTGTTTTCCAGCACTCCCACTGGATCTCGCCAATATGCTTAAGGATGGAATTCAAAAATGAATGAACCATGGCTTGTAAAACCGGAGAACATAAAAATTTTGTGGCGCGTCCTGATTGCAATTCTTGTGCTTGTCGTTGTGCCTGATTTTTTTATTGAACATCATCCTCACTTCGGAATCGATGGCACTTTCGGGTTTGGCGCCTGGTATGGATTTTTAAGTTGTGTGGTTCTGGTGCTGTTCGCCAAGTTACTCGGGGCATTCATTAAACGACCGGATGATTATTATGACGACTAGCATGACTTTTCCTCCAGGGTTAATACTAGCACTAGGTGGTATCATGCTTCCGTTTTTTCATGGAGCTGCCCGAAGTGCGTTAATATTGGTGACTCCCCTGATTGTCCTGGTTCTGGTGTGGCAAATACCAGACGGCGTCAGCCTTACGGCGAGCTATCTGGGGTATGATATTGCGTTAATAAAGTGCGATGTTCTAAGCCGTCTGTTTGCAATAATATTTGCGATTATGGCGTTCGCAGGGGGATTGTTCGCACTGAACCAGAAGAGTTCTCTTGAACTTGCATCGGCCTTTATTTATGCGGGCAGCGCTGTATCGGTCGTGTTCGCAGGCGACCTGATCAGCCTGTTTATTTTCTGGGAGATTATGGCCATCGGGTCGACACTGGTTATCTGGAGTGCCGGTGGAAACGGCTTTAGTGCGGGCCTCAGATATGCTGCTATTCACTTTCTGGGTGGAGTTATATTAATGGCAGGGATCGCAGGAGAAATTGCGACGACCGGCAATACTGAATTTACCAGCATGACGGCCAATTCTATACCGCGCTATCTAATTCTCGCAGGATTTTTAATCAATGCCGGTGCGCCGCCTCTTGCAGCCTGGTTACCTGATGCTTATCCCGAGACATCCTGGAGCGGTATGGTTTTTTTGTCGGCTTTTACGACCAAGACAGCCGTCTATGTCCTTATTCGGGGTTTTCCTGGTACCGAGCTACTCATTTATGTGGGTCTCTATATGGTATTCTATGGAATCATTTATGCCATTCTAGAAAATGATATGCGCCGAATCCTGGCCTACAGTATCGTCAACCAAGTCGGATTCATGGTTACCGGCGTGGGGATGGGAAGTGAGATGGCGTTGAACGGCGCGGCTGCCCACGCTTTTGCACACATTATTTACAAAGCACTGCTCTTGATGTCCGCCGGATCTGTATTGTTCATGACAAGAAAAAGAAAGTGCACGGATCTGGGCGGCCTATTCAGAACGATGCCGGTCACCTGCATCTGCGGGATCATAGGAGCCCTTTCGATATCCTCCTTTCCTTTCACTTCGGGATTTCCGGCGAAGTCACTAATTTCTCAAGGCGCCGCTGACGCTCACCTCATGGTTGTCTGGATGCTATTGGCCGCAGCGTCTGCCGGCGTATTTCTACATGCCGGAATCAAATATCCTTGGTTTGTCTTTTTTCAGAAGGACTCTGGATTGCGACCCGACGATCCTCCCTGGAATATGAAGGCGGCAATGATACTCTTCTCATTCATGTGCATTTATATCGGGATATTTCCGAACTCCCTGTATCGTTTATTACCGTTCCAAGTCGACTACGAGCCTTATACCGTCGGACACGTAGTTTTCCAGTTGCAGTTGCTATTATACTCCGGGCTAGCCTTCTTCTTGATGCTTGGCATGCTGAAAAGAACCCTTACAATTTCTCTTGATTTCGATTTTTTCTGGCGCGGAATTGGTCGGGTTTTGGCTCAGGAGTTCAATTTCCGGCTAGGCAATGCTTGGTACGGCTTTACAGATCGGACCATAAATGCGGTAAAAAGACTAGTTCGGGAGATCTACAGGCATCACGGTCCTCAAGGTATTTTGGCCCGTACATGGCCGACAGGCAGTATGGCCTTTTGGGCAACGGTACTACTGGGGGTGTATCTCGTTTTCTACTACTTCTAAATTCTATAATTCAATCAGATTACAGGTCGTTGACGGCAACCTCAATTGTGACACCGGCAGTTCAATACATGATCTGTGCTGTTCTCTTCTGTGAGAACTTGAATAATTCCTCCTGTTTTTAAGCACTTATTCGGTATAGTATAATATATAATTTATATATTATGTGAATATTAAGTAAAAATATATATTTATCGTGCTTTTATTGTCTATAATTAGGATAAGTTTCTTTAAATGTTGCGTTTAAAATCTGCTTATCTTCAAAAAAAATGGTAGTTGTTGTCAAAAAATATTTATTATAGACTGGAAACCAAGTTATATTGTAGAATAACATAGGGTATAAAATTCATGTAACACGTGGATTCCAGAAGATTACGTTTGTTTATCATAAGGTTTATAGCGATTATTCAAATGTATGCTGGTGTTAACTTTCGATTGGAAGCAACAGGTTGATAAACGCGAAAAGTTGCCAATTTGCAATGACTAGGAGATGAATTTGATGGATGAGCAGGCTGATAATAGTGCGCTGGTTGAACTTACCGCAGATATCGTTTCAGCGTATGTAAGTAACAACACGGTTGTTTCTGGAGATTTACCAGCATTAATTGGAGATGTACATGAAGCCCTGGGGAGAGCTTCGGCAAACAGCATGCGGGCCGCAGGTGAAGAACTCAAACCTGCGATTTCGGTAAAGAAATCTGTTACAGCTGACTATATTGTATGTTTGGAAGATGGTAAAAAGTTCAAATCTTTGAAGCGCCATTTGCGGACACATTATAATCTTTCACCGGAAGAATACCGTGAAAAGTGGGGACTTCCTCACGACTATCCAATGGTTGCCCCGAATTATGCTGCCGCGCGGTCAGCTCTTGCGAAGAAGATGGGGCTGGGGCAGAGACGGGGATCGTGAACCAAATTTACGGCTGAATCCCCAATTCGGACTTGTTGATATAACCCAAGAAGGGCTAGCAGGTCTGACCCGGTTTCAATTCTCCGTCACTGTCTCAAGTATGCGAAGGTTTTAACCTCCTGGGACAAATCAAGCCGGGATGACTTTTTCAATGTTGATTTTGTCAGCCTCATCGGTCTTTGGAAATGGCCCTTGCTTAATCTCGATAAGCCGAGTATTCGGCTCCAAAAATTCAATCTCGTGACCTTCAAGCATTAAAATAAGATCACCGGGATCAAGGAGCACATCACCGTGATCGTGACCTTCTTTTGTTAAAATTTTTATGCGAGCGCGGCCTGTCTGACAGAGTAAGATCTGATGTCGGGTGGGGAGATCTGGGAGGGGAACTTCCGGAATATGGTAATGGGGTGTCGTTATGCCTCCGGGCTCGCGATTAAGCAGTATTACCTGCAAAGGCCAATCGTCATGTGTGATATGGGCCTTGGTGCGCCGTTCAGTTTCCGGATCAGTCCCGGAGTAAGCCTCTTTGAGATGACGAATTTCATCCTCTGTGTCAATGTAAGGAGGGAATTTTTCAAACTCATCGAAATCAGCTCTAATGACAATAGCAATAACCCGATTATCGCTCTTTGCTCTAAAAAATTTCACCGACCGCAGGTCTGTTTCATCTATTCTATCGAACATGTTTCTTCTTCACCTCTGCTCAAATATTATTTCCATTGATCATCCGACAAATGTTTTATTCCAGCATGGTAAGCCTTTGCAGACGTGTCAAGTTTGATCGCACGGTTCCGTCTAATGATACCATGGATCATAGCTTGCAGACAGAATGTTCCGTTTGTCATGTCTAAGTGTACAAACCGACCAAGCGGATGTGAGACTTTGTCGTGCTTCAATTACTGTAATTGATACATCGAACGCATTTTTTCGCTCATGGGCGGGTTCTAACTTTCGACTGTGGGCCATGTCTAAAGCTTCAGCCAATGACATGCCCTCGATAATATTCATGCAGTATTTTTGAATTTCCAGTTCAGATGCCGTGAAATTCCGTTTAAAGAAATAAAAGGCGGAAATGAGAAGCAACAGGAAGGCTGTTGATTTAATCAAACTGGTTGGGGATTTTGGATGAAAGATAAACATGAAAACTTACAAGCAAGGCTGATTAAGAACAGTCCAAAGTAGGCAAACAAAAATGTTCTGACTGTGTTATACACAATGGACTGCTGCTGCCAAAAGGGAAAAACAGAACAATGAAAGATGCCCGGTGATTTTACCTTCGGCAGACTGATCTGGGATGATTGGCGAAGTTGCGGTAATGTATTGGGAAGTTTGATGGAAGGTGGAGGATGATACTATGAAGGTGGATGGTCAATGTCATTGCGGGTATATTAAGTTTGAAGCTGAAGTTGATCCCGAGCAGATACTTATATGCCATTGCACAGATTGTCAGACACTCTCCGGATCTGTATATAGAACCCTTGTGAGAACCGTTGTTGACGGCTTGAACATTGTGAGTGGTACACCCAAGATTTATGTCAAAATTGGTTCAAGTGGCGCACAGAGGCAGCAGTCATTTTGTCCCGAATGCGGATCACCCATTTATGCGGCTGCGAATGAAGACGGACCCAAGGTTTATAACATAAGGGCCGGTATACTGAAGCAGCGAAAAGAACTAAAACCAAAAGTTCAGAAATGGACAAGGTCTGCTTTGGACTGGGTTGGAGATCTTTCTGATATCCAAAAAGTGGATACTGAATAGACGAGGACCTGACAAAATTTCCATCGACCTCAGTGCTGACTGCTTATCAGCCGGTCACTTGTTTATGTGGCTTATTTATGCGTCTGCAACAGGTGCCCTGGTCAAATCATATGAAATACAGGAACAGGAATGTATCAACCTCCTATATTCAAGCAAAACAGCTTTGACGTGATGCATCACCTCATAAGAGCCAACCCTTTTGCGACCGTAGTTTGCTCGAGCAACGGCGGTTTGCAAGCTAACCATCTGCCGTTGCTTTTACATGCTGACCTGTCAGAATATGGAATATTGCGCGGCCATGTTTCCCGAGCCAATTCCTTATGGAGAGACTATGATCCTTCAATCGATGTATTGGCGATCTTCCAAGGGGCGCATCATTATATTTCGCCGTCCTGGTATCCATCCAAGGAGGAGCATGGAAAGGTTGTACCGACCTGGAACTATGTTGCCGTTCATGCCAGTGGTCCACTGCAAATATTTCAAGAACGGGACCTGTTGCTTGATCACATTAACAACCTTACGTTTAATTTCGAGAATGCGCGGGATGAACCCTGGAGTGTCAGCGACGCGCCGGAAGACTATGTACAGCGTCAATTACGTGGGATTGTCGGCATCGAAATTAAAATTAAAAGTCTGGAGGGAAAATGGAAGATCAGCCAGAACCGGCCTGAGAAAGACAGGGCTGGTGTCGTCGCGGGTCTGCAAGACGAGGAATCCGAGATTGCGACTTGTATGGCGAAGTTAATTGCTAATTCCTGAGGGCAGGTTCTTTAAAATCCTTCAGGCCTTGTCAATGAGCCTCTAAAAGAGTCAGTTGTATAGATGAAAAAAAGCCGACTTTGGCAGGGGCGACTTATTTTACTCTTATCCGCACATGTTGTCGGAACATCCGGCTATTTTTCCATTCTGGCAATGGCGCCCATAATCAGGTCTGATCTCCATATAAACGCTTCTCATTTCGGGTTTCTGGTTTCTGCATTCTTTGGTGCCCAGATGTTGTTGGCTCTGCCAGCTGGAAATTTCACGGACCACCTGGGCGTCAACCGGAGTCTGGGATTGGCGATGCTCGGGCTGTTCATTGGAACCATTGGATTTATACTGTCAGATCGACTGGAAATTGCACTTTTTTCTATGTTTGTAATGGGTCTCGGCTATTCGCTGGTAAATCCTGCAACTGGAAAAGGTGTGATGGACTGGTTTCCCAAACAACGGCGAGCTACGGCAATGGGCATAAAGCAACTTGGTGTTCCGCTAGGGGGTCTGATTGCGGCCGGCGCGGGGGTTGCGGCTGAACTAGTCGAGTGGCGAGTCATTCTGATTGCGGTATCCACAGCAAGTTTAGTTACCGGGTTGATATGTTTTGGGTTGAAAGCAACAGAAGAAAAACGGCGAATTCGCAGGCGTCCCCTGGAAGATATTGTAACCGTTATCGCAAATCGCAAGTTATGTGTGATCAATGGGGCTGTCATCTCATTTAATATTGGTCAAGCAAGTCTTTTTACCTATCTGACACTGTTTGTCCGGGATGTTGCGATGGCAAGTCAGCCCGTTGCTGCGATGTGTCTCTTTTTAGCTCAGGGAGCAAGCGCGGCAGGACGGCTGGGCTTTTCTTATCTTAGCGATACTTTCTTTAGGGGCGGAAGAAAGACAATAATAGTTCTGGTTGTTATAGCGGCAATTATTTCAACGATTATTGCCGTATTTGTAGGGCCAGAGTGGAACAATTTGAGCTTGTTTTTGCTTGCAGTGCTGATGGGAGGCACGATAGCTGCTCACGCAGCTATTATAATTTCTGCGACAGTTGAGTGCGTAGAACCGCAGCTTGCAGGGTCAGCCATAGGTTATGGTGCGGTTTCCTGGTCATTTGGAGGCATGATCGGACCGCCTATATTCGGATACGTGTTGGATGTCAGTGAAAGTTATGCGATTTCATGGCTTGCAGTTTCGGCTATTTTGATGTTGGGGCTGATTTTATTTGTCACGATGTACGACGAGAATTCAGCTGACTGAGAAGTTGCCTGATGGGGCGCCAATCAGTTTTCGTTTATCGATTTTTCTTATAGTCGGGGTCGTTCTGACGAGATAGCCGCCAGGCTGCATATCCACCGGCTAAACTGTAAACTTCGGGAAACCCCATTTCTTTTAGGGTTTTGGCTGCAAGCACCGAACGGCCTCCCGAGCCACAATAAAGGATAATCGGGCGTGAGGGTGTAAGGTCGGGAATATGCAACTCTGAATTCGGATCCGCATGGAATTCCAGCAGTCCTCTGGACGCATGGATTGAACTGGGAATTACGCCATCTTTTTCACATTCCCGGAATTCCCTCACATCGACAAGCAGGGCTCCATTGTCTTCGAGATGATACTGCAGATCGCTAACAGACACAGTCTCAACAACGGCATTCGCCTGGGCTAAAAGGTCTTTAAATCCAACTTTGAGCATCAATTTCCTCATTTGTTAGGAAGTTATCATGCCGTCTGTTTGAAAGATACAGTAATCATATATTATTGATCAAAATTTTTTATAGTCCGGCATTTAAAGGTTTTCAAATCTCGATGCCAATTATTTGGCACAATCAGGCGAGCGCAGGCGTTGTGGCGGCGTGAGTTATTCCCGACGATGTAAATAAACTTACAACTGTGTCAGTAGTTTGCCGACTAAGTAGGCGACTCCTGCCGCACCAAGCCCTATGGCTGCCGTTTCTGCGCCTGTTTTCCATAAAGAGTAGACGGACCAAAGGCTTCGAAGGGAACCAATCGCAAAAAATGTAAGTCCTGTAACTACACAGGCCGTTAAAATCGAGGCTGGCATTCCAATTACAAAGGGGATGAGAGGGACTGACCCGCAGATAACAAAAGCAGCAAACGTCGCCAGGGCGGATTTAAGTGGTGTCCGCAATGGCCGACTATGTCCGTGTTCTTCAGTCATCATGGTCTCGATCCATCTCTGCGGATCCTTGGTAATTGTCTCAACCGCGGTTTCCAGCAATTGTCCCTTGAAGCCCTTATTCTCGTAAATTTGACGAATTTCTTCACGTTCCCCGTCAGGCTCCAGTTCGATGTGCCGCTGCTCCATGTCGCGAAGTTTGTTATATTCATCGATCTCGGTTCGCAGACTGGTAAAATTTGCCGCGGCCATTGAAAATCCGTCAGCCAGCAGGTTAGCAGTACCAAGAATTAATATTATCCTGGATGAAAGATCGGCACCGACGACACCTGCTACAACCGCAAAAGTTGTAACGCCTCCGTCAATGCCGCCGTAAACCAGGTCGCGAAGATAACTCGCTCTGGGGCCAGATCGTATCCTTTGAGCAACTTGCTCCGGGGAATGTCCATGTTCAAGTTTTGGCGACTTAGTCAAGGCAATCACCTCGTATCGACAATTTAAACTATCTTAATGAATAGCGTCAGTTTATTTGCAGACAAGTACCGGAACAGTACAATGTGTAAGCACTTTGACCGTTTCACTTCCAAGTATAAGTCCTTCCAGACCGCGTCTGCCGTGCGATGCCATACAGATCAGGTCACACTGTTCATCCCTTACAGTTTCCAAAATGGCCTGATATGGGTAATCGTGAAACAGGTGTATGACTTTACTTGTTATGCCTGCGGTATTGGCGGCATCAGTTACAATCTGCAAGGCTTCCTCGCCAGACTTCTTGCGTGATTCAAGATATTCTTCCTCCGGGACTGCAGATACTATCTCGCCGACGACGGCTATGGCTGACCAGGGCAGTGAACAGTTCATCCCAGTTACATTTGCACCCATTGACTTGGCGAGTTCTATACCATGATAGATCGCCTTGCGGGAAAGCTCTGTGCCATCGGTGGGAATTAGAATATTTTTGTACATGTTCATCTCCTGAAACAGATGCATCCGCCCTATACCATGATCAATATAAGTCTAACCTGCCAGTCATGATTGCAAATTGATATTAATCAATGTCGTACCGGATGGACTTGATCGTGGGTGTGGTTGACAGTAAAGACAATTATTTGAAGCTGTTTTTTTCACCGCTAAGCAGGCATTCCGAATTTATAATCCGGTGTCTTCTGAGGCTTTCTCATCTATTGTGATTTTAAGACTCGGTTAAGATCCCGATGAACGCAACTCTATAACTGACCGCCGACGTCGGTGGGAAAACAGACCGACGTTATAGTCAATTAACTCCTTATATACATACACTTCCAGACGCGCTCTGAATCGTGAATGCAAACGCTCCTCAAATCAGAGTCAGCTGGCAACTGATCGGCAGATGATCTTAAGAATAATATTAGTTAGAAAACCGGGTTTAGGCAGCATTTGGATTCATTATTAATATATTCAATCAAGAATATTACAAAAAAAATCAAATATCGATAATAGTATTATTTACGATTATAAACATTTGGAGCAGACAAACTTATCCCCGCCTAGTTCAATATGAATAATAATTTTCTTTTTCGTAGAGAAGTATTTTCATCCTTTCGAGATTATTTTTATTTTATTGATTAATACTAGGTCAGGTTTCACCCTGGCAACAGGAGATATTAATGAACAGGCAAGCATTGGAACAAAGTCCAGATATTGCAAAAGCTGAATTACATAAGTTGTATACGAACCAACTAATTTCTGACTCCATTCTAAAGATTGTTGAGCAGACTGTTTCCACAGCATTTGAAGTTCGTTTGGCTGAATTGCGATCAACTAGTCGAGGAAATGCCAGGGCCGCTTTTGCTCGCCAGATAGCGATGTATTTAACTCACGTTTGTTGCGGGATAAGTTTGACAGGAGTTGGCCGGCTTTATCATCGCGATAGAACAACTGTTGCACACGCCTGCAGTGTTGTTGAGGACAGACGCGACGATCCCAAATTTGATCGGATCGTAAATATACTTGAGGCAGTGGTTTCGTCGATGTGTGTTGACACTCTACCTCCTAAAGGCAAACTATAATGGCGAACAAAATTAACTCGGGAAACGATAGGGACACCTATTCAATTGAAAAGTCGGCCAAGAAAATACTTATGAAGCTGCAGAAAAAAGGAGTAATTCTGCGACAAACATCGTCATCAAATCTGAAATCCGATATTTACTACGAGTTTGCGGCAACCGAACCTGGGCGGGCTCAGTCTGGCAAAAAGGTGTCTGCTGACCTCGTTAAAGAGTTGTTGGTACGAGACTGGATCGAATCATCCAGCGATGGCTATAAAATTTCAAAATCCGGTGTAGCTTGGTTACGACGAGTATTAAGTTCAAATGATGAATTTCGTTTGCAGCACCAAACTCATTATAAAGTATTCAAGACTGATGCTGACGGCAAGCTCGAAAGCTATATTGTTAATGAGTGTGAAAGTCCCCTGGGCTGGCTCAGACGTCGTAAAAACCGCCAAGGCAAGCCATTAATTAGTGATGAGCAATTTATGGCTGGCGAGAGAATACGGGCAGATTTCTGGCGCGCTCAAATGACACCAAGAGTTACACAGGACTGGTCTCAGGCTCCGTTGTACGGGCGCCGGCGCCGGAGTGCGAATGATGGCTCACCTGGATTGACTGATTCTGCCTTAGCCGCGAAAAAGCGGGTGATGAAAGCGCTCGAAGCCATAGGACCCGAACTGGCAGGAGTCATTATAGATGTTTGCTGTCATTTACAGGGGATAGAAGAGGCCGAGAAGATGCATGGATGGCCTCAAAGATCGGGGAAAGTCGTACTTCAGATCGCCCTTACCCGTCTGGCTCGATATTATGGGTTAATTGGAACCTCAGACCTGATTGGGCCGATTACACGGAGAATAGGTCATTGGGGCTGTGAGAATTATCGCCCGACTATGGGCTAATGGCTACAACATTTCCAAAATTAAATTCTGGTGTAAGTGATGGAGCTAAATATTCAGGAGACATTCGCTTTCAGTAACTGTCGCGCGTCACTACGGATGCGCGACACCATCGATGCCAGACCATTTGAACGTTGGGCCGTTAAATGTTCCTGTAATTCCATTTTCTTAAAGATCGACTGTGCATCAATGTCGACGATCTCCGCTGCAGTTCTCCCAGAAAAAATGGCAATAAGGATAGCAATCAGACCTTTGACTATCATCGCATCACTATCACCTTGGAAAAACAAGGTTAAACCGTTACCAGCTTCACGGTTATAATTTGTTTTGAGCCAAACCTGACTTACGCAACCTTGAACCTTATTTTTTGAGGATCTGTCGGCTTCAATTAAAGGTGGCAAACTGCGGCCAAGTTCTATCACGTAGCGATACCTGTCCTCCCAGTCATCCAGGAGTTCAAAATCTTCAAGTATGTCGTCAAGAACCAAGTTGTGCATATTGCTCGTCAATCTTAACGGAAGACTGTCTCTGTCTGCAATTAATATGGGTGTATCGCAACCTCCACTCAAGTGAAAAACGCGTGGAAATGTTTTCCAGCTGCATCTTAATAGCTGTGGGAAGGGATTGAAATCAGTAAGTTAAGAAAAAAGAGGCGCGCACAGGATCTGCAAGTACTCCTTTCCTCAATGCGCGCCAAAGGGTGGGTGGTAGCGGTTCGGTAAGTAGAAATAAACTTATGTCATTCTATGCGCCTGAATTCCTGCCGTGGAAAGACCATGGAGGAGCTAAATCTTCCGACCTCAGAGTGTTCACACCGGCGTTGGGTCGATAGCGGACAGATCCTTGATATGGACGTGTCGTTGGCTGATCGCCAAGCCGATTGTCGCCTCGCACAATATTTATAAGAATATGTGCGCCAAATTTAGCTTTTTCAGCCAATTTATCTATAATAGACCTGCCTTGGCTGCAGGTTTCACGATTGCGGTCGCAGAAACTCTGGATGTCACTGTAGGTTGCCTTAACGATCCCGAAAACGTTTTTTTGGTCCTGCTGACCGGATGGCAAAAGTAATAGTACTAAGCTTATCCAGAATGCAGATCTAATTAAGAACATATCAAATGTCTCTTGTTGAAGCTGTCGTATCCATTAAACTTTGCACAATGTAGCATCAACAAAATAATAAACTGAAAATTTTGAAACAAGATTTGTATGATTATTATAGTTGTTATTTATACGTAATCTAAGAAAATTTATACATTATTTTAATACTTCGTCATTTAATTTAAATTTTCATGAAAACATAATTAAATTTGATTAAAATTGTTTCTAATTCAATGTGAGTGACCATACCGATTTCATTTATTGATACCGTAATAATTTCATTCAAGATCCCTATCTAGCTGGAATTTTCAATCAGTAACCCGGCTGAGCTGAAACAAATCGCGAAATCAACGATTTTTCGATACCGGTTCCAGGAAATTTGACATTGCTTGAACACCTTTTCAGACCGGATATTTGGGTTCTGTTCATTGAACGAATTGAACTCGCCCGAGGGTTGGTTCTAACAAAATTGGAATTGAGGTAAAAAACACTCATTGTTTGCTAACGAATTATTAACCCTAAAACCAAATACACTCGCGAAAAACCCATTTTCCTATGGAGGAAAGGTAAGGTTCAGAGTTCGTTAAATTGATGCCGAGATAATTAGAGATTACAGTTTGGGGAAGGCCACTAAGTTCTTAAGAGAATTTATTTGCGTTTCAGGAGTTAAATTAGATCAGGTCGAAACCGAAAAGTGTGCATGGCAATTTGCGATGGGCACAGACGGTATTTTTAAAGTGGGCCCCATAGTTCGAGGCTTTTTGTGGAAGGGTAGATCGGCAATGTAGGCAAGAAATTGCCATTTGGCTGGTCAGGTTGTGCGTAAGAGTGAACTGCGTTATGGAGCCATTTTATATCAGGCTTTGCACGGTTATTTTTGCCGGGTTGACTGCGACCACTGTAGTCAATGCCCTCTATTTTCAGACGCCGGTTTATATGTCGGCACAGGAAGTGGATGAAAGGTCAAATACGGCTGCGATTCCTGAGTTTTCATCTGACCGAAGGGGCGAAGCTGAATTGCAATTGCCGCGCACGGGGTTCAACACCGGAACAGGCCACAGAACCATACTAAGCAAGGAAGAAATTCGGCGTGTTGTTATTCGGGCAAACACCGTTACCGACAAGAGAAACCAAATTGTATCATCAGATCTGGTTATCGCAATTCAGAGGGGCCTAAAGGGACTCGGTTACAATCCAGGACCCGTCGATGGAATGGCAGGCTTAAAAACGCGTGCGGCGACTATGGCATTCGAATATGACAATGGTCTTATGGTCCTCGGAGATTCAAGCGATTTGATCTTAAATAAAATATTAAATGCCCGTCCTGTGAAGTATCCTCGTAAATCGCTTGGTTTAAATTATGGCGCCAACGCCCGAGAAGTTGTTACCATGATCCAAAAGCTCCTGGCGAAGCAGGGGTATGCGCCTGGACAGATTGATGGATTGATGGGTGAAGAGACATATGCCGCCATAATGAGATTTGAAAAAGATCGCTTCATGCCGCAGACAGGTCGAATCTCCGGGCAGCTCATTCATGAATTTTTTCGAGTAGGGGCTAAAATCGATCAAGTCGCGAGAAACTAACATATCATCAGAAACAGTCCTTTTAATGATTTGCGCTATCAGGTTTGGGTCAATGCGATTGAAGTCTGAAATATGGGTCAAGGCTTACATTAGAAGGAGTTTTGCAGAGGGCTACCCGGTGGTTGTGGTTCGACGCGGAGATAGTGATGCCGGATCTATCTTCATCAAAGTAAACTTGATGAATGGGAAATTTAATGTATATGGTCCAGCCCCAATAGGTTTCGGTGAAGCGACACCTGACCGCTGTTGGATTCAAATGATTTCAGATTCGCCAGTTGAAGAAATTCAGGCGGATGAATTTCTGAAACGCCAGTTGCGCTCTGATCCCGACATTTGGGTTGTGGAACTGGAAAGCCGAGATGGGACACACTTCCTGGATAATCTTATCGTCGATTCCTAGAAAAGGGGCCTAATTTCTATTCGTTAAAACTTTTTTAATTATAAGCATGCCCAATGGGGACACGATCACCTGATGATTGATGGCAACCGGTCCCCATCGCGTGTGGCGTAACTACCTCTTGACGGTGGGGTCGGGAGGGAAACAATGGCTACAATTTTGGAATTTCGCCCAACTATAAATCTGAATGTCAGAAAAGCACTTTCCGCGAAAGCGATGAAGCCGGAGGCAAGTGCAGACATTGTAATATTCCCCGGTGTTAGGATTGAACGGCCGGAGAATTCGCTTAGTGATTCGGAAACGGACTCTAAGTCGACGATACGATCCAGCCACAATATAGATTGATAGGCAAACTCCGGGCTGGAAATATTCGTTACATGTACTCGGGCGCCCATGATTGAGGAAATATCTAAGGAATATGATCATGGACGTGCGAGACCTGATCAAAT
Organism: uncultured Hyphomicrobiaceae bacterium; assembly: GCA_964461525.1. Taxonomy (GTDB): domain Bacteria; phylum Pseudomonadota; class Alphaproteobacteria; order Rhizobiales; family CAYWUX01; genus CAYWUX01. Next base: position 162,947 of record CAYWUX010000001.1, on the reverse strand, counting down.
TCGCAAGTTATGGCGACGCGACTACACGTGGTTGGCTGGATCGTATGAATTGATTCTTTCGGTTTACAGAGGCCCACAGCGGGCGCGCCGAAGAACTTGAGTTGTAGAAGCTTCGTAGGATTTACTTGAAAGTGGCGCTCTGATTAAGACAACACCATAATCTTCCGGAGACTTTACAATAACAATTTCATCAGGAGATTCAGCAATTGCGGTCTCCGCCGTTTTATACTGTCGTTCTGACGCTATTAACAGCTGCACAAACGGTCGTTTGAGTTCTGCACTAGTTATAGTATAGAAATTATCACCAAATGAATTTGAAATTGCAATCGACCAACTGGGATGAGGCAGAGGGGCGCGCACAGTGAGCGGTCTGGAACTAAGATCGTAGTGACAAAATGCGTAACGAACATCCGGAGCTAAAAAAGGAATAATCGGTTTCTGAAGTTGGCCTTCGGGTTTTATAATATAAAGCCTGTTTGCCTTTGTGCCCTCGGCGAGTTTTTGGGTAACTGTCTCAGTTGCCAACGATGGCAAAAAGAATACCGCCAGTATATGAACAATTCCTGCAACCATCAAACAACCGATCAACCAAACCCAATTGCCAGCCTTGAGCCACCTTACAGGTTTGGTGCGACTGAATTTCCTGACCTTGTCCGCATGTTCTATCGTTTTTGCTCTCAATGCCTCGAAGGTAGTATCATTAATTAGCTTTTGCATTTCAAACAGTCTCGATAAAGTTATGATCTCAGGAGTTGCGTTGCTTGCAAAACGTACTCAGGAGCAGGATATTTTCGTTATTGTTGGCAACAATTCTGCAGCTGACTCAGCATTAGAAAGTTCATTAGGAAATTTGGGGCGATATATTCTCAACACAATCGTCATTGGACCCACTCCGGAGGATGGCAACCAATTGTCGCTGCGAGCTGATTGAGCAATGCGAACTTCATAAACACCGTCGTCCCTGTAGTACAGATTGTCCTTGTTGAAACCATATCGCTCCAGCTTATTGGGAAGTGAACGGCCAGTTTTGTCGTAAACTGCGATACCCCACCAAAGTGCTTCAATGGACTTGCCGACCAAATGGTATTCGCAATCGACCATCAACGGATCACCGGCAGAATCAGTTGTCGCATTAAAATATCGGGCACCAGTCGATGTGATTGGGAGGCGTCCCGACCGAATAATATGAGCTCTAGTATACGGGTCCGCGTCCGGACTGCCTTCGTTGTACCAGCTCTTCCATGGTCCAACTGTCGCAACGGTGATACCGGATCCCACTGCAATCATATACCATGCGGACAACAGACCTATGCCGACAGAGGATATGGCAAATATCAATATTTTTGATAATAGTCTCATTTTACTGGCTCAACGAATCCTTGGGCACTAGCACAACTAGTTGCTTTGTCGGCTGGTAGGACGAGACCGGACCAAAGAGCTGTCCCCAGGCGACAGGTTCCTTCTGTCCGCCCGATCACCCTTGTCAAGTAAATCCTTCGATGGGGGGCTGCTTCTGGCTTTTTTGAGCGACTCTGCAATATTCTTCAGTATGTTTCTGGTACTTTCTTTCATGGCTCTTTTCGTTTGAGCAACGGTTCCAAGACTTGGATCAGATTGTTTAAGTTCGGCTACCCGGTGCATCTCCTCGATTTGATTAGGATGAAGTTCGAGGCCTGGAATTCTTGGAATGTTTGCTGTCGTGTGAGCTAAAGTCATAAACTGTTTCCATGCCATTGCAGGGATACTGCCACCGGTCGCTCTGTTCATGGGGCGATAATTGTCATTTCCAAACCATACGCCCGTGACATATTTACCTGTGAAGCCCATGAACCAAGCATCACGGTAGGAAGAGCTGGTTCCGGTTTTTCCGGCGGCAGTCGTAAATTCGAGTTCAGCGCGCCTGCCGGTGCCTTCAGTGATAACCAGATGCAGCATTCTGTTCAGATCTGCAATGTGGCGAGGGTTAAATATTTGTTTGGGCTTTGGTTCGTCTCGCTCACGATTATAAATTATTTCACCTCGAGAATTCTTCAGCTCAAGTATAGCATAGGGTTTTGCCTCTTTCCCGCCGTTAGCAAAAACGGCATAGCCACTGGTATGCTGGAGAGGGCTTATACCAGTGTCACCTAGCGCCATCGAACAACTTTTCCGGACGCTGAACCCCATCTTTTTAACGTTCTCAATGACTTTTTCACGCCCTACGCTAAGCGAAAGTTTTACCGCGACCGTATTGACCGAGCGTTTCAGCGCAGTCGCTAAGGTCATACGCCCCCGATATCCGCCAGAATAGTTTTTAGGTGACCAGTTGCCACAGCTGACATAACCGTCAGACACTACGTCGTCGGGGCGATATCCATTCTCCAAGGCAGTAAGATACACATAGGGTTTAAATGATGATCCCGGCTGGCGAAGAGCTTTCGTCGCCCTATTGAACTGACTTTCACCATAGTCGCGGCCGCCGACCATAGCGCGAACTGCGCCGTCAGTTTCCATTGCAACCAGCGCCCCCTGCCGTGCCCGATAACTGCGGCCATGTTTGCGCAAAATGGAGCTCATCGAAGTTTCTGCCGCTTTTTGCAGCTTTATGTCGACTGTCGTCTGAGCAATCAGAACGAAATCTCCCTTGCCTCTGGCAATTCTCTGCACCTCCTCAAATGCCCAGTCCAAGTAAAAATTTGGGCTGTAAAATTCAGGAGCCTCCACAACTTGCGCAGGATTGAGACGCGCACCATGAACCTGACCTTCTGTCATAAAACCGGCTTCAACCATATTGCTCAGGACTTCGTTCGCTCGCGCCCGGGACGCCGGAAGATCGATGTGAGGAGCATATTTCGTTGGCGCCTTGAACAGTCCCGCCAAAATTGCAGCCTCAGCAAGGTCAACATCTCGAATCGATTTGTCAAAATAAAACTGAGCGGCGGCTTCGACGCCAAAGGTCCCGCCGCCCATATAAGCTCTATCCAAATAGAGTTTGAGAATTTGATCTTTTGTAAGTCGGGCCTCGAGCCATAATGCAAGAAATGCTTCCTTGATTTTGCGCTGAAAAGTTCGTTCCGACGAAAGAAATACGTTCTTCGCCAACTGCTGGGTTATTGAACTTCCGCCCTGCACGACGTCGTTGGCCCTAACATTTTCAAGCATCGCACGAAATGTTCCCAGGAAATCAATCCCAATGTGATCAAAAAACCGGCGGTCTTCGGTCGCCAGCACTGCCTTGATCATGTGATTTGGAATTTCCTCAAGCGGGACCGCGTCGTCGTGAAGAATACCACGCTTGCCAATTTCGTTTCCAAAGCGATCTAGAAACGTAACACTAAACTGCCCTGTTTCTTGCCACGACTCACTGGTTTCTTCAAATGCCGGTATGGCGAGGGCGAGCATAATCAGGGCTGCGCCGGTACCAAGTGTCAATCCTTCAGAAAAGATATCAGCGACAATCGCCCTGACTCCGGTAACCCTAAATTTACCGCAGAAGCTGGAGTACGAGGCCCAAAAGTTGTTCAAACCTTCCCACAGGCCGTAAATACCGGAGTCAATAATCGAATCCAGTGCCAGCCAATTCACTAACCCACTCTTAGCTTTTCTCCGGGTAAACCAATCCTGCAACTTTAAAGCCCCATATTTTCCATCAAACCAAGACAAACTGGCTTCGGACCCATTTTTAACAGTATTCCCAAGCAGTATTCGGCCGAGTGCCCTCCAGTTCTTTAATTTGGCGTTCTAGTCTATAGCAGATTGATCTTATACAAATCTAATATAATAGTTGGTTTTAAATGAGATTAAGCTCAAGAAAATAACAAAATTTTGTTAAGGTCAACGAGCGGAGCCAATAAGATGGAAGACAGGGAATATTGGAAAAGTAAATCATTGTCAGAAATGAGCCATTCTGAATGGGAAGCCCTATGTGATGGCTGCGGAAAATGCTGTTTACTAAAACTAGAGGATGAAGACACTGGCATAAGAGAATTTACTAGGATTTCCTGCCGCTTACTAGATCTGGGACACTGCAAATGCACTGACTACAAAAATCGCCATCAACGTGTCTCAGACTGCCTAAGGTTCGACTCCAAAACAATAGAAGCAATCGACTGGCTGCCGCAAAGCTGTGCCTATCGCCTGGTCAGTGAAAACAAAGATCTGCCTTGGTGGCATCCACTGGTTTCAGGCCGCTCGCAAAGCGTTCACGAGGCTGGAGTATCCGTAAGAGGATGGGCCATAAGTGAAAAACGGGTCTCAGAAGACGATTACTTAAAATATATAATAGAAAAAGTGTAGGATGAAGTAATAATGTGGATGTGTTTAGATATATTGAAATATTAATGAATATTAAAATTATGAATTACTACTTTTATTGTTGACAGCCGGACGCTAATTTGTTAGGTTATTGATATTGGGGCAAGAGCGCGTAATTGAAATTGGATGGGGCCGATTAAAATCCATCTGGATCGGAGCGTTCTGTGTGATGTTTCGTTTTAAGCGTTAATTTAGGACGCCTCAAACGGCAAAAAGATAGATCAGTAAGCACTCTTAAAGTGCAAAGATAAGTTTCGAGCTGATTTATGAAATCGGATAAATCGTCATTATTTGAAGTTAAATGTGCGAGTTTATGGCGGCTTCTATGCCCACCGACACTAACCTGTGACCATTTGCAAATTAGATAACAAGGTAACCATAGATCAGAATTAACCAGATGGCATCGCGCCTGCCAAACGGCTTAAAAATAACTCAATGAATGTGCCAGGGTATAGAAAGATAATTCTGCCACAATCACGCCGCTGGGTGATCTTAGTCGTCGGCTGGAAATCTGAAAAAATTGAATGTTGACTTGAACAATGATGACTTGAATATAGTCAAAATTACGGAAATATAAATAAGACACGCACTGACGCTGGTAACTCTCCGGCGTCATGTTTTTATGCATTCTGTGAATCCTAAAACTATTGCCTTATCCAGGACAGCTCCAATTATTACTGAATAGTGGATTGCATATTGTGGAGTTGCAATTCCGAACGTCGACTAAGATCACCCAGCGGCCTGAGTGTGGCAGGAATATTTCTTTTGGGAACGTTAAAATCTCGGCACTATTTTGTACCGAATTCAAATCATAAACAGTTAAATCGTTTGTTTTCCATTTTTTCAGACCAATTTTTAATTGGGATGACGTTATTTGTCAGCTCGTGCACCAAGTTCGGCAAATTTTAGATTTTGCTTATCGTTTGATCGAATGGACTTTTAGTATGAATGGGGAAATTCCACACTGCTCCAGTTGCCGGACCCGTCAGATTGGTAATTTCGGTTTATTGTTTTGTGAGCAATCCGTCTTACTAGAAGCAGCCGATTAAATTTCACAAAAGTCCACCAAACCTCCAGCGACCGATTGGAAAGCCATCGCTCGTTGTTACAGTGACGAGGCTATGACCGTCACGGAGATTTGCCATCGGTTCAATATCAGCCGGTCAGCACTTTACAAACGGGTTAATGGTGAAGGATGGGTCAAGCGGGGCAAGTGTAAGACTACGATGCCGGTCAATTCGACCCTACCATCGAACGAGAGAACAAAATCTCCGACCAGTCATTGCTCGATGGTGGTCAGGCTTTATCGTGCCCTTGATCAAAAAATGTGTATTCTAGAAGAAAGGTTCGCTATGGCCGAAAAAATGGAGCCCACCGATATTGAACGTACGGCAAGGACTTTAAATCTTCTTGTTCGTCTCTTCGACAAGCTGACGGAAATCGATGATCGAGTTCGAACGACCAATAAACGCAATGAGAGTGGTCGTGATGCTGATAACCGGACGGGGAAGGGTGATGATGCGGAGCGGTTACGCAAAGATCTTGCGTCGAGAATTTCTCGCCTATCAGAATAAACAAGCTATCGAAAATTTCTTGGCAAAATTGTCATTTTGTGAACTGGAATTTCTACAGAAGGATTGGCAAATCTGGGCAAGAGATGATCAATTGCCGCCATCGCTGACGAAAGCGGGTCTGCCGTGGTCGACCTGGCTGATACTCGGTGGTCGCGGTGCGGGAAAAACAAGGGCAGGAGCTGAGTGGGTGCGCGCCCAGGCTCTTGGCACACAACCTCTTGCATGTCGCCCATGTCCGCGAATTGCCTTGATAGGAGAAACATTGGCCGATGTACGTTCGGTTATGATTGAAGGCGTGTCAGGCATTCTTTCGATAAGCAATACCGACGATCGCCCATTGTTTGAGCCGTCAAAAAAGCAGCTGGTCTGGAAAAACGGATCAATTGCCCAAATGTTTTCATCTGAAGATCCTGAAAGTTTGAGGGGGCCGCAGTTTGGTGCAGCCTGGTGTGACGAACTTGCCAAATGGCGGCATTGTGACATGGTATGGGATATGCTGCAGTTTGGTATGAGACTGGGTGAAAATCCTCGTCAGGTCGTCACGACTACACCGCGCCCGCTGGCCCTTATAAAAAAGCTGCTTGAAGATCCAAAATGTGCGGTCAGCCGTTCGTCAACCTTTGCTAATAAACAAAATCTGGCTCCGGCATTTTTAACCAGCATTGTTGAACGATACGACGGAACCCGTTTAGGGCGTCAGGAGCTGAATGCCGAGATACTTGAGGAACAAACAGGGGCATTGTGGTCCACACAATCGATAGATAATTACCGAGTTGCCTGTGCACCAAAACTCAATAGGGTCCTGGTTGCAGTGGACCCACCAATCTCCAGCAACAAGGATGCGGATTTATGCGGAATTGTTGGTGTTGGTTGCGGGGTTGATAAGCGAGCCTACGTCTTAAGCGATCGTTCGATAGGTGGATTGCGACCTTTGCAATGGGCTACCAGGGCTGTAGAGCTCTATCGCGGGTTAAACGCAGACTGTCTGCTAGTCGAAATCAATCAGGGCGGAGAAATGGCAGAACATATTCTGCAACAAGTCGACGCTACCGTTCCTATCAAAAATGTCCGGGCCCACCGGGGTAAGTGGATGAGGGCAGAGCCAGTGGCTGCGCTTTATGAACGTGGTCTGGTTTCACACGTCGGACATTTCGCTGAACTCGAAGATCAGATGTGTGACTTTAGCATAGATGGAAAAGCCTTTGCCCGAAGTCCTGATCGTTTAGATGCTCTGGTTTGGGCACTAAGCGAATTAATGCTGGTTCAGCCAGGGCAACCACGCATGCAAAGGCTTTAGTGAATTAGAGCTTTTATCAATACAGCCAAGAATTTCATTTTAGCCACTCCGGAATATTAAGGTATGCGATATGCAGTTTATTAGAGCGCTGACCGGGAAGATATGGTCGGTACCAAATTACCCTATTCAAAAAAAGAAGAGTAAAACCGGTGCATTGATCGCCATGAATTACAATGGCCAGCCCAGATGGACCCCGCGAGACTATCAGACATTTGCCCGAGAAGGTTTCAGCGAGAATCCCGTCGTCTATCGTTGTGTCAGGATGATTTCCGAAGCGGCGGCCAGTGTTCCTTTGGTTCTAAGCGACGGGGACATCGTTCTGAATGAACATCCGCTACTCGACCTATTGAATCATCCCAATCAGCTGCAGAGCAAAAATGAACTTCTCGAGGCTTGGTATGGGTATCTTCTTGTTTCCGGCAATAGCTATCTGGAGGCTGTTAGCATTGATCACAATATCCGGGAACTTCATACTTTGCGTCCCGACCGCATGAAAGTAATAGCTGGACGAGATGGATGGCCCCAGGCATATGTTTACACGGCCAACGGAAGTTCCGTGAAGTTTAATCAATCTGATGGTGAGGGCGTTAGTCCCATCCTGCACATGCGTTTGTTTAATCCTTCCGATGACCATTATGGTCAAAGTCCGATTGAAGCTGCCTCCAAAGCCATTGATATCCACAATAAAAGCAGTTCGTGGAATTTGGCCCTGCTTGATAATGCAGCACGGCCGTCCGGAGCCTTAGTCTACAATTCAAACAATGCGAATTTATCCGAAGAACAGTTTGAACGTTTAAAGCTGGAACTGGAGTCAAATTTTCAGGGTGCGGGTAACGCGGGACGGCCACTGTTACTCGAAGGCGGATTAGACTGGAAGTCTATGGCGCTTTCACCGAGGGACATGGATTTTATTGAATCCAAGCACGTTGCAGCACGAGAAATTGCTCTCGCCATGGGGGTTCCACCAATGCTGCTCGGAATTCCCGGTGACAATACCTATTCAAACTATACTGAAGCCAATCGGACATTATGGCGACAAACAGTTCTGCCACTTGTGACGCGATGCCTGTACTGCATTTCTTCGTGGCTGAAGCCGGAATTTGGAGCATCCATAAAGCTATGTGTTGATCTGAATAAGATTGAGGCCCTGGCTCCAGAACGGGATGTTCTCTGGAGGCGCGTCGGTGACTCTGACTTCATGACAATCAATGAAAAGCGATCCGCTGTCGGGTTAAGCCCGATTGATGGCGGTGATGTGCTTGAAAACACGGAAGAAACTGTTGGAAAGGACTCGGCAAGTTGAGCAAATCAACAACTATTATACCAACTTCGGTCGCCTCTCGGGCAGATGGCGCGTTCTCCGGATATGCCTGCTTGTTTGGGCAAGTCGATCTCGGTCGCGATGTAATTGAACCCGGAGCCTTTAGAAGATCGCTTGCTGGACAGGGTGACGGTGATGTCAAGATGCTCTATCAGCACGACCCCCATCAGCCAATTGGTCTCTGGAATTCAATTGTCGAAGATAACATCGGCTTGAGGGTTCAAGGAAGATTGTTACTTGAGCTCAGGAGCGCGCAAGAAGTGCTGAGCTTAATGCGCGCGGGTATTCTAAGTGGTCTGTCTATAGGATTTCGTGTCAGAAACAGCTGGCGCAATCAAAGGTCAAGACTTCGCTATATTAGAACCGCCGATCTCTGGGAAATTTCGATTGTCACTTTCCCGATGCAAACTCGGGCACGAGTGGATTCAATCAAATCCAATACCCACAACCGAACCGGATCAATCCTTCAAAAATTGCGAAGTGTAACTCATACA
>CAYWUX010000001.1:141932-153868 GCA_964461525.1 uncultured Hyphomicrobiaceae bacterium | reverse complement strand
TACCCACAACCGAACCGGATCAATCCTTCAAAAATTGCGAAGTGTAACTCATACAATCAACCAGGAAGAAAAGAGGATCTAATGAACCAGAATTTACCCGACTATGAAACGAAAGTTAACAACAATTGCGAGCCCGGACTGGAAAATGCATTTGACGAGTTTATGGAGGCATTTGAAGCTTTTAAAGAAACCAATGACGAGCGCCTTAATCGTATTGAAAAGAGGCTCTCATCTGATGTCGTGATCGAGGAAAAGCTGGAGCGAATCAATCGGGCTATCGATCAGAATAAAAGGAACGTCGATAACATAATCCTGAAGTCAAAACGACCTAATCTTGAGTATGAAGTTCCTGACTTTTCCGATGAATCGCTGCGCAAGTCGGCTTTTGAACTATATATGCGTCACGGAAATGATTCCGAATTACGCAAATATGAACGCAAATCCCTTTCCACAGGCTCCGACTCCGATGGTGGTTATCTGGTACCTGCAGAGACCGAAAATGCGATAAATTCATCCTTACGCGGCATATCTCCCATTCGTGCCATAGCAGGAGTTCGCCAGGTGAGTGGAGCCATATTCAAGAAACCATTTTCCATTGCCGGTCCAGGCACTGGCTGGGTCGGTGAAACAGAGGTTCGCCCGGAAACGGCTGCTTCGACGCTGGCAGAACTATCATTCCCAACAATGGAACTATATGCCATGCCGGCAGCGACTTCAGCGTTACTTGATGACTCCGCGGTAAATGTGGATGAATGGATCAGTGAGGAAGTTCGAACGGCCTTCGCCGAACAAGAGAGCACAGCTTTTGTCACAGGCGATGGAAACAATAAGCCCAGAGGGTTTCTCGATTATCAAACGGTTGACAACGGATCCTGGAGTTGGGGAAAACTTGGCCATGTCGGTGGTTTCGAACCGGCAGATCCCAGCGATAGTCTGATAGATCTTATTTATGCTTTGCGGTCCGGCTATCGAGCCAACGGACACTGGATCATGAACAGAAGTGTGCAGGCCGAAATCCGCAAAATAAGGGATGGGGATGGAAATTATATATGGCAACCAAGCAATCAGGCTGGTCATTTGTCGACACTAATGAATTATCCAATTGTCGAGTCGGAAGACATGCCTGATGCTGAACCTGGTAATCTGCCAGTTGCCTTTGGCGACTTCCGCCGTGGATATCTTATCGTTGACCGTATTGGTATCCGGGTTTTGAGAGATCCATACAGCTCAAAACCATACGTATTGTTCTACACGACCAAGCGTGTAGGTGGTGGTGTACAGGATTTTGATGCCATCAAGTTCGTGAAATATTCGAACGACTAAACTTTCACCAGCATTTAGTTCCAGTCTGACAATGCGGGGCCATGGCAGTCTCTTGTGTGTCCTGGCTCTGCATTAAAGGTTAAACACTCTGCCGCCCTGATCGGAGAATGTATTTCAGAATGGATGGAGACCTGAATCAATGAATCTTGTTTTAACCGAAGGTCCAAGCATTGAACCACTTTTGTTGTCCGATACGAAAAGATATCTCAAAGTTGATGAAGACGAGGATGACACCCTGATCACAAGTCTGATCTGCGCGGCCCGGAGTCATGTAGAAAGGTCACTTGGTAAAGCTCTGATTACCCAGAAGTGGTCGCTTTTTTTTGATCAATGGCCGGTAGAGCCGGTCATACCTGTTCCAATCTCACCGGTTCAACTGGTTACCGCCATAGTAGTATATGATGAAGAGGGTCAGGCATACAGCGTACCCGAAGATACATATCAAGTAGATACGAATTCAGATCCCGGACGAATTGTTGTTAACCTTGGCATTCAGGCACCGACACCGGGTCTATCAGTCAATGGCATAGAAATTAAATTGGTTGCAGGTTACGGTTCCCTATCAAGCGATGTTCCTCACCCTATTCGACAAGCGCTCTTGCTGCTGACGGCGCACTGGTATGAGCGGAGAGAACTGGTGTTTCTCGGTTCTCCGGTCGTTTACATTCCGGAAATGGTTGCAAGTCTGCTGGGCCCCTATCGAAGGTTAAGAATTTGATGGAAAAAACCATTGGTGAATTGAGAGCGCGTTTAACACTTGAGGAGGAAGTTAGACTGACAGATGAGGGCGGCGGTGCCGAAGGAAGCTGGACTGAAGTAACTGAGTTGTGGGCCGGTATAAGGACACTGACAGGTGCAGAGAAGTTTGAATCAGACCAGATTTCAGGGACCCTCACTCACGAAATCGAAATTCGATACCGAAAAAATATAACTCCCGCAATGCGTTTCAGGACGGGGGAAAAGAGCTTTTTTATATTCGCGGTTTTTGATCCTACCGGTCGCGCCAATCGATTGACGTGTTTATGCGAAGAGCGAGATCTATGAAACTGATTGTAAATTTTGACAGGGGGAACACCAGAATGCGAAATGTTCTGAAGCAGCAGACTGATAATTTTACAAAAGAGGCCATCAAAAACCGTGCCGAAGATGTCAAACAGGTTCTCGAGGATCGTATCAATGACGCGGATGGGAAGGGCTTAGTTGAATATGGATCGGTCGGGCGCGAGACATCGAACCGGTCAACAGACGAAGTCGTGATCCGAATACGTTTTAAGCAGAAAAAAAACATCGAAAGAAGGATGATCAGAAGTTTAAGACACGGGCTGAACTGGCAGCTCCGGATGCTTGGAAGAGAACTTTAAAATGAAAGGGCATTTAAAGGAATGAGTACAGGAGCTGAATGGGCTCTCCAGAAAACGCTGTATCGAGTCTTAGTCTCCGATACCGAGCTGGTGGCCAAACTGGGCGGCCCTCAGATTTATGATGATGTTCCCCAAAGTACGACCTTTCCATATGTGACTATAGGACAAATGGTATCCCGCGATTGGAGCACCTCTACGGAAAGCGGGCTGGAACATCGGTTTTCCCTGCATGTCTGGTCAAGAAAACGCGGCAAGGCTGAAACGTTTGAAATTATTTCCGCTATAAGAGAAGCGATCGATAACAACTCGATTGAGTTGAGCGGTCATGTTCTTGTTAACCTGCATTGTGAGGCAACTGAAGTTATGCGAACTGCTGATGGTGAGACATTACATGGAATTTTGCGCTATCGGGGGACCACGGAACCCGCCAACGGACCAGGCAGCCATAGCTGACCTATCTTACCTGACTAAAAATATCTTTAGACGTTAATGGCAAAAGAGGACTTCGGTATGGTTGCACAAAAAGGCAAAGATCTACTTTTAAAAGTTAATAAGGATGATGAAGGTGAATTTGTGACGGTGGCAGGATTGCGTTCCAGGACACTTGCTTTCAATGCTGAGAGCGTTGACGTGACGCATTCTGAATCTGTTGGCCAATGGCGTGAGCTGATGGCCGGTGCCGGAATTCGCAGCGCCCGGATATCAGGTAGTGGAATATTTAAAGACGCCGAATCGGATCAGCTCGTACGCGATGACCTTTTTAACGGAAGAGTGCGATCTTGGCAGGTTATAATTCCAGAGTTCGGCATCATTGAAGGTCCATTTCAGATCATAAATTTGGAGTTTACCGGTCAGCACGATCGGGAACTGACTTTTGAAGTCTCTCTCGAATCCGCCGGTGCACTGACATTTGCAGAATCTGGTTGAAGGTCTCTGATATGGTGAACAACATACGCGGAGAAATCGAAGCCGAGCTGGACGGGAAAACATTCCGTTTGTGCCTAACGCTAGGGGCTCTGGCTGAATTGGAAAGCCGTCTTGGGGAGGATAATATACTTAGCCTTGCCAGGAGATTTGAACGGGGAAGCATCACGGCTTCAGAAGCTATCAGTATCATTGGAGCAGGTTTACGTGGCGGCGGTAACGAAGTAAGTGACGATATTGTTGCCAAATTTAGGGTTGCAGATGGAGTAGCTGGATATATCGATATTGTTTCCAGGCTATTGCAGGCGACTTTCAGCGAAACTGAACCCTCGCACCGGACGGAGGTGAAATCTTCGGATGAGGGAAAGCCCTAGGCAACGGTGCGGTCAGCGATTCGCAATTAACTGGCCGCCTGAACTGGCGCGAAATAATGGCACTCGGATTTGGTGCTCTGAAATTGTCGCCAATTGATTTCTGGTTGATGACCCCCCGGGAAATAGATGCTGCATTGATGGCGCTGACGGCTTCATCAGTGCCGACAATTCCTCCTGAAAAAGAGGAATTGGACAGACTGATGAAACGCTTTCCGGATTTAAAGAGGTAGCAGAAATATGAAGGAGCAAGAACAGGAGTATGTTCTGCATTTTGGTGCGGACACCAGCGGGCTTGAAAACAAATTAAAACAGGCTTCCCGCATTGGGGAGGATTTCGGACACAAGCTAACTATGTCCCTGTCGCGAGCGGTTATAGGAGGGAAAGATCTTGAAAGCACATTAAGGTCATTGGCCTTATCTCTCTCCAATTTGGCACTCAATGCGGCAATGAAGCCGATGGAACAAGCAATGGGAGGATTGTTCGGATCGATATTTTCTGGTTTTACGGGATTTTCAAGCGGAGGCGTACTGAATAATTTTTCACCAATCCCGTTTGCCCAGGGTGGCGTAATTTCATCACCCAGCCTGTTTCCACTGGGAACAAACGCCATGGGTCTGGCAGGGGAAGCAGGTCCCGAAGCTATTTTGCCTCTGGCTCGTGGTCAGGATGGCCGGCTTGGCGTGCGGACCTCTCAAGGTGGTCAGACAGTAAACGTGACACTGAATGTAACAACAGCTGATGCCGCAAGTTTTCGCCAATCAGAGGGGCAATTGGCCGCCACGTTGAATCGGGTGGTGAACCGCGGTAACCGGAACCTCTGAGGAGTTGGCAGGATGACGTTTCACAATATTCGGTTTCCGACTGAAATTTCAATTGGATCAACAGGTGGTCCAGAGCGGCGAACCGACATCGTCGTTCTCGGCTCAGGCCAGGAAGAACGAAATTCGCGTTGGTACGACTCCAAGCGTCGCTATAATGCAGGCTACGGCATCAAATCATTGCATGATATCTACGATGTCCTCGAATTCTTTGAGGAACGCAGAGGCAGACTTTATGGTTTCCTATGGAGGGACAGGCTTGATCATAAATCCTGTCAGCCAGAAAATGATGTTTCCCCGGTTGATCAATTTATTGCAACAGCCGATGGGATAAACTGGACATTTCAACTGATTAAAAGATATGGAAAATCCCGCGCTCCTTATTACCGGCAAATTCGGAAGCCGGTCGAAGGGACGGTCCGTGTTGCCTTTGATTCAATGGAAATGATTGAAGGAGAGGATTTCAGCGTTGATTGCTCCACCGGAGTTTTAACTTTCCTCCACAACACTCCACCGTCGGCCGGCATAATAATTACAGCAGGCTTCGAGTTTGATGTGCCCGTCAGATTTGATTCCGATCGATTAGAGATAGACCTGGTAAAATTCGATGCAGGCTTGATTCAAGACATACCAATTGTGGAAATAAAACTATGAGAATATTGCCGCCTGGGTTTCAGGCGCACCTTGACTCGGGCACCACTACCCTATGTTGGTGTTGGCGCCTGGTCAGACGGGACGGACTGGTTCAAGGCTTTACAGATCATGATAGAGATTTGGAGTTTTTCGATACAGTATTCTTGGCCTCAACAGGCTTCACAGGTACCGAGATTAACTCATCAATTGGATTGAACGTCGACAATCTAGATGTTGATGGGGCACTGTCATCCGAAAGCCTCAACGAGGATGACTTAGTTGCCGGACTTTATGATGATGCCAAAGTCGAGATTTATCGTGTGAACTGGGCGGATGTTTCACAGGCTTTTCTAGTTCAATATGGTAGCATTGGTGAAGTGAAACGAAGTCGTGTCGGGTTTACAGCCGAAGTCAGAGGACTTGCTCACTATCTGCAGCAGTCCAAAGGACGACTTTTTCAGTATAGTTGTGACGCTGAACTGGGAGATGAACAATGCAATGTCGACTTAAGCGACCCCAAGTATACTGGCCGGGGAACCATCACCGAACTTTCTGGACGTCGAATTTTCAAGGCTGAGGGTCTCAATCAGTTTGAAGAAAACTGGTTTACCCGCGGTCTCCTGACCTGGATCAGCGGTGCGAACCGCGGCCGATCTATCGAAGTTAAATCCAATTCGGCAGTCGGCCAACTGACACAATTGGAAATTTGGTTAACCTTGCCGGGTCCTATCACAATCGGTGATGAGTTCCAGGTCCAGACAGGTTGCGACAAACAGTTCACGACATGTGCGAGAAAATTCTTGAACCAAATTAATTATCGTGGTTTTCCGCACATGCCAGGCAATGATTTCATCGTCTCGTATCCCAATATTGACGATGCCAACAATGATGGTCAAAGTCAGTTTTAATTAAAATCCCGAACAAATTTATGTCAGTAAATCGTGACAAAATAGTTCAGGTCGCCAAGACCTGGATTGGTACGCCCTACCATCATCAATCTTCGGTCAAGCAGGTTGGCACCGATTGCCTTGGTTTAATTCGAGGAGTGTATCGTGAGATTTATGGAGGAGAACCAGAAAATCCACCACCGTACTCCAAAGATTGGGCCGAGGCGACTGGTGAAGAGACTATGATAGAAGCGGCCCGCCGACATCTTATAGAGATCGAAACCGACAGCTTGCTTGCCGGAGATGTGGTGATATTTCGATTCAGACGGAAGTTCGTGGCCAAGCATGCTGCTATCTTAACTGGCAGCAAAACCATGGTGCATGCCGTCGAAGGAGCCCGTGTCTCGGAGGTTCATTTAAATAGTTGGTGGCACCGGCATATGGCGGCGGCTTTCTGTTTTCCCGGTGTAAACTAGTTCAGAGCCGTCAGGGTTAATAAGAAATGGCTACACTCGCATTAGCAGCTGCTGGTTCTGCAATCGGCGGAGCTGTACTTCCCGGCGGAATTAGCTTGTTTGGCGCAACGCTTTCCGGTGCGGCAATCGGACAGGCCGTTGGCGGAATGATCGGAAGTACCGTAGATCAGGCTCTCTTTGGGTCTTCAGGACAAAGCCGCCATGTTGAAGGGGCTCGACTTTCGGATCTCCAAGTTATGGGATCCACCGAGGGAGCTCCCATTCCGAGGCTCTATGGCAAGTCTAGACTGGCTGGACAGATTATCTGGGCAACCCATTTTGAAGAAGAAGCCATTACAACGACTGTCAATAGTGGAGGCGGAAAGGGCGGCCTGACTGGGAGTTCCAATCAACAATCTCAGACTCAAACAGAATATCGTTACTATGCAAACATTGCAGTGGCACTATGTGAAGGTGAAATCAGTCAAGTGTCCCGCATCTGGGCTGACGGCAAGGAGCTTAACCTTTCGAATTTAAACTACAGAGTTTACCGAGGTAGCGAAGATCAGATGCCGGATAGTTTGATCGAAGCTAAAGAAGGTGCTGACAATGCCCCAGCTTATCGTGGGGTCGCGTATATTGTATTTGAACATCTTGCACTGGCTCGTTTCGGAAACCGTCTTCCACAGTTGAATTTTGAGGTATTCCGATCTGTGGACAGTTTTGAAAGTCAAATCCGCGCAGTCGCATTGTTGCCAGGAGCAGGAGAATTTGTTTATAGCCCCTACGAGATTACAAAATCGAACGATGGTTCTACCTCGGCGGAAAATGTACATTCGTGGCTGAACGGCACCGATTGGGATGTTTCCATTAATGATCTTGAAACCTCGCTTCCAAACTCTCGAACTGTATCTTTAATTGTAAGCTGGTTCGGGACAGATTTACGCGCCGGAAGGTGTGAAGTGAAACCAGGTGTGGAGGTTGAGAACAAAGATACCCAGCCTCTAATTTGGTCCGTTGCCGGACAAGCCCGAGAAGATGCCTATGTCGTTTCCCGAAAGGATGGTCAGCCCGCCTATGGTGGATCACCTGACGATCAAACTGTCATTGATGCGATCAAAGATCTTAGGAAACGCGGCTTTAAGATTGCATTTTATCCATTCCTGCTCATGGACATTCCAAATGGAAATAGCCTGAAGAGCCCATATTCAGATGAGTTGGGACAACCGGTATATCCATGGCGTGGGCGAATTGTGCCGGATCCTGTAGAAGATATCACATCGGAAATTCACAAATTTGTCGGCTCTGCAGCGGTTTCAGATTATTCCATCTCAGGCGAAAGCGTTTTGTACGGAGGAGCTGAGGAATGGTCTTTCCGGCGGATGATTTTGCACTATGCTCATCTGTGCAAAGCTGCCGGCGGTGTTGATAAGTTTTTTATTGGCTCAGAACTAAGAGGGCTAACAACCGCGCGGATATTCCCTGATCAATACCTGTTCGTCGACGCTTTGGAAATACTGGCTGGAGACGTGAAATCTGTTCTTGGAAACGCTACTGACGTAACTTATGCGGCAGACTGGTCGGAATATTTCGGACATCAACCGGACGATGGTTCCGATGACGTTCTATTTCATCTCGATCCCCTGTGGGCGTCACCTCATATTGATGCGATCGGAATTGATATTTACTGGCCATTGTCCGACTGGCGCGACGGAGAATTGCATCAGGATTATATCGACGGACATTTTCAGATTTATGATTTAAATTATTTGAAATCAAATATTATGGGAGGGGAGGGCTACGACTGGTACTACCGGAACTATGAAGACCGTATAAGCCAGACGCGCACAGCAATTACAGATGGAAATAATTCCCCATGGATCTTTCGCTACAAAGACATCAAGAACTGGTGGTTGAATAGACATCACAATCGTCTTGGCGGCGTTGAAGTCGAGCAGCCGACGGCATGGATCCCACAGTCAAAGCCAATCTGGTTTACAGAGGTGGGTTGTCCTGCCATAGACAAAGGTACCAATCAGCCTAATGTTTTTCATGATCCCAAGAGTTCAGAATCGAAACATCCATATTTTTCTCACGGTTACCGCGATGATATGATTCAACGCCGTTATATCCAGGCCATATTGGAATTCTTCAATCCTGATCATGAAACTTTTGTAGAGGAGTCAAATCCGCGTTCTTCGGTATATAATGGTCGAATGGTGGATGTGGACAATATTTACGTCTATGCGTGGGACGCCAGACCCTATCCAGCATTTCCTTACAATGACGCCGCCTGGGGTGATCGAGACAACTGGCCGGTTGGACACTGGCTGACTGGACGCACCGGCAACGCATCACTGGCAGCGACAATCGAGCAGATACTGGTTGACTATAAGTTTTACAACTATGCGAAGCCTGACATTCCCGGTACAATTCACGGTTATGTAATTGATCGGCCTATGTCACCCAGAGAGGCCCTGCAGCCACTTGAACTAAGCTTTTTCTTTGATAGTCATGAATCAGCTGGAGCGGTCCATTTTACCCGCCGCGGGCAAAATGGTGCTGTGCGCAGACTGACGGTGAGTGATCTCGTTGATTCAGGTGATAATCAGAACATATATACAATTACCCGACGCCAGGAAACGGAACTGCCGGCTTCCGTCAAGTTGACCTATATAAACGGGGACAATAATTATTACCCGGCCGTGGCGGAAGCTAGCCGGCTAACAGTTGGCAGCGGACGTCTGGCAACCGCCAATCTCGCAATCGTTATGAATCAACCTGTCGCAGTCAATACGGCTGAGACGTGGTTACATGACAGCTGGGCTTCCAGGGAAGAAGTCTCATTCGAACTGCCGCCCTCATCATTCTACCTGGAACCAACCGACGTCGTTATTTTGGAAACGGAAGAGCGTGAATATAGGTTCAGGTTGACCGGTTCTGCCGAGACCGAATTTCGTACACTGTCGGGTTTGTCAATAGATGAAGGCGTTTATGGGACGAGTGTTTCCAGTGACCGGGAGTTTAACTATACATCTCCTCCCTTATTTGGATCTCCGCTTGTTGCCTTCATGGACTTACCGGCTCTGACTGAGGGCGAAGATGCTCATGCGGGTTATCTCGCCTCTTATCAATCTCCCTGGCCCGGTGGGGTTGCATTTCATCGGTCCCCGGAAGAGCAAAACTTCGCCCTCAATGCAATTTGTGCGCTACCTGCAACTATGGGCGAAACGAAATCTGTTTTCCCGCGAGGTCCTGCAAGCCGGTGGGACAGAAACAACAAACTTGTTGTGAAACTTTATCACGGACAACTTTTATCGGTCAGTGAACTCGCCTGTCTCTCCGGACAAAATGTTGCTGCCATAGACTCCGGGTCCGGTTTTTGGGAGATCATTCAATATCAGCACGCCCGGCTTATTGATGAACAGACTTATGAACTATCTAATATTATCAGAGGTCAGGCTGGTACAGAAGACGCAATTAAGGATGAGGTGCCGCAAGGTGCAAGATTTGTCCTAATTGACAGGGCGCTGAAGAAATGTGCGATGACGAGGGACGAAATTGGTCTGCCATTTTACTGGGTCTATGGTCCGGTTGGTTATGATATCGGCCATAGTTCTTATCGTCGAACTACTATCGGATTTAATGCTCGAGGGCTGGCGCCGTTCAGCCCTGTTCACGTACGAGCTGCATCTAAGGATGGAGATATTACCATAAGCTGGATCCGGAGAACGCGTGTGAACGGAGATAGCTGGGAGACCCACGAGGTGCCGCTTAATGAAGATTTTGAAGCTTATGAAGTGGATATCATGGAGAATCCATCCGAGGGAGATCAGGTTAAGCGAGTCCTCTTCGCCGAGAAACCAGCTGCATTATATTCCAAAGCTGATCAGTTGGATGATTGGGGCAGCATACAATCTTATTACCGGATTCGCGTTTATCAGATAAGTGCCACAATTGGTCGTGGTGTAGCAAGGGAGACAGTCATAAGTGTCTAGTTCTGTATTTTTGGAGTTGCCTTATATTGAGGCCGCTCAAGCGCAAAAGCATGTGACGCACAATGAAGCCGTCGAAAAGTTAGATGTTCTGGTTCAGCTGGCAGTCAGCTCAAACAATTTGAGCGAAGCGCCAGAAGTTTCTCAATCCGGAGAGCGTTTTATTGTAGGTCCTGACGCAATTGGTATCTGGGCCGGTCATGAGGGAGACATTGCGATATGGAGCAACGAGGGCTGGTCTTTTGTTCGCCCACTCGAGGGATGGCGGGCCTGGGTTATCTCGGAACAACGTTTGATGATTTGGACAGACGGGGGCTGGGCCGGATCACTCGGCGGTGTACAAAATCCGGTAGCACGTTCTCCGTTTGGGGCGCAGATAAGGTTTGAAATAGCCGAAGAGGAACTCAGCTGTGCTGGCGATAACGTTCAAAGCACAATAGTAATTCCAAACCGCGCAATTTTGTTTGGCGTCTGTTCCCGGACAACCGAGACAATAACGGGTGCAACTTCATACGACTGTGGACTGATTGGTGAAAAATCCAAGTTCGGCGGATTTCTAGGAATCAGCAGTGGGAGTACCAACGCGGGCGTTATAGGCCCAACTGCCTTCTATGTTGATACGCCCATTGTTTTAACCGCCAACGATGCAGAGTTTACAGGTGGACGTGTTCGCCTGTCCGTTCACTACGGAATGTTTACAATATCAGAGTCCTGAAACTGCTTTTTTGTCAAAACGTATTCATCATACAGGAGTACTTCTATTTAAATGAAAAATAGTGAAACTTCAGAATTTGTCCATGACGCCATAGTGGCGGGTGGACTGATTTCAGCGCCAGCCTGGGCGCCTTCTCTGAGCAATATTAATGATCTTCTGACGACATCTTCACTGACAGTGGGATTATTGTTGGGGATAGCAAGATTGTGGCTTTTCTTCCGCCAGCGCAAAAAGCACGATTAGCTTCCCAAACTAATTTCGGCTTTGACAAGAGCGAATTCTAATTTTCCAAATAAAATTTTTTAAGAAAGTTTGTATTATGAGATATATTATTGAACGTTTCTCCGAGCCATCCACTTTTGCCGGAATTGCTGCGTTTTTAGCTAGTCTTGGACTGTTGGATTTAACGGAATCTCAGTGGAATGAGATTTTTGGCGGCCTCGCAGTTTT
>CAYWUX010000001.1:98498-141832 GCA_964461525.1 uncultured Hyphomicrobiaceae bacterium | reverse complement strand
GCTGATACTGAGGCAATACCATTCATCCAATGTTCAGCCTTAGTGATGTAGGTTTCCAACAACTCAGGCTATATTTCCAGTTCAAATACAACTAGCAACATATTCAAGACCACTGCTATAAAGTTTCTTACATGAAACAGTTAATAATCTCGATTTTTGTAATCTTGCACGTTGGTTTCGTGGCTATACTGCCATCCGAAGCTGGCTTGGCAGCCGATGGTCCGGAGAAATGTTACGAATGGTCGGAAGCGCGGTCAATTATTGACGAAAATCAGCTGATCCGGGGAAAAGACATATTAAGAACTATCAAGTCGGAATATTCCGATAACTTAGTTAAAGTTAATTACTTGGAACTTTGTAAACTGAACGGGCGTTTTGTCTATCGCGCGATCATAATCGACCGGAGCAATAAGGCCAAAAATGTTATTTATGACGCTAAATACGGTAGGCCGTTAGGCTTGGAAGCGTCAACTGTTGCGCCCAATTCCAGCATGCCTTTCAATTCTTTGATGAAGAAATTCAAGGACAGCTCAACGTCTAAATTTATGAAAAAACTGTTTTCGAAATAGTTTGCAAGCTTTCAACGGGATATACTGGAAGATAAAATCCATGAAATAATTTGCAGGGAAAACATTTGACGAAAGCGCAGGTTCAAGTCATCGACTACTTCAAAACAATTAATGTCATGCGCAGATCGAGATATATATTGTAAAAGAAAGGAGCAGGCTATTGCGACTTCTTGTGGTTGAAGACGATCCTGATTTAAACCGGCAATTAGTTACCGCACTTGGTGATGCGGGGTATGCTGTGGACACTGTATTCGATGGAGAGGAAGGTCATTTTCTTGGTGATACCGAGCCTTACGATGCCGTTATCCTTGATCTCGGTTTGCCGAAAATGGACGGAATCAGCGTTCTGGAGCAGTGGCGGCGCGATGAGCGTAAAATGCCGGTTCTGATATTGACCGCACGCGATCGCTGGAGTGACAAAGTCGCGGGAATGGACGCCGGCGCAGACGATTATGTGGCCAAGCCATTTCACATGGAAGAAGTGCTTGCCCGTCTGCGAGCCCTGTTGCGCCGGTCAGCGGGGCACGCCTCCAGCGAACTGGAGTGCGGTCCCCTAAGACTTGATACCAAGAGTGCGCGCGTGACCTGCAATGGCACTCATATAAAATTAACATCCCACGAGTACAGGCTGCTCGCCTATTTGATGCATCACAGGGGGCGTGTAGTCTCGCGCACCGAGTTGGTTGAGCACCTGTATGAGCAAGACTTCGACAGAGATTCCAACACTATCGAAGTCTTTGTGGGCCGGCTTCGCAAAAAATTGCCGGTTGACCTGATCAAGACAGTGCGAGGCCTTGGTTATTGTCTTGCTACAGCAGATGATGAGACTTAACTCTCTTGCTTTCCGATTATTTGTAACCGCTGCCGCGTGGACATTATTAGTTCTGCCAATCACCGCTATTGTCCTGATATCAGTGTATCGGGGCGGAGTGGAACGCGGTTTTGACGCCAGACTAAATCTTTACCTCACGACACTTGTAACACAGTCACTGACCGACAATGTTACGCAATTAGATTCTCCACCAAATCTTGGTGAGCCGCTATTCAATCTTCCCCTATCGGGATGGTACTGGCAAATCAAACCTTTGTCCGAAATAGACACGGAAAATATCCAATCCAATTCCCTAATAGACGCTACCTTCGTTCTTCCAAGCGAACTGGGACTCGAAGTTGGTGAAAATCAACTTCGTGCCGGTTACGTCGCCGGTCCCGAAAATCAGCAGCTCAGGGTTGTCGAACGGGAAATCACGTTGGGCGATGGACAACATGCAAAAAAATATTCATATGCCGTGGCTGGTGATGCGTTTGAAATTGCAGATGAAATATCGAGATTCCAATGGATGCTGTCGATTGCCCTGACGCTGCTTGGACTGGGGCTGGTGCTGGCAACATTTTTTCAAGTCAAGTTTGGATTGAGACCACTCAGAGCCATTGAGAAAGGCCTTACGTCAATTCGCTCGGGCGAGGCAGAAAATCTTACCGGAGAATTTCCGGCAGAAATTGAGCCGCTGCAGAAAGAATTGAATGCTTTGATCCAGTCCAACAGGAATGTCGTTGAAAGAGCTCGAACGCATGTGGGCAATCTTGCCCATGCTTTAAAGACACCACTCAGCGTTATTACCAATGAGGCGAACGTAAACGATCCAAACTTTTCAAGAAAGGTCCTCGAACAAGCAGTAACAATGCGAGAACAGATTGATCATCATTTAGATCGAGCGCGAATGGCGGCAAGAGTTGGTGTGATTTCGAGTGTCACGGAAGTAAATCCCGTACTTCAATCGCTCACCCATGCCCTGCAGCGAATCTATGAAGAGAAGGGAATCGAGTTACAGGTCAGTTGTCCGCCAGGTGCCAAATTTCAAGGGGAAAAACACGATCTCGAAGAAATGCTTGGCAACCTGCTCGATAACGCATGCAAATGGGCCAATTCAAGAATTGCGCTTGTTGTCAAACTGTCTGGTGAATCAGATAAAAAAGCTCTCAGATATGACCAATTGATGATCTTTGTCGATGATGATGGTCCCGGACTGGAAATGAATAAAAGGGAGGAAGCGATTATACGAGGTCTTCGTCTCGATGAAAGTAAACCTGGAACCGGTCTAGGATTATCAATTGTCGCAGAACTTTCACATCTGTATAAGGGGTCATTCAAGCTGGATGAGTCACCACTGGGGGGTGTACGGGCAGAACTCATTTTACCCGCCACTTAGTTGTGAACGGAAGGGCTAAATTGTCCCAATTTTGCCCGAATCATGTCACTAATCCTGTATATAGGTTAAACTAAGCTGATCTTTTGGGGTCACGAAATTGATAGAATTCATAGACTTCCCTTAATTTATTTAAGGAGAAGGGGGTAAAATGATACAGCTTCGTATTGTCGCGTTGGCGATTATTTCCTTGTTTTTGGCGGCTTGCGGACCGGGTGGACTGACGAAGCAGGAGGGTGGTACCGTTGTTGGGGCAGTTGCTGGCGGAATATTAGGCAATCAGATCGGAGGTGGTAGCGGTAAAGTTGTTGCAACCGCGATCGGTGCCGTCGTTGGCGGTATTGTAGGCAGCGAAATTGGGAGGTCACTCGATCAGGCCGACCGGCAGCGGGCTATTGAAGCGGAATACCGTGCTTTAGAATATGGGCAGTCCGGCCAGCCCACAGCTTGGAAAAATCCTGATAACGGGCACTATGGAAATGTTGTGGCAGGTAAGCCGTACAAAATGAGAGACTCCCATTGTCGAGAGTATACCCATACAATTTATATAAGCGGGAGACCCGAAACAATGCGAGGTACAGCGTGTCGACAGCCGGATGGCACTTGGCGAAGTATTGCCTAATCCAAAATCCTAAATATTTCTGCAAAATCACTCATTTTCAACAAAAGGTGAAGACAATTGCGGTCCAATTGGGCCGCATTTTTTTCTTTAGGTTTTCTTCTCGTTTAATATTACCACAAATACGTGTTAATGAATGAATGCTTCATTTCGTATGTTTGGCAAATCGTTTGATTAAACTCCTGTGACGGTGCGTGCATCACGCATTGTAATCTCAGACAAATGTTAAGGCGATGATATCTAAACGCTGCGACAAATGATTACTTTATTTTATTTCGGCCTTGTTGCCGATGAAATTGCATTTTATGGCTAGAGCGTCGATCTCGGATGATTTAATCGCTAGAGATCAAATGTGCTGGAATTATTCTGTTATGTTCATTTGGGTAACTTTTGCGGTAATTACAGCTTTGACTTTAATTGGTGTGCTTTGGCCCTTTCTTGGAAAGTCAAAGGCGACAGATCAAGTCCGGTCTTTTGATGCGCGCGTTTACAAAGATCAGTTGGCTGAAATTGAAGCTGATGCCGAACGCGGAATGATTAATTCTGAAGACGCTGAAGCCGCAAGAATGGAAGTTTCCCGCAGACTACTTACTTTGTCGTTGGATGAGGAGCAAAACCAAGACACTCAGAGTGAACCGAATGGGGAAGGGCCCCAACCTAGCCTGAACAGGACAGGTCCGGTCTGGGTTCTGGCCGGTTCTATAATATTCATCCCCTTATTCACTTTAGCTTTCTATTTGCAATTTGGTGCACCACTGATACCAAGTCAACCCCATGCCCAGCGTGCCCAGACGCCTGCAGGGAATCAGTCGATAGAGGCTTTGATTGCCAAGGTGGAGCAACGATTGAAAAGCCATCCAAATGAATTGAGGGGATGGACGCTTATTGCACCTGTTTATATGCGACTCCAACGGTTTCAGGATGCTGAAAATGCTTATAGCCAAGTCATTCGATTGTCGGGTGAAAGTCCCGACAAATTAATGAGGCTTGGAGAAGCAATCGTTTTTGGAAACAATGGAAATATTGATTCGAGGGCCCAAAATATTTTTGAAAAAGTCATTGCAGCTGATCCTACCGACATGCAAGCACAATTTTGGCTTGCTCTAGCAAAAGAACAAAGAGGTAATTTTGCAGATGCGGTTCGCGCGTGGCAAACACTGCTGGCGGCGGGTACACCAGATGCGCCATGGCGCCCACTTGTCGAAAAACATCTGAAATTCTCGCAAAGTGAACTAGAGCGCGGACAAACCTCAGAAAATGGAAAGAAAATTGCTGGCGGGGTCAATGATACTTCCAATCCTGAGGGTAGCACGACGACTGGCGAACTTCGTGGACCATCGGCATCTGATATTGAAAATGCCAAGTCCATGAACGCTGATGAACGCGTAGCTATGATTAATCAAATGGTCGAGGGGTTGGCTCAACGCCTTAATTCTGATGGTGGTAATCTTCAGGAGTGGCAACGGCTGATACGCGCCTACATGGTTCTGGGTAAAAGAGAAGCAGCACAAAATGCTTACAGTTCAGCGCTTAAGGCTTTTAAGAATGATGCTGCTGCTCTCAAAAAATTGACGAACTTCGTGAAAGATCTGGGGTTAGAAACGTGAACCTTGCCTTAGATAACTTCGTTGGTTTCTCCGCTTTGATAGAGGCTTGCCGGGATGACGCGTAAACAGCGGAGGTCATTGTTAATTGTTTTAAGTATGGTTGTAATTGGTATTGCGGTTACCCTCGTACTGACGGCTCTGGAAGATTCGATCGTTTTTTTTAATAGTCCTACAGATGTTTTCGAAAAACAGATACCCAAAAATCAAAGGTTTAGACTCGGTGGCCTTGTCGAAGAGGGATCAATTCTACGCGGTGAAGATACGAAAGTGACATTCAATGTAACAGATACGAACAAATCAATTACCGTACACTATGTCGGAATATTGCCGGATCTATTTCGCGCCGGGCAAGGGGTAGTGACAGAAGGTAAGTTGAATGGAGATGGGATTTTTATTGCAGATAGTGTATTGGCCAAACATGATGAAAATTATATGCCGCCGGAAGTGGCGGACGCCCTGAGAAAGCAAGGTGTATGGCGAGGTGACAAAAAAAAGCTAAGCAATCAGTAGAGTCGTTGAATGAATATTCGAGCCGAGATTGGAATATATTGCAGCTGGCACTATCATCGAAACAATCAGACCTGGCGTTGAGACCAAAGGCTATAAACTTGGTTGGAATGAAGGGAATGAGCAAAAGGAGAGGAACAAATATTGGTTATTGAGATCGGCCACTTTGCGTTGATTCTTGCTCTTGGCATCGCCCTTCTACAGGCCGTTCTGCCTGTTTGGGGAAGTCGGATCCGAGACCAGCGGCTAATGCGCATTGCCCTGCCGGCCGCTGAAATCCAATTTTTATTGCTTGTACTAGCTTTTGGCGCGCTGATGCATGCTTACGTTGTGTCCGACTTTTCCGTTGAAAATGTAGCTGCGAATTCCCATTCGGCCAAACCGATGATTTACAAGATTTCTGGAGTTTGGGGTAATCATGAAGGATCTATGGTGTTATGGGTTTTAATTCTGAGTTTATTCGGCGCTTCAGTCGCGACATTTGGGCGTAATCTGCCATTGGATTTGCGAGCCAACGTACTGGGGGTTCAAGGTGCGATAGCGGCGGCCTTCCTGCTATTCATAGTTACCACTTCCAATCCATTCATCCGCCTTCATCCGGCTCCTTTGGATGGTCGTGGATTGAATCCTATTCTCCAAGATCCGGCGTTGGCCTTTCATCCGCCTTTTCTATATGCCGGGTATGTTGGCTTTTCAATGGCATTCTCCTTTGCGATAGCGGCGTTGATCAGCGGGCGGATAGATGCTGCCTGGGCGCGCTGGGTACGGCCGTGGACGCTTGCAGCATGGATGTTTCTCACGATCGGGATCGCCATGGGATCCTGGTGGGCATACTATGAACTTGGATGGGGCGGTTGGTGGTTTTGGGATCCAGTTGAGAATGCGTCCTTCATGCCGTGGCTGGCGGGCACCGCGCTTCTTCATTCAGCACTGGTAATGGAAAAACGGGATGCTCTAAAAATCTGGACCATATTGCTCGCAATTGTTACATTCTCGCTGAGTCTGATGGGAACATTTTTGGTGCGATCGGGCGTGCTGACGTCAGTGCATGCATTCGCAGTTGACCCCGAGCGGGGAATATTCATTCTGATTATCATGGCAATTTTCATCGGTGGCGCATTGGCTCTTTATGCCTGGCGGGCACCGCAATTGAGACCTGGCGGAATATTTGCCCCGATCAGCCGTGAAGGAGCACTGGTTTTGAATAACCTCCTTCTAACGACTGCTTGCGGATCAGTGTTGATTGGAACACTCTATCCAATGTTTCTCGAAGCTCTGACAGGGGCAAAAATTTCAGTTGGAGCCCCCTATTTTAATGCAACATTCGGTCCTTTGATGATACCGCTTCTGGTTGCTGTTCCGTTTGGCCCAATGTTGGCATGGAAACGTGGCGATCTTCTCGGGGCGGCACAGAGACTCATGGTAGCTTTGGCTATGGCCATGCTGGCTGTGGTCATTTGCTTTGCCATTGTTCGGCGTGGCCCGTGGCTGGCGCCGTTCGGGATAGGTCTTGGTATCTGGCTGATTTTCGGGGCCGTCTCAGAACTGGCAATACGGACTAAACTTTTTAAAGCTCCCTTTGGTGAAACCATTCGACGTTTCACTAATTTACCAATGGCATCGTACGGAACCACTCTTGGTCATGCTGGAGTGGGCGTGATGGTGATTGGGATCGTCGCGACCAGTGCCTGGCAACAGGAAAACATTATTGCCATGAAACCCGGGGAAATTACGAATATTGCCGGCTATTCTGTCTCTTTTGAAGGGGTGACTTCTGCACCAGGTCCAAATTTCGAAGAGCAAGTTGCCAGGTTTGAGGTTGATAGTAATGGGAAGTCTTTGCAAATACTGCAACCTTCCAAACGTCGATACACCGTTGAGAAGCAAACGACCACGGAGGCCGGAATAATGGCGTCTCTGAGTGGAGATCTTTATGTCGTCCTTGGTGACGACTTGGGATCGGGCTCTTTTTCCATTCGCCTTTATTTCCACCCGTTGGTTAGACTGATATGGGCGGGTGCGATAATTATGTTTTTGGGAGGCCTATTTTCACTTTGTGACCGGCGGCTTCGCGTGGGGGCACCGCGAAAAAAACAATCTGCGAAAGCCCGGCCAGTGGAGATTTGAGCTCAGCAATGAAGTTTTCCATCGACCAATTTCTGGCTTTAGTTATCATTTTATTTTTAGGATTTTGCGACGGGTCGCTTGCGGTCGAACCCGATGAAGTTTTGAAAGACTCTGCGCTTGAAAAACGTGCAAGAAATATTTCAAGTGAACTCAGGTGCCTGGTTTGTCAAAACCAATCGATAGATGATTCTAATGCCCCGCTTGCCCGCGATCTAAGAATATTGGTCCGCGAACGATTGACAGCCGGAGACAGTGATAAGGAGGCCATAAACTACATCGTTTCAAGGTATGGAGAGTTTGTGTTGTTAAGGCCAAGATTGGGAGCAAAAACCATAATCCTATGGTTTGCACCAATGTTATTAATATTGGCTGGTCTCTATGGTGTATATCGCAGTTTCCGCTCGCGAACGGCGCAATCTGTTGACGTCGAACATTTATCACTATCGAAATTGGAGAAAGATAGAATAAAGAAATTTTTAGGCGAAAATTGAAGAAAGGTATTGCTCAAAACAATGTAATTATTCAAGGCTGGACTGATCTATTCTCTGTAGTTATTAATCGATGCCAATCTATAGTTGCAATCCAATGGTTTAATATTATGGCTAATTCATCATCATTAAAACTGACATTCCCTGGCAGCCAGAATAAAGAGTTGTCTGCCCGACTTGATTATCCAGCAGGGCCTTTAAAAGCTTTGGCTTTATTTGCTCATTGCTTTACGTGCTCAAAAGATTTTATAGCCTCTTCCCGAATTGCTAGTGAATTGACAAACAACGGTATTGCGGTTCTGAGGTTCGACTTTACTGGATTAGGATCCAGTCAGGGCGAGTTTGCAAGTACAAATTTTTCATCAAATGTGGAGGATGTTTTAAAAGCCGTTGGCTATCTTCGAGAAAATTACCAGGCACCCGATATTCTTATAGGACATAGTTTAGGTGGAGCTGCGGTGCTATCGGCGGCACCAAAAATTCCCGAAGCCAGAGCCGTAGTGACTATCGGAGCACCCGCTGATGTTGTTCATGTGACAAAAAATTTTGGAACGTCAATTGACGAGATTGAACGAAAAGGATTTGCGGAAGTAAAACTTGGTGGGCGCCAATTTACGATACAAAAGCAATTTCTAGAGGATGCCAATTCACAGAACCTACTTCATAGTGTAGCAAACCTGAAAAAGGCGCTATTAATATTTCACGCACCAAATGATGCGACAGTTGGCATTGAGAATGCTTCACAGCTGTATAGTGCTGCAAAGCACCCCAAAAGTTTTATATCTCTTGATGGTGCAGATCATTTGCTTACAAACCCTGAAGATGCCTTCTATGTCTCTCAAATCCTTACGGCTTGGGCAACCAAGTATTTAAAAGAGGACGAGCCGGTAGCTGCGGCGAGTTCGGAATCAACTGCAGTCTTACCTGGTGAAGTTTTTGTAAAGGAATCCAGAAAGGGTAAATTTCAGCAGGTTGTTGTTTCCGGAAAGCACCGTATGTTTGCTGATGAGCCAAAAGAATTTGGGGGATCAGATACGGGGCCTTCACCTTATGATTATCTGAATATTGCTCTCGGCGCATGTACCTCCATGACGCTTCGCATGTATGCTGATAGAAAAGGAATTCCGCTGGAGCGCGTTACTGTAGTGGTAAGCCATGAAAAAATTCACGCGAAAGATTGCGAGGAGTGCAGCGAAGGTTTGGAGGGGCGGGTCGACCGGTTTGTAAGAGAACTGAACCTGGATGGCGACTTAGATAGTCAAATGAAACAAGATTTGGTTGCTATTGCAGACAAGTGCCCCGTTCACAAAACCCTGGAGAAAACTTCGGTCATTGTAACGAAAGTTGAGCCAATTTGAAAGTCGGGTTGCAAATTTCCCGCCGGGAAATCAACCATCCCGGTTCAACCTGATCAACGATAAAATTTATTGCAAGCAGTCAAAATTACTCAGAATTATTTTTGGCTTTGGATTTTATAGAGTGATGCAATTTTTTATCAAAGATATTGCTAGATGCGGGTTTTACATAATTTTTATCTTTGAGCCATGGTAGCTGCTGGCCCGCTGTAACCGTGTTGACCAGCAAAGATTGTGTCGGAAGACCGGTCACAGGCAGTTGTCGGGCAGTCTGATAACTTGTAATTGCTTTACGCGTCAACGGACCGAAAAAGCCGTCGATCTGCCCCTTATAAAATCCATCTGCCTTTAACAAAGTTTGCAGTGCTTTCAACGAGTCTTTCGAGTCAATTACATCGGCCGACTGTAAAATTTTTGCCATGTCATGAAAAGCCGAAGCATTCACAGCGGTATTGGCAATAATTTTAGTCTGGCTGTAATTAGTTTTGGAGCGGCTCGATGTAACGATCTGTTCATAGGATCCAACATTAATGCCAACCACGATTGGTCCGCTCTTGGTTTCCATGAGAATGGGCGATCCTGATGAAGCACCGCCAGTGTCGCAATCATGAAACACCAATTCTTCGGGCGATGAAAACAGTCGCTTTATTTCCTTCCAGTTTAATTTCCCAGAAAAACTTTTAACAGAACATGGTCCAGAATAGGCCAGTTTCCAACGTACGTAGTCCCAATGATAAGCGATTTGAAAAATCTGTTTGTTTGCTGAGGCCTTTATCAGGCTTTTGACTGTTTGGGGAACGATTTCTAAGCTACGGGACTTGCAAATAGGCGATTTTAGCCGAACCAGGGACCAGTCCTTAGGTGAATTCATTGGTGGATGAGTTTGCAGTTGTGTCGTTCCGGTCACAACAAATTGCGATGATGAGCGGTTCTGGAAGCCGTCCAGACGGGAGAATTTCAGTTTATCGTTAATATTCAGTCTGAAATAAAAGTCTGAAATCCGTGGCTTTTGGAATGAGTTAGCCCCAAACAGGCAATGGGCAGCGGTGGCAATAACGTTAGGCGCCACACAAAATGCTGAACACCGGGTCTGTGAATATTGGTCGTAGAGCAACCCGATGCCCTGCTGGATTTGCCTATATTGATTCGGAACAGGACTGCGATCGTCCTCCCCGAAAACCGCGACTTTCCAAACCAGTCTTTGAGACATAATATCTTTGGAATTTCCGAAGTTTACGGAGGGGAACGCAATAGCCTTATGAACATTGGAAATGTTTAATATACAAACCATTGCTGCTATCAGCAGCCCGTCGAATATGACCCGAGGGTTTAAGTAAAATCGCCCGGATACCAAACATTTACGCACTACTTCGCAGTACATTCTCTACCTACGCTCAAACTCAACAATCTGCGCATTATATTCAAAGATCCGGCAGATACCAGACCTTAACACACGAACCTTACCAAATTTTAATGTGGCCGAAAGAGCACTGTAAGGAACGACGAACTATATTTGGTTGTAATTGGAATATCAGATTAGACTGAACTGGTAATTTGAGAGAGGACAAAATTGAAATGAATGCGATAGAAAGCAAATGGGTTAAGACAGCAGGAAATGGCATTAAACTAAAGAAGCCGCTAGCCCTGGTTACAGCCGCCCTATTAGGTTTTGGATTGGCAAGCGCGGTGGTTGGTGATGCGCCAAAATCAGCAATGGCGCAGGGGCTCAGCAATCAATACAGCGGTGTTAGAACCGCGTCGGGAATTGCGCCGTTAAGTTTTGCTGATCTGGTGGAGCGTGTTCGGCCATCAGTTGTCAGTATAAATGTCAAAAATGGGAACACCAGAACTGCCGCAGAAGATTTATTTAAAGGAATTCCTGATTTACCCGATGACCATCCGCTCAATGAGTTTTTCAAGCGTTTTCAGCAAGACCCTAGAAATGATCAGAGAAACCGGCGTCCCATATTGGCGCAAGGGTCAGGATTTATCATTTCCGAAGATGGCTATGTGGTCACAAATCACCATGTCATTGATAAGGCCTCAGAGATTTCTGTAACTCTGGATGATGGAAAAAAACTGGAGGCTAAATTAATCGGGAGCGATCCACGCACAGATCTCGCACTGGTAAAAATTTCTGAAAATCGGAAGTTTCCAACTGTGAAGTTCGCTTCAGAGCAGGCTCGTGTCGGAGATTGGGTCCTTGCGGTAGGAAACCCGTTTGGTCTGGGTGGAACCGTAACCGCCGGGATTGTTTCTGCCCGGGGGCGAGACATTGGATCGGGACCATATGACTATTTGCAGATTGATGCCGCGGTCAATCGTGGTAATTCTGGTGGCCCGGCATTCAACCTGAAAGGCGAGGTTGTGGGGGTAAATTCAGCAATATTCAGCCCCTCCGGCGGAAATGTCGGAATTGCATTTGCCATTCCGTCGGATCTGGCAAAGACAGTAATTTCTCAACTTCGTTCAACTGGAAGTGTGAGCAGAGGTTGGCTTGGTGTTACCATTCAGAATGTGACTGAAGATATTGCAGAGAGCCTTGGTCTCGAAACTCCAAAAGGAGCGATGGTGGCTAAATTGACCCCAAACGGTCCCGCCGCTGAATCAGGTATCGAAGTCGGTGACACAATTGTTGAAGTTAACGGAGATGAAATTCGTGACTCCCGTGACCTCGCACGAAAAGTTGCATCACTTGAACCAAATAAAACTGCCCGAATTACGGTTTTTCGAGATGGTCGTGAGCTAGATGTTGCCGTGCGTTTGGGACTGTTTCCCGATAGGCAAAAGCTGGCAAAGCTTGAAGACGGACAGCCTTTGGGTACAGATCTCGAAATTTTAGGGCTTACTATCGCTCCAGCGAAAGAAGAGTCGGGTCTTTCCAAAGACGGTGTTGTCATAACCGAAGTTAACCCAAAGTCGGGAGCGGCAGACAAGGGCCTAAAAGCTGGCGACGTGATCCTCGAAATCGGTGGTCAAATTGTTTCAAAACCTGATGATGTCGAGCAAGGAGTGAAATCGGCAAAAGACAAGGGGCGTAAAGCCGTATTGTTGCGTATAAGATCAGGCGAAGAACAGCGATTTATTGCTCTTCCTCTTAAAGTATCATAACGACTTTTCCAGCGGCAGTGGATAGATCCGTTGTCGCTGGCTTTCATTGTTTTGTTGCAAAGTAACAGGTTTATATTTGGAACTGTTCCGACTACACTAGATTCGGCTGTGATTATGGAATTCTGACAAAACGGACATTGCCATATGCGCATTCTACTTATTGAAGATGATCAGGAGGCATCAGCATTTCTGGCAAAAGCGCTGAAGGAAAGTGGGCATGTCGTATCTTCAGCACCGGATGGGGAGTTAGGTCTGGAGACGGCAACTACCGATACCTATGATGTCATGATCATTGATCGAATGCTCCCAAAACTAGATGGTTTGTCGGTGATCGAAAAGGTACGTCAGGCAGAGATTAAGACGCCGGTACTGATTTTGAGTGCCCTTGGAGAAGTCGATGACCGCGTCAAAGGACTTCGTGCCGGTGGTGATGATTACCTTACAAAACCCTATGCGTTCACCGAACTTCTTGCGCGCGTCGAAGCACTGGCCCGTCGCGCACAGCCCGAAGAAGCGGCAACACGTTATGTTGTAGCCGATCTTATCCTCGACCGTCTTTCCCATAAAGTTTCCCGTGCAAATGAAAATATTCTATTGCAGCCAAGAGAATACCGACTTCTGGAATATCTAATGAAGCATGCAGGGCAGGTTGTGACGCGCACAATGTTATTGGAGAACGTATGGGACTATCATTTTGATCCGCAAACCAATGTGATTGACGTCCATATATCAAGACTGCGTTCGAAGATTGATAAGAATTATGAGCCGCCGCTACTACATACAATTAGGGGAGCGGGTTACAAGGTATCGGACGAAAGAGAAGCAGATGTCTAAAAAACAGGGCGGGCATATTGACCGAACGTTGTATTAATCATTGATTAGACAATTTTGTGAAAGCAATTGTCTACAAAGCCTGAAACTGGGATAAAACCCGAACTTCGGATCGACAATCAGTGGCCGCCATATCAAAGCTCTTCAAAACGACAACATTCCGGTTGTCTATGAGTTATTTTGCGCTCTTTGCGACAGCGGCGGCGCTCGCCATTGGTTATATCTACTGGAACACAAACGTCCTTTTTTCCCGTCAGCTGGAACAAACGATCCAGGCAGAAATTCAGGGGCTCGCTGAACAATATCGCCAAGGGGGGCTGAAGCTTCTGACGGCAACTATAGCCGAGCGCAGCCAGAGCCCGGGCAATAGTCTTTATCTTGTCACTGATCGACAGGGGAGACGCGTCGCGGGGAATCTGAAATCTGTTTCCCGTCAGCTTTGGGATACCGTTGGCCGGGTTGAGTTTGCATATCGAAGACCGGTCGATGGGGGAAATGAATCCCGGCTGGCCTTTGCAAGCGTCTTCCGACTCCCCGAGGGATATCGGTTAATCGTCGGGAGAGATATTGAAGACAGAAGATTATTTTCAGAGATTGTAAAGTCTGCAATGTTCTGGGGATTTTCCTTCATGGCACTCGTTAGCGTTATTGGAGGATGGCTTGTGAGCCGGAACCTTTTGTCGCGTATTGACATGGTTACTGCCACAAGCCGTACAATTATGGGAGGGGATCTCAGTGAGCGTATTCCGTTAACCGGTTCCAATGATGAGCTCGACAGGTTGTCAAAAAACCTGAATGAAATGCTGGACCGGATTGAACAATTGATGTTGGGATTGAAAGAAGTTTCGGACAATATTGCTCATGACTTAAAGACTCCATTAAACAGAATGCGTAACAGAGTCGAGACAGCTCTGAGGAACGCCGACGATAGCAAGACCGGTAATAACAATATCTATCGACGAACTCTGGAGCAAACTATAGATGATGCGGATGAACTAATTCGGACCTTCAATTCACTTTTGAGCATCGCTCGATTGGAAGCAGGCGCTGCCGGAGATTTTGTGGAAGTCATTAATACTGCGAACGTTGTTCAGAGTGTAATTGAACTCTACGAGCCCGTAGCCGAAGAATATTACCTTGAAATAAAACATCATTTTGTAGACTATCCGCTAATCACGGCGGACCGCCAACTTATTGGCCAGGCGGTTGCTAATCTAATTGACAATGCAATAAAATACTCGGGATCGAAGTCTGACAGGCTCGTTTCTGCTGATAGTCCGGATAACTTTCGATCTCGAATAGACATCGGGGTCAGGACCAGCAATGACATTGTCGAAATTTCCGTTTCAGACAGAGGGCCGGGTATTCCAGTCGAAGAGCGACAAAGGGTTCTCAAACGATTCGTTCGATTGGAAAAAAGTCGTTCACAGACGGGTAGCGGGTTGGGACTGAGTCTTGTGGCTGCTGTCGCGAGGCTTTATGGTGGAACTTTTAGATTAGAAGACAATAAGCCCGGATTGCGGGCTGTATTAAGCTTTCCTCGGTCCGGACAGTTGCAGGATGAGATGACTTCTGACAAAAAGAAGTCTCCTCTGATAGTAATGGAAGATTCCGAAACACAAGACACTAGAGAGAAAGCGTTTGGCAAAACTTTGTGAGCAGATCAATCGCGAACTTCTGATTTGCGACCAGGAGCGAGCGCAAAATTTTTTCAATGATTTTTTAACGCAGATAAATAGCAGAACCGATATTTCGAAAAAATTAATGGCTGGAGTTTCTGATCAGAAGATTCGTGAACTTTTGCTGTGTATATTTTCGGCTTCACCCTATCTTTCCCAACTGATTTCGCGGGAGCCAACCTTCTTTCTTCTGGCAATTCAATCTGACCCCCATGAATTATTAAACGAACTTTGCGAAAAACTCGTCAATGAAGTTGAGGTGTGTCAGGATTTCGACGCGGCAATGAAAATCTTGAGGGCGTTCAAAAACAGGATGAGTCTATTGATTGCGTTAGCGGATATTGCTGGTGTCTGGACGGTAAATGAGACAATGAAAGCCCTGACCAAGTGTGCTGATAGAATCCTGGAAGTGAGTGTTGACTACCTATTGGGACGCGCAGCGCAAAAGGGCGACTATATTCCGGAAAATTCAGCTCAGCCGGCCCAGGGTAGCGGCTTAATTGTTATCGGTATGGGCAAGTATGGTGCGTTTGAACTGAACTACTCCAGTGACATCGATCTGATCATTTTTTTTAATGCCAGCAATGTTTCGTTACGGGACGGAATTGAACCTCACATGTTTTATATTAGAGTGACCCGTGAATTGGTCAAACTGTTGCAGGAACGCACTGCCGATGGCTATGTATTTCGTACAGACCTCAGGCTAAGACCTGATCCGGGAGCGACTCAGGTGGCGCTCTCTACCGATGCCGGTCTGGTCTACTACGAGAGTTTCGGAAAAAACTGGGAACGGGCCGCTATGATCAAAGCCAGGTTTGTTGCTGGTGACCGGGTCGTGGGGGAGGATTTTCTTGGTCAACTGAAGCCGTTTGTCTGGCGCAATTACCTTGATTTTGCGGCAATTGCAGAAGTGCATGCCATGAAACGCCAGATTCATGCCTACAAGGGGCATGGAAAAATTGCTGTTGCGGGGCACAACATCAAGCTCGGGCGCGGTGGAATCCGTGAAATTGAGTTTTTTGTTCAAACGCAGCAACTGATAGCCGGAGGCCGTCAGCCCGAACTTAGAACCCGGGGAACGCTTGAAAGCCTGAATGGTCTTGTTGATAAAAACTGGATTGAAAGGGGGGTAGCGAAGAGCCTTTCCGAAAATTATCTCTTTCTTCGCCATCTGGAACATCGCTTGCAAATGATCAACGATGAACAGACCCATACTTTGCCTGACGACGAAGACGCCTTGTTGCATTTCGCCCGTTTCTCTGGATTTGAAAGTCGTGATGCATTGGTTACAAAACTGCAGGATGTGCTGCAAACCGTCCAGGCACACTACAGTCGCCTGTTTGAGGAGGTACCTGAACAGGGCGATATGGAAGGTAGCTATAACTTCACCGGAAATGAAGACGATCCCGCAACTCTTGAAAATCTGGAGCTTCTGGGGTACACGCAGCCAGCCAAAGTTTCGGAAATAATTCGCACCTGGTTTAGTGGACGATACGCGTCTGTCAGAACTGTACGAGCGCGCGAACGGTTGTCTGAGTTCCTGCCTACTCTTCTTAATTGTCTTGCTGACACTTCCGATCCGGATTCGGCCGTTCGATCATTTGACCGTTTCCTCGGAGATTTACCTTCGGGAGTGCAATTATTTTCTCTTTTACGAAACAATCCAAACCTGCTCCGGCTGCTGGCTAATATGTTGGGCACGACACCTCGGCTGGCTCATTTCCTGACCAAGAGACCAAAGGTGCTAGACGCGGTACTTGACCCCCGGTTCTTCGGAGATTTACCGACAGAAATGGCACTCGGCAGGTTGGTCCAAAATGCACTTGAAGATGTACGGGACTTTCAGGATGCTTTGGATAAGTCGAGGCAATTGGGACAGGAACAAGCATTCCTGATCGGCGTACGGGTGCTGTCTGGAACGGTTTCAGCAAGCAATGCCGGAGGAGCCTATGCCGCCCTAGCCGACAGATTGATAACGTCGTTGAAAAGTGCGGCTGAGGCGGATCTGTCGCGCGTCCACGGTGTGATGGATGGCGGAGGATCGGCGGTCGTGGCGCTGGGCAAACTTGGTGGCCGGGAAATGACGGCCAGTTCCGATCTGGATTTAATTGTTGTTTATGAATTTGATGAAAATTGTGTTGCCTCTGACGGACAAAAACCTCTGTCGGGTATGCAATATTTCACCCGTCTCACTCAGAGATTGATTGCAGCCCTATCGTCACCGACTGCAGAGGGCACGCTATATGAAGTGGATATGCGGCTCCGGCCGTCGGGGCGAGCCGGACCCGTCGCAACTCATATCAATAGTTTTAGTGAATATCACGAAAAACAAGCCTGGACCTGGGAGCACATGGCACTTACACGCGCACGTGTTATTGCTGCGGATCAACCACTAAAGTCCAAAATAGAAACTATAATTCACGATGTTTTGACGCGTGCCCATGATCCCGTAAAACTTGCGAGCGACATTGTCGAGATGCGCAGTCGAATGGAGCAGGAAAGGGGAACGGAGAACATCTGGCACCTGAAAAATGTCCGTGGAGGTCTGATAGATCTTGAGTTTATTTCTCAATATTTACAACTTTTATATGCCCATGACGCTCCTGAAGTGCTGGATTGTAATACCCTGTCAGCCCTCAAGAAACTTTCGCGAGCTCAGTTCCTTAACACGGCTGATGCTGAAATTCTGATTTCGGCAGCAAAACTCTATCATAACCTTACCCAGATATTGCGATTGGGCGTTGATGAAAGTTTTGATCCGGATATCGCACCGGATGGCCTTAAAAAACTTTTGATGGATTCTGTCGATGCTCCGGATTTTTCGCATCTGGAGGTCGACCTCAAATCAACACTAAGCCGTGTGCAACACCTGTTTGATGAAATAATTACAGCCAGGACAGTTTGAAGTCAGCGATTCCGCCATATTTCAACTTAGTGACAGGTTTAATTGGTACTTTTTACTTTTGTAAATTTTTTTTTCAGTCATTTTGAGCAAATTGCGACGGATTCATGACTATACTATCGTAATCAACAATGACTCACAATCAGTCTGGACTACCAGACAGTAGTGGAATGAAATTAGTCGGAGAACATGAATATTGTCATTGGAAAGCGAAGGCACGGGGCAACTGGGAGTTGAATATGTCCCAATTATTTACAGTGTAAGACAAAGCAAATAGTCGGAAAAGCCAATTCTGAGACAGGGAGAATGCCACCGGATTAATTTTAAAAACTGGTAATTTTCCGTAATTGGTCTTAACAGATAGGCGGTGAAATCGGGTGCCCATCAACAGCAATTACAAATGAGATGGGACTAATTTTTCTGGCAAGTCTGGATCGGATGGTGTGTCGCACGAAATGACGGAAATAAAACCGCCAATAGCCTCGATTTCCGACGATGATCGTAACAACGATTCCGAATTGGTGAAGCAAGCGGCAAATGGAAATGAAACGGCTTATGCCATTCTAGTCGAGCGCCATTTGAAGCAAATCTTTTCGGTTGCCAGGAGGATGCTTGGAAATGACGCAGATGCTGAAGATGTTTCTCAGGAGGTGTTTTTGAGACTTTGGAAACATGCCGGGACATTTGACAGCGAGCGTTCCAAATTAACGACCTGGTTGCATCGGATAACCATTAACTTGTGCATCGACCGCTATCGTACCCGCAAGCTGGTTGCAATTGATGAGGTTGATGAGCCCGTGATTTCCGGTGATCAGGAACGGAGCATTCAGGAACAACAATTATCGGCCAGAGTGGAGGAAAAATTGCATTCTCTACCTGACCGCCAGCGATTGGCAATTATACTCTTCCATTACGAAGGGCACAGCATGAAAACAGTGGCAGAACTTTTGGAGATATCGGTTGAAGCAGTTGAAAGCCTGTTGGCTCGGGCGCGACGTAAACTGAAACAAGCTTTGAAATCAGAGTTGGCGGCGCTGTTGCCCCACGACGAGTGAACGGAGAAGCGGACAAATTTTAGAGTGCAATAGATGACAGATAAATTCTCAGTGGATAAGGATTCCTCAAAATATAAATTACAAAGGCTCAAAGAAGTCTTGGATATTTATGGTGCCAGATCCGAATTGTGGCCGGAAGCAGATCGGGCTCGCTTGCTTGAAATCATCTCCCAGGATAGGCGTGCGCATTCTCTGTTTCTGGAAGCCAAGGCATTTGACAGTCTGATACAGACGGTGCCAGATATCAAAGTCCCGGAAGAATTGAACCTACGAATCTTGTCTTCGGTTCTGAAAACGGAAAGATCAGATAACGCCACTCCCGACGTTCCTAGAAATAATGTGGTTCCTCTATTCTCAAATCGACAAGGTCGTCTGCCGTTTAAGGCGACACGAAAAATATTGCCGACAGCGGCTCTTATGGCAGCGTCACTTCTCATCGGTGTGTATATCGGCTATTCCGATCTTTCGACCATATCTCCCTTGGGTGATGCAACGACCGAAGTCGCTGTTCTTGAAGCCACGGAACAAAATGAATTTTCAAATCTATTGATGGAACAAAGCATGGAAGAGAGCCTAAGCTTCACGGAGGATCTCTTATGATTGAAAATGCTGACAACCCGGCACAAGACGCACCATATCGGGCAACATCCCGTTGGGTGTGGGTGCTGCTTGTTGGCTCGCTGGCAGTAAATTTCCTGATAATTGGCGCTATAGGCGGTCACCTTTGGGCTCATCGCCACGATGATGGATCCCGTAATTTTGGCAGGTCAGGCGAGAGACAGTCGTTTTTCAGAAAATTACCTGTCGAACGTAAGAACATTATCAGACAAACATTGAGAGAGCATCGCGAGAAAACCAGACCACTCTGGCAGAAAGTAAAGGAGACAAGACAACAGGCGCGCCAGATATTGGAGACGGAGCCTTTCGATGAAGAAAAATTTTTGATTTCTCTCGACCAGTTGCAAACTGCGGAAACAGAAGCCCGGGCAGCCTCCCGACCGATGATGGTAGAGATTATCAAGCAGTTAGAGCCAAATGAACGGAAACATTTCTTAAGGATTTATAGTCGGCGGATTTTGAGTTCCAGGACAGACAAACGCTACAGGAAAAGGCAAGAGGAATAATGTTTGATGAGAATTCTTGGACCGATAACCCTCAACTATAACATCAGCCAAAAAACATGGACTGTATCTAGTGCTAATGGACTATGCAGCCTGATTTTCCAAGGTTATTGCAGGTCCCGGATATGCCAATTGGTTATTTCTCACTGGCAACGGCAGGGAGCATGTCACGCGGGTTCCTTTGCCGACCTTGCTTTCTATTTTCAGCGCCCCTCCGTGATATTCGACGAGAGAACGCGAAATTGCCAGGCCCAGACCTGAGCCCTTATGACTCTTGGTAAATTGGTTTTCGACTTGTTCGAACGGGCGTCCCAGTTTCTCAATATCATTCTCGTGAATACCGATGCCAGTATCAGTAATGACGATGAAAGCAGTATTCTGGTTTGTCTTGAGGTCAACAATTACAAGGCCTCCAGAGGGCGTAAATTTGACAGCATTAGACAGTAGGTTAATCAAAACCTGCTTGATTGCCCGGCGGTCAGCATTTAAACAAAGATCCGCCTGTCCCCTGCGGACAAATCGAATATCTTCAGCGCTTTGATTTTGAGAAACTATTCCTAAACTTTCATTTATTATTTTACCGACAAATAGCTGTTCCATATTCAGAGTATGTTGTCCGGCCTCAATCTTTGACATATCGAGAATGTCATTGATCACTTCCAGAAGATAATTTCCGCTATCAAAGATGTCTCCGGCATACTCCTCATATTTGTCATTCCCTACAGGGCCCAATAACCCCTGCTTCATAATATCGGAAAAACCAATTATTGCGTTAAGCGGTGTACGAAGCTCATGACTGATATTTGCCAGAAATTCGGATTTGGCTCTGTTGGCGCTTTCAGCCCGTGTTTTTTCCGTCATATATTTTTCGGCGAGTTCGACAAGCTGTTGAGCCTGTTTTTCAAGTTGCCTCCTGGA
The DNA here is from genome assembly GCA_964461525.1 of uncultured Hyphomicrobiaceae bacterium. GTDB lineage: Bacteria > Pseudomonadota > Alphaproteobacteria > Rhizobiales > CAYWUX01 > CAYWUX01. The sequence goes on along the minus strand of CAYWUX010000001.1, from coordinate 120,736 downwards.
AAATCTAAGATCGGCAACCGTAGCTTTAAGTTCAATCTCGCGCTCAGATAATCTTCTTTCACTTGATTTAAGTGCTGTTATGTCTGTGCCGATACTGATAATTCCACGATCTTTTGTTCGCCGCTCATTGACATGAAGCCAACGACCGTTCGATAGCTGAGCTTCGTATGATATGGCTTCTTTATCGTAGTTGGCTTTGCCGACAAGTGCATTATTAAGCACGGGATCATCTGCGTGAGCCGCGATTTGTTCATAGCTAACGCCAGGTTTAACAAGGGCATCAGGCAGATGGTGAAACTTCTGAAATTTGCGGTTACACATTATCAGCTTGCATTGGCTGTCCCACAACGCAAACGCTTCCGAAACAGTTTCTATGGAATCCAGTAGTCTGGCATTGGTTGTTTCGTCATGCCGCCTTGCCATGAATAATGCTTCCACGGCAGAAGATCTCGCCAATAATCGATCTGTCAGTACAGCCAGTCCCAGCAGGATAATTCCTGTCATGAGAAAAAGTGTGAATTCCAGTCGTGCCTGTACATGCCAAGCCGATAAGGCAATATTTTTGCGCTGAAATAACGCGAGTAGGCCAATGTTGGGAAGCACACGGATGGACGCAAGGTGTTGGCTGTTGTCTTCAAGCTTTATGTCATAAACAGAGGTGTTTGGAATAATCGGTGATTTAAGTTGACTTACCGGTATAATGTCAAACAGGTTCTGTCCGCGAGTAATGTTCAGTTGTGAAAAAACGCCTTGGATTTGCCCATTGGAGTCGGCGAGCACTACAGAGTGGCTGGAATCTATCGGTGCAGAAGTCAAACTCTCTGTTAAATGACGGGGCCAGTTTTTATGGTCATTCGTAGTTAGACGATCTTGCAGAGCTAGCGAAGCGCTGAATCTGATTGACAGGGCTTGGGCGATAAGCGTCAGATTGTTGCCCGATCTTTCAATATGCTCAAACTTGGTTGTGGTTCCCAGATAAACCAGCCTGCCCAATGCACCCAAAAGAAGTATTAATATGATACCCGGGATAATGAGTCTCAATCCCTGGTCGGTATTTGTCTGCCTCCACAACCAAATGGCTGACACGGACAGCTTTTGTGTGGAGTCCCGGACAAGTCCAGAGACAAATTTTGAAAATACCGCCAAGTATAGCAAAACCATTTGGCGGGCGGCCCCGTACCACGCCATCGTTCGCTCCAAACAATCGAATTAATTTATGCCCCAAACTTCGCAATCCGAAGATGCCACTCCCCCGAATCACTTTTTCATTTCATGCGATTTGCAGTAGATTTGTCCAGCAAAATCAAACTGTAATTGGTATTTTTGGAGTCGGATTGGGGCTCTAATCCAAAATTTTAGTAATAATCTCGAAACTGTTGCGCGAAAGCCTCTTTTCCTGACTCATTGACTTCAGAGCTTTTTCCGCAAGCCGGCTTCTGTTCGCTTCAAGTATGCGCCAACTCCTGAAGCAATTTGCAAGCCTGGCTGCGATTTGGGGGTTGAATGCGTCGATTTCCAAAACTGCATTGGCCACCAGTTCATAACCTTTGCCGTCTGGGCGGTTGAACTGAACGGGATTTGCCTGGGCGAAACTCCCGATAACCGCCCGAACCTTGTTCGGATTTTTGAGGGAAAAAAGGGGATGGCGCATCAGTTCGATGACTCGATCCAGCGTATCCGGCAGGGAACTTGTAGCCTGAATTGCAAACCATTTGTCGATGACCAGATGATCATCCTTCCAAGACTGATAAAAATCCGCCAGGATTTCGCCCCGAGCTGGCACATCAAGATTTGAAAGAATTGTCAATGCGGCAATTCTGTCCGTCATGTTGCGTGCCTCATAATAGTGTTTTTCCACGCGTTTGATATCTACAGGTTGCTGTGTCTGAGCGAGCAGAGATAGGGCTAAATTGCGAACCGAGCGCTTGCCGACAGCGGTGGCGGAAGGTGAGTAACGGCCCCTAATGTTGTTTTCTGAATATACGCCGCGCAAGGATTCAGCAAACTCGCGACCGATCATTGACAGGAGATGCCTACGTGCTTTGTGAATTGCGTCAGGGTCAATATCCTTTCCAATTTCTCTGGCGATGTCAGTTTCAGTCGGCATTTTAAGACATTCCGCCTTGTAAGCCGGGTCAAGATCTGACTGGTTGAGTATGGCTCCAAGCGAAGTCACCATACGCCCGCCTTTTGCCGGTCGCTTTCCGGCTTTAAAGGATGCCGTGTATTGTATCAGAGTATCAGTCGCATACGTTTGGATTGCTTGCCATCGATTGAATAAATTGCCGTCATGAATTGCCAAGAATTCAAGATCCCGCTCGCTTCTGGGTATTGTTATATTTACGGGAGCTGAAAAATCTCGCAAAATTGATAGCCTCGGTTTAGAAGGAATGTTCACAAATTTGAATGTTTGTTGGCGCTTTGTTATCAGGAGGAGGCCGTCACCAACTGTTTCACCAGTATCCAAAACAATTTTTAGATCCCCGCCATTATTTGCCAATAGTCCGATTTTCAGAGGAATTAAAAGCGGGTCGTTATTTTCCTGACCGCGTATTCTTCTGGCAACTTGATCAACTGTAAGAGTTGCAGATTGCTGGCGCCGGTTGTAGTCAAATGAACAAACCAATTCAGGAGTGCCGGCTTGAGCATACCAGTTCATAAACTGATCAAGGTCCATTTGATTGGCATCTGCCATTGCGTTCAAAAAGTCTTCAACCGTGGCGGCTTCACCATCGTGGCGTTCAAAGTACAAATCCATGCCTTTGCGAAACCCCGCCTTTCCTGCTATTACCAAAAGCATTCTGCAGAGTTCCGCACCCTTTTCATACACGGTCGCCGTGTAGAAATTATTGATTTCAATAAACGAGTTAGGTCGAACGGGATGGGCGAGGGGCCCAGCATCTTCCGGGAATTGATGTGCTTTTAGCATGCGTACATCCTGAATGCGCTGAACCGATCTGGAACGAATATCGGCCGTAAATTCCTGATCCCGGAAAACTGTCAGCCCCTCTTTCAGACACAACTGAAACCAATCGCGGCAAGTGATCCGATTTCCTGTCCAGTTGTGAAAATATTCATGGGCTATAACGGATTCTATGGCTGAGTAGTCTGAATCTGTAGCTGTATCAGGGCGCGCAAGAATGAGCTTGTCATTGAAGATATTTAGCCCTTTATTTTCCATTGCACCCATATTGAAATCGCTGACTGCGACAATCATGAATTTATCGAGGTCATACTCCCTGCCAAATCTCCTCTCATCCCATCGCATTGATTTTTTGAGCGATTGCATCGCCCATTTGCATCGATCGGTTTTTCCGGGTTCAACATAGATGCTAAGTTCGACATCGCGCCCGGTAGATGTTGTAAATTTATCCTTTACGTGATCAAGCCGTCCTCCTACGAGCGCAAACAGATAAGATGGTTTGGGGAAAGGGTCGTTCCAGGTGGCAAAATGTCGGTTGGTCCCTTTGATCTGGCCTTTTTTAATAAGATTACCGTTTGACAGAAGGACTGGTACGTCTTGGGCACTAGCTTCAATTCTCGTCGTATAAACTGAAAGAACGTCGGGTCGATCCAATGAATAGGTTATTCGCCGGAATCCCTCTGCCTCGCATTGCGTGCAATATATGTCACGAGACAGATAGAGACCCGACAGGGATTTATTGGCGCTTGGGTTCAGTGTGACAGAAACTTCGAGTGTAAAGGGTTTTTGAGGGGGGGCGGGTATCGTGAGACCAGCTTCGGAAATTTTGTATCGATTTCGGGAAAGTTTCTTGCCGGACAACGCAATATGTTGAAGTTGAAGGTCCTCACCGTCCAGCTTAAGTGGCGCAACCTTCTTGGATGAACCGGTGTTTGCCGCCAGCGGATTGCGCCGGATCTTGAGCCTTGATTTAACACGTGTAATTTCTGGATCGAGACATATATCTAAGTATATGGTCTCAATCAAATAGTCTGATGGGGCGTAATCTTTGAGAAAGATAGGCTGTGGAGTTGTTGTTTTCATTTAAAGTTGGCCCTGCTTGGGTTGTTGATTTGAATTTTACTAGTTTTTCGTTTCGTCCTTGAATCTTCGAGCAAATTTGCAAATGTGAAAAATGATCTAAAGGTTGTACAAAGAATAAAGATAATGTGTCGTAGTAAATAACATCGCTGGTTGACACAAGTGAAAGAGGGTTCCAAATATGCTCCGTTGGGACATGCTGTCGCAACCAACAAATCACGCGAGGTCCGGTCCTTATACCGGCCAATTATTAGGGGTGCTGAATGCAGCCGACCGACATAACTGATCCAAATTATTTCCACAAGGTGGTTGATTGCCAATGGGCGTGCCCAACGCATACGCCCGTGCCCGAATATATTCGCCTGATTGCGCAGGAAAGGTACACGGAAGCTTTTTTGTTGAACTGGGATTCCAACGTTTTTCCGGGAATTCTCGGGAGAACCTGCGACCGACCCTGTGAACCTGCCTGCCGGCGCGGAAGAATCGAAGAAAAACCTGTGGCAATCTGTCGGCTCAAACGGGTTGCGGCGGATTATAAGGGGGACGTTGATCAATATCTGCATAAACCGGCAAAAGTGAAAAATGGTAAGAGAATTGCGTTATTGGGTGCCGGACCGGCATCGCTGACGGTCGCCCGTGATTTACTGCCTCTGGGTTATGAATGCGTGCTTTTTGAGAAAGATCCCAAGGGTGGCGGACTGATGCGGACAAATATTCCTTCTTTCCGACTGCCGGAAAGAGTGCTCGACGAAGAAGTTGACCGTATAATCAGTATGGGAATTAATTGTCGGTTTGGTGAAGAGATTTCCAGCATGAAAGCGATTCTCGAACAGGGCTTCGATGCAATCTTTGTCGGAACAGGTGCCCCTCGTGGTAAAGACCTGGATATTCCGGGGCGGCGAGAAGCAGACAAAAACATTCATATCGGAATTGATTTTCTGACCTCAGTAGCCTTTGAGCATATCGATAAAATCGGTAAACGCGTCGTAGTCATCGGCGGGGGCAATACGGCCATGGATTGCTGCCGGACAGCCCTGAGGCTTGGAGGTAAAGACGTAAGAGTGACGGTTCGCAGTCCGCGCAAGGATATGAAGGCGTCGGATTGGGAAATCGAAGATGCGGAGATGGAAGGTATTCCAATATTTGACAATCATTCACCTAAGTCCTTTGTTGTCGAAAATGGCAAGCTCCATGGCGTTTATTTTGAGAAAATGCGGGCGGAGTATAGCGCTGACGGACGTCGAAAATTAATCTCCACTGGAGAAGACCCTGTTCTGTTTGAATGTGATGATGTTTTAATGGCGATTGGACAGGATAATGCCTTTCCCTGGATTGAACGAGATATTGGCATCGAATTCGGAGAATGGGATATGCCGGTGGTGGACAAGGTAACGTTTCAGTCTACCCATCAAAAAGTGTTTTTTGGTGGAGATGCTGCATGGGGACCGGAAAACATCATTTGGGCAGTCGCACATGGTCATGCGGCGGCCATTTCCATCGATCAGTTGTGCAACGGCAAGCCGTTGACCGAAAGACCGCCTCCGGGCAGCAATATCGCAAGTCAGAAAATGGGGATCCATGAATGGTCGTACGATAATGATTTTTCACCGGATCGCCGTGTTCCGGTTCCTCATGAGGACCAAAAACTGACACTGAAAAATCGCAAGGTCGAAGTAGAACTCGGTTATGATGACAAACTGGCGTTTCAGGAGGCGGAGCGCTGTTTGAATTGTGACATACAAACGGTATTTACAACCGGATTGTGCATCGAGTGCGACGCCTGTATGGATATCTGTCCGGTGGACTGTATTAATTTCATCAGAAATGGAAAAGAGGAGGATTTGCGTGCTCGTCTGCGCGTTCCGGCAGAGAATCTAACTCAGGATCTCTATGTTTCCCATGTCTTGGCCGGGACCGGGCGTGTAATGGTTAAGGATGAGGATATGTGTCTTCATTGCGGGCTTTGCGCTGAGCGCTGCCCGACCGGGGCATGGGACATGCAGAAATTTACCTATCAAGAGACACAAACAATTAAGCCATGTCAGATCTGAATAAAATAAATAATTTTGTCATCAAATTTGCCAACGTGAACGGATCAGGCTCAGCGAGCGCAAACCTGTTGTTTGCTAAATCGCTGTTCAGGATGGGGATTCCGGTGGCACCGAAAAACATATTCCCGTCCAACATACAGGGGCTACCTACCTGGTATGAAATTCGCGTCAACGAGGATGGGAATTTGGGGCGCCGCGAAGGTATAGATTTTATGGTTGCCATGAATGCGCAGACCTACAATCAGGACCTGCTCGAAATGGTGCCCGGAGGATATCTACTCTACGATTCGACTCTTGAACGTAAATTTCCAAGAGATGACATCGAAGTCATCGGAATTCCTATTGCTCGAATGTGTGCCGAGGCATATAGCGATGCAAGACAGAGACAGCTGTTCAAAAACGTAGTGTATGTCGGGGCACTGGCAGCTCTGATGGATATCGAAACCGAGACCATTGAACAGTTGTTCAAGGAGCAGTTTGCTCGTAAGCCAAAACTCATTGGACCCAATCTGGATGCGATCAAGATGGGCTTTGAATACGCTCAGCAGCATTTCCAGTGCCCGTTGCCTGTCCGAGTTAAGCGATGCAATAAAACTTCTGATAAAATAATGATCAGCGGTAACGATGCGGCAGCACTTGGGAGTATTTATGCTGGTGCCACCGTCGCGGCTTGGTACCCCATTACCCCTTCGACATCACTTGCGGAGGCATTTGAAAAATACCTTCGTCGATATCGAAAAAATGCTGATGGTGAAATGAATGGAGCAGTAATCCAGGCGGAGGATGAACTGTCGGCGATCGGTATAGTGTTGGGGGCTGGCTGGAATGGCGTGCGAGCCTTTACGGCGACCTCCGGCCCAGGTGTATCACTAATGACAGAATTTCTGGGACTGGGTTATTTCGCCGAAATCCCGGCTGTTCTGTTCAATATTCAGCGCGGCGGTCCTTCGACGGGTATGCCGACCCGGACCCAGCAGTCCGATATTTTGTCCTGCGCTTACGCATCCCACGGCGATACAAGGCATGTCCTGCTGTTTCCGTCCGATCCGAAAGAATGTTTTGAACTGGCTGTTGAAGCATTTGACCTTGCTGAACAACTGCAGACTCCAATCATTGTCATGAGTGATCTGGACATTGGAATGAATGATTGGGTCATAGATGAACTGGAATGGGACGACACACGAACCGCGGACAGAGGAAAAATTCTGTCGCGAAAGGATCTCGATGATCTGGAAATCTTCGGACGTTATCTGGATGTAGACGGAGACGGCATTCCCTACCGCACGCTGCCCGGGACACATCCTGAAAAGGGAGCATTCTTTACCAGGGGATCCTCGCACGATCCAATGGCCGGGTATACAGAAGACGGCAAAATAAACGCAAAAAATCTGGACAGGCTGATCGTAAAGTTCAAAACTGCTCAACAGTTGGTTCCTAAACCGGTTATTACCCGAGCCAAAAAACCCACAAAGATCGGATTAATCAATTTCGGCGGAACCGAACGGGCTGTCAGGGAGGCAATCGATCTGTTAGAGCGTGAGAAGGTTTATGTCGATTCACTTCGCTTGACGGCATTCCCTTTTACAGACGATGTGAGACAGTTCGCGGCAGATCACGACTTGATCTTTGTTGTCGAACAAAATCGCGATGCGCAAATGCGCTCGCTGCTAATTATTGAAACTGATATTCCTGCCGCAAAACTCCATCCGCTGCTTGATTATGCCGGAATGCCTATGGCAGCAAAGGGGATTTTACAGGAAATCAACTCGACACTGCTCCAGTTTCCTACTTTTGCGGAGGCGGAAGGTGATAGAGTGCCGGCACAATAGGAGACACGGCATTGACATTCATAAAAAAACCATCTGCAAGACATCCCAAACTTCCGGTCAATAAACAGGGATTGACCCGGCGGGACTATGAAGGACTGGTTTCAACGCTATGCGCCGGATGCGGACATGATTCAATATCTGCAGCAATTATCGAAGCCTGTTATCAGCTCAACCTGCCGGCTCACAGATTGGCGAAACTGTCCGGGATTGGTTGTTCTTCCAAAACACCCACTTATTTTCTAAACAAATCGCACGGGTTCAATTGTGTTCACGGTCGTATGCCGTCGATTGCCACTGGTGCCAATCTGGCCAACCGAGATCTCGTCTATCTCGGAGTATCAGGAGATGGCGACACTGCTTCCATCGGACTTGGCCAGTTTTGTCACGCTGTGCGCCGTCGAGTAAATATGACATATATTGTTGAAAACAACGGAACCTACGGCCTGACCAAGGGGCAGTTTTCAGCAACCAATGACAAGTCGTCACCAAGTAAAAAAGGTGAGGCCAATTTCTTTGAAGCCATTGACCTGTGTACTCTGGCCATCCAATTGGGTGCAGGCTTTGTGGCACGCAGTTTTTCGGGAGACAAGGATCAGTTAATACCGTTGATAAAAGCCGCCCTGAACCATAAAGGGTTTGCGTTTCTGGATGTTATCTCGCCCTGCGTGACGTTTAACAATCACACCGCATCCACCAAAAGCTATGACTATGTACGGGATCATACGGCTGTCATGGACAAGCTGGATTTTGTACCTGAACGGGATGAAATTACCGCATCTTATGATAAAGGTCAGACAATAAATGTCAAAATGCACGACGGGTCGGATATGTCTCTTCATAAGCTGGATAACGACTACGATCCGCGAGACGCGATTTCTTCAATCTCAACGCTTAAGGAGCGATATCTTGCGGGACAGGTTGTAACGGGTTTGCTTTATTTGGAAGATAGAGCCGAGGATCAGGATATGCACGGGCTCCTGAATACATCCAGGAAACCTCTGAATGAAATTCCCATGTCCGATCTTTGTCCTGGAAGCGGAATACTTGCTGAGCTTAACCAAAGCCTGAAGTAACCCTCGAATTGCGAATTTAAAGAAACGCCAGCGCGTGGCCTACTTCAACGCTTCCGTCATAGATCATGCGGAAGGCTACCGCCGCAACCAGACCAATCCCAACAAACATGAGCCATCTATGTTTTGCCAGAAGGTCAGCAATATAATTTGCGGCAATTGCCATGAGAAATACTGATAGCGCCAATCCGAATATGAGAATATAAAGGTGATCGTGTGCGGCTCCCGTGACCGCAAGGACATTATCAAGCGACATTGAAACATCAGCAAGAATAATTGTGGTGAGCGCTTGTCGAAAAGGCCGGGATTTCCATCCAATGTGTGAATCTGGCTGTCCCGGGGCGAATGCCATGGTTTCACTTAGAAAAAAATCATTTGCCTCAGCTCTGTATTCCCGCCACATGGTCCAGGCCACCCACAATAGTAACAGGCCGCCGGCAAGCAGCAGTCCGATAATCTGCAGAAGATGAAAGGCTATGAGCGCAAAAAAAACGCGGAGCACCGCGGCACCGACGATACCATAGGCAATTACGCGCCGCCTGGCATGAGACGGAAGTCTGGATGCGGCAGCGCCGATGACTATGGCGTTGTCACCCGATAGTATAATATCTATACCTATTACGGTTAAGAAAATTGTAATAAGTTCAATGTCTGTCACAAAGCCCGCTCCGCCACTGGATTGTCTCCTTTAAATTTCCAATTTTATCGAAACTGAACGCGGATCAGCCGGCACTTTTCGAGAGAAAACATTCTGCGCCATCCCACACTATGCAGATCCAGAATGCCGTCAGTTTGCGGCGGAGATTTGCCTAGAATTAACATAATGTATCGGACTAAAATTTCCATGGTCATCGACAGATTTTCTTAAAGAATTCCAGGTCTGACTTAAATGCCACATTGGTGAGATCAAAATATTTGAAATTCATGTTGTTCTTGAGATCATGAACAGTTCAAATTCTACTTCATAGGGCGGCATTAATAGGACTTTTTGTTACAAATCACCTAATTGCGTTTTGCAACTGGCCGAGGTATTGCCAGAAATATTGCTTATTTGGGGATCGCGAAGTGAACACTGAGACAGTGCAGTGGACTGTGGAAACCCTGGTCACTCCGTATCATTTAGCGGTTTGCGCGAGGGTTCTGTCCTCCAGTCTCTGGCTAACCGCTCCAGTATATCTTTCAGGGCGAGATAGGCTACTTTGACATCATTTTCTCTGATTGATTCGGCCGGATGGTGACTGATACCGTTTTTGCAGCGCATAAAGATCATCCCGGCGGGGCAAAGTTGGGACATGATAGCTGCGTCGTGACCGGCCCCAGAATTAAGTGTCAGGTTACTGCCTGTAAGTTCAAAACAGGCCTGGCTTATTATATCCATCAGAGCAGGATCACATGAGACTGCAGGTGTTGTCTGCATGACAGCTTTAGACAGTTTGAGTTTCCGCTCATCAGCAATTGATTGGAACCGCTCCAGGAGACTATTTGTGGCCGAATGACGGATGTCGTCATCTTCCGAGCGGAGGTCTATGCCGAATACGACATCACCCGGTATGACGTTGAGGACGCCCGGGGATATGCTGAGTGTTCCTACAGTACCTACCAGGTTGTTTTTGTGCTTACAGATTTCTTCAACATTGCAAATCATCTGTGCGGCGCCGGCAAGAGCGTCCCGGCGCATATGCATGGGTACTGTGCCCGCATGTCCGGCCTGACCTGAAACAGAAACCTGCATGCGGGTCTGACCGGTGATCGATGTTACCGGGCAGATGGACAAGTCCTGATTTTCAAGTACTGGGCCCTGTTCTATATGGAGTTCGATAAAAGCCAGAAATTCATTTTTCTGACGTTTAGCTTCGCCAACCTTTTCGGGATCCAGGCCATAGCTGTGAAGGGCCTGTGAAACCGATATTCCATTGGCATCCAGTCTTTTGAACGGGAAATTTACCACGCCTTCGACAACGGCGCTGCTGGCCAAAAATCCAGTTGTGAACCGCGCTCCCTCTTCATCGGCAAATGCATAAACCTCAATCGCAAACGGCAACCTTCTCCCTGTCTCATTTAGACTGGCCACACATTCAATTGCAGTCATGACACCGATTATTCCATCATATCTCCCTCCATCTGGTACGGTGTCAAAATGAGAGCCAAGGACCACCGCTCTACTTTCTGGTTTTATCGCTTCATAACGGCCGACAATATTTCCAACGGCATCTTCCCGCACGGCCATTCCGGCACCCGTCATGGTGCTCTTAATCCAGTCCGCCGCTTTCCGGTGTTCCGGAGTTAAGTACAATCTGGTATAGGCGTCGGGGTCACTGCTAAAGGTGCGTAATTCATCGCACCAGGATAATATTCGGACAGAACTGGACGTATTCGGGAGGTTTCGGTTATCCTGGTTCATATTAAATTGCTAATTCCAAAGTCGAGCCGAATTCAAGAAAATCCTACAATCAAATTTCTAGTAAGACTTCACCGATTAGCTTTCTTGATTATATTATTCTGGATCTGACTATGGTACACATGCCATAATTTGTCTAGAAGTCCAACTGATTACCGGGCAATAGCCTGTTGGCAATCAACTATCTCTGCAGTTTTGGATTTGGAGTAACTGTTAATTGATGAGTGAGACCGAGCGCTTTGATGATCTTGATCCGGAGCCATGTTTGTTGATGGGGCCTGGCCCGGTCGACGTATATCCCCAAGTTCTGCAAGCGATGTCAAAACCGATGCTTGGTCAGTTTGACCCTCAGTTTACATCATACATGAATGACGTAATGAAGTTATATCGTTTGATATTCCGGACAACGAACGAATGGACGTTGCTGGTGAACGGATCAGCCAGAGCCGGCATCGAAGCCTGCCTTACATCCATCATAGAGCCCGGCGACAAGGTTCTGGTGCCGAGGTTCGGCCGATTTGGGCACCTGATGGTCGAAATCTCATCGAGATCGAGAGCGGAAGTCGTCGCAATTGACGTACCTTGGGGAGAAGTATTCGAGACGGATCAGTTGCGCGATGCCATTCACCGGCACCAACCAAAAGTAGTGGCCTGTGTACATGGCGATACTTCGACGACTATGGCGCAACCGCTGAAAGAGTTGGGGCAAATTTGCAGGGAAGAGAACGTTATCCTCTATGTGGATGCGACGGCAACGGTCGGGGGCAACCCGTTTGAAATGGATCTGTGGAAAATTGATGCTGTATCGTCAGGGCTGCAGAAATGCCTGTCAGGACCACCAGGGACCTCGCCCATCAGTATTAATGACCGGGTTATCGAGATTGTAATGTCGCGCAAGCATATCGAAGGAGGTATCCGGCCTGACGATGTTGCCGATGCAAGCGGGCCGATCATTCAGTCGAATTATTTTGACCTGCCCATGCTGATGGACTACTGGAGTCCAAAAAGGCTCAACCATCATACGGAGTCGACGCCTATGCTTTATGCGGCCCGCGAGTGTGCAAGAGCCGTTCTCAAGGAGGGCATCGATCAGGGGATTGCCCGGCACACGCTGGCAAGCACTGCGCTGCGTGCCGGGCTTACGGCAATGGGCCTGGAGCTGTTCGGCAATCCCGATCATCGGATGCTGAGTGTAACAGGAGTTTTGATTCCCGACAGTATCGATGATTGCGAGAAAGTCCGGTCTGAATTGTTAGGCGATTTTGGTATCGAGATCGGAACCAGCTTCGGACCGCTTCACGGGCGGATCTGGAGAATTGGTACCATGGGTTATGTTTGTCGAAAGGTTAATATTTTGCGGTGCCTGGCTTCTTTCGAAGCAGTATTAAGACGAAACGGATTTGACTGCCCGGCGAATGCCGGAGTGGATGAGGCCTATCGAGTATATGGTGAGACTGAACATGATGGAATTTGATAGCAGAGAAAACAGACCAAAAAATCGGCTTCTTTCAGAAAAACTTTGCGTAGTAAATATCGGTTTGGAGCAATTTGCCGCTGATCTCAGACAAATGGACATTCCGGTCGTCCACTTGGATTGGAAGCCTCCTGCGGGTGGCAATTTGAGACTTGCAACCTTGCTGTCGAAACTGGAGGACTGAATGTCCCGGGGCAGGATTGACCAGTGAAAAAGGATAATAGATCAAAAATAAAAAAGGCAAATGCCGAAGCCATCGAAAGGATGCTGTCGGGAGATCCCGTGTGGATCGATGTTGTGCCTGCTGGTCAAATTATTGACGGTCTGAAGGAGCATCTGATTCTTCATGCAGGCCCACCCATCGGGTGGAAAGACATGTGCGGCCCTATGCGTGGTGCAGTTACGGGCATAGCCGTCTTTGAGGGCTGGGCCCGAGACCTCGAGGAAGCGGAAGACATGGCAGGTGCCGGAGAGTTTGAATTCCAGCCCAACCATCACTACGGTGCCGTTGGACCGATGACGGGAATGACGACCATGTCCCAGCCAGTAATGGTCATAAAAAACCGTACCTTCGAAAATCTCGCTTACTGTACAATAAACGAAGGTCTGGGCAAGGTCATGAGGTTCGGAGGGAACGATAGCGAAGTTCTGGATCGTTTGGCCTGGATAAGAGACATACTGGGCCCAGGTCTGGCAACAGCGGTCAGGGATCTGAAGGGAATAGCTTTAAAGGGCGTGGTCGGCCGGGGACTGACCATGGGGGACGAAATGCATCAGAGGAACATTGCCTGTTCAGCGCTTGTATTACGTGAACTGTCACCGGCTTTGGCGCGCACCACCATTAACTCGAGTGAGTTGTCGGAAATTTTGACTTTTATCGGAAGAAATGATCAGTTTTTCCTCAATCTGGCGATGGCCATGGGAAAGGCGATAATGGATCCGGTACGAAATATCGATTGTTCTACCGTGGTAACCGCCATGGCGCGCAATGGTACTGATTTTGGAATTCGTGTAAGCGGTACAGGTGATCAGTGGTTCACCGCACCGGTCGAAATGCCGGAGGGGTTATATTTTCCGGGTTACACCGAAGCGGACGCAAATCCGGACATGGGTGATTCTACGATCGTCGAGACCATTGGACTTGGAGGATTTGCAATGGCGGCATCTCCGGCCGTTGCCGGATTTGTAGGTGCTGGACCGGCTTCTGAAGGCTTCAGTTATACACGCACTATGATGGAGATTACATTAGCTCAAAATCCGGAATGGTCGATTCCGGCCATGGATTATACAGGTGTCCCAACGGGTATCGATATTCGACGTGTCGTGGAGACCGGATTGACACCGACAATAAATACCGGCATCGCCCATAAAGAGCCTGGCGTCGGTCAGGTTGGTGCCGGTGTCGTTAAGGCTCCTCTGGCTTGTTTTGAGAAAGCTCTGATTGCTTTCGGCGAAAAGATGGGGGTCGCATGAGCTTCTCGATTGTCAATAAGATACGCAAAGGAGCTTATATTGATTCCGTCGCTTTGATGCAGATATCGAGACAGCTCAAGGAGCTTGATGGGGTTGATGAAGCGGGTCTCATGATGGGCACGCCAGCGAATTTGCGGATTATGGCAGATGCCGGTGTCCTGTCTGATATCGGAAAAACAGCCGCTCCCAATGATCTGGTCATTGCCATTCGTGCACGCAATCCTTCATCTGCGGAAACAGCACTGAAAAAAGCTGTAGATCTTCTGGGGAGCCCACGGGCCAGAGAGAGCGGGCTGGTCTGGCGTCCAAATACTATCCGCACTGCCGTTGCAGAACACCCGCAAGCCAACCTTGCAATTGTATCCGTGGCGGGAGAGTATGCAGCCGCGGAAGCACGTAAAGCCCTGCGCAACAACTTGAATGTCATGATATTCAGTGACAACCTATCTATTGAGGAGGAAATGTCGTTAAAACAGGAAGCGCGAGATTCAGGTCTGTTGGTCATGGGGCCGGACTGTGGTACAGCCATAATTGGAGGAGTGCCCCTGGCATTCGCCAATCGCGTTTCAGATGGTGACATCGGAATTATTGGAGCTTCGGGAACAGGCATCCAGGAGGTATCGTGTCTAATCTCGCGTCTTGGCAAAGGTATTTCTCATGCGATCGGTGTTGGCGGGCGGGACCTATCATTAGAGGTTGGTGGAATGTCAACGCTGGCAGCCATCGATTTGCTGGACGAAGATCCTGGAACCCGGCATATCGTGATTGTCTCCAAACCTCCCGCTGAACAGGTCGTAGCGCGCATATTTGACAGGATCGCCCAGAGCCCAAAGCCCTTTACAATTTGTCTTCTGGGTGCGGGAAAAAAAAGTGCTCCAGCTAATGCCGCAATCGTTTCAACTTTAAAGTCAGCTTCCGAACATGCGGCTGGCAATAAACTTCGGGTCGAAGGCGATCTAACAGTACAATCCGGCGCACCGCAAATGAAAACGCCCGGTTTGACGATACGTGGACTATTTGCGGGAGGTACCTTATGTGCAGAGGCACAGATCGTATTGCTGGACCATAATGAACCGGTCCATTCCAATGTGCCAGTTCCAGGGTCCAGTTTACCTGACGGAAAGAGAGGTCATCTGTTGCTGGACCTCGGTGCCGACGAGTATACCCGCGGCAGACCTCATCCAATGATTGATCCGCACGTACGAAATGACTTTCTTATACAGGCCATCGAAGATACGGCCGTTGGTGCGGTAGTGGTTGACGTGGTCCTGGGATATGGTTCCCATGAAAATCCGGCCGCAGTTCTGGCTGCCGCTTTGGCTGAGCATGGTGACGCCCGACCTCAAATTGTCGCCTCCGTATGCGGTACAGATCGTGACATTCAGGGACGGCGAACGCAGATTTCATTGTTAAAGGATGCAGGTGTGCTTGTGGCAGAATCCAATGCTGATGCGATACTGAAAGCTTTGTCCATTGTGCGCGAGCGTGATGGTGGATGACGGGTGAAATGCAATGCCTGCTTTAACCGGCCTTCCATCAGAACTATTGGTTGCTATTGGCGGAAATGCGATTCATCCGGAAAATACCGGTGGTACGTCTGCCGAACAGGAGGCTGTAGCTGCCGGCGCTGCACAGGCATTGCTGCCTCTTGGTCTCAATATTGAACATCTGATTATAACGCACGGTAACGGACCTGTGGTCGGCAAGATTCTTATGCGCCAGGCATTTTCAAGTCATAGGGTCGTTCCAATGCCATTGGAGATCTGCGTAGCACACAGTCAGGGCGGGATCGCTTATTTGCTTATGCAGGCAATGGAAAATGCGTTAAGGAAAGCAGACTGTGATCGACACGTGGCGTGTCTTCTTACTCAGGTTGAAGTAGCCCCTGATGACCCGGCATTTTCAAATCCAACAAAGCCCATTGGACCTTTTTTTGAAGAACCGGAAGCGCGTCGGTTGGAAAAAGAACTGGGATGGCGGATGGTTGAGGATTCCGGTCGCGGTTGGCGCCATGTTGTCCCCTCACCATTACCACAGCATGTCTGTGATATCTCACTGGTGCAGGCCCTCGCCCGGCGAGGGACGATAGTTATCGCTGGCGGCGGTGGAGGAATCCCCGTAATCCGCGGACCGAAAGGGGTGAGGAAAGGTGTTTCTGCCGTGATTGACAAGGATCTGACTTCGGCGCTAATGGCCAATGTGCTGGGCATTGATACCTTGTTGATTCTAACCGCTGTGGAGAAGGTCGCCGTGAATTTTGGCAAATCCGGCCAGCGCAATCTTGATGATGTCGGACTTGATGAATTACGCAGACTTCATGCGGAAGGTCAATTTCCCGCCGGGAGTATGGGACCTAAAGTAGAGGCCGCGATAAAATTTATAGAAGGTGGTGGAAAACATGCGATTATCGGTCAGCTCGAACTCGCGATGGAGGCGTTGACGGGTGAGAGCGGAACACACATCAGGTCAGACGAAAACAAGTGATATGGAGCCCGGCAATCTCAAAATTGACTGTTTTGGCCGATTCGCAAGAAAGTTTCTGTACCACTATCGGTCTGGTAAGTTGGCCGCGATATTCGATCGCTGCTTCTATCTCGAGCACGATGGTGAACTTATATGTATAGGGTCACCCGCCATTGGCCCGGGACCTCTCAACGCTCTTGTTGAGGAAGAATTAAATTTCAACAATCTCACTATTCGTCTGGCTGAAGGACGAGCCGTCACTTGGAATCGAATGAAGATGAATGTGGGAGGCTTGAGGATTGATTTCAAAGATGCAGTGAAATGGAAAGCCCCCACCCCGTGCAGTTCAGCTGACATTTGTGCAATCTCCAAAAGTGCTCATTCCTTCATTGCAAATAGTAGTGAGCAGTTGCCAAGGCAGGGTCTGGCGCCACTTGTGTTCCCATCCCTGTTACCGGATCAGGGCCGGCTCTTTGCACCACGCGTTGCTCATTCTGATGGAGTGGTCCGCCAATCTGTGAGGCCTTGGATTGCAATGTTGGAACACTGGTTGTATCTCGAGCTGAGACGTATTCCTTCATCGATCGATGTCGAAGAGCCGATTGGCAATCTGCTCGGCCTCGGACCGGGTTTGACGCCCTCCGGTGATGATTTTATCGGAGGGCTGTTGGTTGCCCTGAAACTTCTGAAATGTGATCAGGTGCAGCAGAAGCTTGCCCGGATAGTACTCAACAAGGCACGGACCAAAACGACCGATTTGAGTGCCGCCCACCTCGAGGCGGCGGCACAGGGCGAGGCCATTGAAGCATTTCATCTGTTGATGAATGATATTCTGCTTGGTGAAGTAACCAGACACAGCATTCACTTGCAAGACATAAGCAGGATCGGTCATAGTTCCGGATGGGATATGGCTGCCGGCGGAATGTTCGCTCTCAGACAATGGCTAATAGCACATTACAGACACCAAGTACCTGTACACTGAAATTTGCTTTTCAAACCGGATTAACGATTATTTCCCAAATTCGCAACTTTGACAACACGTTCCCGACTCGGACTATAGGCTTTCCCGTGTTTGAATTTTTAAAAGTCTCCGGGCATTGCCATTAAATATTTTTGCCTTGTCCTCCTCGCTGATCGAGACATTGGTCAGCCAGTTTACACCGGGAGGGTTGGGGACGAATGGCCAATCGATGGAAAACAGGATTCGATCGGCGCCGAGTTCCTGAATGGCGCACAGCAGCGCCGTGTCGGAAAAATTCCCACTCGTTGTAATCCAGAAATTTTTACAGAATTTTTCCCGGAACGATACCGGATCGTTTCCTTCCCGAGACAGGGTGTGATCGATTCTCCAGAGCAGAAACGGAAGGCCTTCCCCCATATGTCCCAGTAATATTTTGACATCGGGATAGGCGTCAAATACGCCACTCAACACAAGACGGATGGCCTGTGTGCCCATCTCGACGGTAAAACCCCATCCGGCAGTGGGAAACAGCGGAAAGCTCTCTACATATTCCTTATAGTAGGCATTTACGACATCGTCGTGCGGAAAGGCGGGGTGAATATAAATTGGGACATCCAAAACTTGAGCGCGTTCGAAAATCGGCCAAAACCTTTTATCGTCTAGAAATACTCCATTTGTCAGGCCATGTACCATCGCTCCCTTGAAACCCAGATCTTTGACGGCCCGTTCCAGTTCATCGGGAGCGGCTTCGGGATCGGGTGTGGGAAGAGCAGCAAAAGCGGCGAAACGGTCAGGATTGGAGTTTATGGTTTGATGCAGACGGTCGTTGGTTTGCCGGGTTATTTGAGCAGCAATGCCAGGTTCCAGTTTTTGGGTGCCGGGCGCTCCCAGTGAAAGCACCTGCATATCGACCCCGGCCTCATCCATTTCCCGAAGGCGAAGTTCGCCCAAGTCGTTGAGACGTTCCTGAATTGGAGGCAGTCTCAGAACATCCCGGCCTTTGAAATGGGCTGCAACCTCGCCATCCAGATAATGTTCTTCAATGGCTATGACCTGATGTTTTTTCCGTTTCTTCACGATGTCCTCCCTTTTTCATCAATAAATTCTTTCGTTATTTTTTATTTTGAAACGCTGTTAAATCATCGAAATTTATAATGGGCCTTAACTTTATGCTGTAACTATCGGACTGTGGCTTCGGCACTCGTCGCCACAAATCCCTTGGGATCGAGAGCACGAAGGCAATAGCCGTCGGCTGTTTTTCTCCCCTCAATGTCGAAAGGCCCGGTATCGAACAATGGTCTTATGGCGCGGTAGGAAAAGGATTCTAAAGTCTTGTCCGGCACGTTCTTTCTGACATGCTCTGCAAGCAGGGTAGCTGTCAGAGGCCCATGGAATACAAGTCCCGGATACTGTTCCACATTGACAACGTAATCGCGGTCATAGTGAATGCGGTGACCATTGAAGGTCAATGCCGAATACCGAAACAGAAGCAACGTAGTGGGAACGATCTTCTGCAGCCAGCCGTCGTCGATTTTCCAGTCTTCCGGTGGTTCCGGGTTGGATCTCCTGGGGGATTTGGCGGCATCCCGGTAAACTATGTTCTGCGTTTCTGTGACGAGTACTTTGTCGTCTTTAGTGTAATCGTGCCGGACAGTGACAAATATCAGAGGACCTGTACGACCTTCCTTGAACTCCACATCTTGAATGGTGGATAATTTTTCAATCCGGTCTCCGATTTTTAAAGGCTGGAAAAAATCAAGCGATCCGCCTGCCCACATTCGGTTGGGGAGGCTCACCGGGGGTAGAAAACCCCCCTTTTTTGGGTGGCCGTCGGGTCCTGTTTCAGCGGAGGGGACGGGTTGCCAGAAGTAGATCCAGTGCCAAAGTGGTGGCAGCGGATCTCCGGAACTGAAGCGGTCAGGTTTGGTATCAAGCGTCATGCCCAGGGCCTCAGCCCGATCAGCGGTCAATTGATCGGAAATTCGTTGCTGGCGCCCCCGCCAGCTCTGGATGAGTTCAAGTTCCTGTTTATCCATGTAACATTCCCATACTTATCTCTGATCCGGCATCTGCAAACTAACTCTTGACTGTTCAGGTGTCGGCAGCGAATTCCCGGCGCAAAGCTTGTGTATGGGCGCCAAGTGCGGGAATATCACCTGGGTAAGTCGTCTCCTGCCACCCCGAAACCGGAGGCACCGGCATTTTCACAGGACCAGATGGAGATCCCACGGTTGTTCGCTGCAATTGAGGATGCCCGGATAGGTCACCTACACTGTTAAATGAGCCATGAGCGATGTCTCCTTGCTTAAGGAGCTGGATGACCTGATTATGTGTCCGGCTGTTGAAAATTCTGCTTATGATCTGATCAAGCTTTTTGCGATTTGCCACTCTTTGACTGTTACTGTTCAATTCCGGGTCCCCGGCAATTTGGCAATCTCCCAGCACGACTTCGCAAAACCGCGACCATTCCCTCTCATTCTGTATCGCGATAACAATCGTTCGTCCGTCACCGGTCGAATAGGCGCCGTAAGGGGCGATGCTGGGATGATTCAGGCCCGACCGCAGGGGCTCCCTTCCTGCATAGTCAAAATGAAGCAGTGGTACCGTCATCCAGTCGGCAAGCGAGGAAAATAGAGATACTTTGAGGCTTTCTCCTTCGCCTGTCCGGCCTCTTTTTATCAAGGCCTGCAGGATCGCAGCGTTCGCATACATCCCGCACGACACGTCGGCAATCGACACACCGACACGGCCCGGCGCCTCCGGAGAGCCAGTAATGGATGCCAGGCCGGACTCGCACTGGACGAGTAAATCGTAGGCTCGCATGTCACGGTAACTCCCCTCATCACCATAGCCTGAGATATCGCAGGTAATCAGCGAGGGATTGCGTTCACGCAAAGCCTGAGAACCGAATCCAGCGCGCTCGGCCGCTCCGGGCGCGAGGTTCTGAATATAGATATCAGACTGGTCCACAATACGATGGAGAAGCGCCGCATCTTCCGGATTTTTAATATCAATGGCAAGCGATTCCTTTCCGCGATTCAACCAGACGAAATAGGCACTTTCACCATGAACGACATGATCATACTGCCGGGCGAAATCACCTTCCTTTCGTTCAACCTTAATTACCCTTGCCCCGGCTTCGGCGAGACGTGACGAACAATAGGGCGCTGCCACCGCCTGTTCCAGCGAAACAACTTTCAGACCTTCCAGGATCCCAGCCATCAGAACGACCTCGGCAGTCCGAGAACGTGTTCACCAATATAGCTCAGGATCAGATTGGTAGATATCGGAGCGATCTGATAAAGCCGGGTCTCCCGAAATTTGCGTTCTATGTGATACTCACGGGCAAAAGAATATCCGCCATGCGTCTGCATGCACATGTCGCCCGCCTTCCAGCTGGCCTCTGATGCGAGCATTTTTGCAATATTGGATTCTGCACCGCAGTGTCGTCCCTCATCGAAAAGTATTGCCGCCCGTTCAACCATCGATGCCGCCGCTTCAATTTCGGCATAGCATCTTGCGATGGGAAACTGGATACCCTGGTTTTGTCCAATCGGACGGTCAAATACGACCCGCTCCTTGGCATATCGTGTTGCCTTGTCGATAAAGTACCGGCCATCACCGATACACTCGGAAGCGATCAGAATTCGTTCGGCGTTCATACCGTCCAGGACCACGTGAAACCCATTGTCCTGTTCGCCAACAATATTTTCCGCGGGGATCTCCAAATTATCAAAAAACAGTTCGCAGGAATGATGATTTATCATGGCATCTATCGGACGTATGGTCAGTCCGTTGCCGTGTGCCTGCTTGAGATCGACGATGAAAGCGGTGAGGCCGTCACTGCGTCGGGTTATTTCACTTTTCGATTTGGTTCGGGCGAGCAGCAGCATTAAATCGGAATGTTCCACCCGGCTGATCCAGACTTTCTGTCCATTGACGACAAAATGATCACCATGGCGCTCGGCTGTGGTTTTGAGACTTGTGGTATCTGTGCCGGTTGTGGGTTCGGTAATGCCAAAACTTTGCAAACGGATCTTTCCGGAGGCAATCTCAGGAAGAAATTGTTCTTTCTGCGCGTCGTTTCCGTGACGAACGAGGGCGCCCATGACATACATTTGCGCATGACACGCACCGGGGTTGCCTCCAGACCGGGAAACTTCTTCGAGAATGGCCCCTGCTTCGAGAACGCCCAGACCACTGCCTCCATACTGTTCCGGAATGAGCGCACCGAGATATCCCGCTTCAGTCAGTTCTCTCACAAACTCTGTCGGGTAGGCTTTATCACTATCCAGATCTGACCAATAACCTTCCTTATACTTGGCGCAAAGCGCGCGAACTCCTTGTCTGATATCGGCAATTTGAGCCCGACGCTCTTCTCCTACATCCATAACACTTTCACCTGTTTAGACTATTCAAGTCATAGTTCATAATTTTTTTGAACTCTTCAAGACCAAACTGGACCCATGTTAGTTTGAGGTTCACTTTTTCAAATTGACTGTAAAATACGAACGAC
>CAYWUX010000001.1:83065-98398 GCA_964461525.1 uncultured Hyphomicrobiaceae bacterium | reverse complement strand
TTGGGATTTTCAGTACTCCCATTTATTTTATGGCTAGAATTTCTGAAAGCCGTGAGAGAATTGTCGTGCGCTCATCTGCATCAAGGTCTAGAATTTCAAGGACCAAAACGTTATCAGTTACAAGATTCTCGAAAACGTAGATTGGCGGCTGGCCGGATCTGAGGTTATCCGCAATCTCAGGCGTCGAGCGACCTAAAAATTTTTCATCTATTTTGCAGTGAATACGAGAAAATGGTCCTTTGGTAGGGTCCGGTACAGTTTGTGCAGATATTCCTTCAATTCGGTTGAGACAATCAGAAAACGCCTCCGCATCGCGCTGCCTGTCGCGCTTCCAGGCCTGCATATCTGTGTTTTCGCGGTAGCTGAGTGCAGCGAGTGTTCCGATGATGGCCTCCTTGCTGGGTTTCATCGTTCTGCCGATGCCCTGTTCCTGTGTCCGTATCGCGTTAACCAAATCACGTTTGCCCACCACGATTCCGGCGGTGGGGCCAGCAAGATATTTCTGCGCGCTGAAAATACAAAGATCCCCACCGGCTTGAGCCACTTCATCTAGTCTTAAATCCTGAGCCGCAGCGTCGACGATGACAGGTTTGCTTAAACTATGAGAGAGCTCAACGGCCATTTGTAAATCAACCATGTCTCCCTGGCAAAGACGTGAATCGACATAGACCATACACGCGACGTTTTCCTCGGACAAGGCTTGCGCCAGTTGTTGCGGTCCACACATTTTTGCATCTCCGGCAGTAATGATGCCGGCTCCGGAAAGACGAATTGCCTGCTCTATCGGATTTCCATAATTGACCAGATGGCCGGCCTGGATCACAACCAGATTTGGCATGCCGGTGGTGTCCGGAAGTTGTGCAACCTTCGCCCTATCCTCTCCACTCATAACAGCTGCTACTGCCAGGGTTATAGCGGCGGCGGCACAATGCGTCACAGCGCCGGCTTCCAGGCCCGAAATACGGCTTAATGCCTCATCTGCAATGTCCATTAATTCATCAATGACAAAATAGTTCTGCAGCGCATAGCTGACCGCATCAGCGACCTCCTTAGGAGATCTCGACACACCCAAAGGGGTAAATACGCCCCGGGCATTAATAATTTTGTGAAGGTCATAGTCTTGATGCAATTTAAGGTTTGTGATTATGGCATTTAAGGGGGAATGATAATTCATGATCTGGGGATGTTTCTGGATCTACTTGCCGGTCCACCGGATGGCTGGTTTTCAACAATCATGAGGTGCATTATGTTCATCACGGATCTAAAATGATAGTCTGTTTTTGAGCTGCTATACTGCAGTAGGACCGGGGCACGATAAATCTTGAATTTACTCACATGGGATGGGATTTTCTGGAATGAAAAGTCCGATATGCCGGAACGCATCATCTGGTTCAGGTGATTTGCTAGCCTTTTTGCTTGTTTGGGCAATAGCAGTGACAGGCAGCGTCGCAAATGTGTACAGCCAGGGGTCAATCGAAAGCTTTACCGGGTTCAAGCGGGACACTGACGCACCGATCAACATCGAAGCCGACACATTGGATGTGAATGATAAAAGCAAAATCGCAGTTTTTCGAGGTGATGTCAGGGCACATCAGGGCACATTCCTGCTACGCTCGAAGGAACTGCGCATTACCTACAAAGGGGATAATGGCGGTTCATCCATGGGGTCAGAGATTACCCGGATTGAGGCCAAGGAAAAAGTCCTCATCACATCGGTAGGCGAGCAATCGGCATCCAGTGAATGGGCTAATTTCGACGTTGCCAGCAACACAATTGAAATTGGTGGAAACGTGATCTTGACGCAAGGCAAGAACGTTTTGAAATGCGGGACGATGTTCATAGACCTGAATACCGGAAGGAGCCGCTGCAATACGCGTGATGGACGCGTACGCGGTATTTTTAATCCCAAGAAAACTTCGAGGCCGGCCAGTTCAAAAACAAACTAAGCGAGCGCCAGCAGCTAAAATCCTTCTACGACGACATTGTAGTGAACAGCCTCAGGCGCACCGTCGAGGCAATCACCGATAAGACTTCTCCATTCCTGAAAAGATTCCGATCCCCTGAAATCAACCGTATGATTTTCAAGTGTTACCCATTCAACAAACAGCAGATACATCTCCGGTTTTTCCAGACAGCGCTGTAATTTCATGGATTTGCATCCCTCGGCTCCAGAAAACAGAGGGATCGCTTTTTTTACAGCAGCTTCAAAATCGGAATCCATGCCACGTTTGATATTTATTGTCGCAATTTCAAGGACCATAATTTTACACTCCCGTGAGTTATCATAATAACATGATACATCATTTGCTTTTATCTGTACTGAAATAGACCGCAAAGTATTGGTTGGCAACTCTCTTCGACCTGATTATTTCGCTGCCGTTTTAATCAGGCGGTCAGACCCGGGCCTTCGGGGCTTCTTCCTATTTCCACGAATCTGATGAGTGTTGCGGGAGGTTCACTGCGGCGACCATAAAATCTCGGCAGGCGGCCCGGTATTCCGTGGGCGATGCCCCGGGGGGCCAGGTAGAGTTGGCTTTGTGCAGCCGTTTCGGGCCTGAAAGGCTTTTCTTTGGGAGTTAAATATTTTTCCTGGCAGACCCCAAATACGCTGCGACAGCGATCCCGATAATCAGAATTATCATTGTCAATGGGTCGATCCAGCTTCGATCCACACCAAGCAGGTGACCAGTAAGATATATGATAAGATTCAAACCCATCACCACCAGAATTCCGGTTGCCAGAGCCTTGAAAAATTTCGCAATTCCGTGCTGCCAGGGACGGGCACGGAAGAATAGATAGAGCACGGCGATCAGTAGAATTAGAATAAAAACATTCATCGTTTTCCTGCCATGGGAATCATCACCTTTGATTGTTGACGATCTTTTGACGTTTTATTCCCCTGTAGATGGCATAGCTCATGATTAATACCGCGCTGGAGACGGCAGCTGACCGCACAATCGTGATAGGGACACCTGCAAGAGTAAGTAATGATATGAATGCAATATAGCTCACTAGTGACAATATGATACCGACGAGAACGACACTAAAGAAAGTCGCGAGTGGAAGCGACATCAGCCGTGCGGCTATGGTGGCCGCAACCAGAATAAGCATTACTATAACGACCCACCTTAAATCCATTCTACGAATCCCCGTGCATTGTCGATTTCATCAGTATCTCAAAACAGAACAATATTCATTTGATTTTACCGTCGACATTGATAATTTTCAAAAAATTGCTCTCAAACCAGGATATTGTAAAGATATCCAGGTAAATTCCATTGTCATTCGGCGGAATCGCAGTGGTCAACTCAGTCTATTGGTAGTTGTTCGAGTTGGTTGCAATCAGAATACAGATGAAAGAGGATAGAATAGGGAGAATTGAGAACTGTCTTATTCACCATAACTCTTCATGCGGCTTCTGCGGTTTAATCGCAACTTAGGTTTTCAATCCAATGTCACAATCCATAAGTCTGGTTTCATTCAATATTCTGGAGGGATTAAGACCACTCATGTCAATGCCGAATGAACGCCGTCTTGTCGATCGGGAAAGGGCCGAGGCAGCAAAGGCGGTTGTTCAGGAATGTGCTCCGGATATTTTGGTATTAAATGAAGCTTTATTCTGCCGGCAATATGAAGAGAAATCGATAGATTATGCAAATCTGTTTAGCTTTCCATACCAGGTTTCAGCCCTCTATGATAATGAATGGGGGAATGCCATATTGAGCCGTTTTGAGATATCAGCCTATGAAGAAATGCGCATCTATAACCGTGGAGGATTAAAGGCCAGAATTGAATCCCCTCAGGGTCCATTGAATATCGCATCATATCACCCCCATCCCCACCGAAACCCTGAAAACAAGGCGCATGATTTCACCCGCCTCGTTGAAGGGATTTCCGGACCCCTGATAGTTTGCGGTGATCTGAATTGCATCAATCCGGAAGATTCTGTCAATCGGCAGAAGCTAGTAACGTCATTTGAAAGATTTTCAGAAACACCGTCTGAAACGCTGGATCGATTTATAGAAAGTGGCAAACATGTTTTTAAGTCATTGTCTGAGCTCGGTCTCAAGGATGCGGTGCCTGTTTCGGGGCGCCGCTATACTATTCCCACGGATCTGATCAGTATCAACAAAGATTCCGCCATTCGTATTGATCACATTCTGGCCAATCAGGATGTTACGATCGTCGGGGGAGAGGTTGTGCACAGCCGCCAGAGTAACAAAGCAAGTGATCACCATCCCGTAATGATCGAATTTTATCTTACAACTGGGGACTGAAATCCAATCTGGAACCGAACTTGCCAGTCCATTTCGTTTCAGGTTTGGAAAAGTAGCCGATTCCGGAAGTTTTCCGGTAAAACACACTTTTTAACCACTACGCAATTCTCGTGCAATGGTGGCACGGTGGCTAGTGGCTGTGGAATGGACTGGAATTACAGGGGTTGAAACCGATGTTATTCAGTTGGATTTATCGATTTTGTTGCTTTTGCCTAGTCCAAAATTAGATTTGTGAATATCACAAAGTATTTCGTTCACTAAAATTTAAGGCTGCGTAGTTGCTGCAACCGCCTCAGGGAGAACGCGCACATTGATTGAGCTTCTTCCATCACCTGCTTATCAGGCACTGCCGAAAAGATTAGATCATAATAATCGAAGACCCGTTCACACTCTGCAATCAAATTGAGTATTTTCTGAGTGGGGGAGATTCCGTCGGCAAAATTTGAAATCTCGGCATTGTTCAGGGCGCTAAGAGATTTCCGTAGCTGTTTAGGGATAGGGTATCCGTCTAATTGTCTATTCAGTTCATTGATTTTCTTACGGGTGTCGGTCAAAATCACTTCTATTTGAGGGAAATCTTTAACCATCCGTTCCATTAAAGCCGTGATCCAGTTTTCGACAGCTGAAACGGTAAAAGTGAAATCAACGACTGTACCTACACGGGTCCACTTTGGAAATTCTGTATTTTGGCGATGAGGACGTTCTATATGAAAAGCCACCCGCCTTTTTTGCCTGAATGACCTGGCGTTCCCAAGTGCATCCCTGCAGACGGTCAGTAACCACGAATGGGTTTCTTCGTCATCGGTTCTCGCTGCAAATTCTGAAAATCTGTTGAACAGATCCATTTCTTCATTTACCGCCAGGCTCCAGACCTTATAGAGCGTATTTGTTGCTGTCGGATGATAGATGTCAGAATACTCAGTCCCGTTCCCCTTAACATTGTTTTCGTCACTTCGCGATAATCCGGTGCTGGCGATAGATCCTCCCCATTCTTCAGCTTTCTTGAGATTAAATTCTGACAGTTGTTTGAGGGCCTCAAAAATTGTTGGGACTCCGATATCATTATAGTAAGTCGCCGAATTCTGGTGCGCCCGAGACAGGGCGTGGCGAATCTGGCCATATTGGATTTTGTTGTTGACGATTTTCGAAATCAATTCACCCAATTTCCGTGGAAGTTACAGGCAGTATTTCTTCATGTACGCCTTTTAAATTTTCAGAGATTTGACTGAAATCAATTTAAGCGCGAAAAAATGCATTTAATTTCTATCTTTTAGATTGTTTGTCTCAGGATCTGAAAACATAATGAGGAATGAACCCCAGAAAAGAGCTATTGCTCGGGTATTATTTATCGTGGTCATTGCGACTCTGGTATCGTTTTGGAACTTCAGAGCTCTGGGGGGGCATCTTGAGGAATTGATCCAATCTGTCAACCTGCGGGATCTCTCTCCATTATCGCAGAGTTTTGGTAAACCAGAAGGTAGTCCTGAGGTCATCCGGACATACAACAAAGATGGAAAGCTTAGCGGGTATATTTTTTTGAATTCTGATTTTGCCGGCTCCACCGGGTATTCCGGTAAACCCATACATATATTACTAGGTTTGGATCTGAATGGAGAGATCACAGGCGCAAAACTTGTAAAACACAGTGAACCCATAGTTCTAATCGGAATTCCCGAGCCCAGAATCCGAAAACTTATCTCAGATTTTATCGGGCGAAAAGTTTCACAGATAATTGGCTCCACCGATTTGACCCGCGATGTCGATATCATTAGCGGAGCGACCGTTACGATAATGGTCATCAGCGACAGCATCCTGCGCTCTGCGGTAAAAGTGGCGCGAAAGTATGGCCTTGCGGGCCTTAAACCTGACAAAGAAAACGTTGCGGGCGGTAAGATCGAGATTGCCGATACTGGTGACCAAGTAAGAAGCTGGCCGGAGTTGACCGGAGACGGGTCTGTCAGGTCACTGAAAGTTACTGTTCAGGACATCAACGCCGCTTTTGAAAACTCCAACGATCCCGAAGCAGCCAAATTTCCCGAAAAAGGGGGGCCAGAGGAGACTTTTCTGGATCTCAAGGTCGCCCTTGTTTCGATTCCCACCATTGGAAAGAGTCTGTTGGGTGAACGGGAATTCAAAAATCTGCAAAACAGACTGACAGAAAATCAAAGTGCCATCCTGTTGATGGGAAACGGCCGGTATTCATTTCGCGGATCAGGCTTTGTACGGGGAGGGCTTTTTGACAGATTTCAGGTCATTCAGGCGGACAACTCTATTCGGTTCAGGGACAAGCAGTATAAGCGCCTTTCCAGAGTTTACAGCGAGGGAGCGCCTGCGTTCGACGAAGTTGCCCTTTTTAGAATCCCGGATGAGGCCCAATTCAGACCTCAGGATCCCTGGCGAATTCAGTTGCTCGTCGGTCGTGAAACGGCACCCCGCGAGAAAGCGTTTCTGACTTTAGATCTGGATTATCAGCTTCCCAAACACTTTCTGAAAGTCCGCGAGGCTGCGGAGCGTCAGGACTTAGTGGCACGCACTACACAAAACGGAAACGATGGGCAGGCCGGTACCGCTCTCGATAGTCCTCTGTGGAAGCGGTTGTGGCGGCAGAAAATGTTTGAAATTGTTTTGGTCGTTGCGGCATTGACCTTACTTACCATTATATTTTTCTTCCAGGACTGGTTGGCTCAACGCCCCCAATTGACTGATCGTATTCGTCTCGGTTTTCTGGTCTTCACGCTGTTTGGGATTGGGTTTTACGCGAACGCCCAGCTTTCGCTGGTCAATGTCATGACGTTTTTCAATTCCCTGCTTACCGAATTTAACTGGAGCTATTTTCTGAGGGACCCTCTAATTTTCCTTCTGTGGTTTGCAGTGGCGGCCTCACTTATTTTCTGGGGGCGTGGGGCTTTCTGTGGCTGGCTCTGCCCCTTTGGTGCCTTTCAGGAGCTTTTGAATCGTGGTGCCAAATGGGTGGGGATTACCCAAATTAGAGTCCCGTGGTGGTTGCATGAACGGCTTTGGCCGATAAAGTATATCATTTTCCTGGTCGTCTTCGGTGTTTCGCTGAACTCACTGGCCCTGGCGGAACAGCTGGCCGAGGTCGAGCCGTTCAAAACCGCCATCATCCTAAAATTTATGCGAGACTGGCCCTTTGTCCTGTTTGCCGTAGCTCTGCTGGCGGCGGGATTGTTTATCGAGCGAATTTATTGCCGTTATCTCTGTCCGTTGGGAGCGGCCCTCGCCATTCCGGGTAAACTCAGGCTATTTGAATGGCTGAAACGCTATAAGCATTGCGGATCCCCCTGCCAGCTTTGTGCCGGTGAATGCATGGTGCAGGCGATACATCCCGAAGGAAATATAAACCCGAACGAATGTCTCTATTGTCTTCACTGTCAGACAGTCTACCACAATTCCAGACGTTGCCCGGTTGTGATTCAAAAACGCTTGCGTCAGGAACGGCATTCCACGCCACCACTGGGTCAGGCTTTCAATAAAAATCGAAAATTCAATTTCATCAGCCCCCTGGAGCAACGCAAGTAGGTCCAATTGAGATACCAAAAAGGAGTGCTACGAATGAAAAAGCAGAAAACTTCATTGAAGAACAGTCCCGGATTTAGTCGCCGGGAGGTTGTCACCGGACCGGGAAAATTGGCCGCTGTCGCCGCTTTGGCCACTGGCGCCGGTTCTATGGGCGGGGCTGTTGCCACAACGATGTTGGCGTCATCCGAGGCAAAGGCGCAGGATGCATCAAAATCACATGTCGGGCCGGGCCAGCTGGATGACTATTATGGATTCTGGTCCAGCGGACAGACCGGAGAAGTACGCATTGTCGGTGTTCCTTCCATGCGTGAATTAATGCGCATACCCGTCTTCAACCGTTGTAGCGCAACGGGATGGGGCCGCACCAATGAAAGTATCAAAATCCTGACGGAAGGGTTGCTGCCGGAAACCAAAAAATTTCTCGCCGACAAGGGAGGTGTTTGGCTGAATGGGGATGCGCATCACCCACATATGTCATTCACCGACGGCACTTATGATGGACGATATTTATTTATCAATGACAAGGCAAATACCAGGGTTGCACGTATTCGCTGCGATGTCATGAAGTGCGACAAGATAATCGAAATTCCCAATGCGGCTGATATTCACGGATTGCGGCCACAGAAATATCCTCGTACCGGATATATATTCGCGAATGGCGAGCATCGAATTCCGATTCCCAATGACGGTTTGGTTCTTGATGACCCCAAAAAATATCTGTCAATTTTTACCGCGATTGATGGCGATACAATGAAGGTAGCGTGGCAGGTGATAGTTAATGGAAATCTTGACAATTGTGATGCCGACTATCAGGGACTTTATGCCCTTTCCACCTGTTACAACAGCGAGGAAGGCGTAACTCTTGAAGAAATGACGGCAAATGAACAGGACTGGGCCGTCGTGTTCGATATCAAACGCATTGAAGCCGCTGTCGAAGCGGGCGATTCCAAGACAATTGGGGGCGTTCCGGTGGTTGATGGACGAAAGGGGTCGAAGTACACCCGCTATATTCCTATCTCCAACAGTCCACATGGCTGCAATACGGCTCCTGACGGAAATTATGTCGTTATCAATGGTAAACTATCGCCAACGGTTTCGGTCATCGATGTGCGCAAGCTTCCGGATTTATTCAATGACAAAATCAAACCCAGAGACTGTGTTGTAGCCGAACCTGAGTTGGGGCTTGGGCCATTGCATACAGCCTTCGATGGCAAGGGGAATGCCTTCACGACATTGTTTCTCGATAGTCAGATTGCCAAATGGAATATTGAAAAAGCCGTAAAGGCTTTCCAGGGCGAGAAAGTCAACCCGATTGAAGATAAAGTAGATGTGCAGTATCAGCCTGGCCACAATCACACATCGATGGGAGAAACAAAAGAGGCGGATGGGAATTGGCTGGTATCGCTTAACAAGTTCTCCAAGGACAGATTTATAAATGTCGGTCCTCTAAAGCCTGAAAACGAGCAGCTTATCGATATCAGCGGAAGCAGTTTTGAAGTGATTCATGATGGCCCCACTTTTGCAGAGCCTCATGACTGCATCATTGTGCGATCGGATATCGTGAATCCGAAACAGGTCTGGGATCGCAATGACAGCTTCTGGGAAGAAATCAGAGAGCAGGCCAAAAAAGACGGAGTGGTACTGGAAGAAGCCGAGGATGTTATCCGCGACGGCGATAAGGTCAGAGTGTACATGCATTCGATCGCACCCAACTTCAGCCTGGAGAAATTCTCTGTCAAGCAGGGAGACGAGGTTACAGTCGTGATCACCAATGCGGATGACGTTGATGACCTCACTCATGGTTTCACATTGGCCAACTATGGCATCGCATTTGAAATCGGTCCCCAGGCTACCGCTTCCGTGACATTCAAAGCGGAACGCCCTGGAGTTCACTGGTATTACTGTCAATGGTTCTGTCATGCACTTCACATGGAAATGCGAGGCAGGATGCTTGTCGAACCGAGAGCTTCCTGATGATCGGATCACGCACCAGAAGCATGTTTGACAGAGCGATGATTCTGTTCGCTCTGAGTACTGGATATCTGATGCTGGCTGGAGCGTGTGCGAGTAAGGATTGGATCGTGGAAGCAGATGGCCCTCCGCTGCAGCGGATCATAGATAGCGCTGCTTCCAACGATCGGATTTTTGTCAAAGAGGGAAGGCACCGGGGCCCGGTCAGGATAACTAAACCGGTTGTTATTGAAGGGGCCTCCGGCTCTGTGGTCGATGGTGGTGGCCGCGGCCGCGTAATAACCGTCGATGCCAGTGATGTTGTTGTTCGCGGTTTGACTATACAGAATTCCGGCATCCGGCTGGACCGGGAAGACAGTGGAATATATGTGACAGCCAATGGGCATCGCGCCCGAATCGAAAACAACCGGCTCGTGGACAATCTTATTGGTGTTTATCTCAAGGGACCAAGTAATGCACATGTACGGAGCAACGCGATTGAGGGTAAAAAAGTACTGAGGCTCAATGAAAGGGGCAATGGTATTCAAATCTGGAGATCTCCGGGCTCTGTCATCATCAAAAACGATATCAGTAGGGGACGTGATGGAATTTTCGTAACGACAAGCAAGAAGAATATATTCCGTAGTAACCGGATCCGGCATGTACGTTTCGCCATACACTATATGTATACCCATGACAGCGAAGTCAGCGGAAATCTCTCACAGGGAAATCATTTGGGATACGCAATAATGTATGCCCGAAACATTCAGGTCATTGGAAACATATCGGATTCGGATCGTGATCACGGGATTTTACTCAACTACGCAAACAAATCTACCATCAGGAATAATCATGTTCTGGGCGGTGCTGACAAATGTGTCTTTATCTACAACGCGAACAAGAACAATATCCGGAGGAATCGGTTCGAAGATTGTCAGATAGGTATTCATTTTACGGCTGGTTCCGAGCGAAATTCGATATCCGAGAATATTTTTATGAGGAACCGCACTCAGGTTAAATATGTTGGAACACGATTTGTGGAATGGTCTGAAAAGGGAAGGGGAAATTATTGGAGTGACAACATTTCATTCGACCGAAATGGCGATGGTATCGCTGACAGGCCTTATAGACCGAACAATGTGGTCGACAGGCTGATCTGGCAGCATCCATCAGCGAAACTGTTAATATCCAGTCCCGCCGTTCAGGTGCTCAAATGGACTCAGTCAGTATTTCCGGCTTTATTTCCTGGAGGAGTTACTGACAGCGCACCGCTTATGACACCTCCAGATTTGTCTTTCCCCGACATCGCCGTGCCAAAACGCGTATATGGACCATCCAAAGGAAACGGTTAAGTGATGTTGATGCGTCCCAGTCACTCTATTTGCGGAAACCAATTTTACCCCGGCGTTTCATTTGCCGATGTATCCAAGCGCTATGGAACCCGTGACGTATTGAGGAATATTTCGATTGACATAGTGCCGGGGGAAACATTGGCTGTTCTAGGTCCTAACGGCGCCGGTAAAACAACGATGTTCAAGCTGATCCTCGGACTTACCCGGCCGAGCAGCGGAAATGTTAGGTTTGCTGACGACGATCCGGCTTCCGGACACTTCGTTCAAATGCGTCGACACATCGGGTTTCTGCCAGAAAATATTTCGTTCCATGATATGATGACTGGTCGTGAGGCGTTGAAGTTCTTTGCATCTATCAAAGCCGTTTCTGCTGACGAGTGCGAGGGACTGTTGAACCTGGTCCGATTGCAGGATGCGGCGGATTACCGGATCCGCACTTATTCCAAAGGCATGAGGCAAAGGCTGGGCTTTGCTCAGGCACTGTTGGGTGCACCGAAACTGTTACTCCTGGATGAACCAACGACAGGTCTTGATCCGGCTCTGCGTCAGTCATACTATTCAATTCTGGGTCGGCTCAGACAATCTGGAGTGACGATTATCCTGTCGTCGCATTCTTTGCACGAACTGCAGGACCATGCGGATCGTTATACCATACTGGACAAGGGACGCATTGTCGCTTTAGGAAAATTTGATGAACTACAGCATATCGCGAATCTGCCGACCATAGTCAGAATAACTGCCCCAGCGGCGTCAGTAGAGAAAATTCCCGGCCTCTTGAGCAAGTTGAATGGACAAATTCAGATCAGGGCCAGATCCTCGGACTTTGTGGAATTCCGGTGCAGCAATGCAGAACGGGCAAATTTGATCCGTATCCTGACCAGTCGGAACTTGCCCATTGAGAATATTGAGATTGAACCTCCCAACCTCAATCAGATTTACATTCACTTTACCAGAGAACGGGACAGTCGAGATTTGACCAGCGGCGACAGGGAAGGAGGGTCCGCCCACCATGGATAAGATTTTCATTGTTGCTGCGAAAAAGTTTCAGGATGCCCTGCGCAACCGATGGATAGTAGCCTCGACACTGGCTTTCACGTTTCTTTCAGTTACCGTGGTTGCCATAGGATCAGCGCCGGCCGGAGCCATACGGGCAACAGGATTTGATGTTGCTGTCGCCAGTCTGTCTAGCCTTTCCGTCTATTTCATCCCACTCATTGCCCTCATGATCGCCCACGATGCCGTCGTCGATGAAGTGGAGCGGGGGACCATGTTGTTGCTTCTTACGTATCCAATATCTCGCTTGCAAATTTTCCTTGGAAATTTTTTAGGGCATAACCTGATCGTAGGATGTGCAGTTCTTACAGGCTACAGTGCTGCCGGGCTTTCTATCGCCATATTGCACGGTATGAATTTTTCGGATCTTCTGTCACTTGCTATTCTCGCAGGAAGTTCACTTCTGCTTGGCGGAGTATTCGTTTCGATCGGGCATTTCATAAGCATGATATCTTCAGAACGTGCAATGGCCGCAGGCATTGCGATCGGCGTTTGGCTAGTCATAGTCATTATTTATGATTTGGCTTTGTTCGGGGTTCTGGTACTTGATCAACACCAGATTCTAAGTGATGAGTTGTTTCAGCTTCTCGTAGTGCTTAATCCCGCAGATGCGTACCGCAGTTTCAATATCGCCGGAATTGAAGGTATTGGAGCCGTGACTGGGCTGGCGGGCTTCGGCGATAATATAAATGCCCATCACCTTATTTTTCTCATGATACTATTGGGATGGATCGCGATTTTCGCGATTATGGGTTTCTGGCGGCTTGTGAGGTACGAGCTATGAACAGCAATCCCGAAAACCTTTTGGCTACATTGTCTGCTCAATTTCTTTTGCTGCTGTCTCTTCTGAGCCTTGGGGGGTGTTTGCCGGAAGATGACACTGTTCTGCCTGCACCTCAGGAGCTGACACAGGATGCTGTCGGTTATTACTGCCAGATGACAGTGGCTGATCATCCCGGTCCCAAGGCACAGATATTTCTAAGAAACAGTGACAAGCCAGTTTGGTTTCCGTCCGTTCGGGATGCATTTGCTTTTCTGATGCTGCCGGGGGAAGCGAAAACCGTCAAAGCGATCTTTGTTAGTAAAGTGCAGATCAATGACAGGGGAGAAGTTTTGAATTGGGAAAAATCAGCTCCCGCGCACTGGATTAACGGGAAAGAAGCGATTTATGTGATCGAAAGTCGAAAAAAAGGCGGGATGAATCTGAATGAAGTTGTTCCCTTCTCAGACAAAACATCAGCACTCAAGTTCATAAACAAGTACGCGGGCCGGATCGTAACGTTCAGTGAAGTATCCGCTGACTATATATTTGCTGATCTCGGTGGAGAACAACAGAATGGCGCTGAAGAAGATCATGTGTCAGTTAAAAAGGAAGCCAACCTCCAGTGATGAGACTTTGTACCACAAGACGTCAATTTATAGGGATTTCCGCAGCTCTGGGGGGAGCCGCGCTGGTCCCCGGCCATCTGTCAGCAGCGACGGTAAATTCAGGAAAATTCGCCCATTGGCGCGGTATTGCTCTTGGTGCGGTTGCCGAGATTCGGCTGGCCGCGGATGATTACCGGTTTGCTGAACACTGCCTGAAGCGCGCAGTTCTTGAAATAAACAGGCTGGAGAAAATTTTTAGTCTCTTTAAGGGACAGTCCGCTCTTTGCCGTCTAAACAAATCAGGGATACTTAAACAGCCTCCTCCGGAATTAGTGAAACTTCTGGCCGAAGCAAGATATATTGGTGAACTTTCAAATGGCGCGTTCGACATTTCCATGCAACCGCTCTGGCATCTTTACAGCGGGCATTTTGCAGACAACCCCACCTGTCCAATTGGCCCTCCCTATAAACAAATTAGCGAAGTGCTTAAGTATGTCGATTACAGGTCAGTAAACTTTGATACGGATTTCATTTCATTGGATGATCCATACATGAGGCTTTCACTTAACGGTATTGCGCAGGGCCATATTACAGACCGAATTGTTGATCTTCTCAAACGATGGGGCTTTGAAAATTTCCTGGCAAATATAGGAGAGCCAAGGTTAGTGGGACGGCATCCGGAAGGCCGTCCCTGGCGTGTCGGGTTGCGTTCTCCCGATGATCCGGGCACATTTTCAAGCCGGCTGGATATCGTTGACCGGGCCATCGCGACATCGGCACCCAAAGGTACAGTTTTTGACAAAGATGGAAAATTTCACCATTTGCTCGACCCGAGAACGGGTTTCCCCGCCAGTTTTCATAGAGCCATCGCGGTGAATGCCCCCAATGCGACCATGGCAGATGGATTGTCAACGGCTTTTTCGGTGATGCCTTTACCGGAAATCATTGAAGTTTTAAAGAATCTACCCGCAATTGAGGTCTATCGTCAGGATTCCCAGTGGACTTGGACCAAGCTCTCATGGCACGACGGATAGAAGTTAGATTCACCCACCAGGCGCCAAAAGTTCCGGGCATATCTGTCCCCGGCTGAATACACTTTCTTTGCATCTGGTCAGTCAAACCTGACTTTGGGTTTCTCGGGCTCGATTTATTTCTCCGTCTGATCCGCGTTGCGGGCGGAGGCGGGTTCAGTTGAAAAAATCCGAAACGACAGGCACCAGTCCGATGGCTTGCAGTATCTGATAAACAATGGCAACAACACCTAATACGAAGGTGGCACCCACAATCCAAATCCAGAAACCTGCCTTGCCAACTTCCTTTGCAGAATTTGTACCGTTCGGCTCAAGGTTACCAATCCATCTCCGGCGAAATTCACCTGATAGGTTTTTATTTCCCTCGAGATGCAAACGCTTAAATTTTGCTGCCCTATATTCACGAAGGGAGTGAACGACAATGGCAATGGTTATCAAAACAGCTGCTAGTGTTATTGGCAAATAGGTTGTTAGAACTTCTTCAGATATATAGTCGTAAACAGCAGTTACATAATCATACACGGCATGTGTTTCCCTTGTTTGATCTAGTCGCCAAGATAGCTGCACAGCGTATTTTTAGCTACCGGAAATAAAAATTATTATGTTCTGAAGTTTGAAACTGTATTAGGCTTTTAAGTGAGGTTTTACCATTTGAATTAGTTCAGAGTTGCTCGCTTCAGTTTCGCTAAGACATTTTTGCAATAACTGGCCGATGACGGATTGTGGTAATCGAGCAGACAGTGCTAGTGGTCTAAAATGATC
>CAYWUX010000001.1:0-82965 GCA_964461525.1 uncultured Hyphomicrobiaceae bacterium | reverse complement strand
GAGCGCGCTTCCGATCCTGTTCTACAGGGGGCCCATCAAACCGCTCATATAGTTGCTGGACCGGATCACCATGGCGAAGATCACGATACTTCAACGATAATGGGGGTCGACCCGGCGCCGGACATAGTTGACACGATTTCGCAAGGCGTAATGCATTCTATCTCGCAAATTTTATGATTGAACTTCCAGCACGACTGTATAGTGTTGATTTAATTCTGCGCCCTAAATATCGAATGAGGAAAAAATGCCACCCCATAATCCCACGCTCGTGGATTTAGCGCTACAAGGAGGTGGCGCTCATGGCGCTTTCACGTGGGGCGTACTCGACCGATTGCTGGAGGAAACAAGTATCGAAATTGAGGCCGTGAGCGGCACCAGTGCCGGGGCCATGAATGCCTGCGCCCTCGTCGAAGGATTGGCCAGCGGCGGTCCTGAAGGCGCGCGACAGAAATTAAGGGATTATTGGTCTTCTATCAGCAAAGCCGCTCGCTTCAGCCCAATCCAGCGTACATTTGTTGACAGGCTTATGGGCCGATGGTCATTGGCTCATTCGCCAAGCTTTATTTGGTCGCAATTAGTTTATCGCCTTGTCTCGCCTTACGACTTGAATCCGTGTGGGTTCGATCCACTTCGGGACATTGTGGCTGAAACATTTGATTTTGATGCAATAAATACCTGCAAACGGCCGCAGTTGTTTCTCGGGGCTACAAATGTGCGGACGGGGCGCCCGAAAGTCTTTCGACAACCCGAAATCAGCGTCGATACTGTTCTTGCGTCTGCGTGCCTGCCATTTCTTTCGCATGCGGTAGAGATTGACGGAGAGGCTTATTGGGATGGAGGATATATGGGAAATCCTCCTCTTTTCCCCCTCGTCGATGAGACGGATGCGCGAGATTTAATCTTGATTCAAATTAATCCGCTCGAGCGGCCAGACATACCGAAAACGGCCTATGAAATTGACAACCGGCTGAATGAAATCACTTTCAACGCAAGTTTGTTGAAGGAGTTGCGCTCTCTCTATTTTCTTTCGGAAATCATCCATGAAGAGGGCCTCGATAGACAAGCATATCGCGATGCCCGATTGCATCTCATTGCTGCCGAGGAGGAGATGTTAAAGCTTAGTGTCTCCAGTAAATTAAATGCTGAATGGTCATTTCTAGAGTTTTTGTGTCAGATCGGCAGGGAGACAGCTGATGCATGGCTTCAATCCCATCTCAAAGATGTCGGTGTCCGTACGACCTTCCGGCCAGATTTCGTCCTCGAAGAGAGCCTTAAGCCCGCCCATTTGCATGAGGGAACGAAGAGACGCAAACGAGTAGGCCAATAAATCATGTTTGGCCTGTTTGCGATATTGGTTGCCCTAATCCTACTAATGTATTTGGCGTATCGCGGTGTAACACTTTTAATTGTCGCGCCGGCAATGGCAACCTTAGCGATTGCGCTCGGCGGAGGTATTCCGCTGTTAGCGGCCTATACCCAGATCTTCATGACAAATATGGGCGACTTTATTATCGCATTTTTTCCCTTATTCCTTTTAGGTGCGGTGTTCGGTAAACTTATGGATGACAGTGGCTCCGCCAGATCGATTGCTCAAACCATTAGCAACTGGCTTGGGGCCGAGCAGGCAGTTCTCGCTGTTGTTATCTGTTGTGCGTTTCTGACCTATGGCGGGGTCTCGTTATTTGTGGTTGCATTTGCCATATTCCCGGTGGCCGCAGCGCTTTTTCGCGATGCTGACATACCAAAACGCTTGATACCGGCAAGTCTGGCACTCGGCGCATTTACATTCACAATGTCAGCCCTGCCTGGAACTCCAGCAATCCAGAACGCCATTCCCATGCCATTCTTTGGCACCACGGCCTTTGCCGCACCCGGCCTCGGAATTATTGCTTCCATAATCATGTTCTTCTTTGGTATGGCCTGGCTTAACCGCCAGGTAACCCGCGCGAAAGCTGCCGGCGAGGGATATGGCGCTCATGATGATGTTGTGCCCGAGAGCGATATGGTTGCGCGTGAAGGTGCAATTCGCGAGGGTTTCGATATAAATGAATTGGAATCCGAACGATCTGAGACAAGCAGCATACCATCCTTTGCTTTGGCCGTTACCCCGGTTGTTATTGTTGTCCTCGTCAATTTTGTTTTTGTCGAATTCATTGTCCCCGTCATGGATACATCATATCTGGCGCAACCACTTTTTGGGGCGACCACCGTTGATGCGGTCCGTGGTGTTTGGGCCATCATCGTTGCATTGCTTATCGCTATCATCGCCTTGTTGATCATAAACTGGTCCAGATTTGAAAGTGTGAAGGCCAGCCTTGATCACGGAGCGAATGCCTCTGTCATTCCGATCGCCAATACTTCCAGTCTGGTCGGCTTCGGGGCAGTAATCGCAGCCATGCCTGCATTTCAAATAATTACCGATGCACTCTTGAACCTGGGCGAATTAAACCCGCTGGTATCGCTTGCTGTTGCAGTCAATATCCTTAGTGGTGTCACTGGTTCTGCGTCAGGTGGTATGAGTATAGCACTTGAAACCCTCGGGCCTACCTATGTGGAGCTTGCCAATAGTCAAAACATATCGCTTGAGGCCATGCATCGTATAACCTCCATATCCTCAGGGACGCTCGATAGCCTTCCACACAATGGTGCAGTCATTACAGTTTTGAGTATTTGCAACTTAAGTCATAAACAGTCATATGGAGACATGTTTGCCGTT
This sequence comes from uncultured Hyphomicrobiaceae bacterium, assembly GCA_964461525.1. Classification (GTDB taxonomy): domain Bacteria; phylum Pseudomonadota; class Alphaproteobacteria; order Rhizobiales; family CAYWUX01; genus CAYWUX01. The sequence goes on along the minus strand of CAYWUX010000001.1, from coordinate 80,249 downwards.
GGCATTGTCGTGCCAATTTTTTCACTCGTATGCATCGTTGTTCTGGCCACTTTATTCGGTGGATTCTAAAATGTTATTCGTTATCCGCAGGCATCGTTGACATAAGAGACCTGACCACAGCGGCCGACTCTGAAAAGCCGTTTGGTCATCAAATTGAAATGGAATATAATTATAGACTTACGAGCTAGACAAGTTGCACGGCGCGTAAACACCGTAATCAAGACGATCGAAACTGGATTTTTATTTGGAGGGCACTCTTTTGCATTCATGTTTACCCCGACAAAGGCTCCGAATGACAATATCACGCCATTCTGAAGTGCGATCTATTCGTACAAATTTGTTACGTTTGCTCCTTTTTTTATTGGTTTTACTGGCCGGTTGCGAGGGCTCCGACGAAACGTCAGAGGTTGAAATCCGCCCGGTCCGCGTCGTGACGGTCGGACAACAGTCCAGTGGAGATACAGTATCGCTTACCGGTACTATTCAGGCGGAGACTGAAGTAAATCTTGCTTTTCGAATTGATGGCCGGATGATTGAACGGTCCGCAAGCATAGGAAACCGTGTCGAGGAAGGCGATGTTATTGCCAGGCTCGATCCCAAAGACGAAGAGAATACCCTGCGCATCGCACAATCAGAACTGACAGCCTCGATGGGCCAGCTGGCAGAAGCGCAGAACAATTACGAGCGCCAAAAGTCACTTCTGGAGAACGGCTGGACGACACGAGTTCGTTACGATGAAGCACGCCAAGTCCTAAAGACCGCACAATCACGCGCGGATGCGGCCCAAGCCCAGCTCAATATCGCCAAAAACCGGTTAAGCTTTACCGAATTGATTGCTGACGCTCCGGGGATCGTGACGGAGGTTGGCGGGGAGCCCGGCGAGGTTGTGCGAAGTGGCCAGATGATCGTAGAAGTTGCGCGTGAAGATGGTCGTGATGCGGTGTTTGATGTGCCGGCTCAAATCAAAGACACCGCACCCGCTGATCCGGAGATAAAGGTCGTGCTGACCATGAATCCTGCTGTCATGGCGGTTGGCCGCGTGCGCGAAGTGGCGTCGCGAGCGGATCCGGTGACGGGAACGTTTGAGGTCAAAGTTGGTCTCACAGATCCTCCAAAGGCAATGCGGCTCGGATCAACTGTCAGCGGAAAGATGAAAATTGGCGCGGCATCTGGTATCGAACTTCCTCCCTCGGCGCTTACGACTGCGAACCAACAACCAGCAGTCTGGATTGTGGATCCAACAAGCAAACAAGTGTCCTTGCGGAATATCGAGGTGGTGCGCCATGACGTGGCACGGGTTCTGGTGGGAAATGGCCTTGAAACCGGCAACATCGTCGTCACTGCTGGAGTACAAGCGCTTCGACCGGGACAAAAGGTCCGCCTTTTGGGTGAAGCGCAATGATTGGTCCCAATCTCTCGGAGTGGGCCGTAAAGCGGCGTTCGCTCGTAGTTTACTTCATGGTGGTGGCCTTTATTGCCGGCAGTCTCGCTTTCTTCAGTCTTGGCCGCAATGAAGATCCGGCCTTTACCTTTCGGGCCATGGTTGTACAAGCGGCTTGGCCTGGAGCCACTTTGGAAGAGACGGTTTTACAAATCACAGAACGGATTGAACGAAAACTCCAGGAAGTTTCTGGCCTCGACTATTTAACGAGCTATACCCGTGCTGGTGTGACTACAATTTTTGTTAATTTGCGGGGAGACACACCATCCGATAAAGTGCCGGACCGCTGGTACGATGTCCGAAAAAAGGTCGGAGATATCCGCCATACCCTACCAACTGGTACCATAGGTCCGAACTTTAACGACGAATTTGGTGATGTATTTGGTATCATATATGGTTTCACGGCGGAAGGTTTCACACATCGGGAACTGCGAGACAAGGTTGAAGAAGTTCGTTCGCGCCTTTTACTCGTCCCTGACGTATCCAAGATCGAAATCATGGGAGCCCAGGACGAGCAGATTTTCCTCGAGTTCTCAACACAACGCCTTGCCGCCCTCGGCCTCGATTATCCCGCATTAATTGCAACCCTTCAGGCCCAGAACGCGGTCCGTCCTGCTGGTGTTCTGCAAACGGGTGAGGAAAGAATTTCGCTTCGGGTGTCAGGATCATTTGATTCAGAACTCGACATTCTTGCCGTGAATTTCGTCGCCAATGGTCGCATCATCAGACTGGGTGATATCGCCGAGGTGCGTCGATCTTATGTTGAGCCCCCACAGCCGCTGTTTCGCGTCAACGGCAAACCCGCGATTGGCCTCGGCGTGGCAATGCGTGAAGGCGGCGATATTTTGGCCCTCGGACGGAATATCGATCAGGCAATATCCGATATCCGGGCTAATCTACCGATAGGCATCGAACCAATCCTCGTCGCCGATCAGGCTGTGACTGTGGACGCTGCGATTAACGAGTTTACGACCTCGTTATGGCAAGCTATCCTCATTATCATCGCAATCAGTTTTGTCAGCCTTGGCATGCGTCCTGGCGCAGTGGTGGCACTGTCAATTCCCCTGACCCTGGCGATAGTTTTCCCGATAATGGAGTTGTCTGGCATCGACCTCCAGCGGATATCTCTCGGAGCCCTGATTATCGCCCTTACACTTCTCGTAGATGACGCCTTGACCACGGTCGACGCTATGATAAGGCGGCTTGCCGCAGGTGACAGCAAAGAGGCGGCGGCAACCTTTGCGTACCGCACTCTGGCAGCTCCAATGCTGATTGGTACACTGGTAACCATTGCCGGTTTTGTCCCAATTGGTTTCGCTGCGAGCACAGCCGGGGAATATACATTCTCAATATTCGCCGTCGTGGCAATTGCGCTTATTGTTTCCTGGCTGGTGGCAGTAATCTTCGCACCACTTATTGGGATAACGGTGTTGACGGTGCCGAGTAATTTAGGGACGGAAGAGCCTGGCCGTATCATGCAGTTTTACCGCCGCATTCTAGTCGGTGCCATGCGCTTACCTTGGCTTACGATCGTTATTACTATCGGTTTGTTCGGCTCGGCACTTGTCGCCACACGCTTCGTGCCGCAGCAGTTCTTCCCTGCTTCAGACCGTCCCGAACTGATCGTCGATCTGACATTGCCCCATAATGCCTCTATCTTTGCAAGCGAAACGGTAGCAAAACGGATTGATGCAGTATTAGGAGTTGATGACGACGTCGAACGCTGGAGCACATATGTGGGCCGTGGAGCGATCAGATTTTACCTGCCTTTGGATGTCCAGCTGGCCAACAGCTTCTTTACGCAGGTTGTGATTGTCGCCAAGGACGTTGAAGCGCGCGACCGGCTGCAAAAAAGACTGGAAAAAGTCCTCTCAGAAGATTTCCCTTCAGTCGTAAGTCGAACATACCCGCTGGAACTCGGCCCTCCAGTGGGTTGGCCCATACAATATCGCGTCAGTGGTCCAAATATGGAAAAAGTACGGGAAATCGCAATGCAGCTGGCGCAGGTTGTCGCTGAAAATCCGAAAGCTCATCTTATCAATTTCGACTGGAACGAGCCGGCGCGCCAGGTTCGCGTCAGAGTTGATCAGGATCAGGCACGCCTTCTCGGCCTGAGTTCCCGAGCGCTGGCCTCAACACTTAACTCCGCCATAACCGGCTCTACGGTCACGCAGGTACGCGATGACATTTACCTGATTGACGTCATCACCCGGGCGACCGACCAGGAGCGTTTGTCACTTCAATTGCTGCGAACTCTTCAGGTCCCGCTCTCCAATGGACGAAATGTTGCACTCAGTCAGTTTGCGACCTTCGAATACGATCAGGAGTTTCCGCTGGTCTGGCGCCGTGACCGGGTTCCTACCCTAACACTCCGCGCGGATGTTTCCCGGGATGTTTTGCCCGAAAGCGTGGTCTCCGGACTCGCGATGTCAATCCAAGAGTTTAACGCCGGCCTGCCGAAAGGATATCAGGTCGAGGTTGGCGGCATCGCCGAGGAAAGCGCAAATTCACGGGCATCCGTTTTTGCCGTCATACCGTTGATGCTGCTCATCATGTTTACTGTTCTTATGTTCCATCTGCAGAGCTTCCAGCGCCTCTTCTTAGTGCTCATTATTCTGCCGCTGGGGCTGATTGGCGTTGTATGGGCGTTGTTGGTCGCCGGCCAACCGCTTGGTTTCGTCGCAATCCTCGGTATTCTTGCTTTGGTAGGTATGATCGCCAAGAATGCGGTAATACTTATAACACAGATTGAGGCCGATCGTGCCGAAGGCCGCGAGATTTGGGATGCGGTCGTAACGGCGAGCAGTTCAAGGCTGCGACCGATGTCATTAACGGCAACCTCAACTATTTTTGGTTTGATCCCAATTGCGCCTACCGTATTCTGGGGACCTATGGCATTCGCCATCATGGGCGGGCTTTTGGTCGCGACCTCGCTCACGCTTGTCTTCCTCCCGACCGTTTATGTAGCCTGGTTTCAGGGTAAGGAACCCGAAGCAATTGCTCAGGATTGAAGCGCAGAAATATGACCAGACTTCACCGCCCGACACCACAAGTTCGGATTGTTCCTTGGCTCGCTATAGCATTTTTGTCGATGTCGCCAATCCGTTAACTATCAGATTTTTCAAAATACCAGGAGCAACGAAGAAACATGACCCGTTTTAGGCGATATTTTCTATTTGCAGCTGCTCTAATCATCCTGGTTGCCCTCATGCTTGGGATATTCTTTCAGGTCTTTACCCAGAGAGCGTTAGACAGGGCTGAAGCCTTTCAATTTCGACGAATGCTGGTAACCAGGCAAGGGGAGAAAGGGATTTATCGGTTCTTCTACGTGACCAACCGTCTTAAACAGAATCAGAATGGAAAGATTGAGGAACAATTTGGGAGTGAACGGGAGGCAGGTCTCAACTTTGGCTATTTTGACACTGAATTAAAACCAACACTTGGGGTAGGAATGCTCATAAATCCTACCGATTGGTTCCAGAACGAGGAGATCCGCCTGCGCGACATCCAGTCACTATCGAAAGCCGAATTCATCAACGAAATTCGAAAACAGGTTCGCGCGTCTCCCTATAATTCACTGCTTATAAACATAAACGGCTTCAGGGAGCGATTTACTTCCGCCCTGCGCAAGACCGCATTTTTAGCTCACGTTTTGGATATAAACTCTCCCTTTCTCGTATTTGATTGGCCCGGCAACCAGGGTTCGACGCCTTGGGGCTACCGGCGTGCGCAGCGGGTCGCGAGGGACTCGGCCGCGGAACTAGCCGAAACTATCAAGTTAATCAGCCGCGAGGTCCAGCCTGAGAGACTTTGGATCGTTGCCAACAGCATGGGTGCCGAGGTTGTTGTCAATGCATTTAGTTTGCTCTATGAGGCATCTGAACCGAATGCCCAATATCCTAAAATTGAGCATGTTGTACTGACGGCGCCGGATGTGGGCTATGAGAAGTTTGGTCTCCGGTTCAAACCTGAGATCAATGCTCTCGCACGAGACTTCACCGTCTACGTTTCCTCTAATGATCGCGCCTTGTTGATGAGCCGTGTTATCAATCTTGGCGAGAAACGCCTCGGGCAGAGCACATTAAACCCTGAAAATCCGGATCAATCAGACGAGGCTGAAAAAGTGCTCCAAATGGTCGAGCCCGGCAGCAATTTTGTAACGTTAGTCGATACGACACCGGTCAATCGCACCCGGAACTTTCACAATTTCAGCCTTGAGACACCGGAGTTTTTCGATGATTTATTTTTGCTGCTGACGAACTCCTATATTCCGTTAAGCCGACTGCGCTATCAAGTGCGCGCACCTGGTGGTAAAATTTATTGGGTTTTGACGCGGGGTCGATGAAGGCAACCCATGAAAAACGTTGGCATTGAAAAAAGCAAAGTTCTGCGTCTCGTAACGATCGCTCTTCTGCTTTTGATTGCCGGTTGCAGTGATCCGCCCCTTGAACCCTGGCATACTGAAGAGCTAACAGAAGAATTTACCGCCACTAAGTCAAATGATATTCGAACCTTCCAAGACTATAAGAAGCTCGAAGACAGATTATTCATCCAATTGCGTGAAAAGATATACGCCCGCGTAAACACCGGACCTGCCGAGGCATTGGTTCGTTATAGTTCTGGAAGTGCTGCGGATCCCCAGAACTACCAACCTGATTGGAACCGCAGCTTCGAACTGGCGACAGAGGCGCCTGTGGGAGGTGTCCTGCTACTGCACGGAATGTCAGACTCACCCTATAGCCTTCGCGCCCTGGCAAAGGCCCTCAGGCAGCGGGGATATTACGTAATCGGTCTGCGATTGCCTGGACATGGGACGGCACCTTCGGGATTAATACACATCACGATGCAGGATATGATTGCAGCGACCAAACTAGGTATGAAACACCTTGGCTCCAAATTGGTGGATAAACCTATCCATATGATCGGCTATTCGACCGGGGCGACTTTGGCATTGGACTTTACCCTCAGTGCAATGGAGGAGAAAGCCGCGCCGGTACCGGCCAGTCTCGTTCTGATCTCACCAGCGATCAGTATTCACGCCACCGCCAGATTAGCCTTTATCAAGAACCGGCTTTCGATAATCCCAGGTCTGGGTAGATTGGCATGGCTTCAGATCCTGCCGGAGTTTGATCCCTACAAGTATAATTCCTTCTCGACAAATGCTGGTGACGTGGTTTATCGCCTAACCCGTTCCGTGAGCAACCGCATCAGCGCGCGGGCCCGATCTAGCCCGCAAAACGTGCTCCCACCTATGCTTGTATTTAAATCGGTTGTGGATTCTACGGTCACCTCTGAAGCAGTTATCGACAGGCTGCTTGCTAGACTATCTCCCGGACGACATGAACTCGTGCTATTCGATATCAACCGATACGCCGCCAAATCCAAACTGATAATTTCAGATCCGGAACCTTTTACCAGTCGCATTATAGGAAACGCCACCCTGCCATTCGCGGTAACTTTTGTTACCAATGAAAGTCCGACGACAACTTCGGTTGTAGCCCGCCACAAAAGTCCTTTCTCAGCAAACTTTTCCAGTGTCGAAGAACTCAATACTTCTTGGCCCAAAGAAATAATCTCTCTGTCCCATGTGGCGTTGCCTTTCCCGCCCGATGACCCACTTTACGGCCAGCGCCCACCAGAAAATGAGCACCTTCTGTTCCTCGGCGAAATTGCCATAAGGGGCGAACGCGGCCTGCTCAAGCTTCCAGGTGATTGGCTGCTGCGAATGAGATACAACCCATTCTACAATTTCCTTGAGGAGCGAGTACTAAAGTGGTTTGACAATGCTAGTGGTCACTGAATTAGCGCATTTCAAACCCCGACTTTTATTTTCTGCGATAACACAAGATTTATAAGTGATGATCTTGAGTCAACGCAGAATTAAAAATTGTCGGCTGAAATTCTCATTTTGTTGCCTCAGAAACACGGCAGACTGGTGATCAGTAAGAAAACTCACTTATCCAAATCAACTCACCGCTTTTCCCCAGCATTGCTCTAAACATGCAGTTTGGTGCGCAATCAAGATTCCTCAAAAGAGGTTGTGTCTGTCTAACCCTTTTTCACTTTGTCCACGAAGAGCAATTCATAATCAGTTTATGTGTGACCCCTGTCACTTGAGTACCTGGATTGCGGTACCAAATCGTTGAATACAAAGGTTTGATTGGGAGATGCCTAATAATCGGGAAGCGTTTAATGAACGCTGGCTGAACGTGCTCGAGTTGTGTTCAAGTGAGCTTGGTAAGGATCTCCTGCTCATTCCGAAAATCTAAAAGGAGATAATCAATGTTTAAAAAATCGACTATTCTTGCGGCTGCCCTTCTGGCATTGGCGACAGGTTCTTATGATGTCGCCGAAGCAGGAAATTCAAAGTTCAATGTTAGGCAAATGCCGAAATTCATTTGTACCATCAGTGGGCCGACGGAATTCCGTGATATCCGGATAACAAATAACTCCGGACATACAATTCGCTATGCTCGTATCTTTTGGAAGGCAAAGGTCGGCGGAAAAGTACTTTCGGGAATGAACATACGAAGAATGTTTGCGCCAGGACAAACCGTGACGATCCCAACCGGGACAGGGGGTGGTGGATACTGTCGCGCCCATCTCTAGGGAGGCGCTAATGGTATTGAACCGGGCTTGAATTTCATAGTTCGAACCAACTCTGATGGCCAGAGTTCATCCCACTTGAATTCTGGCCATGTGTTAAAGTAATTGACACAAGCATATTTGAAACAAGATGCTGCTCTAGCTTCTCCATTGCTCCGGAGCTGGTTTTTCAGAAGTCTTTTAAACGCATCGCATCCACATTGTGAAAGGCAACGCCTTCTTGCTGGAATGTCTCCCTTTGGCACTTTTGAGACTATCTCTGCCGTTGCTGGCAATATCCGAAAACGAAGGATTGACGGACTCATTTCAGACCCGACGAAAACTTCCCGTAATGACCCAAATCTACGAGCGGCATCACAGGATCGCCAGGTAATCATCGAGTCAACGCTTACAATATCGAATATTTAACGGCTAAGTTGCCTTTTCCCACAACCCAGGTAGGGCACGATGCCAAAAGTTGGTTCGTCCCGTCTCTAGTTACCCAACTGGATTAGCCGCAACTCGCTCTTAACCAGATCGGGCACCACGACCAGCAGTCCTTCGGCATTGGGCGCGACGCCAAAATCGGCGGGCCCTTTGAATCCACCAGCCAACTTCTGCATGCCAGTTTTTGCGTTCCAGACAGCAAGCGATCCGGAATTCCAGTCGGTCACCAGCAGATCGCCGTTCTTCAACTCATAAATCCCATCCAGCCGGCCCAGACCTGCCGCTAGTTCCTTAGGGGCACCACCTGGCTTCATTGAATAGATACCGCGCGGATTGTCTTTCGATTCAAAACCGACCATTAGCAACGAACCGTCCGCAGCCGGGTAGAGGCCGTTGGGGTGAATTGATTTCCCGGACAGAACACGAGTGACTTTGGGATCTGCTTTCAGGAAGTCCGCCGGCTCAACACTGTAAAGCTGATCGCCCCGGTTGTCGCTGACATAAAGAACATTTCCGACGATGGTCGGGTCATTTGCAAATTTAATACCTGGAAGCTCGATTTTCTTACCTTCCTTGGTTTTCGTATCAAATACCCATACGGAATCAATATCCGTTGTCCACAGCCGGTCACCGGCGACCCAGATGCCTTTGGGCTTGTTGAGGGTTTGTCCAGCGGCCGGAAGAAAAGCTTCCTCCATGACCTTTCCGTCTAAACCTATCTTGCTAATCCGGCCCTTGCCGTCCATCTGTGTGGGTTTCAGTTCGGACCCGAACTCGCTTGCGTAAAGTACCTTGGCATTTGGATCGTAGGCAACGGATTCGGGGAACTTGAAACCCCCGACTGTCGTATCCGATACGACACGGAGCCCTTCGGCAGATGTCTGTCTCGGCATCAACGTTATCATTACGGCTAAAAACGCGACAAGAACCGTTCCCGTCAAATACCTATAATTCATCTTATTTTCCTCCCATTAGATTTTTTGAATGGACCATCACATTGTGACGGTCTCAATATTGTGAAGATAGGACCTGTAACTCGTAGGCGCCAGTAAAAAGTCCAATAAAACAATTCGTGAAGTTTGTGAATATGCAAGTCTGGTGGCTGCAGTGAAATCCGACCTCGGATGGACAATGTCTGTTTTCAAAGAGTCAACAACAGAGATGAGCTGCTTTAAACTTCGACCCTATCGGTCATTCAATCAATTATTCCTGTTTCTCAGCCCAGTTTTCAACTTCAGCCTTGTGGACACAGGTTTTGGAGCTATATTGGCCCTTCAGACGGACTTGAACACTCCAGTATCCTGAAGGAAGTTGAATTAATGCGGCGATCTCATTGCAATCTGTGTGCAGTGCGAATGCGTAGTGTTGCAATACCAACGGCACACGTGCAAAATAATGTTTGCATGTTCTTCGGTTACCCCTCTGCACTATAGAAAATCCATGAAAAATCAATTGCATAGGTTTTGTGTCGCTCCAATGATGGATTGGACGGATCGCCATTGCCGGATGTTTCATAGGCAGATGTCAAAAGAGGCATTTCTTTACACGGAAATGCTGACGGCCGGAGCAATTATACGTGGTGACCGGGACAAGTTGCTGAGTTACTCGGAAGCCGAGCATCCTGTGGCGCTTCAGTTGGGCGGGGCAGAGCCGGAAAGGCTGGCGGAAGCGGCACGCATCGGAGAAGCGTACGGTTTTGACGAGATCAATCTCAATGTTGGATGCCCGTCATCGCGGGTTCAGAATGCAAAGTTTGGCGCCTGTCTCATGCAGGAACCCGAACTGGTTCAGGACGGGGTTGCGGCAATGATTTCAGCAGTCAAAGTGCCGGTAACCGTTAAATGCCGCATCGGCGTAGACGACCAGGACGAAGAGGCATCATTATGCCGGTTTGTCGATGTGGTGAAACGCTCTGGTTGCCGCACCTTTATCGTCCATGCCCGGAAGGCATGGCTGAACGGATTAAGTCCCAAGGAAAATCGTGATATCCCACCGCTCAATTACGAACGTGTTCATGGGTTAAAAAAATTATATCCGGATCTGGAGATTGTAATAAATGGTGGCGTCCTTAGCCTGCAGCAGGCCAGCCATCATCTCAAGTTTGTTGACGGTGTAATGATCGGTCGGGCCGCCTATCAGTCGCCATATCTGCTAGCGGCAGTCGATAGCTTGATTTTCGGCAGCAAATGCTCCGAGTTGTCCCGTTGGGAAATAATAAAAAATTTTCTTCCCTATATCGAGTTGCAGTTGGCAGGGGGAGCAAGGCTTCATCAAATTACGCGCCATATGCTTGGGTTGTTTCAGGGGCAGCCTGGAGCTCGTTATTGGCGCCGGCATCTCAGCGTCGAGGGCAGTAAGCCATATGCCGATCTCGAGACCATAAAGGTGGCGCTCAAAAAGGTAAAAGACTTTCAGGTTCCCCGTTCTGTCGCGGCATTTTCCGATTAAACGGCCGGTTCAGGAGATGAGGCCTAAATTTTCTGATTGTATTGACCGACTTCCGGTTGTTCTTCAAGTAGCAGATCAATGTTCTTGAACATTGCATGCATATTCTCTTCCGAAGTTGGGCTCTCTACAACGACAACCAGCTCAGGTTTATTGGAAGAAGCGCGCACCAGACCCCAGGTGCCGTCCTGGAGTACGACCCGCACACCGTTAACCGTGATCAGTTCGCGAATGGGCTGCCCTGCAACATCGTGACTATCCGCCGCAAGACGCTGATAGTGCTTTAACACGCGTTCCACGACCTGATATTTTAATCTGTCATCGCAATGGGGAGACATTGTCGGTGACTGCCAGGTCTTGGGAAGATCCCGGCGAAGGTCAGCCATGGATTTTTCCGGATTTCGCTCGAGCATATCGCAAACAGCAAGCGCCGATACCAATCCGTCGTCATAACCTCGTCCGATAGGCGGGTTGAAAAAGAAATGTCCGGATTTCTCAAATCCAACCAGCACCTTATTTTCGTGGCTGTAGCGTTTAATATATGAATGACCCGTTTTCCAGAAATCCGTTTTGGCTTTATGACTCATAAGGACGGGATCCGTCAGGAACAGTCCTGTTGATTTTACATCGACCACAAATTTAGCATTTTCGTGCTGCCCCGATATGTCGCGAGCAAGCATAACCCCGACTTTATCCGCATAAATAGCCTCTCCCTCATTGTCCACAACGCCACATCGGTCCCCATCGCCGTCAAACGCCAACCCCACGTCCGCTCCAGATTCCAGGACGACATCACAGATCGCATTAAGCATTTCCAGATCTTCGGGGTTAGGGTTATGATTTGGAAACGAATGATCCAGCCGGGTGTGTAGTGGAACGACATCACACCCCAGTCTTTCAAGAAGCTGAGGTGCGAAATCACCGGCCGTGCCATTGCCACAGGCGGCAACCAGTTTTATTTTTCTCGTAAATTCCGGCCTGTCGGCGAGGTCATCAAGATACCGTTTTTTGAGATCAGCAACATAATTATATCGGCCGCCTCCGGTGAACCGAAACTTACCCTCAAGCACAATTTCTTTAAGCGCAATCATGTCATCGGGGCCAAAGGTCAACGGCCGCTCATAACCCATCTTAATACCCGTCCAGCCATTGTCATTATGGCTCGCTGTTATCATGGCGACACCTTCCACCTCCAAATCGAACTGAGCGAAGTAAGCCATCGGTGAGAGTGCCAGGCCGATATCAAAAACCTCCATACCGGAGGCCAGCAAACCGTTAACAAGAGCCTGCTTTACCGAAGCTGAATACCAGCGAAAATCGTGACCGACAACGATACGCATTGGGATATTCATTTGACCGAACAGCGTTCCCAATCCCAGGCCTATGGCCTGCAATCCCATAAGGTTGATTTCCTGAGGAAACAGCCAACGCGCATCATATTCACGAAACCCTGTTTCCTTAACCAGAGGAAAGCGCTCGAATTCTGCTGTATTGGGTTGTAAGTCTTGCCGCGGAGTGGGAAACATCAGGGCCTCGCATCGTTTGATTTACTGTTTGGTAACCATGTTTTAATTGTTTCCTGACTTCAGACTTATTTGGCCTTTTATTTTCTGCTTTCGTCTGAGTCAAATATCGAAATGTTGTATATGGAATGAACTACGAACTGAGGCTGATCTACCGTCATGCTCCAAAATCTTGAAAGCCAGGACGGAATTGCCAGTCAATGCGAATAGGTTCTTGACGAAACAAATAGTAAACACTTTTTCTTGCGCAGTTTGTTTGTTCAGAAGTTTCCGGGGTTTTCTGGCCCAATAAATACGGGCAAAACGTGTACGTGTACACTGGATTTTTAATCCAATCCGAACATCTTTGTAATGTGTACAATTACTGAGCCATGATCAGTTCATCACCGTTCAGTTCAAAACGTTCAAGTTGGTTGATAAAGCTCATGCCGAGCAGGTTGGAAGATGAAGTTCCGGGCGGACTGATGATGGCCTGTACATTTCGAACTTCGATATTTCCGATTTCAACGCGGTCCAGCATTACAGGCGCACTTTTTTTGATCCCGTTTGCAGTCTGCATCAATATCGTAAAATCTTGATCTATTGGATCAAAACCGATTTTCAAGGCATCTTCGTAGTTCAGCGAGACGAACGTGGCTCCTGTATCAATGAGGACCATGAGTTCTTCGCCGTTAACTTCAGCCATTGTATAAAAGTGTCCGAATTTGTTTGCCTCAATCCGTTCCTCATATTCATCGGCCGGGTCTTTTTGGGCAACGGCCTTCGAAACTTTTTGCGGGGATGTCTGATAGATGTCTTTGCCATATTCGAGCAGAATACGCGCACCCTTAGAGAGATCGTGGAAATAGTACAGGGAACTGAACCCGATTAAAAAAACTCCAAGCCAAATACCAGCCTCTTTGAAAAAATGCCAAATCCGCGTACTCGATACCATGCGCCGTTTTTCCCCCTCTTACGCAAATGTTAACACGTCAGGAAAGAATTCAGCCAGCGGATCAACTGTACTTTCAGATCCGAAGCGTTAAATAGTCTCCTTCAAACTCATAAGAGCGCAAACGGCTTAAAAAACTCATACCAAGAAGGCTTTGATGCAACATTCCCGGCCTGGCGATGAGGGCTTCAACATTTTTCGCAGTAATTTTGCCGATCTGGATGGATTTCAGGCGAATTCTTGCGGCGTACGACGTACCATTGGCAGTCTGAACCGGTATGGCATAGCGCAGCTGGCGTGTATCTACGCCAATGCGCAGCGCATCTTCTTGTCTGAGCACGACAGACGAGGCGCCGGTATCCACGATAAAACTCACAGGGTCGCCGTTAACCATTGCGCGGGTTACAAAATGACCATCACTGCCACGGCGTAGTTTGACGGATTGCATGCCGTCGGGACCTGTCGGCTGAACAATTTCCGTGCCCGCCGGCATCAGTTCGCCGGCCACTCGATGAGCGACAGATAGAAGTTCGACCCGATAGGAATAAATAGCAATTAGAATCAACGCAAATGCGGCCCAGATCACGATATCTTTGAAGGCCGAGATTATTGAGTGTCGATAACCCCGGAGCAGGGAGCCGCCTAGATAAATTAATAATGCCAGACTGGCCATAACGCCGGCAAAATGCGAGGGATCCAGGCCGGCGATAGTTCCGCTGTCATGCTTCAGCAGGAGTATTAGACCTGCCGCAATAAGTAAACCTAAAGCAATCCAAGCACCCAATTCATTCTCCTTCGTTGCGGCCAGCACGTCGCAACCAGAGTTGCTGCAATCTCCCGCGGCGATTTTCGTCCCCTGTGGACCCGCCATCCGGTAATTTCTTGGCTGGTGCGTCGCCAGCCCAACTTATTGCCTAAACGGGAGTTGAAAACACGGGCATTTTTCGAGGATGCCTGTATATTCATTATACTCTGTAAGTCCAAAATGTTGTTTCAAATATGAATTTGCAAGTCTTCGAAAGTCGCAAATTTCCACTCCATTGTCACCTGGAATCCTGCTCACTACGATGGCTTCGCAATATCGGGATCACTAAATCTGTCCATGCAGCGGAATGCCGCAGCAACACATTTATTAAATTAGGGACTGTCCCACCCAAAAACAATAAAATCGATCGCGAATGTTGCAATTGATCGATGGAATGACAAGACTAAGCTATTGTTTTGAATACGTAAACTTAAAAATAAACATTTGTCTGAATTATCGGATATTTTGAAATCCTCAACTGCTGAGGATCTCCAATGCCCGACTGGCGGGTTCCAACGGCATTCCGTTGAAACTACCGGAATCTCACTTCGACGGTTTGCGCCCATTACCCTCATGCGAGGCATTATTCCGGTCTGGGTGTTTTGATAAATTCATGCGCTGATCTATGAAAGTGCGCAAATCATCTTTTGAATATTGGCAACAGACATTTTCGTCGAGTAGGGATGTCTTATCATTTGTGACCAAGTTAACGCTGCTCCCGGTGACAGCATTAGAGAGATTGTCTTTGTCTGTGGTATTTTTCAACGGCAGCGCCGGCATGGAGAGCATGGATCTGTTCTCCGGAAAAACCAGAGAGACTTCGGTCCCTTTCCTCAACACGCTTTTCAGGTCAAGATCGCCCCCATGCATTTGGATAAGTCCCCGCACGATGGGCAGACCAAGTCCGGTTCCACCTTCAGCTGTCTGGTGAGCTAAAGATCCCTGTCCGAAGCTCTGAAGTACATTTGGAATTTCTTCCTCGGGTATGCCTGGACCATTGTCTTTAACCGAAAGGATTTGCCGTCCCGACTTCAGCATCCTGACAGTTAAGGCAATCTGGCCCCTGTTCGGGGTAAACTTTATAGCATTCCCAAGTATGTTAAGGCACATCTGCCGGACAGCACGTTCATCTGCCCACAGTCTCGGTAGATTTCGATCGAAGTCTTCCAGAATTGTCAGTCCTTTGCTTTCAGCACGAATTCTCAGCAATCTATGACATTCTTCTGCGACATCAGCGAGATTTATGGCTTCCTCGTGGAGTTCGTAGCGTCCCGCCTCGATTCTGGAGAGGTCAAGAATCTCATTGATCAGATTCAGCAGATGTTTTCCGCTTTTATTGATGTCCTGTGCATATTCTCTGTAGTGTGGGTTCGAATGAGGACCAAACAATTCAGAATTCATGACCTCGGAAAAACCCAAAATGGCATTGAGAGGCGTTCGCAATTCGTGGCTCATGGTCGCCAGAAACCTGGATTTGGCGAGATTTGCGGCCTCTGCCTGTCGGCGACCCTCGTCTGACAATGCCTTGGCTTCTTCAATTTCCGCGATTAGGGAATCTTTTATGGCCTTATAGCTCAGCATGGAAACAACATTTATATGGAGCCCACGAACCAGAAAAAAGAAATAACAGTGAATTCCAAGTGTTACGGCGGCCAGTGACCAGTAAAACGGGTTGTTGACCAATGCGAATCGTATGCATAAACCGAGGGTCATCGGTACCGTACCGACAAACACAATCAGCGGCACACTGGACGCAAACATCATTCTTATGCAGATCACTACAATTATCGATGCAAAAAGAAACATATGGGCGGCAAAATCATTTGTGCTTATGCTCACAAAAATTATTCCAACCCAGGCCGTTCCACTAAGAAATTCCGCAACAGCCAGCTTTATCCGCCAGGACTTCAGGCAAATATTCTGACTCATTTCTTTCGGAAATCTGCCGCATGTGATCAATAAGACAGTTTTCGCGGCGATAAAACATAAAAACCAGGCAATAAGTGGTTCCTTTGGAGACCAGAAACTTGCCGCAAGGGCGATGACCATTGCAAATAGCGGCATCGTGATCATGGTGCTGAGTTCGTTGTTAACGAACATCTGAAGCAGATCAAATTGATACTCAGTTTTTAGATCCGACTTATTTACGAATTGCTCTCGTAACTTCTGGGTATTAATTCTTGACAGAGGTTTTTGACCAGAGCGGTAATCGGCCGGGCAGTTTATGGTGGATTGCAGTGCCATCAACTTAACGCGTTGTAATCAAAATAATTCAAGGGCTTAACTCCGGATCCGCCGGCAGACCGGATGGATTGTATGAGTGGAGCTTCGGGGCTCGTTGACCCAGCCTAGCCGTGAATCTACTAAATTCCGGTTTATTCGAAGGAAACCTTCTGTTAACCATTGGGAAGCGGCTCTCCAATCGGAATGGACCGAAACATCAGAATTTATATTTTTAGAACTTCTGGTCCATAAAACTTCCAGTTATCACAAACGGATGCTTTTACAGGGGGAAACTGC
Source organism: uncultured Hyphomicrobiaceae bacterium (assembly GCA_964461525.1). Classification (GTDB taxonomy): domain Bacteria; phylum Pseudomonadota; class Alphaproteobacteria; order Rhizobiales; family CAYWUX01; genus CAYWUX01. Next base: position 63,552 of record CAYWUX010000001.1, on the reverse strand, counting down.
GGCACTTTCGTTTGCAATGACAAGTTGTAAGTTTCTGTGTTTAATGACAAAACACAATCAACAGTCCGAAAGTCGCTCATTCTGTATGGCGGGCTATATGGCGAGATCGTTCCGACGATGGCATTTGTCGATCAAACGGAAAATGAGTTAGGTTTTCCCACTGCGTTTTATCGATCACAACAGGACCGGCTACAAACATGTATATAATTGAAGATCGCCGCGCGCCAAATCCCCGTAGAGTGCGAATTTTTCTATCCGAAAAGGACATTGAAATTGAATTCAGGCAGATCGACATAAATGAACTTGACCACCTGTCTCGCCACTTTTCAAAACTGAATCCAATGCGCCGCGTACCCATACTTGTATTTGAAAGTGGGCGGGTGCTGAGTGAATCAATGGCCATTTGCCGCTATTTCGATGAACTGGAACCTGAGCCGCCATTGATGGGCAAAGATCCGATTGGCAAAGCCTGGATTGAAATGTGGAACCGGCGTATGGAGTTAAATTTGCTGTTTCCTGTTGCGCAGGCCTTTCGACATCAACATCCGGCCATGAAGGAGATGGAAGTTCCGCAAATACCCGATTGGGGAAAGGCGAATTCTGCAAAAGCTCTGGAAGTCATGGAAATCATGAACAATCAGCTTGCCGACCACCCTTTTATTGCCGGTGAAAATTATTCGGTTGCAGATATTACGGCGCTTGTTGCTATTGACTTTTTGAAACCTGCTAGGATTACCAGACCCGAAGGTCTCAAGCATCTGCAACGGTGGCATGAACAGGTTTCAGCGCGGCCGAGTTCCAAAGCATGAAAGATATTTCGGAGGCGGTCCAAACTAGCGCCACGGATATGAACGGAAATCTCGAGAATCTGCTAAATAAAATTCGGCGATGTCGGGTCTGCCGCGACCAGCCGACTGGTCTCGTGTTACCTCATGAGCCCAGACCGGTCTTACGTGCTTCCGCAACAGCTCGGGTGTGTATATCTGGACAAGCGCCCGGAACTCGCGTTCAGGCATCGGGGACACCGTTCACTGATCCATCCGGGGACCGGTTAAGAGAGTGGATGGGCATCATGGCCAGGGATTTTTATGATGAGACGAAAATTGCCATTGTGCCCATGGGGTTCTGTTTTCCCGGACTGAATGATAAAGGAGGGGACTTACCTCCCCGTCGCGAGTGTGCCCGGCTCTGGCACAGGAAGCTTTTTGCTGGCCTGCCGAATTTGGAGCTGATCCTGGTCATAGGTATTTACGCGCAAAAGTGGCATCTTGGCTCTTACTGCAAATCAAATCTTACGGAGACTGTTCGCCACTGGAAGGACTATCTCACCCTGAAACCTTCACCGGCTTATCTTCCACTACCTCATCCCTCCTGGCGTAATAACAATTGGCTCAAGCAAAATCCCTGGTTTGCCTTCGAAGTTCTACCATTTCTAAAAAACGAAATTAGAAGACTTTGTTGAAAATAAAATTTTATTTCCGATTAAATAAACCTAGAATCATGGAATTATTTACTATACATTTAACTAATTCAGCCCAATAATGATAATATGTTTCGTGAATAATGTGAAATTCGGATATAATTTTCAAAAAATAACGTCTGATAAAAATAATGTCTGACACAGGTAAATACCATGCTCGACGATTTGGATCGTAACATACTTGGAATTTTACAAAAGGATTGCACGGTCCCGGTGGCTGAAATTGGCCGTATGGTCGGATTATCGACAACACCCTGCTGGCGACGAATACAAAAACTTGAAGAAGGGGGCTTCATAAGGGGCCGTGTCGCACTACTGGATCCAAAGTCATTGCGCGCCGGTGTTACCGTGTTCGTTTCGATAAGCACAAGTCACCACTCACAAAACTGGCTGGATGATTTCCATTCGGTTATCCAGCAGTTTCCGGAAGTCGTTGAATTTTATCGTATGAGCGGGCAAGTGGATTATCTGCTGCGTGTCGTCGTTCCAGATATCGAGTCCTATGACCAGTTTTATAAAAAACTGATCAGTAAAATTGAACTTAGCGATGTGAGCTCCGTATTTGCCATGGAGCAGATAAAGTTCACGACCGAGCTGCCGTTAGATTTTGCAATCAAAAACGAACAGTCTGAATAGACCACAACCAAAGATGCAGGTTCAATTGCTTTCCTCAGTCACGATCAAGACGTGCAATCAGGCTTGAGGTATCCCATCTGTTCCCACCCATTCGTTGAACTTCGGAATAAAACTGGTCAACTAACGCGGACACAGGAAGGTTGGCCCCATTGCTTCGGGCCTCTTCCAGGCAGATCGCCAGGTCTTTACGCATCCAGTCAACAGCGAACCCGAACTCAAACTCATCATTCATCATGGTTTCCCATCGGTTTTCCATTTGCCAGGATTGGGCGGCACCTTTCGAAATCGTATCCATAACTGAAGGAACATCCAGGTCAGCTCTCTTCGCAAAGTGAATGGCTTCCGACAGTCCCTGGACAAGACCGGCAATCGCGATCTGATTGACCATTTTTGTCAATTGTCCGGAACCGCTGGGACCAATTCTTTTTGTCGCCCGTGCATAGTGCTCCATAAACGGTTTGGCTTTTTCGTAAACATCTTGATCTCCGCCGACCATTACCGTCAGCGCACCGTTTTCTGCACCCGCCTGTCCGCCGGACACCGGCGCATCCAGGAAGCCCGCATTCCTGTCTTCTTTTGCGCGTTTATGCAGTTCTCGTGCGACGTGGGCGGAGGCGGTTGTGTTGTCTATGAATACAGCCCCGGACTTAAGAGCTGAAAAGGCACCTTCAGATCCGATCGTAACCTGACGCAAATCATTATCATTGCCGACGCAGCAAAAAACAAAATCCGCATCTTTCGCCGCCTCAGACGGTGATGAAGCCGTTGAACCGCCAAACTCGGCTACCCAGGCCTCCGCTTTGGATTCCGTTCGGTTATAGACACAGAGCGTTGCAGAACTTTTTTTTGCAATATGACCGGCCATTGGGTATCCCATAACCCCTAAACCAATCCAGGCGATTTTGGTCATCATCGTTCCTCCACAGATTACCGTAATTGGCTAATCTTCTACAGAATTCGCGTAATCTATCAAGGGCGAAGAAAAATTTATGAGGAAAAATTGCGCTTTTCCGGTAAACAGAAGTCGAAGCAACAGTAAGATGGATTTTGTCAACCAGCCAAGGCGAATTTAGTCACATTCCAAATTGCGATGAATTAGATCATGTGCTGAAACAGGGTTGACTTATTCGGTTTGTCATCCGGAATAATCTGCTGTTGTTCCTGATTTCTCAAACAAGCCGCAAGCAACTCAAGCATGGAGGCATGCAGCTGCCGTTCAGAAGAGAGCTGAGGTGGGTTCTTGGCAAGGAACCGGAGGATGTCCTCGTAATTTGGCATCGATCTATTCCCATATAATCTGTCCCCCAAATCTATCGTGTAAATATGAGATTGAGTTGTGACCAAACTATGTCAATGCAGGAAAGTTTTACTAAAATTCCAGGAGCGACCTGGCTTAGTGCGTAAAACCGGTGCTTTTTTTAAAGTTCATTTTTGTTCAAGATCGATTTTAGAACGAAGCGCAAATTTGACAGACAATAAAAATTTTGACAGATCAGGATCCGACTGACAGTGTTCTTCAAAATCATTAAGCCAGAGTTGAGCGATAATCCCGATCTTGGGTCGAAGTAAGGAATAAATCAGTGATAGATCTTTATACGTGGTCCACACCGAATGGCCGGAAAATTTCAATAGCATTGGAAGAGATGAACCTGGACTATAGCGTTCATGCCATCAATATTGGAAAGGATGAACAGTTTGCGCCGGAATTCCTAAAGGTAGCCCCGAATAACAAGATACCCGCAATAGTCGACCATGACATTAATCTGCAACTTATGGAATCAGGTGCCATACTGATGTATCTGGCTGACAAGACCGGAAAGTTTCTTCCCGCAGAGGGAGAGCCTCGTTGGCGGACCATTGAGTGGTTGATGTGGCAAATGGGGGGCCCGGGGCCAATTTTCGGGCAGGTGCATCACTTTTCTTTTTATAACGAGGGCAAGGCCCCTTATGCGGAAGAGCGGTTCTTAAAGGAGACAAACCGCCTCTATAGGGTCCTTGACAAAAGACTGAGCGAAGCGGAATTCGTCGGTGGTGAATATTCCATAGCGGATATGGCCATATGGCCATGGGTTTCCCGGTTTGAGCGCCACCGGGCGGATCTGAACGCATATCCCAACGTCAGGAAATGGTATCTGACAATTGCATCGCGCCCGGCTGTTCAAAAGGGATACAACGTACCCAAACCCGAGGATATTCCAATGCCATAACCAGGTCGATTGTGCGGCGTTAGCGTTGGATTGTTTTTTTCTGTCAATCGTATTTTGCGAGTCTGATTATATTATCGCAGTCATAAATTCTTATTCTATCCGCTGTTTTTTGACTGCAATGCCTCTTCCCGGATCGAGGCCAGGCTTTCAGTCGGGGTAATGGCCTGATCCGACGTTCTGAGTTCCAATATCGTCGGGCGATCCGCCTTCAGCGCTTTTAGAAATGCCGGGCGAAATTCACTGGTGCGTTCGATTACGGCGCCGTATGCGCCAAAGCTGCGCGCATATTCGGCAAAATTGGGATTGGTGAGACTTGTCGCGATTACCCGTCCGGGGAAATGTCGTTCCTGATGCATGCGTATCGTGCCGTACATCTGATTATTCACGACAATGATTACAATCGGCAAGCCATAGTGCATTGCGGTTGCAAACTCCTGCCCGGTCATCATAAAACAACCGTCTCCTGAAAAGCAAACGACCTGACGATGGGGATATTGGATCTTGGCACTAATTGCTGCCGGCAGACCGTAGCCCATGGAACCGGAGGTCGGAGCCAGTTGTGTGCGATATGCCTTATAGCGGAAGTACCGGTGTACCCAGGCCGTGAAATTTCCCGCACCATTGGCGATGATGGCGTCCTCCTCCAGCAATTCGTTCAGGCTGGTGACGACCTGTTCCAGTTTTAGAGCGCCGGGCGTTTCCACAGGCTTTACATTCTCTTCATAATCAGCGTGCGCGGTTTTCGTCCAGTCTGACCAGACAATTGATGAAGGTGCCTCAATTTCAGCTAGCCAGTCGGCAAAGGCGGAAAGGGAAGACAATATAGGAAGGTCAGTTCGAAATACGCTGCCGAGCTCCTCTGCTCCGGGATGGACGTGCACGAGGTACTGCTTGGGTGAGGGGATATCCAGAAGCGTATATCCTCTGGTGGTCATTTCTCCGAGACGCGGTCCAATCGCCAGTAAAAAATCTGATGATTGCAGACGTTCAGCAAGCCTCGGATTAACACCAATACCAATATGCCCGGCATAGTTGGGATGGCGGTTATCAAAATAGTCCTGGAAGCGAAATGCCGCAGCTACAGGAAGATTAAGGCGTTCCGCGAATATAGCAATCTTTTCCGACACCTCCGAACTCCAACCGGGACCACCAACGACAACAAGAGGTCGTTTAACGGTCTTGAGGACGTCGTTCAGTTTTGACATAGCCGCCGGAGAAGGGTGGCTTTCAGGTATAATCGTGGGCTGTATCTGTGCGGGTTGCCCTTGATCCGTCAGCATATCTTCGGGTAACCCTAGAACAACGGGGCCCGGGCGACCGGAACTCGCGGTCGTATAGGCGCGACCCACATATTCGTTTATTCGTGCGACATCATCGATAACGGCGACCCATTTCGCGGTTGAACCAAATATGGCGCTGAGATTGATCTCCTGAAAGGCTTCGCGGTCACGATGATTGCGTGGGGGCAGTCCGACGAACAGAATTAGAGGTGTTGAATCCTGGTAAGCGATATGAATTCCGCTCATCGCGTTAGCTGCCCCAGGGCCCCGGGTTACAAAACAAATTCCGGGTTTACCCGTCAGTTTGCCATAGGCGTCAGCCATCATTGACGCGCCACCTTCCTGTCGGCAAACAACGGTTCGAATACGATTGCTATCATGTAATCCGTCAAGAACCGCAAGATAGCTTTCCCCGGGGACACAATAAACCGTATCGCACCCTTCCAGCTCAAGATGGTCAATTAAGAGTTTACCGCCATGTGGCATTTCGACGACCTTTTGTTTTATCTTATTCGGTGATTAATGAGAGAAGCCCTGATCTCATGCCAATGAAACCCAATAAGGTCGCAATTGCAATGCAGAATTTGACGAATTTTGCTCTGGTGAAAATGCGGGCCGATGGTCCTCATTGAGGAGACTGGAACCGGGAACTTGAGAATTTCCATTGTTAACCAGGTATGGTCACTGACGGGATTGACTTCATTTCCCGGTGTCAGCCAATCCGTCGGGTAGCAGCGCAAAAATCTTAATGTCTCAATTCCGCAGTATGATAAGGTCTACTCAACCGTTCCAGAGATGGTCAAATGACATACAAAACTGTGCGGTTCAAAAAGGCTGGTTTGGATGACGAGCGGTAACCTGATTGACCTGACCGGGATTTATTGAATATTGCTTACCGTGGCAATGGATTATTTTGGGGTGAAAGGCGATGCGAATAATTTGGGCGCTGATTGCGCTGGGAGTCATAGGGGGAATTATTTTCTATTTCCTAACCATTCCTTCAACCATTGACGCCTCTGCACTTCCTTCGCATAAACCCGATCTCAAGAATGGAGAGTATTACTTCAATGCCGGGGGTTGTGCATCATGTCATGCAGCTCCCGCAGGAAATAAATGCGATAATCCGGGCATTGTCAAACCACATGAGCTGAAAGGTGGGCGTTGTCTCAAAACACCTTTCGGAACGTTTTATGTACCAAATATCTCTCCGGATCCGGAGTTTGGAATTGGTGGATGGAGTGATCTAGACTTTATAAACGCCATGGTGCGCGGGGTTTCCCCGGAGGGATCCCATTATTATCCGGCGTTTCCCTATACGTCTTATATGCGAATGAACTTTACTGACCTGATCGATCTAAAAGCCTTTATTGATCAACTCCCCGCCATTATGTCGCCTGTTTCCGCGCATGAGCTGGCTCCGCCCTTCAAATTGAGGAGGGGAATTGGGATCTGGAAGTTTCTGTTTCTCGATCAACAGCCTTTCAGAATAGATCCCGGGCAAAATGACCAGGTCAATCGCGGCGCCTATCTAGTCCAGGGGCCGGGCCACTGCGGTGAATGTCACAGTCCAAGAAATTTGTTCGGCGGCATTATAAATTCCCGGCAGTATTCCGGAGGACCATCGCCTGAAGGGAAAGGATATATTCCCAATATTACTCCCCACAAGGACGGTATAGGAAACTGGTCCGCATCCGATATAGCGGAAGCTCTGGCTACCGGATTTACGCCCTCCTTCGACACGTTGGGTGGTACCATGACTGAAGTTCAAAAAAATATGTCAAAACTGACGGAAGAAGATCGGGCCGCCATTGCAGCTTACTTAAAGTCTCTTCCAGCGATTCCCTCTCAAAAGACCGATAAGCCGGCATCTTGATTTTGTGAAGGTGACCAGAAATGGAGGGGCGGAAAAATGAAAACTAAAGGGTGCGCCATGAGAAATAGGGAAATGAATATCGCGGACACACGGGAGGGTGAATTGACCGTCAGTGTCCGAAAAAAAATCATGTATGCCTGGAAGGTGATCACATTCCTCTTTCTGGTCAGTTCTGGAGCCTGTGTTTTCGAGGTCAAAGCGGGTGATATGTACGGTCTAGTGATTGGCATAGATGATTATATAGGTGAACAGAATGACCTAGCCGGCGCAGTTAATGATGCGAACGATATTGAGAAAGCTCTCAGATCTGCGGGGGCAGTGACAATCATAAAATTAGTTAACGGTGACGCGACAAAAAACAGAATTGAATCATCATACAGGGAGTTACTCAGTCAAGCGCAGCGGGGCGACCTAATTGTCCTCACGTATTCGGGCCATGGCAGTCAGGAGCCGGAACCTCCGGGACGTAATGGTGAGGAAGACGGCCTGAATGAAAACTTCCTGCTGGCGGGCTATCAACCAAGCGGAGAGGGCACGCGCGAAAGAATTGTTGATGACGAGATATTTCTCTGGCTTCAGGCCGCAGACAACAAAGGCATTCAGGTTATTTTTGTGGCCGACAGCTGTCATTCAGGAACTATGCATCGAAAGGTTAACAATCAGTCGATACGTTACCGCAAGGGAATTTTTAGAAATCTGATCAACGATCTTTTTCGTTATCCAGGTCGTGAAGCGGCGCAACTTTCGGTGAATGATTTACCCAACGTTACGTTCGTGTCCGCAACCTCTGACGACCGATTGACACCGGAGGTCAATATTGAAGGGGAATGGCGTGGGGCGTTAAGCTGGGCATTCGCACGCGCCCTTGAAGGTGGAGCTGACCGCAATCAGGACGGTGAGGTCAGTCAGTTTGAACTGCTCGGATATGTCGTCCCCGCCGTACATGCTCTTGTGGAGCGGCAGCAAACGCCTCAGATCCTGCCCATTCGTGCCTCGTCTCGTGGATTGTTTCAAGTTTCCAAAACAGGATGGCAGTCGGAATTTTCCTCTTCGCAAATGGGCAGACGTCGAGAAGCCCGTTTTCAAAAACTCAAGGTCGCTGTTGAAAATGGTTCAGCTGATGCCCTTCAGGATGTTATGGAAATTTCCGTTGTCAAGGATAAATCGCAGGCTGATCTGGTGTGGAATATAAAAAGTGGAGAGGTTTTACATCGAATCGGCGGTAAGGTTGCAGACAATATAAGCGAGAAAACTATTCGACCCGTATTAGCGAAGTGGAATGCGCTACTGTGGCTCAAAGCTCAGATGGCGAGGGATCCGGTAGTCGCCAAGCTGGTCAGGGGCAATCATCGTTATCCACCTGGATCAGTGGTAGAAGTTGAAATGGCCCAGGCACGATATCCCTATCTTACCATATTCAATTTGCCACCGAATGGTAGAGTCGAGTTGTTGATTCCGCCGGCAAGTCGGCCAGATATGGCAAATGACAACTGGTCAAATAAAGAATTCCGGAATTCATTTCTCGTTGACCGTCCGCCCTTCGGCGCCGAGCATTTGGTGGCGATCTATTCCGATGAAGTATTAGCCGAACTCCATGCCAGTCTCACTCCCATGTCCCGGCCGGAAAACGCGGTAGCCTTGAGATCAGTTCTGGAACAGGCCCTTGACGGGAACAAATTTCAGACGGTGGTTCTGGATATTTACACAGGCAATGAGCAATGACAGTTCCGAGGCAACAACCGTGAACGGATTTGTTATTTTGGAACTGTGAGTGTCCGATTTTGACTAACAATATAGGCAAATTTTTGGATGCCTGATGTAACGCTAGACCTAAAAGGATTGAAGTGTCCGTGGCCTATTTTAAAGACCGGAAAGGTCATGAAGGGTCTCGCCGTTGGTGACACTGTTGAAGTGTTGGCAACAGATCCGGGCGCAGTCGGAGATTTCGAGGACTATTGCCGGGTAACCGGCCATCAACTGTTGAGTTCCGAAAGCAGTGAAAACGTATTTCGATTTTTACTTAAGAAGTGCTGAAGATCCGGGCGACGGGAAACTTGTCGGATATGACCGAGGTTGGCTTTTGAGTTAAACTGACATAACGTATCTTGAGTGTGGGAGACGACAGCTTTATGGAGCCTTAGGGCAACGCAGTTTAACCGCTGACCAAGTTATTTTTGGCTGTCTTCGACCGAAGAGTGTACGACAAATAGATAATTCGGGTTTGGTCCAGGCGGGGACCAAATCCGATTTCTATTCAGAAATGACTTCGTTCGCATATCAGACTGTATGGAATCAGGTATTTAATTCTATGGCCAATCGCTATCTTCCAAATTTATCCGGAATTGGACATGTCCGCCGGGTAACTTACGGGATTACGCGCCATACCCTGAACAGAGCGCCGGCACTTAGAGGGTTTGCTGATTTTCTGCGGGAAAAACGATGGTTTTTTATAGCGCTTGCTGTTGGACTGATCATAATCAGTCTGCCGCCACCGGAATCTCTCAGTAAGGATGGCCTTATCGTTCTGGCCATGTCCGTGACGGCAATCATCTTATTTATTACAGAACCCGTCCCTTTGCCGACAGTTGCTCTTCTCATCATTATTGGACAGGTTTTCCTGTTGGGCCTCGATTCAAGCAGGGTCGCACGAAGTCTGATGAGTGATTCAGTTCTGTTCATAATGGGGTCGCTGATGTTGGCGGTTGCCCTCGTCAAACAGAAACTTGACAAGCGTATCGCCTATTTGATTGTCCGCGTGACCGGCACCAAAACCTCAAATGTTTGCATAGGGATTTCATTTGTTTGTGGCATTCTAGCATCGTTCATAGGTGAGCATACGGTTGCAGCAATGATGCTGCCCGTTGCGATTACCCTTATTACACTAACCTCGGATAATCCTCGGGAGGTTCGCAAGCTGGCGGCAGTTCTGCTGTTTTCGATTTCCTATGGATGTTCGATAGCTGGTATAGGCACTCCATCGGGAGGAGCCCGGAATGCCATCATGATCGGTTATTGGAAGGAATTTTTCTACAATCCTTCCGATCCGGAAACCTACAAATATCTAGTGGATTATGTGACATGGATAGTCTACAGCTATCCCGTTTTTCTTATTCAATTGCCAATTGTGACTGCAATTTTGTTTATGACTTTTAGGCCGGAATATAAAAATATTTCGCGCGCCGTTGTAAAACTCCGCAGGCAGATTGAAAAAGAGGGGCCGATGAAAATGGCGGACTGGGTCGCCATTGGCGTGTTCTTCTGCATTTTGGTGGGCTGGATAATGTGGTCCGACACAATAGGCTTGGGAACGGTCGCGATTGTTGGTGCCGCGGCATTTCTGGTTTTAGGTTTGGTGCGTTGGGAAGATATCAACGTTGGCGTCAACTGGGGGGTCGTACTCCTCTATGCAGCCGCCATATCTTTGGGTATCGAGATGAAGGATACCGGTGCAGCGATATGGGTCGCAACGACATTTCTCAAGATCCTCAGACCGTTAGGAATAGATTCCGGGATTGGTCTAGTGGCTGCGGTTTCAGTTCTCACGACCGGCGTCACCAACACAATGTCAAATGGGGCGGCAGTCGCCGTTCTTGGACCAATTACCTTGAAAATGGCAGTTGCGGCCGGTGAAAGTCCACTGCTTTTCGGATTCGTAACTGCAATTTCTTCTTCGTTTGCATATTTGACAGTGATAGGCACGCCGGCCTGTACCATCGTTTATTCTTCGGGATTTCTGAAAGCCACCGATTTTTTGGTTGTCGGTTACCGTATGGTGATAATGTCTACTATTGTTTTACTGCTGGCTGCGGCACTTTACTGGCCACTTGTCGGTCTTTGAGTATAGATTGGCCCATTATGACCGAAATCAATGATCACCTGTTTAGAATTCTTGTCTGCGTCGATGGCTCAGATGAGTCCAATCGTGCCTTAAGATATGCCGTACGCATCGGGTCGGGAACTGATGCGGATCTTACGCTGCTTTATGTCCGGCCGATTGACCAGGGTATGCGTACAGGTGGGTTGCAGATAAGTGTGGCCAGGGAGAACTTGCTGGACTGGGGTCTTGATTTGCCGGGAATGAATATTCTCAAGAAAAGCAGAGACGTCCTTATTGACTCGGAATTTCTTGCCGAGGGCTGGGACGAGGAATTCGTCCACACCGACGTTCGCGGTGATCCTCTCGGTGATAACTCAATTATCTATCATAGTGAGGAAGGTCGGTCCATCTGCCTTAAACTTATGGTTTCATCTTCCGTTGTGCGCGGCATTCTGGACGAATGTGAACAGGGAAATTATGACATAACTATCATACCAAAGTCCGATGCCAGAACTGAAAGAAGCGGACTTGGCTTTATCGAGCCAAACGTCGCTGAAATCGTCGCTACGGAGTATGAGGGCACCGTTCTGGTGGCCCGCGAACTTGAACAAAGTCATGGTCATCTTGTCTGTGTCATTGATAATGATGTATCAATTCAGGCTGCTCGCCGGGATGCGGAGATCGCAGGCCGTTGTGCTTGTCCAGTCTATTTGTTTTCGGTAGCTTTGGATGAAACGGAAGTTGAAAACGCCGAACGCGCCATCACGAAAGCAAAAGTAGAGATGGAAAAATCCGGCATTAGCGTTTCCGGCGAGAAGGTCGTAATAGGTGATCCGGTTGAAAGTATAATTGAAGAGGGAAAAAGTTATTCGGTTATTGTTCTTTCCCCTTCTACAAGGGCAGTTGGATGGCGTCGGTTTTTCACTACCGGTGTTGCCTACAAAGTACTACAGCACGCCCACAACTCGGTGATGATAGCCCGCTAGGATTGTGTTATGAAATACAGGATGCTTGGTAAAAGTGGTATCAAGGTTTCCGAGATTTGTCTTGGGACGATGATGTTTGGGGGGCCGACTCAAAATGACGAGGCTCCCGCATAATTGCGGATGCGGCTGAGAACGGTGTTAATTTCATTGATACCGCCAACGTTTATCAACAGGGAAAATCCGAATCAGTAGTTGGACGCGCCATTGCCAATCGTCGTGGAGATTGGGTGCTGGCAACTAAGGTCGGTATGAAACCGCCGGACCGCGATGAGCCAGGCGGCCTTTCCCGTGTTCAGATACGACATGCCGTCGACGATAGTCTGAAGCGATTGCGCACGGACTATATTGATATCTATTATACTCATCGAACGGATAATGACGTTCCGTGGGAAGAGACCATAACAGCAATGGGAGAACTGATGGATGAAGGAAAAATTCGTTCTTTTGGAATTTCCAATCTTCCTGCCTGGCAGATCTCCATGGTTGTCCTGTTATGTGAGAAACTGGGGGTGTTGCCGCCAGCGGCCTGTCAGCCCTGTTACAATCTGGTGAACCGTCAGCCCGAAGTTGAGGTACTTCCGGCCTGCAGGAATTTTGGTATTGGTGTTGTCCCTTACAGTCCTGTCGCGAGAGGAGTCCTGACAGGAAAGTATAGCGGAGGTCAGACTCCCGAGAATAGTCGTGCAGCGCGAAAGGACGGGCGCTTGCTGGATGCGGAATGGCGGGCGGAAAGTTTTGAGATCGCAGAGCGCTTAAAAAACTATACATCCAAGCGCGGTGCGCTGCCTTCGCACTTTGCGTTTGCCTGGGTGCTGAATAACGGATCCGTCTCTTCCGTTCTCGCGGGTCCCAGAACCTTTGAGCAATGGCTGGACTATATGGCGGCGCAGAGCTATCAGTGGAGCGAGCAGGATGAGCAATTTGCCGATCAAATGGTTGCGCCAGGTCATTGTTCTACTCCCGGTTTCACAGATCCTAAATTTCCTGTTGAAGGACGATTCCCCTGTGTGGGTCGCGTAGGCCATGTAAAACAGTAGCGGTTGTTGAAATGTTGTCCGAATGATTCGGCCTGGAGTCTGTTCCAGGATTCTCATTACAACTATCATCCATTGACGGTTGATTTTTATGGTTGCCAGATCTGTCGACCGACGTCCGAATTACGCAATTTGCGTGGATCGGAACGCGGCTTCAGATTGTTTTGGTCGGATGTTTTAGCCGACTGAATTACTCCTGAAATGAAGGCAATAATAGTTAATGTAGAAGGAAAATGCGAATTAGATCCAAAGTTTAATGTCGCTAATACGAAGAAAAGACTTTACAGCATAACCAAATCAGAATAATTGAGCGCCACTTCAAAATTGGCATTTGGCATTTTCAAGTTCAAAAGCCGGGCCCGATGATGGATGGATTACCAAATGCAATCTTACCCTTCCGCCTCAGCATATGTTCAAATAAATAATCCTATAAACCCGGTTCAGCTCCACAGACCAGAAGCCGCCCGGCGGGCTGGGAAATGGTTTGTTGAGAATTTTCCGGGTAAGGTATTGTACGCTCTTAAAGCCAATAACACTAAATCCATCATTGACACGCTCGTGGCAACCGGCATTACCGATTTCGATGTTTCCTGTCTTCCTGAGTTAGAGCAGCTTAACACTTATAAATCTGTTCAATGCCACCTGATGCATCCCATCAAATCCCGGGAAACAATCAGCCGGGCCTATCATATGTATGGCGTCCGGCACTTTGCACTGGATAGTTTCAGTGAGTTAAACAAGATTTGTGAAGTGCTGGGTCCGGTAGGGGACCTCGAACTTTCTGTCAGATTGCCCATGACGGGAAAAGGCAGCCAGATTTCACTTGGAAACAAGTTCGGAGTAAAACTGGAGGAAACCAACGACCTTTTGTCAGCAACTCGCGCCAATTGTCGTGTTCTGGGTATAACATTTCATGTGGGGTCTCAGCTAATGGAACCTGAGCAGTTTGTACAGGCCATGCTGGATGCTACCTTGGTGGTGGAACAGTCGGGAGTCCAAATTGATAGGCTTGATCTGGGAGGAGGTTTTCCTTCCGTTTATCAGGATATGCAACCACCGCCTTTGGAGCGTTATATGGAAATCATCAATTATTGTATCAACGAGCTGGAATGGGTAAGAAACTGCCGCCTATTGTGCGAACCGGGACGGGCTCTTGTCGCCGAGTCGGGATCATTGCTGGTGCGCGTGTTGGCACGTCGCGGCTCGGACCTTTATATTAATGACGGTGCGTTTGGGTCACTTTATGATGCCGGGCATTGCGGATTCAGGTATCCCGTCAGGCTTATTGCCAACCCGGTTAGGGAGTTGGGCAAGTTGGATGAATTTGCCTTTTACGGACCGACATGTGACAGTGCGGATTTTATGCCGGGACCATTTTTATTGCCCGACTGCGTCAGCGAAGGCGACTATCTAGAGATCGGACAGTTAGGAGCCTACGGACGGGTCCTCGCATCCCAATTCAATGGAGGAGGGCGTTATGAAGAGGCGATTGTTATGGATAGACCTATGATGACGATGTACGAGACAGAATACCGGACCGAGGATCGCTCAGCACGGCGAACCCTGCCGACCGCATCCGGAATCCTTGTGAGTTCGAGGGCTGAATGCCGGAAAGGAGACGCGGCGCTGCCGCATCAAACTTTTTGATCAGGAAAGTTGTGATGAATTCTTCTGACCGCAAGAAAGAGCTGTTATCCACAACCGTTGAACATGTCGATATCAAGTCATTCGACGCCAGGGAAATAATTTCCGCAATGTCGGGAATGTCCTTTACTTCCCGCGATCTGGCACGTTCAGCTGATATCTTCTCCAAGATGGTCGAAGATCCCGATTGTACTGTCATATTGACACTCGCCGGTTCGACGTCAGCTGGTGGTTGTATGCAGATCTATAGTGATCTTGTGGCTAGCCATATGGTCGATGTGATCGTTGCAACGGGGGCTAGTATTGTCGATATGGACTTTTTCGAAGCTCTTGGCTTCAGACACTATCAGGGCTCAACCCAGGTTGACGATTCTGAATTGCGCGATCTGGGCATTGACCGGATTTATGATACCCTTATTGACGAAGACGAGTTAAAAATCTGCGATCGCACCATAGGAAGTATAGCTGATGGTTTGGAAGCGCGCGCCTATTCCTCCAGGGAATTCATCCTGGAGATGGGAAAATGGTTGAAAAATAATTCAAAAAAACCGGGTTCGTTAATAGAGACTGCTTATGACAAGGATGTTCCTATCTTCTGTCCTGCTTTTACGGATTCCAGTGCGGGCTTCGGTCTTGTGATGCACCAGCATCGGAATAAGAACAGCCATATTGCAATTGACTCAGTTGCCGATTTCCGGGAATTAACGGAAATAAAAATTCACGCCGGTACGACAGGGCTGCTGATCATAGGCGGCGGGGTACCAAAAAACTTCGCCCAGGATACTGTCATAGCCGCAGAGCTGTTGGGATCCAGTGTGAATATGCATAAATATGCTGTGCAAATCACTGTTGCAGACGTTCGGGACGGGGCTTGTTCAAGCTCAACACTAAGGGAAGCAAATTCCTGGGGCAAGGTTGACAATGTTTACGAACAAATGGTTTTCGGTGAAGCTACCAGTCTGCTCCCCCTTCTCGCCAGCGACGCCTACCACAAGGAAGCATGGAAGCAAAGGTCAGCGAGAAGATGGTCCAGGCGTTTGTTCAGTTAACTCCTATCCCAGAGCATGAGGTGTATCGACGACGGTGGCCGACCAGTTAATATTTATGAGGTCCGGGCAGGGATTTCTTGGCCTGGGGAGCGAATTTGAATCAAGCCGCTCCAATCGATCGGCGGTCATAATTCCGTTTGGTCTAGAAAAAAGTGTCAGCTACGGAACCGGAACCGCGAAAGGGCCGGAAGCATTAATTGCAGCCAGCCATGAAGTCGAGCTTTTTGATGATGAGTTTTGGTGCGAACCTGTTCAACATTTCGGTGTCGCTACGCTTGAACCGGTGCGGCCGAGGTCAAATCTCGAGCCTGCGCTTGAACAACTGGCAGCAATCATAAAAATGTCTCTGGACGGAAATTTGTTTCCGCTCACTCTTGGCGGGGAGCATTCCTTGACCGCCGGCGCCGTGCGACCATTCGCCGAAAAATATAGTGACCTTGTTGTTGTTCAGTTTGATGCGCATGCAGATTTAAGGAACGGCTATCAAGGTCATCATTTTTCTCATGCTTCGGCGATGCGCCGGGTTCTGGATCATTCACAGCTGAGTTTGGTGTCAATCGGCATACGCAGTATCTCGGCTTCTGAAATACCATTCCTGGAACGTAATCGCGATCGTATTGACGTATTTTGGGCCAGGGAATCCAGGTGCTGGGATGTGGATCGGCTCGTTGATTCATTAGCGGGAAAGCCTGTCTACATCACTTTTGATGTGGATTGTTTTGATGCCAGTCTTATGCCAGCAACAGGAACACCTGAACCCGGTGGCCTTTTTTTTGCGGAAGTGCTCGAAATTTTAAGAGCGATTGGCAATCAGGCCAGTATCGTTGGAGGCGATATCGTCGAACTCGCACCAATAAAAGGGATGCACGCTTCGGATTTTGTAGCGGCCAGACTCGCCTACAAGTTGCTGAGCTACGCTTTGCTGGAACCTGCGCTGTACCGCAAATGAATTACTACGAACCAATGAGGTTCAATCGGCTGAGCAACACCGCGAGCCAGACGAGCCCCGCGAAAATAAGCGAAAAAAATACACCAGCCGATCCAAAATCCTTAATATCCCGTATCTGATCATGGCGTTCAGGGGTAACATGGTCGCATAGTCGCTCGATAGCGGTGTTCAGGAATTCAGCTGTCAGTACAAGCAGCAAGGATCCAACAAGCGCGAGCCATTGCCAAAGGCTGCCAGCCAGGATGAAAGACAATAATATGCCGATAGCTGCCAGAAACAACTCCTGCGTAATGGCGGCTTCGGTACGCATTCCGTTAAGGATGCCGCGAATGGAGTTAAGTCCGGCCAACCAGATCCTGGCCAGCCCTCCACGTCCCGGAACTGCGGATGTGACTGATAGGTGATCCGCTGCTGATTTATTCTGCGTGTGGTTTCGCGTGGCCATATTGTCTTTCCATGGAACTCCAAAGTGAAAAATTTGACTCTAATTAAGCCTGAATTCTCAAAAATTGTGTTAAGTCAAGATTAGAAACCGTCACTCAGGTGCTCGCTCTGTAAAGTTTTGTTATCAATTGTCTATATTGCAAATGCTGCAATACGATAACGTCAACGACTGATTTTCCGCAAAAATTGTTAAAAAATTCAGTTTTTAGGTCAGGTTGGACGATTAAGATTGTCATTTATTTATGACAGCCTCCGACAAAATGATTTTCTGTTAAGCCGATTTTACTTCTCAAATAAATATAAATATTCGAAAATATACATTCGTTCGCTTATGGTCTGGTGACTGCGTTGGATTGATCCGGGCTGGTTTTGTGTTGGAGTTCTCTCAGTGTTGATCGGGGGATTTATCATAATTGTTGGTCTGGCGCTCGCGGGCATATGTTACTCATATGTGCTGCATAGTGCGGTCTATGTCATTTCATTTGCAACGGTACTGATCGGAATTGTTGTCGCAGTCAGAGGTGCCAGAACTTCATTGGAACGCCGGTCAGTTTCTCGTGTCATGCCGTCGAATATTGAAATCGGTGACCGTACGGAGCGCGTCATTGCCAGTGAACCAGAAGTGCTGGCAGTAAGTTTTCAGCTTGCAAAGGAATCGCTTGCGGAAGAAGACATACTGCTCTCGCAACAGGCCATTTGGTTGGCTATGCTTGCATCTGCTGTTTCAGACGGAGCCATCGATTTCAGAGAAACACAGGCTGTGTATGGCATTTATACAAAGATTACCGGCCGCCAACTGTCCCGGGAAGATGTAATGAATGCCACCCGTGATGCCAGCCAGGACATGAATTCGTCTTTACGGGAGCTTTCAAATATCTGTCCTAGAATCCATGAAAAAATAAAACCGATAATATTGGAAGCCGCGTACCTCGTTTTAGCCGCGGATCGTTTTGTCTCTCAGGCGGAAATAGACAGACTGACTGAGATCGCACACGCCTTGCAATTGTCGAGAGAGCAATATTTTAAACAGCTGGAAAATTTAAAGGCGCTTGGAAAATCGCATCAAATCACATGACTGATCGCTTACAGTTTAATAGTCAGCACCGACCGCCCTACAGAGAAATTTCATCAGCGGCGAAGCGGATTTAAAAGTGTTGGCCGCAGTATCAACAAAATCCGGTTTTGAAATCTGCGATTTTGTAAATGGCTTCATAACGAAGAATGTGGTGCGCTTGATGTCATCTATGTGCGGATGTTCGGGATCAAATCCACGCGGAGGACGCGTCAGACTTTCACCGTTGACGGACTTAAAGGTTGAATTTAGACGTTTGTCATCCTTAACGCGGCTCCAACCGGCTTTGTCTGATGCAATGGCCAAACGGATTTCTTTGAGTTTGTCGCTCGGCGGCTTCCATATCCCTCCACCGACCAGTATATTTCCAGGTTCCAGATGGACGTAGAACCCTGGAGCGTGGGCATCTTTTCCCGCTACATGGCGAAACTGACAGGCTCCATGTTCTTTGTAGGGACGCTTGTCCTTTGAAAATCTTACATCCCGGTAAATGCGGAACATCGATCCGCCCAGCTTTTTCGGATTGGCGACAAAATTTTTGGATACTTTACCCAATGGTTCCTGCATATCCTCGATAAAGGCCAGAAGTGGCGTGACGATATGATCCTCATAACGGTTTTTGTTATTATTGAACCACTCCCGACTGTTGTTATCTTGAAGTTCTTCAAAAAACTTAAAAAATTTATTGTCAAACCCCTGAAACTTTTTCACAGCCATGTATAATTCCTTTGCGATTTTTTTGGTCGAGGTTGCGATTCATAGAGTAAATAATTTACCTCGATGGGGCCGGGTCAATTTGCGCTGGAGATCTTTAATTTCGGAAATCAGGGTGTCATAATGCGAAATGACGGCATCGGGGCCAAAGGTTTGAACGGGTTTGTCCGTGTAACCAAAATTGACGGCGATTACGGGTATGCCCGCCGCCTGAGCTGCCCTTATATCTGTTTCGCTGTCTCCAATCATGATGCTGTAGTCCAGATGACCTTCGATCAGATCAATTGTACCTGTTATATGACCCGGGTGGGGCTTGCGGACATCAAGTGTGTCCACGCCGACGACTGCGCCGAAGTATGATGTCATTTCAAGTTCATTCAGCAGTCGCAAAGCCAGGTCTTCGCGTTTGTTTGTGCAAACGCCTAACCGCGCGCCGCACGCCTTAAGACTTGAGAGACACTTCATGACTCCCGGAAAAACTTTACTCTCGACACAAATATTTTTGCGATAGTATGTCAGAAAATCATCTAGCATATCCTGAACAAGGTCAGCAGAAGCGTTTATTTTTTGAACGTCGAGAGCCGTCGTTATCATTCGTTTGGCACCGTAGCCGATATAAGAATAGACCAAATCCGGTTCGGGATGGTTGAAGTTTCTTTTATCCAGGCAATGACCAAGGGCCAACATGAGGTCAGGTGCGGTATCCACCAATGTTCCGTCCAAATCAAATACGATGCTGAGATCTCTCATGACGCTTTTATCCCGCGAGATGAAAAACTGATTTTGATACAGAAAGACGAGCTTCTGTCGATGATTGAAGCGGCCAAAGAACCGTACCAATTCGGCGGGGCAAAATAAACATCTGGCCGCAGAATCCTGACCAAGATGACCTTTGCAAGACTGGATTTGGTTTCAGTGAACCGATCTGTTTGGCATTATCGTGAAATTCAATTAAAATTCTTCCTCCGGATTACAATAGCCTGTAAAGCTCTGATTTTGACGGAATTAACGACGATTTGTAGCGTCGGGGGAACATATTGAGCGAAAGTATGTTGAATCTTCTGGTTTTGTGTGATCTGAGTTAAAAATGTTAACAGCCGGACATTACAGGAATTCACCGGGGAAAACCGTCTGAAATCGCAATAAAATAAAATAATTCAGACAGGCATAGGTTAGTCGAGGAGACAGAGAAATGGATCAGCGTGTACCCAGCTTAGTTCGTGAGAAATGTTATGTGGATGGAGAGTGGATTGGGCAGCCTGAATTAGAAGTAACAAATCCCGCCACCGGAGATGTGATCGCCAGGGTTCCAAGTTTCGGGGCTGAGGAAACAAGAAATGCCGTTGATGCTGCTAACCGGGCTCTCAAGCCTTGGGGACAACTTTTGGCCAAGGAGCGCTCGGTCATATTACGCCGTTGGTATGAACTGCAAATTGAAAACAAGGAAGAACTGGCCCTGTTGATGACGATGGAGCAGGGCAAACCCCTCATCGAGTCACGTGGCGAGATCGAATATGCCGCTTCGTTCACGGAATTTTTTGCAGAAGAAGCCAAGCGAATATACGGCGAAACCATTCCGTCTCACCGCAAAGACAGCCGTATCGTTGTGATCAAGCAGCCCGTCGGTGTTATCGCGGCAATCACTCCCTGGAACTTTCCCGCCGCAATGATAACCCGCAAAGTCGCTCCGGCATTGGCTGCCGGCTGCACGGTTGTATGCAAGCCGGCCTCCATGACCCCCTTAACGGCGCTGGCGCTGGCGGAACTTGGACATCAGGCCGGAATACCCAAAGGCGTGTTTAATGTCATTACAGGCAGCGCGAGCCAAATTGGCGGAGAACTGACATCCAATTCCATTGTACGCGGCTTAACCTTTACCGGATCCACGGAAATTGGCCGTGTCCTGATGGAGCAGTGTGCCTCTAATATCAAGAAAGTGGAACTGGAGCTTGGCGGCAACGCGCCATTTATCGTGTTTGATGACGCCGACATCGATGCCGCCGTCCAAGGCGCTATTGCTTCCAAATACAGGAATGCGGGGCAAACCTGCGTTTGTGCCAACCGGGTTCTTGTGCAGGATGGCGTTTATGACCGGTTTACGGAAAAGCTCGCTAAAGCTTCCGCAGAATTGAAAGTCGGTGACGGAACGGAACCAGGCGTTCTGCAGGGGCCGCTCATCAATATGGAAGCTGTCGAAAAAGTTGAACAGCATATACAGAATGCGCTTTCCAAGGGTGCCCGAATTGTGACCGGGGGAGAGCGGCACAGCCTGGGCGGAACCTTTTTTCAACCGACAGTGCTGGCTGACGTCTCGCCGGATATGCAGATTGCCCATGAAGAAACCTTCGGACCAGTTGCCCCAATATTCCGGTTTAAAACTGAGGAAGAGGCAATCGAACTTGCTAATGATACACCTTTCGGGCTGGCAGCATACTTTTATTCGAGGGACATTGGCCGGGTATGGCGCGTTGGCGAAGCCCTTGAATACGGAATTATCGGTATAAATCAAGGCCTGATATCAACTGAAGTGGCTCCTTTCGGTGGCGTTAAAGAATCTGGTTTGGGACGGGAAGGGTCACATCATGGAATAGAAGCTTTTGTCGAAATGAAATATATGTTGATGTCAGGACTTTAGCTTCCGAAATCAGATCCGGCATGATATTACCCCGCACCAGGCTCAGGGTGCGGGGTTCATTTGTTGTAATCGGAAATTTCATCATATGGGTAGGCACATAGAATATTGTTCGAGGAGAGCGTGATGCGCGTTGACTCGCAAAAGAAAAGTGCAGCGGAAAAGGCTGTTGATCTGGTCGAGGACGATATGCTGTTGGGGCTCGGAACCGGCTCAACTGCATCAATATTCGTTGATCTCCTTGGTCAGCGGGTAACAGAAGGATTGAAGATCACCGCAGTGCCGACCTCGGAAGCCACGAGGAGGCAGGCGGAAAATCTCTCAATTCCCCTGACTACGCTGGATCAGGTGTCATATCTTGACATGACCGTAGACGGGGCAGATGAAATCGATCGCGATCTGCGTTTGATCAAAGGCGGGGGCGGCGCGCTGTTGCGCGAGAAGATTGTGGCCATGTCATCGGACCGGATGGTTGTTATCGCGGATCACAGCAAGCTTGTTAAAATCCTGGGAGCGTTTCCATTACCGATCGAAGTAGTCCCTTTTGGTCTCGGGGCAACACGGGCAATGATTGAAACACACTCAGAATGGGTCAACTGCCGTGGCAAAATTAGTTTGAGGAAGCGGCCCGATGGCGTGGCTTTTCTGACCGATGGTGGTCATTATATTCTCGATTGTGCATTTGGCAGCATTCCTGATCCGGAAAGCTTATTCGAGGTACTGTCATTTGTTCCCGGGATTGTTGAAACGGGGTTATTTCTTGGCATTGCAGATTTGGCCTTTGTTGCCGGTGATACAGGCGTGACCATTTTAGAAGCATCTGATCTGGAAGCATGTAATGATCAATAATAGAAAACAGATTAGCTCGAACAGAGGTGGACGTATATGTTCCCAGGACCGCTTCGGTTATCTTAATGAAGAATATTGGAGAGACCCAGATCAAGGGATAAATTTATGAATGAATTTGATTATGACTTATTCGTGATTGGTGCCGGTTCCGGCGGGACCAGAGCTGCACGGATCAGTGCGGGGGCTGGAGCCAAGGTCGGAATTGCTGAGGAGTATCGATTTGGCGGGACATGTGTCATTCGCGGATGTGTCCCTAAAAAACTGTTCGTTTATGCCAGCCGATTCAGGGATGAATTTGAAGATTCAGCCGGATTTGGCTGGCGTCTTGGGCCTCAGGAATTCAACTGGTCTACGCTGATTGAAAACAAGGATCGTGAAATTTCGAGACTTGAGGGGCTGTACCGCAAGGGACTGGAGGGAGCCGGATGCGATGTTTTCCAGACCAGGGCGGTGCTTAAGGATTCTCACACGATTAATCTGTTGTCGGAGAATAAAACCGTTAAGGCAAAAAATATACTGATAGCAACTGGTGGCAAGGCCAATTTGGATTCCCAGCTCCCCGGTATCGAGCACGTTATTACATCGAATGAGGCTTTTCATCTTGAACACCTTCCCCGCAGTATCATTATTGCCGGAGGAGGTTACATTGCGGTTGAGTTTGCCGGCATCTTTTCCGGTCTGGGTGTCGAGACAACGATTTTGTATCGTGGAGAAGAAATTTTGCGGGGATTCGATGACGATCTGAGACAGGGGCTTCACGAGGCTTATGAGAAAAGAGGAATTCGAGTTATATGCGGTCAGGTATTCGAAAGGATTGAGAAGACTTCGACGGGTCTTGACGGGCAGTTGACCGATGGCACGGTTTTATCTGCAGACCAGATCATGTTTGCTATCGGTCGAAGCCCCAATACTTCAGGGCTTGGCTTGGAAAATGCTGGTGTGGAAACTAATGACAAAGGGGCTGTTGTCGTGAACGACTATTCCAAAACCAACATTGATCATATTTTCGCGGTTGGTGATGTAACCAACAGGGTCAATCTCACACCGGTGGCTATTCACGAAGGTCATGCCTTTGCTGACACTCAGTTCGGTGGAAGAGTCCGCCCGGTTGATCACACCCATATCCCTACAGCGGTATTCTCTCAGCCGGAAATCGGCACGATAGGACTGACCGAGGGGGAGGCCCGTTCCGCCTATACGGCTATTGACGTTTATAAGAGCCGGTTCCGGCCCATGAAATACACGATTTCCGGCCGCGACGAGTTCATGCTCATGAAGCTGATAATCGATCAGGCAAGCGGAAGGGTCCTTGGTTGTCATATCCTCGGCCCCGATGGTGCCGAGATCGTCCAAATGGCGGCTGTTGCGATAAGAATGGGGGCGACCAAGTCTGATTTTGACGCAACGATGGCCCTCCATCCAAGTGCCGGAGAAGAGCTGGTAACCATGAGACAGAAATGGCAACCGGCGGAGGCAGCGTAATGAACCAGGGCGATCATTTTGGGTTACTTTGCAAATTTCCGGAATCTCAATTCGAATCTCTTCAATTGTTGGAATAACATCAAATGAACCGTCTAAATGATAAAGTGGCACTGGTTACCGGTGCTGGCCAGGGAATAGGACATGCCATTGCGCGCACTTTTGCCAGTGAGGGAGCTATTGTCTACATAACGGATATTAGTGCCCAGTCAGCCGACAGGGCGGCTGAGGAGATTAACGCTTCAGGTGGCACGGCATTTGCCATCCAAACTGATGTGACCAGTCCAGAACAGGTGAAACAAATGTTTGCCGCTGTTGACAAACGTCATCAGAAGCTGGATCTGCTGGTTAACAATGCAGGCATCCATATCCGCACGGATTTTCGTCATGCCGATGAAGAAACGGTCGAGCAGGTTTTTGCCGTCAACCTCCGGGGCGTAGTTCGTTGCGCTCGAGACGGATTTGATCTGCTGAAAGCCTCAGGTAATGCCTGCATTATTAATCTATCATCAATTATGGCTGAGCATCATGTGCGTCAGCTTTCTTTATATGCCACAACCAAGGGAGGAGTTTCATCCCTTTCCAGGGCCCTGGCCCTTGAATACGCGCCGTTCGGCATTCGTGTTAATTATCTATTACCAGGATTTATTGATACCGAACTGACGAAGCGGTTTACCAAAAACCCGGTGATTTCTAAGCAGATTATTGAGCGAACGCCACTTAACCGTTTTGGTTCTGCGGAGGATATCGCCAACGCTGCCGTGTTTCTGGCTTCTGACGAGGCGTCATTCATTACCGGCGCCGGAATAACAATCGATGGTGGAGCGAGTATCACGATTTAGAACAGGTTTTTGGCGCGGGCCGGAGTTGTTTTAAACACACGGGCTTTGAATGAGCTTGGTGTCCTCAAATTTCTGTTCCAACCCTGGTTTCCCCGATGAGTTGGTCGACAATCTGCATTAAAGCAGAATTGTGATCGTTTTCAGCTTCCAAGAAAGCGTGATAGGCTTCGAGCTGGCGGTCAGCGCTGGTTCCGCGCTGAAAAATTTCCAGACAATGATGAACTTCCTTTTGGCAATCAAAATAGTCGATATCTTCCTCGATCAGCTCAAAAAGTTCGCCAAGAAGCTTGTCAAAGGCGATTATTTCTCCTTTTCCGAAATCAATCAGTCCTTTTTCCATACCGTAGCGCTGGGCCCTCCAGCGGTTTTCGTTCAACAGAAAAACGGGATAGGTGCGCCACCGTTGGTTATTGCGCCGCAGTCGATAGAGCATGCGGCAAATACAAATATACGTTGCGGCGACAGCGATCGCGTCGTCAAGCAGCGGACATACATCAGTGATCCGCATTTCCAGCGTGGGAAAGCGGGCAGATGGGCGAAGATCCCACCAGATTTTTGTCGCGTCTTCAATAATATCCGCATTGATCAGGGTATTTACTGTTCTTCTGTATTCGCCGAAACTGGAAAAGAACTGGGGCATGCCCGTTCGCGGAAGGCCATCAAATACAGAAAGACGGTAAGACTTCAGTCCCGAATTCTGTCCCTGCCAGAACGGAGAAGATGTCGACAAAGCGAGAAGATGGGGCAGGAAATATCGGGCTTGATTAAGAATATCGATGCGCAAGGCGTCATCTTCAATTCCCACATGTATATGCATGCCACAAATGACAAGTCGCCGCCCCACACCTTGCAGATCCTGCGCCAGAGCGACATAGCGTTCTCTTTCTGTATGGTGCTGTTCCTGCCAGGTTGCGAAAGGGTGCGTTGATGCAGCAATCGGCGCCAATCCATGGGTGTCGGAAATCTCGATAATATTGTGCCTTAACCTCGCCAGATCTGTTCGGACCTCCGCGACTGATGAGCAGACACGCGTTCCGATTTCAATCTGTGATTTCAGGAATTCCGGTCCAACCTGGTCGCCCAGCCGTTCCTGGCAGGCGGCGAGAACCTTTTCCGTGCGTTGGTTGGCAAGGTCTCGGGTTTCCTTGTCGACAAGAAGATATTCCTCTTCAATACCAATAGTAAAGCTCGGTTCAGGAATCATAATACCAGGAATCTTGACACAAACCATTTGATGAAGATAGGAAAAAAGAAGCCTGCGTAATAATTTTGGGCGCGTCAGTTTTGTTGAAACCAGTAGACGGGCAATCGTGCGGTACTTTACTCACCGAAGAAAAAAATAATCTTTTTCTTCATTTTTTTGATCATTTTTACAATCAGATAGCGGCTTGCGAGAATTTTGCTAAATGCTGGCCTTTAACTTGGCAATGTCCTATATGATAGTCTGACTTGATGATAGTCAGACTTGTTTCGCGGATTTTTGAAAGGTACGTATTTCAGGTCGATTCTATTTAAACTTGATACAGTAAATATTTCTCTTTGAAGTATAAGGGGAAGTCCACTGTATAATCGAGAGGTGTTCTCATGACGGCGTCGTGGTCTCCGTCGAGCTGGCGTTCATTTCCCATTGTTCAGGTTCCGGAATACACGGATCTGGAAAGTCTTGCAAAAGTTGAGGAGCGGCTTTCAACTTTTCCGCCCCTGGTTTTTGCAGGTGAGGCGCGGTCGCTCAAGCAGGGTCTGGCTGAAGTCTGCAAAGGCGAGGCATTTCTGCTGCAAGGCGGCGATTGCGCTGAGAGTTTTCTTGAACATCACCCGGATAACATAAGGGATTTATTTCGTGTATTTCTCCAGATGGCTGTGGTGCTGACGTTTGCAGGCGGTTGTCCGGTTGTAAAAGTCGGGCGAATTGCCGGACAGTTTGCCAAACCCCGGTCCTCTCCCAGCGAGACCCATAATGACGTTACCCTTCCCAGCTATCGTGGCGATATCATCAATGATATCGAATTTTCGGAAAAGTCGCGCCGACCGGACGCGGAACGTCAGATCGCTGCCTACCGTCAATCTGCGGCAACACTTAACCTGTTACGGGCCTTTGCTCAGGGCGGATATGCGAATCTTGAGCACGTTCATCAGTGGAATCTCGGTTTTATTCAGGATAGCCCGGTTGGTCATCGATATCAGGAACTGGCGGACCGGATTACCGAGAGTCTCAGTTTTATGCGTTCATGCGGAATTACCGTGGAAAACACAACACGTTTGCGCTCTACGAATTTTTACACCAGCCATGAGGCTCTGCTTCTGGGTTATGAACAGGCAATGACCCGCATCGATTCAACATCGGGCCAATGGTATGATACGTCCGGTCATATGTTGTGGATTGGGGACCGAACAAGACAGCCTGATCACGCTCATGTGGAATTCGCCCGAGGCATCAATAATCCGATTGGAATAAAGTGTGGTCCAGGCTTGGACCCCGAAGTGCTGATCCGGTTACTAGATATCATCAATCCAAACAACGAACCGGGACGTATCACCCTGATCTGCCGCTTCGGAATGGATCTTGTCAGAGAAAAGCTGCCGAAGCTGATCCGGACCGTTGAAAGAGAGGGTAAACTGGTGGTGTGGTCTTGCGATCCCATGCACGGCAATACCATAAAGGCGGAGAATGGTTATAAAACCCGTCCCTTTGAGCGCATTTTGAATGAAGTCGAACTATTCTTTGATGTGCATAGAGCAGAGGGCACTTATCCCGGTGGCGTTCATGTGGAAATGACCGGGCAAAATGTAACGGAGTGTACGGGTGGAGCCAGATCGGTCTCGGAAACTGATCTGTCGGATCGCTACCATACAGTCTGCGACCCCAGGCTGAACGCGGATCAATCTCTGGAACTTGCATTCATTATTGCTGAGCGGCTGAAAAAAGAACGCCCGAATCAATACCTATTCTCTGGCGTATCTGATGTCGCCACGGGTTTTTGATCCGGGTTGCCCCGAATAAAAAGTTCTGGAGAAGTAATTTACTACTGGAATGCGTGTGTACGATTCGATCGCTGACAAATGCGGTTGAAATTCATTCTGCTTGACGGTGCCCACACGGAAGACCGATTAGCCAAGATCGAAAACGGCGCGGAAAACACGCAAGTTTCAAAAATCTATCCAACTGATTTTATTAAGGTGTTGAAGGCGAAAGAGATTTCAACAGCTCGGTTTGCTGAATGATTTTAGACCTGAGATCCAGTAGAATATCACTTTCCGATCGGTCTGAGTTGGCTATAAGTTTTTCAAATATTTCGTGAGTTTTCAGGCGGGGAGGCCGGTCCTCTTTTAGAACGAGAACTTCGCTGTCACCTTTGAATGTGGCTTTCAGGATTCCCTCCCAAAGTCGGTTGGGCTCGCGAACCAGCGCCCGGTCGCAATAGTTCCAGAGTGCGAAAAATTTAAACCCGGTGAAGAGGAAGCGCACACGTCCCCAGTGTGATGATCCTTTTGCCTGCTCCTTGCACGATACTTCCGAAGTCTTCTGTATCCAAACACCTTCATAGACGTGGCGATGTTTTTGTGCTGCATAAATCTGCGCTGGATCGCCTTTATGAAAATAGTTCCCGGTTATCAAATTGTCGCCGGCATCATAAAGGCTCATCTTTCCATAGTTCGTAATCCAGCGTCCGGCATGTTGACTTTCTGCGGATAGCGGTCCTGCAACGGTAAAAATGCCGGCTGTGAACACCAGGGCCACCACTGGCCAAAGGCGGGGTTGCACAATATACACCAGATGTGCGAAATCTCTCATCGTAAAATCTCCCGGACCAAAGGAATCAAAATGCATCATAAAGAATATCCGATACTGCGTCTTGCTTCCAATGAAGGGTCGTGGATACTGATAGGAAGTCCTTCTTTTTAATGCAATTTCTAAACCCAGCTGAACAGGTGATCGGGGAGTGGAATGTCAAAAGAAATTGAAAATGATATGCGAATCGCTCTTGCCCAGTACAACCCTACGGTTGGTGATATTGCTGGAAATGCGGGGAAAATTCGTCAGGTCCGCCAACTGGCACAAGATGTCGGCGCCGATCTGGTCGTTTTCACGGAGCTGTTTCTCACGGGATACCCGCCGGAGGATCTGGTGTTAAAACCGGCATTTCTGGAGCAGGCCAAAAATGCTGTGGAAGGACTGGCGAGTGAAACGGCTGCCGGCGGGCCGGGTTTAATAGTTGGTGTTCCCTGGCGCGAGAACGACAATGTGTATAATGCTGTGGTTTTGCTGGACGGAGGTGAAATCAACGCCGTCAGATACAAAGCCATATTGCCCAATTATGGCGTGTTTGATGAAAAGCGGGTTTTCAGAGCCGGCCCGATGCCGGGACCCGTCAATTTCAGGGGAATTCGACTTGGAATTCCAATCTGCGAGGATATCTGGGTCGAAGACGTATGCGAATGCCTGAAGGAAACCGGAGCGGAACTGCTGATCGTCCCAAACGGATCTCCCTATGCCAGGGGAAAGCGTGAAAATCGAATGATGGAAGCCGTATCCAGGGTAACTGAGACTGGTTTGCCGATGCTCTACGTGAACCAGGTCGGCGGCCAGGACGAGCTGGCTTTCGATGGCGCATCATTTGTATTGAACACGCGCGGAGGCCTCGCCTTGCAAATGCCATCCTGGGATGAAGCGATGACATTGAGCCACTGGCGGCGGAGCAATGACGAATGGAGTTGTGCCAGAAGTGAGCTAAATACACTTGAGGGGCCTGAATGCGCCGATTATCTCGCCTGCGTCATCGGTCTTCGGGACTACGTGAATAAGAACGGATTTCCTGGCGTTGTTCTCGGCCTTTCCGGCGGAATTGATTCTGCACTGTGCGCTGCCATGGCCGTCGATGCGCTGGGCAAGGACCGGGTGCACTGCATAATGCTACCCTACCGATATACCAGTGGAGAAAGTCTTGATGATGCCGCGTCCTGCGCAAAAGCGCTTGATGTCAGGTATGACGTTGTGCCGATCTCGGACCCTGTTGAGGGGTTCCTGGCAAGCCTTGGCAGCTTATTCGATAATCTGCCGGAAGATACCACCGAAGAGAACATACAATCACGGGTGCGCGGTACTTTGCTAATGGCGATCTCCAACAAATTTGGTCCGATGGTTGTAACAACTGGAAACAAATCCGAGGTATCGGTGGGTTATGCGACGCTCTATGGCGACATGAACGGGGGATTTAATCCGATAAAAGACCTTTATAAATCACGTGTTTACCAACTTGCGAAATTCCGAAATATGCTGCGTCCAAGTCAGTGCCTTGGACCTGAAGGTGTGGTCATTCCTGAAAATATCATCACGAAAGCTCCCACCGCTGAGCTCAGGGAAAATCAGACTGATCAGGATTCGCTGCCGCCTTATGATGTCCTGGATGATATATTGCAGTGTATGATTGAGCAGGAAATGCCTTTGCGGGAGATCATTTCTCGCGGGCACGATGCTGAGATCGTGAAAAAAATTGAGCGACTTCTTTACATCGCGGAGTACAAACGTCGACAGGCTGCTCCGGGCGTAAAAGTTACCGAAAAGAATTTCGGGAGAGACAGGCGCTATCCCATCACCAACAGCTACCGAGAAAAAGTTTGATGAGCAAACGGCTGTCCGATAGGGCGCTTATCGGAACCATGTGTTTTGTTCAGCTGCTGACCATGCTGTCTATTTCTGTTTATGCTGCACAGCTTACTGAATTGAGGGCATTATGGGGATTGAACAATACAGAGGCAGGGTGGATCGGAGCAGCTTATTTTGTCGGTTACACCATCTGTGTACCAGTATTGACCAGTCTGACGGATCGTGTCGATCCGAAGCGAATCTATGTTGTCGGGTCAGCCCTGCTGATGCTGGGGTGCACCTCATTTGGACTTCTGGCAAATAATCTTACGACAGCGCTTATTTTCCACGCTATTGCAGGTGCCGGTCTGGCAGGAACCTACATGCCAGGCCTTAAAGGTCTGGTCGACCATGTCGATGACAGATATCAATCCCGCGCTAGCGCTTACTATACCGCAAGTTTTGGATTTGGTGCGGCCATTTCCTATCCGTTCAGCGAATTTGTCGGTCAATTGTACGGCTGGCCGGTTTCATTTACAGGCGCGGGGATAGCAGCATTGGTCTCTGCTGTTATCGTATGGATTTTTCTCCCCAAGGCGGACCAGGAGAACCTTAATGTCGCCCAAACGAAACTCCTTGATTTTCGACCTGTACTCAGAAATCGTGCAGCTCTTGCATACAGTCTTGGATATGCGGCCCATTGTTGGGAATTGTTCGGGCTGCGAACCTGGGTGGTTGCATTCCTTGCTTATGCTGCAACCAGGCATAGCGCGGACATCAGCTTGCTGGTACCCTCGGTTGTTGCCGCCCTGTTAACAATTTTAGGGGTACCTTCCAGCATCTTTGGCAATGAAGCGGCAATCAGGTTGGGCCGATTGAAATTCATTTCGATGGTATTGGCGGGTTCCGCGCTGGTCTGCTTTTCCATCGGATTGAGCGCCCAATTCTCTTACAGTGTGGTGGTGTTTTTCTGTCTACTCCATGGCATTACAGTCATAATGGATTCCGGATCATTGACTGCCGGTGCAGTCGGCAATGCTGAACCGGGTTATCGTGGTGCAACAATGGCCCTGCACTCTACTCTTGGGTTTACGGGAGCAATTCTTGGGCCCTTGGTTTTCGGGTTTTTCTTGGATCTCGGCGGCGGCGAGACGCCGCTGGGATGGTGGTTGGCATTCGCACATCTCGGCATCATACAATTGATTGGTTTGACAATTTTGCGTTTAATGCGACCACCAGCCGTCTCGGGAGACCGGCGTTAGCATTTTCTTTGACTTGCTATTTGAAGGATCGTCGCTGCGCCTCTTTCGCATAAAAGCGACGGGTAAATCGATTCCAGAGCGGGTCGGCATGACTCCGTAGGAGGATATTTCGAAGTCCAGACCTTCGTAAAACGAGACGGCGTTAATATTGGCTCGGACCGAAAAATTTTCAAAGCCGGCCATTTTGGCGCGGTTCTCTGCAAGTTGGACCAGTGTCCGTCCGATACCGACATTTGTAAACAACGGTCTCACGAAGACTTTTCGAATTCTTGCGGTCGATCCGCTATCGTCAGCCGGGCACCAGCCACCTGTACCGACGATCTCCTCTTCAACCTGAGCGCAATACAAATCGCACGTGAGAATTTCCTCGAAATAGTCCGCATGTATCATGTCATCCACATGCGCCTGAATTTCGTCTGGCGAATGATGTTCCGCGCCGAGAATCCGAAAAGATGTCATATGAACATACCGTATGGACGAAAGATCATCCAATGTCACCGGCCTGAAAGTGACAGTTTTCAGAAATTCTGATTTCGACAACCTATCCATTATAGCTGGTCCAGTTCGGCAAGTCGCTTTGGTGTCCCATAGATGTTAGAAATACGTCGAAAATTCGGCTGCAGATTATCCCCCATCAATTTTGGGATTAAACTGCAACATCAATGTCACACTTTTGTGTCATTGAATTAGCTATTTATTTTAAAAGGTTATCACAATATTAGCGCCACGTGATTTGCCATTGTCAAATAAGCCACAATCTACTTCTATGGGTCAGTTGGCTCGCTCGTGGCAAATTGCCGGGTGCTCGACTGGTGGTCGGGATCCACGAATTCGGATTTTCTGGAAGCGCTTTTTTCGATTTCGACCGGATCATATTCTGTCTGTTTGCACGAACAACCCTTTACGAATATCTTGCGATACTTCCAGGCATTAGGGTGGTCGCTATAGGGCTGCCCTCCCAAGGTTACCATTTGTTGTACATCTTCCCCCGGGTTCTGATACACATAAAGTTGTGCGGGAGCGGCACATCGCGATTGGCAGAGATTGGCGTCGCGGTCAAACTGGCTGGGGAATGTTGAAAAGCTTACAGGATAGTAATAGCCGTCGCATTCCCTGACGCACAGGGTGCGATAAGTTGAAAATGGCAAGCGCTCTGCTCCATGCCGAGGCCTTGTATATTGAGGCTGCGTACCGAAAAAAGAGTCACCGAAAAAACTGAACGGGTTATTGTTGAAGGATCGTTTGCGGGCTTCTCTTACGTACTGCTCTCCACAATTATATCTGGAAAGTTCCTGTATAATTTCATCCTGACGAGCCCGGCGGCGTCCTGGCTGAACCAAAGACTGATAGGCTGAATTCAATTGCTGGAGCTTTTGGCGGACTTCTCTGATTTCCCTGTCAATGTCAATGCAGCTTTGGGTCTTCCTCAATGATGTTCCGAATAGAAAATTGCTTTGATAGCAGTTTAACCGGTCTGCATGTAAACGCGCCTTGTGATAGATCCTGTCATAGTTTCGGATTTCTTCTTTCAGTTGCGGGATCTGTTCCCGCGCTTGGGATTTTGGGCTCCAGTCCCGGGCAAGTTGTCGTTCCAGCTCAAAACAATACTGCTCTCGCTGGGAAAATGGAGCTTGCGCTGCCGCCGGAACTAATATTGCGATCGTTAACACCGAAATGAACGCCGTTCTGGCAAGCTGAACTAACGAGTTGTTCCCGGATTTTCTTTTAGTCGCACCCATCGGCCTATTTTATATATCCCATTAAATTGTTGGTTTAAAAGTTATACTCAGACCTAATGCCAAACGGATTTGAATATCTCAATTTGGTGCAGCCAGTAATTCACGATTTCGGTCGTCATAGATTAAAATTCTGGCCACTCTAAAATATGGTAACATTGAGGCGCAATTTTGATTTAATCGGGTGTATCGTCGGTTCGGGCTCGATAGTCAAGTTGTTTCATTGCCAAACCTTAGTTTGAATCACCTATCAATTTATGAACGAATTTCAATAATTTCCTAACAACTCATTGCTACAGGCAGGTTTGCCTGAATTTATTCAGAATTTACTTCATAAAAGGTATCTAAACCGTGCATTTTGACGCTCGTAGCAGAACTCTTTGAGTTGACGGGTGGCGGAAAAGCCCCCATAAACGGCTCCATGGTTCTCATGGCATGCAAACAGACAATTAATGTTTGTCCGGCTAATATTTGCTCGAGTAATGAAATCCCGCAATTCGCTATTACGGTTTAGAATTTACTGGCGAGGCCATCTATTCAAATTTTCGAGCTAGAGTTTGAGGCCCCGCCAAATGGCAGGAAAGAGACATTTGTGACAATCACACTCTATAATACTCTTACCCGCGAGAAGTCAGAATTTGTCCCATTCGATAGTTCGAATGTTAGAATGTATGTTTGCGGCCCCACGGTTTATGACTTTGCTCATATTGGAAATGCGAGGCCGATACTCGTATTTGACGTGCTTTACCGGCTATTGCGTCATATCTATGGGCCCGAGCATGTGACTTATGTACGAAACATTACCGACGTCGATGACAAGATAAATGCCCGCGCGACTGAGGAAAAGATTTCGATCCGGGAACTTACAAACTCGACACTGGCGCAATTTCACGAAGATGTTGATATGCTCGGGGCGCTCAGGCCCGACATTGAGCCCAGGGCAACCGAACATATACCCCAGATGATTGCGCTCATTGAAACGCTTGTAGAAAACAAGTTTGCCTATGCAGAAGAAGGACATGTGTTGTTTGATGTGTCGTCGATGAAGAAATATGGCCAACTGTCCGGGCGTTCCGTTGATGAAATGATTGCCGGTGCCCGGGTAGAAGTTGCGCCTTACAAGAAAAATCCGATGGATTTCGTGCTTTGGAAACCATCTTCAGGGGAGGAGCCGGGTTGGGAAAGCCCGTGGGGCTGGGGACGGCCAGGATGGCATGTCGAGTGTTCGGCGATGTCCGCAGTCCATCTGGGTAATACGTTTGACATACATGGTGGCGGTATAGATCTTGTGTTTCCTCATCACGAAAATGAAATTGCGCAAAGCTGTTCTGCCCATGCAACTGACATTATGGCCCAGGTCTGGATGCATAATGGTTACCTTCAGGTTGAAGGTCAGAAGATGTCAAAATCTCTCGGCAATTTTATTACCATTCACGATGTTCTGAAGAAGGCTCCCGGTGAGGCCGTCAGATTGGCAATGCTGATCACACATTATCGCCAGCCCATAAACTGGACCACCAAATCACTTCTTGAGGCACGCAGAACGCTGGACCAGTGGTACAGTATATGCGCTGACTGCGAAGCCGATAAGATACTGCCGGAAAACTTTGTTGAAGTTCTCAGTGACGACCTCAATACGCCAAAAGCGATTGCCGCAATGCATCAGTTGAAAAACCGGTATGCCGGTGGTGATCAAAAAGCTGCGGGTGCTTTAAAGGCATGTGGAATTTTTCTTGGTATTCTCTGTCAGACAGCTGAAACCTGGGCCTCGTGGCGGCCTGCAGGGAGAGAGATCGATGAGCAGGAAATCGAAAAGCTGATCGCGGCCCGGGAAATCGCACGGGAAAATAAAGATTG
Organism: uncultured Hyphomicrobiaceae bacterium; assembly: GCA_964461525.1. GTDB lineage: Bacteria > Pseudomonadota > Alphaproteobacteria > Rhizobiales > CAYWUX01 > CAYWUX01. The sequence continues at coordinate 28,126 of CAYWUX010000001.1, read as the reverse complement.
GGATGATGCGGATCGAATTCGCGACGTTCTTAACAAGATGGGTGTGACTATCAAGGATGGCGCAGATGGAACGACGTGGGAACTGAAACCCTGAATACTGTAGGGTTTGTGAGATGGTATGGAGCAAATAATCAATATTGCCACCGGGAGTTAAGATGACCAAGGAACGGGTTTACTTGTTTGATACGACCCTGCGTGATGGAGCGCAGGCTCATGGGGTTGACTTCTCTGTTGAGGACAAGATCCTGATTGCCCGGTCGCTGGATAGTCTGGGTATCGACTATATTGAAGGTGGCTATCCCGGTGCTAACCCGACGGATACCGATTTGTTTTCACGTCGACGCCAATATAAAAACGCAACATTTACCGCCTTTGGCATGACAAAACGTGCCGGCCGTTCTGTGTCTAATGACCCGGGATTCCGGGCAATCCTGCAATCGGAGGCAGATGCGATTTGCTGTGTCGCAAAAAGCTGGGACTATCACGTCCGGGTTGCATTGCAGATTGCCAACGATGAAAATCTGGAATCGATAAGTCAATCCATAGTCGCCATCAAGGACCATGGCCGGGAACCCATGCTCGATTGCGAGCACTTTTTTGACGGGTACAAGTCCAATCCCGAATATGCTCTCGACTGTGCCAGATCCGCCTATGATGCGGGCGCGCGCTGGGTCATACTTTGTGATACCAACGGCGGAACCTTGCCCGAAGAGATTGAAACCATCGTTACCGAAGTTGCCAAGGTGATACCCGGAGATCATCTCGGGATACATGCGCACAATGATACGGAAAATGCCGTAGCGAATACGCTGGCAGCACTTAGAGCGGGCGCCCGTCAGTTACAGGGTACACTGAACGGACTTGGCGAACGTTGCGGAAATGCGAATCTTATTTCCCTGATCCCGACTCTTTTGTTAAAGTCGGAATATGCAGACAGATTTGAAATCGGTGTGACCCCAGAAAAGTTACGGCAGATAACCCACATTTCCCGTGTCCTTGATGAGGTTCTCAACCGGACACCCGATCTTTATGCTCCGTATGTTGGAGCTGCGGCGTTTGCCACCAAAGCAGGTATTCACGCCTCAGCCATTCTCAAGGATCCCAAAACCTATGAGCATGTGGATCCGGAAGCCGTCGGCAATCGACGGAAGGTCCATGTATCCGAACAGGCAGGTCGTTCTAATATCTTGTCGGAACTTGAACGCTTCAACATTGATGTAGCCAAAAATGACCCGGGAATTGACCGCCTTTTGGAGGAAGTGAAACAACGTCAAGCACTGGGCTATGCTTATGAAGGGGCGGATGCATCCTTCGAACTGATGGCTCGCCGCATGTTGGGAAGCGTTCCCAAATTTTTTGACGTCGACAGTTTCAGAGTACTTGTCGAACGTCGGCACAATGCTGTTGGAGAGCTGGTAACGGTGTCTGAAGCTACAGTCAAGGTTAATGTGGATGATGAAGTTGTGATGTCTGTCGGGGAAGGCAACGGACCGATCAACGCCCTTGATATGGCGCTCAGAAAGGATCTTGGCAGGTTTCAGGAATATATTGAGGATATTGAACTCGTTGACTATAAGGTGCGAATTCTGACTGGGGGAACCGATGCAATAACCCGGGTTCTGGTGGAAAGTATGGACCGGGACCGTAATCGATGGTTCACTGTTGGGGTTTCTCCGAATATCGTCGATGCCTCATTCGAAGCCCTCATTGATTCAATTAATTACAAACTTTTTCGCGATCACGCTTCCGCCCATTAGGTTTGATTTTCTGATGTCACAAAAAATGTCTGTTTACATTCGAAATGCACATGTAAATCTGGAAGAATGCGACATTTTGGCTGCAATATTGGGTTGTCGGACGCCAGAAAGTTGCACTCAGTATATCTGGGTAAATAACTGTGTGAACCGAATTTATTAACAGCTTAGAATATATATTATTATGATATTCCTGATTTTTATTTGAAATAAAGAAAATTAATACGGAAAAATTATTTAGATAGAATTGAGAATCGTAAATCTATTTTTAATTTATTCGATAAAATTTAGTATTTTTAGTTTCGACCGCCCCCACTCCGCTTAAATTCGCCACTTGCGCGTACATCGCGCAATTTGACATAAAATGTTTTTGGACCACTGATGATCGAATCACTATATTAATGGCAAGTGGTCAGCAGACATCAAAGGTCGATCATTTAATCAGTAGCTAAAAGTCAGGAGAGATTATCATGGCACGCCCGCGAGAATTCGATGAAGTGGTGGCATTGGATAGCGCAGTCGAAACATTTCGGGAGAAAGGTTATGAGGCGGCATCGTTAATGGATCTGCTGAAAGCAATGAATCTTTCAAAGTCGAGTCTTTACAACAGTTTTGGCACCAAACACGAACTGTTCCTGGCCGCGATCGACCACTACTCAAAGAAAGCCGAAGACCGGTTGACGCAGCGATTGTCAAGTTCGTTTAGCGCCAAGGACGGGATTCGTAAGGCATTTGAGGGCATCGTTGAAGATATTATGGAGCATGGAGACCGCCGAGGATGTCTTTTGCATAACAGCGCTATTGAGGTGCTCCCGCATGATCCTGAGGCAGCCAAGCATATTGAGCGGGGAGTCTCCCGGATTACAGACGCCTTCACGAATACAGTGAGAGAAGGCCAGCGCCGGGGGGAATTTTCCGCTGACAGCAATGCTGAAGAAATCGGCAGCTATTTGGCAATGAGCCAAATGGGGCTGCGTTCTTTCGGGCGGATTGCCACTGAACGCTATCAATTGGATCAGATGGTCAATAGCGTTATGAAGGCTATTTAGGTTTTAGCCGCAAGACATTTCCGGATAAACAAATTCCCAGTTTCGATTCGAATCGTATTCTGATCGTGGTTTCTAATACCAGATCCCAGGCCATGACCAGTGATATCGCGGATGCAGTGAAGCCGGACCATAACCAACCATTGTTATCATCGGGGCTTCCGGAATGGAAATGGGCGGCAGTCGGGCCTCTAGATTTTCCAACCGCTTTATCCGTTCTTTCATGGAAGGGTGTGAGCGGAGTACGGAAGGTTGCGGAATACGCCGTCCCGGAGGCATGAAATCTTCCCAAAACCGCCCGCCATTTTGTTCCAGTTTAGTCAGTGCGGAGGCAAGTCCCGATGGGTCACCGGTAAGCTGGGCCCCTTCAAGATCCGCGTCATACTCGCGTGCGCGTGACAAGGCCAACTGCAAAAGGCTGGATATCATGGGGCTCAGATAAAGTAACGTTGCAGCGATCCAGGAAAACGGATTTTGCCCGATCAACATGAGAGGCAGGTTGGCGATGATGAGAAATAAACCGGTAAAGCACAGAATTTGAGTTAATCTGGACATGGTGTCAGCCAGCGACATAATCCAAAGATCACTGTTGCGGATATGACTGATCTCATGAGCGAGGACCGCAGCGACTTCCCTCAGGCTCAGACGCCGCAACAACCCTTCAGTGACGGCAATTGTCGCATTGTCCGTCCGGCCGGTGGCGAAAGCATTCATTGTTGCGCTTGGAATTACATAGAGACGCGGAGTTACCCGCAATTCCGCACGATCTGCCAGAATATCAATAATACGGATTAGTTGGTGGCCGTGCTGGTGCCCCACGGGTCGTGCTCTATAAAGCCGCATGACAGCTTCGGGAGGCAGGCGCGGAGCGAGCAGGTAGAGCAGTACTATGCCAATGATAGCGAAAGCTATACCCGGTAATCCCCAAAGCAACACTGCCGAAACACAAACAATGATCCCCATTCCGGCAATTAGCAGAATAGACTGAATAATATTTCGCATTTTGTGCGTTTGAATTAGGTCATGGGGCAAATAGGGACCTGCGGTTGGTTGCCCATCCGGCTCATGACCGAAAACCGGCCGTTCCTGAAACTCTGAGGCAATTGCTGCCCGGACATCGGCCAGTCCTCGTGAAATGCTTGCTTGTAAGCTGGGATCCAGCCTCATTGCAAATTACCTGCACATGTTGTCTTCTATTAGTTCAACTATACCTGACATGAATAGGTTTAGAAATTGTCTTTGCTATATATAGGTCCGGTGGGCAAACAAAATTTTAAACTGTATTTCATGAAAAAATGTTCGACGCCAGAGGCCGGACTTAGAATTTCGCTATGACTTCACCTTCCCTTTCCAATGCATCCTCATAGCTATAATATTCGAACATCGTGGGCAGCACATCCTCTACTTTATCAACGATATGACAGCTAAAATCCAAGTCCTCCCGGATAAACTGTTCAGCTCGCATGTGGCTCAGAAGTTTTTTTAGTGGCTCCCAAAAATTTTCGACATTCAAAACCACAATCGGTTTTCGGTGCTGCCCAAGCTGTGACCATGTCAGTTGTTCCACAAGCTCTTCAAGTGTGCCAATGCCACCGGGAAGCGCGACAAAAGCATCAGATTTCTTAAACATCATCATTTTTCGGTCATGCATATCTTCAGTGACGATAAGATCCTGGACATCATGAAGCATTTTCTCACGGTCTAACAAAAATTTCGGAATAATTCCAATAACGTGGCCATTGTGGTCCAAAACTGATCGCGCAATTTTCCCCATTAGTCCTAATCCGCCCCCGCCATATACCAGTCCTATTCCCGACTGAGCCATAATTCTGCCGAGTTGTTGCGCGGCTTCAGCATATTTGGGATTTGTTCCTTTTCCGGAACCGCAATAGACACAGACATTTCTTAAGCTAGTATGCGAATTAAATTGTTTATTCATATGATTCCTTATGTGTTTGTTTTTTAGGTGAAAAATGATAAATAAAAATAAGGTTTTCCGTCACTTTGTACAAATAATTAATGTTAAGCATTAGCGGACGGCAAAATTGCGACGTTCTATCTTGCATATTCACCAAAGGCGCATTGTACTATGTTGTTGTTACAGATTGAATAATTTGATTGAAAATGAGCATCGAACCGAGAGAAAGATCCGAAATCGTTTAAAAGTTACAGTTAATTTGTTCCAGATTGAATGCCCCGAGAGTAGTTCGTGAGTTGAAAGGGCACAGCCCATGAGTGGTGGAAGATTTGTTCTAAGTATACTGGCAGTAATAGTGGCCTATTCTCTTGGAATTTATGTGCTTCTCAATTGGCACAGGTTGGATATCTGGAACAATGAACCGGCGACGGTAACGAGTAGAGCAACCGACAAATTAAACATCGACGCGCCGAACGTAACTGCATCCAATGAGGAAAGTACGAAAAAACGGGCGGATCTGCCATTGGACACCGGAGAAAAACAGGTCCGTGAGTCGTCAACAGAAAAGACAGATATTCAAGTAACTACTAATCAGAATGTTTCATCAGAAAACAAGCTCTCTAATCAGCCCGAGAGCCAGGACAATGCATCCAAGTCGCCACCAATCGTACCATCCTTTGATGTCGTCCGTGTTAAACCAACGGGAGAAGCAGTCATTGCTGGTCGCTCTGAACCGGGTTGGAAAATTCATGTTCAGCTCGGTGAAAAAGTAATTGCTGAAACAAAGGCAGACCGGGACGGCCAATGGATTGTCATACCGGAGGATGTACTCAGATCAGGTCCGAACGAGCTGAAAGTGCGTTCGGTTTCACCGAAAGGCAAACGCTCGATCGAGTCAAACCAGAAAGTCCGGGTAGCGATAGACAAAGGTCAAATTGTAAATCCAAAAATAGTGGTTGCCGAAGCTGGAAAGCCGGATCGAATACTTCAGCCGGAAATACCGAATAGACCCGTGGTCGTGGGTAATGGGCAGCCCATCACAACGACAGACGGCCACACGGATAATAACAGCCCAAAAGAGCAGGCGTCGTTGAGCGAAAAAATAAATCGCAAAAACGAAAGGAATGAGGCAACCCAACGCGAAGATCAAATTGCAGGCGGTCGGGCAAATAACGAGCCTAGAGAGCAATCGACACCTAAAACCGCATACAGTGGGTCCGGTCTAGCCGATGATCAAACCAAACAGGCGGTTGGGCCAGGAGGGGAGAAACGGGCCGGGTCTGGTGCCGTAATAGATGACGAGGCATCCACAACGCCGGACCAGTCCGGCAAAACTGATCAATTGAAAATCGCAATGGAACCCTCAGAGCCGGAAAGATCCAAGAGCTCAACTTCTACCGCAGTCGCAGATAGGCAGCGATCGGAAACCAATCAGGCAGAAACAGTCGGTAACAAATTAACGGACAAATCTGGGGTGCCTCAACAAAAACCGCTCCAGGAGAATATTTCGACGAACGGCAAAACCAATACTCCAGTCATTGAGAAGAAAAAAAAATCCGGGCAAATAGGGCCGACTCGGGTTTTAACCTCCGACAATCAGAGATCATCGGACAGTCAAATAAAATCAAATTACACAAACAAGCCAATTCCGGTGCCGCTGGTTTCGGTCGGTTCAGTCGACTATGAGCGTTCCGTCGAAAATAGCGGTGCCCTGTCACTCGAGGGCGAGGGGCTGCCGGGAGCGCGGATACGTATCTACTTGAATGATGAACAATTAGGCTCCGTGAAAGTGGATGATTCCGGGGTCTGGCACTTTAACAAGAACATTGTAATCAAGCCCGGAAGGTACATGATCCGGGCAGAACAGGTTGACCAGTCGGGCAAAACCCTCGCTCTGGCGAGCAAACTTTTGGAACGCCGGCTGCCAAAGGCAGTTACCATTGCTAACATCAAATCATCCCCCGCCACAAAGGAGCGGGATGCCGGCACGGTTTCCGTCGAACAATCCGCCAACAACATGGAGAATCAGAAATCAGACTCCGGCGAGTCAAAGCAACCGGTATCAACGGAAAAAACAGATAAAGAACCTTTAAAAGAAACGGCAAGTAATCTTGAAAGGCTATCAAAACCCTCAGAGCCGCGCAGTGTCCAAGCCGGAGAGAGTAAAAAAGCCGATCAGCAAATTTCAGGCAAGAGTACAACTATTGAAAAATCTGCAATTATTGAGAAATCTGCAATCGTAAAGCCTTCTGATCAAAAAACAGCGGATATCAGAACGACCACTGAAAGTAAATCTGAAGGGAAGGTTTCTAATCCGGACAAATATGAACAGGCTGATAAACCTTCGGATGTCCAAAAATACTCAACCAAGAACATAGCGGCAATTGAGAAAAACGTGCAACCGGTAAGGAGTCCGGCTGACGAAAAGTCCCAGCAAAAGAACCTTACTGGAAGTGCCGAGGCTGGAGGGAACAAGGAAAAATCCAAAAGCCGGAAACAGGGGAAGTCCTCTTATAAACGAAAGCGGAGAAGTAAAACGGCGCGTAACCGCTATTCTCGTCGTGGGCGTCTGGTAAATCGAAGCCGGATTCGATCACTGCGGGGGCTTAAACGACGTTGGAAGAGTTTCTGCACCCGCTGATGTTGACAAATTCTGTACGGGATCAAACGACAAGAGCAATTCTGCTGGTTTCAACAGATTGGTGGCAATCTGATTTCTGTGTCATATCGTGGTTCTTGAAATAGTTATTAACCGTCGAAAAATCGCCGAAATCTCAACTATTTATTTCGAAAACATGCAATCATTCAAAACATGCATATGTTAAAAGAGCCGCTCCTGAATTAGAGATGACAGCTTAAAGTATCTTTAGCAGGAACCATTTTTGAAATTGGAGTAAATTTAATCCAGGCAAATCCGGGTCATGGTACGAAAAAGCAGACATTACATAGAAAGTCTGAATGAACGCGCTGACCACATGAAGGTCATGAAAATGCTATTGCCCTTCGTCTGGTTAAACAACAGGCCGGACTTAAAACTGCGTGTCATTTTGGCGCTCACAGCATTGGTGGCCTCTAAGATTGTTACGGTTCTGGTTCCGGTCGCGTTTAAAGCGGCCGTGGACTGGTTGACCAGTGTATCGGGTGCAAATGACAGTGTCTCTCAGACCGCAGTAACGCTTACGCTGGTTCCCATTATGTTCATTCTGGCGTATGGGGCTGGTCGCGTTATGATGATTGTTTTCGCGCAAATACGCGATGTCCTGTTTACCAAGGTCGGACAGAATGCCGTGCGGGTGTTGGCGGACCGAACCTTCAGGCATTTACATTCGCTCTCTCTCAGATTTCATCTTGAGCGGCGGACAGGCGGATTGAGCCGGGTCATTGAGCGTGGAACCAAAGCGATTGAGCTGATAATTCGTATGGGGGTCCTGCACGGAATTCCAACCATCATTGAACTTGTGCTGGTGGCCTTGATGCTTGCGTGGTTTTTCGGCTGGGAGTTTGTGTTAATTCTGGGGGGCACTATTGGTGTATATCTTTGGTTTACAGTGAAAGCCAGCGAATGGCGTCTGGCTATCAGAAGAGAACTCAATCGATCCGATACAGAAGCCCATTCCAAAGCCATTGATAGTCTTCTCAATTACGAGACAGTGAAATATTTTGGCAACGAAGAGCTTGAGGCGTGCCGGTTTGATGAATCCATGGCCAGATATGAGCAAGCGGCTATAAGAACTTACACTTCGCTTGGAATTCTAAACAGTGGTCAGGCGTTGATTTATTCCAGTGGTCTGGCGCTGTGCATGCTGTTATCTGCAAGGGGCGTGGTACGGGGTGAATTCACGGTCGGTGATTTTGTGATGGTCAATGCCTATTTGATCCAGCTCTACATGCCATTAAATTTCATGGGAATGATTTACCGGGAACTGCGCCAGGGCCTGGTTGATCTGGAGAATATGTTTGCACTTCTCGAACTGGAACCTGAAATCGCTGACAAACCTGACGCCAGGGAATTGGTCATCGGTAACGGCACAATAGAATTCAGAAACGTGACTTTTTCTTATGAAAACGATCGGACGATTTTGAGGAACGTAAGCTTCAGGGTTCCGGCTGGCAAGATGGTGGCTTTGGTAGGCCCATCCGGTGCCGGTAAATCAACCATATCGCGAATTCTTTTCAGATTTTATGAAGTCAGTGACGGTGAGGTATTGATCGATGGACAGTCAATTGCCGATGTCACCCAGGCATCACTTCGGGCCGCGATTGGCATGGTTCCCCAGGATACCGTGCTTTTTAACGATACCATCTATTATAATATTCGTTATGGTCGTCCGGATGCGAGTGAAGAGGAAATTAAAGAAGCGGCCCGGTTGGCCCAGATAGATGAGTTTATTCAGTCCCTGCCACAGGGGTTCGATACCTTGGTCGGGGAGCGGGGTCTTAAGCTGTCAGGGGGGGAGAAACAGCGGGTAGCCATCGCTCGTACGATTCTGAAAGGGCCGCCTATCCTGATGCTTGACGAAGCCACTTCGGCACTTGACAGTCATACGGAGAAGGAAATTCAGGACGCTCTGGACCGCGTGTCAAGAGACAGGACCACATTGGTGATAGCCCATAGATTATCGACTATTGTACATGCGGATGAAATATTTGTTTTTGATAATGGGAAAATTGTTGAGCACGGCAACCATGGTCATCTGATTGCATCCAAAGGTCTTTATGCCAGTATGTGGAACCGGCAAAAAGAAGCTGAGGAAGCGCGCACCCTCCTGGCCAGCGCCCTTGAAAACGATCCAGCATTGGGAATACCTGTTGTTGGCGGAATGCGGGATCAAAACGAATTCGAGGCCACTCGTCAGCGGTCATTTGGCGGTGATCCTGAGATTATCCCGTCGGAAGACTATTAGCATGTCTCTCGAATGTGTTATAGACGTTCGATCATCCAGGGACTTTCAATTCAAAAAATGGTCGATTTGAGAGGAGGGCGTTGTGGCGGATCGTAAACATGGATTACTGGAAACAATTGGATCTGTATTTGTGCCAATCCATCGCGACGGCCACAAGTTCGTTGCGATTGGGGCTGTGGCCACACTCATTTTGTTTCTGATCTGGGATCCGCTCGGATGGCTGGGAGTTTTAGCCACGTCATACGTTGCATATTTTTTTCGAGACCCGCACAGAGTAACGCCGCTCAGAGAGGGCCTGATTATAAGTCCTGCTGACGGGCGCATCTCGGCAATCGAGGAAGTACAGCCGCCGGAGGAACTGGATTTGGGAGATGAGCCCCGAAAACGGGTGTCGGTATTCTTGTCTGTGTTTGACGTTCATATAAACCGGGCTCCGGTCGCCGGTCGGATAGTGGATACCTCCTATATGCCAGGCCTGTTTCTGAATGCGGAGCTGGACAAGGCGAGCGAGGACAATGAGCGCCGTTCAATTGTCATACAAACCAGTTCGGGTGAGAAGATCGGTGTCGTTCAGATTGCCGGTCTGGTTGCCCGAAGGATTGTTACATTTGTAGAGGAAGGGGACACCCTGGGTGTTGGAGAGCGTTTTGGTCTCATTCGTTTCGGCAGCCGGGTGGATGTTTATCTTCCACCTGAGGTGGGGGTACTTGTTGCGGTGGGTCAAAAAGCTATCGGTGGTGAAACTGTCATTGCCGATTTGAACTCTGATGAAAGGGAACGCGAAGCCCGCTCCGGATAGTCGAATTCGGACAGTTGTTATGATATTATGGACTTGAAACAGTTTATGATTTTCCAAATATGAACCCTGGTGCTGAAGATGACCCATGTATTTCCGCCGTTCGACCCTGAAAAACCGGTCAGGGGTAGCAGGCCCCGCCCATTTGCGCGTGCCCGGCAGGTTCCCCTGCGTGTCCTTATTCCCAATTTTTTTACCCTGCTCGCGCTTTGCGCCGGATTGACTTCTATTCGGATGGCTATTGAGCACCGTTATGATATTGCCATTGCCGCGATTATACTGGCCGCGTTTCTTGATGCGCTGGATGGCCGGATTGCGCGCCTGCTGAAGGCGTCTTCGAGATTTGGTGCTGAACTCGACAGTTTAGCTGACTTCGTGAATTTCGGCGTTGCTCCAGGTATCATCATATTCACCTGGGCACTCGGTGATTTAAAGAGCATAGGCTGGATCGCTGTCCTGTTATTTTCCCTTTGCGCGGCCCTTCGCCTGGCACGTTTTAATGTTGCCCTTGAAGTTGAAGAGCCAATCTGGAAAGGTAATTATTTTGTCGGCGTACCCGCCCCGGCGGGTGCGATCGTTCTGCTTTTACCGCTTTATCTTGAGGGCTTGAATTATCCTTTAATCAGCGGCACAGCCCCTCTGATTCTCGCTTATACGGTTGTAATCGCTTTCCTCATGGTTTCCCGGGTCCCGACATTTTCGGGAAAACTGATTGGTCAGAAGATTGGTCGGGAATATGTTCTCCCGGTATTTGTATTTGCCGTTCTTTTCATCGCGGTATTGGTTACCTATCCCTATATCACTCTGACGTTCGGTACGCTACTTTATCTAGCTTTTATTCCGGTTAGTTTCTGGCGCTACAGGCAAATAGAACAGGAATTGCACAGAAATCCCAAAGCCCGCAGAGGGGCAGACGCGGGAGGCCGAAAATCCGCCGCCAAAAACGGAGGAAGTGACGCGAAGGGCGATCCGACCCACGAGGCGCCGGCCAGCCGCCACTAGCTTTCTTGGTTAATTTGACTGGCATGTGGCGCCTGACGTTGTTCGGATCGCCAGTCTTTAGTGGGAGCCAGATACATGTCAGCCAGAATAGGCATTCTCATCAAGAACCTTCTGATACTGACATTCTCCATCGCTTTAACGATTGCGGCGGCCGAAGTCATTATCCGATCGTTCGATCTGCCGGTTCCGCCAAAGAACAAGAATATCGCTCCAAGATATTATTACAGGGCTGACCAAGTTCTGGGCTACGACATTAGACGGAACGCTGCCAGGGTCACACATCATTTAGATGAGTTGAGCTACGACATCTTTTCCAACCGGTTCGGCTGCTTTGACTACGACAGGATGATTCCGTCTGAATACATATTGGCACTTGGAGACAGCTTTACCTGGGGGTTCGCACCGCTGGATAGAAAGTGGACGACACTTCTGGAAAAACGGCTCAATAAATTAATTCTGAAATGCGGGGTATCCGGCTTTGGTGTGAAGCAGTCGTTACATAAAGGTAAGAGAGTCATATCGGAAGTCGGCAGGAGCCCCACTGCGGTCATCTATATGTACTACACCAATGACCTTAATGACGATGTGTTGATGCCTCACAAGACGGTTTACTCAGGATATCTGGTCAGTGTCATGAAAAGTCTGAATTTGGAAACCGGCGAAATTGTGTATCGGACGGATGAGGAAATCGAAAGGAGGTTCCGAAAGTTTAAAGAGGGATCATGGTCTAATCTGTTGCGCGAATTTCGCTACAATCTTGCAACCTACCGCCTTTTTCAGGAGGGGAAGGATATTCTGGAAAGGAAATTCAGAGCCTTTAAGGAGCGGTTGTTTTCAAGTGGGGCGGAATTGACGGCCATTGCTTCCGTGAATGTCAATTTGCGGAAAATGCTTTCAACAGTCCAGTATGCAAGTGCGAATTTGACTGGAAGGAAAAGTGAGGCTGCTGATCAGTGGCCCATAACGAAAACCCATTCCGATAATTTACGATCAAAAGGCGATTTGGTCTCAAGCGGGGGCGGAATTTTAAATGACATTCCGGTTCCGGTCGACGTAAAGATAAAGTATACGCCAACGTCGTCCTTTCCACCCCGCGTCATTACCAATATGTACAGGTTAATGCTTGTAGATTTGGTGGATAGTATGGATAGGCCCTGGTTCAAAAAAGCTGTCCAGGACCATAAAAACAATATAATGGAAATGGCAAACACCGTCCGATCTTTGGGAGCCAAATTTATTTTGATCGACGTCAACGGCGACTTACAACACAGACAGTTTAGAAAGATCATCGAACATTTCGAAGCTTCTCCCGATTTGTACTATTACAATCTGAGAGCCACATATGCGAACCAGGAAACCTGGAGCCATGATATTCATTGGAATTTACAGGGTAATTCCGACGTTGCAGATCACATTTACAACTTTTTCCGGGAAAAGCACTTGTTCTCGGATTGAGTTGCCGCCGCCGTCCATTGCGCCAACTGCCTGACTGGCGACCGAAAAACTCAAATGGACAAACGCGCTCGAGACAGGCCGCTCAAGGTGACCAAATGTCGGTTTATTCCGCGGCTTCTTGCAGCGACGCGCTCTTTGTTTTCTTAACCGGTTTCATATTATTTTCCCATGCCGGTGTCCGGTGTGGATGAGGTCCGAACAGTTTCCTCCACTGCTGCGAAAAAGTTGTCGGTAGTGCTAAGAGAGCGGGGGTCAGTACCAGTGTCAGCAGTGTCGAAAATCCGAGCCCGAAGATGATGGCGGTCGAAAGTTGAACCCACCAGATCGAAGTTATGGAGCCTATCTGAATATTACGGGTTAAGAAATCCATATTAATTTGAAGCGCCATGGGCAACAGGCCGAATATGGTTGTGATTGTCGTCAAAAACACTGGTCGAAAACGTTGCGCACAGGCTCTCAGAATTGCATCGAGCTTGTTTATGCCGAAGCTTTTCATACGATTGTAGGTGTCGATAAGGACAATAGAATTGTTCACGACGATACCCGCGAGTGCAACAACTCCCGTGCCAGTCATTATGATGGAAAAGGTTTGTCCCGTGACAATCATTCCGAAAAGTACACCTACGAGGGAAAGGACTACGGATGAAAGAGTGATGATGGCCTGATAGAAGCTGTTGAACTGGGTGACCAGGATAAGAAACATTATAAACAGGGCGGCAACCATCGCTTTCGCCAGGAAGACACCACTTTCTTTTTGTTCCTCATCCGCTCCGCGGAATTTTAATTCTATCCCTTCTGGCCAGGTTTGTGTTTTGAGCCAGGCATTGATTTCCCGGACTTTGGTGTCCCCGAGAACTCCGGCCACGGTGTTTGCCTTAACAGTCATAGCAATTTTGCCATCGATGCGCTGAATGGTGCTTACGCGCGGCTTGGCCTGCCTTTCAACGAAATTGGCTATCGGGACCTGACCATATTTAGTCCGAACCCGCAACTGATCAAGTTGATTGACAGTGCGGTCATCGCGGGGAAAACGAACTCTTATATCGATTTCATCCTCGCTGTCATCGGGGCGGTACTTACCGACCAGGATGCCATTGGTAACAAGTTGTATCACGGATCCGACAGAGGCAATATTAGCATCGAATCTACCGGCCTCTTTGCGATCAACTTGGAGAACCCATTCAATACCCGGCAGGGGGCGGGAGTCCTCTATGTCCCTGAGATCGGACACATTATTGGACAGGTGATCGTGAATTTTTCGGGTTACAGCCTCAACCGTCTGGAAATTGTCGCCGGTGATCTGCAAGCGTACATCCTTGCTGGTTGGGGGACCATCTTCCCGTTTGCGGACTTCAACCTTGATACCGGACAGACTTGCGGTCCTGTGGCGGATTTCCTCGAGAATGACATCTCCTTTGCGTCGGGTTTTGTAATCGGAAAGTTCAACCGTGAATTGACCGATCTGGTCTGATGGGGCATCGGAAACGCCGGTGCCGAGTTCGGGTCCACCACTGCTCTTTCCGGTCGTCGCAAAGATGGCCTTGATGCCCTTGACCATTAGCAGTTCCGCCTCGACTTCTTTGACCAGGGCGAGCTGCTCATTGGCGGATAGGTTGCCCCGGGCAGAAACGAACACAATAGCCTGCTCTGGCTCCGTATCCACAAAAAATTCTACACCGTTATTGAATTTAGTAAAGCTGTAAACAATTGCCGAAACCAACAGCAACGAGAAAATGAGCACCTTAATGGGGTGGTGGATGAGTGTCCTCAAAATCCGGACATAGTGTCCGGATAGTCCAGTAAGCTGGTCATAGTCAAAAGGCGTCGTGCCTGAAAGTTGTTTTGCGGTTTCTGCTTCGTGGGGCTGGGCGCTAGTCTTTCCGAAAAGTCCTCCGATCACGGGCAGAAAGATCATTGCGGTAATCAATGAAGCAGTCAGCACAATAATCACGGTTATGGGCAGGTAGCTCATAAACTCGCCTGAGACACCCGGCCAGAACAACAGGGGCAGGAACGCTGCAAGGGTCGTGGCTGTCGATGATGCGATGGGCCAGAACATTCTTTTGGCCGCCAGAATGTAGGAACCTTTGCGGTCCAGCCCTTCAGCCATTTTACGATCTGCGTATTCGACAATGACGATTGCGCCATCGACAAGCATGCCGACTGTGAGCACCATACCGAACATCAGCATCATGTTGATTGTCATTCCCATGAGGTCGATGATCAGGAATCCAATCATAAATGAAGTGGGAATCGCCAGTCCGACCATGAGAGCCGAACGCATGCCGAGGGCCGCGACCACAATAATCATTACCAGAGCAATCGCGGTCATTATGGCGGACTGGAGGCTGCCCAGCACCTCGAAAATAAACTTGGATTCATCAAGAGAGTAGTTGATTTCGATCGCATCCGGCCATTGCTTTGAAAACTCGGCCGTTACCCTCCTGACTTCGCGATTATTTTCAACGACATTTGCCCCTATTCGTTTGATTACCTGGATTGCAATGGTGGGATTACCGTTGAATCTGCTGTAATTCGTCGCATCCTTGAACGTCCTGTGGATTTTCGAAACATCTGACAACGTGACCACACTGTCTTCCGTCGTTTTGATCGGGAGACTGTAAACGTCATGTGCTGTTTCAAAAAGTCCGGGTACCTTGATGCTGAAACGCCCCCTCCCGGTATCAAGCTGCCCGGCAGCGACCAGCCGGTTATTGGTGATAACAGCATTTAGAAGTTCAGCATGGCCAATATTGTAGGACTCGAGTTTGACCGGATCGATAATGATTTCCAGCAATTCTTCGCGGTGGCCGGCAAGTCGCGCTTCGAGCACACTTGGTAGTGCCTCGATCTGGTCCTTGAGTCTGCGGGCATGCTTATAGAGTGTACGCTCGGGAACGTTACCGGACAGAGAAACGACCAGAACCGGAAACAGGCTCATATTTATTTCGTTGACCACCGGCTCCTCGGCTTCGTCCGGCAACTCGCTCTTGGCCTGATCGACCTTTTCCCTCAAATCCGCAGCGGCAGCATCGTGATCGACATCAATTTTGAACTCGGCAATAATTCCGGCATGACCTTCGCTGGCGATGGCATTGAGTTCCTTTAAACCTTCAAGACCGCGCAAGTAGGTTTCCATTGGTTTTACAAGAAGCCGCTCAGCGTCTTCCGGTGAGATGCCCTGATGAGTGATCGAAACATAAAAAACCGGAACATCAATGTCCGGGTTTGCCTCTTTAGGTATGGTAATGTAAGCAAATACACCCGCCAGAATCATGACCACCATTAATGTAAGAACGGTTTTTGGTCGTGATATTACAGTTTCAAGCCATTGCATTATGGCAACCCGCCTTCATCTTTTTTTAGTTGAGCTGATGGCCCGCGTTCGTGATCTCGTTAACTTCGACAGCTTCCACGCGCTGCCCGTCGATAACGTACTCCTGGCCAACCGTGATTATTCTGGCTGGGTTCGGCAAACCTGCCACCCAAATACCGTCGTTACTGTCTGACAAGATGTCAATTTTTACAAAACGAACGATATCATCTCCAGTCACAGTTTTAATTCCGATTTCACCGTTGTCGTTCAGGCTCAATAAAGCAGGAGAAACACGATGGGCAGGAGTGGAAGTTAATGGAATTTCGATATCGGCCGTGACGCCATCCCTGAGCTCTCCGTCTGGATTTTGCACCTCCAGCTCTACGCGAAATGTCCGCGTTGATGATAGTGCTGAAGTTGATATGAAGCGAATCTGGCCCTCGACAATTTCCCCGGTGACGAGTCTTGCTTTGGCAGTCATACCGGATTTCAGGTAAGCGATATGTCGCTCTGAGACATATCCGACAATCAGTATTGGATCGAGGGATACCAAGGTGGCGCAGACATCGCCAATTCCCAGATAGTCGCCGACTTTGGCGGGTTGATCCTCTACGACACCAGAAAATGCTGCGTCAATTCTGGTGCGCTTGAGATCGAGTTCAGCCGCAGCAAGTTCAGCCCGGGCAGCGTCATGATTTGCCTGATCCGCTTTGACACGCAACGTTCCTACATGACCTTTTGACTCGAGCTTTGATGAAGCATCAAGTTCGGCAGCGGCTTTACTGAGCTGGGCTTTTGCACGTGCAAGAGCGGCCATTCTTGAGCCCATTTCAAGCTGGCACAAGACCTCTCCTGACTTCACTCTTTGGCCCTTTTCTGCGGGAAGATCTTCAACTGCACCTGCCGTTTCAGCCTTGATATTAACCCGGGCAATGGCTTCAGTGCGACCGCGAAGTTTGAGAATGTTGTGCCGGGGTTGGGTCTCTATCGAACGGACTCTGACCCGGAATTTTGTTTCAGAACTGGAGTGAGCCGTACCTGCGCCTGAGGATCTGGAGGAATTTGCCGCGTCAGTCTGGCTGTCTTGGCCGGGAGAAAAGGTTTTGGGGGCTAGCTTTCCGAGCAGATGATCACCCGATAGAAACCAGCCTACTATGAGAATAGTAAAGAGCGCTGCCCAAACATAAGAGGGCTTTAACCATCGCTTCCTGACAGCTGTATTTATTTTTTTATGGTCGGACATTGTGCTGCTTCGTCGTATTTATGGGTCGTCGTATGTCGAATTATTCGGCGGCTTCAGCTGCATTATCGTGCAGAGCTTCATTTTCGTCGTCCAGCAGATGACGATGTGAATTGATATAATTGATGGCTGCCCGGTGCAGGGCCACGCCATATCCAATTGCAAATTTACTGCCTTTATGTTCACATTTTTCGAAAGCAGAACCGAGGCGATTCAAGCCTTCATTGAGGCGGGTTAGCTGCTTGTTCAAGACAGTGTTCACGTACCCGCTGTTCAAATAATGGCTGTAGAGGCAGATAAATAAGAATTCGGACTTAAAGATGTCGGCTTTGGGTTCCTCCTGGAGGGCTGAAAAAAGTGTATCGCGGCCGGTTTCTGTGAGAGCGTAGATTTTTCGGGTGGGTTTGCCATCGTTTGCTTCCTGCCGCAATGACACAAGCCCCTCCTCGGTCAGCTTATTGAGAGTTGGATAAATAGCTCCATAGCTCGTCTCGATGAAATGATTAAACCGACCTTCGGCCGCGAGTTTATTGATCTCGTAGCCGGTCATGTCTTCAAAAAAAAGAATTCCGAGACAGAGTGTGCGCGTATTCATCCTGCCGCCCTTATGTTTCCGGATGTTCCTGGTTTGTCGCCCTGCAAAATATCGTTTATTCAGCTTATACCATAGCGATATATATTGGTTCGATATAGATTGGCCGCAAGGAGCAGAGCATCAAAATATTTTGTTTATTTGAACGGCCGGAACCTTACATTCAAGTCCGCAGATAGGGAATCACTTTAAAAAATTAATTGCGGCACAACATGATGAAAATCGAAAATATATTTCATATCAATAGGATAGGTTGGTTGGCCACCATGCGGGCAATTTGTCAGTCGAGTTCGAATTCCTCTTTGTAGTCGCGCGCTTCAACGGTTTGCATATCTTTGGCGAGAAAACACTGCCCGACGACCAGATACTCGATATCCGTTCCCATAAAACAGCGAAATGCATCCTCGGGCGTGCAGACGATGGGCTCGCCCCTGATATTGAAGCTTGTATTAACGACAACCGGGCAATTGGTCCGCTCTTTGAATGCGGTGATGAGGTCATGATAACGGGGGTTCGTTTCTCGATGAACCGTTTGAATACGAGCCGAATAATCGACATGGGTAACCGACGGAATTTGAGATCGTGGTACGTTCAGCTTGTCGATCCCAAACAGTCTATTCTGCTCTGCAGTCATCTTCAGCTGGCGATCTTTCCGGACCTGAGCGACAATCAGCATGTACGGGCTGTCCCGGTCCAAATCGAACCAGTCACTGACGTCCTCGCGAATGACCGACGGCGCAAAAGGTCTGAACGATTCCCTGTATTTGACTTTGAGATTCAGAAGTTTCTGCATCGCGGGAGATCTGGGATCGCCGAGAATGGACCTGGCGCCCAGGGCTCTGGGTCCGAATTCCATACGACCGTTGAACCAACCGACCGCGCAACCCTCGGACAGGACTTCCGCGGTACGTCCGGTAATTTCTTCTTCAGTTAGCACGTCGAACACGGCACCTGTGGTTCTCAGGCGTTCCTCTATACTGGACTGTTCAAAATCCGGTCCGAGAAAGGATCCTTTCATGGCATCTTTGCTGGCTGGTTGACGCGGATTATTCAGTTCATGGTGCCAGGCAAGATAGGCCGCCCCAAGCGCACCCCCTGCATCACCGGCCGCGGGTTGTATCCAGATATTATCGAAGCCACTTTCACGTAGAATTCTGCCATTCGCCACACAGTTCAACGCCACACCGCCGGCGAGACAAAGATTTGGTATTCCGAATTCACTGCGAATGCTGCGGGTAAGTCTCAGCACGACTTCTTCCGTAACGGCTTGTATGGAAGCTGCTACATCCATATGAAAGTCTGTCAGAGGATCCGTATCAGGTTGACGCACGGGCTCCCCGAACAGATCGGAGAATTTTTTACTGGTCATGGTAAGACCCGTGCAGTAGTTGAAATAGGACATGTCCATGCGGAATGTACCATCTGCCTTAAGATCGATTAGATTGTCCAGAATCAGATCCTTGAATCGGGGAGTCCCGTAGGGTGCTAACCCCATAACTTTGTATTCACCCGAATTTACCCGGAAACCGATATAGTATGTGAATGCGGAATAGAGCAAGCCAAGGGAATGGGGAAAATAAATTTCCTTTTTTATTTTAAGATCGTTGCCCTGGCCAATGGATATCGTCGTCGTCGCCCATTCACCCACACCATCCAGAGTGAGGACGACCGCCCGTTCAAATGGAGAGGGATAAAATGCGCTCGCTGCATGACTCAGATGATGCTCGGAAAAGAGCAGTTTCTCCGGATTCTCGAAGCCACCTTCATGGCTCGCAAGTTCATTTAGGAGCATTTTTTTTTGAAAGAGTTTCTCCTTTATCCAAATGGGCATTGCGACTCTGAAGGACTGGAAGCCCTTGGGTGCAAATGTTGCATATGTCTCCACAAGTCGTTCAAATTTTAGGAACGGTTTTTCATAGAAGACCACATAATCGATATCGCATACCATACAGCCGGCTTCATCCAGACAAAAAGAGATGGCGTTTCGAGGATAGGAGTTATCATGCTTCTTTCGTGTAAACCGTTCTTCCTGGGCTGCGGCTATGATGTCACCATCGTGGATCAGGGCCGCCGCGCTGTCGTGATAGAATGCAGATATGCCAAGAATTCTAGTCAAGGATCAAAACAACGTATAGATGAAGGGAGCTACCGCCGATCCCTGGGTTAATACGATCAGTCCACCAAACAAAACCGACATTAAAATAATAGGCAGTAACCAATATTTTTTTCGAATTTTTAAAAATTGCCAAAGTTCCGCAATAAAAGACATCATAACTCCTTGTATTCAAAACTGATTTTTCATTGAGGATTGAGTCGTTCCTGTCTCAATTCGAGGTATCCAATAACTTTTTTCAGATGTGTCGAATTTGAGTTTCATATTGTCTTTTCCGAGCGCGCGCATTATCAGAGATACGGGCGTAAAAGCTGTGACAAATAGCAACATCATCACTATTGGCGTCACAATTTTTCCCAACAATATCCCGAACTTAAACCAGAGAACATTAAGTGGATGAAGCGCTTTCGGATGGACAAGTGAAATAAGGCCGAAACCGATTGCAACAATTAGAAACGCAAAACGGGAAATGGTTAAAGAATTGCCCAAAAACAATGGCCATAATGCGATCAATAAGAATATTGCCGCAAAAACCAGTCCAAAGCCGCGATCTGAACCCATCTCTATGTCAGTATGCGTAAAATGTTCTGTAGACATTACAAAATTCCAATAACTTGGGAGCAGAAATATACAAATCCTGACCTAAATCGATAGCCGATTTGAATTTGCAAGATTAGTGGATATGACGTATCTGTCCATACAATGTTATTGTGTACTCCATGATTCAACTTTAAAATCATAAATAAGTGTTTCGTAAATCTAAATTTCAAAAAGTGCCGAATTCAATTTGATCATCAAAGGCCCGTCTTTGGGTTAGGGCTTATCTGCTTCTGAAAGCCTGTTGGGGGACCGGTGACTAAAACGCTTCAGTTACGGCTGTCTCAATTGAGACCATGGCTACTTGCTCTGCCGCGCTGGCAGAAACGCCTTTTGCTGGTATTCAATGATTTGATCTTATTGGCTGTTGCCCTGTGGATTAGCGTTTCCGTCCAACGGGGCAGCATGCTGTTGCCCAGTGAATGGTCAGGCGGGTGGACATTTATCGCCGCGCCAATTCTCGGTGCCTTTGCCTATCATTATTTCGGATCCTACAAACAAGTTACACGGTTTTTCAGTCAGTTCGGATCTTATCGCATTTTGATGGGGACATTTTTTGCGATTTTAGCATTGGCCGCCGGGGTCTATGCTTCAGGCACGCGGGAATTTCCACTGTCAATACTTGTTATGTTTGGACTGTTATCCGGCTATCTCATCGTCTCAAGCCGGAATATCGCGAGCGGGTTATTAAGCCGGTCGGAATTTTACAGTGACGAGATGGATAAGGCATCGGAAACAAATGTATTAATTTATGGATCGGGCAATGCGGGAAATCAGCTCTCTCACGCCCTGGCTGGAAATTCCAACTATCGAAATGTCGGATTTATTGACGATAATAAGGAGTTGTGGCGCCAGAGGATCGACGGACTGAAAGTCTACCCGCCTCATCAATTGGCGGATGTTATAAAGCGCGAAAGTGTCAAAGAAATTTTTCTGGCAATTCCTTCTTTAAAACGAAGCAGTGCTCGTAAGATTTTTAACTCTTTGAAACATTATAAGGTGGCGGTAAAAACGCTTCCTGCTCTGGAAGATCTGGCATCGGGACGAATACAGTTTTCGGATCTCCGTCCAATCGATGTTGAGGATCTGCTGGGGCGGGATCCGGTCAAGGCTCAGGAAGAGCTATTGTCCCACAGCGTCACCGGCCGGTCTGTGCTTGTAACCGGCGCAGGAGGATCGATTGGAGCAGAACTTGTGCGTCAGATTTATGAACTCGGGCCACAAATTCTTGTTCTGTTGGATCAGTCTGAGGCGGCTCTTTACGAGATCAGCAGTGAAATTTCTGAAAAAGCGGAACGAGATAGTGGGGCATCGGAAATAAGACGTAATCCGGATGTTCACTCTGTGTTGGGATCAGTGCTGGATCAGAAACTGATTGAACGTATACTGAAGGAATATGGTGTTCAGACCATATATCATGCTGCTGCCTACAAGCACGTTCCGATTGTCGAGGATAATCAGGTCACCGGTATTATCAACAATACTTTTGGCACCAAAGTCATTGCCGAAAGCGCCTGCCGCAATGGTATTGAGAAATTAATTCTGATTTCAAGTGATAAAGCCGTCAGGCCTACAAATGTGATGGGGGCGAGCAAGAGATTGGCCGAACTGATACTGCAGGCAATGGCCAATAAGAAAGGAGATGAAGACAGAAATTTCGGAAAGACGACATTTGCAATGGTCCGTTTCGGTAATGTCCTCGACTCGTCAGGTTCAGTCGTTCCGAAATTCCGTAAACAGATCAGTGAAGGAGGCCCGGTTACAATCACCCACCGGGATATGGAAAGGTATTTCATGTCAATCGCGGAGGCTGTTCAGCTGGTCATACAGGCAGCTACTCTGGCCGAAAATGGTGGTGTCTATGTTCTGGATATGGGAGAGCCTGTAAAAATATCCTTGCTTGCCCGCACTATGATCGAATTATCCGGTCTGCAGGTCATTGATGATGAAAATCCTGACGGCGATATTGCGATCGAATATTCCGGTCTTCGTCCCGGAGAAAAAATAAAAGAGGAGTTGCTGATAAGCGATAATGCTGTAGGAACCGCTCATCCCCGCATATTAAAAAATATCGAACCCTTTCTGCCTTACAAAGACCTCAAGAGTGAGCTGAGCCAGTTGTCCCGGGCCTGTGCTGACCATAATTTAATTGAAATCGAGCGTCTGCTGGAAAAAAATGTGGAGGGGTATCGGAAATATTCCAATAGATTTGATGATTCAGAAAATGATGTGGAAGATCGTGTCGTAAACTTTCCAGTTCAAAATTTAAGGTGATATTTCTAAATTGCATTTATTATCCTTCCGGTCAGAAATATGTGAAGAACGTGCCTAAAAAAGCCGATCGGGGACATAAGGATCGGGGTCATAAGGAATGAGAACACAAAAATCGAATTTCTTTGGTGGTCTGCATTTCCTGCTATTAATATCAGTTCTCGTTTTACCGCCCATTGTTTTTATTGTGTCGCCTATTGGGACCACGGTTCCCATTTTAATCGCACGAATCTGTGCTGTCCTGCTTATTATATTTTCCATACCTCACCGAGAAAAATTTACGGAATTTCTTCACCGGAACGGAAGGAGCGAGTGTATTCCTCTCATTGGACTTGTTGTTGTTTTCGGTATCTCCCTGCTTCACCCTCATATTACACCTGATGCCGCGGTAAACTATTTAAAACTGGTGATCGGTATTTTACTCTATTTTCCATTGAGGGCTTTGATTGATGCGGATGACATTTCTAGCATTGTACTCCTTGCTTTATTGGCCAACCTGATCTGCGGATTCGTTGTTTTTGCAAACAATATTCTGTTTTATGTTACAGACAATCAACTAAACTTAGTTGAACCCGTATTTCACCGGCACGCGGAAATTTTTTTATCTGTCGTGACCTGGCCTGTATGCCTCCTTTGCAAAGATTATTTCAGGCACAGACCATGGTTGAATTTACTGTTTATCATTCCCGTTTTCGCCATTTTAACCGGAGATAATCAATCATCCCAATTGGCGCTCATTTGCGGACTTTGCGTGTTCATCGCGGCTGCGGTCTGTGGACGGATAACGGTAATATTCATCCTGGTTTCCTTACCGGTGCTCGTTTTGTCCATTGTTTGGTGGGTCCCCATGATCGCTCAACTCGGATCCCTGGAAGCCCTCAGCTCCTTTTTTGACAGAGGCGATGCAGATGCGCGACTGAGTATCTGGTTGGCTTACATAGAGTTGATCAGGACTCACTTTTGGTTTGGTTGGGGGTTCGAAGCTTGGCGTGATATGCCGCAATTCGCCGGACCGAATATCCATCTCAAATGGCATCCACACAATTCATTCATTGAAATATGGGCTGCGCTGGGATTTTTGGGTGCCTTACTAATAGTGGGGTTTGAGGTTTATCTTTTGCTGGGAATCTATCGATTGGAGAATACCATTAGACCCTACTTTCTGGCGACATTTGTGTCTGCAAATGTTGTTGCATTTGTAAGCCACGGATTGTTGCAAACCTGGTGGATTGAGACACTGTTTATTTCTGCATTAATTTTGATTCCTATTGCAGACAGAAGCCATCGGGCGTGAGTCGGAATCCAGGGAGACGTCAGTCATAGAAAATCCTGGGTATATTGATAAATCAATATGTAACAACTGAGTATTCACCATTGTGGTTGTGGATAAGCGCCCAATCTCTGGATTCTTCGCCCTCGCTCTTGTGTTGACAGTATAGCCTATAAAGCCTATCAGGTGAGTGTTTTCAGGACTAAATGGGACGGACTTGAGTATCTCCCAATAACCAGTGAAGGCCTTTATATCCATGAAGATACTCATTACAGGCTGCGCGGGATTTATTGGCTTCCACACCACATACGCGTTTCTCAAGCGAGGTGATGAAGTTATAGGAATTGATAACGTCAACGACTATTACGACATATCAATCAAGCAGGCGCGGTTGAAAAGGCTTGAAGGAATTGGCAGCTTTGAATTCCATCGCGAAAATCTGGCAGATCGAAAGGTTGTAGAGCAGATATTTAGACAATCCGAGCCGGAAAAGGTGGTGCATTTGGCAGCCCAAGCCGGCGTCAGATATTCAATATTAAATCCTTATGCATATGTTGAGTCCAATATTCAGGGTTTTCTAAATATTCTCGAGGGGTGCCGTCACTTCGCAGTTAAACATCTGGTTTTTGCATCAACTAGTTCTGTGTACGGCGCCAATACCGCGATGCCTTTCCGTGAATCTCAGAATGTCGACCATCCCCTGAGTTTTTATGCCGCCACCAAGAAATCCAATGAGCTGATGGCGCATACTTATGCTCATCTGTATGGAATTCCGGTAACCGGCTTGCGATTCTTCACGGTATATGGTCCCTGGGGACGTCCAGACATGGCACTGTTTAAATTCACACGCAATATCCTCGCCGACAAGCCCATAGATGTCTATAACAATGGTCATCACGCGCGTGATTTTACTTACATAGATGACATAGTCCACGGAGTTGTCAAAATTACCGATAAAATCGCGGAACCTGATCCAACTTGGGACAGCAACAATCCAAATCCCAGTTCGGCCAAGGCGCCCTACCGCCTCTACAATATCGGCAACAATGTACCCGTTCCTTTGATGTATTTCATCGAGTGCCTGGAGAAATCACTGGGCAAAACCGCTGAAAAAAATTTTTTGCCACTTCAGGCGGGCGATGTGCCGGAGACATTTGCCGATATTGACGCCCTGTCAAACGCTATAGCCTTTCACCCCACGACAAAAATCGAAGATGGCATTCAGGCCTTTGTAGACTGGTATCTGAATTATTATAAAAATTGATTATTTCAATTTCCACAGCGACAGGTGGCTTGGTTGGCGAAGCCAAAGTTACTAAATCCAATGAGCCTTCACGTTTAATCCGGCATAAAGCATTGATCTTTATTTAAGGGTGATAACAGGATCGGATGACGTCAGAAATTTTTTCTATCTGAGAGACCTCAAGATCCGAGCCCGAAGGTAAACATAATCCCTGTTCAAATAAATTTTCCGAAACTTGACCTCCAAACATTTTTGCGTGCTTGTAGACAGGTTGCATATGCATTGGCTTCCAAAGAGGCCGGCTTTCAATGTTTTGCGTTTCCAGCGCATCGATTATGTCATTTTTTGTTGCACCGAAGCGTTCTGAATCGACCAACAATGTCGTAAGCCAGCGCGAATGACGCCGATGGGTTCCCTCGACCGACCATTCCAACCCCCGGACGTCTGATAGCAGATCTCGATATAATTTGAAAATCTTTCTGCGTTTTTTGACTTTTTGCTCGATTTGCTGAAGTTGTCCTAATCCAATCGCGGCAAGAATGTTACTTAGACGGTAATTATATCCGACTTCCGTATGCTCATAGTGGAGGCAGTTTTGTCGGGCGGCTGTCGAAAAATATCGTGCACGGTCAGCTATTTTTTTATCGTCCGTTGCCAGCATGCCCCCGCCTGATGTTGTTATTATTTTGTTGCCATTGAAGGAATAGGCAGCAGCTCGAGCTCCTTGTCCCGCAGGTCTGTCCATGTAGCGGGCACCAAGGCTTTCTGCGGAGTCGAGAACAACGTCTATTTCTTTGTCAGTGCAGATTTTTGTAATCTCATCGATAGGTGCACACTGTCCAAGTATATCAGCAGGGATTACGGCCTTCAGTTTTCCAGCTGAGTTCTGAGCGTATTGAACCGCAGACTCGAGGCAATTTAAATCCATACACCAGGTTTCGGGATCAACGTCGACAAATATAGGAATAGCGTTCACATAAGAAATAGGTGCAACACCGCCAATAAAGGTAAAGGAGGGAGCAATGACAGTATGGTCACTGCCGATATCTAAACTTAACAAGGCCAGGTGTAGCGCCGCAGTCCCCGATGATACAGCGACAGCAAAGGGAAGCCCGACATAACTGGAGAACGCTTCTTCGAATCTGTTCAGCATGGGCCCCACTGGGGCGACATAATTGCTGTCGAAAGCTTCCTCAACCAGTTTTCTCTCAAGACCTGTCAAATTTGGTGGAGAGAGAAATATTCTGTTTTCCATTGCTGTTTGCCCCACCGGATTTGTCCTAACAGTCTGGACGACATATATAATTCTTTGATTGGTCAAAATGTGACTGGAATACATACATAACTTGGATTGCCAAAAATTCAATCCAATTGTATTTATATCGGCTTTGGAGCAGCATAAACCGCCGCACCCCACAGAAAACTATTGAATTACTAAGGTTGGGAATAATTCTTATGAAAAAAGAGTACGACAACCTCATCAAAGAACATTATGAGAGCGTCGCAAAAAAGGAGGGATTATCCTGGTCAAGTACGATGGCCGATGAAATTACGAGAAAAACCGAGACTGATGCCATTAGGTCATTCATCGATGCCGTTGTAGGGCTTTATCGAGAGAAACCCGGAACAGGTGACGGCTTGAATATTGCAGATATCGGTTGTGGCAATGGCTATACCCTGGGTGTTCTGGCAGAATCTTATCCGCAAATAAAGTTCGTCGGCGTTGAAATGTCTGACGATTTAAGGGAGCTGGCGGCGAAAAGATTCGATGAAGGCAGCTATCAGAATGTCGAACTTTTTGCAGGCGATATTCGCAATAACAATTTTTCCGGAGGGCGGACTTTCGATGGGATTATCTGCCAACGGGTTCTTATAAATCTGTTGGCCAGGGAAGATCAGAAGATGGCCCTGAAAAATATACTCTCCGTTGTTAAAAATGGCGGCTATTTGTTGTTTCTTGAAGCTTTCCAATCAAGCCTCTCACGTCTGAATAAAGCGCGTAAGGAATTTAATCTGGATGAAATTCCGTCGGCTTATCACAACCTTTATCTAACCGACGATTTTTTTGATATTGAAGCATTGAAACCATTCGAAAGCGCCCAATGGGATATTCCGCCGAATGTGCTTTCCACACATTATTATGTTTCGCGAGTCCTGTTCCCGCTTCTTCTGGGGGAAAGGCCATTTAAGCGGAACTCGGAATTTGTGAAATTTTTTTCACAGGCCCTTCCCCCTGCAATTGGGGATTACTCACAATTGAGAATAATTCCGTTTACCAAATGCGTTGCGGACGACATGCGACAAGAAATTTGAATGACTGCCAAAAGACTCTTCGACATAGGCTTTATTTTCCTGCTGTCACCATTGGTGCTTTTGCTCTTGACCGTCATCTCTGGCCTTGTCGCATATAATTTTGGGCGTCCCGTTTTGTTCCGACAGAAGCGACCGGGTTTGAAGGGAGAA
Source organism: uncultured Hyphomicrobiaceae bacterium (assembly GCA_964461525.1). Classification (GTDB taxonomy): domain Bacteria; phylum Pseudomonadota; class Alphaproteobacteria; order Rhizobiales; family CAYWUX01; genus CAYWUX01. The sequence continues at coordinate 146 of CAYWUX010000001.1, read as the reverse complement.
CCATTCTCTATTGTGAAATTCCGAACAATGAACAATGAACGGGATGAGACTGGAAATTTGCTGCCCGATGAATTGCGGTTAACGCGATTTGGCCGCTTTTTAAGATCGACAAGCTTGGATGAACTGCCGGAGATCTGGAACGTTCT